>NZ_PQGG01000036.1 GCF_002915595.1 Zhongshania marina
CATAACGACAACTTATCGAGTATTCGTGCTTTTCGAATATCTCGATCAAGGCCTTGTTCGATGTGGCGCTATTACAGCAGGAAACACACCGTAATGTTGTTTGCTCCAGTAAAGCAAAGCGCCTGAATTGTAGCGAGCACAAAAAGAAATTATTACCGCGATGAGAGAGGGCTTTACGTAAAAGCAACCGCGGGGTCTGAAGCAACAAATCACGACTTGTTCTTCGCGCCCCGCGGTTGCTTTTACGGTAAGACTGAGAGGCCATCTCGTCAACTTCCTTATTAGTTTTTCTTGCCATAAGTCCCTCCGCCTATATACTGTTTATTTATACAGCCTTATTCGTGTGACAAGAAAATTTGGGCTTGATATAACATCGAACATTTGTATAACAAGCGCGCTCGGTTTGCCGAGAATGTGTTTTTACACAACACGACGCAAGTCGCTAATTTATAAAAAGAAAATGAAAACGCCCCGTGATAGGGGATTGGGAAAGCGTGCACGCACGCATGTGCGGTTTGTAGTGTCCCCATATTTATTGTTCTCACTTCCTATGTGATTGATTTTTCTAGAACACATTCAAGTCGTTGCCGACAAAGCGTGCGCTTCTATTTTTGCAAACCGAGCATAATACTTGACGACGCAAAAATATACTGTATATTTGAACAGCATTCGAGACAAGGAGTGTTTTGATATGTCTAGCCCATTTTTAGAATCTCTACGCCGTGAAATGCGTCTACGTGGCTACAGTATTAGAACCGAGAAAACTTATCTTCACTGGATTAGGCAGTACATATATTTCATTAATAAGCGGCATCCAAAAGATGCCGGCCAAGACGAAGTAAAATCATTCTTGTCTATGTTGGCCAATGACCGTCATGTGGCAGTAAATACCCAAAAGGTTGCACTCAACTCTCTAGTCTTTATGTATCACAAAGCCCTTAACATGCCTTTGGGTGAGCTAGACTTTTCTCTTGCGACAAAACAACGCACCCTTCCAACCGTGCTATCGGCTTCCGAAGTCGCTCGTATAATCGATCAGCTAACTGGCCGAAACCAACTTATCATTATGCTGCTCTATGGCAGCGGGTTGAGAGTCAGTGAGTGTTTACGAATACGCGTTAAAGATGTCGACTTACAGCGCCGAGCCTTAACGATCCACGATGGCAAAGGGCGTAAAGATCGACAAACTCTGATAGGAGAGTCAGCGTTAAACAATCTTAAAGAAGCCATTGAACAGGGTATATCTCGCCAGCGTGAAGACAACTTGCATGGCATAGGTTGCTCAGTGCCTCCTGCCTTATCCCGAAAGTATCCCAATGCCTACAAAAGCGACGCATGGGCGTTTATATTTCCATCATCTAGTCTCTGTAACCACCCGATGACAGGCACGCTTTGTCGACATCACCTCCATGAGACTGTTGTTCGGCGTTTTTTGAAGCCTGCCGTACAGCAAGCAGACGTTACGCGTAAGCGGGTAAACTGTCACACCTTTCGGCATTCTTTTGCGACCCACATGCTGGCGGCAGGCACTGACATTAGAACGGTTCAAGAGTTACTGGGCCACAACGACGTCAGCACAACGCAAATTTATACCCACGTACTTGGTCGTCATTATGCAGGCACGAGTAGCCCCCTTGATGCACTCAGTCAGTAGGCTATAGCAACGACATTGTTTTTATCATTCTTCAGCAACAGCTCATAGCTTGAGATACTCAATATTGATGCGGCGCCTACATTGACTCCTGGGTCTCGCTATCGCGAGACCCAGCCTACTGTTCTATGATCAAACGTACCATTCAAAACTAGCCAGCCCTACTTAGACGGGATCTCTGCCGGCAATCAGACCATGTTTAAATACTCGCCGGCAGCAAGGTTTACTTTGCTGCCAGATATTTGCGCCACCCGCCAAAATGGCTAATGTCTTCAGCACCGGCCAAGCCGGATGCCTCACATATAAAGCCGCTCACCACACTGCCATCCTGCAAGCTGACTTTGCCGATACCCAAGGGCGCAGGAATGCCGGCAACAAAACTGCCAAACTCGCTAGCAGGCACTGACCACACCTCGACCTCTATCGCGCAGCCTTGGCCTTGCGATGCAATGACCATACCCGGCCTAAACGGCGGGCCACCAGCCAAGGCGTAAAGTTGGTAATTCGGCGTCGATAGTGTTTTTGAAACTAAATAAGCGCCGCGTTCAGTTAATTGCCAATTTAAAGGCTGGCCCTGTAAATGCGCACCGCACACCGCAACAGCAATACGCTGCTGATTTTTAATCGGCGCGGTACTCAATGCTTGATAGTCAGACTGATCTTTACCTAGTGGCAATTTAAATAATTGCTGTAGGTAGTTCGCAACCGACAGCAAACGTCGATCAGTGAAGGCTTCACCAACCAGAGTGAGGCCAAAGGGGAATCCGCTGTCAGTGAATCCCGTCGGCACCGCCACCCCAGCCAAATCAAATAAGTTCATATAGTTGGTGTAGTAGCCCAAATTACTATTCAAGGTAATTGGGTCCTGATTCACCTCGTCGATGGCATACGGCCTACCCGCAGTAGGTGTGAGCAAGCAATCAACACTTTCTAATACCGTTGTTGCTGCTTTGCGCAAAGCTTTTAGACGATACTGCGCCCTAAACGCCTCTACCGCAGAACCTCTTTCACCCGCCGAAATGATGGTGCGGGTGACATCTAGCAATGCCTCTGGACGTTTTTGAATAAGTGGCGAAGTTGCGATGTATCGCTCTGCCACCCACGGGCCTTCGTACAATAAACGTGCTGCCTCAATAAAGGGCGCAAAGTCGACCTCCACAAGCTCGACACCACTGGCGGCGATAGCCGCCAATGAGCGCTGATAACACTGGGCATAAGCCTCATGGCCAAAAAACGATAGCTGTTCTGCGGGTAATACGCCGATGCGCAACGGCCCCTGCCACTGACCATAGTGCCGCGCGCTATTAGCAAAGGGATTGCTGCGACTATAGGCATCGCTTGCGTCTTCACCCTCGGCAATGGCCAAGATCGCGTTAGCGTCATCACACTGCAGGGCAAAGATCGTAATGCAATCCAATGATCGGCAAGCCGGTAGCATGCCGCTGGCAGACAGTAGTCCGATGCTGGGTTTCACACCGACTAAATTATTAAAGCAGGCCGGTACGCGGCCAGAACCTGCGGTATCTGTGCCCAGTGAAAAGCTCGCCATGCCCAATGCCACCGACACCGCCGAACCCGCACTGGAACCACCGCTAATCATGCTGGGGTCAAAACTGTTTTTACAGGCTCCCCACGGTGAGCGCGTACCCACCAAGCCGGTCGCAAATTGATCGAGATTGGTTTTGCCAACTGGAATCGCGCCCGCATCAATTAAGCGCTGCACAACAAAGGCTGAACGCTCTGGCGTATAAGCAAAAGCGTCGCAGGCCGCCGTTGTAGGTACGCCAGCCAAATCGATATTATCTTTTATCGCAAAGGGAATACCGTATAGGGGCAAGGCATCCGCTGAGCTAGTTTCCAAACGCTGTAAATAAGGCTCTAACTCCGCCGCCGTGAGCTGATGAATCCAAATATTATGGTCTCGATGCTGTTCACAACGCTCAGCAACCATCGCCATCACTTCGCGCGGCGTCACCTTATTCTTCGCGTAAGCCCCACGTAATTCAGTCAATGAAAGATTCATACTAGTTCCTCCAAAATCAGTACCGACTGGCCAGCACTTACTCGCGCACCCTCGCGCAATAATTGTTTTTTAACTCGTCCGGCCTGCGGTGCAAACACAGCAATTTCCATCTTCATTGATTCCAACAGTAGTAGCGGCTGGCCAATCTCTACCACATCACCCTCCTTCACGAGCAATTGCCAAACACTGCCAGCCACCGAGCTATCCACGGGAATTTCACCCTCTTGCAAGCTCACCTCATCAGCGGCGTCATCAATCTCAGGGGCTTCATAATGGAATTGGCCATCGGCATGCCAACGCGCCAACTCTTCCGCAAAGGCCTGCTCGCGCTTTTCAGTGTGACTGGCAATTTCTGAAGCATTATCAGCCAGCATTTGTTGATAATCCGCCAGCGAAAATTCACCCTCTTCAATGCGCAGAGAGTATTTACCCAAGGGAAAATCATTGCGGATTTGCAGTAATTCGTCCTGACTAACTTCGTAGAAACGAATCTGATCAAAGAAGCGCAGCAAATACGGCTCGGTAAACTCCTTAGTGCGGCGGTAGCGGTTCCACATTTGCAGGGTTCTACCAATAAATTGATAGCCGCCCGGCCCCTCCATGCCATACACACAGAGATAGGAACCGCCAATACCCACCGAGTTTTCCGCCGTCCAGGTTCGCGCCGGATTGTATTTTGTGGTGACTAGGCGATGACGCGGATCTACCGGCGTAGCCACCGGCGCGCCCAAATACACATCCCCCAACCCCATTACCAAATAGGCGGCATCAAACACGATGTCTTTTACGGCCTCAATACTTTCCAAACCGTTTATACGACGAATGAATTCCAAATTACTTGGACACCAGGGCGCGTTTTGACGCACCGACTGCTGGTATTTTGCAATGGCTTGGCGACAGGCTTCGTCGTCCCAACTCAGCGGTAAATACACCGTGCGCGACGGTACATTGAGTTGTTCTAACTGGGTAGACAGATACGTCTCCGCCTCGGCTAATACCGCGAGTAAATCCGCCAAGGAAATAGTTTGAGAATCATAATGCAATTGCAATGAGCGAATGCCCGGTGTCATTTCCCGCACACCCGCCACCGCGTTTTGCTGCAAGTGCTGCATTAAGGCGTGGGCCCGAAAGCGCAGGCGAATATCCAATTCCTGTGGGCCATATTCAACCAATAAGAAATGATCGCCGGCAACGCGGTAAACCACCTCATCACCAACTTCATCTGCACTCAAGCGCTGAACAATAGGTGATGGCAATTCACTTAGCGCTGTCATCGCCGGTGCATCCACTGTCAGATGTTGAATACTCGCTAGCTGCGCCTGTTCGGCACGAACTGCGTCGTCAATGGTCACCGCCACAAAGCGCAGCTTATCGCCGGCGCGCAATTGCCCCAGCTTCCACAGGTCTGCGCTAATCACGGTGGCGGGACACACAAAGCCGCCCAAAGATGGGCCATCAGGGCCAAGAATCACCGGCATATCACCGGTGAAATCCACCGTCCCAAAAGCGTAGGCATTGTCGTGAATGTTGGATGGATGCATTCCGGCTTCGCCACCACTGCTTCGCGCCCAGGTCGGTTTGGGGCCGATTAAACGCACACCGGTGCGGCTGGAGTTGTAATGCACTTCCCAGCTGGCTGAGAAAAATGCGTCTATATCCGCGTCGGTAAAAAAGTCCGGCGCGCCATGTGGGCCGTAGATCACCCGCAAACACCATTCATGATTAATTTCTGGCTTTAGTTCAGCGGGCAAATGTTGCGGCATCGCAACAGCGTCTTTTAATGCCAATACATCGCCAACCCGCAAAGCACGACCACTGTGACCACCAAATTGCCCCAGTGTGAAGGTCGAACGCGACCCTAAATATTCTGGGCATTGAACGCCACCCGCCACCGCCAAATACGCTCTAGCACCCGCAGAGATGCGACCAAGATGCAAAGTCTGTCCCGCCTCAATATGAATGACCTGCCAAGGCGCTAGCGTTATACCGTCTTGCCCAGCCGTGCCTCCCACCAGTGTTGCTGGCAGCTCTGCACCGCCGATCACCACATCAGTCGCTTCGCTAAACTGCAGGCTAGGGCCTTGTAGCGTTATTTCCAAACCCGCCGCGTCATCGTCATTACCCAACAGACGATTCGCCAAGCGGAAGGAGTAATTATCAAAGGGGCCAGAGGGCGGCACGCCAACATCCCAATAGCCGCTGCGTCCGGGATAATCTTGTATCGTGGTTTGCGTACCCGCCTGCAACACATCTATGCGGCGCGGCTCCCAAGTAAAATCATTTAGGTAGCGGGTAGTGATCAAGCCTTCTTTTAATAAAGAATCACTGAGCAGTGCGCGCAAATAATCGCGATTACTTACTATGCCGTAAAGCTCCGTTTCATCCAGTGCTGTAGCGACACCCTTGAGCGCCGCCGCCCGCTCTGGGGCATGAAAAATCACCTTCGCCAACATGGGGTCAAAATACGGCGACACCTCAATGCCGCTGTCCAACCAATGATCTATACGCAAGCCCTCGGCCTGCGGAAATGACACCTTGCTGAGTAAACCTGCGCAGGGTTGAAACTGCCGATAGGGATCTTCGGCATACACCCTCACCTGCACCGCATGTCCCTTTGGCACTAGCTTTTTACGCAGCTCCGACAGCTCGGGTAAATCGCCGCTGGCAAGCATTAACATCCATGCAACTAGATCGACTCCCCACACTGCCTCAGTTACACCGTGCTCTACTTGCAGACGGGTATTCACTTCTAAAAAATAAAATTCGCGGCTGTCTTGGTCGTAAATAAATTCAACAGTGCCGGCATTGCGGTAATTCACCGCCGCTAGTAAATCCTCAGATTGGGTGTACAACAAGTGCCGTACTGAATCAGGTAGATTCGGTGCCGGGCACTCCTCCACCACCTTTTGATTTCGGCGTTGAGCTGAACAATCCCGTTCGCCGATTGCAACGACTTGACCGTAGCCATCGCCAAAGACCTGAACTTCAATATGCCGAGCGCGGGCGATAAATTTTTCTAAAAACACACCGTCATTTGAAAAATTATTGCCGCCCAATTTTTTAACTTTGTCGAAGCCGCTGCGTAGGTCTTCTTCGCTGTGACAGACCTGCATACCAATACCACCACCGCCAGCGGTGCTCTTTAACATCACAGGGTAACCAATCACATTGGCATGACTTACCGCGCTGTCTAAATCACTTAACAGACCGGTGCCCGGCGGCAGCGGCACCCCAACAGATTCAGCAATTTCGCGGGCTTTATGTTTTAAACCAAAATCCAGCATGTGCTTCGCGGTAGGCCCAATAAAGGCAATACCGTCTGCTTCGCACTGCCGAACAAAATCAGCATTCTCGCTGAGAAAGCCGTAACCGGGATGGATAGCCTCTGCGCCACAGCGCTGGGCGATATCTAATATTTTTTCAATATTTAAATACGTATCTGCAGCTCCGCCATCACCCAAGCTATAGGCTTCATCAGCGTTGCGCACATGCAAGCTGCGCGCGTCCGCTTCGGCGTAGACCGAGACTGCAATAATATTAAATTGTTTTAGGGTGCGAATAATCCGCGTAGCGATGGCGCCACGGTTAGCAATTAATACTTTCTGGAACATAGTCATCCGGTAGCGGGCCGTCCCGCTATGTCATACGACAGTGGCCGTCCACTGAAGATGGTTTATAACAAGTCAGACGTCGGATGTCGGGCATCTGACGTGGTGCTTAAGCATTCCAAACGAGGTATTCAATTGGCGTTGGGTTATAGGCATTGCAGGGATTGTTTAACTGCGGACAGTTAGAGATTAAAACGTAAACATCTACCAAGGCCTTTAATTCCACGTATTTTCCCGGCGCCGAAATACCGTCAGCAAAACTTAGGCCGCCTTCTTCGGTAACGGGTACGTTCATGAAAAAATTTATATTGTGGGTGATATCCCGCTTACTTAGGCCGTATTCGGGCTTTTCGGCTATTGCTAACATCCAGCTATCACGACAGGCATGCATACAACGTTTTTCTAAGTCATAGCGAACTGTATTGCTCTCGGTCGCGCAGGCACCGCCTAAGGTATCGTGGCGGCCACAGGTGTCGGCGACAATTTCTAACATGGCGCGATTCTTATTGCTGCGCAGCACTGAGCCGGCAGTTAAGTACACATTGTGCTGTTCACGAATGGTATCGGTAGCGCTGTAGCGCTCGCTCGGATCATCAACACAGTAGAACAAAGTATCGGCGGCTTGATTACCTTCTAAATCAAGAATTCGACATATTTGCCCTGCGCTGACTTTACCTAGGTAATAGTCACCCGCCCACACCACTTCGCGAAACACCGCCGTCTCTAATGACAAATTACTTTCTTTAATCATAAAGCAGCCCTCCCTCAGCAGCCTAAGTGGTACAAGGCATTATTTTTGAAACCGCGACGATTCTCATCGCAGTGATTTAGACACACATCGTCTTCGCTCATCGGCGCCGCCACACTAAGCTCAACACCAATGCGATGGCGCGGGTAGTCTTCGGCCATTCGCAGGGGATGAGGGCAGGCATGAATTAACACCAAGGCATCCATTTCTAAACGCAAGCTAAGACTATTCCCCGCCCTACTATTGTTATTGGCCAAAGTCATATTACCGTCAGCGTCAGTCACTACTTTGCTAAACCAATTAAGATTGGCCGCCATGTCTGCAGCACCTAGGCCGTACTTTGCCAATTCCGTTAAAAAGGCATCGTAACCATTTTGATGCCAATCATTGCGGTCATTTTGATAATCCCGTGCACCCCAGCGATCTGCAACTTGGCTAGCATGAATATTGCCGCACACCGTGTCGTGCCAACCCACATCATCAGCAGTGACCGAGGCAAAAATACGCCCCATATCGGAATATAGGCAGTGGCCCTTTGTTAGCTTAAACGTGTGCTGGCACTTGAGGGTGTCCGGCGCGTTATAGCGCTCTAAAAGATTGCGCGGGTTATAGAACAACATACCAGCGTTACCGTTACCGTCTACATCACGCAGCGTAATTTGCGTACCACGCCGGAGCTCAATGGACCAATGCCCACCTGCTGGAATTTCAGTTTGATAATTTTCCATTCTTAAACCTGCTCTGCTTGATTTTTAGTCGCTAGACTTTCATCAATTTCATCTAATATTTCCTGCTCGCACACCCCCACCGGCAAGTCATAGGTAATGCTTGCGCCGTAGGCATTTGGCGCTTGCGCGTCCACCCGTCGCTTATCAAAAACCCACAAGCGGGTGCCCAAGTGGAAGCCTTCTTTTAGATCGTGGGTAACCATAAAAACGGTGAGCTTATGTTTACGCCACAAATCCAAAACCAACTCGTGCATATCGGCCCGAATACCTGGATCTAATGCACCGAATGGTTCATCTAATAATAAAATTCTAGGCTTTAAGATTAATGCCTGAGCAATAGCCAGACGCTGACGCATGCCGCCTGAAAGCTCATCGGGATAGCGGTTTTTCATATGGGCAAGACCAACAACATCTAAAAGTGCCGCCGCCTCTTCGCGGGCTGCCTTTTTCGCCGCGCCCCACAAAAATCCGAGTTTTGTTTTTTCAAATTCGCGGGCAATCACCACGTTTTCTAAAACATTTAAATGGGGAAACACCGAATACTGCTGAAACACGACACCGCGTTCCGCATCCGGCTCCGAGGGAATTGGTTTGCCGTCTAGCAATATGCTGCCCTGCGACGCCGAGTCGGTACCTAAGAGCATTTTTAGAAATGTACTTTTACCGCAGCCAGAAGCCCCCACCAAGGTGATAAATTCACCCTCTTTTACGGTGGCAGAAATATTTTCTAAAATGACATTATCGCCAAAGCGCTTCCAAACATTGTTTATTTCAATCATGACTTACCCTCCTGCTGCGCATGCCAAGGGAAGGCAAAGCGACTCAGCTGAGCAAGCAAGTAATCGATAATAAAGGCCAGCAAGGTAATCCATGCCACATAGGGAAGAATTACATCCATAGAAAGATAGCGACGGACCAAAAATACGCGGTAGCCCAAACCATCCGTTGAAGCAATCGCCTCTGCAGCTATTAAAAACAGCCACGCGGAACCTAAGGACAGCCGCACTGCGTCTATCAGTCGCGGCAGCAATTGGGGAATAAGCACACGCAAAATAATTTGGCCGCTATTCGCCCCTAAGGTTTGGGCCTTCACTAATTGCTCGCGGGGAATTTCTAAAGTGCGTTTTTGAATATCTCTGGCGATAAAGGGAGTAACACCAATCGCAATCAATGCCACTTTGGATACTTCACCCAGTCCGAACACAATAAACAATACCGGCAGCAAGGCCATCGGCGGCACTAGTGACACCACCGTAAGCAGAGGTGCAAAACTCGCATTTAAAACCGGTAGTGCGCCAGTCATGAGCCCGAATAGCATTCCCAATGAAGCCGCAATGACCATTCCCAGCCCCAAACGTCGCAGGCTGCTTAGGGTGTCTTGCCAGAACAAATAGTCTCCGCTGCGCTTGCTCGGTTCAAAAGCCAGACGCTGAATGGCATCACCCATCTGCGTAAAGCTCGGCAGTAATTTATCCTGTGGATTTTCCGCAAGCCTTGCGTCGGATGCAGAAATATAAATCAGAATAATAACTGCGAATGGCAATAGCGCCAGACCAATTCGCCATATGCGCGCGGGTGTAAAATTGATAAGTCGTTTCATAGAGACCTTGTGTTACTACTATTTGTTACTACTTTTACGGCGTGTTTAGCTGATAGTCTTAATATTTGGCACGACGCTAAGCTTTTATTTACCTAGCGTAGCGCCACTCCCTTACAATTTTCCGTCTGCGGCCATTTGCATATAACTAGGGTCAAAACGGAATTTAATATTGCTGCTGTTACCAAATACGCCGGCGGGTGTTTCTATGCCGATAAAACCGGCATCAGGCGCACCTTCACCGAGTAAGCCGTGCTCGAAAGAGAATTCAGCCACATTTTTCATCGTCGTTTTCAACGCCGCGCTCTTGGTAAATTCCACCGCGCTCTCAGCACTGTAAAACATTTTGGTACTTGCCAATTGCGCCTCATAACCCGCGAGGTCGGTGCCCGAGGCGCTGCCCATTGCAGTACGCGCCGCAATACCGGCCGGCCCAGCATCACTCATAGTCGCCATAATTTCATACCATGCGCCAGTAAGCGCTTTACCCAAATTAGGGTTGGCTTTCAGCACATCGGTATTGATAACAAGAAGGTCAATAATCTCACCGGGGATTTGTGAAGAGTCGAACACCTTATTTGCACCAGGCATGGTCAATATTTCGCTGAGCAATGGGTTCCATGTTGCAACTGAGGTTACCCCTGCAGTTGGGAATACCGCGACCATGTCGGCGTCAGAGGTATTTACCACGGTCACATCAGACTCGCTCATGCCCACACTTTCTAAACCACGTGCAAGCAAATAGTGAGACACACTCAGCTCAACCAAATTAACTTTCTGGCCTTTTATATTTTGGAGCTTGTCGTAACCCTTCAGCACGACACCGTCATTGCCGTTAGAGAAATCGCCAACAATCAACGCCGTACTATCAACACCGCCGGCAGCGGGAATAGTCAGCGCATCCATATTGGTCATGGCGCAGGCGGCAAACTCGCCAGTGGTGTATTGGTTGATGGATTCGATGTAGTCGTTGATTTGTACAACCTCAATGTCGAGGTCATATTTTTTAGCCCACTTATCGACAATTTTTTGCTCGGCGCCGTAGCCCCAGGGCATCCAACCCACGTAGATAGACCAGCAGATTTTGAAACTGTCAGTAGCAGCAGTAGAGAATGACGAGAACGTCAGGGTGAGAAGTAAAGCGGCGAATCGCTTCATGGGTAAACCTCCAGCGGTTTTACACGGGTTCATAGAGCACTCCTGGCGAATATCGCCGATCGTCTCCCGGGCTTTTGTCCCGCCGTGTAACCTTGTGATTTAGCCTATTTGCTAAATGCGCCGAAGGTCGAAAGCTCTCGGACCAGTCATCTCAAATTACCTCTGAGATCGGAACCCTAGCTTTCCATTTTCAAATTGTAGTCGTCCAATGTCACCAAGAGTGCGGACATTAGCACTAATACAGGTTTCATGCCAAGCCCGCAGAACACCTATCGCATGGGCTTTTAAGTAAATCCCTCTTCGCTTGCCTATATTACTGACCTGCAATATTGCACCAACAAAAAACACAGAGCGCACCATAATAAGGCAAAACATTACCTCCTGCTTCCCATTAAACCCATGTATTCCTCCATCAAAATTGGCCAAATACGCAATTAAAACGGAACTTGTACACAAAAATTAAAAGTTTAATTTTACAACCTAATCATGTTAGATTAAGTTTATAACGATGATAATTAGCCTAACAAAAACACGGAGTTCAATATGAAAAAAATATCAGCCAAACCGCTCATGGCAGCCACTGTTCTCGCGCTTAGCTCATCACTGTCAAATGCACAATTTTTAGGTTTACCCATACCTGCAATTGGTGACATGGCGCCATCAGGCCTTGTAACCTCGCTGACGGCAGTAGGTGTTGGCCAAGGGCTTCCCGTTGTAACCACTCTATTATTCAGCAGCCCACTTACGCCAGTAGTAAACGGCTTAGCACCACAAGCCAGCACGCTTACCAACATCCTGCTAGGCAACCCAATTGATGAAATTGGTGCCTTACTTACCCTTGATGGCAATCCTTTAGGCGCCCTAGGCACGCTTCCAGGACTGTAAAACTTAATTTACATTTGTATCTTTGCCCCGCTTTGCGGGGCTTTTTTTTGCCCAAACTTTACGTCTGCAACAAAACAAATATAAATCCTTCTGCCTATTCAATCTGTTTTTTTAATCAAAAAAAAAACGCCCCGAAGGGCGCAAAGAATATTAAACTAAACAGCAAATATTAATATTCCCAGTTCACTCTTAAACCATAGGTTCTCGGCGGGGCTAGATAATCTGAACGTCCTGCATCTGTATGGAATTGCGAATAGGTATAGCGATCATCGCTTAAGTTTTTACCAAAGGCCGTTACCCGAATATTCGTGTCGTAATGCAAAAATCCTAATGCTGCATCCACAACGTAATATTCATCTTCCCACGACACTGGCGAATTTTGCGCTAGGTAATAGAAGCCTTGGTTGTAGTAGACACTGGTAGAAAATTCCAATTCACCAAGATCCGATACTTCAACAACTTGGTTTAAACCAAAGCTACCGCTAAATTTAGGCGTACGGGTTACACGGTTCCCCGTAAAATCACCCTGGCGATTATTGTAAAAGCCGTCGCCTTCGTTATAACCACTACCATTTACATACGAGGTGTATTCAGAGTCTAGGTAAGACCCCGTCAATGCGAGTACAAGCCCCGGGTTCATGTCTGGCATGGGCACCCACTGGGAGTCGAAATCAATACCGCGAATTCTCGCGCCACCCGCATTTTCAAGTGATACCGCGCCACCGCTCAACAAGGAAATAAACTGAACTTGCAGATCTTCGATTTCATTTTCAAAAATCGCAAAGTTCATTGTTAAACCTTGATCAAAGAATTGGGATTTAAGACCAATCTCTTTGGTGGTCACCGTTTCAGGACGAACGTATTCTGGCTCATCGTATACGTTTACGGTATTGAAGGTGCCACTCTTATAACCTTGCGTATATGTTGCGTAGGCTAATATATCGTCGCCGAAGTTATATCCCACCGACACCTTAGGCGAGAAGTTATTGGTATCTGATACTGGGCGGCTGAACTGCAGCAGACTGCTATTGCTACCATCCAAGCCAACTAAGCCCACGCTAGATTCAATAACGCCACGGGTCTCTTCTTGATAACGACCACCCAAGGTTAGGTATAAATCATCAGTAAAGTGCAAAGTAGATTGCGCAAAATATGCTGTTGACTTGGTTCCTAGCAAGGACACCAAACCTAGCGACACACCGTCTGGTACAGAAATCCCCAAACCGCTGGTTAAGCCCGATACCACATTGATTAAGCCCTCCGGAACGGGAATACCCAGTAAAGCGCCATCGCTTAGATCTAAGCCCAGTACCGACAAACGGTTAAGCGGGAAGCCTGATTCCTGCTCCAAATGGAAGGCACCAACAATCCACTCTATCCACTCAGGTCCATTTTCGTTCGACAGGAATTGAATCTCTTGGGTTTTTACGTCGGCAAACTGGCCTTTAGCATCGAAGGTGATGAAGGGGGTATCTGAGCCGTCAAAGTCATAGACGTTGTCGGTTGCGATATCTTGCTTGCTCGCCAAAATTTTCATATCGAACCAATCGGTGCGCCATTCAAATTGGCCGTAATACACGTCGTTATCTAAGGAGAAATAACTTGGTACATCAACGTCAACATAGTATTCACGGGTTTGCGCCTCGATACCCAAGGTTTGCGCTAATACGCTGGGCGCTACATTTGGCATAGCGGTTGAGCTAACGCCGTACTGATCGAATTTAATATACGCGAGGTTTAAATCCATATTCTCGGTTGGCGAGAAACGAATTTTCATCCGATAGCCTTCACTTTCCTCTTTAGGAAATGACTCACTGCCACCGTTACCATCACCGCGTGTACCCTTGTAGTAATTGTCTGACTCGGCTTTGGTATACGACACACTCGCGGCCAACCAATCAGTAACTGGCAGGCTTCCGTGCAAGCGGAGATTGGTATTATCAAAGCTCTCTTTGCTCGCCAGCACCGATACTTCAGGCTCAACACCAGGTGACTTGGTGATAATGTTAATGGCTCCACCGGTAGAGTTCCGACCAAACAAGGTACCCTGTGGCCCCTTAAGTACCTCTACCCGCTCAACCGCACCAAACGCCTGCGACTGTCCGTTTGCAAAAGGGTAGTAAATACCATCGATATAGGTTGCAACACTGGGATCGGAGTCGGGCAAGAAAGCATCACTACCCACACCGCGAATATAAATAACCGCGAAGTTTACGGTCTGACCGTAATACATGCCCGGGGTAAACTGGGCTAAATCTTTGGGGTCATCAATACCCATCGCATCTAGCTTTTGCTCTGAAAATGCCGCCAGAGAGATTGGGACGTCCTGCGCGTCTTCGGCGCGTTTCTGCGCCATAACCACAACTTCTTCGATCAGCCGATTTTTACCGCGAGTTTCTGTGCCCGCCTCCTTCTGCGCCCACGCTGGTGAAGCAGCAAAAACGGCAGCACCGAGAGACGCGAGTGAAATCGCTCTTGCCAAGCGCAAAGGTTTAAACATTGAGGGCTTTTCCTGCAGATTTGCCACGCGTCCTACTGGACTTTCTAGACTGGCCATTTATTGCGTACCTTCCATTTGCTAGTAATTATTGTCAGCGACCTCTGAGCCATCGCTTTGTTACAAATATTTATAATACGTATCATTTGAACTGTCAAGATTTAGCTAATCGATTAAATTAATTTTGATTGCGCTGTCACACGATTAAACCGCTTCATAAAGATTAGTCCCAAATTGCCAACTCACCACCTTGCAGCCGACAAAACAGTGCGATCAAATTGCTATTGCGATAACAGATCGATTAACATTTCGACTTTGCGGCCATCTCTATGTAGGGCTCACCGCTGCCCAAACAGGAATTTCAATAAAGCCAAAATATGCAAACTCCTACTAAAAGCACGCAAAAATCGAGGAAAACCGCCGAAAACAAGCGCCAAGTGCTTATGGAAGCTGTAACTAGCTGCATCAAGATATATGGTCTAGAAAAGACCACAATGGAGAATATTGCGGAGCAGGCCGGCTTAAGCCGAATCACCATTTACCGCAAATATAGCAATCGAAACAACCTAATCAGTAATTTTTTAGCCTACCGCGCAGAGCAATTTAACGCCAAAATCAAGGCTAAAATTAGTGACTGCAATAGTATGGAACAAGCCCTGGAAATATACTTTTTATCGAGTGCAGAACAGGCGTTTAAAGATGAAAGCGTGAGAGTTCTAGTAGAAACCTCCCACGTATTTAAGACCATATTGAATGGTGAAGAGTCTCCGATAAAAGACGCGATTATGGAGACATGGCAGCCCCTGCTGAAGAAATTAAGTGCCGATGACGCGCAAATTCTCAAAATTGATGACTCCGAAATCATCAACTGGATCATCATCATGCAGCACAATTTCTCGCGTATGGCGATTGAAGCCGAGTGTTCCGCCGAGCAAATTCGGCAATACATAAAAGACTTTGTTATTCCGGCCTTTATTATTAAAGCCTCAGCTTAGGGTGGCTCGGGCTTGGCGCTACGCAATTTGCGCCGCACACACACCCCTTGTATAGCTAGCCCTTTTTAGGCGCGCCAAATTCCCCAGGCCAACGAGAGCCGCCTATGGTATCTGCAAACGGCTGGAAGCCTTGTGGATCTAAAGGCCCTTCAAGGGTGATCTGACGATCTAAGAATATCGGTGTCCACAAATGTGCCTCGGGCTCGCTTCGCACGGGTAATTTACTTGCCACTGGGTCCCAAGGGCTGTCATTGAGGGTCAATTTACCGTTTAATTTTTCTACGTAGGCGGTGCCGTATTTGCTGTACACCCGCACCACATGGGGCGGAAAATCATAATCAGTCGATGCCATATCGACACCGCGCAAACATTTAATCCACCACTCATTGGTTTCAAACTCCGGCGGTATTTCTCCCGGCCCAGTCACTTGGCCGCTGTATTCAAGAAAGGTGTAACCGCGATGTGTGACACTGGCGCTTATATAATCCATTAAACGAAAGTACTTGGTCTCAGCATAATACTTTGGCTGCCCCCAGCGCTCATGGCTGCCGTAGATGGCTGCCTCTTGGTCTATAGCAATCCCAAGGGTATATTCGCCCTCGATGCCATTGTAAACAGCATCCACATTCACCACGCAGCCGTACTCAGGCTCATTTAATACCGGAAAATTATAGATCGTCAGGGTAACTTTTGGCGTTTTTGCCGGTGTGATCCCAGGTGGCAACAAAGCAGCAATGTTTTCTGGATCCGTAAGGTAGCTAATTTTCAACATCGGCCAGTTTAAAATATCGCCCGGCTTGCCTATGGGTGCAGTGGGGTGAGTCATGGTATTTTCCTCGTTATTATTAAAATTTAGTTCGGTTTTATTGGCGCTTGAAAGCAGCTCTTACGCGGCGTAAAACTGTTGAAACCATTTGCGGTATTTTGCAATTGGACCATCGCCATCACAGAGCGTCGGCTCATCTAGGTACACCTTGTTTTCCCAGATCGGAATATCCTGCTGAACTTGGTGCACTATCTCATCGCGGAAGGCATTGGCGTACAGTTTGTGCTCATCTGACTGCTGCTTTGGCATGCTGAAGCTAAAGCGCATGTGCAAGCTCTGCTCGTCAATCGGCGTTACCGTACCCATCATTACTATTTCGAAAAGTCGTGAAAATTTTTGGTAGGTTTGCCCGGGACCATAGGACGAGGTCACCAAGCGCCCCATATCAAAGTTTTCGCCGCTGCGGTCAATATTGCCGAACTCATCAATCGCCTCGGTTAAGCTGTCCATGACTGTGCTGCGCTGATAGCCTTCAATCGTTACTTCGCCAACGGGCATTTCTGGCGATGCGTGTACCGTCACAAAATGCGCGATATCAACCGCATTCTCACCGGTTTCCTGAATAATCGAATTGATTCTCCAGTCGTAAACATCCATATCCGTCCACTCTGACGAATGCAGTTCAGGGTGAGACTCAACCTCCCATAATGGCTCAGCATCCTGTGGGTGATACCAAGCCCAAATCATTTGATTGCACTCTTTTACAGGATAGCGACGCAGCGCTTGCTTGCCGTCAATTTTGGGTGGCATATTCTTGGCATAAGGGACCTTGGTACAAAAGCCGTCGCCGTTGTACTCCCAAGCATGGAACGGGCAACTGATACTCTCGCCCTTAACAACACCGCCGTGGCCCAAATGCGCACCTAAATGCGGGCAGTGGGCATCAAGCAATGCCGCTTCTCCTGACTCGGTGCGGAACAACACCAAATCACGACCAAAATACCGCAGGGGCTTTACATCACTGGGGTTTAATTCCTTTGTGTATTCAATCGCAAACCAGCCGAATGGAATTGGCTTGTCATAACGCGTACTCATACTTTTCTCCCACACTGGCATGCCGAGTAGCAAGGCCACAAAAAGGTAACTACAGTGTAAAAAAAGTATATGGTTTACATTTTAAGGTCAAGCGGAGATTTTAAATATGCACATTAATATTCATTCACACGACCAATAAAACGCCATTTTGGCTGAGCATATAAGCTAAGTTGCGAGATCGAAAAACATTAGCCCCTAGAGAGCACTATACTAGGGCGTCCATTTTGAATAGGCCAAAACCTTGAACAATGCATATAAATCCGACCTGCTGCTAGTGATTGTGACCCTATTGGCGTCTATCAGCTGGATGTTCTCCAAAGAGGCAGTATTACAAATGCCCCCACTGCTCTTTATGTCGATGCGTTTTTTTCTGGCAGGCCTACTGCTTAGCTGTGTGTCATACCAAGCACTGCGGGGGCTGGCCCGCTGCGCATGGCTGCATGCTATTCGGGTTGGATTAATATTTGGCTTTGCCATGTGCTTTTGGGTAACCGGGCTGGAAAAAGCGAGCCATGTAGGCGAAGCAGCATTTTTAGCTAGCCTTGGCGTGGTGATGGTTCCCATCATTGCGCGGCTTTTGTTTAAAGAAAGCATTCCACCCAGCACATGGTTCGCGCTACCGGTGGCACTTGTCGGTCTTGGCTTTTTATCGCTTGGTGCGGCAACAACGCACGCGCTAAAAATAGAGGCTTCACATATTTTATTGCTGACGTCGGCAGCTTTTTTCGCCCTGTATTTCAACTTAAATGCGCGAGTCACCAATATCCGCTCATTCGTCAAAAACAATAGTAGCGACGGCAAAGCGAGTAAGATTCCCGTGCTGGCCCTAACCACGATTGTGCTGTTAACAACCGGTGTCATTACCGGAATAACGTCTGCTTTTTTCGAAGCTTGGCGGCCCACCCTCACCAATCTTCACGCTGAATTAATCGGTTGGATTCTACTCTCTGCAACCATAGGCACCGCGCTGCGCTTCTTGGTTCAAACCTATGCACAGAGCCTGACGGCAAATAGCCACGGTGTTGTTATCATGGTGTTAGAACCCCTGTGGACGACACTTATCGCAATGCTGTGGTTTAGTGAAACTATGAACGCCAGCCAACTCCTCGGTTGCCTGCTGATTTTATTGTCGCTGATCATAAACCGCTTAAAGGCAATTACTCAGCTTATGGGTATACGGTAAACCTTGCTTAGGCAATGCAGGGACACGCTATTTCAGCATGCTATCTGTCAAATAGGTTTTCAGCGATTTAAAGCGCGCCGAGGTGTCGTAATGATCGTCGTGCAGCCAATTCAAGGTGATGATATTAGTCATACCCACCGTCATTTCTGCACAGAACTGCGGACTTAGGCCCGGTTTTAACTGCGCCTTACCGTGGCTAAACAAGCGCTGGTAGCAGTTACTCATAAACTGCAATTGGCTGGCGCCTTGGCTCATATTCGTCGACAGCGACCCAACTAAATAGCCAATAAGCTCCCGCTCTAATTTACTGGCGGTGCTGTTACGGGTGGCGAGTACCCCGAGGACAAATTCTAGCTGGCTAGCAAGGTCATCACTCTGCTCTATGGCTTCAGTAATCAGGTCATCGGTGCGCTGCAGCAATTCTGACTGGCAGATATCTACCAGCAGATCGTGCTTCGACGCGTAGTAGTTGTAGAAGGTCTTTTTGGCGATATCTACGCAATCGCAAATGGCGTCTATGGTGATGCCATCCACACCATATCGATTAATTAAAAGAAGGGTTTGCTCGCATATATTTTCACGAACCGCCTTCTTCTTTCGCTCTCTGCGCCCAAGCTGTGCTACTGGCAAAATACTCACCTCAAAACCCTATTTAGGAGGGGATAGTAACGCAAGCCTACGCAGAGAACCACGCCACCGCCGTCAGTGACGGCGACGACGGGGCTGTTGCGAAAGCAGCGATCCTATTGCTACAAGACATCCGGCACCGTTGGCGTGGTTCTGTTTAAGATGCTATCTACCCTTGCGACAAAGGCTGCCCTAGCCTTGTCTGACATCGGCGAAATCCAAAAGCTCTCGTCCCGAATACCCTGTATCGCAAATGCCGCAACCTCTTCTGGCTCCGTCGTCTGCAACTGCATATCGTACTGGGCCATAATCGCCTTCATGTCCTCAACTGAGTGAATTCCTGAATCGGGCTTGTCGGGATTGCCCGGCAGCGATTCTGGGCGATTGCGCTCAGAATTAAAAATACCAGTGTTCACCACATGGGGGCCGGGGAAAAGAGCATTGACCTTGACCGGTGACTGAGTGGCTTGAAGTTGATAGTGCAAATTCTCGGTGATCGCCTGCACTGCGGCCTTGCTGGCGGTATAGATTGGGGTATTTGGCAACATGAGAAACGCACCATTGCCGGAACCCGTCACCACAAAATGCGCCTCTTCGTTCTGCGCGACCAATTTAGGTAAAAATGCGTTAATAGAATGAATTAGGCCCCAGGTGTTTACCCGAAAGCCCCACTCCCAGTCATTTAGCTCGTAGTCCCACATATTGCCGGCTTCGCCAGTGCCAACCCCCGCATTGGCAAACACAAGGTGCATTGCGCCAAAGCGCGCCATCACAGCGTCTACCAGGGCGTTCATTGAACTCGCATCAGTCACATCTGCGCTCTGACCCATGCATTCGCAACCCAAGCTCTCCAGCTCTGCCACTGTGCGCTCGAGTGCTGCCGCCTCAATATCTGCCACGACCACCTTGGCACCTTCTTTGGCCAGTAAAAGCGCTATTGCCCGCCCGACACCGCTAGCCCCGCCGGTAATAACAGCCACTTTATTTGTAAAGTCTTTCATACCTTGAATCTCCAGATGCCTATTTTAATTATTTAGTAACTTGAGAATAAAATTACACTGGAGTATATTTTTTTGCAAGCAGCGAAATATTAGCAGCAACAATAACAATTCCGCGTCGCCCTAAGCGTCATCAGCGAGGATCTACCATGTCAGCAAGTGCAAGCACTCTTCCCCCCATCGAGTCACTCTTCGACCCGAACTCAAAGTCATACGCAGAAAATCCCGCGCCACAGTGCCTAGCCATCGCGGCTCGGGGCCCCTTGGTGTGGTATGCACCGTGGCAGGCGTGGATCATGACCCAAATGCCAGACATCATGGATTGCTGGAAACGCGAATACCTTTCATCTGACTTTTACGACTGGGAATTTGCACCGCCACGCCCCACCGAGGAAAACTGGAATAAATTTGAAAAAGCCCTAGTTGGCCACAGCCTGCTTGCCGACCCAGATCATCACCGCCTAGTGCGCCGAATCACCTCACCGGCCTTTTCACGCAATGTGGTAGACAATATTCAGCGTCAAATCGAACCCCACGTAACACGTTTGTTCGACGACATAGGCACACCTGAATCCTTTGATTACATCACCGAGGTCGCCCAGCACATTCCCTTTATTTCCATCACGGCAATGGTCGGTGTACCGGAAAAATACTGGCCAGAGATGAAGCGTGTCACCCAAACATTTACCGAAACATGGAACCCAACCATCTCGGAAGAACGTCGCCTGCGCGCCCAAGAAGACAGTAATAAAGCCATCGATATACTGCAGGTGGTAATCGCCGAGCGTCGCGAAAACCCTCAGGAAGGAGACTTTCTCAGCGCACTACTCAAAATAGAAGCGGCAAATGAAAATTTTAATGAATGGGATATTATCACCCTGATTCTTGCCTTGATTGGCGCAGGCGCAGACACCACCCTCATTGCCCAGCAGTGGTCGGTGTATGCCCTACTAAAAAGCCCAGACCAAGTACCCTATGCGCTGGAATCCGCCGACGCGTTCTCGAACGCCTTTAGCGAAATAATGCGCTGGTCTGGCAACTCAAAAATGGGCTTTGCCCGCTATGCGCCAAGTGATATGCAGCTATTAGGGCAAGAGGTGAAGAAAGGCCAAATGGTCTTGATGATGCCGCACCTAAAAGATCACGACCCAGCCTACTTTAGCAATCCGGAAAAACTAGATGTTAGACGGAAATTCGAACCCGACGTGCTATTTGGCTACGGCCCGCGCTTCTGTATCGGTGCCGCGCTCGCAAAGCGTCAGCTATATTTAACGATGGGGGAAATGTTTAAACGCTTCCCGAATATCTCCCTCGCCGAAGAACCCGAACGGGATTTAGAAGATCACAATGCCGTGGTATTTAAGCGACTACTACTAAACACGAACATAAAATAATTAGCGGGGAAATATCCCCGCTACAAATTAAGAATTTGGCACTAGGTGCTCGAGTTTACCACCTAAATCACGAAAGTCTTCTTCAAAACGGTGCCAATGACAACGGAAGCAGTATTAATTGATCAACCGGTATTGCTACTAAAACCTGACTAAACGCAGGCACCAATACTTGCGCTGGCTCGGTGTCCAATAAACTGCCAAGTACAGGTACCCCACCAGCGATTGCGTCATTTACTAAACCGCTACCTAATACGGTTCCAATCAAAGGGAGTTCAGAACCGCCAAATACGTCGGTAAGGGTAATTAAGCGGATCTCACCGTTCATTATGGGCGTAAGTATTGGTAAACCACCCTGCCCACCTAAATCTGTTAGCGACGCTAAACCACTGCCTAATAATTCATTAACTACTGGCTCAATTTGTATCGTGGTAAGTGCTGGTAAACCACTAGATAGCAAATCCTGCCCTAATGGAAGCAATCCGCCAACTATAGGAATATTTTGCGCGTTTACATTCACCGCAAAAAGCAGTGATACGCTCAATAAGATTTTTTTAAAATTTTTCATTTTCATACTCCAAAAACCATCTTTCGCACACGACTAGTAGCTAGCAACGTCGAAAACGTCAAACACCAAAGATGGCGCCAAAAATAACGCCATCCACATTAAGTTAGAAATCCCAGTTAACTCGTGCGCCAACAACACGAGGAGAGTTCAAAACTTGGTTACGTCCAAAGTCATCAACAAAGACCACTTCGTTGTAAACCTCATCCAGAACGTTCTCGCCAAATATTGTTAACTGCAGCCCCCAAGGATTGTAAAAATAGCTTACGCGAGCGTTATACAAATTGTAGGACTCACGCGCATAAAGGTCGGAGTTCTGCGGCAAAAAGTAAAAGCCATCGTTGTAATAAGTATCTACACCAATCTCAATCGCGCCATCACCGACAGGAATACTCTGGTTCACACCAAAGGTGTAAGTTAATTCAGGGGTTCTTACGATTCGATTGCCACTGAAGTCACGTGCCGGTAGCGGAAAGGTGCCGCCTTCGCCAAACGCCAAACCGGTATCTTCATCATAACCACGCCCGTCTGGGTAAGATGTGTATTCAGAGTCCAATACACTAACAGCACCGAACATCGCCAAACCTGGGTTCCAATTAGGCATGGGCGTCCATACAAAATCTGCCTCTGCACCCGATATTTCTGAATCGCCGGCATTGTCGTAACTCACCACACCACCAGACGCTAATGCCACAAATCCGGTTAGCAAATTCTGCTGTTCGATATAAAACACCGCCGCGTTTAAGCGCAAATTGCCGTCTAACAGATCTGTTTTAATACCCAGCTCGTAAGATTCAACCTGCTCTTCTTCTACACTCTCTGGTGCGTCAAGTAGGTTAACCGTGTTGTAGGTCGGACTTTTGAATGCCCGCCCCCAAGAGGCGTAAATTTGCGTGTCGTCATCAAAGGGACGCCATTGAAAGGCGACTTTTGGCGACAACTGATGAGAGGTCAAGGTTGGCACGTCGTCAGAGCGCAGCAAGATCTCGTCACCATCGCCATCAACAGTCGCTAAGCGAGACTTTAATAGATTTCGTTCTTCTTCTTGGTAACGCAAGCCAAAGGTAAGATCCATAGACGGCGACAGGAAGAAAGTGCTTTGCACATATGCCGAATAGGACTCACTATCTAGCACGCCGCCAGACAATAACCGAACACCTTCACTGACGTTCGGCAATCCAACCACATTTAGCAAGCCACCCAATAGCCCTGTTAGTGAATCTGCCAATGGAACTGGCAATGTTGTTAAGGCATTGGGTGCAACATCAAACGCTATCGGATCGAAACCGCCGCTGGAAGAAAGGTAGTAAAGACCAGCCACCCACTCCATATGCTCACTCAAGTAGCTGTCTTCATTCGACAAAAACTGCAGCTCAAGCGTTTGCTGCTCAGCTAGCTGTACAATGGAGCGAATATTGATAACGGGTAATTCACTTTTATCAAAATCAGCCTGCACAAAGGGTGCATCAACCTCTTGATCGGAGCCAATCATCTTTATATCTACACCAGGCAACTGCCAATCAAGTGTAAATGACACGAGGTAAGACTCAGAGGTGGCTCCCGCCAGCGAATCAAAGCTCAATTTGCGATCAGCTTTAGGGTCTTGCGGGAACGCTATACCTAATACCGGTGCGGTGCGGGTATTCTCAAACGCCAAACCTGAGTTTCCGCTACCCTCAGACATAGACCCAGACAAGGTTAATGCGAGCGTATCGGAAATATCCCAGCGAATTTTTGCGCGGCCACCCCGAGAGTAGACATCGATAATAGGGCCAGCATCATTGCTGTAGTAATTGTCGTGCTCGCTAGAAAATAGCGCGACGCTGGCGGCAAGCCCTTCAACTAAAGGCAAGTTCAAAAAGATTAAGCCATTCTGCTCGCCGTAATCACCAAGCTCTAGTTTCATGCTACCGAAAAATTCATCTGCGGGAGCAGGAGTAATAATATTAACCGCACCGCCCGTTGCATTCCGGCCGAACAAAGTACCTTGAGGCCCCTTTAATACCTCTACTCGCTCAACCTTACCGAGGGTGTCTGAACTGCCCTGCGCACCGAGCAAGGCGACGCCGTCAAGATAAAAAGGTACGCTGGGATCCGCACCGGGTAAAAAGGCATCGGTGCCCACACCACGCAAATAGGCAACATTAAAGCCCACCGCATTCGTCACGGTTAAGCCTGGGGTAATTCTCTCTAGGTCTTGAGCACTTTCTATACCAAAAGCATCAAGTTTTTCATTACTAAACGCGGTAATTGCAATAGGAACATCTTGGGCGTTTTCTTCACGCTTCTGGGCCGTGACTACAACCTCTTCAATCAATCTATTTGTTTGCTTTTTTCCGGCTTGGCCGACTTCCTGTGAATTCACGCCAGCCGAAGACGCCAGCGCTATTAGCGTCACCGGCAGCCAATTATTATGCTTCATTTCTTGCTCCTGATTACTTACCTATTAGCAATCTGAAAATTACTAACGAAAAATACTTATTACAAATTATCACTACAAGTATCACCCCGTATCGTCGAAAACGACGATACGGGGTGATACAAGCTCAAAAAAGACTCAATTTAATAATAGACAAACAAGCTTTGTGCTTATAAACCTGCGGGGGCAAGCTGGAGCGGCATAATTAAGATGTTGCCAAGACTAACCGTCGTCAAAAGCTGGCCACCTATTCCGAGAAATGGCGCAAAAGCATCGCTGACCAGCAATTCGCCAACGACAGGAATACCGCCAGAAATCACCGCATCAGCAGCCTCACTGCCTAATACTTGACTAACAAGCGGCGACAACACCGACGATCCAGCCGAACTTACGCCGCCCAAGCCCAAATCTGGAAAAGCACTCAAAGACGGAATACCACCGCCACCCAGACCAGCCAGCAGGCCACCCAACACCGGAATGCTATCTAGGGACTGGGCATTCGCAGTCATCGCCGTTGAAAGCACACAGCCAGCAAATAGCAATTTCATATTATTTATTTTCATTTTTAGCCTCTTTCTAATACACGGGCGTTAAGTACATCATTACGCGACCAAATCGCTATTAAAACTCCCAATTCACTCGTGCACCTACCACCTTGGGCGAGTTCAAGCTTTGGTTGCGTCCAAAGTCATCAACAAACACGACCTCGTTGTATTCAGTATCAGTGATATTTTCACCAAATACGGTTAATCGAACGCCCCAAGGATCATAGATATAACTCACCCTAGCGTTATACAAGGTATACGACTCACGCGCATACAGATCTGAATTCTGCGGCAAGAAGTAAAAACCGTCGTTGTAATACAGATCTGCACCGAACTCTAAAGCGCCGTCACCAAGAGGTATCGACTGGTTTAAGCCAAAGGTATATGTCAGCTCTGGCGTACGAACAATGCGGTTACCTTTAAAGTCTCTGGCTGGCAATGGAAAGGTACCGCCGTTACCAAAGGCCAAACCTGTGTCTTCATCATAACCGCGACCTTCTTTGTACTCGGTATACTCAGAATCAAGGAAACTAGCCGCGCCAAACAGCACCAAGCCAGGATTCAAGTTGGGCATTGGTGAGAGCAGGAAGTCAAACTCGGCACCTCTGATTTCTGAGTTACCCGCATTGGCGTAGTTAACAACACCACCCGAAGCTAACGCCACAAACCCTGTCAGCAAGTTTTCTTGCTCAATATAAAACAACGCCGCATTTAAGGTTAGATTTTGATCAAAGAGCTGCGACTTAAAGCCAAGCTCATAGGAGTCAACTCGCTCCTCCTCAACCTCTTCTGGACTGTCTAACAAGTTAACTGTGTTGTAAGTAGGGCTTTTAAATGCTCTCGCCCACGACGCGTAAATTTGCGTGTCATCATCGAAGGGCCGCCACTGCAAGGCAATCTTTGGCGACATTTGCTCGGCGCGAAGCTCGGGAACCTTGTCTTCACGAATCGTCAGCGTGGAGCCATCCTGCCCTGCCACCTCCGCTTTGGCATTTAGCAGATTACGCTTCTCTTCCTGATAGCGCGCACCCAAGGTTAAATCCCAGTTGTCTCCTAGCTTTAATGTACCTTGCATATAGGCGGAGTAGGCTTCGCTGTCCAAAACACCATAAGCCAGCACCCGAACACCGTCACCCAAATTCTGCAGACCTAATAAGCTACTCACGTCATTTAGCAAGCCAGACAACTCGCCGCCAAGTGGAATTGGTAAACTTGTTAATGCACTAGGCAATACATCAAAGGCGATGGGATCAAAGCCGCCGCTAGACTCTATGTAATAAAGTCCTGCCACCCACTCAAAATACTCGGAGAAAGGTGTTTCAGCGTTCGACAAAAACTGCAATTCCGCGGTTTTTTGCAAAGCCAGCTGAACAATCGACTCAATATTAATGATAGGTAAGGCGCTCTTATCAAAGTCCGCCCGCACAAATGGAGCCGACAGCTCTTGATCGGAACCGATAAACTTAACGTCGACGCCGGAGAGACGCCAATCTATGGTCACAGAATACAATTCTGATTCCGTTTCGGCCCCAGCCATCGAGTCAAAACTGACATGGCGATCTGCCTTGGGATCTTTAGGCAAAGCCGCACCCAATACTGGCGCAGGGCGGGTCAACTCAAAGGCCAAGCCCCCATTATTGGCCGCCTCTTGCTTAGAGCCCGCTAAAATAATCGCCAGGTCATCGGTAATGTCCCAGCGCAACTTTAATCGCCCGCCTCGGGCATATACATCAATCACCTCGCCGACATCATTGGTGTAGTAATTGTCGCGCTCATTGGTAAAAGCAGTGAACGTCGCAGCTAATTTATTTTCGACTAAAGGCACATTCACATAAATTTGGGCGTTACGCTCGCCATAGTCGGCAAACTCTAATTTTAAATCGCCTAAAAACTCCTCACCGGGCTCCGGCGTCACAATATTGATCGCACCGCCAGTTGCGTTACGACCAAACAACGTGCCCTGCGGCCCCTTTAGAACCTCTACTCGCTCCACGCGACCCAGGGTGTCGCTACTGCCCTGCGCACCAAGTAGTGCAACACCATCAAGATAAAACGGTACGCTGGGGTCTGCGCCGGGTAAAAATGCATCAGTACCAACACCGCGCAAATACGCGACGTTAAAGCCCGCCGCACTGGTAACAGTAAAACCAGGCGTAATGGTCTCTAAGTCTTGAGCGCTCTCGATTCCGAAAGCATCGAGTTTTTCATTACTAAAGGCGGTGATAGCAATGGGGACGTCTTGCACATTTTCTTCACGCTTCTGGGCGGTGACCACCACCTCCTCGAGCAATCTATTTGTTCTTTTGCCCGACGCGGCCTCTTCCGGCACCTGAGCAGAAGCCGCAATTGAAGCCGACAACCCAGCAGCAATAATCGCCAAACTTAAGCTCGTTCTTTTTCTTATAGTCATACTTACCCACCCTAAATACTAATCTTTTTGTTATTTTATACTTGGCTGCTAGCCTTAACTGACTTACACACACCGCTCGATCGCCCGTGCGAATAAATCACACACAAATAAGCAAGCACTTATTTAACGCTCATTAGAGGTATATTAATGAGTATAGAGAAGCCCTCAATTGTCTGATCGTCGGTTCCGACGATTTTTTTATGAAACCAAGCCGCCATCCTAGATCCTGCTCCCACGGCGTGACGTAATTCACGTTACTCCGGCAGGCGCATTACTGTTATTTAACTAACGACCCTAGAAAAACGAATTGACAGCCCTAGCTCTAGCTGGATAAACTGCGAATCATTACTATAACGAACGCTATATAAGATTCAGCATACTCTAGCCAGAGGCCGTGCAATAACGGAAAAGCAGCCCCTGTCTCCGTTGAATGGCTCGTCTTAAACACAGCGCTGAATTATCAACAGCGAAAACAGCTGAATTGCGAAGAGGAAGTAACTAGACATGCAAGATCAACAGAATTCACCTGCCGATTACAAGGATATCGACGTTATTGTCGCTGGAGCGGGCCACAATGGTTTGGTTGCCTCCTGCTATCTTGCGAAGGCCGGCCTAAAAACCTTGGTTGTAGAGGCGCACGAAACCGCCGGCGGTATGACCGCAACCAACCCAATGGCACCCGAAGCGCCCGACCATATGATTAATGAGGCCTCGATTCACGCCTCACTGTTTCGCCTTTCACCTATCGCGCAAGAATTAGAGCTGGAAACCAAGTACGGCCTGCGTCAACGCCGTATCGACCCCTGCCACGTTCAGCTAAGCCAGGACGGTGATGAGTCTATCGGAATGTGGAATGACCCACGCCGCACCGCTGAAGAGATCAAATATTTTTCTAAAAAAGACGCTGCTGCGTGGATGGATCTGTCAAACACCATAGATCGTGCCATGAAGATTGGTCTGCCGTTGATGAATACCAATGCTCATCGCCCCAGCCCTGCCGCAGTATTGCGCACGATGGGCGGCGCCATTCGACACGCTCGCCACATCCCCGCAATCGTCAAATTAATGACTAACTCCCACGCTGCCGCGCTGGAAGAAATGTTTGAAAGCGATATGGTTCGCGCCTGTTTGCTAACCGGCCTTCCATTCATGGAGTTCCGTTCAGATTTAAGCTCTTTCTGCATGATTTACTTGGCGGCACTGCAAAGTCAGGGCATCACCATGTTTGAAGGTGGTACCGGCGCCTTCCCAAAAGCATTAATTCGCTGTCTTGAAGACCACGGCGGCTCAGTTCGCACCGGCGCGAAGATAGAAGAAATCATCATCAAAGATGGCCGCGCTGCAGGTGTAAGAATTGCCGGCGGCGAAGAGATTTTCGCTAAAAAAGGCGTCGTAACGGCCTTCAGCCCCAAAATGGTACTCAACCATCTATTACCAGAAGGTCTTTTGGATCACAAAACCGCTGTCACCGCCAAGCACATTCCGACTGCCAGCCGCGGCATCGCCGACTTCAAACTAAACATTGCCTTAAAAGGCCGTATCGAGCCCCGCCGCCATTCAGAGTGGCGTAGAAAGCGCGGCTGGGATGCGGACTTACGCCTACCAACTCTGCAGTGGGCTACCTATGAGCAGGGCATAAAAGCGTACGAAGACTGTCAGCGCGGCGAAATTCCAGAAATCATTGCTGGCTTAGGACAAGTAACCACCGCGTTTGATCCAAGCATGGCGCCTGAAGGTCACGATACCTATTGGTTCTGGTCTGGCCTTGTTCCCTTCAAGCCAAACATTGGCTGGGAAAAAGCACGCGACCAAATCAGCGACATGATAACCAAAGACTCAGCTAAATATTACGAAGGCATTGAAGAGCTTGAAATCGCGCGCCGCCCACTTGCGCCGCCAGATATCGAAAAGCGCTTTCATGCCATCGACGGCAGTGTTTACCACGTTGACCCCTATGTAACGCGCTTTGGACCTGGCCGTCCTGCATTTTCATTAGGTGGCTATAAAACACCCGTACCAGGCTTGTTCCTAAGCGGATCAGGAACACACCCCAGCGCCGGTATTTGCGGTATGCCTGGGCGCAACTCAGCTATGACGGCAATAAAGAACATGAAGTGAAAACTTCATTTACCCAAAATAAGCACACGAGAGGATTAAGACTATGTCTTTAATGGATAAGCTAATGCAGCCAATGATCGGGGGGACATTACCTGTACCCGCCGATTACGCAGCGAATGAACTAGTGGGTAACCTATTTACGGTTTGGGCAGGGGGGTTCGGCATTGCAGTTATCCCTTGGGCGCTGTATTGCTTCTTTAAGAAAGGGAACGACATTCCTTTACTTATGATTTTCGGCGGCCTAATTTGCTCATTGATTGAGCCAATGCTCGATCACCTAGGCCACCTGTGGTACCCAACCAACCTGCCTGGTCCTGCATTTATAGGTTACGACTTAAATATTCCTTATTTAATTCCACCTTGCTATGTCTTCTTTATCTCTATGACCGGCTACTGGGCTTATACCCGCATGAAAGCCGGCCTAACAGTGAAGGGCGTATTCATTACCTGGTTCTTGATTGCAATGACTGACGTCATCATGGAAATGCCTGGTACTGCAACACAAGCCTACATTTACTATGGCGATGCCTCGTTTAAAGTATTCGGCTTCCCACTAGCTTGGGGCTGGTTGAACGGTACATCTATGTTGCTAGTTGGCTTCCTGCTGTACTTGATTGAACCTTATCTGCGCGGCTGGAACCGTCTATTTATTATTCCGGTTTCCGTTGTTGCAATGGGCGCCTCTTACGGCATGACCGCGTGGCCATACTTCATGTCACTTAACCATGACATGCCTTGGATCGCGACTCGTCTTCTCACCCTGCTGTCTTTGGTTCTTTGCCTAATGGTTGTGCGCTTTACTGCCGCCATTGTCGCCAGCGGCCACGAAGCGAAAAACCCAATCGAGAAACTGAACGGCAACCCCGTTCCAGCGTAATACCCTTCAGGCTAGGCTCTCCTCTTTTGTACTAGCCTGAAATTCTAACCCGTCAAATACTCACGCGGTATTTGACGGGTCTTTTTAAAGATCCACCCACTTTTGCTCTATTTAAATTAGATAACGATAATGTCGACTTACGAAGATAATATGTCAGCCGTGAAAGAAACTAAGGCAACAGACAAGACTCAAGAAAAGCATATGCCAGGCGACGAAATGATCTGGTTGTTTTTGCTGGGCGATATGGCGTGCTTCTCACTTTTCTTTTGCATGTTTGCCTACTACCGCCTAGACGAAATCGAACTATTTCGTCAGTCTCAGGCGCAACTAGACGTTAATATTGGCTCGATCAATACCTTATTCCTACTGTGTAGCTCTTGGCTGGTGGTAATGGCCCTTAAAGCTGCACGTAAAGGCTTGGCGAAATACGCCTCCTTTTCTATGGCAGGTGCCGCCCTATTTGGCACTGGCTTTGTTATTCTGAAAACCCTCGAATATCAGCACAAAGCGGCATTAGACATAGACTATCTCAGCAATAATTTCTATGTCTTCTACTACATACTTACCGGCATGCACTATTTCCATGTGGTTATTGGTGTACCGCTGCTCATTTATTACGCCGTGTCGCTTTACCGTAGTAAACATATAAGCCAAACCGACGTAGACAATTTGGAAAGCGGCGCACTGTATTGGCACATGGTAGATTTACTCTGGATTATTATTTTTCCTCTCGTTTATTTGATTCCTTAAATTATGCGTAACTTAATTTTTTCAAAAGAAACTGTTATCTGGATCGTACTGATGTTGATCAGTATTTTCTCTTGGGTGGTAGGTATCAACCACGGCATGCTTTTTGAAAAAGCCTTTTTAGAGTCTGCCGCAATTTTGATACTCGCCTTCTTCAAAGTCCGCTTAGTCATCATGCATTTCATGGAAGTCGGACACGCACCCACTACGTTGCGCCTATCCTGTGAAGCTTGGGTCTTTGTAAGCTGTATTGGGCTAATCATTATGACTGGGGGACAAGTTCAGGTTTGATTATGTTCATATTTTAATAAGCAAAATACTACTCGAACTCAATAATACTAAAAATAAAGCCTGCGAATTTCGCAGGCAACAATCGCCACCTAGGATCGCCGATATGAAAACCCCTTATGGCAGAAATTTATTTCTGCTACTGGCAGCGCTTTGTTTATCTCCAATGTCCTTCGCTGCCAATGGCCTATACTTAACCGCCTACGGCGCGGAACAAACCGGACTAGGAGGCGCAGACATTGCCAACTCAGACGACACCGGATCACTTATCGCAAATCCAGCTGGCTTGGCAAATATTGAACTATCCCACTCTGACTATAGCGCAACAGGATTTTCAATAGCGCGAATAGCACACCGCGACGAATACAATCATGACGTTCGGGTAAGCAATGAACTTGGTGGGGTGGTCGGTGCCGGCTACGCGCAGCGATTAGCAGACAAAAATATTGTCATTGGCGCCGGCGTCAATGTTGCCGGTGGACTTGGCTATGTTTACGACAATATAAATACTGCCTTCGGAACCAAGGACGACCTCAATGCAATGTTCTCTTTATTCCGCTTTTCTGGCGGTGCGGCATGGAATATTAGCGAGGACTTAAGACTGGGATTTGTCGTCGCCGCAACCTATGCCACTGCCGAACAAACACTGTTTGAAGACACATCCGTAGCGGACGCAAACCAAACTTTCTTTGGTGTAAAAATCAGAGATTTAAACGGCTGGGGAAGCGATATAAAAATCGGCATGCAATATGATGTTAGTCCCGAGCTCACCGTGGGCTTGAACTACACCAGCCAGTCGAAAATTGATCTAGATGGCGGCAAGATGACCGTCAACTACAACGCCATTGGCAATGGCCGAGTAAAGTACAGCAATGTATCAATGCGCGGATTAGAAACACCGCAGGAGTTTGGGATTGGTGCCCATTGGAAGCTAAAACCAGACTTTGCGATCGCCCTAGAAGCAAATTGGTTTGACTGGGCGGGCGCAACGCGCCGATTAGAAATCAAAGCCAGCAAGCCCAACGGTCCAGCACCGGTAGACTCACTGTCACAAATCAGCTCAGTTAAAATGCACAGCCGTATTGTGTACAGCATCGGAATAGAAAAAACACTTAGCTCCGGCGACATCTTGCGGGCAGGATACTCTTATCACAGTTTAATTATTAATAAATCCAGCTTATCACCTACCTTTGCGCTGACACCCCAGCACGACTACGCGCTAGCGTATGGCACCAAACTTAATAAGCACTGGTTGATGGACATAGCATTTGCGTATCAACCTAGAAAGTCAGTGCAATACAACAATCCCGAGCTTCCATTTGGCGATTCAGTAGAAACCAACGAATCTTTTTCAGCACATTTCACCCTCAGCAAACTACCCTAAGCGTGTAGGTACCTATCATGAATGAAATTGACCTAGTATATACTCAAGCACCCACGGGCTTAATTATGCCCGCCATGCCGCAGTTGATAACAACCTCCGTCTACGGAATCGCCGCCCTCATTTTTGTTATTTTCGCGATTCGCCTTGCAATAAAACAAAAAAGTGCCATTCCAATCTACCTTCTTATCGGCTCTATGCTGACCTTATATTTAGAACCCGTGGTCGATTTACTCGGTAATGCAGTACACCCACAAATCGGCCAATTTAATGTCATTACCACCAACGGCCATCCGGTACCCCTTGCGGTATTAATTGGCTATATATGGTATTTCGCCGCATTGCCGCTGCTGTGCTACCAGAAGATATTAGATCAAAGTCTGAATCAACACTTTGTGTGGAAGAGTTTTGCTGGCGTCATAATAAGTGCCGCACTTGTAGAGCAAATTCCGCTATATTTTGGTGTGTGGGTTTATTACGGCTACCAACCATTTAAAATTGGCTTTATGCCCTCATGGTGGTTTTTTGCAAACACCGCCGCCGTTATTCTGCCCTTCCTTAGCATCTACGCCCTAATGCCCAAATTGCGCGGAGCACAGCAAATTATTATCTGTTTTATTATGCCCTGCGCTGCCTTTATGGGCCACGCCGGCGCGGGCTGGCCTATGTATAATGCACTGGGCACAGACACCGAAACCACATCTTCCACACTCATTCAGTTTGCGAGTATTGCCAGCTCGCTGTTTGCTATTTTAATAGTGTGGACGTATATGCAAATGATTAATCTACCTAAATCTTCAAAAAATTAGCGGGCATAAAAAAGCCGCGTAACGAATAGTATCGATACGCGGCTTTGCAAATGTTGTATAACTACAAACCTAGCGCCTCTTCCAGCTCATTCATTGCCTCACCACTGTATACAGCAATTCGTTGCATAGACGGCAAGCTATCTCGGCAGGCGGTATAACCAATATTAATTTCATCGGCATAACTCGACATAGTGATATTCAAAGCCTGTCCATGAAACAGTACCGACGGGCCGTATATATGTTCAATTCTGGCACCATTAAAATACATACGCTGACGCGGCCCCATCACATTAGAAATAACCAAATTAGATGCTGGCCTTAAATAGCCGCCTAAACCCAAAATCGTTTCGGTAATATAGGGTGCCAATACAATAGAGGTATATGCCTCAATGGCATCTACCGTAAGCGTACTTTGCAATGATTTTGCAGACTCGGTCGACTGGCTTACGGCCTTCAGCCGCGCTAATGGATCATCAAGATCAGTACCCAAGGTCGCGTAAACAAAACTCAGGGCATTGCCAATGGCATCATCACCCGCCGGACGAATACTCACAGGAATCTGGCCCACTAACGATTTCTTAGGCAATACATTCTGCTCGCTCAAATAACGACGCAATGCCGCACCGGTAACCGCAAGAAACACATCGTTAATTTTTACCCCCGCTTTATCTGCAATACGCTTCAATTGCGCCAACTCAAAACGCTGGGTTGCATAGCGACGATGCGGAGAAATTCTGCCATTCAAGACCGACTTTGGCCCTTGATAAGGGGCAAAAAGCGATGAATTAGCATTGAGGTAGGCCTCTTTACCAAGAGTAGACAGTGCGCGGCGAATATTAGACAACCTAGCCCAAGCAGACACTTGGCTTGCAGCTGTCTGCTTTTTTAATTTTGCCGCGGCAAGTTTTTCAGGCGACGACTTTAGGCCAATTGTCCAGGGCGCAGGCATATTTCGCGCATCAGGATCGGTGCTAAAACATTTCGCCATCAACATCGACGCCGCCATACCATCCATTTGGGCATGGTGGAGTTTTAAATAAATCGCAAAGCGACCACCCCCGATGCCTTCAATGACATAACATTGCCAAAGAGGCTTCTTTCTATCGAGTTTATGTGAGTGCAGCCGCGATACCATAATCCCCAGCTCGGCCTCGCCGCCCGGCGCTGGCAGTGCGCTGTGGCGCAGATGGTATTCCATATCGAGTTGATCGTTGGGCGTGATTTCCCAGCGAGGGATAAGCCCCTTGGCCAAGCGATAATTAAACGGCGGTGCAAACGTAAGGGATTTTCGCCACTCAGCAACCAGGCGCTGCACAAAGCCTTCATCACCCTCTGGGCAACTCATAAAGATTAAAGGACCAAAATGCGCAGGCGCTTGTTCTTTCTCGACGTACAACCATGCGGCATCCATTGGGTTAATCGCAACGCGTTCCATAAAACTATCCTTATGTGTTGTTTCGCCGTATTACAGGCTAAATTTAGCTCGGTACCGCTCACCTACCTACAATGCAATACTTTGCGCCAAGCAGTATCGTCGTATTTGACGATATTCAAAATGGCAGGCTCTCCACCCCTCCCGCCAACTACCAGGTAGCTGAAAATACCTGACAGAAACTTTTAAACGACCAAATGTAAAGCCGAAAATATCGACTTTTCTACCTAATCTCGCCTTATTTAAGGTAAAATATTTACATTCGATTCTTATGAAAATAGATCGTGTTGAGAGTCAAACGGCGATACCCTCTCCGCACAGATTTCGCAGTTAATATTAGGTAGGAAACACTATTGTCCACCCGTAAAGCAAGTAACAAGAACGCCAGAAATATCATTCTTGAGGTGTCGACCCAGCTCTTTGCCAGACACGGTTTTGACGGCGTAACCATGCGCCAGATTGCGACCGAATCAGGCTTTTCTATGCCATCAATTTACCATCACTTTGGCAATAAAGAAGACCTATTCAAAGCCGTTGAAGAAGAAATGTACAGTGCTCACGCAGCAAACCTGCTACACCAGATCAACGCCAATGCCACCCCTGAAGAGCGTTTAAATAAATTCCTCTTCGCCATGTTTGAGCGCCTAGACTCAAACCCAGACTACCTAAAACTCCTGCAGCGAAACCTAGTAGACGGCTGGGAAGAAAACCAAGTTTTCCTCGTCGAAATGTCCCTGCAAAACGTAGTCAATGAACTTCGCCTGCTTCTCAATCAATACTCCCCAGGCAAAGGGGATGGCATTACGCCAGTAGCTATTTTTTCGATGATTCTCGGCTTTGTTACCATGACGCCGGTAATACGCCATCTCAAAAATAACGCAGCAAGCATCAGTGAAGACGACCCTCTACAGCGCAAAGTATTCGTCAATGCGGTGATGGATTTCATCAAATCTAACCAGCAATAAATTGCCACCGAGAAAGACCATTTTAGTGCTGTAAGTTGCCAAATCCACACACGATAGCTGCAAACTCGTCGCATCCGACGAGACAGCAAATCTCCTTACTCCTTAGTATTAGGGCTTATTTTTTCACCCCAAAATAAGTGACTCAGGAGACCGTAATGGCTGGGCAAGTTTTGTTTATCACAGGTGCAGGAAGCGGCATCGGTCAGCTCTCGGCAAAACGGGCTCTGCAAAGCGGCTGGAAGGTCGCCGCCGTCGACGTCAACCAGCAAGGTTTAGATGCATTAGGTGCAAACTCCGACACGCTCCTAAAGCTACTCTGCGATATTACCGACCCACTCGCGGTTCAAAGCGCCGTCGAGCAATGTGAAAACATTCTTGGCCCCATCGACAGATTAACCAACGCCGCAGCGATTATGCCCCTGAGTGAAATCATGGATCAGGGTGGCGACATGATCCACCGCATTATGAACATCAACTACGGTGGCATGGTCAACGTCAGCCAAGCTGCTCTGCCCAAAATGCTAGCGCGCGGACGGGGCGAGTTTATAAATTACGCATCAATGGCTGGGCACTGGCCCATTTTATATATGGGCGCCTACAATGCCTCTAAACATGCTGTTGCGGCCTACACCGAAGTACTGTTTCACGAAACCCGCAATAGCGGTGTGCGCATAGTTTGTGTTTGCCCCCCCATTGTGGCAACCCCCCTACTTGAGCAAGCCAAAAGCTGCTGGCCCAAAATTTTTGACATCTTTCCACCCATCACGCCAGAAACCGTTCTCGATGAAATAGAACGCAAATTACCTGGCAAATCGCTGTGGGTATTCCCTGGCCCAATGACCAGAATGAGCTGGATTTTGCGGCGCTGGATGCCAAGTACCGTATGGCGACTGGTGCACCGTATCGAAAAGCGCTGAACGCGTTGACCCCGAGTATTGATTCTGCAAAACTCTTATCACTAAATAACGATGAGAGACACGGAGCTTTAGCCCTAAAAGCGACGCTGCGACCACTACATGAGCAGAAAAAAAGCCAACAACGTGCCCAAAAAAGTAGCGCCGAGCGCCTCGGAAAATACTAGTCAAGCCAATGCCAGCAAACACAATCTCAGCTCTCGTATCGCCAAGGCAAAAACCATTCCGCCACGACGGGCCGCAAACAGCTTAACGCGGCAATGCATCGCAGATTACGAGCAAGACCTAGATGCCAGCCGCCTTGTTGTCATACAAGCGCCGGCGGGCTTCGGCAAAACAACGGCAATGATGCAGCTCGTAGATGCAGATCGCCGAATGGGCAATGCAGTCGCATGGCTGACCTTAGACGACAGCGATAACGACGTATCCCGTTTTTTGCGTGGTTTCACCTTGGCAATGGCAAACGCCAATCCAGAGACTCCCCTACCCGGCACTAGCACCTCTCGCAATGCCGAGCTGGCCAACTGGATTATCGACAGCATTGAGGCTGCCGAAAACCCCACTAGTATTTATTTCGACAATTTCGAAGTTCTGCAAAACCCTGTCGTAATTGGTCTAATACAACGCGGCACCAACTCTTTGCCGCCCGGCTCACGCTGTATTATTGGCAGCAGAAGAAGTCCCGACCTAGGCTTGGCCAAATTGCGCGCCAAAGGTCAATTGATAGAATTCAATGCCAATGATTTACGATTTTCTCAAGAAGAAGCCGCCTCATACCTTAGCTCACAACGCGGCGTTAATCTCAATACCCAGCAGCTAAACCACTTATACAGCAGCACAGAAGGTTGGGCTGTCGCCCTGTCGCTTGCCTCAATGGCACTTCACGGCCGCAGCAATACCGACGAATTCATCAATTCCTTTTCAGGATCTAACGCCGCTGTTGCATCGTACCTCGCCGAAGATGTATTGAGCGCACTACCTGAAGATGTACAAAAGTTTTTATTACAAATTAGTATTTTGGACGAGATCAAAGAAGATTTATGTAACGCCCTCTGCCAACGTGAAGACAGCCTCACCTTGCTACAGCAGCTCTATGAACAAAATATTTTCGTCTCGCTAGCGGATGAGCAAAATCAAGTTTACAGCTTCCATGCGCTTTTCCATGACTTTCTGAGCAACCAGCTCCGCAAGGAATACCCTCAAGAAGTAGCCACCTTGCATGCCCGTGCCGCAGATGTATACCTCGCGGACGACCGCCCCATACCCGGCATACGCCACTGCCTAAAATCGGAACAATATACTCGGTCAATCGAGCTTATTCGGAAAAATACCAAACGCTTTTTAAATGATGGTCGACTGCGTTTGCTCGCCGGATTTCTAGCGCATTTACCCAATAGTGAAATTGAAAACAATCCCGACTTAAAACTGATTAAAGCCTGGAGTACAGCGTTTACCAGAAGCCCGCGAGAAGCGCTGAATATTATTGGTGAGCTCAATCCAGAAGCCTTAACAAATGACGACACCGCTAATCTGATGGTGCTACGACCAATGCTATTAGGCATGATGGATAATATCGACGAAGGTCATCGACTAGGCTTGGACGCGCTGCCCATTGTTAGCAAGGACAATCATTTTGCCCGAGCCATGTTGTCTCAAGCACTGACACAAACCAGTATTATTATGGGCGAGCACGACGCAGCCCGAGGCTATGTAGACCAAGCGCGAGGAAGTGAATCTGGCGGTGCCGGCACCTTTGGCGCCGTGCTCGCAGAATCTGCCGAAGGCTTGCTAGATTTAATGAAGGGCCATTTAAAGCAAGCCACCCAACGCATGCGACATGCAATGGACACATTTTCCGCGTCGCGCAAAGGAGACCGCCGAGGCATTACTCTTGCAGCCATTCAGCTTGGCGAAGCATTATATGAAGCGGATGAAATAGACGAAGCCCGAAAACTATTCGACGCTTACGCACCCCTAGTGCGCGACATCGGTCCGGCAGACGCTCTGATAAGCGCCCACATCCTCCATGCCAGAATCCTTTTCGACACCGATCACGATAGCGCCTTTGAATTATTAACCGAGCTAGAAAATCGAGGTCACGCCCTACAACTTCCTAGAGTAGTTGCCTCTGCACGATTACAACGTGCCAATTTTTGGCTTAGCAATGGCAATATCGACGGCGCCGATGAACAAATTAGACTCGCTGAGCAAGGCTTTAACTGGCCCGATCTGAGCACTCGCTGGTATATCGCCAACGACAGCCTAACACCGGAAATATGCCGCCTACGCTGGAACTTACGCAGCGGAAAAGTGGGGCTGGCACTACCAAAACTCAGAGACGCGCTAAAAGAAGCAGAACGCACCCAGCACGTCAGACGCGCCTTAAAATTAAGAATTTTACTCGCCGAAGCCCAGCACGAAGATGGTCAGCGCAATATGGCGCTTCGCACAATGGGTCGCGCCGTACGTATGGCAAATGAAGAAGGCTTTATACGCACATTTATAGAAGAAGGGCCAAAAGTCACGTCACTATTGCGCGACATGCAGCAACAGGGCTCAGACGCTGACTTCTCTTTAGGGGAGAATCTAGAACGGCGGCTTTCCAGCCTTTCGCAGCAAACCAATGCCGCCGTCGGAAATATGCCCGCCGACCCACTAACACCCAAAGAGCTACAGGTCTTGGCACTACTAGCCGAAGGTCTATCTAATATTGCAATGTCAGAACGCTTATTCGTTTCTGAATCAACGGTTCGCACCCACCTCCGTAGCATCAACCTCAAATTAAACGCAGGTAACCGCACCGAAGCAGTAGTGATAGCACGCCGTATGGGCTTAATCACTTAAGTACGCGCAACGCGTGTTAAACAAAGCCTGCGCAGCGCATCCAAGTAGTGGTGATTTATTCTCTAAATCACATGAGTAAACCTAAAGTCGCAGCTAGATTGATTTGTGGCTAGGCAGCAGCATGATCATGTCATACCTTTCGGATTACCTAAGGATCCGCCATGAGCATGCATCGAAAAATAATCACACTAACAGAACAACAAGAAACTTGGTGAAGCGTCAGATTGATGATGGCCAATTCGGCAACGACAGCGAATACATCTGCCACCCCATCAGGCAAGATCAGCATTCCCAAGAGCGCCTTTTCGAATTTAGACAGGCACTTAAGAAGGGTGAGGCCAGCGGTAAATCGCGCCCGCTAGATATGTCTGCTGTTAAAAGAACTGGACGTAAACTTATCAAAGCTGCTGACTAGAGCGCGGCCTTGAAATAGCGCCAGAGACGGAATCTGATCTCGTCGATATTTAGCTCTACACTTGCGCCGAGTGGGGTGTTGATCAAGCGGATAAGTAATTGGATCAAATAAAGTGGGCCGAGGAAGCTCCAGATTTTGATGACGATACCGTTCTGAAAAATGTGTAAGCGGGCGTTTAAAATTGCAGAAAACCGCTAACTCCCGTTCAGTTTTAAGTTTTTACCGTCCTGCAATTTCCCAATCAACCAGCGCTTATTCACTCCAAAACCGCTACAGCATTTTAGAGTGAACAGCGCCGAACTTTACCGCTATTGCGCCAGCTTGCGGTACTCATCAATGAGCAAACGCTTTAGCAATTTGCCATTTGGCTCGCGTGGCAGCTCAGCGCGAAAGTCGATTTCTCGCGGGCACTTGATTGACGACAATTGCTCGCGACAGTAGTCCTTAAGCTCTTCTACCAAGGCATCGCTCGGCTCAATGCCCGGCTCCAGTTGCACCACCGCGCGTACTTCTTCGCCAAAATCAGGATGTGGTGTACCGATAACGGCAACATCATAAATTGCTGGATGACTAATCATCCAGTTTTCGGTTTCTTGCGGGTATACATTCACGCCGCCAGAAATAATCATATTGCTCTTGCGATCGGTGAGGTACAAAAAGCCTTCTTCATCTAAATGGCCAATATCGCCTACGGTAGACCAGCCTTTATCGTTGAAGGCTTCAGCAGTTTTCGACTCATCATTGTGATAGCTAAATTTCGTGCCGTCGGCAAAATACACCAAGCCGTCTTCGCCAGCCGGTAATTCATTGCCCTCTTCATCTAGAATATGTGGCACGCCTAGTAGTGGCCGCCCCACGGTGCCCGGATGATCGAGCCACGCCTTGCTATCGGTAAAGGTCATGCCGATCGCCTCGGTGCAGGAGTAGTATTCAAAAATAATTGGCCCCCACCAATCGATCATGGCTTGCTTGGTGGCAATAGGGCACGGCGCTGCCGCGTGAACCGCCACTTTTTGTGACGATAAATCGTAGCGATCTCTGACTTCTTTCGGCAAACCCAAAATTCTATGGAACATCGTTGGTACCCACTGACTATGGGTAACACCGTATTTTTCGATAGCCGCCAAAGCGCCCTCGGCATCGAATTTTTCCATAATAATCACTGTGCCGCCTAGGGTGGTCACGCCCTGCCCCCACTTCATCGGCGCGGCGTGATAATGCGGTGCGGGTGAAAGGTAAACAGAATCTTCGCCAACCCCAAAACCTCTTTGCATCAAGGTGGCAATCATAGACGAACTACCCAAAGGCAAGCCGGTCATCGCTGGCTTAACGCCTTTTGGCTTACCTGTAGTGCCCGATGAATACAGCATTTCGCTGCCCTCAAAGGTGCCTTTAATTGGGCTGGCTTCAAAGGCGGAAATCGCATCATCCAAGACTTGCAATCCGGCCACTGGGTCTAAACTATAAATGCGCGGTGGGTTCTCAATACCGCGAATCGCGTCCAATACGGGGCCAGCGGTTTTAGCACTAACAATAAGCACCTTTGCTTCACAATCACTTACAATATACGCCGCTTCAGCAGGCGTCAGACGCGTACTAACAAAGGTATAGTACAAGCCGGCGTAATGAGCGCCCCATTGCACGGCTGGGCATTCCAAACGATTTTCGAGCATATAGGCAACGTGCTCACCGGTCTTTAGCCCCAACCACTGGTACATGCGGCCTAGGCGGTTTGCAAAAGCATCTAGCTCGCCATAACTCATACTTTGGCCAGATTCAGCCATCGTCACCGCTGCCTTATCAGCAAGACGTGGCAGTAAACCGCCTGGGAACGCAGTGGCTGGCGATGGTGTTTGTTGTGCTTGTTCTTGTTTCAAAGCGGACCTCCCACAAAAACCTTGTGGCTATTTGACTAAGTGATAACAATGTCGAAATTCTTTGGTCATTTCTTACGTTAAATAGACCGAATCGCAGTTACATTGATTCTTAGCAAAATACACCAAGAAGGAATCGTCGGAAGCGACGATAACAGCATTCCAGTGGCGACATACCATAGATACATGTCTCACAACATGTATAACTAAGCCCATGATGATAGAAAATTACCGCCCAAATTGGATGGACGAAGAATTAGACGCTGTTCAAGATATGACACGCCGCTTCGTTGCCGAACACATTACCCCAAAGCAAGAAAAATGGTACGAGCAAGGTTATACAGACCGCGAAGTCTGGCTAAAAGCGGGTGAACTCGGCATTCTTGCCCCAGATATTTCAGCCGAATACGGCGGCTCTGGCGGACACTTTGGCCATGAAGCGGTTATCGGCCACGAGCTATGCGTCTCGGGTGATAGTAGCTGGCGCACCTGTAAGCAAATTCATGTTATTGCGGCCCACTATATTGAGCGCTACGGCACCGAGGAGCAAAAACAACGCTGGCTCCCAGGTATTTGCAGTGGCGAATTAATCGCGGGCATGGGCATGACCGAGCCCGACGGCGGCACTGATTTACAAAACATGCGCACCAAGGCCATTCGCGACGGTGACAATTACCGGATCAGCGGCTCAAAAACCTTTATCACCAACGGTTCAACCGCCGACATCTTAATTCTGGCGACAAAAACCGACCCCAGCCAAAAAGCTAAGGGCGTTTCACTCTTCATTTTTGAAACCAAAACCCCAGGCTTCAGCGTGAGCAAGCGCCTGAAAAAAATTGGCTTGCACGGCTCCGACACCGCAGAATTATTCTTCGACGACTGTGTTGTGCCAGCCGACCGTTTACTCGGCGAAGTAGAAGGCAAGGGTTTTTATCAAATGATGCAAGACCTTACCTATGAGCGGGCATTAACTGGCGTGAATTGCGCTGCGGTCATGGAGCACGCTCTTAACGTCTCTGCAGAGTACGCCCACGAGCGCAAAATGTTTGGCGGTAAATTAATAGACTTGCAAAACACTCGCTTTGTACTGGCCGAGGTAAAAACCCAAGCAACGATTGCACGGGTTTTTGTCGACTTTACCGTTGAACAAATGATCAAAGGTAATATGACCAGCGACCTCGCCTCCATGAGTAAATGGTGGATGAGTGACACCCACAGCGAAGTGATTAACCGTTGCTTACAACTCTTCGGTGGCCACGGCTATATACTCGAATACCCAATTGCGCGTATGTATGTCGATGCTCGTATTGAGTCTATTTACGCCGGCGCCAATGAAGTACTAAAAGACCTCATTGGGCGTAATATCTAAAGCCTCACTCCACCACTATTCGTCGGCGAAGCTAAATAAGTACGACGAATAGTGGCCACAAACTCCCCGCCTTATTTTTATCTATTCCAGCACCAAGCTTAGTCCTATTTTAAGTGCCAGTAATTTGTGCGGCTCGCGACGCCATCGACAAAATGCATAGCCACAACAAAAAACGCCACCCGAAGGTGGCGTCGTTAATCTCGCAGTAAATTCGCCTTAGAGGAAACCACCTACAGGTAGCAAATCACCTAAAGGTAAGCACTGCCCGCCGATAAGCGGAATTTCATCAGGAGCACACAGGCCGCCGCTGCTTCCGCCGCTACTGCTGGTATTACAGGCGTCGGCGTTATCGTAGCTGCTGTCTACAACATCGTTAATCCACTTGGTAACCAAGTCAAAGGCTGCGCCGTGAACAGTGCTCCGCGCAATGGGCGGCATACGCGACGCTAGCGTCGTCGCTTCGGGCCCTAAGCGGTAAGGCAAAATAGATTCCGCCGCGTTTCCTGGCACGATGTCATATTCACGACCGCCTCTACCTTCGGTGCCACTCGCGGTTGGGCCTTTGCATATACCAAAGGTATCGTTTACTGAGCGGAATACATCGAGGTAAAAACCAGTATTCTGTGCCAAACCACGCGGGTTGTGGCAGTGCGCACAGTTCACCTCTAAGTATGAACGAACACGCGCTTCAATATCTTGGTCACTGCCGGCGGTAAAGCCAGAGTCACCAGGAACATTGAAGATTGGGTTACGCTCTACCGCTTTCAAATACGAGGTAGCCTGATCAAGCTCAAGATTACTTGGGCAGTTTTTCATTAGGCCGTTTTGGCACCAGTAAACCAGCTGATTTTTGCCATTCACAGGATGCATATCCATGCCTGTTGGCAACGACGATTCACTCACGTAAGGACGGTTTAAATTACGTGCCTTCGGCCCTATCGGTGCTGCGCCAGTTTCTGCATCGTCATTGGCGTGACAGCTCTGGCACTGGTTTGCATTCGGGAGTGTGTAAGCATCGGTCGATCCAACATAATGCTCACCACTATTCACATCATGGTAATTCCAACTAGCACTTATAACGGCACCCTGCTGCTTCAAGCGCGCCACTTTCTGACCGTTTTCTTCAAACCACTGGTATTCCAAACCTTCCCAATATAACTGGCCACCACTGGTTTGACGTTTAATAATCAAACGCGTTTCCGCGGCGTACTCGCTTTGGCTGGGCTCGTCAGTAAAGGAAAAGGTCTTCGCTAAAATAGTGCCGACTGGGAACAAAATTGCCGCATTGGCGCTGTCATTTCCATCGCGGTAAATAGCCTGTTCACCCTCAGGAATATAGGCCACACGATACTTGGTGGAATAGTCAGAAAAGAGCTTGGTATTTAGAACAAAGGGAACACCTTGTCCATTTGGCAAACTCGTTGGATCTTGCGGATCACTGAATAAATGATACTGATCCAAACGCGGACAATTTACACGGTAGGCATCTGCATTGATCTCGCCTTCAGGCACATCGAGCCCACAAAGCTGATCAATAAGTGCCTGTGATGGCGCAGGGTCAATGTTTCCAGACGGAACAAACTCCGGTATTACAATAGGCGGTAACGCTGCCATATTACTACCGTAGGCATCATCACAGAGGTGTGGAATTATATCGGTATCCACTGGGAAGTTAGGAAGACTAGTAAGAATGTCTAAGATGTCTTCTGGGCCTGACGGTGGCAGATATAACAATGCCTCTAGACCTTCAGTACCGTGGAAATTAGCGAAGGTAGCGCTATCGCTGTCAAAATTATTGCTAGTATCTATACAGGAATACCACCACAGCGGCTTTTTACGTTCACCAGCCTCATTAAATTTATAGGCATTGTAGCGGCAAGACGGGTTGGGGTACTGATTACCTGAAATAGGCTTGCCTTCCGCATCTGCAGGAACGGGATCACCCTTGCTGTCAGTTGGGTAAGGACAGTCAGCGCTGTATTCGTCTTCATAGCCATCCCATGCGATATGGGCACCACGATACTGCCCAGCCCCAACTAACATTTTTAGACCGATTAACATTGGGAATGCTGACGTGACCTGTTCCCCGCCGGTATCGATAATAGCGGCAAAATCTGGCAGAGGCAGATCGTTACCATTATTTTTAAAGGTGTTATTCCAAATGTGCACACCTTCGCTATATAAATCCATTCGACGATCACCAGGCACGCCAAATAGTTTATAACTCGTGTGCACAATACCGGCAGTACCGTTGTTTTCGAAGGTATTCTCAAATATATCGATTTTGTCGTAACCCATAGTCAACATACCAGTACCGCGAGGTACGTTTGATACGATGCTACCGGGCTCGGCAAAGTTATAGGTGTTGTTATTCCGCGAAATATTGCCGTACATACGCGTGCGGCTACCATAGCGAGTTAAGCCGTCTAGGTCATAAACCAAGAAGCCGCCGGTATTACACTCCGACACATTGTCTACGTACTCACCGCCGCGAACGTTTTCTATTTCAAAGCCGAATACATTATAAGCTGAACGACTCTTACGAATAATGGCGTTATCAGTCTGCCCCACATATATACCAGCGTCGGACGCACCAACCGACTCAGCAAACTCAACCAAAATATTCTGTGAATTCACGGGGTAAATACCGTAGCGGCCAGACAGCTTACTTACGGTGTAATCCGGTGAGGTGGTGTCAGTCTCTAAGGGATTAGGATTATCAGGGTTGTGACGAGCAGGGTCGGTACACGCAACATTCAACTTGGTTTTATAGTTCGCTGCGGTAATTGTATCTTCGCCAGGTAAGTTGCGGCCGCTAGACCAAAATGCGCGAACGCGACGCAGTGTACCGTGATCCACCCCCTGCAATTTAAATGCATCACCAGGCGAATCGAGAACCGTTAAATCTTCAACAGTGATTCCACGCACGGTGGTAGCCAAAAACCCTTCCTGTGAACCACTGTTCTTGAAAGAAAGTACGGTTTTATCCATACCTTGGCCTTTTACCAAAATATCTTCGGTACCTGAGATCTGGATACCCGAGGTCAGCTCAAAATAGCCTTCGCCAAACTCAATAACATCCTTTGGCTTAACCTCGATCATCGCCAATAGCATCTCGTTAGACGCATTTGGGCCGGATTCAATAAAGAATGTTCTACCCTGGGCACCACCAGTATCGGGATTACCACCAGTGTCTGGATTACCGCCAGTATCGGGATTACCGCCAGTATCGGGATTACCTCCGGTATCGGGATTACCTCCGGTATCGGGATTACCACCGGTATCGGGATTACCGCCAGTGTCTGGATTACCGCCAGTGTCTGGATTACCGCCAGTGTCTGGATTACCGCCAGTGTCTGGATTACCGCCGGTATCTGGGTTGCCACCGGTGTCTGGATTACCGCCGGTATCTGGGTTGCCGCCGGTGTCTGGATTACCACCTGTATCTGGGTTGCTTCCTGCGTCTGGCGTATTACTAGCTTTAGTAGAAATACTATTCGAGCCTCCGCAGCCGACCAGTACTAGCACTAAGGCTACTAGGATAACTCTCATTAAGTCTTTACTTAGCTTCTGCATTTCTTCAAGCCTATAATCAATTGCGAAGCAGAGCGGCTTATCGTTATTGTCCACCACTTCTACTCTGGTATTCCCCAAACTCCTATGCTAGCAAGTATAAATTTGCGTACAATGGAAATTCGTGTCGACTACAGGTTAATTCGTGACAAAGCACGCACACTCAATAACAACAAGCCTGCCATGGGCACAAATGACCGCCCAAGTCATTGCAGAAGGCGCTAATGTAAATCGCGAGCACCTATTTAAAGAAGCTAAGCTAGAAGCTAATGCGTGGCAGTTGCTCACAAGGGTAAACCAAGACGATTTGACCGCCCTATGGAAAGCGGCAGATGACTTGGGAGCACCACCAGATATCGGGCTCGGTGTATTAAAGCATTTCCACTTTCGCACCTTAGGCCCCCTCGCCTTTAAAATGATGGTCGCGCCTACCTTCCGGCAATCGATTCTAGAGGCACTCCACCAAATTTCGCTGGTTAGCGAGGTATGGCGATTTGCACTGACTGAGCAAAATGCGCTCGGGGTAATGAAATTTCGGCTTTCTAATCCCGATATGGAGATCACCCATCATTCCTACGACGCCTTTATCAGCGCCTGTACACGAATGATGCAAGACTGCTTTCCCGTGGAAATCTACAAATTTTCGGAAATCTGGTTTGCCCACGCAGACTTCGGCCTTAGGGAAAAATACGAGCGACAATTAGGCTGCCACTGCAAATTTAATATGAACGAATATGCACTATGTGTAGACGCCAGACTGCTCGACATTCCATTGGCCTCTGCCGACACCGAGCTGTACGAGTCGCTGGACTATCGTCTCGACCACCAAACACGCAATCTGAAAAATTTAAGCGAGAATATCGAAAGAGCTATTCTCGCTCTTATCGATCAAGGTATCACCCCATCTCGCAATACCGTAGCGGGTAAATTGGGTTTGGGCGAACGCACCCTACTACGCCGGCTAAAGGAAGAAGAATTAACTTATAAAGAAATACACGAACAGGTATTTGAGAAACTCGCGCGGCAATGGCTGCAGCGCGGTGAATCGATGAATACGATTGCAGAGCGACTTGGCTACGCCGACGCGGCATCCTTCAGAAAAATGCTCAAACGCAGAACGGGATTGAGTATTCGTGAATTAAGAGGACTCGACGCCAGCGACTAAGATAAGAACATTATTCGCTATGACGCCGGCCCCGCCACAATTCCAGAATCATAATAACGACCATATTCAGCCGAGCTTAGGCCCAGAACGTCGCACAATACCGACTCGGTATGAGCGCCCAAAACTGGCGCGGGTTTAGCGCCGTCACGCCCACTGCCGAAATTAAGTGGAATTGAGGGCGATAAAATAGTGCCTACCCCAGCCTGCTCAACCTTATTGAACATGGGATTTTTTTCAGAGCAAGAATCATCGGTTTTCACCATCTGACTTACCGACTGATAGCGCCCCCAACAGACGCCATTGGCATCGAAGGCTTTAGCAACGTCAGCAAAAGGTCGCGCCTTAATCCATGGGCCGACTAATGCCGCAATCCCTTCGCGAGCTTTAAAGCGCTCACCTTCCAAATCGAGGTTTACACCCAAGTTAGCCGCCAATTGCTTAATTTGCTCAGCGATATCACAGGCATTTACCAAGGACTGCCACTGCTTCTCAGAAAGACCAACAACCATCACCCGCTCATTATCGGCTGTAAGAAAATCGCGACCGAAAGCACCGAATAAGTCGTTGCCACAGCGCTCGCGCTCTACACCCAACTCTGCTTCGGCGATAAATCCAAGATGCCCCATCACCGCCAGCGCCACATCTTCCAAAGGCAGTTTAACGTGCTGGCCTTCGCCCTTGCGGCTGCGATGACGCTCTGCCGCTAACAAACCCACCGCCGCCATTTGACCGGTAATCAGGTCCCAGGCCGGCAGCACGTGATTCACCACACCCTCGTAACCCTGTGGGCCAGTCAACATTGGCAGACCAATAGCAGGGTTTAAGGTGTAGTCAACGGCAGATCCGCCGTGGCGGTCGCCCTGTATGGTGAGCTGAATCAAATCTGCGCGACGCTTACTCAGCTCTTCGTAAGACAACCACCCCCGCGCAGGGAAATTGGTCAGCAACATACCGGCATCATCGCCATCGGCACTAATAAGCGCCTGTGCCAATTCACGACCCTCAGGCTTGGCAATATCAATCGCCACTGAGCGCTTGGATTTATTTAAACCAGCCCAAAACAAACTTGTATTGTCTTTGGTTACCGGCCAGCGTCGATAATCCAAACCACCCTGAGGGCGGTCGATACGAATCACATCGGCTCCCATCTGCGCCAAGGTCATGCCGCCAAGTGGCGCGGCAACAAAAGCAGATAGCTCCACCACCCGCATACCACTGAGAATACCGCTGCTGATCATGCCGCCTGCTCCTTTAGCGCCGCCTCAAGCAAGCTGCGAGCGATAACTTTGAGAGCCAGGGTTTCTTCCGCACCTTCAAAAATCGATAAAACCCGCGCATCCACAAAGTAGCGACTTACCGGCATTTCTTCGGCGTAACCCATACCACCGTGAATTTGTAGGGCTTCGCGGGTAACAAGTTCGGCAGAGCGACAAGCAAACAATTTAACCAAGCTGGCTTCCATGCGACCGCCGCCCTGATCTAATAATTCAGCAATCGAATACGCCAAATGACGACTAGCAGAATAACGCGCTGCCATTTTGGCGAGTTTCGCCGAGGTTAGGGAGTAGTCAATAAGCGGTGAACCAAATACCTTGCGCTCTTCAGCGTAGCGCAAGCCCGCCAACAGCGCTGCCCGCATCACCCCACTAGCACGGGCAGCGGTTTGCATACGCCCACCCATCATGCCCGCCATGGTGTAATAAAATCCTTTGCCCAAGCCGCCTTCTTCACCAATGACGTTGGCGTCGGGTACAAAATAATTTTCAAAGGACACATCAAAGGAATGCATGCCACGATAGCCAATGGTTGGAATCGCGCGGCCAATAATGCGCCCGCCACCCTCTTGAACGTGATCGAACTCATGGCCTTCAAAAGATGGCTTTTCAGCCAACAATAAACTCAAACCTTTATAACCTTTGCTCTTATCTGGATCGGTGCGGGTGACCACCATCATCACCCCAGCCTTACCGGCAAAGGTACACCAGGTTTTAGCGCCATTAAGTAACCAGCCACCCTCGCAGCGGGTACCTCGCATTGTTAAGCTCGCAACATCTGAACCGTAGTCGGGTTCAGTAATGGCGATACCACACAGCGGATTACCCTGCGCAATACGCGGCAACCAATCTTTCTTCTGAGCCTCTGTACCGCCAGCCAACAAAGCGCGAGACAATATTTCTGGCCGCGTAATTAAACTGCCAGCCGCCGCTAATGACGCTTCTGACAAGGCTTCTGTCACCACTACCATCGTCATATTGTCGTCGCGATCATCCGGTGCGCTGCCGCCGTATTGCTCGGGAATCGACAAACCAAATACCCCCATCTCCCGCAGCGGTTGCAATAACTCAGCTTCTGGAACGATAAGGTCGTGGCGATGAATTTCTTCCGCCAAAGGTGCCACCGCTTCGCTGGCAAAACGGCTGAACATATCCTGCACCATCGTCAGGTCTTCGTTCAGGCTAATGCGCGCTATCTGGCTAGGGTCACGGGACAAAAGCTGGGCGGTTTCCAATAGGAAACTGTCCGACAGCGCAACACGGCGCAGGGTGCGACTGCTGGCATCGGCATGAACCGCACTGAGCTTGTCGTCTGGCAAATTCAAATCTAGCAAAATGGATTCTAAGCGATCGCGAATTAAGGTCAGCGCTTCGGCAACAAATACCATCGCTAAACGCTGCTCTAGCTCACTGCTCTGCTCCCCCAATACGGCAACAGCGCGTTCCGCCGCCAACAACTCTGCATTAGCCCACGCCAGCTCAAAGCTAGATACTTGCTGCGCATCTAATTGGGCACTGCTTAATGTGCCATTTTCGGTGCAGCGCTGCGCCAACGCAGAAGTGGCAACAGCCAAAACGCTGCGTAAACTTTGCAGCAGTGTCGCTGTGTTAGTTGCACTGGGTAAATCTGCCATCGAGTGTTTATTCATGCTATGCAAGCGCCTGTTTCACACAGGTCGCCTCCTTGACGTAATTTCTGTAAGCGTAATAAATCAGCGGTTCGCAATGGCGTCTGCGCGCCGCAGCAATTCTTCGGCACGAGCGACCACTGGAGGATCGACCATTTTGCCTTTGTAGGCAAAGGCCCCACGGCCTTCTTCGCTGGCGGTTTTAAATGCCGCTAACAAGCCCTGAGCGTGTTCAATATCGTCTGCCGATGGCGAAAAGCCTTCATTCAGCATTACTGCCTGACTGGGATGAATACAAAAAGCACCCACAAAACCCATTTGGCTTGCCAGTTTCACGGTGCGCGCAAACGCCTCTGCATCGCTATAATCTGCAATAGATGCTGGAAAACCAAAGGGCAAAATCCCTGCACGGCGGCAGGCAAAGGTGACCATTTGATTAGGCGCAAATAAAGTTTCGGGGATAGGTGCCATACAGGCCGATGCCGAAAAATCCTCAGAACCCAAACTCATGCCTAATAAGCGACTAGAAGAAGCCGCGATGTGATCTAAATTCGGTAGCGCACGCACGTCTTCAATCTGCGCAATAATTAAAGTATGGCCAATGGAAAGACCCAATTTTTTTTCTAAGGTGTCGAGTTTCGCAGACACCGCCTCAACAATCCCGGCGTCATTCACCTTGGGCAGTACAATGGCGGCAAGTTTGGGATGCACTACCGCTTCTAAATCTGCGTTGAGATTATCGGCGTCGTTATTTACCCGAACCAATACACCAACATTATGCGCGGCAATCGTCTCGGCACCGGCGGCCACCATCGCTCTTGCTTCAGCTTTTTGGTCTAGTGGCACACTGTCTTCTAAATCTAATATACAAGCATCAGCGCCACGGGTATGAGCCTTGGCAACAAACTTCTCAACATGGGCGGGAAGAAACAGCATTGAGCGCCATACCGGCATTGCACGATTCATTTCTCTTCCCTCAATTGTACCTGCGCGGTCATACCAATAAAGCCATCATGGCTTCTCGTCCACAGCGACAAACTATTACCATCGCGCTTGCCGCACACGGTAAATTTATCAATGTCAAAGCTGGGGCGCTGGGCACGAAACTGAAACGTCTCCATTTGCGCTTGCGGAATATTTTGCGCGACAAGCTCAGCTAACAGAGTTGCTAACAGTGGACCGTGTACCACCAAGGCGGGATAAAACTCGGTATTTACTGCATAATCGCGGTCATAATGAATACGATGACCATTGTAGGTAAGCGCAGAGTATCTAAAGAGCAGTACCGGGTCTGGTGTAATTTCCTTCTGCCAATCTGCGTCGAGTGCCGCGGCTTCGCCTGCCGGTAATGGAGCCGCCGCCGTTGGCATATCGCGGTAAACAATATTTTGCTGTTCGCTTAAACACAGCTCACCATCTTGACGGGTATTGTGCTCAACGGTCACAAAAAGCAGTGTGCCGCTTTTACCACTTTTCAGATCGACTGACTTAATAGTTGATGTTTGCTCGGCAGACTTGCCTATGATGAGCGGGCGACTGACCTCGAATTTACCCGCCGCCCACATCCGTCTTGGCAGCGGCGCAGGCGGTAAAAAGCCACCTGTTTTGGGATGGCCGTCCACACCTGTTTCACTTGCCAATGGCGTATCAACAAAATACAGCCACTGCCATGCTGGCGGCAATACATCGCCAGCTTGCAAACTACTCTGACGATCTAACGCTGCCGCCAGTGCCTGAGCCTTAAATGGGCTAAGGTCATCTTGACGAACCCGCTCCTTTCCAATCCAGGTTTTTAAAAAATCGATATCGATGGCATTGTTCTCACTCATATGCGACTCGCCTCAGGAGTAAGCAAGGACACACCCAGCGTCACACGGCGACTTAACCACAAGCTAGGACGGTAGCGCATATCGCCGGTCTGAGCTTGCATCGCGTCTAAAATCATTAGAATACGTTCGCCGCCGATTTTCTCGCCAATACTTAATGGACCAGCGGGATAACCCAAACCAATACGCACCGAATCTTCAATGTCTTCCACACTAGCAATACCGCGCTGAGCAATATTCGCAGCGATATTCACAATGGTTGCCAGAATGCGTTGAGTTACAAAACCGGGGCTGTCATTAATAATGGTGACATCACCGCCTTGTGCTAGCAGAGCATGTGCGGCATCGCGGGTGGCCACTTCAGTAATTGGGCTGATCATCAGTGTGCGGCGCTTAGCTAAGCCCGGCAGCGGATCAACAGCAACGGTATAACGCGCATCTAAATCGTGCTCGGTACAATAGCTAGTGACATCCCAACCCCAAGGCTGAATTAAAATTAGCTCAGCATGTTCAGGGGCATCGCACACTTGCGCACCACCTTCTTGAACCAGAGACAGCAGTGAATCGTGGTCATCAGCAACAGGATCAATCCACACTTTTAGGCCAGCAACTAATTCTGGTACTGCCGGTTTAGGCGTATCGACACGCTGATTATTTTCATAGCAATACCAACCCTCGCCGCTTTTACGACCAAGCAATCCGGCCGCAATACGTGGCGCCACTAAAGACGAAGGACGGAAACGCGGCTCTTGCTGAAACTGCTCGTAAATAGATTCCATCACCTTGCCAGACACATCCAAGCCAGTAAGGTCTAATAATTCAAAAGGCCCCATTTTAAAACCGGCGGCTTCCCGCATCAGGGTATCAACATCCTGCACCGACGCGCATTGATCTTCGATAATGCGCAAACCTTCGGTATACAAACCTCGACCGGCGTGGTTTACCAAAAATCCAGGCTGATCGGCGGCAATAACGGCGCGATGACCCGCGCCATCAATAACCTTTTTCAATGCACTTACGGTGTCTTGCGAGGTGCGAACAGCGGCAATAATTTCTGCTACTTTCATTAAAGGTACGGGATTAAAAAAGTGTAGACCTGCCACTCGCTCAGGATTTTTACACTCGGCGGCAATATCGGCCACCACCAGCGACGAGGTGTTGCTGGCGATAATCGCATCACTTGCCAACACCTCTTCTAGCTGCGCAAACAAACTGCGCTTAGCAGAAATTTCTTCAATGATCGCTTCAATCACTAAATCGCATTGTGCTAAATCAGCGAGCTGATCGCAGGGGTGAATACGGCTAATTAGTTCGTCGGCTTGTTCACGGGTCTGGCGGCCTTTTTCAACACCGCGCTCAATCAAGCCAGTGATAAAATCCATGGCTTTCGCAACCGCGCCGTCCCAGGCATCAAAGCAATACACCTCGTGTCCAGCTTGGGCAAACAACTGAACAATGCCGCGCCCCATTGTGCCAGCACCAACTACACCAATTCGCTGTATATCCTTCATTCTACCGCCCTTAATCTTTGTCCTATTTGCCCGTAAAAACCGCTTTGCGTTTTTCTAAAAACGCCGTCATGCCCTCGGTTTTATCGTCGGTATCGAACAATAATAAAAATTCGCGATTTTCTAAATTAAGCGCAGCATCTAAAGGCAAATCTGCCCCTGTCGCCAAGGTACGTTTAATCGCACGAATCGCCTTAGGTGGCATTTTACTCGCCGATTTTGCTAGCTGCTGCGCCCTAAGCAATGCTTGGCCATCTTCAGCTAAATCACTTATCAAACCCAGTTGATAAGCGCGCTCGCCGGTAATGGCTTCGCCGCTCATTAACATCATACTGGCAACCGCCTTGCCCACAGCGCGAATTAAACGCTGAGTACCACCTGCACCGGGCATAATACCCACTCGGGATTCCGGCTGGCCAAAGCGAGCGGTGGAATCGGCCACGATCATGTCGCACATCATAACCAGCTCACAGCCTGCGCCTAATGCGAAGCCACTGACCGCTGCAATAACCGGCTTCTGCGCTTTTGCCAATGGCGCCCAATATTGACCTAGGTCAATCTCGGCTACATCCTGCGAACCTTTGTCAGCCAGTAAATTTAAATCCGCACCCGCCGCGAATACCTCATTGCCACCGGTAATGACAATGGCGAGAATGGCGGGATCTTTTTCAAGCTCTGTCACCGCAGCAGCAATGGCGGCGCGCAGACTTAAATCCAGCGCATTACGTTTTTCAGGGCGGTTCAAGGTTATTGTTGCCACCGCTGCGTCGCGGCTGATTAATACGGCTTCGCTCATAATTTACCTTTTAACTACATGACTATGGCGCGATATTACAATGCGACGCACACCATCTTGCCGCGCTAGCTGCGCAACGGTACTCGCTAACACGCAAGCTGAGCTGGTATGAGTATTTGCTGCGTTTGTAGCCGGCGCTCGCAATGCGAGTCGCGCGGTATCGCCCTCACAATCTATTGATACAAGCTCAAGCATTATTGGATTCGCTTGGTTTACAAAAATCGGGATCGCGCTTTTCACTAAAAGCAGCAAAGCCTTCTTTAAAATCATCACCCGTTAGCAGAGCTGCTTGATCATCTTCTTCACGCTGCCATTCTTCTTCAAAACTGGCAGAGGGGTGCATCAAACGCTGTTTGATACGGTAAAACGCTTCGGTGGGTAGTGTCGCCATTTGTGCAGCTTGTGTAACTGCCACCGCCATAATGTCTTCTTCACCGGCGTCGGTATCTGCCAAGCCAATCTGCAATGCTTCGGGGGCAAGAATCATTTTGCCGTTGGTCATAATGCGTTTCGCTGTCGCCACGCCAACTCGGGCGGGTAAGGTGCGTAGAGTGCCCCAGTCAGGCACCAATCCTAAACGCATAAACGGAAATAATATTTTGGTACTCTTACCGACTACAATATGATCACCCAATAGTGCCAACCCCACCGCTGCACCGGCACAAAAGCCTTCGACCGCCGATACAACTGGCACCCGCGAATCTGCAACTAAGCGGCACAAACTGTGAATATGGCTCATACGAGCGCGGGCACCAGCTTCATCTAAGCCAGCCATACTCGGCACATCGCCGCCGGCTGAGAACACACCCTCAACACCGCCCAGTACAATTGCCCGACAATCTGGATCGGCCTGCACCTGCTGCAGGGCTTCAATCATCGATTGCCGCACATCGTAGTCAATCGCGTTACGCTTCTCGGCGCGATTAATTAGCAGACGTTTTACATGTGGTGCTGGCTGGTCAATTTTAATCATTGCTAGCCCCTACTCGCCTTCGCGTCCGACGATAGAAATAGAACACACATTCTGGTTGGGCTGACCACCTAAATTGTGAATCAAGCCAGTGCGCGGGTTGGCCAACTGACGTTCGCCAGCACGCCCCAAGAGCTGCAAATACATTTCGTACAGCATACGAATACCGCTAGCGCCAACAGGGTGACCAAAGCACTTCAGACCGCCATCGATCTGACAGGGAATTGCGCCGTCGGCATCAAATTTGCCATCTAGCACGTCTCGCACCGCTCCACCCTCATCCGAAAGACCTAAATCTTCCATAGTGACAAGCTCAGTAATCGAGAAGCAGTCGTGCACTTCGCTCATGCTAATTTCTTCACGGGGGTTTTTAATACCCGCCTCGGCATAGGCTTTTCTTGATGCGATCCGCGCAGTGTGAACGTAGCTACCGTCCCACTGACTTCCCGACATTTCCCAACCGTTAGACACCGCTAATTGCAACGCCTTAAAGGTCACTAAATCTTTCTTACCCATTTCCCGAGCGATTTCAGGACGGGTCACTATCACTGCGGCTGCGCCATCTGAAACCCCACAGCAATCAAACAAACCCAAAGGCTGTGCAATTGTCGGCGCATTCAAGCACTGCTCTATGGTGATTTCTTTACGTAAATGGGCCTTGGGATTTTTCGCGCCGTTGGCGTGACTTTTTACAGACACATGGGAGATGGCGCGCTTAAGCGTTGCCGCATCTACACCGTGCTTCGCACGGTAAGCCGCAGCCAACTGAGCAAAGTTTGCTGGCGCTACCGCCGCCGGATACCACTGGGGAATATAGGTTCCCACGGTGGCAACAGGCAAACCGCCGTAGCCGGTGTCTTTTAGCTTTTCAACACCGAGGGCGATAGCGATATCGCAAGCGCCAGAGGCCACTGCATACACCGCTGCACGCACAGCCTCTGAGCCGCCGGCACAAAAGTTTTCAACCCGGGTCACACCAATATTCGGCAAACGCAGGGCGATACCCATTGGTATACCACCGCGACCAGTGCCGACGTCTTCCATATGGGTCGAAAACCACGCCGCATCTAATTGCTCTGGGGTAATACCGGCATCACTCATTGCTTCGTTATACGCTTCAACCATCAAGTCTTCGGGGCTGGCATCCCAGCGTTCACCAAAGCGGCTGCAGCCCATGCCCAAAATAGCGACTTTATCTTTAATTCCTTGAGGCATTGTTTTACTCCGCTGCAGCAGACGAATCTGCGTTGTTATAGGAAACCGGCTTGGCCTTCCAGAAATAGCGCTTGTAGCCGCGCAGCTCGTCTATGTCTTTAACTCTGAATACCATTTCTACTTCAAAGCCGCTGTCGATATCGCCGGGAGCAACGTCGGTAAACTCCATGAGTACACGACCACCACCAATAAAATCGACCTGACCATATTGATGCGGCGGCGCCATATAAGACGACAAATATTCAGCTGACCAACTTAGCACCTTGCCGCGTTTATCTGCCAAGCTGTATGGCTCTTGGGTGTCTTGCACATGATTACCCGGGGTGTAAGAAATACGTGAAGGCGGGAAGTGCACATCACCACTTTCTTTGCAGCGGCCAGCAATAAAGCCAAGCAGCGATTTGTGATGCCGATAAGAAGTGCTAAGCGCGGTCTTTTTGTCTTGCTCTCCGCGCATACCGCGCTCAAGTTTCAACTGCCCCTTATACGCAAGGAAGCGGGTGTAGCTGGTTTCTTCTTTACCACTAGCCAATTGCGCGGCCAGACCGCGAACAGGTTTAAAACCTGAAATAGCGTCGGTGACACGCAATACCACGGTGTTACAGCCACTACCAAATTGACTTAGTACAATAATCTGCCCTGGCTGCGCTGACTCCAAAACGCCGGCAAGCATAATCAAACCCTGCGCAGTACCGCAGTCGCCCAATTCCGCCGAGAAATTATCGACCACCGCTGCCTCATTAATTCCGCAGCGCTTGGCAAGTTGCGCATCTGCTTTTTTAAACACCGAGGGGAAAATAAAGTAATTCACATCTGCTGCGTTAATACCGGCCTTTTCCAAAGCGGCATTCACAGACTTAGGACCGAGTTTGGCAATGCCTTCATCACGCACCCAACGCTCTTCCCAATGGTAATCAATCTCTTCGCCCTGCAGACGGAAGTGATCAACAAAATCGACGGTATGACTGGCACTTGCCAAAACTTCGGCAAGGACATTTTCTGTGCCGACGGTGATAGCGGCTGCACCATCTGCGTAATCTAATTCCTGTGCGCTAGCTGCGCGAGTACGGCGATGACTGGCGGCTACGAGCAAGCTCGCTTCGGCATCGGCCTTGGCCGCGCTAACAGCCTGCGCCAAACTGCTCAGGGCAATACTTTGTGCACCGCCAAGATCATTGGCAACAACGTCATCTGCCAAGCCCAAAGCCCCGGCCAAAATGCCCGCATTGAGGCGCTCAGCAAAGGGCAAATTTTCTGAAGCGAGCATGACTTTAGCAAATGCCTGACGATCTACAGACTCCGGCAAAGCATCACGCGCTGCCGCTACTGCCATAGTAATAGCGTCTTCATCCCAATTTGCCATACTGCGATGGCCGCGCCCCTTGCCTTTTAAATTTGGGGCAAACCACGCATTAGCATCTACCACCGCCTTGCGGCTCAGTCGCAGATGGGGAATATAAACACCGTATCCTGTTATCCCGATAGTCACATTGCTACTCCGTAGTTCAAACAGACCTCATTGCCTGTTGTGCCATTCACCCGATATTCGTAAACGTCGAGCTGGCGAAATTAATCGTGTAAAACCCAGTGGCGCTGCAAAAACTCACCGATCTGCGTTATTGCCGTGCGGGCATCTTCCAATTCTTCAGCAAACTGCTGAAAGACATGGATCATTTCATCCCACACGCTGCACTCAATTTTTACACCTTGCTCAGCCGCTACTTTGGCAAAGGAAAGCGTGTCGTCTAAACCGGTTTCGCGATCGCCAATTTGCAATAAAAGTGGTGGCAAACCAGAAAGATTGCCAAACAATGGCGATGCGAGTGGATTTTTGCGATCGCCGTCTTTGCCTAGGTATTGATTGGCAAGCGCATCCAGCATAAAACGCTGGTGAATCGGATCACTTTTAGCGCGGGTTTCGTAGCTCTCACCACTCAGCGTCATATCCAACCATGCAGAGATAAGTACCGCAGCCGCAGGTAGCGGAAGACTTTCATCCCGCAGGGCTAACAGAGCGCCAGCGGCAAGACCACCACCTGCGGAATCCCCAGCAAGCGCCAAGTGATCTGCAGAAAAGCCTTTTTTCAGCAGGGCCTTATAGACCGTGACGGCGTCCTCAATGGGCGCAGGAAAAGGATGCTCAGGGCACATGCGGTAATTCACGCCGAGCACCTGACAATTACTGGCAGCAGAAATTCTAACCATTAAATCGTGGTGCGACACCACCGAACCCATTTTGTAACCGCCGCCGTGAAAATACAGCAGAACACGATCGCGACGAGTATTCGGCGCAGAGATCCAGCGCACCGCGACACCATCTATTTTATCGTCGCGATACTCACTTGGCTGACTGTCATTCCAGAACAGCCGGTCCCAGTCTTCGCGCATGGTTTCCACAGAGGTATCTCGGCGCCACCCACCGTAGACTTTCTGAATACGAGCGATAACAGTCTCGACCTGAGATTTTTTCTCTGCCAACTTTTCGCTGCTTAACTCGCTCATTAGCAACCCATTCCACCAGACACGCCGATGGTCTCACCGGTAATAAAGCCGGCTTCGTCAGAAGCTAAAAACGCCACGGTTGCCGCCACCTCTTCCGGTGTGCCTAGGCGACCGAGCAGAGTTGATGCCTCCATCGCCTTTAGCAATTTTTCGCCGCCCTCTTCAACCGCAGTGCGGAGCAAGGGGGTGTCTACTGGGCCGGGCGCGATAACATTGGCGGTAATGCCCAAGCGACCATTTTCACGGGCCAAGGATTTTGTAAAAGCAATAACACCACCTTTGGCTGCAGCGTAAACCGAGCCGCCACGTGAACCTTGACGACCAGCTTCAGAGCCAATATTGATAATGCGACCAAAGCCCGCCGCCTGCATGGCAGGCAGAGCAGCATGGCTGGTTGCCAATACCGCTTGCAGATTTACATTCAATAAATACTGCCATTCACTGAAGGTCGTTTTAGTAAAAAAAGCGTGCTGATCGATTCCGGCATTGTTAACCACAACATCGAAGGGACCGTGCTGACTGACGGTATCGTGGCAAGCTTGGATATCTGAGACATCCAACTCCACTGCCTTGGCACCGGTCATTTCAACCACTGCCGCAGCGGACGCCATATCACGCGCGGAAAAAACCACATCACAACCTTCCGCGACCAGACGCTTAACTATTGCCGCCCCGATTCCTTTGCCACCACCGGTGACAAAAGCGCGACGGCCTTTAAGAGATTTATGCTGCATATTTACTCGCCTTTAAACTGGGGAGCCCGACGTTCTATCACTGCAGCAAGGCCTTCAGAAACATCTTTAGTTCGGCATAGATTGGCAACCGTACGCGCTTCTTCCGGCATCGCAGCATCAATACCCAAACCAATTCCAGTCCAAAGTAAACGTTTTGTTGCTGCCAACGCCATCGGCGCGCCTTCGGCCATTTTTCGAGCGTACTTCATGGCCTCTTCTTGGAGTTGATCGTCAGCAACTATTTTATTAATCAAACCCAGCGACAGCGCCTCATCAGCACCCATAGTCGGGTTCATCAATAGCATTTCAGCCGCCTTACGAGCACCCACCAAACGCGGCAAGGTCACTGACAAACCAGCGTCGGGTGCCATCGCTACTCGAGTTGCACCGGCGAGGTATTTACTAGACTGACCGGCGATAACAATATCGCTGGCGCAGACTAATCCCATGCCACCACCGCCAGCGGCAAAGCCCTGAACAGCGGCAATCACAGGTGCATCTAAATGCACCATGGCGGTAATAGCCACTTGCAGATGCAAGGTTGCCTGACGAATATATTCACGCAGATCACTGCCTTTTGAGGCAAAGGTATGCACATCGCCACCGGCACAGAAGTTCGCGCCCTTGCCGGTAAGCAATACCACGCGAACGCGGCGGTCACCGTGGCATACCATCAGTGCGGCATACAGTGCTTCAAGGGTGGGAATGTCTAAGCCATTAGCTGACTCAGGGCGATTCAATTGCAGGTGCGCCACGCCGCTATCAAGCGTCAGCAACGCCGCGCCCTCTCCGATCAATACTTCTGGATTGGTCTTGGCTTCGCTCATCGCTGACTCCTTAAACTAGGAAAGATAGGGTGTAGAGTGGTTTTTCGTTATTCACCAACACCACTTTTTTACGCGCCATACGGAAACCCTCTTCGGTGCGACGCAGTAAAAATTCATTACGGGTCGCCCAGACAGTGTCGGCACGCAAATTACATTCAAAAATCATCGCGTTGCTGGCGACTTTAACTTCATCGCCATTCACGTCTAGAATTTCTATATTCGATACCACGCGGCCCAATGAAGACGCCGGCGCTTGGGTGTGACGTTTACCCGTGTAGAACTGCTTTATACGCAGGCCGATACGTGAGCGGTTGTCATAAATAATTGACATCTGCTCTTCTGGGTCGATGTCCGCGCCATTGGCAGGCACCCAATAAATCGCGTCGTCGGTCCACAGTGCCTCCCACTCGCTGTACAGATTACTGTCCTGCAAGCGCGCTTCCATATACAAAAATTGCTGAACCTCGGCCAATAAGGCCAGATCTATTTGGCTACTCATTCTGCCTCCATCAATTCGCGGTAGTGACGCCAAATGCCACGCGACGTTACTTCGTCAGTTGCATCACCCACCATAAAGCCTTCTTCGTCGCGACGTTCACGGTGCTTACCACGACCAAGATAATTCCACTCTGGCATCTTACTTTTTACGCCGCGTTGGGTGCGCTCGTACATTTCTGAGTCATCGGCCAATAAGAAACCGGCAGGCCCAACCGAGCCCATCGTCTGCTGACGCAGACGACGGTTCAAATCTGGCGCGCCTTTAAATTGCAGCGCAGTGACGTGCTGAATACTTTCATCTACAGCCAACGGCTGTATCACAAAAATTTGAATTTCTGCGATGAACAAATTCGGGAAAATCATGACGTGAGGGGTACCGTCGATCATAATTTCCCGCGCTTTTTCTTCGCCGTAAGCGGCTTTCATTTTTTCAACATAATCCGGCAGGCGCGCTTCATTGGTGCCAAACCAGTTCATAGGCTTGTCGATGCGACGGAATTCGGGACGCAGATCGTTTTCTGTGTGACCGTCACCTAGATCCCGTGCAACCGCCGTAGAGTCACTGCTGTACAGATCGCCGATACCACTTTTGGCGATACTAAAGATTGAGGCATGCACAAACTGCGGGTGGTAGCCGTCAGTTTCGTTCTCAACAATAAACTTCCAGTTAGCCTTGGCGCGGTGCTGCAGGAAACCAGCGGTAATTTCCACTTCGCCCTCTGGCGAGGTTTGCACCAAACGGTCAATCGCGTCGCGACCGCCCGCACCCAAATGCTCTTCTAAACTTGGGCCTTCGTCGGCAAAGCTGCCAAACACAAAGCCTTTATACTCGGCAACGCGATTAACCTGACCTAGGCCAAGCTCGCTGCGGTCTGCGGTGTCGTAACCATCAGGAAAGGGGAAGCCGCGCAGCTCACCGCTATTAGAGAAGGTCCAGCCGTGGTAAGGGCAGGTAAATGAACCACGGTTACCCTTGGCCTGCAGACATACCTGGTTTGCGCGGTGCGGACAGCGGTTGAGCAACAGGCGAATGACGCCGTCACGACCACGGGTCATAATCAGTGGCTGAGGCCCAATCGATTTAGACACAAAATCATTGGCATTGGGGACTTCACTGGCGTGACCGACATATACCCAAGTTTTATACCAAATTTTTTCCAGCTCAAGCTGAAAGATCGCCTCATCGGTATACACAGAACCATGCACACGGTCGGACTGAATTAAGTCCGCGATATTTGGTGTTGAAGATTGACTTTCCATCACCCTACTCTCGTTAAATTGAGGTTTTTACCGGCCACAGACTAGGCCGGCGCTTATACAACTGCATATCCACACTACGGCAACCATTCACAGTAAATACGGTATTCTCAGCAGAGATAACTTTACGGAGATGTGTCGCAGCGGAGATCGTCGTTTCCGACGAATAGCAGCAAGGATCACTCTTCGATTAGATCGTAGTCTTCTTTGCCGACGCCACAATCTGGGCACATCCAATCGTCGGGGATATCCTCAAACTTGGTACCAGGGGCGATTCCACTATCTGGATCACCCAAACGCTCATCGTAGATATGTGAGCAAAAACGGCATTGATAACGGCGCATAATTCTCTCCTTCTTGACCAGCCTCGCATCGAACCGGCCTTATCGTTTATGACTACTTTTAATAATTTATTCAGGCTGACCGGGGTAAATCGTCGGCCGAATTGCAAAGCCATGCTGAACAGCCAAATCTTTGCGACGCAGCTGCACTTCCAGCAAGCGGAACACTTTTTCATTGTTGTAAAAGGGCGTCATAGGATAGAGGTGGTGAATCAAATGGTAGTTTTGGTACTGCAACACCGGATTCATCAACCACTCAAAACCTTCACGAATCGTGGTGGCGCGGGTGTAGTTCTCTTCCTGCGACACATCGTGTGGCACATGCGGCAGCCAGAAAAAGCTAAAACCCAAAAACAACAGAATCAAACGCGATGGCAAAAACCACAACATAAACACTTCTAGGGCGTAGCCGTAGTAGCTAAGCACTGCAATCACAACAATGACAAGCGCCAAACGACGCAGACACGCCTTCAAAAATGGCCCAGACACTTTATCGCCGTGGCGCAAGGCGTATACAAAGTAAACCGCGTCAATTGCCATCCAACGGAAAGGCAGGGTGTACCACGCGCCATTAAATGCCTTATCAGGGTCGCGGTCGCCGCTTGCAAAACGGTGGTGCAGAATATGCGCCCAACGGAACATGCGCACATCGACATAGGGCAACACCAAATTTAAACCCAGCTGACCAACACCGTCGTTCACCTTGGTATTGCTAGATACTGCGCGGTGAATCGAGTCGTGAATAACACTAAATGCGAGATAACCCACCACCGAGTTCAATATGGTTCCCACCCACAGCGGCCACTGACCGCTACCGCACAAGCTGTATGTCAGCGCGTAAGACAGGGTCAAGGCCACCGTCATCGCAATGGTTGGCCACGAATACTTTGGCGTACTGGTTAAGCGCTTAAACTCCGCTCGCTGCTCAACACTTAACTCATCTAATGGAACTGCTGCTCTGCTCATTGCTTCCTCCTGCGCAGCCGCGCTGCATCTAATTATCTTGTTTTCTTTGTCGTCACTTCACATCGTCGCAAGCGACGAGACACTAAAAATCAATCTTCAATCATCGCGCTGCCGAGCAGACGCTGAATCAACGGCACGACTATTTCGTCTAACTCCATGCCATGCACCAACTGGTCTGCAGTGTGCAGGCTTAACAAACCGTGCAAGGCAACCCAAAAATGGTGGGCAATTTCACGCGCCTGCCCCCGCAAAAGCCCCGCATCAATACAGCGCTGCAATACCGCCACAACGTGGTCGAATACATCGCGACGCGCCGCCAAGACATCGGGATATAACTCTGGCGACGGCTGTTCCGTCGCAAAAATCAACATGTAATCCTCGGGATGCTCCCGCGCAAAGGTCAAATATCCCTCGGCAACAGACTGTACTTTGCCCAGCGGGCTGTCTGCGCGGGACTCATATTCCCGAACATAGGCCTCAAAGGTTGCCAAGGCATCTGCCCGCATCCGCGCCAACAGCGCCTCTTTGTTTTCAAAATAGCGGTACGGCAGGGTGTGACTAATACCCGCCGCCTCTGCGATACGCCTAAAACTCAACGCCGACAGCCCTTCGCGGCGATAGACGTCCAATGCTGTCGTCGACAAACGCTCACGCATTGACTCCATCTCGTCTTCACTTAGCTGTATTCGTGGCATCGCAGACCGCCTTCAAAGCAATAATAAACACTGTTAAATTTACAGTGTTTATTATTAACTGAAAAAGAAGGCCTGTGCAAGTTTTAAGCGACACAGGCCTACAATTTCTGATTAAATTTTGTACATTGTTACCACGGCCGCACCACCCAAACCAAGGTTGTGCTGTAAAGCCACTCGGGCACCTTCAACCTGACGATCTTCAGCCATACCGCGCAAATGCCAGCACAATTCAACACACTGCGCCACGCCGGTAGCGCCAATCGGGTGCCCCTTAGACATCAAACCACCCGATGGATTTACCACCACGCGACCACCGTAGGTATTGTCGCCATCGTTTATAAACTTGCTGGCTTCACCTTCACCGCAAAGACCTAAACCTTCATAGGTGATAACTTCATTTGGAGTAAAGCAGTCATGCAATTCAACAACATTTACATCCTCCGGCCCCATACCAGCCTGCTCGTAAGCAACCGCAGCAGCGCGGCGCGTCATTTGCGCACCAACCAAGTTCATTGCTGAATCCCAGCTATCGCTGTGATCCGTCGCCATACCCTGCCCCGCTATTTCTACACCATGATTAATGCCATGACGTTTTGCGAAGTCTTCGCTACACACAATTGCCGCCGCCGCACCGCAGGTTGGTGGGCAGGCCATAAAGCGGGTTAAATGTGGCTCGTAAATGACCGGTGAGGTCATCACCTCTTCCAAAGTCATTGGCTTGGTAAAGAGCGCATAAGGGTTTTTCATTGCGTGATTGCGGGTCTTTACCGCAACCTTGCCAAAAATATCCGGATTGGCATCGTATTTCTTCAAGTAATCCATACCGCCGGCACCAAAGACGCAAGGCGCGGGACCAGCCTGCGTTACCGCGTAACCGAGGCGATTCAAATGTCCTGTAAAATCTTCAAACGGGCTTGGGCGATCATCCCAAGATGTACCCAGTGCACCGGGGCGCATCTGTTCAAACCCTACAACCAACGCGCATTCAAGCATGCCGCCAGCAACTGCTTGGCGCGCAAGAAATAGCGCCGTAGAACCGCTAGAGCAATTATTGTTCACATTAATAATGGGAATGGCGGTCTCACCAACACGATACAAGGCTTTTTGACCGCAGGTGCTATCACCATAGATATAACTTGCGTAGGCTTGCTGCACTTCGCTGTACTCAATACCCGCATCTTTCAATGCCAGACGTACCGCCTTTTCTGCCATTACATCGTAATCTTCGTTTTGACCTGGTTTGGCAAACTTCACCATACCCACGCCGGCAACTATCGCTTTTTCGCTCATTGTATTTACTTACCCATAGAATGCGTTTTTAAAAGGCCTACATCAGCAGGATCGCAGACCCGATAAAACCAGAATTTGTAAGGTAAATACTCCACTACAGCAGGGTATATCTCGTCGTCGGATCAGACGATTTTCCTAGTCCCTACAGAATAATCAACCTCAAAAAAGTAACCGACCAAAGTAATCTAATTCCATTTCAAGCGACGCATTCGTCGGAACCGACGAGAATAAAAGCCTTCACGCACGCCTACAATAACTGCATAAATGACTAAATAGACTTAGAGTGCGCGCCTAAATACAGAAAGTATCCGGTACAAACCGCAATGCGACTCAACACGAACACACAGTTTGCCTGTGTAAACAACGCACTGATACTTACATTCTTTAAGATCATATCATTCGTTGTTTGGGTGCTCGCCATTCTTATCGGCTTACTGGCATTTTTCTCGTAAAACTAAGCGTTCAGCACAATTCAGTAACACCTGAAACGCAGCACACAATTTGGATGGCAAGGATTTAACATGAGCAACTCACTTTATTCAGGCAATTTTCTGCGCATAGATCAACTGGATAATGGCATCGCCGAACTTTGCCTCGACAACCTCAATGCGCCAGTAAACACACTCAGCGTAGAGTTCCGTGAAGAATTGCGCGACGCGCTAGCCACACTTCCTCTAGATGGAATAAATGGTTTGCTGCTCAGCAGCGCAAAGCCTGGCTTTTTAGCGGGCGCCAATATCGACGAACTTGAAACCCTGCTAGCCAAAACCACCGCACAACAAATTGAATTTTGTGAAAACACCGCGGCGGTGCTCTGCCAATTAGAGGACCTGCCCTTTCCGAGTGTATGTGCGGTAAACGGCTTTGCCTTGGGTGGCGGTTTAGAAGTCGCCTTATGTACCGACTACCGCCTAGCAACGGACAGCGCGCTGCTCGGCTTTCCAGAAGTAGGTCTGGGTGTGTTACCCGGTGTCGGCGGCACCGTAAAATCACCGCGCCTAGCTGGCTTTGAAACTGCATTAGAATGGTTAAGCAGTGGCCGTCAGTACAGTGGCAAACATGCCCTGAGTGCCGGCATGGTAGATGATATTGCCGATGACAATTCGCTCAGAGAAAAATCACTCGCGCTATTAAACGAGGCCATAAGCGGCAAGCTCGACTGGCAGCAGCGCCGCAGGCAACGCAAGGGCAGTGTCGAGATAAATACCGAGGCGCTAGAAAACAGCTTTGCTAAATTTAAACGCAGCGCCAAGCACTATCCCGCTGCTAATACAATTTGCGAACTACTTCAGCGCTGCGCTCCGCTTGATCGCGACGCCGCCCTAAGCGAAGAAGCAGCCTGCTTCTCGCAACTAGCCCAAAGCACCACCGCCAAGGCCTTGGTTGCGGTATATCAGGCCCAGCAATCACTGAAAAAGAAGAACAAGCGCTACGCCAATAAAGAAACAATAGAAAAAGCGGGCGTACTCGGCGCCGGTATTATGGGTGGTGGTATTGCCTATACCACTGCGCTGCGCGGCACCCCCGTTATTATGAAGGACATTCAACAAAGCGCCGTAGAACTGGGGCTGAAAGAAGCACGTAAACTACTCGGCAAGCAAGTTAGCCAACAGCGCATTAGCCAAGACAAGGCCGATACAATTTTGTCTTCGATACTAGGTCAACTCGATTTCGCTGATTTCGACAGCCTCGATATTATTGCTGAGGCCGTCGTCGAAAAACTAGAAATCAAACAAGCAGTACTGGCAGAAACCGCTAAGAACAGCAGAGCAGACGCCGTATTGGCATCAAACACCTCATCGCTGCGTATTAGTGATATCGCCGCAGGCCTAGACAACCCCGCCCAGCTCGTCGGCATGCACTTCTTTAACCCAGTACACATGATGCCCTTGGTAGAAGTTGTCAAAGGGCCGCAGAGTAGCGATCAGGCGGTTGCCAAAACCATCGCCTATGCGCTGCAAATGGGTAAAACACCTTTACTCGTCAAAGACTGCTCAGGTTTTCTGATCAACCGTATTCTCGGCGCCTACTTCGCGGCGTTTTCTTTGTTGATCCGCGAGGGCGTCGACTTCCAGCGTATCGACAATATTATGACCGCGTGGGGTCTACCAATGGGGCCAGCCTACCTACTCGACGTAGCTGGCCTAGACACCCTCGACAAAGCTATGCGAATTTTGGGCGAGGCTTATCCAGACGTCATGGCGGCGAATTTTGAAACCGCGATAAATACCCTCGCCAAAGAGGGCCGCTACGGTCAAAAAACCGGCGCCGGATTTTATCAATATCAGGCGGATGACAAAGGACGCCCGCAGCGTAGCAACGATCCAAAAACGACAGCGTTACTTGCCGCAAACCAAATCGGAAGTGCGAATACTATTAGCGATCAAGATATTGAAGACAGATTGGTACTGGCCATGTTGCTTGAAGCCAGCCGCTGCTTGAATGAAGGGATTTGCGAATCTGCCGAAGATATCGATACCGGCATGCGCCTAGGTACGGGCTTCCCCGCGCATTTCTGTGGCCCGCTATGGTATGCAGACAACAAAGGTTTAGACTGGGTAATGGACGGCTGTGAACGTTTTGCAAGTCTCGGCGGTATGTATGCAGCCGATAGCGGATTGATAGAGCGCGCCAAAAACAAGGGCTCGTTTTACAGCTAATAAATTTGCCTCACAAATTTGCTAATGCATTCGAACTCGTATTAACAATTTGTAAGGCAAATTCAGCTAAAAGTTTGAAACAAACACTCGCATCGACACTCTGAATATCTCTGCCTTGCCCCAGATACGCCCCACACTGCGTATTTGGGCTCTCTCCAAAAGCGGCAGATTTTTTGCGCCCAACCCACGGGCGCTTTTTTTTGACTGCAGCAATGTATAAAAAAATAGTCTTTATTTGCTAACAGCTAGTACCCTAGCAGTACTATCAAGCGGCACTTGCCATGCATTTATCGCAGAGACACTGCAACTCCAATTGTGAATTCAGTAGCTTATAGCCAGCATCAGCAACCTGCAGATCCAACTCGTCAATAATGCGTTTCGAAATGGCAATTTCTTTGACGTTTTGGCATTTACTGCAAATTAAAAATTGCGGGACTTCATGGGCGTGGCTACAGGCGATGTGCGAACAGGCGACGTATTTATTCGTCGAGCTGAGTTTGTGTACCAACAACTCAGACTCCAAATAATCCAAAATTCGGTAAACCGACATCGTCGGCATCGATGCTTCTGCGTTTTTATTATAGGCATCAGCCACTTCATACGCCGACATGGGGGTAGTTGATACCAGCAACAGCTCCAATATGCGCTTGCGCTTCTCGGTTAGACGACCACCGGAGTCGGCACAGATATCCTGCGCTTTACCCATAATGGTATTCAGTCGCTGTTGTTTCAAAGCCGTATCTCCAAGTAACGCTCGAGTTATTGTGAGCATAACTCACCGATGCCGCTATATTCTCTCAAAACCTGGGCAAAGACTAAATATATGCAGCTAAATTACTTAAACACCTCCCTTTGGTGAAATAGCCCTCGATGCTCTTGCTGTTTACTCTACAAAAAAAAGCGGAAGCAGAGCTTCCGCAAATACCTGACAGAGACTAGAAATAGCGATTCTTAATGGTCATGCTCTTCTGCAATACCCAACCAAGTAATCATACTAGGTACATAATCCAGCTCAATTTCACCGCTAACCTCAAAGGTGTCTAAGTCCACAATCACAATATGCTGAGAAATGGGGTCTGCAATATAGACCGTATGGCCATTTTGCGAGAACGTCATTGAGAAGTTAGCGCCCTCTGGCATCGCGCTAAGATCAGCACCGGTGATTTCTATGCGCCCGCTGTATTCCCAGTGGGTGTAATCCCCTTCTTGGTGAGGTGTTATTTGTGTGAGATAGCCTTGATTATCCAAAATAACAAATTGCTCAGCCTCATAGGCAAAGCCACGTGCCACAGGCTTGGCATTTTCAAGTGGCTCCCAGTCTACTAACTCAAGCTCACCTAAAACCGGATCAATAACAAAAAATTGGCTCACATCACCGGAGGAAGCAAGCCCAATAAACTGCTCACTAGCTTCATGCCCCCAAATACTGCCGATACGCGCACCTTCAATAAGGGAGTCTGGGTTGTCGATCTTTTGCGCACTGTAATCGCCATTGTCGCCCTCAATCGCGAGTAAAACGCCGTCACTACATCCGAAAACGACATGCCCTTCGTTCTGCGCGGCACCATGTAAATCGGGGCAAGCTAGGTCTAGTGTTTGCTCCAGCGCATAACTGCCATTGTGAAGGTGGTAGACGCCAACCTGATCAGGAAGGATGACATTATTAGAGCTGCTATCTTCATCGTCGCGACGAATAGTAGATAGTAAGTGCTCGCCTCTAGGCTCCGCCACCCCATGCATAGGCATATCAAAATTTATTTGAGCTGGTATGCCAGCCCCTGCGATTAACTCATCAGTAATAACTTGAACCGAGGCATTACTATCGGCAGCCGCATCACCATCATAAAAAATGGCCACTTCGCCATCATGTGCAACAAAGTGCGTTGGCCGACTTCCAGCAAGGCTGAAATTAATAAGTTTTGGCATAGAGGAATACAAATCAAAATGATCATCATGGGGTTCCTGCCACAAGCCGCCATCAACAAAGCTTACTTTATTGGCATTGCGCTCGATCAATGCTGCATAACGATATGTACCCGAGGCGTAAACCGAACTCGGTATAGCATCTAGTGCAATTGATGTAATTAAATCATTATCGTCTAAATCAAAAACCTCGGCCTGCAGCTCACCGGAGTTAAGTACAAATAGCCGCCCGCCCGCTTCACCACCATGATTGTGATCATCATGGTCGTCGTCATCGGTAACGATAGGCTCTCTTTCAACGATTCTAGTATCGCCACCGCCACACGCGGTAAGCGCCAGCACCGCACTCATTGCCATAACAAGAGCCTGCAGCTTAAATATTGTATTCTGTTGTTTCATTTCTCATCCTTAAAATGTAAATGTGAATTAATGGGGTTACCGAATTCCTAGCACTAAAATTCGCCGCGAATACCGACGGTAAAATTGCGCCCAGGTCGCGGAGCGATATCTTTAATAAAGGAGGTGTGAACAAGGGCCTCGGTATCACCGAGGTTTTCCGCTTTCAAAAATAGCGTTACGTCTTTAGAACCTATTGGCAGCCGGTAGCTTACGCTTGCATCAACCATGTCGTAGCCGTCGGTGGTCGTTTCCAAATCCGCCACATCGCTCTGCTTGGCATACCGCGTCCAACTTAGCGTTGCGCTAGTGCGCTCACCGCTATACTCCAAGTCCGCACCAAAACGTAATGGCGGTGTTCGCGGCAGCACTGTGCCGTCACTCAGCTCTGCGTGAACATAGTCGGAAAACACAGTGGTTTGCCAATGCTGATTTAGTTTCCAGATTCCCTGAGCTTCGAAGCCATAGAATTCCGCGTCTGCATGACTAAACAGATACACAGGTAATTCATCTTCGTGCTCGCCTTCGCCGCCGTGATCGTGGTCGTGCCCACTCTCAGCGAATAAGCCTGTTGCACCTTGGTAATAGTAGTCGTCAATTTGGTTATAAAAGAAATTTAAAATAATTCCGACATCACCTTCGTGCTTACGAAAAGTTAGGTCGATATTATTTGAGGTTTCTAGCTCGAAATCAGAATCGCTTAAAGCAAAATGCAGCTCGCCATCCTCTTCATGCAGTGCAAACAGTGCCCCCACCTCATAGGCGCCCGTACCAATATGAGGACCAAATGATAATAACTCTGACGCTGACGGCGCGCGCTGAGACCGCGAAACCGAAATACCGAGGTTATAACCGGGCATAAAATCCCACACAGCGCCCAGCGATACACTGAATGGACTGAAGTCATGATCTACTGCAAATACGCGGCTTACTTCATCGCCGTGGTCGTGGTGTTCCTCCTCGGCATCGTGCCCGTGCACCTCAATACTCGGCAACAACACCCTATCTGCACTTACGGTAACATGTTCTATACGCGCACCCATTTGCACTAACACATCACCAAAGTGCCGCTCTTCCATTAGCGCCAGTGCGAAGGTTTCGGATTCTGACGGCGGTGTAAATGCCTCTTCACCCTCAGCCTCAACTTCACTATTTTTATAATGTAAATTTATTGCCCCCTTCCAATGCGCCAACTCTCGGTGAAATAAATCTACCCGCAACTCTGAGCTTTGATTGAAAAACTGCGTACCTACCACGCCACCCTCAATTTCAGAATGGCTATAATCTGTGTAGGAGGCTCGGGTGTGAATGGCGTTTAGCCATGGTGAATCTAGGTTTATTTCACTTATTAATTGGTACCTGTCCTGTTCTAAATCAGCGTATACACCCTCTTCTTCGCCCTCATGCCCTCCGTGACTATGGCCAGGGATTCCGTATTCTCTGTCTAAACGACCTACTGAAATACCAACATAGCCATTGTCCAATAAATAGCTGCTGCCCAAGGTATAACCACTCGATTCCTCATCGCTATTGGCAACAGTCTTCTCCCCATCCAGCGCAACTGGTACATCATAGTCATCTGATTCCCGGCTGAACCCATCGACATAAAATGCAAAATTGTCCGTACCACTGCTGGCATTAAACGACGCCAGATTTTGCTTATCGACGGATTCTCGGCTCAATAAAACTTCACCACGGGTTTCAGAGCTAATGGGCACCCGTCTATCCACCACATTTACAACACCGCCGATCGCGCCACTGCCGTAGAACAAAGTTGCAGGGCCGCGTAATACTTCCAACTGCTGGGCGGTTGACACCTCGGATGCCACCGAATGATCTGGCCCCACCCGCGACACATCACTCACATCCAAGTTATTCTGGGTAATTAAAACCCGTGGCCCGCTTAGGCCACGTATTACCGGCGTGCTCGCAACTGAGCCATGAAAATTGGTGTTTACACCGGGCTGGCGACCCAAACTATCGCCCAAGGTCGCGGCCTGCTGTCTGCGCAAGGCGTCACCACTCAACACCGTAACCGGTACAGACGATTCAATAACAGAGGCGTGAACCGGCAAGCCAATGACATCGACTTGCTCGATAACGGTATTCGATAGGGTGACCACAATAGCCCCATCTTCTTGCTCATGTAGATGTAGCATACGGTGGCTATATCCCGCCGCCATCACATGAATTTCATTGCTATCACCCTGCAAAAAAAATCGACCTTGCTCGTCAGTAACAACTGCCTGAGCAGAGCTAAGCCCTTTAACGATGGCCCCCGCAACCGGCGCTCCCCTATCATTCACTACAACGCCCTCTACGGCATAAGCCTTTATAGAGGCCAGCGCAAGGACACCAAGCAATAGCTTGTATTTCATTTTTCTCTCCAATAATGCGATTGCAAACATTCGCCAAATTAGGTCCAGTCTGCCTCGTAAAATATTCCTATAGACCTAGTCGTCACCCGCCAACATTAGAGATATGATATACCATATCATTAATAAGTCAAAGACACCTCTTCGAAATATCCCGCTGTGAGTCGCGTACTCAATTCTTAAAATGACGCCGCCGACGGAAATTAATAACCTTTTATGTAATTTCGTCTTAATCGACGAGAACACCACGATCAGCAGCCCTCATGATGTAGCCTACCCATCTATACCAATTTCAGACGGCAATTAATTCGGATCTACTATGGAAAACGCGCGCAGTACCAACACCCAAACTAATCAGCACACGAGCAAGCTTGGCTGCTTAACGCCAGAGCTAAATTCGCGGATACAGCAGATATTTTCTGGGCAGGCCAAAACCGCTATCGCGCTTAGAAAATCCAGTACCGAGGAACGAATCGCTAAACTAAAGCGCCTGCGCAGCGTGATCATGGATCACCAGCAAGCAATCATCGACGCAGCACAAAAAGACTTTGGGCGCAGCCCCGCCGAAGTCGAATTCACCGAATTAATGCCAGTGATTATGGAAATTTCTGACCACTGCAAGCACCTTAAAAAGTGGCTAAAACCCCGCCGCGCAAAAATGTCGGCGATGATGTTTGGCAGCAGCTCTTACACCCAATACGAAGCCCGTGGTCGCTGCCTGATTATTGCGCCGTGGAATTATCCGGTCACCCTTTGTCTGGGCCCATTGGTGCCGGCTATTGCCTGCGGCAATACCGTTATTATTAAAACCTCTGAAATGGCACCCAACTTTTCTAAGGTGTTGGTGAGTATCGTTAATAGCTGCTTTGATGAAAATGAAGTCGCCATCATTGAGGGTGACGCGAGTGTTGCATCCGCCTTATTAGACCTGCCCTTCGACCACATGTTTTTTACCGGAGCGCCCAATATCGGCAAAATTGTAATGAGCGCAGCGGCGAAACACCTAAGTAGTGTCACCTTGGAACTGGGTGGAAAATCGCCGATTATTATCGACGAAACCGCCGACCTAGAATTAGCCGCACGAACCATCGCATGGGGTAAGTACATCAACAATGGCCAGACCTGCATCGCACCCGACCACATTTACGTTCACCAGTCGGTGATGCAAGACTTCACCCACGCGATCACCAATGCGATGAACGAATGGTATGGCGAAGGCATGGCAGCCAAAACCAGCCAGCTAGCTCGTATTATTAACCGTCGCCACACCGAGCGGGTAAATGGTTTACTGCAGGATGCGAAAGAACACGGCGCGAAAGTGGTTTACGGCGGTGCAGTTGATTTAGACACCAACTTTATTTCACCGACTCTGCTAAGCGATATTCCAGACCATGCCCGCATCATGCAAGAAGAAATTTTTGGCCCACTACTGCCACTCATTTCCTATAACGCTTTGGATGAAGTGATTAATAAAATCAACAGCCAGCCCAAACCATTGGCGCTGTATATATGGAGCAGAAACAAAAATAATGCAGATAGAATTATTGCCGAAACCACCGCAGGTGGCACCTGCGTAAATCATATTGCCGCGCATTTCTTAGATCAAAACCTGCCCTTTGGCGGCGTCAATAATTCGGGAATCGGCAGCTATCACGGCGAGTGGGGTATTCGCGCCTTTGCCCACGAGCGCGCCATTGTGCGCTCGCACTATATGACCGCGAAGATGTTCTTCCCCCCTTACACGCCGCGTATCCGCAAAATACTCGGTCTGGTTTTAAAATACATTTAATTCCAGCAATGACTGCTAAGGCCTATCAACTTCTGGCCTTAGCAGGTACACCACCTCCTCAGCCTTAACCTGCCCTTTTAAGCCACCCGCCACAGCAATACGCTCCACGCACGCAATGGCGTAGTGTTCTTCGTAATGGTCATGCAGCTCTTTTTTAGTCACAGAAAAAGGTGGGCCATCATGCACACTCTGATCATACTCAAAGCAAATCACCAACTGCTGCGCGTGGTGTGAAATATCCTTAAGGAGCTGGGTATATTTACATCGCATTGCAAATGGCAGGGCCACTAAGGCAGCGCGATCATATATAGCATCTACCGACTGAAGTATCTCTGCGTTCAATTCAAAAATATCGCCAAGATAAATATCTATATTGCTAGCAGAATAATGCAGCAATTTACCTACTGGCTTGACCTGAGCAGTCACCCCCAGCTCAGCAAACAATTCTTTTACTGCTATTTCACTTAGCTCTGCACCAACAACGCGGTAATTATTTGCCAACAACCAGGCAATGTCCTTGGTCTTACCGCATAACGGAATAAACACCCGGTCACCCGCCGACAAGGCAAGTTGGCTGAAATGCGCTTTTAATAATGGATTCCCCTGCTCTTGGTGAAAACCAATCTCCTTTGCACTCCATCGACTATGCCAAAATTCTGCATCCATATACGCCCCCTAAACTATTCATCCCATCAATAAACTTGCTTGTGAATAGCAAGTACGAAAGATAGCATACAAGTTCAAGTCGACTTTAAGTCAAGAGGAAAACCGTGGATATTGGCGAAGTGGCAAAAGCCTCGGGATTAGCCCCATCTACTCTCAGGTATTACGAGGAAATCGGACTAATCCAATCTAGTGGTCGTAAGGGCTTAAGACGACTATTTCAGCCTAAAGTACTTCAGGAGTTAGCGCTAATCTCTTTAGGCAAAAAGGCTGGCTTCTCCTTAGATGATATACGCGGGATGTTTACTCAGCGCGGACCAGAAATTGATCGCGGCCAATTGCTAGAGAAAGCGAATGAGCTAGATAACAAAATCGCTGAGTTAAGCGCCATCCGCGACGGGCTGCGCCACGCCGCGGCATGCAAAGCAGCGAATCATTTAGAATACCCAAGCTTTCTGCGCTTGCTCCGTATTGCGGGTAAAAACCGAAATAGAGCTACGCTTAGTAAACCCCCTGCAAAATCCAGTCGCAGCTAATATCCGTAAACTGGACTATTCACGCATATACATGCGCCACCGATATCTAGATTAAGACCATAACTTATGAAAATCTTCCTTATCTTTACAGCCATTCTATTTATTCTCGGCTGCTCCACACTGGCCTTTAATAAATCCGCCGACGTTCAAAAAATTGAAAATGTGGTCTATAAGAAAATCGATGGCCAATCGCTGGGCGGCGATATGTATATTCCCAATATAGCCGGCAATAAGCCCGCCGTTGTTGTCGTACACGGCGGCGGCTGGACAAACCGTAGCGGCAAAATGGAAGGCATTAGCGCCAAGCTCGCCCGCGCGGGATTTGTCGTCTACAACATTACCTACCGACTCGCACCCGAAAGCCGACACCCTGCGCAAATGAATGACGTGTCAGATGCCCTCGCGTGGCTATATCAGCACGCAGACAAATATGAAATTGATAGCAGTAATATCAGTGGCTGGGGTTACTCTGCGGGGGCCCATTTAATATTGATGGCCGGATTAGACCGACAAGATGCGCCGCAATTACGCAGCATCGTCGCCGGCGGCACTCCCGCCGACCTGACTCGCTGGCCCAACTCACCACTGGTACTAAAGCTTATTGGCGAGCCTATGGCGAAAGCTAAGGCAGAATGGGTAGACGCTTCCCCCGTCAACCACGTCACTAAAAATTCACCACCGGTATTTTTATACCACGGGCAATGGGACACCCTAGTCGAACCAGAGCAAATGGCGTTAATGGCAGATGCTCTAAGGCAAAAAGACATTCCCGTAGAAACGTATACCGTGAATTTTTTAGGGCACATATTGACCTACGCGATGGCAGGCAGCGCCGAGCGCCGCGGTATCGAATTTGTGCGGGCGCACAAAGCGAGCAAATAAATTAATAAGACCCAAGGCATTATTAGATTTTGACAATAGGCATATAAGCCGCCTGCGATTCTATTCGGCTAAACCACCGCTTTATATGCTTGTAGGTTGACAGGTCGTACTCGCCCTCTTCCGCCACATGGGTGTATGCATATAAGGCAATATCCGCCACGCTGTAAGCGTTCCCAGCAAAAAAATCGCGATCTTTTAAATGGGATTCCATTACATTCAGCGCCGCGTAGCCCAATGGCATGCGTTGTTCTATTTGACTTAAATTTGCCTGCTTGTCCTTTAATATTGAGATCCAAAATCGTAACGTCGCAATATAGGGTTCATGGCTATATTGTTCAAAGAACAGTAAGCGCTCAACAAACCCCGCCCAATTAATTATTTGCAAACTCAGATAATGCACCTATAGTTTTCTACAGGCTCTGGATGAGTCTACAGCATGGAAGGTAATCTCAAGGATGAGGGGCAGCAAGGGATTGGATGGCGTTGCCAAGAAGGCGACTGCCTTCCTGCTACTTTTCTGTATTAGGCGTTTGCCCACGGCAACAATGCCTGTAATTCTTCGGTTGTTGTCATACTTGGTAATTGATTAAAGACTTTGCACAAATACACGTAAGGCTCAAGGCCATTGGCTTTTGCCGTTTCGATTAAACTATAAATAGCGGCGCTGGTATGAGCACCTCTAGGCGTTGCGCTAAACAGCCAGTTCTTGCGACCTATAACAAAAGGCCGGATGGCATTCTCGGCAAGGTTGTTATCAATATTCACGTCACCATCTTCCGTGTATCGAATCAACTTTTCCCAATTTTTATTGAGATAACCCAGTGCGGTACCCAGCAGGCCTTTGGGCAAGGTACTGTGTAAAGTTTTGTCCAACCACTCCCTAAGGGCATTGAGGATCGGAACGCTTTTGTCTTGTCGCAGCTGGTGACGGGCTTCGCTGCTCGCGTCCTTCGCCTGCTTTTCGATAGCATACAGCTTGGCAATATAGTTAATGGCCACATCGGCCTTGCCGGTGCGGGTAGTCTTTTTGTCTTTGGAGATAGCCGCCTTTTGGGCATCAATGAATTTACGGCGTGCGTGTGCCCAGCACCCCACATGGCTAATATCTTCTTGGCGGCCGACGGCATGGTAGCCTGCATAGTCATCGGTTTGCAGATAACCACTAAAACCCGTGAGTAAGTTCTTCGCCACGCTGCCAGCGCGACTCGGCGCATAGTCATACAACACGATGGGGTGATCTGGGGCGCCACTACGCCTGACCCACATATACGATTGGCTACTCGCGGGCCTGTCCGGTTCGTTTAATACCTGAAGCGGCGTTTCGTCGCACTGGATGATTTTGCCTCGGCGAAGCTCGTGATCAAGCTGGGTGATGAGTGGCGCGATCAATTCGCCGCTGCGCATCATCCAATTCGCGAGGGTGTTGCGGGGGATATCAATTTCCATCCGTTTGAAGATGGCTTCTTGGCGGTGCAGCGGCAGCGCATCTTGGTATTTCGCGGTAGCGATATACGCCAGTAGGCCTGGGCTCGCATTGCTCTTTGGAATGGGCTGTGCGGGTAATGCGGCGGTACATACTGTCGACTCACACGCTTTGCAGGCGTATTTCAGTCGGGCGTGTACTAAGACTTGGACGGTTGCGGGAATGATATCCAACTGCTCGCTGGTGTCTTCGCCAATATGCGTTAGCGCACAACCGCAGTCACAGACTTTCTCTACATCAGACAGGTCATGTTCGATACGGACGCGAGGCAAGTCAGCAGGCAACGATTTACGACCACGAGATTTGCGACGCTCGTATTGGATCGTTTCGGTTTCGGCGTCATCCGTGTTTTCGCTAAGGTCGTCTTCAGAAGCAGGCTCAGCCGCTTCGGCTTCATTAAACAGCTCGGCCTGTTCGTCCGACTTCTCGCTACTGGCCGCAAAGCGTTTATGCCTGAGTAAACGCACTTGCTCTTCGAGTAACGAGATGCGTTTATCCTTCTCATTGAGGCGAAGTTCTTTCTCAAACAGCAAAGCTTTGAGTGCAGAAATATCATCGGGAAGTGTGTTGGTGGGAGGCGGTGTCATGCTGTGTATTATATCAAAAGTGAGTCAGCTAACCGAATCAAAATACAAGGTTTCATGCGGTTTATTGCGCCAAATATCCAAGCCATCAAGCAAAAAGTTTAAGTCGCGACCATCGCGTAATTCATAGCCGGATTCGCATTGGCGAGGCCATTTAAAGCGCTGCTTTTCTAGGCGCTTATACCAGACCACAAAACCGTTTCGCTCCCAATACAGAAGTTTGATTTTATCCCGGCCACGATTACAAAATACAAATAGCACCTCCATCATCGGCGAGAGCGCCAGCTCGGTTTCAACCAGCGCGGCCAATCCGTTGATGGACTTGCGCATATCCACCGGAGCCATGTACAAATAGACCTCAACATGGGAGGTCGGCCGCAGCATCAGTTCGACTCCCGCAGGATATGTAGTACCACGGGCAAGACAACAGGCAAATCGTTGGCGGATAATTCCAATCGAACGCCCAGCGGCAAATTCATGATCATACGAGATGAGGTCGGCATACCGCCCAGCTTCATTAATTTCGCAGCCGGTTCTTTTGCGGGGCTCAGCCGATTACGCCAATAAGCAAAGTTGTGAAACTTGATCTCATGCTGCTTGCAATACGCAGCTTGAGATAGGTTGCTGCCTTGCCAAGCAGAGACGTGGTCTTGCCAGAATTGTGTTTTGTTGATTGTGTTCATGGACGACTCCTCAGCTTAAAACTGAAGAGTAAATCTACCGCGACGAAATTATTAGATGGGGTTTATTGAGCGCTTAC
>NZ_PQGG01000037.1 GCF_002915595.1 Zhongshania marina
GTAAGCGCTCAACAAACCCCGCCCAATTAATTATTTGCAAACTCAGATAATGCACCTATAGTTTTCTACAGGCTCTGGATGAGTCTACAGCATGGAAGGTAATCTCAAGGATGAGGGGCAGCAAGGGATTGGATGGCGTTGCCAAGAAGGCGACTGCCTTCCTGCTACTTTTCTGTATTAGGCGTTTGCCCACGGCAACAATGCCTGTAATTCTTCGGTTGTTGTCATACTTGGTAATTGATTAAAGACTTTGCACAAATACACGTAAGGCTCAAGGCCATTGGCTTTTGCCGTTTCGATTAAACTATAAATAGCGGCGCTGGTATGAGCACCTCTAGGCGTTGCGCTAAACAGCCAGTTCTTGCGACCTATAACAAAAGGCCGGATGGCATTCTCGGCAAGGTTGTTATCAATATTCACGTCACCATCTTCCGTGTATCGAATCAACTTTTCCCAATTTTTATTGAGATAACCCAGTGCGGTACCCAGCAGGCCTTTGGGCAAGGTACTGTGTAAAGTTTTGTCCAACCACTCCCTAAGGGCATTGAGGATCGGAACGCTTTTGTCTTGTCGCAGCTGGTGACGGGCTTCGCTGCTCGCGTCCTTCGCCTGCTTTTCGATAGCATACAGCTTGGCAATATAGTTAATGGCCACATCGGCCTTGCCGGTGCGGGTAGTCTTTTTGTCTTTGGAGATAGCCGCCTTTTGGGCATCAATGAATTTACGGCGTGCGTGTGCCCAGCACCCCACATGGCTAATATCTTCTTGGCGGCCGACGGCATGGTAGCCTGCATAGTCATCGGTTTGCAGATAACCACTAAAACCCGTGAGTAAGTTCTTCGCCACGCTGCCAGCGCGACTCGGCGCATAGTCATACAACACGATGGGGTGATCTGGGGCGCCACTACGCCTGACCCACATATACGATTGGCTACTCGCGGGCCTGTCCGGTTCGTTTAATACCTGAAGCGGCGTTTCGTCGCACTGGATGATTTTGCCTCGGCGAAGCTCGTGATCAAGCTGGGTGATGAGTGGCGCGATCAATTCGCCGCTGCGCATCATCCAATTCGCGAGGGTGTTGCGGGGGATATCAATTTCCATCCGTTTGAAGATGGCTTCTTGGCGGTGCAGCGGCAGCGCATCTTGGTATTTCGCGGTAGCGATATACGCCAGTAGGCCTGGGCTCGCATTGCTCTTTGGAATGGGCTGTGCGGGTAATGCGGCGGTACATACTGTCGACTCACACGCTTTGCAGGCGTATTTCAGTCGGGCGTGTACTAAGACTTGGACGGTTGCGGGAATGATATCCAACTGCTCGCTGGTGTCTTCGCCAATATGCGTTAGCGCACAACCGCAGTCACAGACTTTCTCTACATCAGACAGGTCATGTTCGATACGGACGCGAGGCAAGTCAGCAGGCAACGATTTACGACCACGAGATTTGCGACGCTCGTATTGGATCGTTTCGGTTTCGGCGTCATCCGTGTTTTCGCTAAGGTCGTCTTCAGAAGCAGGCTCAGCCGCTTCGGCTTCATTAAACAGCTCGGCCTGTTCGTCCGACTTCTCGCTACTGGCCGCAAAGCGTTTATGCCTGAGTAAACGCACTTGCTCTTCGAGTAACGAGATGCGTTTATCCTTCTCATTGAGGCGAAGTTCTTTCTCAAACAGCAAAGCTTTGAGTGCAGAAATATCATCGGGAAGTGTGTTGGTGGGAGGCGGTGTCATGCTGTGTATTATATCAAAAGTGAGTCAGCTAACCGAATCAAAATACAAGGTTTCATGCGGTTTATTGCGCCAAATATCCAAGCCATCAAGCAAAAAGTTTAAGTCGCGACCATCGCGTAATTCATAGCCGGATTCGCATTGGCGAGGCCATTTAAAGCGCTGCTTTTCTAGGCGCTTATACCAGACCACAAAACCGTTTCGCTCCCAATACAGAAGTTTGATTTTATCCCGGCCACGATTACAAAATACAAATAGCACCTCCATCATCGGCGAGAGCGCCAGCTCGGTTTCAACCAGCGCGGCCAATCCGTTGATGGACTTGCGCATATCCACCGGAGCCATGTACAAATAGACCTCAACATGGGAGGTCGGCCGCAGCATCAGTTCGACTCCCGCAGGATATGTAGTACCACGGGCAAGACAACAGGCAAATCGTTGGCGGATAATTCCAATCGAACGCCCAGCGGCAAATTCATGATCATACGAGATGAGGTCGGCATACCGCCCAGCTTCATTAATTTCGCAGCCGGTTCTTTTGCGGGGCTCAGCCGATTACGCCAATAAGCAAAGTTGTGAAACTTGATCTCATGCTGCTTGCAATACGCAGCTTGAGATAGGTTGCTGCCTTGCCAAGCAGAGACGTGGTCTTGCCAGAATTGTGTTTTGTTGATTGTGTTCATGGACGACTCCTCAGCTTAAAACTGAAGAGTAAATCTACCGCGACGAAATTATTAGATGGGGTTTATTGAGCGCTTACACAGATTTGGCACGGATCTGTCACAGATCCGTCACAGACACTATAAAAACTAAAAGTAGAGACGAAAAAAAAGCGCTGCACATCTGCAACGCTTTGATTTTCTTCGGAATTTGATGGTGGGCCGTGATGGATTCGAACCATCGACCAATTGGTTAAAAGCCAACTGCTCTACCACTGAGCTAACGGCCCCGAAAGAGGCGCTTATAATACGGATTTCTAAATAAAAAACAAGCACCTACGCATAAAAAATACAGATATATTACTGCTTGCTATATCGTGTTGGATCGTTTATGCCGGCCTGTTCAAACCCCTCTCGCCGGAGAAAGCAGCTATCGCAACGCCCACAGGCCTCGCCGTCGTCATTCGCGCTATAACACGACACAGTTTGCGCATAATCGACACCAAGAGCAGTGCCGGCCTTTACAATCTCAGCCTTACTTAAAGTCATCAGCGGTGTGTGGATCTGCATACCGTGTCCCTCCACTCCGGCCTTGGTCGCGACATTCGCTAGTGTTTCAAATGCGTCGATAAACGCTGGACGACAGTCGGGGTAGCCCGAGTAGTCCACGGCATTCACACCAATAAAGATATCGTCCGCATCCAAAACCTCCGCCCAACCTAGCGCGATAGACAAAAAGACCGTATTCCTTGCTGGAACATAGGTGACAGGAATACCTGTAGCACCAGCGTCAGGTACAGCAATATTCATGTCGGTTAATGCTGAGCCGCCAATACTGCTTAGATCTAATCGTATGACTTTAAACTCTGTCGCCCCACCAGTTTCGGCAACCCGCTTAGCGGCTACCAATTCGGCGCGGTGACGCTGACCGTAGTCAAATGCTAGGGCGTAGCACTCGTAGCCTGCCGCTACCGCCTGAGCAAGCACTGTTGCGCTGTCTAATCCGCCAGATACCAGTACTACCGCTTTTTTTGCCAAAACTATTCCTCTACTTCTGCTTCCGCGCCACTCAGGCGCACTTATTCAATGTCCTGCAGCGTCATTCCACAGTAATTTATGTAATTGCATTTGAAAACGCACCGGTAGATTGTCTTCCACAATCCAGTTAGCCAAATCAGTCGCGCTTAACTGGCCAAAGCTCGGGGAAAACAGCACCTCCCCTGCTTTTTCTGACAATTTGTGGGTATCTAACTGAAAGCGCGCCCAGTCGTAATCTTCACGATCACAGAGCACGAATTTAATTTGGTCGTGAGCAGTGATGAAGGCGATATTATCCATAAGATTGCGATGTACTTCACCGGAAGCTGGTGTTTTTAAATCCATCACTTTTGAAACGCGAGGGTCGACTTGGGCAACGCTCAATGCACCACTTGTCTCTAGCGACACTTGATAACCCGCATCACATAATGCCGAAAGCAGTGTATGGCACTCTGGCTGAGCTAGGGGTTCGCCACCGGTCACACAAACATAACGAGGCTTATACGAGGCGACTTCTTTTAAGATGTCGTCCAATTGACGGCGCTCACCGCCATGAAAGGCATATTCGGTGTCACAGTAAACACAACGTAATGGGCAGCCCGTCAGGCGCACAAACACCGTAGGTAAGCCCAAGGTACGAGATTCACCCTGAAGAGAATAAAAGATTTCAGTGATGCGTAGGGTATTTGCGTTCATGCAGGCTGGCTACCGGATGCTGGATTTTTACCGGAGATCAGCCGCGTAAGCCTTGCTCCGCGAAAATCAAAAATTCTTACGGAGAAATTCGCGCGATTTATTTACCGCAGAGTTTCCGGTATTACCATAACGATCAATGACATGGGTCAGCATTTCCTGCGACTTTTTCTTGTCGCCATTTAGGAAATACACGGTACCCAATTTATACATGGCTGCAGGGACTTTGCCATGATCGGGATAATCGGTCAGCAGGCGCTGAAATGCTTCGGTAGAAGCGGGTAAATTTTGAGGTTTAATAGCGACGTATAACTCGCCGAGCCAATACCATGCGTTTGGCGTGTAACGCCCCGCAGGATATTTTTCTGCATAGGCTAAAAAAGCCTCAATTGCTTGGCCATATGAAGCGCTTTTCACCAAATCATAGGCTGTTGCGTAATCGGATGACTCATTGCCATCGAGAACAAATGAAGAACCCGATGCAGCAGCTGTTGCCGCTGGGGCATTTTGGTTGCTTGATTCAGGCATTTCTGCATCGCCAGTAGGCGACGTCATGCTTGGATCAATTTCAGTGGTATCGCCCATCGCGCTATTGGCACTTCCACCAGCGCCTAATCGGCGATCAATATCAATATAGCGATCTAAACTCTGCTGTTTAAGCTGGCGTAACTGATGCCCTTGTTCTTCCACTGTTCCCCGCAGCGCCATAATTTCTTGGCGCAGCAGTTGCAGCTGCTGATACATTTCCCCTTCCATACCCCGACCTGATTGCGCATCAGACCGAGAGGAACTTACATCAACAACTGGGGCTTGCGCCCAAAGTTGCGCCGACAAACACGCTGCCGGCAGCAGCAAAAACAGTGGTTTTATAAACTGCATCAGTACGCCTTTTCTAATTACTTCAGTTCTACGCGACGGTTTTGCGAGTACGTTGATTCAGATTGACCGAATGCAACTGGACGCTCTTCACCGTAGCTAACAGTTTCTATACGGTAGCGTGGAATGCCATTAATTGCCATGTAATCAGCAACTGAAATTGCACGACGCTCAGCCAAGGCTATATTGTACTCACGAGTACCGCGTTCGTCAGCATGACCTTCCAGGCGCACTGGGCCAGTGGTCTTTTTCAGACGTGCAATTTGCGCGTCCAACGCTTTACGAGCTTTCACAGTCAAAGTTGCTTGGTCGAATTCGAAATAAAATACAGTTTCGAGGTTCGCCATGTCGTCAGTGTTGTACGAATCGTTCATAGAATCAGTTGATTCTGTGTACGTACTTACTTTGTCAGCGCCTTCCTGGCCGCTAGCATCAGTGTCAGTTGAAGCACAACCAGCCAACAACGCGCTGAAGAAAGCTACACCCAAAAACATATTTTTTGCTTGGTATTTCATGGCATTTTCCCGTCAAGTTTTGTTTAAACATTTCCGACCATACAATATCCATTGTCTGGTCGGTATTTCATTTTCCGGCTTCTACTTCATTGAAGAAAAGGCGACCAAGCCGGTTCGCGCACATCCCCGAATCGCGACGGCAATCTGTACTTCACACCGCCGTCTATCGATACTGCCGCCAAGACCCCCTTGCCATCATACTGCGTAGCGTACAATAACATACTGGCGTTTGGCGCCACACTAGGTGACTCGTCCAAATTAGTCGTAGTGAGAATTTCGACACGGTTGCGTTTCAAATCCATGACCGCAATGTGAAAATTACCATTCTCTCTATGTACCATGACTAAGCCTAAACCATCTGCCAGCACCCTCGCCCTGGCATTATAGTCACCATCAAATGTAACCCGTTCCACTGCACCACTACTCACGTTAACCTTGTAAATCTGAGGTTTACCGCCGCGGTCAGAGGTAAATACAATCGACTTTCCGTCCGGCATCCAAGCTGGCTCGGTGTCTATAGCAAAGTGATTTGTCACTCTTTGTAAATCACCACTCGCCAAATCCATTACATATATGTCGGGGCTGCCATCCTTTGACAACACCATCGCCATTTTTGCTCCATCTGGTGAAAAAGCGGGAGCACCATTCAAACCCTTAAATGACGTAAGTTGTGTACGCGCATTAGTTCGCAGGTCCTGTATATAAATAGCAGGACGCGTTGTTTCAAAAGATACGTAGGCAATTTTCTGACCATCGGGTGACCACGTCGGCGCCATAATTGGCTCTCGACTGTCAAATAACACCGATTCATTGGCTCCATCGATATCGCTTTTCAGCAAACGGAAGCGGGTTCGGTTACCCCCTTCGCGAACAGCGGAAACATAAAGCAATTGAGTACGAAAAGCACCACGAATATTTGTGAGTTTTTCATATATTTTGTCGCTAACGGTATGCGCGAGATAACGAGGCTTATCGATACTTACCGATTCCTTGCCAGTGAGTATTACGCGCTGGGTATTTACGTCTAAAAGCTCGTAATTTGCTGTTACGGTGCCGGTAACCTCTTGGGAAAGCGTACCTACTACAACGTAATCAACACCGAGGCTTTTCCAATCTCGGTAATATACTTCCGTCGAGTTGCGTGGCCGCCCCAACATATCGGTACGACTCAGGGGAGCAAACTGGCCACTGCGGTGAAGATCACTTTCTACAATAGACGCAATATCTTCCGCCACCGTCAAACCCGGCTGCCAACCAAACGGCACTATCGCTATTGGCACGGGGTCATCCTTGCCCTTATTTATTTCAATGGTGAGATCAGCCATAGACACGCTGCTGGCCGCCAAAAATATTAGTGCTGTAATAATTCGTATCAACATTACCGCCTCAAATCTTGGGGTGAGAAATTAATATTAAAGCGCCGAAAGTTCTTCTCATAGGCGCGCATATCTTCTTTAGCCAGCTTAGCTAGCTCGTCAATTCTTCCTAAGCGCGTCACCGCCCTTGTTACCGACAAATCAAACGCCTGATCACCGCTACTTTTAATAATTTGATGGCCTACAATTTCACCTGTCGGTGTGGTCATGATCTGAATAGTCGCCTGCATACCGTTGCGGGCAGACAATGGCCTAGACCAATTATCTTGAATCAATTTTTGAATCAAATCACCATAAGTAGAGGCGAGCTCGCCTTCTTCTACCAAATCATCTTCCGAGGCCAGGGCATCTGCCAGCTCTTTTTGCTGCTGGCGCCGTATCTCCTCTTCCAGGGCACGCTGCTTAGCCTCTTCCCGCGCCTTTTCCTCAGCCTTCTTCTTGCGAATTTCTTCCGGCGTCGGCCCTTTGGGCTTGGGCTTTGGCGCCGGTTTTGGCGCTGGCTTTTTCACCTCTGGTTTGGGCTCGGGCTTTTTCACCGGTTCTGGCTTTGGCTCCGGTTTTACCACAGGCTTAGGTGTTGGCTTCGGCGCCGGAGCAGGCTTAGCAGGACGCGACACCGGTTTCTCAAGCACCAGCTTGGCCTGAATTGCTAAAGGCTTGGCTTTCAGCTCAATAACTCGGCTGTCCTTGGGTATCCCAAATAATAAAAAGCCAATGGCCACGCCATGTAAAACTACCGTTACCGCCGCCGGCACCAATTTAATATCATTCATCGCGCTTATTTCGCTCCGCTGCGCGACTGTGGTTCCTCGGTAATTAAGCCGATCGACGTCGCACCAGCGCCCTGCAGGGCCGCCATTGCAGCAACAACACTAGCGTAATCCACCGCGCCATCACCTTTTACCATGACAGGAGTCTTTGGTTTATTGCGTAATATCTTGCCTAATTTATCACCAATTTCTGCCAGCTCTACCGGCTCACCTTGCTTTTCAGGATCACCAAGCGTTACATAATATTTGCCCGCTTTATCCACCGAGACCACAATAGGGTCGTCGTCGGTTTGCGGAACCGGTTCAGTGGATGCTTGCGGCAGATCTACCTGCACACCCTGCACTAGCAAGGGCGCCGTCACCATAAATACAATCAATAACACCAGCATGACATCAATATAAGGAACCACATTGATGTCTGACATGGGTTTGCGTTTATTTCGCCGAGACATAGCCAGTGCTCCTAATCTCGCGAATGAATCTGGCGATGCAGAATGCTAGAGAACTCTTCAGAGAAGGTGTCGTACTTACCAGCAAAAGAGTCCACTTTGGCAGAAAAGCGGTTATATGACACAACGGCTGGAATCGCCGCGATCAAACCCATTGCCGTTGCCACCAAAGCCTCTGAAATACCCGGTGCAACGGTTGCCAAGGTGGCTTGCTGCACTTGGCCAAGGCCGTGGAAGGAGCCCATAATTCCCCACACAGTTCCCAGCAGACCGACGTAAGGACTGGTTGAGCCAACGGTGGCCAAAAACGGCAGACCGTGCTCCATCGCCTCTTCTTCACGAGAAAGCGCAACGCGCATAGAGCGCTGACAAGCCTCCATCATGGCGTCAGAGTCGAGCTTTTTCTTTGCCAAACGCGTAAATTCTTTAAATCCAGCACGGAACACACTTTCCATACCCATCACAACGCGTTTGTCACCGCCCTCGGTATACAGGGTATTCAAATCCGTACCCGACCAAAATCGCGATTCAAAACGGGCTATTTCAGTCTGCGCTTGATTGAAATACATCACCCGCTGGGCAATTTGATACCACGACACTACCGAGGCCAGCAGTAAAATCAGCATAATAAGCTGCACAAACAAACTGGCTTGGCTAACTAAATGCCAAATGGAAAGCTCTTGTCCCACAGTTAACTCCCGTCGTTTCTTGTTTTCACACTATATGTTTTTAAAGAGTAAGCACTGATAACAATGCTTCCGGTAAACGCTTTGGTTTTAAAGTTAGCTTGTCTACACAGGCCAACTTAACCTGGCCATGACATAAAACTTCATCGCCACGATAAATTTTCTGCTCAAAGCTCAATGACGCTTTTGCCGCCGCTATGACCTTGGCACTCGCAATTAGTTGCTCATCCAACATAGCTGGCCGCAAATATTTTGTCGTTAGCTCGGTCACAACAAACATCAAGGACTCGTCAATAAACGCCGCTTTATGAAAGCCTAGGGCGCGCATGTATTCTGTACGGGCACGCTCAAAAAATTTTAAGTAATTAACATAAAAAACGATACCGCCAGCATCCGTGTCTTCCATGTAGACCCGTAGCGGCATTTTGAATTCCATCAGCGCTCGCCGCCATTTTCGGTAATATCGCCGTTTTTCGGCAATTCCAAGCCAAAATGCCGGTAAGCATGATTGGTTACCACCCGCCCTCTTGGCGTGCGCATGATAAAGCCCTGCTGAATCAAATAGGGTTCTAATACATCTTCGATGGTGCCGCGCTCTTCGCTTATTGCCGCCGCCAAACTGTCTACACCCACCGGCCCGCCATCAAAGCGCTCAATCATTGCCAATAATAAGCGGCGATCTAAATGATCAAAGCCACTGCTGTCTACATTTAGCATATTTAACGCCTGATCTGCGATGTCCTTACTCACCACGCCATCAGACTTCACCTCGGCATAGTCACGCACTCGACGGAGCAGACGGTTGGCGATACGCGGTGTCCCTCTAGACCTAAGAGCAATCTCATGGGCGCCCTCAGTATCTAACTGCATACCCAAAATATTGGCAGACCTTGCAACAATCGTGGCGAGATCCTTTACGCCATAAAACTCTAAACGCTGCACTATGCCGAAGCGATCTCGCAATGGCGAGGTGAGCAATCCCGCGCGAGTCGTTGCCCCCACTAAAGTGAACGGCGGCAAGTCTAATTTAATAGAACGGGCAGCAGGACCCTCACCGATCATGATATCCAGCTGATAATCCTCCATCGCCGGATAAAGTATCTCTTCTATATTAGGGCTGAGCCTGTGAATCTCATCGATAAACAAGACATCGCCCGCATCGAGATTAGTCATTAGCGCAGCGAGGTCACCGGCTTTTTCTAGCACAGGCCCAGAGGTCGTCTTTAATGACACCCCCATTTCATTGGCCAAAATATTTGCCAAGGTGGTTTTACCCAAGCCAGGTGGGCCGAATATTAAGGTGTGATCAAGAGGTTCATTACGCATCCGTGCCGCGCTGACAAAGATATTCATTTGCTCGCGCACCGCTGGCTGGCCAATATAATCTGCCAATGTTTTGGGCCGTATTGCGCGGTCAAAGCGCTCTTCTAGCGGCTCGCTGGCATCGGGGGCCACTAGGCGATCAATTTCTATCATGTCAGATTAAGGTCTTCACTTGATCATGTTTTTTAAGGCGGCGCGAATCAATTCCTCGCTACTCGCGTCATCTGCTTTTAAGGCACTAATCGCCTTGCTCGCTTCCTGAGGCTTATACCCCAAGGCCACCAGCGCGGCCTCTGCTTCAGCAATATTCAGTTTTGCAGCACCTACTGGCGCAACTGTTTTAGAATTTGAATTGGGTAATTCCCAGTCCTTCAAACGGTCGCGCATTTCAATAATTAGGCGCTCAGCGGTCTTTTTCCCCACCCCCGGCAGCTTCACCAATGCTGCCGTATTACCGTCTTGTACGCACTGCACAAACTCGTCGCTGTCGATACCCGACATGATGGTCAGCGCCAATTTAGGCCCGACCCCGTTGACCTTGATCAAATCGCGAAATAAGCGTCGCGAGGTCACATCGCTAAATCCAAATAGCTGCTGTGCATCTTCGCGAACTATAAACTGAGTGTAAAGCGACACCACCTGCCCAAGCGCAGGTAAGCCATATAGCGTGGTCATAGGCACCAACACCTCATACCCCACACCGTTAACATCTATTACTATTTCCGGCGCCTGCTTTTCTAGCAGTACACCGCGCAATCGGCCAATCATTTATACATCCTTATTTAAGACGCCCACGCCGCAGGCGCAATGCGGGCTCTGCTGCCATATTTTGCAAACCTTGACGAGCATTCGCATGGCAAATCGCCGCCGCCAGTGCGTCAGCCGCATCCTCTTGCGGCGCCGCAGGCAATTTGAGCAGTATTTTAACCATATGTTGGATTTGGGCCTTGTCGGCAGCGCCACTTCCCACCACCGCTTTTTTAATTTGCCTAGCGGTATATTCTGCCACCAACAAATTATGACTAACACAGGCCACCACCGCCGCACCTCGCGCTTGCCCCAGCTTTAAGGCGGATCCCGCACTTTTAGCCATAAAGACTTCTTCTACCACCGCTTCCACCGGTGCGTATTCAGTAATAATTGTGCTTAAACTTTTAAAAATAATATCGAGGCGAGCAGGCAAAGGGCCCTGAGGAAGGCGAATAACACCGCTGGTGATATAACGGTGATGATTTCCGTTCACCTCTATCACACCAAAACCGGTCTTTTGCGAGCCGGGGTCGACCCCCAAAATAATAGTCATAGATCCTAAAGCTTTTCGCTTCTTGTCTGTGTAAACGCGGTATCGACACTATAGTAATTATTGATCTAGACGCAAACCGCTAGCATTCCTTAACAGGCTTCAGGCTTTTATATTAAGCAATGAAAGCCAACATACTCAGTAATTTACGAGCAGGTTCCAGCGCTATTATGCACAGATTTGTCGAAATAATGACACGCCGCGGAGAGGGTCGCAGGGAGAATTAGACCGAGATTAATCGTCACCAGCTAATTCAGCGAAAATATCATCTGAAATATCCGCATTGGTATACACATTCTGAACGTCATCGAGGTCTTCCAAGGCATCAATCAAACCCAATATTGATTCCGCGCCCGACACATCTAGCGCCACCGTTGTTGCTGGAAGCATTTGAATATCGGCATGTTCATGTACAAACCCAGCAGAGGTCATTGCATCTTTTACCGCCATAAAATCTGCAAACTCGGTTTGCACTTCAATAGCGCCATCGCTGTGGACAATAACGTCAACCGCACCAGCTTCAAGCGCTGCCTCTAACAGTCGCTCTTCATCTAACTCGGCCGAATAATGAATTTGACCGATCCGAGTAAAAAGATACGCCACCGAGCCGTCGGTACCTAAATTACCGCCACGCTTATTAAAGGCGTGCCGAACCTCAGCTACTGTCCGATTGCGGTTATCCGTCATGCATTCAAGCAAAACAGCTACGCCACCAGGCCCATAACCTTCGTAGGTCACTTCATCGTAATTATCGGTATCGGTATTGCCTGCGCCACGCGCGATAGCCTTGTCGACGGTATCGCGTTTCATATTTGCGGTTAGCGCCTTATCAACCACTGCCCGCAAACGAGGGTTATCCTCCGGCGAAGGCCCGCCAGCCCGCGCAGCAACCACTATTTCTCGAATGAGTTTGGTAAAAATCTTCCCGCGCTTAGCATCTTGCCCAGCTTTGCGGTGTTTGATATTGGCCCACTTACTATGACCCGCCATATCAGCCTCTCTATAAGCAATGGAACACTATTACTTACGCCAGCGATGCAGCTGTGATGTTTGGATTGCGCCCATCACCCGAAGGCAATGGACGCAGCTAAGCGCTCAAGGCGATTATTTTTCTTCTAATTTGCGTAGACGAATATTTAACTCGCCCAACTGCTTGCTCTCTACAACACCTGGTGCGTCGGTCATAACACAGGCCGCACTCTGGGTTTTAGGGAAAGCAATAACGTCGCGAATAGACTTAGCGCCGGTCATCAACATCACCAAGCGATCTAAACCGAAGGCCAAACCACCGTGTGGCGGCGCACCGTATTTCAATGCATCCAGCAAGAAGCCAAACTTCTCTTCTGCTTCTTCTGGTCCAATACCTAGTACGCGGAATACCGCTTGCTGCATTTCTCTGCGGTGGATACGAACAGAACCGCCACCTAATTCAGTGCCGTTTAACACCATATCATAGGCGATAGACAAGGCCTCGCCGGGCGCCTTTTCCAATTCTTCTGGCGAACATGAGGGTGCGGTGAACGGATGGTGCAGTGAGGTCCAGTTGCCATTGCCGTCTTGCTCAAACATTGGGAAATCCACAACCCAAAGCGGCGCCCATTCACAGGTGTATAAATTAAGGTCCTCACCCAATTTACAGCGCAACGCTCCCAGCGCTTCATTCACCACCTTGGTGGTATCGGCGCCGAAGAAGATAAGATCGCCATTTTCAGCCTCAAGACGAGCCAAAATTGCTTCGCGCACAGGCTCTGGCAAAAACTTCACAATGGGTGACTGCAGGCCATTTTCTAGGTCAGACTTATCGTTGACCTTGATATAGGCCAAGCCCTTGGCACCGTAAATACCTACAAATTTCGTGTACTCGTCAATTTGCTTACGGCTCAGCGCCTCATTGCCGCCTGGCACTTTCAATGCCGCAACACGGCCATCTGCACTTTTGGCTGGACCAGAGAACACTTTAAACTCGACCTCTTGCATCAGGTCGCCAACGTCAACCAATTCCAAAGGAATACGCATGTCCGGCTTATCACTACCAAAACGCGACATAGCCTCGGCGTATTTCATGGTTGGGAAGCTACCGAGATCAATATTCATCACTTCTTTAAACAAATCGCCAATCATGCCCTCGGTGACAGCCATAATCTGCTTGTCATCCATAAAGGAGGTTTCGATGTCGATCTGGGTAAATTCTGGCTGGCGATCAGCACGTAGGTCTTCGTCGCGGAAGCACTTGGCAATTTGATAATAGCGATCAAAACCAGACACCATTAGTAGCTGTTTAAATAGCTGAGGTGACTGGGGCAGCGCGAAGAATTTACCGGCATGGGTGCGGCTAGGCACCAAATAGTCGCGAGCACCCTCTGGCGTAGCGCGGGTCAAGATAGGTGTTTCAATATCTAAGAAGTTCTGACTGTCTAGGTAGCGACGCAATACCGAGGTAATCTTTGCACGCAGGCGCAGCTTGTCAGAAATCTGTGGCCGACGTAGATCTAAATAGCGGTAGCGCAAGCGAACGTCTTCACCAACATTGGTGTGGTCGTCGAGCTGGAATGGTGGCGTTTCTGACTCATTCAGAATTTCCAGTTCCTTACCAAGCACTTCGATCTCGCCAGTCTTCATATTGGCATTGACGGTTGCACCAGCCCGCGCGCGGACTCGGCCGCGAATTTTCAGTACGTACTCGCCTCGCACACGGTCAGCCGTGCGGAAATGCTCCTCGGTATCGGGGTCAAATACGACCTGCACGATTCCTTCGCGGTCGCGCATATCGAGGAAGATAACCCCGCCATGATCTCGACGACGGTCTACCCAGCCACACAAGGTGACTTCTTGATCGATATGTTCACTACCCAAGCTGCCGCAATAATGACTGCGCATGTGTTCTATTCTCGCTATATCAAATATGTATCTAAATTTATCCCATTGGCACCTAAGTGCTGCGCCAATCACTCAATGTGCAGAGCCACATAGGCAGCTGCAGTGCCTAATCCTAAGCTTCTGATGCTGAGGACGAGCCACCAGCTGAGCTCTCGCCCGCTAAATTTTTCTTCTTGTCGCCGCTTTTAAAGTCAGTCTCGTACCAACCGCCACCTTTTAAACGAAAACCCGCCGCGGAAATCTTTTTCACCAACTCAGCAGCACCGCATTCTGGGCAATCTGTTAACGCAGGATCGCTCATTTTTTGCAGCGCCTCGTGTTCATGTTGGCAGGCTTTGCACTGATATTCATAAATAGGCATTGGAAAACTCCCAAAACTCAAAACACATATAAGAAGTCATATCGAGCCAAGCGGCGCAAAAGGAGCCGGATTATAACGCAAAGCGGGGCTGGCAATAAATGCAGCTGTGAATATGAAGGGAAATAAACGTTTAAAACGGGGAAATCAGCCCCGAACACATGAAAATATGCCGGGGCTGGGAGAAGATTTGGCTTAGATAGCGAAATCTTTCAGTTTTTTCAATGGACGAACCTTAACCGCAACGCTGGCGGGCTTGGCTTTAAACATTGTTTCTTCGCCAGTAAATGGATTAATCCCTTTACGAGCTTTGGTCGCAGGCTTTTTAACGGTCGTAATTTTCATCAAACCTGGGATGGTGAACTCACCCAAGGCACGCTTTTTAACACTGCGCTCAATTAGTACTTCCAGCTCTTCTAAAACATCACCTACCTGCTTGCGAGTCAGATTGGTGTTTTCTGCGATCTCAGTCAGAATTTGAGTTTTGGTCATTTTCTCAGAGATAGCAGTAGTTTTGCGCTTAGGTGCGGCAGCAGCGGCAGCAACCTTTGCTTTAGCCTTAGCTGGAGCTTTTTTTGGGGCAGCTTTTTTGGGAGCAGCTTTTTTAATCGCCATTAGAATTTTCCTGTATCACACGTTAAGTTTTATTGGCCTAAAAACAGTTATAAGCACCAACCAGCAATACCGCATGCCAATCACGAATCTGTGCCTGCGACTATCTATAGTAGATTGTGCCCACCAATACAAGATTATTACGGTCTTTTTCGCTCAAAACACTGTAAAAAAGGCGTTTTTTGTATTCTAAGCCGAATTATTAAATTGCGACTGGGGCTTTTTACGCCCCGACTTACGCCACCACTAGCGCCGAAGCACTCTTGGCATATGCTGCACGGAGCTGACTGACTCGCTCATTCAAGGCATCCGTCGCATACGGCTGGGCAGGATGCAGTCCCCAAACGGGCTTTGGCCATGCCACGTCGGTGGTAAATCTAGCAATATGGTGAATATGTAGTTGTGGCACCATATTACCGAGCGCAGCGACATTCAGTTTTTCTGCCGCGAACTCATTTTGTAACACCGCACACGTGATATTAGACTCCTTGAGGTATAGCTGCTGATCTCCTTCATTCAGATCGCAAACCTCACGCACCTCCTCACGCCGCGGTACTAAAATTAACCACGGATACTGACTATCGTTCATCAACAAGACTCTGCACAGTGGTAAATCACCTACCACAGCGCAATCTCGCGCTAATACTTCATGCAATTTGAACATCACTCCCCCTACGCCCTGTACCGCGCTATCGATCAATCGTAAAATGCGCAAACTCTGATAAACAAGGCCAACATTACACCATGCGCGCTAGCCAACTTCTGATCGCAACCCAAAAAGAAACTCCAGCCGACGCTGAAGTCATCAGCCACCAACTTATGTTACGAGCAGGCATGATACGCAAGCTCGCAACAGGTCTCTATACATGGCTGCCGATGGGCCTGCGGGTACTGCGAAAAGTTGAAACCATCATTCGCCAAGAAATGGATCGCAGCGGCGCAATGGAGGTCATGATGCCCGTTGTACAACCCGCCGAGCTTTGGGAAGAATCTGGCCGCTGGGAGCAATACGGTGCTGAGCTGCTAAGAATCGGTGATCGCCACAACCGCGCCTTCTGCCTCGGCCCTACCCATGAGGAGGTCATTACCGACCTAATCCGGAATGAAATTAAAAGCTATAAACAGCTACCGGCAAACTTTTATCAAATTCAAACCAAGTTCCGCGACGAAATTCGCCCCCGCTTTGGCGTTATGCGCTCGCGGGAATTTATTATGAAAGACGCATATTCCTTCCATAATGACCAAGAGTCCCTGCAGGCCACATACGATGTGATGCATGCCACCTATACCCGGATATTTACGCGTTTGGGCTTAGACTTTCGTCCCGTTATCGCCGACACCGGCTCGATCGGCGGTAGCGGTTCCCACGAATTCCACGTCCTCGCCTCTTCTGGCGAAGACGATATCGCCTTTTCTGACACATCAGACTACGCCGCCAACGTCGAAATGGCAGAAGCACTAGCCCCCGCTGGCGAACGCCCAGCGCCAAACAGTGCCGTGGAAAAAATTGCCACCCCCGACGCGCATAGCATTGATGAAGTCAGCGCCCTGTTGAAAGTAGCGGCCACGCAAATACTAAAAACTCTCATCGTATACAGCGACGCAGACGAAAACGGCAAGAAAGAGCTAATCGCGCTGGTGGTTCGCGGCGATCACAATTTAAATGAAATAAAAGCCGAGAAAATTGCTGGCGTCGCCTCGCCCCTCACCTTTGCAAGCGAGGAAGACATTCAAACCACACTGAAGTGCAAACCCGGCTCAATAGGCCCTGTCGGATTGAACATCCGCGTAATAGCCGATCGCAGTGCTGCACATTGCGCAGATTTTATTTGCGGCGCCAATGAAGACGGCTTCCACTTAAGCGGCGTGAACTGGGAAAGAGACGCAAGCTTTACCGAAACCGCGGATTTACGCGACGTTGTCGAAGGTGACCCAAGCCCCGATGGCCAAGGCAGCTTGCTGATTAAACGCGGCATCGAAGTCGGCCATATATTCCAACTTGGCACAAAGTACTCTGAGGCAATGAAAGCCACCGTGCTCAACGAGAACGGCAAAGATCAAACCATGATTATGGGTTGTTACGGCATTGGCGTAACCCGCGTCGTCGCCTCAGCCATTGAGCAGAATCACGACGACAAAGGGATTATTTGGCCAAGCAGTATTGCGCCATTTGAAATTGCCATCGTGCCCTTAAACATTCAAAAGTCTGAGCGCGTTCGCGAACATGCAGAGCAACTCTACACCACATTGCGCGGACTGGGCTACGACGTTTTGCTTGATGATCGTAACGAGCGCCCCGGCGTTAAGTTTGCCGACATGGAGCTGGTAGGCATCCCCCACCGCATCGTGATTGGTGATCGCGGTTTAGACAATGGCATGCTCGAATATAAAAACCGCAGTGCAAACGACAACGAAGATGTTGCCGTTGACGACATCGTCGACTTTATTCAGCAGCAATTACCTCGCTAAATGAAAGGGTGGCGGAGTGCGCTAAGCAAGCGCGGCGTATTGGCGTCGAGCTTGCTCTTATTGGCCTTAATAATAACCCCCGCAAAAAGTGACGCCGCCGAAACTAGCCTAGCTTCGACAACAGCTAACCTCTCCGCTGAGCAATTAGAGCGTGAAGAGTTAGGTATTTTTCTAAAGCAAGCCATCGCCGAAGCAGACAGTTTTAAAGATCGCTTTGACGCAGAGGTGTGGCTATTTGATATGTCCAGCCGCATGACCAGATACATCGGCGACCCGCAGGAGCGCTTAACTTTTTTGCGCAGCGTACACCGCGAAGCAAGTGCCGCCGGACTTAGCCCAGAGCTGGTATTGGCGCTAATTGAAGTAGAGAGTTATTTTGATCGCTTTGCGGTATCCCGTGTTGGCGCTCAGGGCTTAATGCAAGTAATGCCTTTTTGGAAAAATGAAATCGGCCGCCCCGACGACAACCTCACTAACACCGACACCAATTTGCGCTATGGCTGCCAAATTTTGCAATTTTACTTACAAAAAGAAAAAGGCAATCTTCACCGCGCCCTAGCGCGCTACAACGGCAGCCTCGGGAAAAGCTGGTACCCCGAAAGGGTATTCGACCGCTGGCGACGCCACTGGTATAACGGCGAATTAAAAACCCACTGAATTAACGGGGTGGTTTATCACCGGCTTGCATTTCTGGCCTTGCTGGTGGCCCCTTCTTTTGCATACGCCCTAATTCACGCATAGCAAACTTCAATCTTTGCTCCGGAGGAAGTGTGGCCAATACCGTTGCCAATACTTCATGACTCACCTGCTTTAAATTATTATCTGCAATTCGAATAGCTTTAAAACCGCTTTTAATATCAGCCTCAGTCGCAGTCTCTCGCTTTAGAATTTCAACCATATCACGCTTGGCGGAGCGTAATTTTCGATACGCCCTTGCCATGTCTTTGCGATGCATTTCAAGCACCTGACGCATGGGTTCAGCCAGCTCTTTGGGCTCGTCCTTTAAAAGCTGTTTGGCCATACCGTGCATAGCGTGACGCTCTTCACCCATTAAACGGTGACCAGCGTATAAGCCAAGTAAAATCCCGTTGATTACCAACGACACAAATAGGGCTATAACTAGACCTTTACGCGCATTCATAAATCGGTACCTGCAATCCAATTACTCACTTCATAGCTCGCCGTAGCGTCAAAGGTATAGGTGTCTGGGTCGGTATAATCGGCTAAATAACCGCCTGCACCCAATGCCACCCCCAGCAATGCCGACGCCATTGCCGCGGTAAAACTCAAACGCCAAACCGGCATAAAAGATTCGCGTATTGGCTGCCTGCGCGGACTAGCAATAGTCGCCAAATGCGCTTGTAACGCTGCGCTTGGCTCCAGCTCAGGCAGAGTGTTTTTATACAGACCACGCAAATGCGCGTCTTCGATTTGCGCCTCACGCCACAGCGAGGCACAGACTTGCGAGCTTAGAAATGCAGGCAAAAATAAGCGGTAAATGAATGGCCAAGCCGCTGCATCTGCACCGTATCTCGCTATCAACGCAGAGAAAATTCGCTCCACCCGTTTCATTCCCGACCTCCCAATCTTGCCTTAAGCTGCTGCTTCGCACGACCAATTAATGACTCAACTGCTTTGGCAGATAAACCCATAATCTTTGCAATATCTTTAACTGATGTATCTTGATAAAAGCGAAAGGCCATCACCGCTCGCTGACTGTCTGGCAAGGCCTTCAAGGCATCGAGCACGGCGGTATTCTCATCTTCATTTACTGGCTCATCTGACACCGCACTATCTACAATAAATTCAACCAAGCCATCATCTAACACGTGGCGCTGCTGAACACGTTGACTGTAATTAAGTGCCAAATTACTCGTCACCCGATGTAGCCAAGTTGTGAGTTTAGCGTCATCTCGCCACGTTGGGGCCTGTGTCCAAAGCCGTTCAAACACCTCTTGGCAGAGATCTTCTGCATCATCCCTCGACAACACAATACGATAGCTAAGGTTTAAAACCATTTTGCTGTGCCGATCCAACAGCGTTGAAAACGCCTGTTGATCGCCGTCCGCGACTCGCCGCATCAATTCAAAGTCAGATAACTGCACACTGAATCCCATTAAGTTGGCGAGCGCGGACGGAAGTCAATTAGGCCTCATCTTTAGCTTTACGATGCTCGCCATCATGACGCCCACCATGGTCTCGCATCGACTTAAACATTTCACGACGGTCAATGGTTCCGTCACCATTGCGATCCATTCGCTTTGCCATTGCGTCTGTGCTTGCAGCAAATTCCTCTGCAGAAATTTGTCCGTCTTCATTGGCATCGGCACGGTCAAAACGGTCCTTTTTGTTTGCCTCACGCTCAGCCTTCATTTTGGCTTTGTATTCGGTCATTTCTTCGCGAGTCAGGTTGCCGTCGCCATTTAAGTCCATCTTTGCAAACATGGCCTGACGGTGTTGAGACAGCTCTTCAGTGGTGACTGCACCATCGCCGTTTAGATCGAAATTAGGGCGTTTCTTCCCCTCTTCGCCAGCGATTGCAGACATTGCAGCCAAAGAAATAATAACGCTTAATACTTTTTGTGCTGTATTCATGATGGGTACTCCAAAGAATCATCGTTCAGAATTTTGCTTCATTGTTACGGCCGTTAATGATTAAACACGGCAAGCAAAAAAATCCTTCGCGGGAGCAACAACTATTTTCCAATAGCGAGTGATTTTATTCAGCGCTGAACTCATATCGCCAAACCCCGGCCTCTAAATAGCAGCGATTTCTAGGGCCGCTAATAGTAGGGTCTACGTCGCCATAACCCGCATCGCCACCATATAACATGCACACAATATCGTTATGAGACGATACTTTAGGCTCAAAATACGGCACGCTGCGATTAGTATAAAACGCCGCGGCGTCTACCCGTTTAGCGCAGGCAGCTAATTCCGTCAGAGTAACGACGGTTGGTGGCATAAGGGCAAGTTCACCAAGGCGATGAAGCTCTAGGAAATGCGCCGGCGTCGCCCAGCTAAAATCATCCATTTCTTCGCCATCAACCACCACATCGGCGTGATCCCCCTCAGCCAAATAAAACCAGGTCGCAAATCGGCGCCCCATTGAGGGAGGAGTCGTCCAGTGGGAAAGGAGTAGTAAGTCTTCTGCTCGCAAGAAAATGCCAGCCTCTTCCTCAGTCTCACGAATTGCCGCCGCTCGCGCCGCCTCCTCATCGCTACTGGTGCCAAGGATATCCTCGGGATCAACGGTGCCACCTGGAAATACCCAGTGACCACCACCAACTTTAAGCTGCTTATGTCTGCGCAAAAGTAAGGTTTCTATGCCATTGTCGCTATCGCGCACGATGACAGCCGTCGCGGCTGCTCTAATTTCGCTTGTCATTTATTTATTCCTGTAAGACTAAACCCACGCCTCATCCAAGACCTCTATCAGTGCATCGGCTCGGGGTCTAATTCTAAAATTATCAGTTAGATCAACATATATAAGCTTGCCAGCCTCGTCAGTCATTAGCACCGTCGGCAACACGGTGTCTTGGCCATAACCCAAGATTCCCAGTGGTACCCCGTAGCGATGCACAATTCCAAGCTTATGAGCCGCTTGATTATTGTCGTCAACGTAAAACTGCATCGATGCCCCCAGGCGTGACTGCAGCGCCGCACTTCTCTCTCTGTTTTGAGGGCTAACTAATACCACCTCAATGCCGCGTTCACGTAAAGCATCGTACTCATTGGCCAAATCCGCTAGCTGTGCCTGACACATTGGGCACCAGTTACCGCGAAAAAACACCCATAAAACCTGTCGTCCAAGAAAATTCGAGGTCGATACCACATCACCCTGCAGTGATGTCAGTTCAAAATCAGGCAGCTGCGCGCCCTTGCGCAACAAGACATTGTCACTGCGATCGAGGTAGGTATACCAAAACACGTATACCAATACGCCACCAACGCCAAAGAACAGCGTGTAAAAAGTCGGTAATGGCCGCATTTCAATCACCGCCAAAACTGCGCCCAACAAAGCCATCACCACAGGAATAGCAATAAAACGTACCACTCGGCTGTATGGCCTGCTGTAAACCATCGTCATAAATAGCACGAGCGGGACAACGGCCACCGCTGCACCCAACCAAGACAAACTGAACCCAGTATCACCCAACAAATGGCTAATACTCTGTACGGAAACACCAATACATAAGAGTAGATAGGGAATGGCATACCAGCGCTTAAGCCGTGAAATCAGGCCTTTTATCATCAATGATTATCCCTGTTATTCACCAAAGCTCTCAGACTTTCGCTATGAAACACACATTTAGTGTTGTAGCGTAAGTCATTATAAAAATAACCCGTGGTGCATTTAGGAAATGACCACTTTCAGGTTGTTTAATTTATTCCCTTCACGTTGGTTGAACCATTGAATTAATGTGAGGGACGCTATCTTTGTCACAATTCTGCGCGAAATACCCTTGAACGATTTTGCATAATTCCGCCGTATCATGAACTGGTCACAAAGTTGTGAAAACAATGTTTCGATCCGCTTTCTGGCTTTACGATATTTAGCCGGAAAGTCTCTAAACTCTTTCTGGTTCTTTCGCATCGGTGTTTGCAAATTGATACAACTTGATGAAAATAAATCTGTTTGCCAAACTCTGCTCAAATACCCTTTATCGCCAATCAAAACACAATTGTTTAACTGGCCTTCAATATCGTTTAGGTAATGGATGTCATGAACCGAAGCCTTTGATATATCGTACATTTTTAACACGCCACTCGGTGAGCAAACCGCGTGTAACTTATAGCCAAAGTAGCGCATATTTTGTGCTGCACAAAAACCAAAATCTGGCGAGCTAGATTCAAATTCTTGGCAAATTTTACTGCGATTAGATCGACTCATTTTACACACTTCCAATGGCATGCTATCGACAATATTTATATCGTTATCAACATCTAATCGCGTGACAATAGCGCTTCTGATTTCTTCTAATTTAAAACTCAACCTTCGCGCTCTTCTGTTATAAACGGAGCGCTCAATTTTCCCATTGATGCACGCAGGCAGCTGTTTGAACAAAAAGTGTTCTGAATCAATGCCCAGTGTTTCAGCTGCAAGACTGAGCGCGAGTAGCTCCTTATCGCTTAGCTTAGGTGTTCTGATTTGATTCAAAAAATTATCGGCTGGCTCAATTTCGTGCAAAAGAGACAGAATTTTGCTATAAACGCTGTGTAAGTTACTCATCTCGTTACCATTTTTCTCGTAAACTAATGATAACCTCTTTATGAGGGTGAGTAACTTACCTCCTTCCTAAATGCACTACGGGT
>NZ_PQGG01000038.1 GCF_002915595.1 Zhongshania marina
TCAGATGCCTGATTTTAGCAAAAAACACTGGTTTTTAAGAGAAAATCTACAGCCTCAACGCCGCCAACACAGGCCGAGCGAATGCGAGGTTGCCAACCCATGCGTTTTTTGCATGGGCGATTGTGGTTGGCCTTGTTAAGTTTTTGATACTGCGCCCTCTAATTCAGCAGCATGTTTTTGGATGATTTCAAAGGTCTCTTTGCTAACTTCTTTTTTCTCCCTAAACAGGGAAACTTCAGATTTGACCGTTGCATAGTTGAGACTAAAAGTAGAACTACTAGCACCATGCGCTTTTAAGGTTATATGGAAATTGTAATCATCCCACTGAATATCGACTTCTGGGAAGTTGGTAAATGTGAAGTTATTTACCCTTAAGTCATGTATCAATGCTGTTGCGACAAAGCCACCAACCTCACAACTACTAAATTTTGAACTTGTAAAATATGTTCCCATGATTACTCCGAAATTCTGGGTGAAACTTAACAGTTTTGTTATGAAGACTGGGGCCTTATATCACTTTGGCTCCCTATCTCGGAGAGAATATTCGGGAGGTCATTGAAAAAAATGCCCTTCGATCAAAGGCTTGAGTGTGTATCGCAGAAAATTCTGTCGGCGTTAACAAGACTAGCTCCTTATATCTTTTCTATATTCCTTTCTCCTGATCATAAACCCGTTTAAGTATAAATCAACAACTTAGACGACTGTCCGCAGAATTAGTGAGCCCGCTTCCATTGAACACGCTTTTCATAAGCGAGAATAAGATTTAGCTCTACCGGAAAATAGGTCGATCTGAATGTCCGCTTTACGAACTTTAACCCCATCCGTAACTTTTTAATGGAGGTCGGCTATTGGCACACACCTGCCGACGAATACATCGACCTCAACGGCCGCTATGTGAGGTGGCCATAATATGGGTTAGCTCGCGCTCAATTATCGGTAAATGGGCGCGGCATATTTGGATTTCTAGTATCCAAGAGTCTCAATTTGGCCATTTTGTGGTTAAAAGTTAGGCCAGTTTTTGGATGAATCGACATTTGGCTTCCTTGTTCAGGCGCTCCCCACTTTGCTAGCGGATAACTAAGTCTTTTCTGATTGCTTATCAACATTACGGCCAAGAAGAAAAAAGCAAAGCGATGCTGCACCAACTAGACCGACGATCAAATCAAATGCTAGTGCGGTTTTACTGTAAATAGTGACAGTGGTGATTTTTAGCAATAGCAACGTAAAAAACCACCCGCCAACAGATGCTGCGATGCCAGCGAAAATAAGGAAAACACTTCGATGTGCCTCGCCTCCCCTACTGAATGAATAGGTGGCCGCTAGAAGACCAACTATCGAGCCACTAAGCATTGCATAAACGACGTCTCCAATGTCGATTTTTGACATAAGTAAAACAAAAATAACAATAACCATAAGGGCAATGCTCGCGACGCCCCAAATAAAACTCTGCATTTCATTCTCCATAGCTTGGTATAAACGGTTTGGCACAACAGGAATTATATTCTGATGCGATAACAGAATTGGATAAAATTAGGGCAAAACACTATGCCCACTTTTATGTTAAGTCGGACAGGACATTCCATGAAGTAAATTTCGGGCAAAAAAAGACCCCGCAATTGCAGGGTCTTGTCTGACTTCACTGAACTATTCAGTCCAGATCATCATCGAGGTTGTTCTCGGAACGCTCACAGATCGTGCGCCACCGCTTCTTGTCATCCCATTTCTGGTAGGCAAAAATCGCGGTGAAAACGACCGCTAATAATGCGGCTGTAAGTACAAGTTCTGTAGGCATAGGTCCAATAAACATCTCTGTGATCTCCTATATGGTTTACTCGGACTTATCTGGTTTGTCAACTTTGGCCGCAGTTTTGCGACGTTTAGCTGATCCAGATTTGCCGGTGCGGTTCATACGGAAGGCCAACAGATCGATTATCAGTTCCTTCATTCCAAGTTGGTACCCGTGGTTGTAGCGAGCAATCAGAGCCAAAGATGCGGTATACACTGCGACGATCAAAAACCCAATCGCCTTAGCGTCCCACACCATTGTCTCGTCATACACCTTCGGCATCGCATATGCAGCAAAGCTGCCAGTAATGCCTAGCATCGCAAGCTCGATAAGCTTGAAGATGTTGATTTTCACGGTGCACACAACCTTTTCAGAAAGAAGCTCCATCGTCTTTAAACGGTTGAGCCTCCTGAGTAGGTCGAGATTTTTCATGTTGTGCTTTCCTTGGTTGAATGATCTCCAACCTAGAAAGAGCAGATCCCCGAAGGGGAAATGCCCCTCCAGGGAAGAAATCGGTTAAGTGATAGCCGAAGCTATCGGATGGTTCTAGGCTTCGAGAAGCCCTTTCTTTTTCGCCTCGTCAATGCAAGATTGGCGGAAGCGACGTGCGAGGTTTAAAGCTTCAGCCCGCGTTGGTTTCCGGTAGTGCTCGCCTTTGAGAGAAACAATGTGCCCTCTAAGCGTACCGCCGAACCCCTCCACTAAGGCCTTATTTTCAACAGTGCAAAGTGGCTTCGTTGCAGCTCTGGGTGCCGTTGCATACCAGAGTAACTTTTCCTCATAGGTTGTGGGTTTCCCCTTTGGTATAGTGCCCATTGGCATATCTCCAAGTAGTTTAGCTTCAGGCAGCGTGAACGCTGAGATCTCGAAGGAGCTTGTCTAATTCCCAAAATCCTTTAGGGTCTCTGCACCACTGATCTGCCCAATCAACGCCTTTTCGATCACTGTCTAAAATGCGTATTGGTGGTAAAAGATTGAATACTCGAATTCCTCGGGAAGTAAGGTTCTGCTCCACGATAACAGCCGAATTTTCACTTGCTTTGTTTCTGTCCTTATCTAAGAAATTGATTACTGTGTGGACACCTGTTGGTGGCACAAAGCTCTGCAACATCGTATTGGACAGTCCAGGCCAGACTGAGAAAGATCGAGCCTCAAAAACTGACAATGCAGTTTCAAGACCTTCAGCAATTCCCATGACTCCGGCTACTGGTTCCATTACGCGAATAACGCGTCCCTTCGATTCTTTTGAAACCGTCGGGGTCAGTTTGCGGGTTTTATAGCCTTCTTCCATCTCTACCTTTAAGCCACCTTTGGTGATAAAAGTTCGATGAATTCCAACTGGTGAACCTGCGTTATTACGCACCAGGCAAAGTATTGCTGGATATGTTCCCAAGAGAACACCACCCTTGCCTTTGTAGTTAAGGTTAGGATGAAACCGAATGTCTTTTGAGCGTAAAGCTGCTCTTAAAACACGCCGATACGAGAAGTAAGCCCTTGCGGGATAACTCAGCGTTTCAGTAAGGGGCATAGATTCTCCCCATATTCGGTTCAACCAGGCACGAAGGGATGTTTCGTCCACTTCTTTTGGTTTAGGTAGATAGACCGGTCCCGGCCGGACAGACTTGCCATCCAGCCACTCCGAAAGCGCGTCATACGCTTCAGGAAAAGACCAGTCGTTTACCCACATCAACATATCAATCCCTTCCGGGATTACACGCAGAGACTGCTTTACGCCACCTCCAGTGAAGTTGGCGTCTTTGAACAACCGAAAGCCATCAGTACCGCCCGCAACGGGACAGGGCACATTCTCTCCGAGCTTAGACATCGCTTGAGAAAGTGCCGGTGCCAGCGCATTAAAGGCTGACAACCACCGACCGCTCATACGTCGTTTCATTTCTGTTGAGTTACGCTTCATATCCAAATCCTCCTGTCGATTGGCAGTTAGTTACCCCACCAGCCGTGAAGTGAATATGGCCGAAGCCATTAGTGAAGAGTTCGACGTGTCCAAAAAACGCGAGCCCAGCCTTCATTGCAACGCTGAAAGCGCTGTTCGATGACTTTGCTACAACTTCGGACAGTCACAGTTACGACCTCATTGCCACGGGCATTACGGGTCACTTGGTTAAGATCAATAGTCATAGTGCTATACCTTTCGTTGAGTGAGGCGCAGCACTTCCCCAAAGGGCAAAGTGCAAAACGCCCAGTGGGTTGAGTATTGTTTTGGTGTACTGATTAATTGAGCTTCTTCCTGTACCAGAAAAGCCACTCAAGTAATTCGTCTGGATTTACTCCAGTCGATAAACAGCAGTTGCGGAAGGAAAAAGGCGAGCCCTTGTCCTCTGCAGTAATCCACTTCCAGCTATCGTCATCGGGTCTTCTGTCACGACCACCACGACTCACGCCAAACGCAGATCTCACTGTTTCAATCAGCAGTTTCTCCCGAATAAATGGAATGTCTTCCTCGGGGATTTCGTTGCTTTCCAACTCGGCGGGTATTTCTAAGACGACCCCGTTTAAAAGGTCAGCCTTATCCAAGCGCTCCAGCAGATCGAAGATCGTCAGTTGAGCTTGCATCGGTGTATCTCCAAAAAAATGTGGAGACACACCCGCCCTTATGGGGAATGTATCCCCACGAGGGTTGATGAAGCTGGCTAGTGCAAATCAAGGAACCTCCCAGCTATGCTAAAAAGCGCAGACTGGAGTTCTTCAACGCTATTGATTACAGCGTTTTTCTTGAAATAGTTTCTAACCGCAGTTGAGTTAATGCCGATCGCATAAACATCGACAAAGGGTTCGATAAGCTTGGTCATGTACTGCACCGAGTTACCGTCATTTGGTGCTCCATCAGTGATGACAATGAGCACTTTTCGTTCGCTTCTACTCACAGCAAGCTCCCGCCCGGCGTAAAGCATCGCTTCAGCAAGAGGTGTACCCCCGCTGGAACGAACTGCACATCGCCCAAGGTTGACCCTTACAGGTTGACCGCGGTTGATCATCGGGCTGACTGCGCCGCCTTTCCCAGGAAACATCGAAACTGCAATGTCGCACTTGGGTATAGACGAGACAGCCAAAGCTAATGACACTGCCGCCTGGTTAGCGATGTCCTGAATGTTCCCCATAGATCCACTAGCATCAAGGAGCACATGGACTGCTGTATCAGGCCGCTTGGTTTCCTCCCGCTTTTTGAAGACGCGAGTATCACCAGAGACCATGCGAGTTAACCGCTTGCCATCTACTCGGCGCCCCCTATGATGCAGGAACTCCTTTTGACGGCTTTGGGCTTGCAAGAGACCAGCAAGGCGAGCGCGAATCATCGACGAAGACAGAATCCCCGCGTGTAATGAATCGACGTTGCCCGTGTTCCCTACTGTGTCGCCAACTGAGTCTGTATCAAGAGTAAAACTGCTACTCCGGCCGTTATCTTCAACAGCTTTTTCAGACAGGTCAGCGCGAAGCTGTGAAACAATGTCTTCCGGTAAATCAGTTTCCTGAATCATCCGAGAGTGTGCAGAAGCACCATTGCCAGCTTGAGTTGAGTCAGAATCGCCCGGCGAGCCGCTTGAGTCTTGACTGGACGACGAATCGGAGCTTGATTGAGGATCGGAGCCTGGTTGGCCTGGCGTATTCCCATCATCAGTTTTATCAGCTCCTGAATCACCATCACTGGTTTTACCATCCCCGCCATCAGCAGTTTGATCACCTTGGCCAGAATCACCACTATCACCATCATCTCCTGAGTCTGAATCGCCCTGAGTACCCGAAGGATCAGCAGAGCTATCGTCACCATTTGAATCTGATTGCCGTGGATTATCAGCTTCAGCACTATTTTGCTTTTGGCGCTCCTCTTCCTCTGCATCTTTCAACGCGTCAAGGATTCGGCGGGCAAGTATTAAGCAGTCTCTTGAATCTTTGAGTTTTGGCATGTTCTGTTTAAGCAACACATCCAAACGGACAAAAAAACCTTCAGGGAAAGTTTCTCTAACCACCAAGTCACTGGCCTCGAATAGATCCTTCTCTACTTCTCTGTTCAATGACTCGTAGTACAGTCGATGAAGCAGATATTGGTGTAGCTGAGTAGCCTCACTGTCTTCAGCGCAAGCCGGAGGGCTCATTCCACTGTCCACAATGTATGTTTGCATGGCGCTGAGCGTTTCCACTGTTCCCGGAAACAACTCCTGCATCATGCGTTCGATACGAATATCCTCAATAATATTGAGAAAACTCTTCTCGATTTCTGAAGTGCATAGACCGATTACCGCGAAGTTAGAATCTCTAATGTGAGCAGACTCATGGGCGAGATAACCGAACAGTACGTCAGACATGCCCCTCATATCGGACAGCATAGGAAGCACAATTGACTCCCCATTAGTGCAAGCGTCGGTCCCCGAGAGAATGACCTTTACACCAAATTGCTGACCATAAGCGGCTGCGACGATAGGTAAGGCCCTTTCTAGGGCCGATTGCATGGAACTCATAGCGAACTCCTTGTTAGAAATAACCTACAACACGACCTGCTGCGGGAGCGGGTGCGGCAATAGATGGTGAGGGTTGAGTTTCCGCCGGAGCAGAGTTTGAGGATGGGCGTTGAACCAACTCGGATACTGAAAAATCTCCCTGGTACATACGTTCGAGCTTTTCAGCGTCGTCGCACATGGACAGGAAAGTTACAGTGGGCCCGAATTTGGGGTGGTCTTTGTCAATTCGCTCAAGAGGTATCATTTGATACAAACTCTTAAACTCTCGCAAAACGGCAAGAATTCTGCCGTTTCCAAAGCTCAACGTATCCAGTTTGTTGCAGAACGGCTCAAGCTGCTCTCGTAGCTTTTGGCCGCTAATGGCAGTGTTGCGCTCCAACAGTCGTTTGACCATCTGGCGGCAGCCCTGCCCTACTTCGTGTAGTACCTGGTTCGCAATCTCTCCCTCATCCGGCTCATAGCCTTCTAGTGGATTGATCTTGTATAGCTTGTAGCTGAAGCCATAGGATTCGGCCACTGTGGTTGAACCAGGTATCTGATTCTCCAGTATGTGGGCGAACTCCTTAACCTCTTCATCAAGCAGCCAGGCGTCCCGGTTCTCATCAAACTTTGCCAAGAAATCTGACAAGGAAGCGTCGAACTCGGTGTTGATGCTATTGAGCCTAGTAACAAGCTCGTCGATCTCGTGGTCCGGTATTGCGTAGCCACCCATAAAGCGAGTTCCTACTGCCAGACATGCACGTTCAGCCGCTTTCCGTTTGTTGTTCATCGGATCGAGAGCTGAGGGTGGGAAAATCTTTTTCCGGCCCAGATCAAGCATTTTTTGAGGAGGGATCTTCCCATCCTTTCCAAGCTGAATATCCAAATCCCGAGAGGCTTTCTTTTCTCCAGACCAGCAACGGACTTTCAGATGGACGAGTGTAGTTCCACGGATAAATTCCATGTTGTTTCTCCTAAGAGGTTTGGTTGAGTGAGCCGGTTAAGGCGAGGTTGAGTGATTCACCGTTATGGTGAATTTTGTTAGAAAAAAGCAGCCTTGCTTGTCGTTTCGATATTTCTGAAACTAAATGGCGCTTCCTTTGAACCCACTTCAATGCAGAGCTGATTAAAGAACACGCGGTCCGCGAGCTTTATGCATGCGTCCCGTACTTGCTTAGCTACTATCCCGTCGTTTGGCATTGCGGAGTAATCCGAAAGCCATTCAGCGCGAGCTTCGCTAAACAAGTCATCTGCTTTGGTTGGGCTAGGGTTTACAATCAAGTCATCATTGGAAATCAGCACTTCAAAGCCGTGATCGGCTAATTGGTGCTTCACAACGAAAAGGAACAAAAACGCTAAAGGTCCCTGGTCGTATTCCACCTCACAATGCAACGAATTTTCTGTCACAGAGTCCGAATAGTCCGGCAAAAAGGCAAAATCCAATTGAGCAAGCGTAGAATCAAAATCCTTGACGGACTTGATAAAGCTCGTGCGCAAGCTCAAGACTTCCGATTTCAGATCTACATCTTCGGTAAGCTCGTGGTCAAACGGCCTTACAACGAAGAAAGCACTTCTAGACTTCGTGGGTGATCCAGCCAAAGGCGGTAGGTCGGCAACATTTGTCATCTGCACTACCTTTCGGGCGGATCGATCAACCGTTAGGCTAGACCTCTCCGTGTATCCCTTCTTCAGCTTTCCCTCAGCAATAGAGGCCCAGTGCTTGTTTTCAGATCTCGTGGTGAAGGTTAATGCCGAACCTCGACGGCCATACCAAATTTCATGGTTTCCGTTTGAGTCCAACTGGTCAGAAATAGCCCAGTATTTATCCGAGCTACCCGCATTAAAATGGTAAACGTGAATAGCCATTAAGCATCCTCCTCTGACCAAGAAGGACCAAATACATCTTTGGCTATACGTTGAATCGCGATTTTTTGCTCTGGTTCAGCCTTAGAAAGCAGGGCTTGGTTCAAAGCGTAGGACAGCGCGTTAGGCGCAGTTCTAAAATCGAGAGTCAGTTTTGCCCAGCGGCACAAGGCGCGTGTGGACATGGTTATCGTTAAAGGAGTGGCCGTTTCTGCACCACCGATGAAAAGCTGTCTGACCTGGTTTGCAACACGGATCATGTTGTTGCGAATTTCAGCCGGCAGCGAAGGACACTTCTTCTCAAGAATCGTCATTTCGATTTCAGGGGTGGGATATTCCACCTCGATAACGCGAAAACGATCCATGAAAGCAACGTCAAGTGCGTTAACACCTGCGTACAGTCCAGTTGGGTCACCAGATCCCGAAGAGTTACCGTTCATAATGATCCGAAAATCATCGTGAGGGTAAATCACCTTGCCACCATTAGCCGCAATGACTAAGGGGTGGCCTTCCAGAATGTCGTGCAATCCTGAAAGCTGGCCGGGGTCAGCGCGATCGCCCTCATTGAGAACGAACAGTCTTCCTTCGATCATGGCGGTAGTAAGTGGACCGTTGATCCACTCCATGTTGCCATTGACCATTTTCCAAGCACCAACCAGATCGTCAAACTCCATGCGGCTGTGCGCGGTGAAGTGAGAGATTGGCCAGTTGAGCCTTGCAGCAACTTGGTAAGGTAGGGTTGTCTTGCCAGAACCATAGTGGCCCCAAACATAGAACCCATCTCCATCAGGATCATCCAAGAAGTTCAGGATGTCCCGAAGAACCTCGCGCCGAAACACGTAGTTCTTGTCAAGCTTGGGAACCGCGTGGCTTCCAATTTCGGCATGAGAGAGGGCTGTGACTTCAGTGGGTACACCTGGAATACCAAATGCAGTGCCGACTGAGACTTGTTGAGTACGATTAGTCATGGTGTTTCTCCAAAGGTTGAGTGCATAGCCAAGACCTTCAGACACACCAATAGCCAACAGGCTGATGATGTGCCTGCGGGCGACTACTATTTTGAGTTGAGTTTAAGCATACAGCCGTAGCTGCCGTGACTTTTTCAATGCTTGATGAGAGCCACTTATTTTGTCGTGCAAGCACGATCAAAATTCTTTGGAAACCTTTAAGAGTAACTGCCTTTTTTAGGACTATAACAGACACCAATCATAGCACTAAAAAAGGCAGACACAATCTCTGTGCCTACCTATTCCGAACGCCGGAGCGAGCGGTTAAACGGCCCTGAGGCCGTTGATGCAGGTAGTGTTACAACGGCCATTACGCGACGGCCGATTTTGGGTGCGTCTGGAAGATTACGTGCGTAATCTGGGTCTTGTTCGCCAGCGCGGTCCCATCATCATAAATACAAATTCCAGCATGCCTTGTTGCAACAACTGACATATCTCGTCCTGTACGGCGAGCCACCTTTGTGGCTAGATCAATTGCGGTTTCCGTGCATTTATCACAAACGCACTGGGTACCTTTTGGTGTTGCTGGCTTGGTTACGGTTTCTGTCAACATATCGCATCTCCTAAGAATTGGTTTTGTATGAAGTCCGTGGACTCCCCGAAGCACTCTCAGTAAAAGCACTTTGGGAAGCCCACGAACCTCGCCAATAGATGGAGAAGCGACATGGTTGCCAATCGCAGTTCAGCGAAGGGCGTGAATTCTTGAGCGGTGGAATGCTCTACAAGAAATAAGCGACAAGGGGATAAAATCCCCCTGCGCGTTTGTCACTAAAATTCGTCTAAAAGTAACTTGATCGACCTTTCAACTGTTCGGGGATCTCAATGTTGACCAAGGCGTCTTCAGACTTCGTGAAGCGCGACTCGGATCGAGAATCCTTGCGATAGTTTTCAAGCTCTAACTCAAAATCTTGACCGGGGAACTTGTCCGCCAGAAACGATTTGTAGTCAATGTTACCTTGCTTAACGAATAAAGAGATTTTTACCCCACCGACATCCGCCTGCATAAACGGACCCATCATGGTAATCATCTGCTTTTGAACAGCCTTCTGATCTTTGTCCAGCTCAGACAGCTGTTCCTTTAGTGCCTTCATGCGGCTATGGTTGTCACGCCATATATCCGCATAGCTCCTCCAAGCGAAATAGTCATCTCCTTCGGCGGGTTCAAAAACATCGCGCTCAGGATCTTTCTCTGGAGGGGTGTTGGTTTCAACTAAATTCCAAAACCATTTTGCGTGGTTAAGAATTGAGATTTTCTGACCTTCAGACACAGATATAGGGAACTCCATGTCTTCAGGGCCGTTCTCAGTTTCCCGATAAAACAGCAAAATCCCTTCGTTTTGGCCAGCTACGATGGCTTGAGCTTGAGTTTGTGCCTCATACATAATGTATGCCGCACTATTCACGCCTTTTGCCTTCACATCTTCCCATTGTGCATCAGAGGGTGCCTTAAACTCATGGGGCTTAAAATTTTCATCTAAGCCATCAAAGCTTGCTCGGAATGGTCGCCAATCGCGATATTCTCCGCAGGAAGGAACAAGAAGCTGACCAGCTCGGTTTTCTGAGACTTGCCGTGCTTTGTCTTCCAGGCGATTACCTCTCTTCACGTTCGGGTTAGCAGAAATATCAGCAGTATTAAAACGGCCGGTTTTTTCTGCCCAAAGCTGGTATGGCGTCTTGTATGGACTAAGCCCAAGGATTATGGGTATATCTGAAGCAGTAATGCCCTCAGAACGCCATTCAAGCCACTCGTCACTTTTCTGGTTGAGATCCACAACATAGAATGACGCATTGCCATCAGCTGAAGTGGTTATCTTTGCGGGAGCGCCCATATCGATACCTCATTAGTTGAGGGGGCATAAACTCCCATAGGGGAGTTTAATTTCCCCCGGTGGGTTGAGTACGTGTAGAAGTTTAGCGTTAACCGACTTCTCGGTAATCGGCCTCTTCTGGTTGAACTTCTTGTAGTCGAGCCAAAGCGAACGCCAAGTACGCAGGATCTTTGATTCGATTCTCCATCAACTCCTTGCAAGCCTCGAAAGACTGGCTTTGGACAGCGCGAGTTAGCGCCTGGTTAATGAATGACAGCGTTCGTGAATCCACATCCTCTTCCTTAGCAGGAGCGGTGATTGCTGCTTGGTTAGCGTTTGAAACGGCCTTTGGTACAAAACCTTCTCCATTCTCAACATTGAGAAATTCAATGACTTTCGCCATTTTAGGAGACGATGCAGGCCACCATTTTGCTGCGCGTTTTAGAATTGACTTCAACTGCATTTGGGATTCCCATTCGAGCCAAGGGCCGGAATTGGAATTGTAGGCCTGAGAAGCGTCTCGAATCTGATCCATGTCCGCTTTGGACATATTGTGGATCTGAACCTTGCCGTTTATCAGTTCTGTAATGCAGTATCCGCCAATCACTTCTCCGCGATCGGTAGAAAAGACATTTGCATCATGATCAGGAATGCGGGTAGGCCCTTTAAACAGATATGAATCCTGTTTGTAGACCAGCTCGCATACAGCATTGGCTATTACGCCTTCTGCTTGACCAAGAGCAATTAAGCCTCGATAAGAAATATCCAGCTTAACCTTTGGAGGTGTTCCCTTCTTGTCAGCCCGAGGAATCAAATAAGCAAGTTGCCTTACTGGATTCAGAGAGATGCCAATGGCCGCAACGTTGTACATTGCAAGCCGGAGAGAGTCTGGATCGTTGACTGCGGTAGTCAGCAAATAATCGTTCTTCATCAGCTGCTGCATCGCAAAGACTTCTTCAGCCTGAAACGATAGATCCGAAGATGTGAACTTTACTGCTGCTTGGGCGATTTGATCTTTACAAATCACCAAGGGGTTTTGGTTGCTCATGAGAGTTTACCTGTGTTGAGTGAAGGTGATATATCGAAGGTAAAGGAGACGAATCCCAAACTCACAAGGAGTAAGGGATCGTCAATCTGCTAAACAGGTACATTTGAACCGTAACCGCTATTCGCAGGCGCTCGGGTTGACCGCATGTTGCTGCGGCTATTCGGGCGCTGTTGTTGCTGTTGGGCAGGAGGTGCTGCTTGTTGATCGTTACCCTGAGACTCACCCTTGGTGTAGTACCGAGGAAGCTTTTTAGGAAACGTGTCGCAATACAGCTCGGTGATATACCGAGTCTCGCCGTCCTTTTGGTATTCCCGCGTCCGCAGATCCAACTGGTCCAGGTGAACTAAGTCGCCAGGAGCCATTTTAGTGTTGAAGTGATCTGCGACATGACCAAAAGCAACCAAACGGTGCCAGTTGTCATACTCTTTAAAACTACCGTCTTTCTGCTTCACATTTTTTGTCGTGCAAATAGTGAAGTTTGAAACGCTAGTGTTGTCAGCAAGAGCTGCAGGAGTGATTTGACCGATACGGCCGATCAGAATGGTTTGTTGATACATGATGTATCTCCTTGAGAGTGTTGAGCGCACAGTCAATCCGCAGAAGCGAATCTGAGTGCTGTGAAAGGCTTTATTGCCTTAGTTAGGTTTGATTGCATCTCATAGCGGGTGCCACAAGATGCAAGGGTTAAGAACCAAAGGCTCTTAGTCGGGTGATTGCTCGATTAAAAGTCCAGAATGAACTTTTGGTTGAGCATTTAGGAAGCGTTGATTCCGCAGGTGTTGAAGCGTAAGCGGTGTTACTTCCAGTGTTTCAACAACAGTATGTACCGTCCGAGCCTCGGGTTTACTCGTAGGGATCAAATAGCATAAGCCTTTTAAACCCAGAACAAATCCCTTGAACAAAGCGCGGAAGACCATTGCCGAAATTCGGAACGGGAGCATCATTAACGCACCGGCATTATCAATAGTTTTATCCACAAGGGTAAAAGCAATATCAACAAGTCGAGCGGCAAAAAGCTGTCCGAAAATCATGGTGAATAGCGCCACAAATGTTATTACGCCGTATTCCATAGGAATGTTTCCTTCATTGGTTGAGTTAAAGCCAAATGCCGTAGCATCCACACCCGTTTCATGGCTAGCGAGGGGTGTTTTTCAAGTGCCTTGCAACAGAAGAAGCAAGAGCAACAAGAAACGAAGGAAATCGTGCGAACCACCCGTCAAGGCAGTTTTGGCTGAGCGCAAGAACGCACAGGCAAAATAACCCTAGGGGATATGACTGGTAGAGACCGAAGTGGTATTGAAGGTTTAGCGGAGAAGAGTAAGCCCAACCCTTGTGGGTCTGACGCCTCTAGGGGCTTGTTGGGGCGTCGTCAGATAAAGTTATCTAGACTGAATTTAGCCCAGATTGGACAGAGAATCAACTTTCGTCTTTTGGGGCGCGTGTTTTGCCCCAATTCCGGCTCCGTACCACCATTGTTGGGCGTATCCTCCGTGTAAATTCTAAGGAAATGCCACCCTATGAAGCTCCAATATCGTGCAGCTGCAATCCTGTTTCTGGAGGGCTTAGCTAGCAGTGGCCTACAAATGATAACTATCCGGCAAACAATACCCTTTGTTGGATCGAGCGTTCTCAGCACGAGCATTATTATCAGCACATTTTTAGCCGCCTTAGCACTTGGGTACTACATTGGGGGCAGAGTTCGTAGCGAGGACTACGAGCGAGCACTCTACCGAAACATCCTAATAGGCTGCACCATATTCGGCGTGGGCCTCTCATACCCTTTTGTCGAAACCTTCTTTTTCTTACTGTCAAATTTGCTCGGTACGGGTGCAATCTTAGGCAACCCTTTACTCCACTTATGTCTGTTTTGCCTGCTTGTAATGGCACCGCTTGTCTTTGCCCTGGCTCAAACCGTTCCTCTCCTTCTCAATACTACCGTGGGATTAAGTAATAGCCGTGCTGCTGGAAACGCTACGGCGATTAGTACCGTGGGTAATGTCATTGGCTGCGTTCTCACCTCATTGGTCGTTATGTATTTCCTTGGCGTGGGTGCCTCGATAATCCTTAATTGCCTATATTTGATAATTTGCGCATGGCTAACAACAGGCCAGACCAGTAAGTCGAAAGCCACAACTTTCGTAGCCACATCAGCAATTATTGCTGTATCCGTCGGGCTTAATGTTCTCATTCCCAGAGCGATCATGTTCTCCGATGGAGCTTATTCAAATATCGAAGTATTCGATGTCCCCGGTGGTAAGAAAATGGTGATGAATGGAAGCAATTCTTCGTTCATAGGGACTGAGGAGCGAGATGGCTGGCCGTACATCGAGGTTATCAAAGAGGTGGTATTCGCTAGCCAGGAAGAGGGGCTGGATGTGCTGGTGCTTGGCGCCGGCGGCTTCACATTAACCACTGGTGATATTGGCTCGGCAAAGGTCACCTATGTAGATGTTGATCCAGAAGCTAAACGGGCAGCGGAAGAGGCCTTTTTGGGCACACCAATTACAGGCCAATTTATACAGGACGATGCTCGACGGTATCTATTGAGATCGACCGAACGATGGGACTTTATTGTGGTGGATGTTTACAGCAATTCTTCTACCATCCCCGCCCACATTTCAACTCTTGAATTTTTCAACTTAGTGAGCTCGCGACTCAAGCCAGCTGGCAAAGCAATCATGAACATTGTTGCAAAGCCAACGCTAGAAGACAGCTACTCAGCCAGTATGGATAGAACAATTAGAGAGGCCTTCCCTTACTGTATTACCCACATAAGCGGATTCAGAAATGCACTCGAAAATATTCTCTATTTTTGCCGTAACAAGAACGCTTCCTCTGAAGTTGCTGGTTTGTATAAAGATGATACAACCAGAGTTGAAGTCGAAGGGTTCATGGCCCTGCACAGAGGAAATTCAAAGTGAGACGCAATAAAGATATGAACGATTGGGTGTCCGCCAGCGACATAGGGCGAGCAGAGTTCTGCCCAAAATATCTTGAACACCGCCAAAGAGGCGTCCGGGTCGGAAAGCATGCGATAGCTAAGCGAAAAATTGGGGAGATGGGGCATGATGATCTTAACAAAAGCGTGTCTGATAGCCGCTGCTTCGTAGCGTCTCATTTGTATGGCGCGACAGACGAAAGAACGGAAAGCCTAAGGGAGTTCAGAGACCAGAAGCTACTCGGTCACCTGCTCGGCCGTGCTTTGATCCATGCCTACTACGCAATATCGCCACCGCTTGTTGCTCTTTGCCAAAGATTTCCAGTTTTGGATAAGGTAATTAAGCCTTTGGTCGATCGATGCGCATCAGCAGCAAAAAGGAGGATGAAGAAATGCCAACGCTCGTGATCGGATACCTGGTATTTGGTCTACTCGCAGTAATTGCTCTTCTACTTCTATTTCATATCTTTCGCTCGAAGGAACAAGGCGATATTTCCGGAAAGCTGATATGGACTGATTATGGAATAAAGACCAAGCCCTTTTATCATTCGGAATTTCTTGTGTTTGGAAAACCGGATCTAATGTACAAAGTCAGGCGTGGTGTAAAGGCTGTCGAATATAAACACAGAATGGGGCCGGTATTCGACTCTGATATTGCACAGGCACTGGCTGCAGCACTTGCCGCCAGGGGAAGTGGTTACCGCGTAATAGAGGTTTTAGTAAAAACCCGATCCACAGAGCTCTCCATTGACCTACGTGAATCTGATTCGGCCGTTTACCGTAAACTTCAGGGGTATGTGCTGTTAGTCCGCCAGGCTAAAGATGGCAGAGCTATGCAGAAGAAACCGGAAGCTCGAAAATGCCGAAGCTGCGCTTACAGGGAGGCATGTGCGTGAACGATGAGGAAGAAAGTCTGGCTCTCCCCGAGTTGGTAGCTGTAGGACAGTATGAACCAAGCTATCCCCTCAAAGATTTGAGCCGGAGTCAGAAAAAGCAATTGTGGGCACACCTAAAGCGGTACCATTGCAACATTGCAGCTTCACTGACGGTTGATAGCGGAGACCAAGGTTTCTGTAAATTGATGTCCGAGTTCGACGGAAATCTAGTTCTTCATCTTAAGTATTTCCCTGCAGATATTCGTTCCAGTATAGAAAGTGAAATTAATTTCACACATTGCGAAATTGTGGGTTGCTAGATCTAAAAGTCGTGAGAATCTATCTACACGAAGACACGTTGAGTGTGTTGAGTGCTTGCCCTGGTCAGCCGGGGCTTTTTTCTCTACCTGCTCTACCTACCGAAGGACGTTGAGTGCTTGCCCCTTACTCCAGAGGGGCTTTTTTTGGACCCAATTTATGAATACCGCTACAAAACCAGTTTTTGTTAATTTTGTGGGTTGGTTTGGCGCCGTCTCGGGGCCTGTGGCAGCCGCAATACTGGCCTTGAATATCCCAGTCAGCCCTTATGCTTACCCTCTATTCCTGCTCTCTTCCCTTTGCATGACCGCTCACGGTATAGCAGTAAAGGACAATAAAGTGGTTACACAGAATATGCTTTTTAATATTATAAATTTGATCGGCGTTATCAGGTGGTTGCCGGGCGGATCTTCATAATGAAGGTTCATCGAAGTATTTTATTTTTAATTAAATTTTTCCTGCTTGTTTTGCTGTCTATTTATATCGGTATTGTGTGGTGGCTGGCGATTAGAGTATTTCAAGAACACGGGGTTTTCTCCGCTGTCGCCTTGGCGCTTGCGTCCACGGTGTTCGTTAAATGGGGAGCTCTCCCTGCAGTGAAGCGTTTCTTATCAAAATTGGAGTAATCTAAGAATGAATAAATTAGTAATACTAGTAGCAACTATCGCCATGACTTCGGCTGTATTCGCTGAGTCGGATGCTTATAAAATGTACGCCATGGCTTCAGATCTCGCAGGAGGCAGCAATAGCGTCGAAGTGTTCGTCGATGTTGGTAAAAAGTGTGGCGTGGACGCAAGGACGCAAGAGAACCCCTGGTTCGCGTGGATAGGCTCATCTACAGTCAACCAACCGAGATTTCAAGCGGCGCTATCAGCCAAAGCTGACGGGAACCATTCTGAGTATAATCGCGCAATAAAGTCGATTGCTTGTGCCTCTAAATAGGCTTTATTTCTTTCAGGGCAGGTCTCTCCTACCCTGCTAATACCGGATATTCGTAAGCGTCCGGCGAACTCACCTTACTTCAGGGCTGCCAATTGTGCGGGGCTAGCCCACTCCACCCCGTCGCCTTTGTGCAGGTAACGCGTTTCTGTTGTGCTGGCACTGTTGGCGGTACGGTTCTTATAGGTAACAATGGTATTGCCACCGACATGGTGGGGCTTTCTTTGTATTTAAAACTGACTGAGGCTTCTTAGTCGTGAGCTAGTTTTGGACAAACTCAAAAGCCTTTGATTATTAGGTAAGTTACAAGCTATTTTCACTTCCATAGCCCACCTCCAGTCGAACTTAAATGGGTTTTTAGCTTTTTATGGACAAATATCCAATACACAACAACATATATAATTATAGCTATTATAATAATACCTGAGCGCTCAATTTCTGACATCGACTCCCTAACGAAAATAAATAATAATAGACCATTAAAGATGACCGGAAGAACAAGTAACTTGCCCTTCCAGCCCTCACCAAGGCAGCCTATATGCTGATACACATAAGTACAAACTGCTAACGCAATCCCCAAAAAAAGTATAAACAGAAATTCGTGACCCTGAGCTAAAAGACCGGGAAGCAGATGCATGCCACCAATAAAACCAAAGCAATATCCGAGCCCCGACTCTATCGGATTAAACTTAGTCATGATTAGACAATTCATGAAGCGACGTAGTTTTAGCCCAGCCAACCGCGTTTGCCACTGGGTGTCTCGCAAGATGAGTCATACCAAATTCTGCGACGCTATAGATATTAGCAAAATGATCCACACCGTTAGCAGTTCACCACCATAGTCTGAAACTATTTCTTGCCCTAACAGAGCGACGTTTAAAGCAGTCTTTCCTGTCACAGCCGCCCAACCTCCAACCGCTAAAGCTCCTACTTTAAAAGTATTTATTGCTATATTCAGATTCCTATCGCCTCGATACCTCGTATCTCGGTTGTAAGCATCACCAAAGGATGCTGCTGGAGACCAGCCCGTACCGCTATTTGGAACTACGCAACTTCCATCACTACATCCAGGGCCAGTAATTCTGGGCGTTACTATCGAACCCCCACTTCGAAGAAACGCATCGCCGTCTGGATTTTTCTCATCCATATAAACATGCCCGTTGCCGTGATCAACAGATGGCAACATCGCCTCTTGAAACTCAAAAGCAATGTTCTCCAGTGCACTACTTATCGATGGCACCCCACCCTGAAAAGAACCGCCTAAACCACGACCGGTAATCCCAGCAGCAGCCCCAACAGCAGCCCCTTCACCCCATCTATAAAAAATTTACCACCACACCATTCAATGAAATATTGCAGGACACACCATACCCGTAGGACTATCGGCCAAGACCCGCTACGCCTTTAACAAATTGAAATGGAAATTGGTACTTTTCTGAAAGAAGTCTAAACGCAATAAGGCCACAATCGGCAGTGTAAATTAATTCAAACTTCTTGACTTTATTGACACCCAAGTAGTAATCAAGATTCTTAGATACTGAAATGTAATACACATTATTGTATGTCTTATTTAGAAGACTGAGATTCTCTAACCTGTGAACAACGTCAAAAGTAGTGCCTTGCTCAATCCAACTCTGACCTACAGCGAACGGCACCTTCGGAATGACCACATCCAGATTATCTGAAATAAGACAGACTTTATTTTTATCAAGATCACAAGCCTTCACCACTTGAGTAACATCACCTGATTTCACCTCATAGCTACTACTAGATACAGACACTACCAGCTCACTTCCAAATGGTGAAATATACGAGTACTCCTGTGCATCAGCCGCGATGGTAAAAATAACTATAAAAACATAAGCAAATAATCGGATAAACCACTTAATAGCCATACGCCCTCCTAACAGCTCCCCCAGTCCTTCGGGCATCAGACTCTTGCTCACCATAATATACAGAAACTCCAGGCGCAGGCCCGTTCATAGCTCGATTTACCGGACTAAGATGCCTTAATTCATGTGTAAATGATTCTATAGCCCCACCTAAAGTCTGTGCCCTCCCTACAGCAATGTTGATTTTTACATCCATGACTCGACCCATTGCCCTTCCAGCAATAGACTGATCTGAACTAAACGTCACATCTGCATTAGCACCGTCAATAGAAGCAACAACCTTAAGCTTTATGCCCTTATCGAAACCTCCCAAAACCTGGTCTTCAACAAGACTAATATCTAGGTCACCACTTCTGATATCAGCAACTACCATATCCCTGGCCTGGCTTACATTCTGCTTGGCAAGCTCCCACTGCTCTTCGGTGTATGTTTTGCTATCCAGCTGCCCGCCATTTGATTCAGAGACAGTAACTGCCTCAGCAGGCGGTGCAACAGCACTTAAGATCCTACTAATACCATAGCCAATCGCCGCCCCAACCGCAGCCCCCTTGACCCCATCTATAAATTTCTGACCGCTTGCTTTTGCAACAACGCCACCCATAAACATCGCGGCCGCAAAATTGCTACCAATAGCGTCACCAACAACACCCGTCAGGCCTCCCCCAATCATTCCATCCAAACCTGGCACACCACTTGTCACCAAACCCACAGCTATCCCCGTCAGAGCTTGGTCTATGGTGCCACCATTTGCCAGCGTAATCGCTGCGTTTAGCCCCATCATGATTTTACCCGCCAAAACACAACCCCCAGGGCCGCCCACCCCACAAGCAAACCCAACGATCACAGCAGACAACCCCGGCGTCTCAGCAAACGCGCGCCCAATTTTGATAAGACCAGATTTAATTCCATTGGCTATAGAGTCCAAGGCACTGCCGATCGCTTTACCTATTTTCTTAACCAATTTCTTCAAGAAAAAACCGCTAGGGTCGGTATAACTAAGCGGATTATTCTCCACATAGCTATAGCGGTTTAGCGCTTGTAAGTTGGTACTGTCGCCTACAAATGGATCAGCACTTAAGAAACGGCCGATCTCTGCGTCATCAAAACGGGTAACTCTCTCTTTTTCAAGAAGATATGTCAGATCAGATCGAGACTTCTACAGTTAAGATATGCCAAAATTTTTACCTGCCCCTGATCTCAAATTAGCTCCGTTGATGACCTAATTTAGTAAATCTTTTTCATTCAGATATTCAATAACCGCGTCAAGGGAAATACTCTGTTCACGGCCTAATTCCTCAAGTTTAATTTCATATTTTAGAAGCATAGAAGGGTCTCTTTCAAAGCATATATTTCCTTGATATAGGTGAGTCAGTAACCCTGCCGCAAGGATATTACCCTCCTCAGCGGCGCTACCCAAGAGCTCAACAATAGCGCCTCTATTTTCCACACAGCACTCTTCCAACAAAGTGACAGCAAGTAAAAATTCATACCGTCCTTTAGATTTAATTTTTTGATTTACTATATGATCAAGCAACTCTCTTCCAATTTCACGTTCAAAATCACCAGCATACGTATTCAGATAAGAGTTCATATAAATACTCATATCTCTTAAAGCATCCGGATTTCGCCTAGTAATTCCTGAAAGCCTGTCATTAATCAATACCCGAAGCTCCGTTCTCGATATCTCCTTACCATTAAAGCACCTTAAGCCAATTTCTAAACCATCAACAATATAGTCGCCTTTATTACTGTGGATAGTCTTCTTGACGTCAACACAACTTTTTAAACCTTCAACACTAGAGAAAGCATAACCTGAAACTAAATTAAGGAAAATTGCCACTAATAAATATCTAGATAGTTTCATTTTGAACGACCTTTAATAACAAGTTACACCAGAATTTTTTGCGTACTCCGTGCAAACCTGATTCGCGTTAACCTTTTCACCCACTGAGATACCAAATCCTACTGAAGGATTTTTGAAAAATTTCCACGATTTCCGAAGGATAGAATTTGACTTGTCTACAATTGTCTCCCAGTTTGGATTGTCAATAATATCTGGGCCGTAACCCGCCTCAACAGCTTTCATACAATCAATATAAGGCGAGCATGCCATTATTCCAGCCTGCTCATCGCCATAAAATACCTTATCCAACAAGATTCTTTCCTCTAAATTCATCGCAAGCAGTGGGTTTCCATCTTCATTTAGGAATCGATCCGGATATGCTCTGTTACCATCACTATCCAAAAAGTATCGCTCACCATCCTCATCAGTACTAAAGCCCGAGTTAGCGGGCTCAGGATTCAGAATCCTGTGAATACCATAGCCAATCGCCGCCCCCACAGCCGCGCCCTTGACCCCATCTATAAACTTACCACCTTGGGCCTTCGCCACACTACCACCAACAAACATAGCTGCACCTACATTTCCTACATTGCCAGCGTCGAAAGCCACGCCCAATTGCGTTGTGAACTCCCCAGCAATATACCCAACTGCAGCGCCCGTAATAACCTGTTCGATTGTACCGCCATTCGCCGCCGTCATAGCCGCATTAAAAGCCGCAACACAAGCAGCGGCCGCGCCATTGCATACAATACCTAGACCAATACTGATCGCAGTAGACAAGCCCTCGACTCGACCTATTTCTCGGAAGAATTTCTTGTGGGCAGATAAAAACGCGTCGGCAACCGCCTTATGGGCCTTACCGATGGCATTACCTATTTTCTTAACCAATTTCTTCAAGAAAAAACCGCTAGGGTCGGTATAACTAAGCGGATTGTTCTCCACATAGCTATAGCGGTTTAGTGCCTGAAGGTTGGTACTGTCGCCCACAAATGGATCAGCACTTAAGAAACGGCCAATCTCTGCGTCGTACACTCGTCCACCCATGTGGATGAGATTGACCCCATCCAGTTGTTCATGACCAGTAAAGCCTTTATTAGTGATATCACTACTCAGTGTCAGCGCTGAGATCGTGAGATTCCCCTTTTGGTAGGCACTCAGCGTACTCCAGCTACCGAGAATCGATTGAATCTCAGCCAAGGTGGTTGCTCTGCGCTTACCCCAGGGATCAAAGCTAAAAGACTCTACCTCCTCGCCATTTTCATCAGTGATAAGGACGGTGCTGCCAATATGGTCTTTGTGCAGGTAGCGCGTGTCCACTGTTCCGGCACTGTTGGCTGTACGATTCTTATAAGTAACAATGGTATTGCCACCGACATAGTGGCGTTCTTTGATATCACCATTAGGCAATGTGACCTTTTCATATAGACCACCTACAAACACGGTATTGCTAATGCCCGCAGCGGTTTCGTCCATCCGCGTGATTAGCTGTCTGTCAGCACCGTAGCCCATGGTTGTTTTATTGGTCGTGCCTTGACTGATAAAAGTCGGTTTATCAAACAGATTCCACGTAATACTACGACCATCGCCACTGAGCATATTGCCATTAAGATCATAACTGTAATTGGTGTTTTTACTACCGATGCCCCCTCCCGTGATTTGGCAGACAGCATGTGGTCCTGCTCCCCCGTTAGAACAAGTACTACCGTATGTGTAAACGCCAACACCGGTCTTACTTATAATATTTCCTAGAGGATCATAACGGATATCTACTACCTGCTCCTCACCATTTCCAAAATCGGCTTTGGTTGTAAAAAGTCGATTAAGGACATCGTAAACAAAGTCTTCCTCAAAACCATTTACATGGTCTATTCGCTGGTACAAATTCCCAAGCTTATCGAAACTAAACTCCTGATTCTGACGATAATCTAAAAGCGCGTTCTGGGTAACAACTTGCTCAAGATAGCCGGTAGCGGCGTCATACTGATGTTGAGTGGTCAAGCCATTGCCCAGCAAGGCATTGACTATATTGCCACGCGCATCCTGTGCGTTGACGGTGTAATAGACCTCATTGTTTGCCGCATTTTTAAGTGCACTGAGATAACCGCGATTATTGTATACATTTTCGATGGTCAAACGATTGCTTGGCCCGGGGTATTGCACCGTGGCCACTCGATTGAGGCTGTCGTAGGTCGTATTGCTGTAATAGGTTACACCGGAGATTTTTTCCGCAAGTTGAGTACCGCGCCCAAAGCTGTCGTAGGTCGCTGTTTGCTGATAACCATTTGGGCTTTTCACCCAGTGCAGCTTTCCAATGCCCGCGCCACTGGCAGTGTCAAATTGCCACGTCGTGGTCTCAACATTCGCAGTATTACCAGCACATTGGTTCGTCGATTGGGCCGTTTGGCCAACATTTCCGATACTGGGCTTAGTTCCGGTATATGCATCGATGCGCTTAACTTTACGGCCTAATTTATCGTACGCTGAACAGGTGGTTTTTCCAAGTGCATTGGTTTGGGTAATCAGCTGCCCCAAACCATTGTAGGTATAACTCCACACGCCTTTATCAGGATCATCCATACTGGATTTCCTACCAAGCACGTCGTAGCTGATCGTAGTGGCAGGTGATAATGTAACTGGAGTGATCGCAGTCATCTGGCCAAACGCATCGTATTCATACTGTAGCAATCTGTTCGCAGTATCTTTTACTTGAATTAGATTACCTAAGGAATCGCGCGTTTCCGTTTTCTTTTGGGGCCAACCATATATGTTCATGGTGGATATAACAGTGAGCCCATTATAATTTACCGTGTCATAGCGGCCATCTGCATTGACAGTAGTAACGGGCCGACCCAATTGGTCATACACAATCGTATTCCAGCTTGGACTACCCGTTCCCGCTTTATACGGTTCACTGACTTTAACGTTATGACCTTTAGCATCGTATTCGTAATCCATCAGAATCCATTCTTCGCTTCCACTAGCAAATCCTAGTACCGCCTTTCTCAACGTTCGGCCAAGTTTGTCGAAATACTCGTGGCTTTCACTACCATCAGCGCCGAGCGACTGAATATAGTATTCTGCCGTCCAGGTAGGATCACTTGGGCAAAACTCGGTTGAACTGCTGCAGTTGAGATAAAAAGTGTTAGCAATAACTTGATTGGCAGTACCGTATAGTACAGCCGACTGTCGCAACCGGCGGAAATAATCATATGCAAACGCACTTACCAATCCATTTGCATCCGTAGTGCGTGTCCTTAACCCTGCGCCGGCAGAACTGTCATCTAAGTATTCATGACTCACACTTTGGCCAAGCGCGTTAGTTTCGGTCATAACATAACGACCGGTGTTATCATAAGTCACTTTGCTAGTCCGGCTGGCAAAATCTGGCCCAGACACGGTGACGGCCAGATTGTGACCAAAGCTATCTACCGATGTTTGACCAGCTTCATTAATGCCGTACCGAGTGGTGTGTAAGGCTGTACTCGTGCCGGGCTTCATGATCCGCTCAGCCATTTTTCTGCCCGTAGGATTTGAGCCGACAGTGTCATAATCAAATTCAGAGGTACGTGTTAACGCCGGTTTATTTGGTACTACCGTTGTCACAGAGCTGCTGGTTAACATCCCCATCAACCAATTAGTCGTGTCGTTTTTATATTTTGACGTCGTCGTTGTCGTCCGAATCGGTGTTGTAGCGCTCGCCGAGCTGTACACCTTACTGACCATGACCCTTGACGAATTATCTACCTCATAATAGATATCGGCTACGGATGGATTAGTGACAACTTCCTTGTGTAGAAACGCACCATTAAGATCTTTTTTGGTCACCGTCGTTTTTAATACAGAACGAAAGTAGCGTACGGTATCAATGTCAGTAGGGCCATCAGTGCAGTCGCTACCATCGCCCCCAGCACACAGGTAATTCACTGACCACTGATTTTCAGTCTTACTTAATGTAGAGCCAGTTAACGGAGACGTGGTCGTCACCTCTTTCAAAGTGCCTTGTAGCAGGTTTTCATAGTCTTGGCTAAAAGTAGAGACGGTCTCAATTCCTGTGTCATTGTTAATGATCTTAACTTGCTCAAAGCCGAGATTGCCAAGTCCTTCCTGGTGAATTAATAATTTTTTATAGCGGTATGAGTTACTATTTTTGCCGCCTATTCCGTTGCTTTGGCTTACTTTCGACACAAGGTAACTGGCATTTTGCACATTAACTAAGGGATATACTGCGTCGCTACCTCGGTCGTAAAAATAGGGGTCAGTAGGGTCATTCAAGAAACGATACTCAAACTCCGTTTCCACGCCCATACCATTAGAAACCTTAGCGAGGTAATCGGGACGTTCGTTATTATGCAGTCGCACCTGCCACGTATTACTAATCGCTAAAATGAGATCCGACATCCCATTACCGGTTATATCAGCCACTTGTGGCCCCCAATCCCACCCTGTGCTAGGTATACCTGTAGCGGTGTAACTCATTGTTGTGCCATTGGAGGTTAATACACCCCACTGATTCCCATAACTGAAAAGGATGTCTGCCTGGCCGTCGGCGTTGTAGTCATAAACTAAAGCATTGTCCCATTGCGAATTTCCAAATATATTTGAAGGATATGCAATTGTAGGCTCTGTAAACCCGTGCCCAGTATTGATTCGAAACCAAATTTTAGAATCATAACGAGTAATAAGATCTGGCAAACTGTCGCCATTCACATCGGCGACTTTCATGCCGGAAAAACCGTCGGGGCCACCGAAACCTGAGCGATATTTAAATACCGGCCCACCTTGAGAATAGTAAACCCCCCAAGATGAGCTAGTGATTTGCTGCAGCACATCATCCAAGCCATCGCCATTAAAATCTGCGATCCAGACCTTTCCATTCACAAAGTTATAATACAAATTGGTAATCTGTGGGTCACCAAATCCCCCGTTGGCCCCTTTACCTAAAAAGCGCACCCAAGTGAAGCCTTGACTATTATCGTAATAAACAAGATCTTTACGGCCATCACCATCGACATCCATAAGACGCGTGGTACTGGCATTCGATACATTTATACCCGTGCTAATTTTAGTGAAATTAGGACCACCCGGTATGGTTACTGTGACCGGCTGGCCACCCCACTGAAACGTATATGTCTGTGGCGTGGTGGTGGTAGCTTGTAGCACATGCCAAACACCACCGTAATCCACCAGTAAATCTTCCTTCAGATCATCGTTATATCTAAAACTATGAGATGTTGCGGGGTTACTTGAAGCAATTGCCGTAGTTTGAGTAATTAGCCCGCCACCATTACTTAAAAGGATGCGCCAATACCCACCATAAGACTGCACTAAATCATCACGACCATCGCCGTTTACATCCATTACATGCGGGTTTTGGTTACCACCATCTTCAGAACTTCCGCTATTAACTGCTTGCGCAGAAAACCCAGGCTGTCCATCGTCCCAAGTAAAATAGGTAGCCGGCGCGCACCAATAGGAGACGCACTCTTGTACTGAAGCGACTCGTGATTCACCGGTAGCAGCATTCGTTGTATAAGTAAGCTTCATCTCACGCTGCTTTACCCCCAAAGTAGTCGCTGTCGTGAGACCAGTAACAGATTTTAGACGCATTGTATGCCGATTACGTTGACCTGCAAAAAAGCCGTATGACGTATCGGGCCGTGTCTCATATAAAAATTTAACTTCGTTTTGCGGCTCTGTGCCAACAAAATTATAATTAATGTGACCAATCAAATACTCGCCATTTTCATCATCGTCGTGGTAATAATATTGAATTTTATTGTCAAATCGATCAACCGATTCCGCGACACGCCACTCGTACGATCGACTCTCCACATTAACGACCGGATTTTCCAATTGCCCCGTGGGGCTATAACACACAAAATAGGAGTCACTCGGCCCACCAAGTATTACGCTTCCGGCGATTGGGCAAGTATAAAAAGTTCTCTCAACTGACGCTCTTGCATTACTTGATACATTTGATTCATCGCCATAGATATGTACGCGGCCATCTGCAGTCCAGACTTTAAACCATATGGGATTATGCGCTCCATTAGTGGCTTGAATGTTTGTCTCACCCTCCATCAAAGTCCCTTCGGACCCGTATGAAACTATTTTGGAAATATTATCGTACTCTGTACGGTATTCAGTGCCCGCCGCACCGTATTCACCGTTAACTGCGATTAAACGCTGTCCGTCTATACAAAACTGATCATCGTCATCGAAGTTAATACCATCATGATATCCATCACGAAAGATAGTCGTAGAGCATCGATGTATGGAAGAAAGTCCTGCAATATCAAATCCCATTCCTACCACACCATTTCCGCCATTACTGCTATAAGTAATCGCAATGTCTGGCTTCATACCCTGCACACCCGCAGGCAAATTTACTGGTATATTATATTGGGCACTGCCATCATTTCCGACATCATACTGCCCCGAAACAGCGCTAGCTACCATCGTGGCAGCGTGCGATTCCATGGTGAACCCAATAAGTAGCGTAAGAATATTCAGGGCAATGCATCGAGAAAAGAGTCGGGCCATGTCGGCAGTCCTTTGCTAAAATAAGTTGGCATTTTTATCAGCGAATCAATGTTCTATCTATATGTCGCTAGTCGCGGATGATTCACTAAAACGCAAATGAGCCGCAATACGCGTTTTCCCCTAGTGGCTCTCGCATTTGAATTGTGAAAAACTCAGTTTTATAAACCAATGCCTCGTTCTGAAAGGACTCGGAAAATGAAAAAAGTGTGTTTCACCAATATTGTAATTTCGACTTTCACCGCAGCTTGCCTATTCACCATAGCCAGCAGCTCCCTATACGCCGCTGAAAAAGATAGAAATCGTCAAGCAGAAAAATTGGAAGCAAAAGGCATCGAGACGCTTCCTATTCAAGCCTTGATGGACATATACGGAGCGTGTTTACGCTCAGCGCTCAGCATTGAAGAAAGCGGATTGGAAAGTCTCGCTAAGAGTTCGGCAAAAAAAGAAATAAAGAAGAGTGACCTCAATCGTCACTGCCAAGATGAACGCAAAGAACTTAGCAAGCGAACTACAGGTCAATTCGTTGATAAACTAGACGACCTTTTTGAAAAGGAAGCTAATGTCTATTTGCAAGTGAATACCGGTAAAAAAGATACCAAGCACGGCACTGAAAGCCTCGCTATCGCATCGCCTGTAAGCAAAGATCTCACACCAAAAGCACAGGCTAAACCAAAGATCGGCCGAGAAATGACGGATGTTAGTGCAGGCCCATTGGTCAGCCAATAGCCTAACTGATTACTTTCAGTCATCTCAATTATCGCGCCTCCTGGAGCGCCAATCTTGCTCGCGCCATACCCGGTTCGGTACGAATTATTGACGCATCCACTGTTATAATATGGTGCTCACTCTGAAGCCGAAAGATAAATTGAAAAAGCTGATCAACGTCTCCAGGCTCGACCATCACTTGCACACCACCCTCTCGAAAATCTGAGCGGATTAGGCGAATTTGGTTCTGTGTGGCCGCCTGATTCACCCGTGAAAGTAGCGATTGGCGCTGAAAGTCACTTTGGGAAGCCTCAACGGAGGTTTGGATCTTTTCAAGGGTAGGCGCTGCGCCAGCAAACCACCTAGCCTCTTCCCGTGCATTTTCATACATTGCTCTTGCTTCTGTGAAGGCGCTATATGCTTGATTCAACAACAGCATTGCCAACAAGCAGCCGCACCCCATCAACCACTGTGCCTTTGATGCACTACGAAGCATGTCGGTAGTTGCATCTAATGCCAAATTTAGCTTGAGGTTTTTTCTAAGGTTGATCACATTGCCGCCCCTGCGCGCACCCGAAATCTAATGACTTGCGCTCCACTTTCTCCTCCCGCATCACTAACAGAAACGATATCCGCCACGTAACCATCCGACCGGAATGCTACTAGCATTGCCTCCGCTAACGGCACCGATAATTCGTCAATATCCACATAGGCTTCTCTATTATCAGCCGAGTATTGGATTTGCTTCAGGAGCGGGCCCATTAAATTTGCCGCCTGCCACGCGGAAGTTATATCGGCAAGAATCTCTGCGAACGGAAGTACATTTTTTTTGTTTTGCTGCGCTGTATTATAAGCGGCTATTCTCAATTCAGATGCGCGGCGCACATTAAGCCTAGGGATTGGCTCAGGAAATAATACTTGATAAGCAGAGCGTGTTTCTGCTTGAACTGCCTGAGCGCGACTCTCTAGTTGATTAGCCATGAGCACAAAATATATTGCCAGTATCCCCGCCACACCCGTTGTTATTCCAGCAACGCGCTGCCCCCAGCCAAGGCGCTTCTGTCGGTGTATTGGTGTAAGATCGCCTTGAAGTAAATTGACAGCATTAGACCTCTGAGCCATGCAGGCAATCCATGTATCAAAGTGCGATTCGCCAATCATGTGAACCTGATCTGGCGAGAACTTAGCCGCCCACTCTGGCTTAGCTTCTCGAAGGTAAACACTCACCTGCTCTGGCGAAAATTTCATCAGATAATCTTCTAGCTGCGAAACGGCAGACTCTGGCCAATTGGCGCCTTCATGCCCATGGCGCATGAGAACGCGAGTACCGTCAATTGCTAGCGTAAGATTCTTTTCATTGGGTAGAATATCTATCTCAGTAACCACCTCATCAAGCGGAATGCCCATTTCGGCAAAGCGGGCCACAATGTTAAGCAATAACGAATAGTCGCTTACACGAATTGCACACTCGCCACTATCATCGGGGGAGCCGACAGCAATACTCTGCTTGTCAGGATTTTCCACCAGCAGGTCTTCTACCGCATACCCCAAAGCCGACTGATATTTTTTCATCTTGGCATGTGGTAAAAAACGCGCCAAATGGGTTACAAATATTGCTGGGAGGACAGCGATGATGCGCGCGTATTCTTCCGCTGGGAGAAATGATGTTAGTTCTGTCAGCTCAATAGTGTCATCCCATTCCCCGTCTGCATGGAAGACAACCGCCGTTGCCACTCCCGGCTTACCTCGCACCCACTGCGTATCAGGGACGATGATTAACGACTTCAATTTTTCGGCCAGCATATCATTTTCTCGCTCGCTAGGGCCTTGTAAGAATGTACCACACTAGTAAAATCCCTTATCACTGTAGTAGGTCCAATTGGACATAACACACGGTACAATGTACAAAATATATTAGGTTGGATACAGTATCATGGCTGGAGAGCAATCTTACCACCGACAACAGATTATCCCCATCACGCTCGGCCTAAGCGCGCTTGTCGCGCTGCTCGTCTTGGTTGCACATTATCATCTCCAGAGTATTTTGAATGATACGAACCTATCAAGTATTACAGAGCCTCTATATGACCAACTGAACTTGGCAGAAAGCGAGCAAACAGTGCATGGAAATACTAAATTGATGGATTTGAATTCCTACAGTCAATTAGCACTAATGGGCACCAAAGCTATCCCATTGGAACCAGAGCCTATGCTCGAATCCATACCAGAAACAGAACTCTCTCTGTCTTTAGCAGGTGTATTTGCCAGCTCAACTCAAGGTCAATCTGCGGCGTTGATCAGCATCAATGGGGAGCCAGCCAAATACTACCGTAGTGGGATGGAGATTCAACCGGGTCTTGAATTAATTGAGATTCACCCAGGTAAAGTGACCTTACGTAATCAAGGACGATATGAAAAACTGGCATTCAACGTGGTTTCAATTTGGTCAGAGAGTACGGCTGTGTCAGAATCCAGCCAAAAGCACAACAAGGACGACTCGGAGGTTTCAAACGAGGATGTGGATACACTTGCTGCATATATTGGAGGAGGCAGCGGCATTTCGCGAAATACCTTGGCGGAATTGCTACGCAACTCTCCCCCGCGATAACAATAAAGCAAGGCGAGATAGACGAGCCACTCAGGATGTAATTTTTCAAACACTTTCGTGCTTTTGCCTAGCAGGCATAATCCTGCTGGGACTTTTCCACCCACTTCCGGCATTTTCTAAAGAAGCCTCAGATAGCCAGATAGCGGTTGAACTTGAAGATGTAGATATCCGAGATTTTGTACGGTGGTGCGCTGAAATCACCGGACAAACTATTGTTGTTCACCCACAAGTATCGGGCAAAGTTACGGTTATTTCAGGCAAGCAGATCTCCAGCGAGGAGGCTTACCAAGTTTTCCTTGCTACGTTGCAAGTACATGGTTTTACTGTTATTCGCAGCGATGACGTTTTAAAAGTAATCCCTTCCGCACAAGCTAAAGAAAACGAAATCCCTCTGCTCGAAGGGGACTCAAGCGCTCAATCAGAAGATATCGTTGTTAAAATTCTCTCTGTTAGTAGCATTCCTGCTCGAGAGGTCGTTGAACTGCTAAAACCGATTTCTTCTGCCACAGCTTATTTGGCTGCGTATGCACCAACCAATGCGCTAATCGTTGCCGATCGCCGTTCAAAGGTTTTACAGCTAGAAAAAATCATTGGCCGTATTGACCAAGCTGCTGAAATCGAAGTGCAAATAATACCGCTAGTATTTGCCAATGCTGATGAAGTCTCAGCAACCATTAGAGAGCTTATCGGTTCAGCTAAGCAGCAGGGAAACGGACCAGAGTTTCGCCTGTCCGTCGATAGACGAAGCAATAGCATTCTGGTATCTGGGGACGCAATGACTAAAGCACAAGTTCGCGATCTCGTTAATCAGATGGATAAGCCGGTTAAGGGTACTGGCAATACCTCGGTCATTCGTCTTCAATATGCCGAAGCTGGTAAGTTGGTACCTATTCTTGAAACCGTTAGTGGAAGTATCCAGCGCGGGGAGAAAGATCAGCGTCTAGCGAACGTAGATATTAAAATTAGTGCCCACGAGCCCTTAAATTCCCTAATAATCACAGCTCCACCAAGTGTAATGGAAACCATGCGAGCTGTGATCCAAGAGTTAGACGCTAGGCGCGCCCAAGTTCTGGTTGAAGCAATTATTGTCGAAGTCAGTGAGGACTTAAGTAAAGATCTTGGGGTGGAGTGGCAAACCAACCTTGAAACTGATGACGCCGTTTTCGGATCGGTCTCGCTCCTACCAAACGCCATTTCCGACACCATTAATATTTCGGGAGGCGCGGCAAGTGGCGGCGCGGGGTTATCACTAGGGTATTTCAGAAATGGCTCTTTACGAGCGATGATCAGGGCATTAGAGGGATCGTCTGAAGCCAATATCCTTTCCACACCAAGTATCGTTGCACTAGATAATGAAGAGGCGAAAATATTGGTGGGGTCAAACGTGCCTTTCGTTACTGGGTCACTGCAACGCGCTGGCGATGAAAATCCTTTCCAAACAATCCAGCGACAAGACATTGGCGTTACTTTAAATATACGACCTAGAATCAATAATCGTAATTCACTGACGCTAGATATTTCCCAAAAAGTGGAAAGCATTGGTCAGTCTTCCGTTCAAACCGCCGACATTATCACTAATAAGCGGGAATTGAGCACACGCGTATTAATTGAAAATGATGACGTGCTAGTTTTAGGTGGCCTTATCCGTGATGAAGTTATGGAAACCGTAAGTAAAGTCCCATTTCTCGGCGATATTCCGGTAATAGGCAGAGCTTTTCGTAGTACGAGTAATAGTATGGTCAAACGTAATTTGATGGTATTCATTCACCCGCTAATTTTGCCTGATCGTGCATCTGGCGTAGCCATCTCAAATGAGCGTTACAATGAAATTAGGGATCAGCAGTTACGTTTTAGAAACCGCGTAGAGACATTCCTATTACCTGACGCGCTTCCGATATTGCCTGAATTAAAATCGAATACTGTCGATGCTCCAGTTGAACCGTGACATGTCACCTGCCTTATCGGAAGGGGAGGTTATTCTTCCCTACAGTTATGCTAAAAGGCATCAAGCCATACTGCTCGCCGCCCCAAATTCAACACACTATAAACTAATCTTTCATCAATTCCCGGAACTACCTGTTCTAAATGAAATTCAACGGATTGACGTCAGCCCATTGGTCATGGAACAGGTACCAGAGCAAGTATTTGAAAATCTTCTCGTTTCCTTATATCAGCAGCACAGCGCCAAATCCCTTCAGGAGTCTTCTGGTTTAACTGACAATTTGGATTTGCAGTCGCTTGAGGACGCTATTCCTGATGCAACCGAAGTTCTGGCTCAAGAAGATGACGCGCCAATAATTAAATTGATAAGCGCCTTAATCGCAGAGGCCATTCGTCTTCGTGCATCTGACATTCACCTAACGACGAATGAAAATAAATTAGACGTAAAGTTCAGAATTGATGGCCGCCTGAAACAAACCCTTGAACTAGATAGGGCGCTCTCCCAAATAGTCGTTTCACGAATCAAGGTAATGGCAAAGCTGGATATTGCTGAAAAACGTGTTCCTCAAGATGGCCGTATTAGTATTCGCATTGGCGGCAGAGATGTAGATCTACGAATTTCGACTCTTCCTGCAAGTTTTGGTGAAAGAGTAGTAATGCGTATTCTTGATAAGAATGCTGGACGTTTCGCGTTAGAAGGCCTAGGACTCACCGAACAAAACCTGACGTCATTTAAAAATATATTAAAGTTACCTCACGGAATTGTGCTTATTACTGGGCCCACTGGGTCAGGAAAAAGTACAACACTGTATTCAGGACTATCACATATCAATAATGGTGAAAGAAATATCCTCACTATTGAAGATCCGCTGGAATACCGCTTGGATGGGATCAGCCAAACGCAGGTGAACTTAAAGACCGGGATGACGTTTGCAAAAGGCCTACGCTCGATGCTTCGTCAAGACCCTGACGTCATCATGGTTGGGGAAATTCGGGATGAGGATACAATCCGTGTTGCTATTCAAGCGAGCCTTACAGGACATCTAGTACTATCTACTCTTCACACAAACACCGCGATTGGTGCCATCACACGATTAGAAGATATGGGCGTTGAACCCTACCTAATAGCCTCGACCCTTAGTGCAGTCATCGCTCAACGATTGGTGAGGGTATTATGCTTAAACTGCCGACAACCGTGCCTACCCGAGGAACTCCCAGATAACCTGCTACGTGATATTCCGGGTGCGACACCAACAATTTATAAGCCCAACCACGATGGTTGCGAGGTTTGTCAAGCAGATGGCTACAAAGGTCGGACGGCCATCTACGAAGTAGTTGCAATAAACGTTCAGCTACGGAAGTTAATTCATGACCGGCGATCGGAAGCAGAGCTTTTGGAAGAAGCTAGCAAATCTCGCGCGAGCCTTTATGAAGACGGTCTAAGAAAGGTGATTGAGGGTGTAACCAGCATAGATGAGGTGCTGCGAGTCACTCGATTTGAATGACTGAATCGACTGCATGCCGGATTACTGTCGTTTTGCCCTTCCTATTAGCTCTTCATACTCAGCCATATCTACTAAATCTATGAGGCCAAGAATGTACACCGTAGAACATTTTCAACAAGCCCGTTACTGACACCAGCCAAACTAACGACCCGATTCAGACTATTTCGTGAGATGCGGCCATAACGGCGAACGATTCAGTTAATCAAAAGTATGGGTTCGTCCGCGAGACTTGCTACAAGTCCTGTGTCTTGCGCCACTAGTATTATTTTCGATCTTGATTTCGTAACGCTTCAGCAGCTGCGGGATCTACTTTCATATCAAAACCTTTGTGATGAAAAAGTGTTGGGCCTAAGTTGATCTTGTTTTTTCCCATAATCATATCGAAAAGGTAGCGAGCGGAAACGACCTGAATCTTTTCTTTCAGTAGCGCCTTTATTTGCTGTGCGTTGAATTGCTGGAAGGCATAAACCTCGGTCTTGAAGTCAATAAGACTGTCAACTTCATGCCCTAGAAAGCTACCATCAGAAAGTACAAACGCATTAACGTTCACATAACCATCTGCGCGACCGCCGTTGCGTGAGCTCACATTAATGACACACATAGCTTTAATCATTAGCCCAATCTTTTCACCGTGGATTGGAAGCGGCTTATTATGTCTTTCAATTCTTTCCTTGACCCATCCAACCATCTCATCCTTTTTCACATCTGCTAGTCGATGGCAACCCTCGGTAGCGTCAACTCTAAAACTAATGTATGGCCACGGCTCTTGGCTCTGATCAGCATTGGTGGTGATGCTGAGGGTCGTGGTGACAATAAGTAGTGAAAGGCGAATCCATCGCATGTTGCTCTCCAGTATTTACGGCGAAACAAAATCATAAGTGGCTAGAAAGAAGTACCGTTGTTTCTCAAAGTCCACGTCGAAATCTATATCCATGTTAATGATGGTCGTCGCGCCGCGCTTGGCACATTCAGCAGCTTGGTGGGATGCTAGGTTACTTGTGAACATCTTAAGCGCATCTGCAAAATCCCTGTCAGCGATACCGCCATTGGGTGCGTCGTATCGAGTGAAAATATCCTGGCCAAAGGCGGATGTCCCATTGATTTTGTTAGTCAGCTCAGGCGGTGAGCTCGTCATAACCGCGCACATGGCTACGCTATACGAACTTAATGCCAGTAGTACAGCACCCAAAAATAATTTGATCATTGGCTATCTCCCGGAGAATGGTAGGCCGCTATTCGTCCCAATGGTGAGAGTTGATTGGTTCGTTTCTACTGTAATAATCGTTAATGCCAGCATTGCTGTCAGCTTCAGTAGTGCGTTCTTTGGCAGATAGAATCCGGCCAAGATCAAAAAAGTGAAAAGAAATAGCGGCGGCAACTATTGCGAATAATGCGAGTATTTGAAAGACCAGTTCCATGTCCATGACTAGCTCCTGTATATGCGTTTTGTGTCATGACTCGACACGAGCCTACAGGATACTACAACCGGCAGGACTTGCGGCTCCGAATTTCTTCCTCCGAGGGCTCTGTTGGATCGAAATGCCAGCTGCCGTCGGAGTAATACTCAAGATAACCCCACGTCAGGTCATCCTCGGATTCGTATACTGAGGGCGGCGTCGCCCACCAGGGTTCCCTTGATATTAGTTTTGCTTCTTCTGCCATTATGCCACCCTCAGTGAGAGATACTAAAAACACGTCAACGCAAGCGTTCAATTACAACATTTGGTTTTTCTCGGTAAGTTAAACTAGCAATACCCTACCAGTCATTTGCAATTCCCAGCCTTACGGTAACCAGCCGCAGCGGCTGCTTGTTCACTGCTAAATGCCACTCGATTGTGAACTGCTACCCGATCAAAACTTGGGCAGCCCACGGGTAGATGATAGACACTGCTATTTTTGTTGCCACGAACGCCACCTTGATCGGAAACATTTGATTCAACCGCGGCGGATTTTCTTTGTATGGGCTGGACGAGGCCAGTGGAAGAATTTTTGTGCCCTTTCTCCCACCGTGCGTTTCCAGTAACGAATGGGTTGGAGTGCCCCATCTGAGTCGCAATACGGCGATCTCGCTCTCGCTCCCAGTCGTTTACCGGGTGGAGTTTATGCCAGGCCATAAAGAGCTGTTCCTGTTGACGGGATAGCCTGAGGTTGTATCGATCAGCCATGTAAAAGCTTATTCTCGCCACCATGCCCCGTACTTCTGGCCGAGGCTCAAATTTACGCCCCTTAAAATCAGTTTCTGCGTCACAGGCGCCATATTGAGTTGCTTCGCCCGGTATTTCGGAATATCGGAAGTTTGATCGATCGCCGTTCACTTCTCCGATCGCATGATAGGTTGTGAAGATCTGATTCCATCACTGAAAAGACAGGATCATTAGCCTTGCAATTTGAACGGCCTCCTTGCTGCCAGCATTGACGCTGATGGCCAAAATCATACGCAGGTACAACGTGTTCCCACTCTGTCTTGATAAATAGTTACTTATAGGCAACTAATTTTGCTAATGCACTGATAAATAAGTATTTTTTTTGCCTGCAAAATAGTCGGCAATGCTATGAGAAAAAATATTGGTAACTACGCCATGCTTGAAGTGAGCTTTTCTCATTTTCTCAACGCCAAAGCCCATCAAATCTACTAGCGGCTGTCCGCGTGTAAATCACTGTGTGGGAGATATTTTTGTGCCCCAACCAATCTTGAATTAGCCTGGTATCACTACCTCTGTTTGCTAGTGTGTATCCGCACGAATGCCTCAGCATATGAGGGTGAACCTTAATCTGTAATCCGGCCTTCTTCGCGGTTGCGTTCAAGAGGTAGTTAATTGCCTGCCGCGTAAACGGACCTCTCTCTCCTACAAAAAGGCCTATTTGCATTCTAAGGTTGGAAATCAGTTTTTCTGCCAAAGTAATGAGGAAGCGCTGCTGGTTGGAATCTAAAATATGAGGGGCGGCATTGTACGTAAAGCAGACATTTTACCTTTCCCATGAAAATACGGAGTATGTTTCTTCAAGGGAAACGGGTGTTACTATGAATTCAATCCAATAAGCTATTATGTTTCAAGGAAAGTTGAGTGAAGGTATTCTTAGTAGCCGCGCTGGCGCTATCACTAGCAATTAATGTATATCAGCTTACGTTCATCCCAAAAGCTGCGAACTTAGTCATAGCCAATTCGTCACAAGCGGAATGCATTAAACAATTACGCTCGTCGTCTAGTGAGACAAATGTTATTGGCCCTAACTTTCTTTCCGGATATTTAGCACTAGACCTTAACCTCAACTCCAATACCTCTTTCAGTAAAGAAGTATCTGGTTGTTATTTTGACAGTTACATAGAAAACGTTACTGTAGAGAACCTAGCTGAAAATGTTCAGCTTTTACGCTCAACGGGCAGTAGTAGCGTTACATTTTTCAAAGACGCAACTTCTGACAAGTTCACTGTATACGGCCGGAGTGAATGAAACATACAAACAAATTATGGCGCCCGCCGAGGCGGGCTGGGACGCTAACACGCAGGCGGCTTCGCCATTTTCGCCAGCGCGTCCGCGCCCCATATTTGGGTGTTGATATGATTCCCGCTGTCAATAAGCATGACGACATACCCGCAGACTTCTTTCATTAGCGTTGTGGATCTGACTGGCGCTTGATACCCCATGGTTTCAGGGGCACGTTGGCTCGGTCAGACGATGAGTTGGTAGCAAACCCAGAAAATCATGCCTACCTGAGCGAGGAAAAACGTGGCACGTAACAGCACAAACGCTGGCGCGGTGCTGATGAGGTGTACTAGGCTCTGCCCCACACGCGCGGCCAGGATAAAGGCCGCAAGGCCATCCACAACGGGACTCTTACCCATTAGCGCAGCGATCACCACGACGGCAGCGAAGAGCGGAAAGTTTTCCACGCAGTTGAGATGTGCGCCTTTGACGCGGACCATAAAGGGTGGGTCGCGGTTGACTTCAGCGCGCTCCCAGTCCGCGAAGTTGCGATCCCCGAACAGCGCCATCGGCACGCGGGGAAACGCGTAAGCCAGCATCAGCAGTTGCATCCACACTACGTAAAACAGCACAGCGATAAAACCGGTCATTGGGCATTCTCCATAGGTTGGATTGAGACAATCCTTGAACACTAAGCCAGCTAACAGATGCGGGAATCGCGACTACAGCTGCCAATCTATCATAAAATGCGCTTGTGTTGGAAGCGGAACAATCGGGGTTAGTCCAATTTGTGGTGCTCTCCCCCAACAACGTAATGCAAGTGACTCACTGGGTCGTTCGCTTTTTTCAGCGGTACACTTGCGTTATCGTTGTTTGCGCTGTTCGAATCCCGTCTCACTCAGGGCGTTGCCCCCTGAACACAGCGTTGAACGTCTGCTGATTGTCTTTAGGCGACCTTGACTATCAAACCAGTTTCTACCAAGTTTTGCACAAATCGGAAATGTCGCTATCTGGATGAAATTTCAATATCCAACCTTAGAATGCAAATAGCCACAAAAAGAAATGGGCTGGGATCGCTGCCTCGAACACGCAACCAGGCGCGCAATGCTCTAATCTCATCACCCTGCAGGGGCTGAGACGTTGATAAGGACCCCTTGGATCGCCGCACAAAGATTCTTCCGGCCTCCAGGTCGATATCTGACATCCGCACATCTATTAGCTCGGAAACCCGATAACCATGCCTGTACCCGATCAAGAGCATGCAGTAATCCCTGGTGCCATGCCTGTTCCTTTTGGCGGCTTGGAGTAGTTCCCGCACCTCAGACTCGGTCAGAAACTTTCTATCTAAACCTGACTCATCGACAGTAAGCATTGTTCGCCTCATTCGTTACTGGGTAACGCTCAGTATAAAACAGTCAATACCGTTAATACTATTATTATCGTTATAATGGTATTAACAGTTAATGCGGTCTGATTTTTGTTGCGTTAGTGGGTAACGGTGTTTTGGTGCCGCGAACTCTTTACAGAATGGCGGCTGGGCGCAGCTTTTTTCTTTGCTTGAAAGCTCGTGGTTTCAAGGCTGCTGCTGGGCATCTCTTTACATACTGGTCATTATGTTAAGAGTTTTATCTCTGACGGAGTAGGTCGATAAAATGCTCCTTCATTCGATACATCGGACAATTCCCCGGCGTGACATCTTCAATGTACCCAAGCTCCTCTAAGTAGCTTACTGCAGGACCTATGTCTTCATGAACATCGGTGTGGTATTCGAAACAGGGCTCATCGCGGTTAACGCTCGTTCGACTGCTCTTCACGAAGAATTCCCTAACGCCCTGTAGTTCTGGATGTTTGGCATCCTCCATCATTTCCGCAATGATCGCTGGGAATCTATTTTTTACTTCATCCCATTGTGCTTGCCGGTTGGAGGATGACTCTTTAATTCTTCTTTTATCCGTATATTTTGCCCCGAGATAATGACCAGCCGCACCTGTGAAAGCGCCGACCACAAACCCAACGACTAACGTGAATGGGTCCACCTGTCTCTCCCTAAAATTCACCAACCAAACAAATGGTTTTAATAGTTAATACTATTTTTAAATCAGGTTTTTTAGCGGTGTCGTACCCCCATCAGGAACAGTAGCTCTGTGGGAACCTCAATCTTCACAAGCTATCCATCTAGTGCCTATGAGCTTAAGCTGCAGGCAGAAAGCTGCTTTTGGAATATCCTATTTTCGCCTGGCTGCATCGCTAATGAATATTTCCTAAGAACGAGAACCCATCTGGAAAGATATTCACACCGATAGTTCTGATTTGGCGGCATCCACTCAGTTGGCCCCTTTGCACCCTTCGCCTGATTTAGTGCGTCGTCCACAGCAAGAAGGTTCTCAGGATCGTTCGCAAACTTCTCTTTCAGGTTTCGAGGCCATTCCGCCGCCCCATGTATATGGGCCCATTTCAGTGGCACGATATGATCCACATCAAGATCACTAGCTCGGACATAAACCTTGCCACTGAATGGGTCATTCCACTGGCCGGAAGATACATAACAACCGTCAGGTGAAATTCTTGTATTACCAACACTGGATGCAGCAAGAATCTCGTGGCGAGTATTCATGCAATCACCATCCAGATCCGACCAGTGAGGGTAATCCTTTCGATCATAAAGTTGACTAAACGATCGACCCTCTTTTTCTGCGTCTTGAGTGGCCGACTGGACCTGGTTATGAGCGGCCCTGCAGGAATCTCTATGGCAATGGTATTCGCCAGTGCTCTTGTTTTTATGCCCCCCAAAGGAATCAACGCCTCCGGGATGAGCAACCACAAGAAGGGGTATCAGAAGAACAGATAAAACAGCATATTCCATTCTCATGCAGACTTTTTCCGTTTAGCTTTAGGTTTTTCTGCAGGAAGCAATGAAGTGATTTTCTGGTACAGCTCGAACAAAAATGCTACGCGCTCAGTTTCTGTTGCCCAGGTCTTTTTCCCGCCGCTAGGCACATACGCCGCATCCACAGCCCGGTCTAACCTTTCATGGGCTTTCACTAGATCAGACGGCATGGTTAGAGGGTCATATAGATCGGCAAGACTGGAATTTTTATGATTAGATCTGGCATCTAGTACTTCTTGTGCGGCCTTCTTTATAGATTCTTGCTGCTTTTCGTTTGCACTCATGGGCCATGGGAAGTTGTTGTAAACGATAAGCGCTGAATACTGGTAATCACTTTTTAGCCTGCCTGTCACGCTACGAGTCCAGGACATGTGCATAGAGGAAAGCAAAACACCAAAATGGTAGAGAGTTACACCCTCAATTACCCTGAGTTTATCTCCACACATCACACTCTCATCTAAAAATGCGATGGGTATTATTGGTCTTCGCTCCGAAGATACTTGGGGCATTGCAATATATTCCCCCTGCGGGATGAATTCCGTATGAAACCTAGTTGGAGAAGATGCCAATTTCTTTGTCGGGGAACTACTGCTTTTTAACCGAAATTCTCTAACGCTGGCGACTCTCTTCATTGATTCTGGCAGTTTTTTTAATTCGCCGGGCTCACAGTCGCCGAGCCACAGAATCCACCTTTCAACGTTATTAACAAATTCATAGCCGCCTAACCATCTCTTAAAATACTTCGAAGATTGAGGTTCTTTTATCAAAAACTCTGCTTTTTCCTCAGGCGTGAAAAGATAATTCCCCCCATCAATCGGCTTGTTCCCGCTTTGCATTTGTGGAACTTCGCAAATAGGGCTTCTTCTTCGTTCAATCAGCGCATTAGGCGCTTCAACTAAGTATGGATTTATTGCTTTGACTGAGGTTTCTTGAGGTTCTCCTGAAATGCTTTCATAGTCGAATATTTTCTTATTTGGATACCCACATCGACTAAATCCTACAATGACGCAATGGACGGCCGCGACGCCTTTGGCCTCGTTTCTCCACTTAAATGTCCGGTGCGCAAAATCAAGCTGAATCCCTTTCGAAAACATCCAGCCCCACAACACCGCCACTTGTTCTCCCTGGCAAATGGAGTTCGTGGATACAAATCCGCAACGAGCGCGCGCGGACATATATACCGCAGATTTCGCATACCAAGCCGCAACAAAATCTAGTAACCCTGCACTTGGTACATCCTGAAATACCACAGCAACATCTTTTCTTTGTTCGGCATCCATGTATTTCGCGCCAACAAATGGCGGGTTGCCGAAAACGTAATTGCACCTATCCGAAGGAATTACCTCATTCCAGTCCAATCGCAGCGCGTTCCCGTGCACGACATTTGCCGACTTTACCAGCGGGACTCTTACCAGCGCCTGACCAAAGGCCTCACCGACCAGAAGGTTCATCTGGTGGTCGATCAGCCACATAGCCACCTGGGCAATCTGGGCGGGCCACTCCTCTATCTCTATCCCATGAAACTGGTCTACATCGACTCTTACATACTGATCGATAGCGTCCATCGAAAGCTGTTGCTGATCTTTTCCGTAAAGGCGCTTAATCACCTCCAGCTCCAGAAGCCGTATTTCCCGGTAACTGATGACGAGGAAGTTGCCGCATCCACATGCGGGATCGAAGAAGTTGAGCGACCCCAACTTGTCGTGGAACTCCTGTAGCTTCTTGGGTTGCGTTTTGACCTTTTCAAACTCCTCTCGCAATTCATCCATGAACAACGGCCCAATCACCTTGAGGATATTCTTCTCGCTGGTGTAGTGCGCACCCAGATTACGGCGCATATTGGCGTCCATTATGCCCTGAAATAGAGACCCAAATATGGCCGGGCTAATTGCCCCCCAGTCCAGCTCGCAACAGTCTAGCAAGGTTTCGCGCATAGAGCGGTCAAAACTGGCCTGAGGCAGGAATTCAGCGAATAGCTTGCCGTTCACATAGGGAAACGCCGCGATTTGCTCGTCGAGGTTTTTAAGGCGCTTTTCAGGAGGCGTATTGAGGGTTTGGAATATCTGATTTAGCCGTGGCGCGAGATCTGAACCATCTTCTGCTGTGCGGTCACGAATGAAGTCCTCAAATGCACTTCTCGGCATGAAGATGCCAGTGTCGTCGGCAAACATGCAGAATAAAATCCGAACTAGATACACTTCCAGCTCGTGTCCTTCGTAGCCTATTTCCTTTAGGGCGTCGTGGAGTTGTGCCAGCTTTTCCGCTGCTTTGGTGTTTACTGGGTCCTGCTCTTTGTACTGTCGGGTTTCGTAGCCAGCTATGAAACCAAAATGAGACAGGTTCTGAGGCAGCTCAGAAAGCGGAAATTCATCGCTCTCCCCCGTATCTAAATTCCGGATTCGAAAGTTCGCAAAGTCAGAAACAATGATGTACCTGGGCAGCTCTTTATCGCTTAGACCAGGGAAGTAATCCGTCGCCTGGTCGTAAGCTGAATCCAGATTTTTGCCCCTGGATTTGTGCTCTGCTAACAGCATGCCCGGCCAGAAAAGATCGATGAAGCCGTCCTTTCCGTCAGCCTTTTTGACGTGTTTTTCAAATGCAGCCAGGCGACGGCGACTAACCCCAAACACCTGGAAAAATTCATCCCAGAAGCTCTTTGCCTCTGCATGCTCGGAAGACTCACTCTCCCACTCACGGACAAATGCTACCGACCGATCCCTGATCTCATTCCATGAAAGCGGCATTTAACTCTGTTCCTTTTTTTTGTGTTGAGCAACGAGATCACTCAATAACCCATCCCAAGTTCGATTTCCTTTTAGTTCTTTAAGGGTGAAAAAAACACCCCGGCTGACAGGGATTTGAACAGCTTTATCATACAAACCCTTTTTCTGCTTATGTTTTCTTTGCCTGATCGTCCCAAGAACAGCCTCCCAATCCTTATCAGATAGATGTTCCGACACCCACGCCTTAAGCTCTTTAATTGACTCGGGATACACCTCCGAAGGAGCGGTCGAATCTATCTCATTAATTGTCTCTTTAGCTCTTTTGAGTGTCCGCTTGTGGCGGTACGTAAGACTCTCATCAGGCTTATCACTTAGATTGGCAACAATATCCATTGCCTGCCTTTTCCTCTCGCCACGGACCGCTTCGGAATACATGGGGTGAGGTATCAGGGCCAGTATTGCGGAGAGGGTTGAAGCAATGCTCCCGTCAAAATCATAGATAAAACGTCGCTCAATCCGGCGGCTTAACCACTTATCCAGCTCACGACTGATATCGTACGCATTGTCTTTAGTAATTCGTGGGTTAAGCCGCTTCTTTTCGCCTTCGTGAGAATCTTTCATATAGTATTAACTGTTGGTATAGTTTTCACTGTTGCCCCAAAATTATTCGTTACCAAGTAACGTCTTAATTGTCTTTTGGCCTGCCGACCTTCACTTTCTCAATCCGGCGAAGCGCCTTTGACAGATCCGCGTCAGACATACTTGCTAAGGCAAGTAGGCCAGCCCGGACAACCTCGCTCTTGTTAGCAATAACGCCTGTTTTTGCACAGGCTTCTCGCAGCTCCTGAATTAATGCGTAATCACCAGAAGGGAAAGAGAAAGTATCTTTGATAACCTTTTCGTTACTTGGTAACGTAATCTGCCTTTGGGGGTTCGCTTGCTTTGCCGGCGCTTTTTCTGCCTTAGGGGAAGCTTCTTCCTGCTTGTTATTGATTCCTTGCCCTCGAAGAGAGAGACCTGCGCGCTTAGCCATTCCACACCTCCTGCAGCCAGCTCCAAAGCCGGTCGATTTCTTTGGCGGCTTTCCCGCCAGGTTCAAATTCGTAAACGGCTGTGCCGCCATTCAGGGCGTCCGCAAACGCCTCGCGTCGCGTAATATGCAGAGGGGCAACAAAAATTCCCGCATCTTCGAGCAGCATTCTAGCCTCACGAGTTTTCGACGATTCCTGTCCGTTGAGCCCAACCTGGCAGGCGTTTAAAACCACAGCGAAGGGCGGGGCCACGTTATTGATTACGCGGGGCAGGGTACGAATATCAGCGAACCGGGGTTGAGCGGGGATCAGCGTGTAATCAGCAACCTCCGTTGCGACCTTAACCACGTCATCCACATACGGCGGGCAGTCAAAGATGAGAAGATCGAACCCCTCGTCTTTTGCCTGGGCCGTAAGCTGCACTATGTCCTGGGTGTTCGCCTTAACCACCAAGGGCGTATCAATCTCACGCTCAGAGGCCCATTCCGCGGCTGTTTGGCTGTGCGGATCAAGGTCGGCAACTAACACATCCATACCGCTATTCGCGGCAGCAACAGCCAAGTGGATGGTCACCGTCGATTTCCCGGACCCTCCCTTTTGACTACTTATCGCTATTGTTTTCATACTGTTAATACCGTTTTAACCATTAATATAATTAATAACGTTTATATTAATACCGTTACTGGGTAACGCAAGAAAATTTCTACCGTTTAGATTTACTCTCGACCTGTAGTCGCGCGGTCATGATCTCGCAGCCGTTGTTGCGGTAAGGGCAATCCTGGCACCCTCTACAAAAGTCGTCCGGGCCTTTTGTGCCAGTCTCAATCTCAACGCCTTCCTGCTGAAACTTGTCGCGAACCTTGCTAACGAACCAATCCGCGATTCCAACCAGGCGGAGATTCTTTCCAAAGATGCGCTTACGGCCTGATGTGCCGTGCTTGGCAAGGTCATTGGATCTCAATACTTTTCCGATCCACTCTGGGCGAGACCATTCGGGGATCTCTGTCGAGGCGCTTTGCCCAAAGTTTGCGTCTAGCAGGCTCCGCATCTCCATTCCGATGTGAGTGAGCGTCACAGTGTCGTACCCTTGAGCCACTATGTTCTCTAGTGCCTCTTTCAGGGTATCGATTGGATCATCGCTCTCAATGGTTTTTTGCGACTGCCGAGCAAGAGATGCCTCTAGCTGACCTGAAAGGGCAGGATCGCCAACCAGCCGAGCAAAAACGCGGAGCGGTGCGGCTATTTCGGCAGCTCGATTCGATCGGTTAGCGAACTCTTTGCTATAGACCTCGGCAACCTGATCAACATTCATAAACGCCCAAGTGTGAAGCTCGTTGCGCAGCGCGGCCATTTTCTGCTCATCTTCTGCGGTCAGGTCACGCAGGTGTTCAGACTGAAAGCCCTCTGGAATCGAGCGAGTCTGAACTCGAATCATCCGAGAGCCCAGAATGTCATCAGCACCCAGCGTGTTGTTGATCATCTTCACGCCATAAAAATTCAGGCGCTCAGTTTTCATTGTCTTAACGTCGGTCCATACCTTCACGCCGGAGTACTTGTTGTAAGAAACCTTCAGCGCCTGTACTAGCTCGCTGAACTGCGCATCCTTGCCGCCTTTGGCGCTGATAGCCTCCAAATCGTCCATCACGACGAATCCTCGACACTCATCGATGTGTCGGGCTGCTGTGGCAGCAGAAACCTGCCCAATGACGTTACCGTTCGCGCAGAGCTTGGACATGCTAATACCGGTCGCCGTCTTACCGGACGCAGCGGGGCCATTCAGCAGGATCAGAGGTACAGACTCAAAAACAGACTGCAAGAACGTGACAGGTACCGTGAAGGCCAGAACGGCGTAATCCTCTTCGTATGGCAGCCAGACGGATGCCTTTAGAAGATCGACTACATCGCCCACGATCTCGGCAATTGATCTAACTTTGGCCTTTCCATCCACGTATTTGCTGATCGACTGCCAGCTCCAGGTTGAATACTGATTGGGTTTTGGCTCTTTTGATATCAGAGTCCCATCTGTCAGGCGCAGAACACGCTGGGAGTCGGGCGTACCTTTTGGAGCAGGGGACTTGTAATAGCTATGCGTTGTCCCGTCAGAGCGCACAACAAGCGTTTCCAGGCGCTCCAGTGGTACCAACTGACCTCTTTCATCGATACCTTGCTCTCGCATCATGACCTGCGCGATGTAGTAGAGGTGACCGCCGTGGTAAGCGCCGTTGATATCAACAGGGTCGTAGCTAACCCGACCAAACTGCTCTGGCGAGCCGTTGCTGTTCTTAACTTGGACGGAGACGACAGTGGCGTTATTGACCTGCTGATTGAAAAGATGGACATCTCCACCGTTTTGCCAGAAGTCAGTCCAGTCCTTGCCGAGAGAATCGGGCACCTTGACCCGATGAAGCTCTCTACCAGCGAGCAGTGCAATCCGCTCAGCCATAGCATCGCCTGCCTCGTCATTGTCATGCCCCAACAAGACAGCCTCCCAGCGAGACCAGAACTCTGGACCCTTCCATTCCTGAGGAATTCCAGATCCGTGAGTGGAGCTCACAATCAGGTAATCGCCGAGAATTCCAGCTTCTTCCAATGCCTAGCGATGCCGCCACACATCCTTAATGCCTTCGCAGACAAACATATAGCGCTGGCTATAGACGGCATCAGCGTAGTAGCACTGAGGACTTCCTTTCATCCAGCCATTTTTATCAACAGGGTTCTGGGTGACGCCAGGGATGTTGTAATAACCGTACTTTTTGAAAAACTCGCCGTTCCGCCGACCCGTCATTGGGAATACTAGGGCGTTTTCCTGAGTAACACCGTCCTTGGGTGTGTACGGCGTTGAAAGCCCGAGCTTGAAACGCTGTATTGTTTCGACTGACAAGCCTCGACCACGGAGGTACTTGATTGCACTCGGACTTTCCATTAGTCGCTTATGAAGTCTAGCGTTGAACTCTTCGTTCAAAGGCCTCAGCACTTCTGACGCAAAAGCCGGGGTTCGTTGCTCCGGTTTTTTGATCGGCAGGGATATCACCTCTCCATCTCTAATTCCGAGATACTCTTTCGCCTCTTTGATGGCATCCGCTTTGCTCCCGCAAACCGCCGCCCACAGTTCCAACAGGTCTCCACTGTCTCTCGGATTAGCAAAATCGCACCACACGCCAGCCTTGTTTCCTGATATGCGGACTTTTAATGAATTTCCATCATCCCCATGAATGTTTCCAGCAACCCACTCCACGCCATCTTGCTTGCCATTGGGTAGTAAGTGTTTCGCGACATCAAGGGCGCGGTCAGCCAGCAATGATGCAATTTGGCTGACAGGTACCTTCGTTATCGTTGCGCCGCTCATTAGGCCGCCTCACTTTTCTTGTTGTAGTTATCAATGACGCCATTCTGGTAGGCTGAAAAGAACCTAAAGCCATCAGCAACCTGCAGGTGCGCGTAGTTCTTAAGAACCGTTTCAAGCTTGTCATGCAGGATATGTGCGACGACCTGGTATCCATTAGGGTTGTTTTTAAGATAGTCGGTAGCAATGATGTGCCTCACTCCGTGAGGACCAAATCCTGGGCAGTCAGGAAGAATTGCCGCCGACCACTCGTCAATTTTGAGTGACAGCCTTTTGGGGATAATGGGGGCCGCTTTATTTTTCTCGCTATTAGCATTTAGCGCGGGACGGAATACATAGTCGCAGATATCCGCACCTGCAAGATTGGGGCGGTGATTTTTCAGATAGTCCTCGATATCGGGCCACAAGCGTTCAGGAAGGCCCATATCGTATGGATCTTTAGCTGCACCATGTTCATTCTTAAAGTCCGAAGGAGAAAATCTCAGCCGCCACTCACCAGTTTCTTTGTTTTGGTAGAGATTTCCGGAGCCGTTTTCCCGCCAGGTCATAATCGAAAACATTTTTATGCGCAGGGGGTTCGCTGTAATCATTTTAACTACCAGCTCATCGCGCATGTGCAGCGCAAGTTTAATTGGGGCTCTCTTCTCTGATGGTCGAGAATTCTCCATTCCCTCTATAAGTTCAAGCAGCGCCTCCATAGGGTGTGTGCGAGCCAGTATCCCTTGAAGGGGGTCCTTGGGGTCCCGTGTCTGCTTAACGTGATTGCCCTTTTTCAAAGATTTTTCGAAGCGCCTGATTTCTTTATGGCACTCTTCACACGCACTTCGCCATTCATCAGGGCTTAGCGATGGGGAAAGTTTTTGTCCGTACTCGGGGTGCTGCCACAAAAACCCAACATCTTTAGCCAGCAGCATTGCAGCAAAGCCAAGAAAATTTTCTGTATCAGTGTTATACCCGCCAGACCGAAGGCGCTTGAATTCAAGGAACCTGTGAATCACATCAAACCGCGAAAACAGTGAAAGGGTAAGGTCTTCTTTCGCAAGCCCCTCTCCACAAAGCTTAGGCTCGCTGCAGTCGTTTGGAAGAATCAAGTAACCAAAGAATCGCTGAAGGTTCTGGCCGCTTATTGCAGCCGAGGCGGAATACTTCCCGTCATCCAAAATGCCGCGCTCCAGCTCTATTGAAGATGGGGCTGCTCGACTCAAGTCAACCGATGACCAGCTGGTGTTCCGCTCAATTCCCGGCGGAAGAAATGCTGCCGTTTTATATTTTTTCAGATCACTCCACTCTTTCTCCAATGTAGGGGGGAAGTGTCTGAGTCCATACGGGTAGTCTCGCAACCCGCGCGCTTTTTTGCGGTAGGGTGTAGCTAACCCCCTTTTCTTCTCCGCTACTTTTTTCTTTGCCTGCCTTTTGGGAAGCCTCATCTCTAAAGTCCCTTCCTGGACTCCAAGCTCTTTTTCCAGCACCGCAATCTTCGGTCGGCTTCGAAGAGAGGCCGCTACCCCCTTGCACCAGCCTCCAAATGTGGCGGGGCTAACACCAACTCTCCGCCCTATCTCTTCTTGTGTAACACCCTCTCTGGATCGTTTAATAAGAAGCGCCCGAAGAGCCTCAGAGAAACTCTCCGGCAAACCATCACCAATGACGGTGTCCCGGTATAAGTCATGCCAGAAGTTAAGGTGTGATGCTCGATCCTTAACTGTCTGATGTGCTCGACCTGCATTCCTTAGCATTTCAAGGTGGTTTTCCAATCGATCTTTAAATCCAGGTCCTAGCAAAACGACTGCGTTGTCACTCTTGGATGCCTCAAAGCTTTCCATGAACCGCTTGAGCGCTGTGAGGCGATTTTTGACGGCTGGTATTTTTCTGGCACTCACCCCCCCTTTGCTCAGAAGGTATCGCTTTCGCAAATCTCGAAATGTGTGAGACCAGGAAGACGCTTCATTAGATTCAAGGTCAAGCCTGTCAACCAGCGTTCCGGCAGGAGCCCCCAGCAGAGCCTCAAGATTACATACAGTTGAGTATTTCGCAGCGGACGGCACAGCTTTTCCGTATCGCCACGAATACAGCGTGCTTTCCATAATACCCAGAGAAGCTGCCAATGGCTGAAGGCTTTTTCCTGTGCTTTTGTAGCGAATAGCCAGAGCGTTTAGCGCTCCACTAAAAGAATCGGGTAAGTAGTCATTTGCCCGTGTTATCTCATACCCAAGGCGCCCTACCAGCGTCCCGAGAGGAACATTAAGGGCTTTTTCAAGGTCAGTCAGCATCGGAATAGATTGCACGCCTGGCTTCAACCCCTTGCGCCAGCGAAGCAAAACAGCATCGAATGTCCCGATGGCTTCACATAAATCGCGCTGTGAATTGCCCGTGGCAATACGGTATCTATCGATAAGCTCAGTAAGGGCTTTACCAAAATCGTCCGGCAGATGATCTAGCCCATCATCAACTTTGAATCCAAGGCGTTTTAATAAGGTTCCATGCGGGGAATCCAGCGCCTCTTCTAGGCTAGATATAATGGGGAGAGCCTTTATTCCAGGTTTACCTTGGCCAGACCTCCACTTATAGAGCCTCTCTGTATCTGTGCCGCAAGAGGTGGCCAGGTCAGAAAACCCCAGTCCTGTAATTGCGCGCCAGTTTTTAGCCAGCATATCAAGCGCAGCATGAAAGTCTTCGGGAATATCTTCATCAGGAATGCGCAAACGAAAACCAAGGCGGCCCGTTAATGATCCTGAAGGCACACCGAGTTCTTCCTCTAGTCCTCTAACAGATGGGCAAGAAACAACCCGTGGAGTGGCCTTTCCATTGCGCCAAGAGTAGGCGGTGTGGGTAGATAAACCGAGGCGACTTAATACACCCGCAAATGAACCACCCTGAGCTTGAAATCTGCGGATGCTTTCATCCAGAGCCTCATGAAACGAAGCTGGAAGATCATCGATCAAAGCTTGATCTGCAAGATACTGTCTTTGATCACCGCCTTCTTGAAGGCGGTATTCAGCAGCGTTTGGATGGGTTGCAGGCCCAAAGTTATTGTCCATATCATCATCCCCATACCTGTCATGGTTGACAGGGCAGTTGGGTGAGGCGAAAATACTGGACATCTGGTCGGCTAAAATCAGATGTCTTTATAGCGGCCCGCGTGTTCCACCACGCGGGCCGTTTTCGCTTCTACCAGTGTTTAATCAATCGTTTCCTTCAAACAGATCTCGCTGTTCCAGGGGAGCGCCGATGAGTGTTAGTTTTTCAACACCCGCGCTAGTAAACCTTAAATTCCGACGCCTTCCGGCAATCCTCATTACGTATCCTTTTTTTGCCAAGGCTTCTACATAGCCCTGGGCTGCGGCCGCCTGAACTCCCATTGCTTCACCAATTTGCTTTTGAGTAGGCATATGCCTGTTCTTCGACCAAAACGTAGCCAAGTACCGCATTACGCCCTCCTGCTTTTTGGTGAGCGGAGGCAGCTCATCTAAAAACTCAGCCATTGTTCCATCTACCCTGTTTTCGGCCTGGTGATTAGCATATGCCTCTAGTTCTACAAATGCCATATATACATACCATGTAAACCGGGGTGCAAATTACTATGTGAACTACTATACCTTATTTATAGCGTCCCGCAAGGACAAGGTTTATATCGTCCAATTGGATGCCTAAGAAAACTGAACCGGCAGACAAAAAGGTGGTACTGGTACGTGGCGTGTTGCTGGTACAAGATGAGAAAAATACCCGTAATTCGCGGGGTTGAGGGTGGGTAGCAGCGAACCAGGTAGGGGGACCAGAGGGTACCGCGAAAATTTACCGGTGCAGTGCAACTGGTACGTTATAAATTCTACTGGTACAAACACTGGTACATACTAATAAATACAATAATATACTTATATATAAGTATATTTATCATTATTAAGCCTACTATAAGCAGTGGGATGAAAAATGCTGGATCACTATCTGGAACTAGAATTATTTGTATATATTTCAAATAGTTAAGTTTTAAATGAACCAGATGCTAGTTGTAATTATTCACATCATTATTTTTTTTCTTTAAAGCCAATTTTCTCTCACTTTCTGTCCTAATAACTAAAATTATTCGGGGTAGTAACTATTAAGATATATAACTTATTGATTTATATTTATTTATAATTAAATCTTTCACTTTTTATGCGTACAGGGCGTGTTCCCATTCAGTCCGTGCTGCTCTTTTTTCTTGTGCGCGCGTCACATAACCGCAGCTAGACAGTTCAGTGCGTCCGCCAGATCGGCCAACCCACTGCCAGTCGCAGCCACAGTAAAAGTCGCCATCATCTGCACGATCAAAATAGACATAGGTTTTGCCGGCTACTTTCGCTTGCTCAAAATTAGTTGGTGCCGCCAACGATAATCCGTGTCCAAGCAGAACTACGGCTAATAGCGCGAATTGAATGATTTTTCCCATTTTTTACATTCCCTCGAATATCAATAATCGACATATCTACTTTTCCAATTTAACGCAATATTGCTATCCAGCTACCCCCGAAAATTATCAATATTTTGCCACTTGCTGGATTGAGATTCCGTGAGAGTTTGGATGTAAGCGAAAGCAAATATCTACTACAAACACAGGATATACACTCATGACAGCCACCCCCGCAACGACCCGCGCCCTCGTCCAGCAACTAAAGGATTATGGCCAAGATGAAGAATGGTACCCGACTACAGACGCTATGTTGGCGCGAATTAGGTCAGATATGGATGCCCTAATTATAGAAAATGACCTACCAGACAGGTTCTCTATTCTTGACTGTGGCGCTGGGGATGGCCGAACACTGGAATATCTGGCAAAGGGGGAAGAGGAAAACCGCGATGGCTCTAAAAGCTTGGTCACTCGCGGGAAAATGTACGCTATTGAAAAATCGCGGCCGCTAATCAATGCACTGGACCCGTCAATCTATATCGTTGGCGCCGATTTCTATGAGCAAACGCTTTGTGACAAAGAGATAGCAGTCACTTTCAGCAATCCGCCTTACAGTGATTATGTGCGCTGGACTGAAAAACTGTTGATGGAGACTCGTTCGGGTCTAGTTTACCTGATCCTTCCTCGACGATGGGAGTCCGACGCTCGAATTGCTCAGGCGATTGAGCTACGCAAGGCAGAGACTACCGTAATCGACAGCTTTGATTTTTCACAGGCAGAGCGTAAGGCTCGGGCAAAAGTAGACATTATTCGCGTGGAGTTCCGGGGCAAACACAGGAGATGGGCTAATGATTGTAAGTCTGCGACAGATCCATTCGAACTATGGTTTGATACTCACTTCAAAATTCAAGCTCCTGCATCCAATGAGTTTGACCCAGACCGCCCAACTCCTCGCGGGCCGACTGCGAGCGATGTCAATAAGGAGTTGGTTTCGGGTTCGGATATGGTCGCCGTGCTGGTAAAGCTGTATAACCGCGATATGGACAAGCTCATTAGCAACTACAAAGCCCTTGAGACAATGGACCCGGAGTTGCTGAGAGAGCTCGGCGTGAACTTTAAAGACATACGCGCTGGTCTTTACACCAAAATAAAAGGCTGTAAGCAGGGGTACTGGCAAGAGCTTTTCGACCGGTTGCAAAAGATTACCGACCGACTCACCACCGACTCTCGTGAAGCGATGCTCCATAAGCTGATGTCCAGGATAGATGTCGATTTCAATGCATCAAATGCCTATGCAATTCTAGGCTGGGCATTGAAGAACTGTAATAACTATATGGATCAACAGTTGATCGAGGTCTTTGAGCGCATGGTAGAGAAGGCTAACGTCATCAACTACAAGTCGAATAAACGGACATTCGGTGACGAGAAATGGCGGTATTGTAACCGTCCTGATGACCTCAGCCACTTCACCTTAGATTATCGCGTTGTGCTTGAGCGTGTAGGTGGTCTTTCTAACTCTGACTTCTCCTATGAGCGGACAAAGCACAATGGTCTTTCCTCTCGCGCTCATTTCTTTTTGCTCGATATTTTGACCATCGCGGGAAATATTGGATTCGACGTGCAGGGGAAAGAGCGCCCCAGTGATTTTGAATGGGAGTCCAACAAGAAGAAAGTTTTTCACTATCGCGATCATGCGTCTGGCAAGGACAAGGTATTTGCAGAAGTTAGATGCTTCTTCAATGGCAACATGCACGTAAAATTTGATCAATCTTTCATTCAAAGGCTCGGCATAGAGCATGGGAGACTGAAGGGATGGATCAAGAGTGCCGCCGAAGCCGCTGAGGAAATGGCCGTGTCGCCCGAGGTGGCCTCCAGCAGCTTTCTTTCAAACATTCAGCTCGGAACCTCTACTCTAAAACTTCTAGGATTTACATTAGCCGCGTAAGCTCGCCCACAATGTCTTTATGTTGCTCATTTGGTTATCAGTCGGATTTTGAATATCCATTAGTTGATCAATTCGTGTGGGCTGACCAGCCAAAAGGCATTGAGGGTTTTCCGGCTTCCTTTTCGCTGTCGAGATTTGACTAATTTCGCGCCTTAATACAACAAAATAAAATAAATAAAAATATTTTTATCTAAATATCAACTTTGCTGACTTGCTAGTTTTATAAAGCATGAGAGCCTGAATTTACTGGAAACTTTCCAGAATAAATTAAACGGGTAAAAAGGTGATCTCATGATAAAACGTACTGATACATTCATCGTGGATTGGAGGACGGTATGAGCTCCAACACATACACTGACTTTCTTGTATTCACCACTGGAATACGCAGTGAAGTAAATACCCAGCCGATAGATTTATTCTCCAATGGAACCGAAGTTGTGATTGTTATTTCACAAAGTCATGCAAACAACGTGGACACTTCACAAGAAACTTGGTCCTGCGATTATATCGGACCAGTATCGACCATGATTTCTGACTACGTGCCAAAAATGGCGTACTTCTTCGACGATGGCCTAGCCAGATCGAACACCATTCCAAACGGCACAGAGTTTTCCAAATTAATGTCGAAGCTCTACATGGTGGCCGATCCAATAACGCTGCAGGATTTAGCTAGCAGAGGAGTTCGAGGGTATTCGTGGTCAATTGAGGAATACCAGCAGGCTCCAGTTGGAGCAGATCCTATTGAATACGACTATTTCTCGACAAAACGAATGGGCTACGTATTCGGCGGTGAAGAGGATGTTATCAATATGATCCAACAATCTTTAATCATTAGGCAGAAAGCCAATAACCATGTTTGGGCAGGAAGACCCTGGCTCGCTGTTTCTGGTGATTTCTAGCGACCGCACCTCTTGCTGGTTTGGACTTCTATGGGAATCTGTAATTGACCTCGTGTTGAGGTGTCATAATTACCCGTAGGAGCCAGACCATGACGACAGCACCGTATATAGATAGGTTACAAGCACGATTGGCACACAGGCCCATCGGTGTATTTATCCCGCGCAATCATCAAGCAGAGCCATTCTGCAGGCTTCTCAAGGGTACAGCGATTGTTTCTGATAGGTCTTTGCTCTCAGGTGGACTTATAGAGGTTTATTACGAAGGCAATAAATATGGAGCTTGCAACCTCCTTCACTTTGAAGATAAGGCGCTTTGCGCTGTAGGACGACTAATACAGCGCTATCCCACCGTGGCGAAGATGTGGGTTAAGCCAGAATCACTTAAGCAGGTAGGCTACATTTCCGTTGTTAAGCTGTTGCCCATGCCGCTACCTGAATCCCTAAAGCACATGCACTTGTCGGCCGTTCGCAAGATGCTACCGAAGCACTTGCTAGACGCGATTGATCCGTGTGAAGAGGCTGTTTGTGTGATTAGCGAGAAGTATGATGCGCAATATCGGTCCTGGTTGGACGTTGAATCCACGTCTCTGAGAGATGCAGTTTCACCATGAGCGCAGGGTAAGTGGCCACATTTAAAAATATTCGGGATCGGAGTTGCTGGATTTCACTTTAATGAGATAGTGAATACAACAACCTAATTCAGAAGGAAAACAGAAAATGCATGCTGAAACATTTACCTACGATGATGTTGAGACCGCAGTTTGTATGATGACCGCGCTTGATGATGAAAATTATCCGTTATTCACAGAGCACCAGCATCGCGTGGGCATAGGCCAACTACGGTTTGATATTATCAACGACTGCGCGAAGAAACTTGCAATCGCGTATGCCGAAATAATCGGGAATGGGAGCTGGGAAACTGAGCTTTGCTTTGATGTGGAGATCATTCCCGCATTGATGCAACACTTGGGCGAAAGTCAGGACACGATCTTTCTACCGCAGTCCGTCTGGAATGACGCCATGAGACGCATTATGTGGTTTGCGGGATTTGAAGCTGAGATGATCAAGACTTACCAGCTCACTCTTGAAGACATTGGTGCGACTGAAGACGCGCTATACAGTAACTATGGAGCATCTGGGTGCGCTGAGGCTGTAGCAGAGTACGGCGAGAAATATGATTTAGACCGGGCGCCATAGCCCAGTAAACCCGCATTTGCGGTAATTAGCAAAAAAGGAGTACAGTCTGGATTTTGAGGTATTTAGGCAATTGGCTGGCCATTATCCCTGTCATAAAAGGGTCACTTATCCACGGATAACGTGGTCAAGGTTGTGGATAACTCAGAAAATCGCTGGCCCTTCAAAGAACTAAGACGGTGAGCAAAAAATGAACATCACCTTGAAGATCAAACGCTCGATGAGCGCCGATGAAAAAACCTCGACAGGCGCAGGCATGCTGGCGGCTGCCTCCGCAGGCTACAATATCATTCAGACCTACCAGCCAAATACGTCATTTCTTAATCTTGCATGCTCATTTGTGTTTAGCGTAGTAGCGGTGTCTTTGCTATACAAAGGATTGAGGCCTTCTGCCGAGCATATCTATCGAGTCAAAAAGTCAGAGCATGGTAGTAAACTGTGGTTCAAGATCGTGTCTCTCATACTGATTGGCGCAGTGAGTATAGCCAGCTTTTTGTGGGAGGTTTGCCTAGAATGGATGTTCAGCGGCCGTCGCGCTAACGGCACCACAATCCAAGTCAACCCATACACTGCAGCTGATTGGCGGAACCCGGAGCAAGCCGAAGCATTCGTTCACGGTGAAGAAATGCCCGCCTCGGCTTATGTCAGTAAATCTTACGATAAATTATAAAAAAGGGGCCTCACAGCCCCTTTCGTCTTAGTTTTTCTTACCACCCCCAGAGCTCGATTCTTTTGCTTTAGCTCTCGCTGCCTGCCGTTTGGAATACACGCTGCTTGCACCTCTAGCAAGTCCAGCGCCAGCCGCTCCCCCACCTGAACCTGCAACGCCCGCGGCTCCACCACCTGCACCACCACCAGCTGCAGCCAACCCTCTCACCATTCCGCCGCCGGCATAGGCCATCAAACCTAACCACAGTAATGGCATTAGGAAGATGTTCCCAGCAGATATAATCAGTGCAATCAATGTGTTGGTATAAGTATCGAGGCCTTGCGACTTTGACAAATATATATCTAGGATATGATTGTCAAACCAGAATGCTGTTGCCCAGATAACGTTGATGAATTCAAAAGAGAAATAGGTCAATGCTAGACTGAAGAATGTCTCAAATTTGTAGCCGGTCAAAACCATGAGGAATGGGGCAGCAAAGACAATTATCATCTGCACGATTGCTAAGATCATGGGCCCGGCAATTTTGGCCATCTGCTTCAATGTATTGATCTCAAAAAACTGTTTTGCCCCAGCAAACATCCCAAAAGTATTACTAACCATATCTAGGATTTTCTTCCCCATCGAACGGTCAGTGTCAAAGTCATTGCCAAGATCTACTTGAGTGGAAGTGTTTAGATTCAAGGCATCTGCCTCAAGGATCATCTTAATGAGCATATCTCCAGAGTCCACCGGGGCTATAGCACCCTCAGTAACAACGAAATGCCCCCAATCTTGCCAATCCTGAGTAACGTCCCCCACTTCATCTTCCGGGATCGCGTCTAGAATAACGTCTCGTAGACCTAGCGCCGGATTGACGCCGTTCGCCTCGCCTTCCCATATTTCTCGGCATGAAGGATTAGCTCCCGAAACTGGATCGGCGCCCGCGTCAGAGTCTCGATTCACCTCATCCCGTGTGAATCCATATTGTTCCATGTTGCTCATATAGGCTTCTTCATGCCGATAATATTCATCCGCTTGATTTAGAAATATTCTTGACCCGATCCAGTCAATGTCATCCAAAGGCGAAACATCGTTAGGTATCGCAACCGGATTTTCGTTATATCTATCTAATGTCTTTTTATAGCAAGCCTCATAAAAATCCTGGATACGCTCACGTACTACAGGGTCTTGAATCCTAACCTCAGATAATCTTAGTAGCATAAGTTCATAATTGTTTGCACAACTCATTGAGCTAATAGCTGTATGGGTCAAAGCAGTTGATATGTAGTTTACGCCATACCAAGCAACTGGTTGGTGGACAATGCTCCCGGCCATTCCTGCAAAGGTTGTGTCGTGGATCTCTCCCGTGTTATCGCCATCACCTTCCGTGTTCAACGTAGCATCTGCTCTAACCTGGCAGTCAGGAATTTCCAGCGTGTACTTAACCGTTGCCAGCGATACTCCGTTATTTGGAAATGGAATCACGCAAAGACTCATCACTAGAATCATGCCCAGTAACTTGCGCTCAACAGCTTGAACGGTGCCCTGTACGCCTCGTACTTCGTTGTACTTCATCAACGCCTGTGCAACCAAGGCTATAAAGGGTATCAACGCAAGCCCCGTTCCTACCAAAACCTCCCATATAGCGTTATAGATATTCCAAGAAAAAATAAGCGTGTAAATCTCAATATAATTGTTGGCAATCATCGGTAATTACACCCAAAGTTTCTGCGCAAAAAGCACTTCGTATAACACCAACCCAATAGCGAGCTTCCACCACAAGGTGCGGTAATACTCGGCCCTTTGGATTTCCATGTCTCTTGCTTCGCCCATCTCCTTAATGTCACGAGCGGACTTGATTTTTCTGCCCATCCAGATCCACCAAACCGCCACAACAAGTGTATATAGTGCAATACGAAAAATAGTGAGATCTTCAATAATTGTCGCTGGAACCGTCGTATTCCCATTTTCTGTAAAGAAAATGAGAACAACTGCATACCCGGTAATAAAAACGCCGAGTAGCGTCAAAAAAAATACTTGAACTAAACTGGTTTGGTTATCGCTCATCAAGGTGCCCCCAAAGGTCCAATGCCAAGTGGACGTCGTGTTCGTGTTCCCTCAGAGTCCTGAGCATCTTTCTCTTCACTACCCAGCAAGTAGTAAATTGTGCGCTGAGCGGCATCCTCCTTCATTTCAGTTTCCCGTTTTAAGTTTTCCAATTCACTTTGCAAATCAGAAACTGCATTACGCACAACCTTTCGTGCTTCATCATCCCCGCTAATGTTTGGTTCTTTGATGCCCGTGCGGAAAATCTGAATCATATATCGCGTTTGTTCATAGAGCCTTGCCATCGCAATTTCATCAGCTAACTTTTCGATCATTTGTTCCTGCATTTCTACTTGGCGTTTACGAATCATGAGAATTATTGCTTGATCCACTTTAACGGCAGGAGGTGCAGATACTCTATTAAGGTTTTGCCAAGTAAGTGTGTCGGCGCCGGACACCAAGTTCTCAAGGCGTAAAATTAATGCTTCTTTGAGATCAGCGTGCATATAGCTGAGCCCCTTTCCAGGCCTACTTCGCTGTTTCTTGCAGCCATCGCACAGTCGAATCTCCGTTTCACCAAGTACATCCTTCACCCAATCGACCGCATGCGTTGGCCCCGTCCAATATTTATACATATCACTTGAATCTACTGGAACGTCAGCGTTGTCACATACATTGGCCCGCTCATGTAGTATGTTGTAACCAGCCTTGGCTACATCGGTGAGCGCATTGATTGGTGGCTGACCTGCACCACCATGAAATGCCCCGCATGCCCACTCAATTCCTTCGTCACCATGATCACGGTCATCCATATCCGATTTGGCTTGAACCGCATCTCCACCTGATGCTGCTATTTCCTTAGACCAGTTCGTCGTTTTAATAGCGAGCTTGTAATTTTCAAACGGAAATGCCTGGTTTCCCATCATTACGTTCGCCATGTCTTCACAGCTTAGTTTTGCATACTCAAAATCAATTTTTCCTTGGAGAATACCCTGCATCAGGAGGTCATAAAGTCCGGGGTGAACACGTTGTATTGCCAGTGCTGGCAGGCTAGATACAGCCCCAGTTGCAGCACTAATAATGTTGTCCATCATGTTTCGAAATCCGTCGGTAATGCCGTTTAACTGATTACTTATCGACAGTTGCGGATCAAACTTCCCGCACTCTGCATTGAGATCCCATGAAATCCCCATGTCGAACAAGTTAACTGTTTCTATCTCTGTTGGTGGGTCAGTGATTAGTGCTCCACCAAAGAGGCCACGATAAACAGGGGCTAGGCGTGGGTTATGGATATTTTGAGCGAAGGATTGTGCTGCAAGTATCATCAACACCATCCCCGCTATAGCAGATGAAAAAGATTTACGTTGTCTAGGTTTATCATTCATAAAAGCATCAACCTGTGTGATAGATCAGTTCTTTTCCACGGCGTATGCAGCATTTATGCTTTCGCCAAAAATTCCATACGTACTGTGTTTTTGTATCTCTTTTTCCGGCAGAAGGCTCGCCGCCATATGGGAACTTAGTGCAGTCGTTTTCCACGTCTGGGTACAGCATCTGGAAAACACCTGTACGTTCATCAGATTCTGATAGAGGTCCCGGTGGCCAATAGCCTTTACCCGATGGTGCTGTCACTTCGCGATATATGTGCCCTTGGGAAGGCCGTGTGACAATATGTGCAACTCGATAAATACCCAAAACTGAAGACTTGAATGTGTCCTGCTGTGTCGTCATGGATGTTCTTGGATAAATAGGTCCATAGTTATTTGTTGGTGAACCTAAATCATAAATTCCAAACCCCAATCCTTGCGGATAAAAGACCTCTGGAATGCCCCAGCGCCATGAAACAGCATCGAGGTTGGAAATATAATATGGAAGAAGTGGTGTTGCATCTGGATAGCAAACGAGGCCCCAAAGAGAGTTCGCGAGTACCATGTATGCAGTAATAGCAGGGTTTCCGTAAGCATCTACACTACGATGGTGTAGGTTAGCGTGTTGACCCTTGTGCCCAGGAGACGTGAATCCGCCATGAAGATTAAAAGCAGATAAATTAAATCCTTCTACTGCCGATATTAATGTTTTTACAAAGCTAGAGTCTGGAGATGCTTGAAGAGCTTCATTGGCAACCTCCGTTTCACCCCAAGGTTCATCTTCGCCATAGTTGTAAGCTTGCATTGTGAGTTCAGGGACAAAGTTTTCTACTTTTGTTGAGACATCGAATGTGCAAATAAACGTCGCGCATGACATCCAAAGACAGATCCCCTTAAGCTCCCAATCCATGCACGACAAAGCTGCAGCCATTGTGTGAGTCGTTATTTCAGCGGTGTTAATTACACCATTCCCAGAATCAGCTGAGGCCCTAGAGGAAATGCTCATAATGGCGATAACAAGGTAAAACAGATATTTGCGAGCTACGCTTTTCATCGATTCACCTCTCTGCTATAGATTCCTACAGCTTCTTTAAGGGACGTAACGCCATACACGACATATTTCCCATCGAAAATAATCGCAGGAATTTTTTCTACTCTTTGCTGAACTGCATTGATGATAATTCCATTGCCTTTTTCTAAGGCCTCTTCATGACTCCGCCAGGCAGGACTATTCAAAAGCTCAAAAAAAGCTTTCTTGTACCGCTTAGGTGCAGGCCCCGGTGGCTCTCGCTTCACTAACTCGGAGACCGCTGTGTTCAATTCTGCTTTAGCATGTGTGATGGCATCCAAATTCTGGATAGGGAGAACAATATCGCCAGGAAGATCAATATCAAGTTGAACAGGATTTGCATCATTGGTGTAAATGGCTACAGAGCCTGCAACCCCGTCTAGGCTTACCAGAGAAATCATCAGTAGAAGCACAATTCTCATTTTGCCTTCCTGGGTTTGGGATCTGCCGGCTTTTCACCGATACCACGGTAGTAATCAAGCATGTTGGCAACATGCTCAGCGGCTTCGACTTCGGAGATGCCAAACTTTCGCATGTAATCCATACGCTCAGCTTTTTCGTGTTTCTCTGTCATCGCCAGACTAAGATAAATAGAGGGTGGAACACTGCGAAATAGTGCCTCGACTTTCTCAGAAAGGATGACGCCTTCGGTGTATTTTTTCGGCTCTTTACGAGCTGACAGCATCAAAAACTTTTGCTCATCCGTCAGGCTTTTAAACCTAGCAATTTCCTCGATTTCCTCTTGTGGCATAACCAAGCAGATCCACCACTCAATCATGTTGAGCATTTTTTTCGCCGAAGCCGGGAAATCTTCCATGTTCTGCGTGGCGACCCACCACCATGCACCCAACTTCCGCCACATTTTCACGACCTTGACAACGAAAGGTGCCAAGAGCGGGTTTGTAGTGATGATGTGGCCCTCGTCGGTCAACATGACTATTGGCCGCGAATCGTGTTGGTGCTTTTCCGCGAGATTGTTTATCCGCATCATGATTGATGTATAAGAAATCGCGAGCTGGGCCCCGTAGCCTTCACGAGCAAACGTACCTAGATCCACGATGGTTACATCAGTATCCGGCCACGCCACCCCCGGCCTGTTGAAAACTTCACCTTCAAAGCCGTCGGTGAACATACGCAGAGCTTCGCCCATGTCGTAAACGCGAGGACGACGGGATGCAGGTAAATCCTCTGACTTAGAGAGTTCGACAAACCCCCATGCAATATCTTCGGTGAGCGTTTTGCGTCCCTCGGAGACCGCCTTTTCAGCACCTTTTAGAATAGCGTCACGGATGACCCGCCTGTCCGCTCTGGTCAGCTTTCGAGCTTCTTCCTCTTCACCACCTGTGATCATTAGGGTAGCGATAATTTCCATCTCCCCCATAACGTCACGTTCGGCATCTTCTTCGTCATCATTAATATCTGTATCGTCAGAAAGTTGTTCTGCCAAAGCGTCCATCGCTGCTTTATTTCTTGCTTTCTTTTGATCAGCATCATTTAACGATGAAAAATCGCCTGGCAAATGCGCCCGAATAGATTCTTCGTCCACGATAGACTGATTACCGCCTATAGCTGAGCCCAGAAGTTCGTCGCGATCACTGGACAGGCAAAGGTGGGCATCAGCAAATGGAGGCATCGTCACGCCAGAGCCAGGCTTCAACGAAACCTTGTTAACTGTCATACCCCTTGTTTCAAAATAATCCGCTAGGAGTCCAAACGAGTTGCCAGCTTCAATGATGAACAGCCGCGGCCTAAGCATGGCCATAATCTGAGATGACATCGACGTCAAGAAAGCCGACTTACCGGCCCCGGTTGGACCAAGCACAAGGCCGTGGGCATTCTTCTTACGGTCATCCTGATTAAAGGGGTCGATCGTTAGTGGCTCCCCGCCCCGGTTAAAGTACATCTGACCCGCGTTACCCGTTCCACGGTGTCTACCAAAGACACTTGAAAGGTTGGCAAGATGTTGTGACCAGGCTGGACGTGTCGCTTTGAAGTTCTTGTCCATCTTTGGTTCGTAGCACATGGGCAGATTGAAGAGATACGCGTCCAGCCCTAAAGACTCATCTTCCTCGCGAACCGGAGAAAGATTATTCGTCAGCAGAATGGTGCTCACTGAGTTTGTCTTTTTCCGCAGATCACGCAAATCATCGCCTCGGATGTAGACACACATCATCGAACGATAGAGTTTATGACCGCCACCCATCAAATCCTTAGCAATTTCACACGCTTGACGGGTGCCTTCCGCCTCTACCGACTCGCCCTTAGCTTTCTCATTGATTCTGTTGACGTGGGTTTGGATCTCATCCTGAGGTGTAACAATGATCGTGGTAGCGACTATCGATCCGGCCGGAAGCTGATCCAGCATGCAATTAGCCTGGCCACCTTTTTCGGCAGATGCCGACATGCCGGCTACCTCCCCCGCTACTTGACCAATTTTAGGGGTCCGCCTGATTTTGTTAACACGAACGCATCGGTGAGGAAGTCCATTGAAAGTCCATGTTTGCGATTTCGCGTCGGACTTCGGCAGCTCAAAGAAAAACGATTCCGCTAGGTCGTCCCCAGCAGGGAGGTCTTCTGGGTCGGGAAACGACACCAGATTTTTAAATTCACGGCGGTCGCCATTTGTCATTTCAGGGCGAGGATTGAACCAGCCCAGCATCCAATCTTGGAACCCACTATGGTCTCCTCGTACCAACCCAATTCCAGCAGCTGCAAATGAGGTTTCCATCTTCTGCATCGTGTCATTGAGTTCTTCTTCAGGCGTCATGCCCGCATAAGACTTCCAGCCTTTTTCAAGCCTCCGGTAGCAGATCATTTTTACGCGCCGGAGCTTGCCGCCCCAATTAGCACCAAGAACCTCTTTATCCTCAAATAACCCCCCCTCCTTGGAGATGGAGATTAAGTGCTTTTCCACATTTTGAAGATATTCTTTGGTGTATCCTGAATCGATGCAGCTCTGATCGGGGTATTTACGCAAGACCTCAATAAAGTCTCGGAAGTCATCATCGTCATACGCATATTGCTGGATTATCCACGGACTGCCACTATGCTCTTCAAACGAGTCCTGTATCGCGTTTTGTACCAGATCTCGTTGATCTTGCAGCCAGTTGTACGAGCGGCCCTCAGAAGCGATAGGAATAATGTCATAGACGGCCGCGACCGAAATTCCATCATCCAACAAAAAGGTTTTTGAGTCCGACTGGTACTCATACCACGGCAGCCTATTGATGAAAGACGACGGCCGGTTGTACATCCTCTTTACTTCGGCAACATCTAATGGCTTTTTTTCTTCCTGTTTTGGCTTCTGCTCCACAGCCGGCTCTGGCTCGCGGGTATCTGGTTCGGAGTCGCCGGTTTGATCGGGCTTAAAGACTTCTGCCACCTTAGAAATGAATGCGCCCACGTTATTGACCTCCGTTGCTATACAGTGGCTCCATATCGCTGACTTCGCCCGGCAGCGCATAGTGATCCTTTTCCCACATTTTGAATTCGGTTAGATAACCAGGTATGGGCACACCGGATTCGCCGGAAAGGTGAGGAGCTACAAACATATACATGGTGGGATTAGGCAAGGTACGAAATCTAGACCGAAGCTGGGTACTCTCAGTACGAACATAGTTACTAAGATTGACATCTGGCTCTATGATCGGTCGGCGCAATATAGATCGACGATCAAGTATTTTGCCTTCACCTACTGCGCCCATGTGCTGATCATAGACGGTTTTCATGTCCTGATCAGGCACCGGAATAATGCTGTCTTTCGTGGCACATCCGGTGGCAAGTAGGCTAATCAAGATGAGTGGCGCTACGCGGGTTGAGATCTGCATAATGGTTTACCTTTCTGCCTTCCGGGTCATAATCAATTTTTAGTTCTTCAACAATGTGCACTGCCAGAGGTGTGCCTGGCGGTACATAAATGGCATCAAAAGAATTTGCTTGCCTGCGGTCAATCCAGTTAGTGATTTCATCAAGGCCATCCCCGATAGCCACATTCTTCGCGACCGTGCTGGCATCACCAGTCAGAGTGCTGCTTGAGGTGGTTCCATTCACTCCGGTTGAGGAGGATCGGGTAAATTCAGCATCTGCTCTAGCCTTCGCGTAGGACGACGCTGCAGACAAACCGATTCGGCCCGTAAGGAAAGAAACTGCATTGGTAATGCGCTTTCCGGTAATACACGGAATGCCATTGGTATCAGAGAACCATGCAAGTGGCTCCGATGCCTTGGTGCCAGGTTCAGGTATGGTCACAATCGTCCCGTCCTGGAACGTAAACGTCATTGAGAATATCTGGCCGCTGGTGCAGGAAAGTGTCCAATCGCCTTTGGCGATGCCTGTCATTTTTATTCCAGTGACGTTCGGTATTTTGATGCCATTACTGGACAGATTTTCTTCACCAACAATTATTTTGAAGGGATAAGGATCGGATACCTTTCCATCGATCGGTATACGCCCTAAGAGAGCGGTCATTGAAACAGATCCAATGAGTGTTGCATTGCTTGGTATCGTATAGGCCTTTATCAGGCGCTCTTCCTTCGCTTGCTTTTTCTTGCCGGGAAGCATCTTGGCCGAGTCGCTTACTGGCGACATTACTTCAGAAAACTTAGGGAGCTTTATAGCCGATGGATCACGAGGGTCAACGTTCGCATCGACAGGGTTAATCCAGACGACCTGATCGTAATCCACGGTATTTCCCGCTTCGTCATAACCAAGTCCCTGCGGGATACCTGCATCATCAATGATGAATCCTCCGGCCGTCGTTTGACTGTTGGACGCTGGCTCGTCGTCCTTTCTGGACATCCCTTGCAACTGTTCCTGAAGCTGGGTTATCAGGTTGCGAGTCGCCTTCGCAGACTCTTCCAATTGCTTTGTTTTTTCTTCCTGCTTTACTTCAAGGTTACCAGCCTTTTGGTCAAGTCGTTTTTTCATTGACTCTTCCATGCGTAGAAGCCTTTCAATTTCAGACTTCAATTTTCCATTCTCATCGACAATGACCTCGTTCTCTTTGCGTACAGCGCGAGTTTCATTGGTCAAAGTTCTCATCGTTTCGACAGGGCTATCGACATCCACGCCGTACTCTGCCGCAATTTCCTTCTCACCCATGATGCCAACGTCTAAGCCATTAAATTGGCTAGCAGGCCCAGATTCAACGGCAACAAGACTGCCCGCTGTAGCAGAATCGGTTGTTTTCCTTGGCCCTTTGGAAACAACGACAATTGTGATTAGTCCGAAAACAACCACAACCGCAACAACTTTTAATAAAATATTTGAGCCCACGGTTATCCCCTTACTTTTCCAGTTCTGCTAGACGCGCTCGCTCGGCTTCACGAACATCGTGATAGTACGTCCACGGCTGAAGTATGTTTTTCAAAGGCTCGTTGCTAACCAGGTAAAGCATTGTTGCGTCACCGGGGACGCCATTTGACTCCAGGGTATGATGCTGAAATGTTGCAAAATCAAAAGGCAGGTTGAGATCCAAATAGTCCAGTTGAATTCGCTCAGCTGACGTATTCTTCACATAAATTCCAGCGAGGTAGTACGCACCTCCACGGTAGGCAATGACCGGCGTGGACACTGTTTTGTATTTAGCCTCACCCTTGAATATCCGAATATTTGACTCTACGCCCAGCGGCGTATCAGAAATGCCACGCACTTCTTTATGAAGGCGCGTAGGTCCATACAGCCGTTGAGCCGCAAAGCGGACAAGTTCGACCGGGGTTATAACAGGAGCATCGCTCGATGGTGTACTGCCCTCTTCAATCGTGGCGATAGTTTGTCCACCAGCGACATTTTCCTCAGCAAGCAAAATTTGCACGGGCTCAAGGTTTGCCAATGATGCCTCATCCTTTGCCTCTGAAATCAAATCGATTAACACAACTCTCCCATCCGTCAAACGCTTAATCTGAATTCGCTGAGTGGGGAAAGTTTTGTTTGGGCGGATATGCACGAATCCTTGTGCAGATTGGACTCTGAAAAGATCGCCTTCTTGCTGGCCTTTTGTCATACCGACCTGAACGTGATCACCAAACTCAATCGAGCGTTCCTCACCCTCGGTCAGAGTGATTAACACCGGGACATTCTTGTAGTGAATAATCTCCTTGGCGACCGCGCTCATCGATACCGCTATAGAAATAGTCGCAAGTATAATTCTCAGCATTTACAGGCCCTCCTTATCACGCGGGTCTTCAACTGCAACCTCACCCTGAACTGCCTCTTCAAGCCGAGCAGGCTGACCATAAAATCCGTCTAGGGCCAAACCCCAAAGATTACATTCGGGATCTACATCCCAACGGGAAATTCTTATTGGGAAGCGAATAAACACGTCTTTAACGGTTTCTCCTCGGAAATCTTCAGAAACACTGACATCGTAATAAGCTATCCATGAATCAGCTGATTCAATAAAAACGCGCTTGGCTGTATAAGGACGATCCGGCATTTCCTGCATTGCCCTAGTTCTGCTTAACTCATGGCGCCGCAGCCGCAATTCATAGTCCCGCTCAAGCTCCGCTTTAAATCGCGGTGTCAGATAGCAGGCTAAACTCTCAATTCGCTTTGGATAATCCTTAAGGCCTTCAACTGGCCAATTATTCATTTGCTGCCAGATGTATAGCCCGAAAGCATAGATATTGAAGGGATGGCGCTCTTTGATTCCGCGTGTAGACCCAGTGCGAAGATCTGGTGGAATATCCACCTTTATATGCTCAGGGGCCGTCTTCCAACCCCAGAATGAAAAGGCACAAATTATCGCGAGACCAACTATCACATAGCGTAGTGTCTTGATATGTGCATCTCTGCCATCAAGTGCTTTTTTCAATCTCATTCTTCAATCTCTACTCTCTCAGGCTTTGTCACGATGACGGTTCGACGAACATCCCATGCTTGGGTGGTATCTATGTAGTACCTGGACACAAACGACAGTTTTCGCTGTAGCGTTTTTTTCAGGTAAACGACATGCAAACCATCAGGCATTCGCCGCTTAAGCGTGGTTAGTTTTTTACCAAGAATCATCAGTGTTAGGAGTGCCAACCCAAACCCCACAGCAACACCGAACATCGCAAATCCAATTGGTGCCAATATTAAGCAACAAGCTGGTATCCAGAAGGCGGTGCCACCAAGGGTGAGGTAGACAATCTCGGTATCGGTCATACCCCGAAAGACGACAGGCTCAGCAATGAGCCTGTCCGGAGTGAAGGAGATCTCCCTCCCCTGCATACCGAGATTGTCCATTAGGTAAAGATTACCGTTGACGCTTCAGTCAGTAGGTAGATCACAAACACCAAGAGCAAAACGCCCATGCCGCCGTGCATACCCATATCGCCCCAAGTTTTCTTGCCAGATCCAATTTCGCCATAGACAGCAATCATGTTCTTGGCAACAACGTAAAAGGCCATAACGCCCATTACCAAACCAAAGACGATAACGATGTCGTAAGCGTAACCTTTGATAAGTTCGATGTAGTTACCGTCAGTCGGCGCATTGCTGGGATCTGCCGTAGTTGGCAGAGCAGCATGTGCTGATTGAACAGAGAACATAAGCATCAGAACTTGCATGCGGAAGTCAGAGGCAACAGCCTTGACAGTGTTAAAGATTTTTTTCACAGGAATATCTCCATTAGCTACGTAGTAAAGAGGTACAACAGCACCATCAGGGAAGCGATACATCGGAACCATGTCACGAACATTTCACTACCACTGATTTCTTGATTGCCCCAATCGTTATATGAGGCAACACAAACCCAGGCCACATAAGAAATGGCCAATGAACATCCAATAAGCTGAATCGCCAGCATCAAACTTGATGCGGTGAGAAATCCGGCGGCTCCATCGTTGAACCACTGTATTTCCGGGGTCATCGATCGTGCCCGGTGTATGCAGGATCGAGTTGTTTAACTGCAGAAGGATCTACAGGCTCCATTGGCTGCATAAGATGGTGGTCTATTCCAGACCGGATTAGACGTAGATCCTCAAGCATGACGTTGTACTTGAAGGATGTTCGACTTGAAGGGGTTGACTTCCTCTCTGCATCTCGCACAAGACTTTCTATGGCCATGAGTTCTTTTGAGATTGCGTATAGTGCTTGCCGCTCCTCCCAAAGGCCGGCGCTAACATGGCTTGTCGCCAGTAGCGATATGCTGACCAAAACAGCAGAGAGAGTCCTTCTAAAATGCGCCATAAAAATATCGACCGTGTTTAACCATGAGTCGATTAAATCAGACTGAAGAGTGAAAAAGGTTGAGATTGGGGCAGAGTACTTACCCCCAATTTTTTTAGAGGTGAAGCGGTATATTTTGGTTATTTACCCACTTTGGGGTACAAAAAAGCCCGGACTACCGGGCAAGGGTACACCTGGAGGAATGTACTTCAGAGGTACTTCTTAAACTTACTCGCCATCACCATCAGAACGAAACCATACAGTGCTGCGAACGGTGTAATGATGAAGTTCGGGTGAATTGAGTATGGAACAGACAAATAAATTATCCATGCAGCAAATAACACCGGTGTAGTAAAGCGTTTAGCCCAATGGTAGACATACCCCGACTCATTACCACCGCACCATCGTCGTAGATCCCTTTTTGCCAAGCCGTCACAGATACCAACAATAGCGAACAGAATAAACGCAGGTATTGAAAGAACTAAAATTCCAAGCCTGATAATGAACGTAGCCATGATATACATCGCTGAAACGAGAAATACGTAGTAGTCAGCTGCAATATTCCGAAAGAAATCGACAAACTTATTTCCAGTCATCTTCGGGTTTTCTAGCGCAGCAACTTTATCCATCAGTCCAGAATCGACAAACAAAAAGGTAATCACTTTATCTACTACCCCAGAAACACTTCCGATCAGTTGATTATCTGAGAACGTGTCGCCCTCCCCAACTCCTAGGTAGCCAATTTCTTTGTGCATCATGTCTTGAGAGTTGCTGTAGCCAGTACCATCTGGATAAAAATAGGCTATGCAAACCCATTCAATCAAAATGGATAGCAATGCGGAGAAAAGCATTACCCCTATCATCCGAAAAATGAAGTCGAAAAACTTCCCGATGAATGTTTTTGGTTTCGCTGTTGCCGTTGTGTCGCGTCTCGCCTCGGTCATTAGAGCCACCACTGCTCAGAGGTGTGGTAGTTCTTTTCCATTTCCCTGGTTAATTCCTGAAGCGTTGCAGGGATCTCGTCCTTTTCTTCCACCGGTAACGGGAAGCGCACTTTCCATAGATGCCCACCCTCTAGCAAACAAAAGGCCTGACCCTTTGGCAAAGAAGTAATGTGCGCAGTTTCCAACATGGGTACTCGAAGGGCCGAAATACGATCCTGTGTGTTCGATGTGAAGTCGATGCTGTTATCAACGTCTGAAGAATCAGCCGCACCTGAAACCGTCATTTTTTGCGAGATTTCTACTTCAGGTAAAAGTGTTGTCAATAGCTCAGCCGTCTGGACTTCCTTAACCCGGAGCATGATTAAATTGTTGAAGTTACCCTCAACCTGGCGAGCTTTGGCTGTTGACCCCATCTTCGCTTCTATGTCTCCGCTGGACTGCGTGTATGCCGTGATTTGCATGCCGGCGCCGCCAGACTTGTTAACCATAGGCAGAAACTCATCCCCCATTAATTCGTTAATCTCGTCTGCATGAAGACAGATTTTCGGCATTACCGTCTCGCGGCCTTCAAGCATGCCCAGCTCAGTACCGTGCTTGTAGATCAGGCCGCTATTGGCCACTAAATCACTAAACATAGAGTTACCAACCGCACCTGAGACCTCTGTGTCAGTCATTGCATCCAATCCGACGTAAACAATCCCTCGCTTACGGATAACCTGCATCCAATCGAAAATAGGTCGATCATCTGAAGCATCGAAATAGTCCGGCGCAATCAGTTTCCCAATTTGTCCAGTGGTCAGCTTTTCAAGCAATGGGAGTAGTGATGCAACCAGCTTGTCAAAATAGGTTTTGTCATACCTGAGTGCGGACAGTAGGCCGAGCACGATAGGATCGGACGGTCCCATCTTTTCTAAGTACCGCTTAATGCCCTCGGTACGGGATTCTGCGTGTTTTTTAAACCTAGGGTTTTTCGCAGCCTCCTTCTCTGCATCGGCGGTGTAATCATTCACATCGGCAACCCAGGCTGAAGGAGCATTCCGTGGAAGCCACCAATCCATGTACTGAATAAACAAGGGTTCGATATCTGTTACGTAGCGAAGTATGTTGTTGTAGTCAGGCCGAATGCCCAATGAGTTCAATGCCCGAGCAACTATATTGATAAACCTCCACGCAAACTCTTTGAACGCAGCCGAGTTGCCTTCGGCAGATAGCTGACCAGAAATGCGGCCTGCTACTTCCGTAATCCGAGCGTAATTCCCAACCGCATTGTAACGAGCAGAAATTTCGGGAAAGCCCAAGTGAAAAATATAGAAATCATCTAAGCGACCAGCCCTCTTCGCCGCCAAGTACATTCTGGACAACAAGCCAGCATCGGACTTGGGATCGAAAACGATCACCGGCCCCTCGCAACGCTTAATGTCTTGCTCAATCAGGATTTCGGCGAGCCGAGTTTTACCAACCCTAGTCGTTCCCATAACCAGGGTATGACCAACTCGCTCAGTCAATGGTAGGAGAACATCGACCTCTTTGGGCTCCACTCCGTGTATAGCGGGAATACCACCGATTGGCGGCAGCGGCCGAAATGGATTTAAAGGAGAATCTTTCGATGTCAGATTTGCTATCGGTGACAACGGCCCTCTCTCGCTTGCTCTTTCAAACTTTCGGACGGCATCGTACATTGGCGAGGGACGGATGTACTTTCTGGACTGCGGACTTAGCGTGTCTTTTAGACGCTGCGTATGCTTCTGTTCCCATTTAAATCCTTTTCCCAAGTACAAGTAGGACTTGTAACAAGGTATTTGCTTTGCTGACATCTGGAAGCGAGATAGCTTTTTCAAATTCTTTTGATACCGCAAAACGGCGTACCCTTGCCGGAAGCGGTGAAGACCAAAGGCAATAAGCACAGCGCCGGAGCCATAGCCGATCGTCTCTGCCATCATCAGCATAGAGGGTGCGATCAAACAAACTATGCCGCAGGAGATTGAAACGGTACCGGGCCATAATTCTACGGGAGGTCTTAATAACACCTCCATTTGATGGTCGGACATCAGCGCATAACCCCATCTCTATCAACATAAAAAGGGTAATGTTTGATGCCTAGCGTTCTAGCAATGTCGTCACCTGGCGCAACTGAGATGGGAACCTTCGTGCTCACCATCTTACGAATTTCATTCATTCTCTCAGGCGTCTCGATGTTGACGACAACCCCAACAGCACGCTTTGACTCCAAGAATTCGCTATTGTCCTGCAACCACTGCAGGGACACCGGATCATCACCAATAATGAACATAGGAGTATTGATCTGATATGCAGGGGGGAGATTCGGCATTTCATCCGCGCCCACTTCACCTGGTGACATGAGCGTGGTTCGTATTGGAAAGATACCTTTCATGTATCCAGATCTTGGGATGCTAAGATGCTGCTCTGTGTCAGAATTGGCCTGTTCTTTCGAGTAGTAGTATGTCGAAACGGCTGTACCGCCCCGGTCAGTTAAAACTGTAAGCTCGTCTCCAAGCTCCAAAGCAAACACGCTGGTATTGGTGATAGAGAGCAACGCTCCAATCAAAGCTAGATTGCGACCCATAATGAAATAACCCTTCTGGAATATGCTTTCGCGATGGTTTTGTCTTTCTGCTTCTGACCCGGCCGGTGGTAACAACCAATGGCCAACTCCCAAGTCGAACACTCTTTGCGCTCATACTGCTCACGAAGAAAACGTGCTGCGACAGATAGGTTCGTTTTAGGATCAAATGCTTCCTCAAGATTGCTAAATCGCTTGTGATGATAGTGCCAGTTCACCTGCCCAAGCCCGACATCAAACAGTTTGTCACCGGAGGCCACCAACTGGTTTCCAAAAGCAATTGCCTCAGCTTTGGTTTGAAAATAATGAGGGGCGCCACGATGATTTATCGTCCACGGCCAAGGAAGTACACGTCGGCTCCCTTTCTTGTCTACGATAGACCGAGATTCGTTAAGAACTAGCGCATAGAAGAGTGAAGCTGGAACTTTATGCTCTTTTGCTATCGACTCGTACATTGGTGGCACCTGTGCATAGAGCGTTGGCGACACAAGAACTAAGAATGCAAGTAGCAATCGCATAATTTAGCCGCCAAAAGTATCTGTAACCGCTCCAGTTTTAACGTCTTCAACGCGGACTTGAGGGAGATTGTTAACGTCGATTTTAAATGTCCGAAGTTTAGGGCCTTTCAGATTTAAGGTGATCCTCCGTGAGGCCACAACCTTGGGGTCTATGTTGAAGTGTGCTGCCCACTCAGCTGCCTCGCCCTCGGTTGAGCCGGGTTTGAAATAGATGTCGAGCTTGGATGTTGTACTCACAGAACTGAGTACAGCTTTGGCAACATCTTCGCACTGCTCCTTACAACCGGGATCGACAAAAAGATTAACGATTGTTTGAACAGCGTTCTGTTTGCGATTCCATTCATCTATCCACGCTTGGTTCTCTATTGCTTTAGCATCACCGTGCAATCTTTTAGCGGCGAGCATTCGCTCCTTCTCAAAAGCAAGCTCCAGCTCAATACGCCGAGTTTCAACCTTCATCCAAATGTCAGCGTATCTTTTCCTTTCGCGAGGGTCTGTCTCGGACACACCAAGCGCAGTAATGGGATCTAATCCTGGGGACCATGTGCCCCGTGGGCCAGACATAATCTGTTTGTATTTAAGCCAATCAGAATCAGTCAGAGACCACTTTCTCGCTTCCGCTTTGTCAAACTCTGAAAGCTTCGAGCTTGATCCACGTAGATCCGTTTTTACGGCCTCAGAACCTTGGTTTGTGGAGTAAGTAGGGTTTGCAAGTGCCAGGCTCGTCACAAGGCATCCCGCAATCAGCAAAGAACTGGCGTGTTTTAGCTGCATCCGAATACGGCCTCCCTAACCAACATTTCATTTTTGCTGTGGCGAGGTGTGTCTAGGTCGGACGTGTAAATTGTAGTGACCTCCCCGGTGCAAGAAGACTTAGCGCGGGGCAGTACAACTTCCGCGCTGGATAATTGCGGAGTCGGCTTGTTGGTTGAGGCGCGGGATTGCTTCTGGAACTCTGCTGTTGGATCAAAGGATGCCTGTGAACGAGGCGTATCTTTGCGGACGCCGGCAACGGAGGATTTCGTCGTGGCTCTTTCAGGCACAGGTTCAGTAGATGCAACCGGAAGTGATTCTAGCGACAAATCACTAATGAAATAATTTTCACCAGGCATCCAGTGTTTCACTCGGCTGCCATAATGGATTGCGCCGTTACCCTCTATCGGCCGGCGCCCACTTTCTGTGTCCTGTTCGTACCGGTACTCAGTGGGCTTGTCGTTGGCTGAATCTGGCTGAACGTAATTCTGGTCGTAAAAGAAAAGCGAACCCAAAATTAAGGCTATACCTAGAAATGGTTCCATGACTTAACCTCCGATCCTGACTTTCATAGTCCGATCACCGCGAGTGAATATTGCATAGTCGTTGTTCGCTCCAGTAAACAGCCAGCCGTCATAGGTCGTCCCTCTACGGACAGAAATCCAATCGCCGGACGGCTCCATCATCACCACGTACTGATTGTGTCCCCAGGAATCCATAGACTCGATTACTGCAGATCCAAGGGCAGTAGCGATAATTGGGGCTGGTGGAGAAGAGGGTCTTGACCGGACGGGGCTTTCTGGCTGAGCAACTTTCTGCCTGGCTACTTGAGCAATCTGCCTTTGCTGTTGCGAAAGATTGTCGTAGCTGGCATTGAGCGCAGCTAGTTTTTCATTGCTATCCCTCAAGGCCACTGATAGCTCACTTGCGGTTTTCTCTCGCTGAGCAGATGAAGATTGGAGTTGTGATATTTTTTGCTCATGCGATGAAACCTTGGATGCAAGCTCTGGCACTCGCTGCGCTTCAGTTTCCAAAACAGCCGTTCGGGTCTGCAAAGTTGATAGGCTCAAGGTATTCGTGTTCAGGTCTTCGCTGATGCTTCCGATGATTTTCGATACATCTTCAGTCTCCCTCGTAAGGTTTTTTGATTGGAGCATCTGCTGATAACCAAAGTATCCGGAAGCGCCGACAGAAATCATTGAAAGTAACAGGGCTAACCCTGCCCTCTTCCCGCCAACCGTTTTGGTTTTTTCTGGTTTAGAGAAATCCAATGGCTTGGGTTTCTTGTCTTGAATGGACTCGGCTTTAGTTGGGATAACTGAGCTTTGATCTTCGTCCACAGGCTCCTCCTTGTACATATCAGGGTATTCGGCCCTTAAGTGTTCATCGAACAGGTTTGGTTCTTCAGCGCTAGAAGCTTGTACAAACGGGTCATCGGTCTCCTTTGCTTCACCTTGCCCAAGGACCATGCCCAGAGAGGTGGAAAGCCGGCTCCGGGGTGCCTCGCCCCCAATAGCGTTTGACGTTGACATTACCGTACCCTCACTATTTTGGAGGAAAGTTCAAATCCGACCTTTCGGTGAACAGGATCTACAACTAGGTCAAACGCATCCCCTGCAATAGACCTAAGCGCGACATCAAGTGTCATCGGGCCAATTTGGCGATGAACCTCTGGCAGCGGTAGGCGCAGCAGAGATATTGCCTCATCGGATAGGACCAAGGTGTTTGCCATTTCGTAACCAGACCGTAACAAGAGGAAATTCATTGCCTGACCGACAGTGCTGATTTGGGATGGGAACGTCGTACTGATAACCACTTTCAGCGGGTTGAACTGATCCTCCAGTGGCATGTTGCGAACGTGGGAATACCTGCCGGTTTGAACAACATCCGTTGTCTCGTGCACGTAAGCGTCTGCCGAGGCGCCCGCAGAGATAGCCAGCAAGATGGGGAAAAGGATATTTCTAAACATTGCCATTAGCCTCAAGGGAAAATACTGAGACTAATCTACAGAAGTGATTGGCGGATGGGGCTGAGATTGGGGCAGAGTACTTACCCCCAATTTTTGGTTGAGCGAGCCCGCCGGAGCGGGCACCTCAGAAATGAGACTTAAAAGCCTGGTGTTCCAATTGGGCGTAGAGAGCGCCCGTTGTTTTAGTCTGGGTCCGAAGTATGGGGCATTAGGACCGGTGCCCCGGAAATATGTGATCGAGTTGTCACACGGCGTAGCTGAGCCACACAAAAGCCGCCCGTCATCATCATCATGCAAGAAACGCTTGCGTACCAACCGGGCAACTGGAGTCGGGTCGAGGGATATGCGAATGCTCTCCAAAAACCATCGAAAGAGATGGGCTTTAGAGAGCATTCAAAATAGTTAGGTATATCGGAAGTGTTGAGTTGAGCAAGCTGTAAGCTCGCAGCTAAGACCAAAAACAGGCCTGTGGGGCTAAGAATGATTAGATTCTGTCAGACCGGTTCGAGCTGGTCAAGCCGTACTGGTCAACTCGGCTAGTCGCTCCCGACCTTGAGCGATGTCTGCTAATGCATTTTTCAACGCGTGAACGACAACCAAATTCGCATTTATGGTCAGCAACTCACTTTCCATAGACCTGAGTGTGATCAACTGGTCAGGGTGGAGACTCGCTACAACCGGTTGAAATATTGGATCTGTTAGTCTTGCGTACTTTCGTTGTGCAGCTTTCCCACGGTAGCGCCAAAAGTAAGTTCTGGTGGTTTTCAGGGCTCGAACGTAAATCGATAGTGGGAAGTCTTTCCCGAACAGGGGCTCCATTTCCCCCTTGATCTCGGAAACTCGGTCGTCCAGCTCAACAGCAAAGTCATCTATTTCTCGAAGGAGCTGTGTATGCCCCCGCTCCTTATTATCCTTAAAAGATATTATTAAGTTTAAGTTTAAAGGGGAATGGCCTTTTTTCACTCTAATGATCCGCCTATCTACTATCTAATGATCCACCAACAATCTATCCAAAGATCCACTTGTCGGAGTTCTAATGATCCACTGTAATATTTCAAATGATCCACCACTGCGCTTGCGGAAGTTGGATCTGAGATATAAAAATGGGGCGTTTCCGCCCCTGGTAGAAAATGTAGGTTCCCTCAAGCTGTTTGTGTTTTCTTTTTGGCTGCCGACTTCTTGGATGGGGGTACCACGGCGTCCAATCCCTTCTTCAACGCTTCAAAGTCTTCGGTGGATTCGTCTTCGCTGCTGTCGGTGTTCTCACTCGCGGCGGTATCGCTGACCAGGGTGGCGAGTCGTGCTTTGGGCAGCTTTGGAGCATTTGGCGATCGAGTGGTCCCTTCTAAATATTCAGTTTTCAGCTCGCCCATGACCGAAATCGCTCTTTGTGCCGCCTTGTTGTTAGCCGCCATATCGTCTCGGGTTACCCCTGTCACCCTGAAAGCGTAGGCGGTGTACAGAGCAGTGCGCATCCTAGCCTCAAGTCTGTTCAAGGTGGCAAACTTTTCTTGGGAGTTCAGCAGCCCAATGTGGTTCGCCAAAAGCACCTTCATAACGATCTGGTCCATTTTTAGCAGTTCGTACAGCATCGCGAAACCGTGGCGGCTAGCGAACCTGATGGGCAGGGTACAAGGCTGGTTTGAGCCAATGCCCGGAAGGTTCATCGCTGGCGGCACGTTCTCATCAATAAATGAGGTGATCCCTTCAAGTTCTTGGTCAAGCTCCGACCGCAACTTGGCTATTGCATCTTCAATTTGTATGAAGTGAAAGTCGGCATAGGGATCATCGAGCTTTACTTGCTCCTCCAGTGTCCGGGTGATACTGGCAAAACCCGGTACACCCAGAATACCCCGCCGATCGGCCGTTTTATCTCTGCCGCTCCAGACACGGAGCGCCGGCCGCGTGGCTACATCGACGGTAATATCGGTCTTAGACCTAATGGCGCCGAGTTCACTGCTTTTTTGAGTAGGTTGTTTAGGGGCTGAGTTAGGCACTGGCTCTCTCCTTTATAGTTGCCGAGTTGCTAGCTGTCTTGTTGCTGGCGGTTTTTAGGGATCGAGAGGCATGGACCTTTTCTATGCTTTGGACAAATGCTTCGATTTTAAAGAGAGGCAATTGGCAGAGCTTTGCTGTCAGTAAGTACCTGTCGATGATGTCGTCACAAAATCGGGTCGCCTGCCAGCTATCGAATATTTTTCGTGCTTCATCTTGCGTGCATGATTTTGAGCGATTTGGCAGCTTGGGGGTGTTCAAAACGTTTTTACGGGTGGAGATGTTGGTGCCTCTTGTTCCGAAAAATTTCTCCAGCATTTGTTTCGATGCGTGATGCGAGATGTATTCGTCCATGCGACGGTCACGGTGCCCACCCCTTTTTAACTCATCCGTCGTAAGCAGCCCAAGAAACCCCATGTCTATGTTATATATAGATAGAGGATCTTTATCTCGAAAATAACGCGCTGTCAGACTGAGGAGTTGATCTGGGCCAAGTTTTTCCAGCTCATGTACGAGTTCACAGGATAGTCCGAGCGCATTCATTAGCTCAGGCTCCCCTTCTTTCGAGCATTCTACGACTCGGGCTAAAAGTGTGAACATCGCGTTAGAGCTGTCTCCTCGCATCTTAGATTTTGAAGCCATCCGGTATACCCCTGTTTATGTTTTGGTCATCCTTTTTTGCAAAATAGCCGACCTTATAGGCTCGGTCAAACAGTTTTTTACCTAAATAGGACTACTTATAGCACCCTTTGTACAATATTAGCCTACTCTAGGGTGTCTTTAAGCGCATACCTGCCGTTAAATTCTGATACAATTAGTCATGTGACTAATACGGCAAGGTGAAGCAATAACTATTAGTCACATGACTATAAGCTCACAGTGGATCACGAGATCTTAGCAAGGTGGATCACATGGACTTTCTTCCAAAACTAAGCAGCATTGAAGACGCCCTACTCTACTGGAAGGATGAGCAACCCGCCCCTGTAGCGATAGCCGCATACGTTGCCGGGTTCTTGCAGTCGCAAGGGATAAGCAACAAGCGCTCAAGAGAAATGATGGGAGTTAACAAGACATACACGATGACCCACTACCGTAGAGTCGGGACTAAACTTTCCAGAACGTGCATCGAGATTTGGCTCAATAATCCGGAAAGAATTGGCCTGGGTCATGTTAGGGCAATAAGCTCAATGCCCGAGGATATGCGAGAAAAAGCTGTCCGCAATTTATTGGCCAACTCGAAGATCGCGGTTCGAGATCTGGAGAGAATTGCCAAGGGCAAAGAGCCGGCAAAAGACGTTGATATCGCCAGGCTAGAGAGGGCAATGAGCGAGTCAGTTGGATACCCCGTAAGCATCAGGTGGAGGCGTGGCGAGCGTAAGGGTCTGCTATCAGTACAGTTCTATTCACTAGATGACCTGGATGCTCTCGGGAAGAAGCTCGGGTATAACGCTAGTGGAATGTAGAGCTGATCTCGCTTCCCCTGAAGACTCCATTCAACGTGTCAGAATGACACATCTGAAAACTGACTTCGGCGGTATTTCTGTATATATATCATGTGATTAGACTCTCATTTCCGAAGGTTCTCCAGACATGGAGAACACGTCTGCGTATAGCTCCGACTACTAAATAGAACCACCACTTAATAGTGTCAAATATGCACATACAAGCAACGGGCAATGAGAGTTAAAGTCAGCTGGAATAGGGGTTTCACGGGTTTAGATGCTGAGTTCTCCAGACATGGAGAACTCAGGATAAGGAGGGTTAGTTAGACCTGGCCAAGCGCCTTAAGAATCATCTGCTCGACAGCCGCAACCTCTGCATCACTAAGGCCCTTAGGGTTGATTTGGAAATTAATCGCGCCAGAGGTTCTTGACCTTGAGTGCTTAACTGGCACCTTGGAAGCTCCCACTTTGTATAACTTTGGCCGCCCTAATGGAACCGAAACATTCTTGGCCGGCTTGCTTCTTACAGCACTTTTAAGAAGCTTTAAAATGTCTCCCGCATCTTTCCATTGAGCGCCGTTTTTAATGGCCGCTGCTCGTTGTTCCTTCAGATCTTCTGCCGCCGCCACAAGTGCGAATTCATCCTTTTTCCTCAGCGAGGAGATTTCCTCACCGAAGGTTTTTTGCATGTCCGTGGGGGTTGTAAAAAGCGCAGGGTAAAGCTCAGGCAGTTCAAATAACGCCTTGTATCGCGCAACATCGACAGGCGAAAGATCAAGTGCCCCACCGAGGTTATTCCAAGATTTGTAATCCCCCCTTTCAATCATTGAACCGTAGATCCTAGCCTGCTCCCAGTGGGAAAGCGCAGAGTTCTTGTTCTCATTCTGTGAGAACTTTTCCCTATCGGCGTCAGGTACGTCACCAACCAGTGCAATGTATTTTTCAATGCCTGCTAATCGACACGCAGCAAGCCGACGAGAACCATCCAGTGAATCAAATCGACCGTCAGGTTTTGGTGCCAAATAGCCAGGCCGCTGCTGACCTTCTTTGCGAATGGAAGGGAGAATATCGGACAAGCTTAATTCATCAAGTAAACCCTGGAAACGGCCGTTCGCTGATGGCACGTCGATTAAATTAACGTCGATATTTTGTTGAGTGAACTCTACCAACTGTCCTGTCACAGGCATTTTGATTGTTACTATCCCGGCCTTTGATTCAGCCTTGATTCTAGCCGCCCTCTCCTCTTCTAACTGCAGGTTTAACTTGTCCCATGAGCTAGCAATCTTCTCACCCTGGGAGGCCCGAAAAGCTGGTGATTGCTTGTTTTCAGTTGTCGTCCTCAAAGTATTATTTTCGTGTCGTTTTTGTATGTCCGCACTTGACGGAAGATCTGGCAGGCCATCAAGTGTCTTTGGGCTTCGCTTAGCCATATCAACTCTCCTCTACAGATACAGAATTAACTTTTTGGTTTAAACCTCGATTCAGTTCTTGTATCGAAACATTATCGGGATTCAGGTTTTGCTGGAGCGTGGCCATTAAGCATTCAAACACCGCATTGTAATTTTGTTCTGCCTTTTTTAAACCATCACGGTTAGTTGTATCTGAGGGAGCTGTCTCAAAAAGATACGTCATTTCAGATGCGGCCTTGCCAACTTCATTAGACGAATAAACCAGTTCCTCAAGAACTAGGTCATTATCGCCACTGGGATCATTGAACGTCCTTTGAATTATATCGGTCATGTAGTCGCTGTAATTCGTTTTCATTTTTTTGTTTATTAGAAAATTAAAGTGTGGGAATGGTGTCTCAGTGCCGGTTCGGACGTAGTTGTCCAAAACCTCTTTCAGCATGCCAAGGAATTTCACGGTTGACCGGTAATCACTCATCTCTGCTGGAGCTGGCACAAACACTTGGTCAGTAGCTGAAATGACGTTCAACGTGGAGACATTGAGGGACGGGGTTCCGTCAATAAGAATGAAGTCATAATCCACCCCTACCTCCTTTAACCCATCCCTTAACTTAGAAACGCCGAGCCTTGCGGAGTTTTCACCGCGATTCGACAGAAGGTCGATGTTCAACAGATCCATTGAGCCAGGGATTATGTCAATTCGGTTCCAGTAGGTTGGCCTAATTGCGTAATGGAGACTTAAAAAAGCTTTTGGATCGTGTCCAGCTTCCTCAAGAGAGTCTCCATCCTCAAGCATGAATGGGGCAATTGTGTTGACATACTCAATTTCTCGGTCTGGTACAAGGCCGAAGCTTTCAGTTAAAGACGCCTGAGGATCAGTGTCTAAACACAAAACCCTATAACCCTTTATTGCCAACCAGTGAGAGAAAAACAAAGTCATCGTCGATTTCTGGCAACCTCCTTTCAAGTTTAGAAACGCCACGATCGAGGATTTCAATGACTCATCTACTTTTGGCAGGGTTCCAAAATAAGCGCGCATGTCATTGACTTGATTTATCGTATAGCCCGCTCGAATGCGTCGAGCTGTATCGACTCGATATTCTGGGGCAGGTAACTCCCCTTTCGCTTCGGCCGCTGATATGATGTGCCGGGACACCCCTACCATTTCGGCGGCAGCTTCGAGCGGGTAACGTCGGGTGTGAACTCTGTCAGAGATCATCAGCTTTCTTACTGCTTCGGCGCCAAGCTTTTCAATCTGCCCAGTAACTGCGAGACTGTTGATATAATTGAGGATTGACTGAGACCTCTCGACCGAACTTTCAATTACGGCGAGAAGCTGCTTCATGTGCTCGATGCTCATTGTGGATACCATTGGTTTTCCTCCAGTTGGCGTATTTACAAGGATTATGCTATATTGCGTATATCTTTGTAACCGCTTCGTTTTATGTTTTTATAATAATTTGTAATTCCTATGGACTTTCTCTCATGAAGCTCACGAAGAAAGAGGTTTTGGCACTGTTTGAGGCGAAGGGAGCATCACGAAGCGAGCTGGAACGTAAGTCTGTTCTTTTCCAGTCAAGCATTTTTCAAGACAGGTTGCTGATTGGCAGCGGTGTTATTACTGATCTCAATTCGCGGGAGCCCGGAGAAGAAAAGTTAAGCTGGAGCTCCAATTCATCCCTTTCAGATATGGATGTCTATGATCTTGAAGATTACGTCCAGACCAACACGCTAACCACAGACCAAGCCAACTCTGTTACTCCAGCCCAGCTTGATTGCCTAAGTGATAGATCAAGAGAGTTGGTTCTCAGCCAAAAGGGACATGTTTCTAAAAGTGAACGCGAAATCTGGTTCAGTCTTGTAGAGATTGTTCAGACGGGGCTACCCATTAGTCCTGTAACAGGCGAACAATATTTTGAAAGGACTAACGGCGACCTTACGGTGACTTTCTCTGCTCCAAGTAATTTGAAGTTGCCAAATGGGCCGATGGCAAGAAAGGTTTTTCTCTGGCTGGTAAGCGAAGCAGTAAAGACAAAAGGGGAGAGGGTTAATCTTGGTAGATCACTCAAGCAATTTGTCACGAAGACCTTAGATTCGACTTGGACGACAGGTAAAAACGGTAATAGAGAGGCGTGGGCTGAGTGCTTAGCATCAATGTTGGGGATGAGTATTACCGCAACTAGAAAAGGTAAACTCGCAAAAGGGAAGAAAATCGATATTGCGAATTTGACGATTGCTAAACGAGCAAGCCTTTGGTGGTCACCAGAACACGAAGAAAAAATGGATGCTTATATTGAGTTCAATGATGGCTTTATAGATGCGGTCAAAACCAATGCAGTTCCTGGCGACGCAGAAGCTATGCGCGGCATACTGAAGGAAGGAGGGTGCCTAGCTTTTGATACTTATAGCTGGCTAACCTATCGATACTTTAAATTGGATATGTCCAGGCAACATATAGTCGAGGTATCTCTACATGATCTTTGGAAGCAATCTGGAAGTTCAGCAAGCGATTTTAGTACTTTCAAAAGAGAGTTTCTAAAAGATTTAGAAGTTGTTTCAAAATGGTACCCACAAGCGAACTTCAAAGTTGTAGAACAAAAGCTCGTCCTCTACAGATCAACTCCCCACGTTAGCCCTCAGTTGGCCAGCGCAAAAATTAAAAAGCTCCAAGAGCAAGCGGAGCACTAAATAGCGTTATAATTTGTGTTATGCCAGTAGTATTTGAATTTTAGAAATATTCTGCGTAAATCATCCCCCCCTTCCTAATTTTTGTAACTTTCATTTAAACCTATCTCTCTGAACCCGCTTTCTAGGATCTGCTAAAGAGATTATTTAATCAGTCTTTTCTTGGATTTTTGATCAATATGGCGATTTTTCAGTTACAAAGGCCGACTATTGCGCTCCTGGGAAGGGATGACCCATATACCCAAAGGGGATGATCTGCGCAGGCAGAGGGATGATTTACACAGAAGAGGGGATGGATTGCACATTAGTAAGGATGATTTATACAGGAAACAGGGATGGTCATAGGGATGGCCCGCACAGGTGAGAAACGAGAAACGCTATATTTATTTGTTTATAATCAATAGGTTACAGATTTCACTATTACTGCCTATAGAGCCTATAATTTACCTATAAAAACCTATATTTCACTATAATAAACAGAGTAGTTATTATCTTTCTCTAAATACACAAAAATACAGAAACTCATGATGACCAATTCTGATCCTACAATATCAATGTTACTGGAAAGTGTACCATCGAGCTCAGATGAAGAAGTGCTTGAGCTCATAACATCGTGCGAGCAGCTATACGATGACAAGGTGAGATCTATAACTGATTTGGCGTCGTGGACTCCGAATCGGCTCTCTGTAATTGAAGGCTTGCCGGTTCTTCAAAGCAAGGGAATTACCATAGACAAGGCAATCAGAACCTTCAAAGAGCTGTGCACAGAAAAAAAATGGAATTTAGATGATCGCTTAAATAGCCGCTTTATTGTGCACTGCAAATTTCTCAAATAGCTGAAACATACGTGGTCGGGCAGGGCAGGATATTCGCATTTCCCTTAAGTTCAGAAGATCTTAGGCGTAGATAAAGTGCAATAGCCGTGTAAATAACATTGTTTGGCTTACAATTCCATGATGCCTCTAGGTCTCCAAAGTTGGAATGTTTTTGCTCTAGGTACAACGATCTGAAGCTGGCCGTTGTTGAATAAGTGAGCGGGAGTATCCTGTCTGCATTATCCCTAGCCCAATTCAGTGCCGAAGCCAGGACCTCATATTGATACTTACTGTCCATAGCCGACACGAGTTTAAGCAAGTGATGCTCGTGGTCTGTTAATTTAACCCTGAACTTCTTAAGCTCGCCCCTGGCCTGTTCGGTGTTTTCCATTCGTATTGCCTTATTTCCGAGTCTGGGTTTTCAGGAATTATGTCGAAGATAGTTCGGGCAATATACGAGAATTAGGGCAGAGTGCTGTGCCCAAATCTTTACCTACGCAGGCCTTGTTCGGCGGTATCCTCCTGATCGGAGGAAATTCTATGCTGAGAAACATTTTCGGGAAGCGGGTAGGAGAGCAAGCAAGCTCTCCGAATACGACACCAACTACTGCGTCGCCTGCAGGAGGTAAGTATCACATTGTTGAGACGGGGCGGGAAATATTGAGCCGCGAGCTTTATGCATCCAAGGTCAGACGCGTAAAACGTCTCACAAGTGCAACTGAGGAAGTCTGGAACCGACATTACTTATCTACCATCGAGCGGTTTGTTGAACTAGTGCAGGGAGCGCCGGCTTCGGAATCTCACCACCACTCGTATCATGGCGGGCTTATCGAACACACACTTGAGGTTTTGGCCAGTGGGGTTCAGATAGCTCAGGGATTTATGCTGCCGCCCAATGTTGAGCCAGAGATGTTGTTACATTCCGTGGATAAGTGGCGATTTGGAGCATTCCTAGCAATTATTGCGCACGACATTGGTAAGGTCGCCACCGATATAGAGTTTGTGTACCGAACAAAAGGGGAGGGCTTCACGAAGTGGCATCCCTGGAACGGACCACTACCAATTGGCTCAGAATATACCTATAGATACAAGCCAAGATTGGCCAATAGCGCGGTAGGCAAAACACTTCACGAAAGAGCATCTATATCACTTGTGCCACAATTGCTGACCAAGGAAGCGACCCTGTGGGTTTATTCCGATGTGGAATTGGTTGGTCAGCTTCTCAATACCATCACAGCGGCGCCGGCCGGCGGAGGTGCAATCGCTGAGATCGTTCGTATGGCAGACAAAGCGAGCGTTGCAAACGCAGTGGGAGCGGTCGTAAATGAGTCTAGAGCGCACAATGCTCCGTTAGCATTACATGAAAAGGCGTTGTCTGCACTTCGCCAGTTGATCGATAACGGTGAGCTAAAACGTAACAGGCCGGGAGCTGCTGTTTGGACGACCGAAACCCATACTTGGGTAGTGTCCCGTGTTGGCGTGGAGGCTATTAAGGCTCGATTGATAGAGGAAGGGCACAAAGGCATACCAAACAATCCAGTGAGGATGTTTGAACACCTTCAGGCTCAAGGTATTACGGTTTGCCCAGAGAGCGGCGATAACATATGGCGGGCGGAGGTAAATGATTTAGCGCGTGGCTGGAAACAGATACTTACTTTTATGTGTTTTGAAAACCGCACTTTATGGCCAACACGAACTCCAGATGTATTCGATGGAACCATAATTCCACTAGATGAGAAAGACCAGCCTGTTGGTATGCCCAGCGCCGAACCTGAAGCGGCAGTATACGCGCAAAATCTTTTAAGTGAATGTCAGCCAATTGTCGTTCCTGACTCTAAAATTGTTGAAGTGGTAGATGAGGCGCCTTTAGTTTCAACGAACAATGATCTACCTGCTGATCCCAATCCGATAAAGGCGCCATCGGAAGTTCAGGTTTCTAAACCGCAAAAAATAGGGCGAGAATTTGAAACAAAGCGCTCGCCATTAAATCGCGGGGAAGTGAAGGCCAAGGTCGATAAAGATGTGGACATAGCAGAGAAGGGCAGGGCGCTCTACAACGATGACGGTAAGCCGAACATTTCCGAGAAGGAGCTAAGAGAACACGTCTTCTTTAACTGGCTGTTAGAGGGAGTAGAACATAGAAGTATCAAGGTAAATGAACCCAAAGCTATGGTTCATTTTGTCGATGACTACGCTGCCTTGGTTACACCGCAAGTATTTCAGAAGTTCTTTGAAAGTCCTGTTCAAAAGAAGAAGTTTGAGCTTAAGGCGGGCGGTAAGCCGGTATTTACGGTAATACAAAAGGAAATATTTTCTTTAGGGATTGCGCATATAGGATCTAAAGGGAGAAATATATGGGAGGTGACCGTCTCCGGGGGGCGGAGAAATTCACAATTGAGTGTGATTCTTATTCCCAGAGGGTACTTCCCTTCCTTCGACAAGTTTTCTAGCAATCCTGCCATAACCCTACCTAAGGAATAGTCGGAATTTCAGTCGAGAATGGACACTGATACAAAGTAAATATTAAACTGCATATGTCAAATTCAGTGCCCAGAATCTACAGAGATCCAATAATGCTTGTGAAAAGCCAGAATAACGAAAGTTCTTGGGATAAACCTGGTGATAGATTCATCCAAATTCTAGATTCGATAGGATTTCCTAAAGGGTACGGAAGGATGATTAGGCTACAGGAGACGCTGCTGGAACATAGCCCAGAAATCTTTGCAAGCCTGTCATATAGCACGGTGAAGACATGGTTCTCTGATAGGGCGCCTGCAATGTCTAGGATAGACGATGTTTTTGACGCATTATCGAAAGAGTATACGTTTCCTGACGATACCCGGCCCTTAAAAAGCTGGTGGAAAGTTGGCGGGGTGTTTCCGTTTGAGAGTGGCGAGCATGCGAACTCTCGGGCAATTTCCGCAAAGTTAGAAGTCACCTTGTCAGTGCTTATTTCACAGGAAATGGGCGAAGCATTTAAAGACGCCAGCGTCGAAGAAATTCAGAAAATTAAGAACGAGTTTTTGCGCATACTCGCCACTTTTGCAGATCCCACTCAATCTGAGCCTGATGAGAAGACTTTGACGGTCATCGTTAAAGGTATTCTAAATTCCTAGTAAGCACCCCCTTGTGTGATACAGCTCATATTCCCCTAACGCTCAATACGTAGATACCATTAGATTTACTCTCCATTTTTTGGCTAAATACCAAATATACAAAGACGTACAAATGTAAGCGTCCGGGCAACTCACCTTCCCATCCAATTTTAGGATAGTAGTCTTGGTGTCCACCTCATACTAAGTGGACACCAACGATGGATATTCAAGGATTACTTCCCGCGCCAGCCAAACCACCACGCCGCCAACATTCTCTCGAATTTAAGGAGCAAGTCGTGGCAGCGAGTTATACCGCCAATACTTCGGTGGCAAGCGTAGCGCAGCAGTTTAAAATCAATGCCAATCTCGTGCATAAATGGCGGCGCCAGTTTGAAGCGAAGGCGGCTGGGCGTGATGACTTTATTAAAGTTGCACCGCGAATTCCCGTCAAGGCAATGGACGCCTCATGCCCTGATACCACGCTAAAAGTCGAACTAAGCAGCCCCCTTGGTCCCGTCACGATCCACTGGCCAATGTCCGGTCTTGCCGATTTAGCTTCATGGCTGAAGTCCCAATCATGATTCGTATCGACGAGATTTGGTTGGCGCGTGAACCGCTGGATATGCGCGCTGGCCCAGATACCACTTTGGCGCGCGTGGTACAGAGCTTCGGCGAAGCCCGCCCCCATTGCGCCTACCTTTTTGCCAACAAGCGGGCCAATCGGATGAAGGTATTGGTGCACGATGGCTTTGGTTTGTGGCTAGCCGCTCGGCGATTACACCAAGGTAAATTCAGCTGGTGCGCGCTGCGTGAAGGGCGGGCAATCGCGCTAGATGAGGAACAACTGCAAGCGCTCGTCGTCGGCTTGCCCTGGCAACACGCGGGTGGCGCAGCCACCATCTCGGTGCTGTAATCTCGACCAAACGGCCTCTTTAATACGAGGTTGTGAGCACAGTTGCCGCACCTCGTCCATTTACAAAATCGTCATCGAACGCGGCGCCAAGTTCTGGCAAAGTAAGGTGATGACTCAGCCAGCCGACCTCCAAAACTTATCTCCCGACCAGCTTCGCAAGCTGGTCATGCAGTTGCAGGAGACGGTGACTGCCCAAACGCACAAGATCGCCGAACGCGATCAGTGCATTGCTCAACGCGAAGCCTCGCTCGAACAACTACAAACCCATAAAGACAGGCTGACCCACGAGTTGGCGCTGTTGCGTCGCCACCGCTTTGGTAAGCGCAGTGAAGGGATCGATAAGCACCAGCTCGCTTTATTGGACGCGCTGGTCGATGAAGACATCGCCGCGATTGAGGCTGAACTGGAAAAAGTCTCAATTACGCCACCACAGCGCGAACGCAAAAAGCCCAAACGCCAAGCACTTCCCCAAGGCTTGCCTCGCACCGAGATTCACCATGAGCCCGAGAACACAAACTGCGTTTGTGGCTGCGCAATGACTCGGATCGGTGAAGACGTTAGCGAGAAACTCGATTACCAGCCTGGCACCTTTAGTGTTGAGCGTCATGTCAGGGGTAAATGGTGCTGCCGTGATTGCGACAGTCTGGTACAAGCTCCTGTCGCAGCGCACATTATTGATAAAGGCATTCCCACCACCGGTTTATTGGCTCAAGTGCTCATTAGCAAATATGCCGATCATCTGCCGCTGTACCGCCAAGAACAACAGTTTGCCCGTAGCGGCGTCATGATTCCCCGTTCAACATTAGCGGATTGGGTGGGTCGTTGCGGCGTAGAGCTACGGCCTTTAGTGGATCATCTGCGCGAGCAACTATTAGAACAAGCTGTACTACATGCCGATGAAACACCGGTTGCGATGTTGGCGCCGGGTAAGCAGCGTACTCATAAAGCCTATGTCTGGGCCTATGCGGCAACGCGCTACTCCCCGATACAAGGCGTGGTCTACGACTTCAGGCCCAGCCGCTCAGGCAAAGAATCGAGAGACTTCCTCGCAGATTGGCGAGGGAAGTTAGTTTGCGATGATTACAGCGGTTACAAAGCGGGCTTCGCCAATGGCATGATCGAAATTGGCTGCTGGGCCCACGCTCGTCGTAAATTCCACGATCTGCACGTGGCCAACAAAAGCCAGATTGCTGAACAGGCGCTGAACTATATTAAACAGCTCTATCTCATCGAGCGGGAACTTGTTGAACTAAGTCCTGAGCAGCGAAGGCAACAACGACAAGAACAAGCCAAACCGATTATCGATCAGCTACAGCATTGGCTGATCGGAAAGCGGCAACAGGTACCCGATGGCAGCGCGACGGCCAAAGCAATCCAATACAGTTTGAAACGCTGGGATGCGCTCACGCGCTACCTTGATGATGGCGCTGTGCCCATCGACAATAACTGGGTTGAGAATCAAATTAGACCTTGGGCGCTTGGCCGTTCGAACTGGCTGTTTGCGGGGTCGCTGCGCAGCGGTCAGCGCGCGGCTAACGTAATGACCTTGATCCAGTCCGCGAAGATTAATGGCCTGAACCCGCAAGCCTATTTGAAAGATGTAATGGCAAGATTGCCGACTCAGCGGGCGTCAAAGATCAGCGAACTACTGCCGCATAATTGGCGGCCGTAGCAATGTGGGTTTGCCGGAAGCTTAC
>NZ_PQGG01000039.1 GCF_002915595.1 Zhongshania marina
AAGACCGGCTACGGCCAATATTTACTGCGCGTAGCCGACGGCTACAAATAAACGCAACACCATATAGACGGATACCAACAGTAAATGAATGTCATCCAAACCAAGCTAAAAGACTGCGTGATTATTGAGCCCAAGATCTTTGGCGATCATCGCGGTTTTTTCTTAGAAACCTTTCAGGCAGAACGCTATCGGGAGATGGCGGGTATTACACTGCCATTTGTACAAGACAATCACTCGCGCTCAGCAAAGGGTGTGCTGCGTGGCCTGCATTTTCAACAAACCAAACCCCAAGGCAAATTGGTGCGGGTGGTGAGTGGTGAGGTTTACGACGTGGCGGTGGATATCCGCCAAGATTCCCCCAGCTTTGGGCAGTGGGAAGGTGTGTTGCTGTCTGAGGAGAACAAGCGCCAGTTTTGGGTGCCGCCGGGTTTTGCCCACGGCTTTGTGGTGCTTAGCGACACCGCAGATTTTGAATACAAGTGCACTGACTATTACGACCCCAGCGATGAGGGTAGTTTAATCTGGAATGATCCGGTTCTGGCAATCACTTGGCCACTGGAAGCTCCCACCTTGTCCGACAAAGACAGTAAGGCCCCCACCTTTGCAGAGCTGTTTCAGTCATGAGTGACATGCATTTACTGGTTACGGGGGCGAATGGCCAATTAGGGCAATGTCTGGCAGATCAGCTCAAAGCCCAGGGTATTGCTCATACACTGCTGAGCCGTCAAGAAGCGGATATCAACGATACCGTTGTGTTAGAAAAGATCATTGCCAATAAAGGCATTACCGCCATTATCAATGCGGCGGCCTATACTGCCGTAGATAAGGCCGAGTCAGAACCTGAATTGGCCAGGCGGGTTAACGAGGAGGGCCCCGCTGCGCTTGCCAAGCTGTGCAGTCGCTTCGATATACCCTTACTGCATGTTTCTACCGATTACGTGTTTGATGGTAATAGCCAAACGCCGTATACCGAAGCTGATCAAACAAATCCCACTGGCATTTACGGCCAAACCAAGCTCAATGGTGAGCTTGCCGTGCAGCGCCACACAAACAAGCACATCATATTGCGCACGGCGTGGGTCTTTAGTGAGTACGGCAATAACTTCATGAAAACCATGCTGCGCTTGGCCAAAGAGCGTGACACCTTGGGTGTGGTTGCCGACCAGATTGGCTGCCCGACCTACGCAGGCGATATCGCCAAAACCCTCATTAGCATCGCGCGGCAGATACACATCGCAGAGCACAACAAAAATGGGACGCAGGCCCATTATGGCGTTTATCATTACGCGGGCAATGAGGCGGTGAGTTGGCATGGCTTTGCGACGACGATCTTTGAGGCTGCGTTCCAGTCGGGTGCTATCAATGCAATACCAACGGTAAATGCGATAAGTACAGAAGCGTATCCGACACCGGCAAAGCGCCCAGCTTATTCTGTTTTATGCACGACAAAAATACATAGGGATTACGATGTTATGGCTAGCGCATGGCGTGAAGTAGTTGCACACCTTATAGGTCGTGGCGTAATTAAATAATCCTTTCTATCTTTTACATTTTGAGTAATTGCTTTGCTGCCCTCCAAATTAAGAAATATTTTGGCAAGTGCCGATAATCGAGATTTGTTGCTTAGCAGTGCATTCGCGTTTGTTATTCGAGTTTTTGGTGCGATAAGTGGGTTTGCTGCGACGTTTTTTATTGCGCGACACTTAGGGGCCTCGGAGTCCGGCTACTACTTCTTGGCTTTCTCTATTGTCACTGTTATTTCTGCGTTTTCAAATGCCGGTTTAGAAAACACTGTTTTGCGTTTTACTGGGAGCGCACCGGACTTGGCTGTAAATACAGTGCTAAAGTCCTTGTTATTGATTCTGGCGCTTAGCTCTTTTAGCGCGCTTGTTTTATATTTCGGCGCACCTTATTTTTCTGCAGTATTCTTTTCAAAGCCCGAACTAGCACCCGTTTTAAAATTTATGTCTTTAGGTGTTATCGGTTTGTCGACGCTGACGATTTCTGCCATGGCCTTGCAGGGGCTTAGGCGCGTATCAGCGTCTATTTTTGTGTTAAATATTGCAGTAAATTTGCTGCTTATTCTTAGTCTGTATGTGTTTGTAGAAATGTCTGCAGCAGAGTTGGCTAAGACTTATGCCGTATCATCATTTGTGGTGGGTGCAGTAGGCTTTGGCCTGTTTTACGTGTTTCGTCCTAGAATTGCGAAATTAGCCATCTCATGGCGTGAGTTATTTGCTAGCTGTGGTCCCTTGTGGATAGTCGTCATAATGTCGCAAATGGTGCAGTGGTCCGGCCAGTTCATGGCTGGTGCCTATGTGAGTAGTGAGGCTTTGGCGCAGCTTGCAGTCGCACAGCGTACGGCTATGTTAAGTAGTTTTATATTAATAGCGGTGAATTTGGTTGTTGCGCCGAGATTTGCTAAGTTGTACCGCGATAATGACATGGCACAGCTAGAACGTTTGGCGATTAAGTCCGTTAAGTTAATTAGTTTGTTTGCCTTGCCAGTGATTGGCGTAATGCTGGTTTTTCCTTCGTTTTTGATGAGTTTATTTGGCTCGGAATTTAAGGAAGGCGCCGCATTATTGCAGATTTTAGCAGTAGGTCAGTTTATTAATGCGATGACGGGCTCAGTTGGCTTTTTGCTAATGATGTCTGGTCATGAACGAGATATGCGCAATGTAACCTTAATCTCGGGTAGCTTGGCACTATTGCTGACTTGGTTTTTAACGGCGCAATTTAACATTGTAGGTGCGGCAATTGGTACGGCTATCGCTGTTGCTACTCAAAATTTACTTGCGGTCTATTTTGTGAAAAAGCGCTTAGGCTTTAATACCTTGGCTATTTGGCGATAAATATTACTAGATCAACGGGAGGGTGGAGCGGTGTCTTTTATGCGCACAATTATTATGGCCGGTGGCAGTGGAAGTCGCTTGTGGCCATCAAGCCGAGGTTTATTTCCCAAGCAATTTTTATCCATTGCTGGTAAAGATACGATGTTGCAAACCACCCTCGCTCGGGTTGATGGCTTGAGTAGTAGCACGTCGGTTATTTGCAATGAAGAGCATCGTTTTGTGGTGGCTCAGCAGGCGCAGGAGTTTGGAACTGAATTAAATTCTATTATTTTAGAACCCATCGGCCGCAATACCGCACCAGCTATCGCGCTTGCTGCTTTCGATGCCCTTGAATCGAATAGTGGTGAATCCGCTCCTTTGTTATTAGTTATGGCCGCTGACCATGTGATTGAAGATGTTGCTGCATTTCATGCGGCGGTTGAGGTTGCTAGGGTGCAGGCTGAGGCGGGCAAAGTTGTCACCTTTGGCATTGTGCCTGAGTCCGCGCATACGGGTTACGGTTATATTCAGCGTGGCGCAGAGAGTGATGATGGCGCGTTTGCGGTTTCTCGGTTTGTAGAGAAGCCAGATTTAAAAACGGCGCAATCGTATTTGGATAACGGCGGCTATTACTGGAATAGCGGTATGTTTTTGTTTGCTGCTGATGTGTATTTGGCAGAGTTAAAAGCATTTCGGCCAGATATTTATGATGCCTGTGAAAAAGCCTATTTGGGTAAAAACCGCGATGTTGATTTTTTACGGATTGACGCCGATGCTTTTAAAGCTTGCCCAGATCAGTCGATAGATTATGCGGTAATGGAAAAGACAGATAAGGCGGTAGTTGTGCCCTTGTCTGCGGGTTGGAGTGATGTAGGGGCGTGGTCTTCTTTGTGGGAGATTGGCGATCAAGATGCATCTGGTAATGTAAGTAGTGGCGATGTACTTAGCTACAATACCTCTAATTCTTATGTTCGTGCTGAGCATCGTTTAGTGGCAACGGTTGGCTTAGATAATATTGTTGTTGTTGAAACAAATGACGCGGTGTTGGTTGCGGCTAAAGACCAAGTTCAAGATGTAAAAAAGATTGTAGAGTCATTAAAAGCGCAGGGGCGTAGTGAGGTGAGTCAGCATCGTCATGTGTATCGGCCTTGGGGTGTTTACGATTCAATCGACAATGGCGAGCGCTACCAGGTTAAGCGTATTACGGTAAAGCCGGGTGCGAAATTGTCGGTGCAAATGCATCACCACCGCGCCGAGCATTGGATTGTGGTGTCGGGTACCGCCAAGGTAACGAATGGCGATCAAGAGATTATGCTGACCGAAAACCAGTCTACCTACATTCCCGTTGGTGTTGTTCATGCATTGGAGAATCCAGGTGTGATTCCCTTGGAGCTTATTGAAGTTCAGTCGGGCTCGTATTTAGGTGAAGACGATATTGTTCGTTTTGAAGACCGTTATGGGCGGGCGCCGAAGGCGTGAATTTGGGGGCGTGTAAGGCCTCGGATGAGGTGCGGAGCGTAATTCGATCGGCCTCAGGCGCGGCCTCCTACAAAAGCCGTATGACCTCGTGTAGGAGCGGGCTCCTGACCGCGATGTGTTTGGTGAGGTGCAGCGCGTAATTCCATCGGCCTCGGCGCGGCCTCCTACAAAAACAGCGTATTACCATGTGTAGGAGCGGGCGCCTGACCGCGATGTGTTTGGTGGGGGTGTTGTGCGTAATTCAATCGGCCTCAGGAGCGGCCTCCTACAAAAGCACTGTATCACCATGTGTAGGAGCGGGCGCCTGACCGCGAAGTGTTTGGTGGGGGGTTGCGTGTAATTCAATCGGCCTCGGGCAAGGTGAATTGCGGGTTCATCGCAAGAGAAGGTGGCCTGGGCCAGCGGCCTCCTACAAAAAAAATCACGTGTAGGAGCGGGCTCCTGACCGCGATGTGTTTGGTGGGGGTGCGGTGCGTAATTCAATCGGCCTCGGCGCGGCCTCCTACAAAAAAATTACGTGTAGGAGCGGGCTCCTGACCGCGATAATTCGGGCTGCGTCTGAGCGCAGTTCACCTTGGTCGTTTGGCGGTAGCGTAAAAGAAGGTCTGACGTCGGGCGTCGGAAGTTTGACCGCGAAGTGTATTGCGAGGAAGAGGCGAAATTTAGTTTGTGGCTTTTAGTGCGTATATGGCCTTGCGCGAAAAGTGAAAAATGTTTTCGTAGTATGAATTTACAATTCTGTTCTGCTAACTTGCCCGATGTGCTGCCCAAAAATAGTTTGAATAACTATTGCCAAACTATTTTTATCGTTAATGGAGAGTTGGCCCATGGTTTTGATAATTCGGGTTTGCTCAATGGTGGCAATCAGGGGTTTAAGCACCGAGGGTTTTATGAGGCCTGCGGTGCGCCAGTCGTGCAAAAAAGCTTCCCCCATTGCTAGTGGCTGATGATTTGACTGGTAATGGCCATTAAGATGACGTCAGGTTTTTGTTGTTGATAAGTTGAGTGGCTGATGATTACTGCGGGTCGCTTCTTGGTTGATTGCAGGTTGGTGAATGGAAAACCGACCAACACGACATCACCAATATTATAAATCGTCATACGCGGCATCGTCACTGTTGTTCCATGCTTCGTTAAACGCGTTTTCTGATGCGTTTGAGTAGCTGTCTCTCATTAGTATGTCTTGATCGCGTTGCTGCAAAAAATCAATAAAATCGGCGACTTCAAGGAGTCGATTAGGGGGAAGGTTGCTAAGTTTCTCTTGTATTTTATCAAGTTGGGGCTGCATTGTTTTTCTCCTTAGTAATAAGGTTGATGGCCTATCTTAGCCGCTAACGGGCACTGAGGCCAAGTGTGTGCTAAAAAATACGCTGACGGCAATGTGTGCAGTGGTGATGTGTTAAGTCATAGCACGTTTAATTCTTACGTTCGTGCTGAATATCGCTTAGTTGTCATCGTTGGCTTAGACAATGTCGTGGTGGTTGAAACCAATAATGCGGTTTTAGTTGCGGCTAAAGATCAAGTTCAAGACGTTAAAAAATTGTTGAGGCATTAAAGGCGCAGGGCCGTAGTGAGGTGAGTCAGCATCGTCATGTGTATCGGCCTTGGGGTGTATACGATTCGATTGATAATGGCGAGCGTTATCAGGTGAAGCGTATTACCGTAAAGCTGGGTGCTAAGTTGTCGGTGCAAATGCATCACCACCGCGCAGAGCATTGGATAGTGGTGTCGGGTACCGCCAAGGTGACGAATGGCGATAAGGAATTAATGCTGACGGAAAACCAGTCTACCTATATTCCTGTTGGTGTTGTGCATGCTTTGGAGAATCCGGGTGTGATTCCCTTGGAGCTTATTGAAGTTCAGTCGGGCTCGTATTTGGGTGAAGACGATATCGTTCGTTTTGAAGATCGTTATGGGCGCGCGCCGAAGGCGTGAATGTTGGGATTGCGCGTAATTCCATCGGCCTCGGATAGGGTCGGTGCGTAATTCTATCGGCCTCAGGCGCGGCCTCCTACAAAAGCGTCGTATTACCATGTGTAGGAGCGGGCGCTGACCGCGATGTGTTTGGTGGGGTATTGCGCGTAATTCATCGGCCTCGGCGCGGCCTCCTACAAAAACAGCGTATTACCATGTGTAGGAGCGGGCGCTGACCGCGATGTGTTTGGTGGGGGTGCGCGTAATTCATCGGCCTCGGGCAAGGTGAATTGCGGGTTCATCGCAAGAGAAGGTGGCCTGGGCCAGCGGCCTCCTACAAAAAAAATCACGTGTAGGAGCGGGCTCCTGACCGCGATGTGTTTGGTGGGGGTGCGGTGCGTAATTCCATCGGCCTCGGGAGCGGCCTCCTACAAAAAAATGTATCACGACGTGTAGGAGCGGGCTCCTGACCGCGATGGTACAAAGCCACGGAATGTGTAGGAGCGGGCCAGCCCAGGCTGCCTTCTCTTGCTGTGCAATTCACCTTGGCCGTTTGGCGGTAGAGTAAAAGAAGGTCTGCCGCCGGGTGTCGGAAGTCTGACGAGAAAGGTTGTGGTACTAGATTCAAGATTCGTCGTAGCTGAAGTAGCTTTTACGGGTGGCTTGGGTAGCGATCTGTTTACAAGGAGTGGATAATAATACCCGTTACGGGTATAGTTTTGAGGCTGAAGAGATATGGAAATCTTAAAGCGAAAGGACTTCGCACGGTGGCAGGCGAGCGAAAAGCTGCCCGATGAGGTCTTGTGCAAGGCGGTCCAGGAGATGGAGCGGGGGCTGATAGATGCCGATTTAGGTGGCCATCTCTACAAAAAGCGGATAGCCCGTCCGAGTACGGGTAAGCGCGGCGGCTACCGTACGCTACTATCGGCCCGTGTCGGTCGTCGTTATGTTTTCCTGCATGGGTTCCCGAAAAGCGACAAGGCGAATATTACACGGGACGAGAAAAAAGCGCTGCATTATGTCGGCAAGGTATTTCTGGCGCTTTCGTCTAAGGAGTTGGTAGCGGCATTACAAGCTGGTGTTTTATTGGAGGTATGTTGTGACGAGTAAAATCATTGAATCGTTGCGGGGTGACTTGGCCGCATTGCACGACGCTGGCGCGGTTAGCAAAGTAACGATGCGAGAGTTTGATGCACTTTGTCCACCGCCAGTGCGCGAGTTCAGTGCAAGCGATATTAAACACCTGCGTGAGGCATTGCACTTTAGCCAACCCGTATTTGCCCATCACCTGCACACCACGGCTTCGACGGTGCGCAAGTGGGAGCATGGCGAAACGCGCCCAGCCGGCCCAGCGCTCAAACTGCTCAACGTCATTGCTGATAAGGGCTTGCAAGCTATTATTTGACATGGGGCTGCAGCAGCTTTTAAAGCCTGCCCAGGCTACCTTCTCTTGCTGTGCAATTCACCTTGGCCGATTGTGATGTGTTTGGTTGGGGTGCGGTGCGTAATTCGATCGGCCTCGGGACAAGGTGAATTGCGGGTTCATCGCAAGAGAAGGTGGCCTGGGCCAGCGGCCTCCTACAAAAAAATATGTGTAGGAGCGGGCTCTGACCGTGATGCCTCGGGCTGGGTCGGTGCGTAATTCGATCGGCCTCGGCGCGGCCTCCTACAAAAAAATCACGTGTAGGAGCGGGCTCCTGACCGCGATAACTCGGGCTGGGTCGGTGCGTAATTCAATCGGCCTCGGCGCGGCCTCCTACAAAAATCAGCGTATTATCATTTGTAGGAGCGGGCTCTTGACCGCGATGTGTTTGG
>NZ_PQGG01000004.1 GCF_002915595.1 Zhongshania marina
GTTCTGCGTTCTGCGTTCTGCGTTCTGCGTTCTGCGTTCTGCGTTCTGCGTTCTGCGTTCTGAGTTCTGCGTTCTGAGTTCTGCGTTCTGCGAGGACTGTCCCCCACAAGCAAAAACGCCCCAGCTAAAATATTTAGCTGGGGCGCTTGAAGATGTAATTTTCCAGTTAAATCAGGTGTCTAGCTGGCGAACATCAATATTTTTAACGGACGAGTTACGTTTAATAATTTCTACAACGCGGTAAATCATCGTTACTTCGTCCACTCTGCCTGAAATAGCGACGCTTCCATTTCGGCTAGTCAGTTCTAATTGGCCAGAAAGCTTGCCGTCTGTCTGTATTTGCTTGATTAATTCACTCACTAAGCGCTGGTCTTCATTTGATTGAGGGCCGATATAGGAGCTGGCTTGTACATATAGGGCATTTGTATCGTGGCTTTGGTTGGCGAATGTAATACCACTGCTAAGAAGGGCGATGGCGGCTGCGATGCCGATTTTTTTGAGCTTCATAATTACTACTCCTGTATCCATTATATGGTGGAGGGCGCTACGCAGGTATTTGCGTGAGCTTGGTGTTAATACGAGTATTTCTTAAGAATGGATTTATCGTCTATTTTTCTAAAGGTAGAAGTGGCTAGGAATTTGTCAAATTCCCCAGTACCGCCAAGAGCGATCATATTCTGATATTATCTAGCGCTTCTAAACGGCAGTTGGGTGCGTAGCTTCGTGGAATTATTAAATATTTTGGCTGACGGTGAGTACCACTCTGGCGAAGAGATTGGTAGCCAACTTGGTGTTAGTCGGGCTGCGGTGTGGAAGCAGCTACAAAAATTAGAAAGCTTTAATTTGGAAATAGAATCGGTAAAGGGCCGTGGTTACCGATTAATAGGCGGATTGGATTTGTTGGATGGCGAAAAAATTCGCTCGCATTTAAATCCCGAAGCAGCTTTGGCTTTGGGGCAGTTCGATATATTTCCCTTAATAGATTCAACGAATAATGCCGCAGCTAATGCTATTAGAGATGGGCGTGGCTGGGGGTATAGTTGTCTTGCTGAGCAGCAAACCTCAGGGCGCGGCCGTCGTGGTCGCGAGTGGCAAAGCCCCTTCGGTCGCAATGTGTACCTGTCTCAAGTGTGGGAGTTTCAGTCCGGCGCGTCTGCCCTTGAAGGGCTTAGCTTATCCGTTGGTCTTGCCATAGTTCGCGCAGTCTCTAAATTTGGAGTGATTGGTTTGGGGCTTAAGTGGCCTAATGATGTTCTGTACGAAAATAAAAAGCTGGCTGGAATTTTGTTGGAAATGCAGGGTGATCCTGCGGGTGTTTGCCAGGTTATAGTGGGTGTAGGGCTAAATGTTGATATGAATGGCGCGGATACGGATGCTATTTCGCAACCGTGGACTGATTTGGCGCAAATCGTTGGCGCGGTGGATAGAAATAAATTGGTTGCCGAATTAATGTCTTCCCTGCATTTAGTGTACAAAGAATTTTTGGCGGGCGGGTTTGCTGTTCACCGAGATGAGTGGTCTCGACATGATGCCTTCGCAGGTCGTGATGTTAAGGTTCAATTGGGTGATACGTACATCGAAGGTGTGGTGTCAGGCTTGGATCGCAGTGGCGGCTTGGTGTTAATGACGGCTGACGGCGAGCGTGTGTTTAACGGTGGTGAAGTAAGTTTGCGGAGTGCATGACTTGGCGCTGATTTTGGAGCTAGATGTCGGAAATACAGCGATTAAATGGCGCCGTTTAAATGGGGCGGTCATTTTGGATTCTGGTCGTATTGCGAACGAACTTGAAGGCCTCAAAGAGCTTGTGGGGGCGGGGGTATGCTTGGTTCGTGTTGCGTCTGTGGCCTTTGCCGAGAGGGAGGCCGAGCTAAGGGCATTGTTAGTCGGTGCCAAAGTGAAGTACGAATTTGCAGTTTCGCAAGCGGAGTGCGCTGGCGTAAAAAACGGGTATGACGACGTGTCGCGCATGGGGGTGGATCGCTGGTTGGCAATGCTTGCAGCATACAACAGCTGCTGCGATGCGTGTGTGATTATCGATGCTGGTACGGCCTTGACTATCGATGCCGTTGGCAAGGATGGTCAACATCACGGTGGTTATATATTGCCTGGGGCTGGGTTGGCCTTGAGGGCGCTGGAGCAAAGCACTGGCAGAGTGCGATTTGGCATTGCAGAATCTGCAGACACGGGGCTGGGGAAAAACACCGATGCCTGTGTGCATAATGGTAAGTGGTTGGGTTTGGTCGGGGCGGTTAAGCTGGCCCTGTACGAAGCTGAGAAACAAATTGGTCGGCATTATAAAGTGCTTGTTACCGGTGGTGATGGCATGAATGTGAAGCAGCTTGCTGGCGAGTATGCTGAGTCGTGGCATTACAGTCGGGATTTGGTCTTGGACGGATTGGCGCTGGCGCTAGCGAAAGCGTAATCAGGGAGGGGCGGGTGCGTTGGTTTTTTGTATTATTAGTAGCGGTAAATGCGGTCTTCTTTTTGAGTGGTAAGGGCGCGATTTCGCTAGAGCAGGTGTCGTTTACACCTGAAGATAAAGGCAATATTCAATTGCTGTCTGAGCTTGGGCAGGGTGAGCAAAAGTCCCTCAGCAATGAAGCTTTGTCTAACGATGACCCTGTAACTGCTGCAGGCCCACGCGTATGTTTGTATTTGGGGCCGTATAACAATAAGGATGAAGTTCGGGCTGATGGCGAATCGTTTGAAGAGATTAAATTGTTTACTGAAAAATACGAGCGGAGTGCTGATTACTGGGTTTATTTAGGGCCTTACTCTTCATTTAATGAGGCAGCGAAAATCAGCGCAGAGTTGCGGGGTAAGCGCATAGATAACTTCATTATTCGAGGTGGTGAATTAAAGAATGCCATTTCACTTGGAGTGTTTACCACTGACGAGCGCGCGCAGAATCACGCAAAAGGCTTACTTAAGAGAGATTACAGAGTCGCTGTGAAGCGAGTTGCTAAGGAGGGCATTCGTTATTGGATGGCCTATATTGGGAGCGAGGGGGATCAATCTTATAAGGATATTGCCCGAGTGATGGCGAAAAAAGCAGATAATAACAAAAGCTTGGAGAAAAAAAGCTGCAATCTGATTGCGTCTTACCAAGAGTTAGACTAGAATGCCGGCCTCGTTTGGAAGCGACGTGGTAGCTAAGCTGGCGTAGCTCAGTTGGTAGAGCAGCTGACTTGTAATCAGCCGGTCGGGGGTTCGACTCCTCTCGCCAGCTCCACACATTTTTCTGGCGAGCCTTGTAGTAACTGTAAGTCGGTCGAAGTATGGCTGCTAACTACATGGCTCGAAAGAAAATATTCCGTTCTCTTGGGGTGGGGTTCCCGAGTGGCTAAAGGGATCAGACTGTAAATCTGACGCGCGAGCTTCGGTGGTTCGAATCCACCCCCCACCACCATTATTTGTAAGACTTGCCAGCGGATTGAAGTTTCAGCGGGTATGGTTCAATGGTAGAACCTCAGCCTTCCAAGCTGATGGTGCGGGTTCGATTCCCGCTACCCGCTCCAGTTTGGGCAGGTTAGTAAAAGAGATTTTCGGTGCTCATGTAGCTCAGTCGGTAGAGCACTTCCTTGGTAAGGAAGAGGTCACCGGTTCAAATCCGGTCATGAGCTCCATTAAAATTTGGCGACAAAAGCTGATTTGGTCAGCTTTTGTCTTTTTGTAGTGGCTTGACGAAAATAGTGACTTGACGAAAAAGTCCGCTAGGAGACTGTCGCAATGGCTAAAGAGAAATTTGAACGTAATAAGCCCCATTTGAACGTGGGCACCATTGGTCACGTTGACCATGGTAAAACCACGCTGACAGCAGCGCTGACGCGCGTATGTGCGGAAGTATATGGTGGTAAAGCGGTAGCGTTTGATGGTATCGATAACGCACCTGAAGAGCGTGAGCGCGGTATTACCATTGCGACCTCGCACGTTGAGTATGATTCATCAACTCGTCACTACGCTCACGTCGACTGCCCAGGTCACGCTGACTACGTTAAGAACATGATCACTGGTGCTGCTCAGATGGACGGCGCTATTTTGGTATGTGGCGCGACTGACGGCCCAATGCCACAAACGCGTGAGCACATCCTGCTGTCACGTCAGGTTGGCGTACCTTACATCGTTGTCTTCCTGAACAAGGCAGACCTGCTAGCTGAAGATTGCGGCGGTGTAGGCAGCGAAGAATACAATGAAATGCTTGAATTGGTAGAAATGGAGCTGCGTGAGCTGCTCGATATGTACGAATTCCCAGGCGACGACACGCCAATCATTGCTGGTTCAGCATTGATGGCATTGAACGGTCAAGATGACAACGAGCTTGGCACTACTGCTGTAGCGAAATTGGTTGAAGCTTTGGATACTTACATTCCACAGCCTGAGCGTGCGGTTGACCTGCCGTTCTTGATGCCAATCGAAGACGTATTCTCAATCTCTGGTCGCGGTACTGTTGTAACCGGCCGTATTGAGCGTGGCATTCTGCGTACTGGCGACGAGATTTCTATCGTTGGTATTCGCGACACCACCAAAACCACCTGTACTGGTGTTGAAATGTTCCGCAAGCTGCTTGACGAAGGTCGCGCTGGTGAGAACGTAGGTGTGTTGCTGCGTGGTACTAAGCGTGATGACGTAGAGCGTGGTCAAGTATTGGCTAAGCCTAGCTCAATCACTCCACACACTCGCTTCGAAGCAGAAGTGTACGTGTTGTCAAAAGAAGAAGGTGGTCGTCACACGCCATTCTTTAAAGGCTACCGTCCACAGTTCTACTTCCGTACCACAGACGTAACTGGTGCGTGTGAGCTGCCAGAAGGTACTGAAATGGTAATGCCTGGCGACAACGTGAAAATGGACGTAACCTTGATTGCGCCAATCGCGATGGAAGAAGGTTTGCGTTTTGCAATCCGCGAAGGTGG
>NZ_PQGG01000040.1 GCF_002915595.1 Zhongshania marina
GCGCCGATGTTTCAGGTGCCCGCGTGTGTTTCTGCACACAGAGGTGAAACGGGAAACAGGTGCGCGCTGCTAATCAGCATTGCAATGCCTGTACTGCCCCCGCAACGGTAAACAGAGATGATCGTTCCGCTGGCTTTTAGCAAAGCGAGCAGCCACTGCGTTTTACGTGGGAAGGCGAATTGATCGTGCTGATGTATGAGCACTCTGTGAGTCCGGAGACCGGCCTGAAATAACAAGATAAACGCGACGGGGTGTCGACGCTTTGTTCAGCCACGACTGAGCCTGCACCTTCCCGCCTTTATCAGTCAATGGCCATATTAGCCGTATGCGGGCGAGCAGCGGCGGGAAGCACTCTATGTTTACTTTGTTAGCGACAGCAAAGCCCTTTGCTGCACGATCCAAGCTCTACTCCATTGTATTTTTGCTAAGCGCCTTTTTTAGCTTACTTGGTGCCAGCGCCGCTCAGGCTGCAAATAAGGTTAACGCACTTACTGCGATTGTGTCTGACCGCTCAGCCCCGACCTTAATTGCCGGTGCTCACCAACTACTGCAGCAACATAAAGACATAGAAATTCGAATTCGCACCGTCAGCCAAGTTATCGCGATGGATGACGAGCATCTGCAAAGCCTTATCAGCAGCAGCCAAAGCCTAGTAATGATCGCGGTTTTTGGCGAAGCGGTAGACCGCCTTTTAAGCCAGCGTTTTCCCGCCACCCAAATGCGTACCGTACTCCACAGCGACCGCAAATTAATGGCACTGCAACGGGATCGCAACGGCGCTATTTTTGCCAAGGATATGCCTGAGGAAATCGTTGGCGACCGCGATGGTGTGATTGACGCCGCCTCATTGGCCGCCAAACAAAAATCTGCACCACGCTATGCAGACTGGCTACAAGCACGTTCCTACTGGGTTAATCGTTCTGTGGACAACACCGCAAGCTTGTTCAATTTTATTCTCAGCGGTGGCAAAGAGATCGCGCCGGTGAGAGAAGTGGCTCCGGTACGCTTCGCCCTATATCAAAATAAAGCCGCACATTGGCTCAGTGCCGAGGCTCTGAGCAAAACATTAAAGCCAATGCGCCGCACGCTGTGGATTCTCGATCACGACGGTGGCGATATTTCTGGCGACTGGGAATTACATCAACAACTTTGCCAAGCCAAGCATTGGCAGTGCGTATCTATTCTCGCCGGCTGGGGTGAGCCAAGCGTGAATGCCGTACAAGAGATTCATCGCATTATGCGCGGCCCCTTGGCGGGCACACCAGCAGCCATTGTTGCGATACAAGATTTTGTAATTGGTGGCGGTGAAGGTCGCGAGGCCGTCACCCAATTACTGGGCGAATTGAACCTCCCCATATTAAAGGCCATCCGCTTAAGTGAATGGTCAGAGGCTGAATGGGATTTATCGCCCGAGGGTATTCCCAGAGATTCCGTTCACTACCGCGTGGCCATGCCGGAGCTTCAAGGTGTGTCCCAAGCCCAAGTCTTAGCCCTAGCTGAACCTAGCGGCATAGACCCCCTCACCGGCGGCAGCGTGTACCGCAGCAAGCCACTCAGCAATGAAGTTAAACGCCAAAGCCAACGCCTAGCACGCTGGATGGATCTGCAAGAAAAATCCAATGCCGACAAACGCATTGGCGTGGTGTATTACAACCACCCTCCGGGTCGCCACAATATCGGTGCCGACAATCTCAATGTACCCGAAAGCCTATTAGAAATGCTGCGGGCCTTGAAAGCCGCAGGCTATCACACCGGCCCACTGCCAAAAGACGCCACCGGACTTTTAGACCTACTGCAGGCAAAGGGCGTGAACCTGCCGGATGACCGCGCCGCACTGGCGGCCATGTCAACCCAGATCAACACAATCAGCGCACAAGACTACCAACGCTGGTTCGCCACGTTACCAAAGCGTGTGCAGGCTGAAATGGTCAACGGCCCCCTGGGTGAACTGCAGGCATGGCTGCAGGAGCAGATCGGCACGGCGACCGCCCTGCCCTCGGTAACAGAACGCCAATCGCAACTAGCATTAATTAGCGCCCGTATGAGCAACACCATCAGCGATTTAAAACACGCCCTCGACGGTGTGCGCGACGCTGGCCGGGTTAGAGCCTTAGATTTGCTGGCGCAAACCGAAGCGGAATATACGGCACTCATTAGCCGCAGTGCCGACGGCGGTAAACCCGATTGGCAGGCGAGCCAAACATTGGTAAACGCGCTAATCAATATGGGGATTGAAGGTATTCGTGGCTGGGGTGATGCACCGGGTCGGGTAATGGTTTGGCAAGATAAAATGCTGATTCCCGGCGTGCAATTCGGCAATGTATTTTTAGGCCCGCAACCACCGCGCGGCTGGGAAATTAACGAAGAGCTATTGCACGCCAATATGTCCTTCCCGCCGCCGCACCAATATTTAGGTTTCTACCACTATTTAAAAGACGTATTTAAAGCCGATGCCTTAGTGCACGTAGGCCGCCATTCCACCTATGAATTTCTGCCAAAGCGCAGTGTGGGCCTAAGCGAAAACGACTACCCAAGCATTGCCGTTGGCGACTTGCCCAGTGTCTACCCTTATATCGTCGATGGCGTTGGCGAAGGTATACAAGCTAAACGTCGCGGCCTTGCGGTAATGGTAGATCACCTCACTCCACCACTGGCCGCCACCGAACTTTACGATGCCCTATTAGAAATACGCCAACTTATAGAAAGTGCTGAAGCCGCCAGCGACGCCGATACCCGCGCGCGCGCCGTAAAAGCACTGCGCGAAAAAATCGACGAGACCAATTTGCGCGACGAACTCATCGCCAGTATGGACGAAGAATTAAAAGTGCGTGGCATTGGCTTTGAAGAAACCGACGACAGTTTCCTGCTCCATGAGGTGGGCCACTACCTCACCAAATTACAAGAAAACTTTATGCCGCTCGGCCTGCATGTATTTGGTCGCGACTGGCAAGGCAATGCCGTCGACACCATGATTAGCTCCATGCTACAGGGTGACAACAACGGCAATAGCCAAGAAATTAAACTGCGTGAAACCGACTGGCGTAAAAAGCTCGTCGCCTCACCCGCCGCAGAAATGCGCGCATTACTCAACGGTCTTAACGGGCATTTTGTCGCGCCCGGCAAGGGCAATGACCCCATTCGCACACCGGAATCTTTGCCCACCGGCCGCAATTTTTATGCGCTAGACGGCAGCCTATTGCCAACCCGTGTGGGCTTCGATGTGGGCAATGCGCTGGCAGCCAAAGTACTTAGCGGCGAGTCTGGCGTGGCGATTGCCAATGTGGACACCAGCAATAACAAGCAGGGCATTATTTTGTGGGCCTCTGACGCGGTGCGCGACGAAGGCGCGATGATTGCCTTTGGTATGAAGCTGCTCGGCGTAAAACCAATATGGAATAGCCGCGGCATAATCAAAGGATTAGAGCGCATACCCCTCGGCCCCGATCAGCCGACGCGCTTAGACGTGGTATTTACCACCTCGGGTTTATTCAGAGACCTTTACGGCGAACATTTACTACTGCTCGACAAAGCTGGCCTAATGGCGCTGGACGCCAGCCGAGACCGTATTAGCCACGACTACCCCGCGCTTAGCCTAGCATTACAAAAAGCACTGGCTCCACTCGGGACAGACGAGCAAGGCGGCAACGAGCCGCTAGAGCAAAACCAATTTGCGAATAACTGGGTGAACGAAGCCCGCGAATTACTGGCCGCCAACCCTAGCATGCAGCCCGAGCAACTGGGTCGCCAAGCCAGCCTGCGGGTATTCGGCATTGCCCCCGGCGGCTACGGCGCCGGCATTAACCGCCTGGTAGAACGCAGTGGCGCATGGCAAGACCGCTGTGAATTGGCCGAGGTATTTATTAAACGTATGGGCCACGCCTACGGCGCCGGTATGCAGGGCGAATCTGCCCAAGATGTGTTTGAGCGCCAACTCAAAAGCGTGTCGCAAACCTTTTTGGGTCGCGCCAGCAACCTCTACGGCTTAATCGACAATAACGATGCCTTTGACTATTTAGGCGGTTTTAATCTGGCGGTAGAAACCGTCAGTGGCAAGGTGCCCGCCAGCGCGGTCATCAATCACGCCGATAATCGCAATCTGCAAATCGACGCCCTCCACGACGCCTTGCTCTCTGAACTGCGCGGCCGCTTTTTTAATCCGCAGTGGATCAAGCCCTTAATGGATGAAGGCTATTCCGGTGCCCGCACCATGGGCAGCGAATTTATTGAGTATTTGTGGGGTTGGCAGGTTACGAGCCCAGACATTATCAATGACCGCGTTTGGGAAGAAGTGAAATCCGTTTACATCGACGATGCGCAAAACCTTGGCTTAGATGACTTTCTTGCAGATGACAATAACCGCTACGTGCAAACCAATATTTTAGCGGTGATGTTAGTTGCCATCGACAAAGGTTTTTGGCAGGCCGACGCAGAAACCACCAAGCAACTGGCCCAGCAATTTGCCGACAATATTATAGAGCACGGCAACCCCGGCAGCGGACACACCCACGCTCGTCATCCTATGTATGCTCTTGTGAAGTCACAACTGTCTGCCGAGAAAGCCGCGCAGTTAGAATCTGTATTAGCCAAAAGCCGCATGGCCGACGCCGACATCAATGCGACAAACAGCAGTGAAACATCGCCGAGCCACATACAAGAAATTTCATTAGACGCGGTACATATAGACAGTAACACCAAGACTGCGGCGCAAAATTCTTCTTCAACAAACAAGGACGCCGAAAGCAGTACTGAGTCTAGCCAAACCGAAATTTCAAATTATCTGCCGTGGCTTATCGCATTTGGCATTTTAATTATGCTGGGTGGTTTATGGCGCGGTCGCCAGGCTGGCAAATAAATAGCCGTATGGAGAGCAAATAATGTTTTCAGGAATTTCTCTGGGCATCATGCACCAGATTACCTCGCTACTTTTAACACCAGTGATTTGGGCGCTGCTGTTTTTTGTCGGCCTCGCCATATACGAAATTGGCATTAGCATTGGCGAACGCTTTGGCGGAATTCGTCATCTACGCGACGCCGGAAATCGTGATGCGCTAATACAAGCGGGCAAGCGCCGCATTGAGCGCGCTGATTTTCTCACCCGTCTAACACCCATGTTGGGCCTGATGGGAACCCTGATCCCCCTCGGCCCCGGTCTAGCCGCGCTAGGCGACGGTGAGTTACGCATACTCACCACCGCCATGACTGTCGCCTTCGACACCACCGTCATCGGCTTGCTAGCGGGTATGATCGGCTTTGTACTAGGTCGCCTGCGCCGACGCTGGTACGACCAAGCTATTCAGCAACTCAGTGGTCTATCCCAAGGGGAGAGTCGCTAATATGGATAAATGGCGAGATAGTGAATTTCTCGAATCCGACGAAGACCCGCTCGGCCCAATGGCGAATTTGGTCGATATCATCTTGGTGTTTGCCTGCGGCTTAATTGCGGCGCTGGTGTCATTCAGCCCTGACTTACAGCAGCATTTCAGTACCGAAAAAATCAATAAAGATATTCGCTTAGGCAAAGAACTGCCAACAGTGCCAAAAACCGTGCAAGACAAACTAAAAAGCGGCGATGGCTATGAAGCATTGGGACAGGTTTACCGCGACCCAGAGACCGGCAAACTGATTCTGATTGGGGAATAGTTTTACATATAGCTATTAGGCCGTTTTGCGACCTAGGGCCTGTTCACACTAATCAGATTAGTGTGAACAGGCCCTAATAGCTGATCCATTATAAAGACTGCTCAATAAACGCCTTCACTTGCTGTTGCGATGCTGCACCAGTGCGTTGAGCTACCAACTCACCATTGTTAAACAACAGCAAAGTCGGGATACCGCGTACATTGTAACGCTGGGCAATATCTGGACTCTCATCTACATTGAGCTTCGCAATAGCGACGCTACCATCCAGTTCGCCAGCCAAGTTCTCAAGCACGGGATTCATCATTTTGCACGGCCCACACCACTCCGCCCAAAAATCGACTAGCACTGGGCCCTTGGTGTTACTGACCGTCTCATTGAAGTTCTGTTCTTGAAGCTGTTGAATTAATGACATTGTATTTCTCCTGCCGCAATTAAGGTCTTTGCTTACGGGATTAACTATGGGCGCGCACCACACAAAAGAAAAATTGTCTCTAGATATACTAAACATCATAAATTGTGATGAGTTACAGTAGACCAATCACCGACGCTAGAGCTAACAGGATGAAAAGCCAAGAACTAACGCTGCTGCAAGTTTTCGACGCGATTATGACCGAAGGCTCAGTTACCCGGGCCGGCCATCGTTTGGCCATGTCCCAACCTGCGGTATCGAATGCGATTGCGCGGATGCGCGATATTTGGAAAGACCCTGTTTTTGTAAAGAAAGGTCGCCAGATTGAGCCAACCGCCTTTGCCCAAAGTTTGTGGGCACAAGTGCGCGATCCAATGCAGCAACTCGCGTCGGCGCTTGAGTCACGGGGCTTTGACCCAGCACAATCCCACCGCCAGTTCCGCATTGCCATTGCCGATTTATCTGTCGACCTATACTGGCTACCGTTTAGCTGTCAGGTCGCGGTACAGGCACCGCATATTGACTTATATGCGGTGCCCTACACGCGTATGGGTGTCATCGAACAATTGCGCGAAGCACGCATTGATATTGGCCTAGGCCCTTTAAACCAACACGACCGCAGTCTGCGCTCAATTCCGCTATATCAAAACAGCTACAAACTGGTTATGCGCAAAAGCCACCCCCTGGCAGGCAAGCCAATCACCATGGATGATTTCCTCGCGGCCAAGCATTTACTGGTTTCTCAGTCTGGTGACCCACGGGGCAATGTCGATCAAGCACTACAGCGCTTAGAGAAACGCCGTCGAGTGGCAATGACCGTTAATCATTTTTCCGCTGTCCCCAAGCTGTTAAGTCACAGTGATTTAATCGCGGTGGTTCCCCAAATGGTGGCCGGTGGCACGCATTTTAGTTCAGAACTTTGGATAACTGATCCGCCGCTGAGCATCGAGCCTAGCCCCATCTACCTTGTATGGCACACGCGATTAGATCGAGATCCCGGCTTAATTTGGCTCCGTGATTTACTGGAAAACGTCGTTCAAGAAGAGTGGGCTAAATGCAGCCACTGTAATTCGGATTCCGGCAGTTAGGTAAATTCATCAATCTTAGAATCGGCAAAAGATGGACATGCTAAAAAACACAACAAGCCTAAATAGCGTAAAGTGGCTTTTTAGACTAATCATAATGTTGAACAAAAATTGTATTTAGAAACCTAACATTACGAGCGTGTTTAGCAAAATCAAAAAAACCAGAGGTGACACAATGGATGCACAGGGATTGATTATTTTCTTAGCGATTGGTGCGTTAGCGGGTTGGCTAGCAGGCAAGATCATGAAAGGCGGCGGCTTTGGCTTAGTCGGCAATATTATTGTCGGCGTGGTTGGCGCTATCGTGGGTGGCTATGTATTTAGCTTTTTAGGTATTTCAGCTGGCGGTTTAATTGGTTCAATAATCACCTCCACCGCTGGGGCCATTATTTTAATTTATATTATTCGGCTTATTAAAAAGGCGTAACGACTAAAGTCAGCCGTCATACCGACCTCAAGCCGGTATGACGCAACTAGCAATTTAACTCACCGCTATTGGCGATTCTGCTTAAAACTTCAGGCGACGCCACCCTACCACCACCCCCAATACCGACAAGCTAAAACCACCTAGTGATAAAGTGATTACCACAATATCCCACAGCGGTCGGCGCTCCCACAGCCAGATAAAATCCCAAGAGTGCAAGCCGTTATATAACCAGCGATACAATCGGTTTACCGAACTACTTTTATCTAGCAAATCGCCGTTGCTGAGGTTGATATGAAACCAGGTATTGTCGGCGTCACCGTACATAACCCGAAGAACGGGAAGTGGCTTGCCACCGCGTTCAGGATGGCGTGTAAAGTAGTAGCTGTCGTAGCGATCGAGCACTGTATACTCGCTCGCTTGGCCGGGCAGTAATTTACCCGCCAATTCGATCAAGCGTGATCTATCTGGTGCCGACAGCGCGATGCCATCGCCAGTGATCCTCTGTGTTACTCCGTCCCGATGCCAAATCTGGTACTGCGCCCGCCCATCAAAATGAACGAGTTCGGCCTCTACCACGGTGTCGACAAACTCCGGGGTAACATGGGGAAATGCCTCGGGAATAAGCGCCTGTTCAATACCGGTGAACTGCTGCTTCTGAACACTTGAAGGAGAACGAGATGGGTTTAGCTGACCGGGGTTCATCGACAGTAATCCGCTAAAAACCCACAGCAAGGTCACCGTGCCAAACAACACCCCTGTTATATAGTGCCAGCGCATAATGCCCTTGTACGGAATAGCCGGCTTGCCAGGCTTTGGCTTTCGCTTCCAGCGCAGCCAGCCCATCCACAAACCACTTACCGAAAGCACGACTCCCGCCGTTGCTAAAATATCTACGACCCAAGCCCAAAGATCGGGAAATTTCCGCAATACCGTGGGGTAGATCCAGTGGGTCACGGCAGAAAAATAATTCAGCGCTCGCTCCAATCTATGACTGTCACGAACTACCTCACCAGTGACAGAGGAAACATAAAATTCGGTATGCTGGTCATCGTCAAAGGCAAAATACAGCAAAGGTCGGTGCCCGTTCAATGCCGAAGATAATGTCCACTGATCGGCTTGAATACGGCCAAGATAGTGCGCTGTAAACGTTTTGTTAGTTGCACGGCTACGCCTAAAAAAATCCTCGGCATGACGCTGGGCCAGCGGCACTTCAACAACATCGAGCACTTCACCAGTATCTGCGTAGACCGCACGGGGTTGCGCGCCGCCAAGTACATTCACGTAATACAGCGGCCGACCCAACATCATGCCAAGACGAACTTTTGTTGGCTCCACGGCGGCATTAGAATCTATCGCTGCGTCACACTGATTCTCTCTTGGTGTGGCGACACACTGAAAATCCTTCGCGCTTAACGTCGCTACCGCGTCTGCAGCGCTGTATTTTGACGACGAGAAATCCAATGTCGCCTGTCCCGCTAAACGCTCACGTAAACTCAACGTCGGATATTCCACGTACATCATGAAAATACCGCTGACAAACCAAGCGCAAAATAACAGGCACAGAATAATGCCCAGCCACCGGTGCAATAGAAACAACTGTCGCTTCCACCACTTCCATGTCAGTAGCCTGACGATATGTCGTTTCTTTTTATGCATTGCTGGTTGATTAGACATCAGTCGGCAAAGCTGTAGTGAACGCTTAGTTCAGCGCTGCGCGGATCAGCCAAGCGCTGCGTTAAACCGCCGGTGGAAGCCCAGGATGCATAGACTTCATCGCTAAGGTTACGGCCGCGCAGGGTAACCGTATACCGCTGCCAGCGATAAGCAACACTGGCATCGAGGGTGGTATAGGACTCTAGTTCAATGCCGTTATTGTTATTGGCGTTGCGCTCGCCCACATAGCGTACACCACCATTAATCTGCCAATCACCTAGGGTTTTATTGATATAAAGCGCCGCGGTCCACTCCGGAACATTAGTGGGAGTATTGCCGCTGCGCGATATAATATCCGTGCCGAGGTTTTCGTTAAATTCGTCAAACTCTGCTTTCCAGTTCCACGCCACGTTCGCATTCACACGCCAGTCATCTGCCAACCTAGCAGATGCTGCCACTTCTAACCCTTGCGACACCTGAGCGCCTATTTGCGAGCTTATTCTGACGCCATTGATAACGTCGGATGTGAGAATATCCCGCTTTTCTATATCGTAAAGCGCGACCGTTACATCAAGGCTATCCTCCAGCAAACTAGCCTTTGCCCCGAGTTCTATCTGTTCACCTTTTTGTAAACTGAATTCGTCTCGACTCGCATTAAGACTAACTAACTGAGACACCGGCTGGGCTGCGCGACTGTAGCTTGCGTATAAATTAACTTCAGGTAACACGCTGTATACCACACCAAAACGCCCAGTCACGGGGTAATAACTTTTATGGTATTTGTCTTCACCGGTATAGGATTTACGTTCAACGTCGATGGCGTCGTAGCGCAGGCCGCCGATCAGTTTTAGCTCACTATTAAGGTCGAGTACATTCTCGAGATAAAATGCCGTGTTTTTAGTGATAATCTTGGCTGTTCTTTGCGCTTTAACGTCAGGGCCATATCCTCGATCAACATCCCGCAAACTTACGCTAGCAGGGTCTGGGCTACCATCATAACTCTGACCACTATTACGATTTTGATTATTGTGGTCATACAATGTGCCAACCACAAATTGATTAGGCCGACCTAGCAATTCACCATTCTAGCGCAGATCTAAGCGGTTTCCGACTTGCGTATCGTCTCGATAGATAAGGAAAAAACTACTTCTGTCCACCATTTCCGTTAGCGGATTCCAGACCGTTTTCTCAGTATTTCGCCAATCTAATTTTTGTGTCGCCAAATAGAGTTCATTACGAAGCGACCAGTTATCAGACAAAATAAGGTCACTAATAAAACGGCCGTAACCGTTTTCTGCACGAGCGAAATTATCTAAATTATTATAATTTAGGCGGCGAGTTCCACTTGCGATGCGGGGATTTACTAGCGTGTCGGTGCTCGTATTGGCAGGCCGAACCTCCTGCACGCCATCCGAATTAATCACCGCATCGTACACTACCGGGGTGCCATAATAGCTTTCGACGTCATCTTCGAAATAACTCCCGCTAAGTGTAAAGCGTGCTGTATTACTAGCCTCCCAAAGCAAACTGCCGCCCAGTGCGTCGTAGCTTTCACTACTACCGTGAACATATCCGCCATTTTCGTTATGCGAAAAATCCGCGCGGTAGTAAAGATTTTCTAGCGCCGTTGGCCCGCCCATACCGATAGCACTGCGATAATTATCCCAAGACCCCGCACTCACCAAAGCCTCACCCACAAAATCCTTAGTGGGCATTTTAGTCACATAATTAATGGCCCCACCCACCGCGCCTTCTCCGTGCAACAAGGAAGCCGGGCCCTTTAAGACTTCGATGCGATCGAACATAAAACTATCAAGCGGTCGAGCCGATTGTGAGTTAGTATTTTGACGAACACCATCACGCAATATAGTAATATCGTTACTGCTAAACCCCCGCGTTGAGTAGCCGGGGATAGAACCCACACCGGTACCGCCAATCATACCCACTGCGGTTTCAACGGCTTCCATTGCCGTGCGTGCGCCAAATTGTTGAATCATATCTTGACTGATAACAGACACACTTGCGGGAAGATCACGCAGGGAAATATTAAGTCGGGAGCCTGTTTCGCTACCCTCATCTAAAGCTAAATTTCTGCGATCTTGGATACCAGTAACTAACATATACTCGGTATTAGTTTGCTGATCTTTAGCCGACACGTCTGCAAATACCGGCAAAGCCTGCGCTGGTAACACAAGCGCTACAGCGAATAGGATTCGTAAATTCATGAGATATCCTCAGTAGCCCAACCCCGGGCAAATGGACACAAAGAAAGTCCTGAACAGACGCATAAACGCCGTAAAATCAGACTTTCAAGAATTCCACAGAGAATAGATTGGCAAGACAGAATGGAGCGCACTTTGTGCACTAACACAACCGAGCCAACGCAACCACCCTCCGTGGTTCGTTTGCGTAATAGCGGGCCGGTCTCCGGACTCATGAGCGTTTAACAACATCGCCTTCCCATGCTTTTAAGCACAGTGGCAGAATGATATTGCCTTAGAGTCATTTAATGACTCACTCATTTACCGTTGCGGGGGCAGTGTTGGGTTTATTTCTCAATTTTAGAAATACACCAACTTCCCGTTTAATCTCGAACTAGAAAAGTTGCGAGAACCCGTTATTAAGAGTCTGTTTAGTGACTCTTGCAACGCGGCGAAATGTACAGATTTTTATAAAGGCCGTCAAACACAAGCGGCTGTATAAACCTGCGGCAATTCGTCGCACTGCTATATTATTTCCCTGTTTCCACCCAGTAAAGACTTACCAAGCAAACGACAGCGACGCAAAAACCTTGCGTCCAGACTTTTGTCGCGCATTATACGAACCGGGGAAGAACACGGTATCTAAAACTTGATTCAACACTTTCTCATCGGTCAAATTGCTACCGCCCAATGTTAGCGCCCAACGCTGATCCCACGACCCCAAACTAATCCGCGCAGAAATTTGAGAAAAGCCCTCAAGATAACTATTGGGATCTAAATCGCCGTCGGTAAACTGATTGCCCTGATACAAATAATCTACGCTGGCACGCATCGCCAAGCCAAAAATCGGCAGAGTCAGGGTCGGGGTGATACTGGCGCTTTGCTCAGGCGCAAAGGCGATACGTTTACCGCTCAAGTCCTGATTCGCATTTAAACCACTGGTCACGGGTGCCGGCGCATTTGGGTAACTGTCGTACTTGGCATCCAACAAGCCCAAAGAACCCGCAATACTTAGCGGTTCAAATGGCGTGAGCCACATAAAGTCCATTTCCAAGCCGCGAGAAATCGCCGACGCTGCGTTAGTCACATCAAAGAATGCGCCATTAAATGCCAACACTTGCAGATTATCGAACTGGGTTTGGTATACCGCCGCATTCAAACGTAGGGTGTTGTCAAAAAACTCGCCTTTAAAACCGGCTTCTATAGTTGCCGCTTCCTCTGGTTCAAAACCTAAGTCTTCGCCACCAAAAGACGAGGCGTTAAAGCCGCCGCTTTTATATCCTCTCGCATAGGTAAGAAATACATTGGTATCGCTATTCAAATAATATTGAAGCGACAATTTAGGCGACACGTCTGTTTCTTTGCGGCTTAGCCCGCGCTCGTCGTAGTCTTCTGCGCTCAGTGCCAACTCCATTAAACAGGGCGTACCCAAGGCGGCGGTTTGGCACACGCCTTTGCCACTCGCGTCGGCCACTTTGTGCTCTCTGCTAAACCGAATCCCCGGCGTGACAATTAACTGCTCGGTCAGCGCCCAGGTCATTTGCGCAAAAATCGCCTGTGCGTCGACATTCAAAAGGTAATCAAGCTGCAGGTAATCCTCGCCGATAACTGCGCCAGTAATATCGCTTATTAATCCAATGCCCGCTAAATTTAAGCCGCCAAGTAAGCCGCCACTCGATACGCTTGTTTGCCCAGACACCAATTGCAGGGCGTCGTCTGTCGTCAAATAGGCACCAAAGTCGCTGCCTGCCGTAATTTGTGTGCGCTGACTAAAGCGCGAATCAAACACGTAGGCGCCAAGCACAAACTCCACTCCCGCACCAATGCCAAACAAGCTGTCTGCGGTTCCGGTAAAACGTAATTCTGCAGATTGCTGCTCATAGTCAGACACCACGGCCAAAGCAGCAAGATCAGCCGGTGAAGTATCTAGATCAACCAAGCTATCTATCGTTAATTCGGTATCGGCTAGCACTAACACCATATTGAGGTTATTCAACACACCTACGGGGCCTATATCCCAATCGGTTTTCATGCTGAGTGTGTCAGATGTTTTATCCAAGAATCCCGACTGGTCATAGGAGCCCTTAAAATTATAAGGATCGCCTTCAATATCAGGGTCGTAATTTTCCAAAAAGGCACTTGTGCCCTCGTCCAAATTCATTAATTGAAGACCCCAGTAATTTGCCGAGGTTTCTGATGTAACGCCCATCAGCTCTACAGATATATTTTCTGAAGGTAAAAATAGTAATTTGAGTCGCTGGGCGTTTTGTTCATGCTCGTCATCTTGACGATTTAAAAACTGATTATGCAATTGACCGTCGCGGCTAATATCCTGCGCGGCTACACGAACTCCAAACCAATCCGTGACCATGCCGCCAACACCAGCCTCATAACTCACTTCATCGGGATCGGTTTTATTTATCCGAAAATCTGCTGCGAGCTCCTCTGTTGGCCCTTTTGTTGTCACATTAAAAACCCCTGCAATGGTGTTTTTACCAAACAGCGTGCCCTGCGGGCCGCGCAAGACCTCTACCCTAGCAATATCAAACATCGCCTCGTTGTAATATGAAGGGCGATTAAAAAACACCTCGTCTTGAACAAAACCAACTGAGCTATCAAAGGCGGAGTTCAAGGGGTTAGAACCAAAACCACGGATGTTAATCTGCGCTAAAGCCGGGTCAGTATCTGAAGAGAAACGCACATTGGGAATATACGGTGCAATATCTTGCAAGCCAGTTGCGCCAACTTCGCGCATAAAATCACCGCTCACGGCGGTTAATGAGATTGGAACATCCTGCGAGGATTGCTCAACTTTTTGGGCGCTGACCACCACCTCCTCGAGCATTCTACGAGATGTCGATTCGCTACTCGCCACGCGGTCAGCAGCATCTGCAATGACCGTTTGCGCAGTGCAAGCCAAGAACGCAGTAGCCATAAGAGTTTTGTTTTGAGTGAACAGCATTTCTATCACCTTATATTTATTATTATTTATAGCCGAAACAAGGTATGTCATCGGCGGCTGGCCGACGGTGAATTCAAAAATTCCCACTTCGCCATATTGTCAATTATGTTTACATTATTAGCCCCTCGCCCAGCCCCCGTCAAGTGCTGCCTTCACTCTGTAATATCGCGGTGACACCAATAAATTAGGCTGGACAATCGCCGCCTTTAAATGTCAACATAATTGACAATAACATAAGGAGAGTCGCGCCGTGATCGACCTGCATACTGTACCCACCCCCAATGGCCACAAAATTTCGATCGCTCTAGAGGAGCTCGGGCTTGAATACAATGTTATTCCCTACGACATCAGTAAGGGCGATCAATTTAAACCAGAATTACTTGCGCTAAATCCAAACAATAAATTGCCGGTAATTGTCGATCACGACCCCATATCAGGTGGCCCCGAGCCAATGGTGGTTTTTGAAACCGGCGCGATACTGCTTTATTTGGCTGAAAAAACCGGAAAATTAATATCAAAGGACGCCAGCATACGCTTTCAGCAAATTCAGTGGTTGATGTTTCAGGTCGCCAGCGTTGGGCCCCTTCAGGGCCAAGCGCACCACTTTATTCGCTATGCCCGGGTGCAACAGGATTACGCTCGGGAGCGTTATGTAAACGAAAGCCTCCGCCAATGCCGAGTATTAGAGACCCAGCTACAAGACCAAGACTACCTCGCCGGCGACTATTCTATTGCCGACATCGCCTGCTGGCCGTGGCTGCGCGCCCTGCCCTTAATCGACATTCATTTAGATAAAGACTTTCCGAATTTATATGCATGGTTTCAACGCATCGATGCGCGCCCAGCGGTTCAGCGCGGTAAAGACTTAATCCATGGCTGGGTTTATCAACTTCCGCCTAATTTCAAAATGGAGTTAGACGAGAAAACATGGTCTTATTCCTTTGGCGAAGAACAATATCGCAAACGCTAATCCAGATCGTGAATAGGAGATATTATGCAGGACTTATTTTCCGTAGCCGGCAAAACTGCCTTAGTGACTGGTGGCTCTCGCGGTATAGGCGCGATGATTGCAGAAGGTTTTGTGCGATCCGGCGCCAAGGTGTATATCACCTCCCGCAAAGTTAAAGAGCTAGAAGAAACACAGCAGCGCTTGTCTAAACTTGGCGAATGTATTGCGATACCCTCAGACCTTTCTCAATTAGAAGGGATAAGCCAGCTCGCGGAAGCATTGGCAGCTAAAGAAAGTAAACTCGATATTCTCATTAATAATGCCGGCGCTACCTGGGGTTCTCCTATTGATGAATTTCCAGAAAGTGGCTGGGATAAAGTCATGGACCTTAATGTTAAGTCTGTGTTTTTTCTAAGTCAGAAATTACTGCCGCTTTTGCGTGAATCCGGTACAAAAAATGATCCTGCCCGTATCGTCAATCTCTCGTCGATTTACGCGCTACGCTATTCCCAGCAGCCGACCTTTTCCTACTCTGCCAGTAAAGCCGCCGTCATACAGCTCACTCAGCAATTAGCGGCCAGCTTGATTAAAGACCATATTAATGTAAACGCCATCGCTCCCGGCATGTTCCCCAGCAGTATGACGGCGTTTTTAATGGAGGACGAAGAGGCCTTAAACAACAGCATCCCTATGGGCCGTGTTGGCGCATTAGAAGACGCCGCCGGCACCGTCATTTATTTATGCTCTCGGGCCTCATCTTATATGACCGGAGGGCTCTTAGTTATTGATGGCGGGTCGGTTGTCTACGCAAGCTGAATAGTAGGCACGTTATCTGTATATCGACAAAACTGAAGCCTCTCAGGACTAAAGATATCGCCTAGCTCATATGCGCTGCTATCATAGCTAATTAGTGGCGGATCACACTCCTCGTTAAAGTAATCAAAAAACGGATTCAGTATGCCTGAAAAAATCATTATCAACGACGTAGGCCCACGCGACGGCCTGCAAAACCAAGCGGTGATTTTAGAACCTCAGCAACGCCTTGCGCTGATAAATGCCTTAATAGACGCTGGCGTAAAGCATATTGAAGTGGGCTCGTTTGTATCGCCTGTCGCCGTACCAGCAATGCGCGGCACCGCTGAACTGGTTGCAGCGCTACCAAAGGGTGATTACCACTTTTCTGCACTCATACCCAACCTTAAAGGCTATGAGCTAGCAAAAGCATCTGGCATTGACACCGCGAACATAGTCATTGCCGCCAGCAATACCATGAACGAACAAAATATCCGCATGAACAACGCTCAAGTGCTTAGCTTTGCAAAGGACGTGCTGGGACGTGGCCAAGCAGATCACATCACCACCCTCGCCTGTATTGCCACGGCTTGGGAATGCCCCTTTGAAGGCCTAGTGCCAGAAAAAACCGTCATCGACTTATGCGCCGAGCTGTTCGCGGCTGGCGCACCAGAAGTAGTACTGGCCGACACCATCGGCGCGGCATCACCTGGCCAAGTTAAATCCTTAATGACTAAGTTGGTTAAAGAATTCGGCGCCCAGCGTTTGTCCTGCCATTTTCACGACACCCGCGCTATGGGTGTCGCCAATGTTTTTGCAGCTGTTGAGTGTGGAATTCGTAAATTTGATTCGTCGATTGGCGGCCTAGGCGGCTGCCCCTTCGCGCCTGGCGCCTCAGGTAATGTCGCCACCGAAGACGTGGTACTCATGCTGAATCAAATGGGCTTCGACACCGGTATAGATTTAGGCAAGCTAGTGCTCGCCGCAAATTTAGTGGGCGAGCAAACCGGCGCAAATGCGACGGCGAATTCCGCCAGGTGGATTAAAAGGCAGCTTGAAAAAGGACTGCTATAAGAATACGGGAAGTAATTGAGGCTACTGTTTTTCGGTTTTCCCACCAACATGCCCCAAGATCAGATCGACCAGCTCACCGAGTAAGGCCTCGGGAATATCGTGACCCATCCCCGCCACCACTTCCAAGCGTGCGTTTGGAATACGGCGGGCGGTGTCTTTAGCGCCTTTTAAGGGCAGCATAGGATCTTTGTCGCCGTGTATCACCAAAGTTGGCGCGTTAATTTTAGGCAGTATTTTTTGGCGACTGCCACTGGCCATTATCGCCGCCATTTGCCGCGCTTTACCCGCTGGATAATTACCCCGCTCGTAGGCTGCTTCAATCCGCGAACGTAATTGCTGAACGGGATCGCCAAATTCAGGGCTAGAAATTAATTGCCATGTTTTTAATGAATGAGCTATCTGTGCATCGCGCTCTGGTGCGGCTTTATTCAAAATATGCCAGAGGATTTTCGGCTTCATTCCGCCATAGCTAGAGCTAGACATCAGCGACACCAAGGAGCGCACCCGCTCAGGATAATTAGCCGCCATTAGCTGTGCGATCATGCCCCCCATAGAAGCACCAACAATATGGGCACTGGAGACACTTAGTGCATCTAGCAGCGCCACTGTATCGGCGGTCATATCATCTAGTGTATACGCGACTTTTAGCGGTAATTTAAGTTTTTGGCGCAGGCTCAAACCGATTATATTTGGCACTGCCGCATCAATTTGACTAGATAAACCCACATCGCGATTATCAAAACGAATAACCCGATAACCAGTGTCGGCTAGGCGATGACAAAACGATTCCGGCCACACAATTAACTGACTGGCGTAACCCATGATAAGTAAAATGACCTGCGCATCTGGCGCGCCAATTTCTTCGTAGGCAAGTTCAACACCGTCACTGACGGCAATGCGGTCACGTGTCCATTCCATATTATCTGCACCTAAATTTAGCCCACCAGCCACTGGCTGTGGCCGCAAATAAGAATGAACAAACCCTAACAGAAAACGGTGCTAATTCGAGTATTATCGGCGTATTTATATCGCTGGAAAGCTGTGATAAATGGCCATTGAGATAGGTTTGGCTTTAGCGATTATGAAGTAGCTCGCTGCTGTGGTCTTTAAAATAAATACGAAAGGGCCAATCTCGGCGTTTACCGATATACACATAAAAGCCATAGCGGTCTTCGCTATAATCCTTCACAAACTCATAGCGCGGTGGCACTTCTGCTTCATCGGCTTTTATTTCCGGGGCGGTAACCAACACCTCCTCGATCTCCATTGCCGGCGAATCGCCTTTGCGCGGCACAGAAATTAATACGCGGTACTCGCCAGACTTTTCGCCACGCTCAACAGCCTCAACCGTGACACCGGTTTCTTCGTCAACAAACCCCACTTCACCGAGAATATTTCCGGTTTCTGTGGCATTTACAGCGCCGACAAACCCGCCGACTAAAAGCCAAGCAGCAATATGCCGAATATGTGTCATTATTATTATCCTGTTTTATTTTACATTCAGGGGATAAAACACATTCCCGCCAAAACCGCGATGCTAACACCCCTTATCTATCCTTGTTAAGTAGCAGCTTAAGTATAGCCGTCATTAAAGCACCGTCACCGGAATGGCAGATACAAAAAAGCCGCCCGCAGGCGGCTCTAAAATCATCCAGAAACTAACTGCAGAAGGCCTGCCCCGCCGCTATGCGCTTACCGAGCTTGGCCAAGGTTTTTGCAGAACCTCCTAGGGCCATTTCGTTATAGCGCAGCCAGGTGCAGTAGCGCCACAGTGGGTAATCGCGATCGATGCCGGTGCCGCCATGTAAATGCTGAGCGGCGTAACTCACGCGGTGCCCCACATCACCGGCCCAAATCTTGGCAATCTGCACTTCGTTTGTTGCGTCTAAGCCGCCGTCCAAACGGCTAATCGCCTGATAGGTGTTTAAACGCAGGCATTCAACGTCGATAAAGCAGTTAGCGGCACGATGCCCCACCGCCTGAAACGTCGAAATTAATACCCCAAATTGCTTACGCTCCGCGGTGTAAGACGCCGACATCCGCATAGCCTTGTCGCTGGCGCCTAGCTGATGCGCGCACAATGCGACGGTAGTGCGCTCGGCAAGCCATTGAATCAGTGCTTGGCCATCCATTCCGGTAGCTAGAATATCGCCCGCACCAATGCGTACATTGTTTAAGCTCACTACATACTGCGGCTCGTAGGTAGTGACTTGCTGCGCGCTAAGACTGACGCCCTCTGCTTTAGGATCTAGCAATACCACCGCCATACCATCGCTGGTTTTTGCCGCCAGTAATATTCGATCGGCAATGTGCGCAAAGGGCACATTGGCTTTCTCGCCGTTAAGCACAAGACTGTCGCCCTCTGCCTTCGCCGTCGTTAAATACGGCTGTGTTGGGTCGTCGTTATAGGCTTCACTTAATGCCGCTGTTAGCAAAATTTCACCGCTGGCGACTTTCGGCAGCCACGCCAGCTTTTGAGCATGACTAGCAAATTGTTGAATCGGCAGCGCCGCAGAAATCAAATGTGAAATTAAGGGCAGTGGCGCAATAGCACGGCCCGCTTCTTCTACCAGTAGACCGAGCTCAAAAAAGCCGAAGCCCATACCGCCAAATTCATCGTCTATGGCCACGCCCAGCAAACCCGCCTCAGCGAATTTTTGCCACAGCTCCCGATCAAAGCGCTCGGCTTTGTAATCGTCATACTGGCTAAGTTTTTCTGCGGTGACATTGTCGCTTAGAATTTGTCGCGCCAAATTCTGCACATCGCGCTGCTGCTCAGAAAATCCAAAATCCATAATTTAATCCTCTAATTCGTAATGGCAGATTTAGCGTGATGCACGGGGCATCCACAGACCGGCTGCAGAAATAATATCGCGCTGTATTTCATTAGTGCCGCCGCCGAAGGTAATAATGGATGCGGTGCGATATAAGCGCTCGATACGCGAGGCAATGGGGTTCGCGCCCTCGGTTCTGCGACTAATTAACGAAGCCTCACCAATCACTTCACCCAAGAGGCGATACACTTCAATAAAAAACTCCGAGCCATAAACCTTTGCCGCAGAGGCGTCGGCCATTTCAAGATTGCCCTCGGTCATCGCCCAGGCCTGCTTATAACAAACCAACTTTAGGGCTTCGACACCGGCGCGCACCTTGGCAAGGTTCATTTGCACCCACGCTTCGTCAATAAGTTTGCCGCCATCGGGCAGCTCTAAATTTTGCGCCCAGCGCACCACGTTATTGAACATTTCGGCGGTCGGGCCAAAGTTAACCAAACTCAGACGCTCTCGGTTTAACTGGCTGGTAACAAGCTTCCAGCCACCGTTCAACTCGCCGACCATAGCGTCGTCGGCTACCCGAATATTGTCGTAAAACGTCGCGTTAGTGCGTACCTCACCAAGGGTATGAACAGGACTGCAGCTCCAACCCGGATCGCTAGTCGGCACCATGAACATAGAAATACCCTTATGGGGTTTTGCCGCCTCGGGATCTGTGCGACAGGCCAGCCACACGTAGTCGCAAAAGTGGGCGAGACTGGTCCACATTTTCTGACCGTTAATCACCCATCCGTCACCATCCTTAACTGCCGTGGTTTTTAGACTGGCAAGATCGGTGCCCGCACCTGGCTCTGAATAGCCAATCGCAATTAAACACTCGCCGGCGAGTATCTTGGGGACAATCTCCCGCTTCTGGCGCTCATTACCGTGTTCCGCCAACTGCGGGCCGACAGATTCTGTGGTGAGAAAAGGAAAGGGGTAGCCCGCTCGCATCACCTCTTCTACAAAAATAAATTGCTCGATGGGACTCATGCCCCGCCCACCCAACTCTTTAGGCCAGCCAACCCCTATCCAGCCATCCTTACCCATTTTTTTAAGGGCCTCGCGCCAGAGTGGTCCGCCACCCTCGCCCATTGCTTCGTCGCACTCGGCTTTCAAATCTGGGGTCATCAAATTTTCAAAATAGGTCCGCAGTTCTTTGCGCAGGGCATCTTGCGCCGCGGTAAACTCAACTTTCATTGCCATCCCCTGAGGTCGTGGTCTAAATAATGGGTTTTACTAACGCTAATCATAGGCTTTGACCCTGTGACAACAATTGCAAATTCACTCACCCCAGTGACAATTGCAGTCAGTATTTCAACAGCGTCATTAAGCACCACCGCCAGCACTTATCAGCCATTCAGACGATAGTAGTAAGTTGCTGATCTTGCGATGATTTAAGCGTTATCAGAGCGCGATTCGCCGCCAAAAGACATAACTAAATTCGGCGTCGCCCGTTCATTCGGTGGAGATTCACAATGAGCAACAAACCCGTGCAAGCGGCTATAGAAGGCTGGTTCACACTCGACACGGATACCCCGCATCTTATTGGCGCTTGCTGCGAGCAATGCGGAACCTACTATTTTCCTAAAACACTTAGCTTCTGCAAAAACCCCGCATGTGACAGCACTACCTTCAATGAGGTGGAACTCAGTCGCCAAGGCAAAATTTGGTCTTATACCAACGCCTGTTACAAGCCACCCGAGCCCTTTGTTGCCGAGGAGCCTTTTGTGCCCTACGCGATTGCGGCGGTGGAGTTAGAAAAAGAACAAATGATAATTCTTGGCCAAGTGGTAAAGGGTGTCGGTGTTGATCAACTCAAAGTAGGACAAACTGCCGAGCTGGTATTAGAGGCCTTGCACGAAGACGACGAGGCAGTAAAAGTCACGTGGAAATGGCAACCCATCGCTCAGGGAGAATCAGCATGAGTCAGGATATTGCAGTATTGGGCGTGGGCATGCATCCCTGGGGTAAATGGGGCCGCAACTTTAGCGAATACGGTGTTTACGCTGCCCGCGAGGCGCTTAAAGATGCGGGCATTCCGTGGCAAGACGTTCAGTTTGTTTCAGGCGCGGCCACAATGCGCTGTGGCTATCCCGGTTACGTTGCAGGCGCAACCATTGCGCAGGCCTTGGGCTGGCACGGCGCAGAGGTAAATACATCTTACGCCGCCTGCGCCTCTGGGTCACAAGCTTTAGCGGCAGCACGAGCAAAGATTTTAGCCGGTGAATGTGAAGTCGCCTTGGTAGTTGGTGCAGATACCACGCCTAAAGGCTTCTTAGCCCCCGCCAAAGGTCATAGACCCGAAGACCCAGATTGGCTGCGCTTCTACCTTGGCATTACCAATCCCACTTATTTCGCACTGTATGCCCGCCGTCGCATGGATTTATACGGCGACACCGAAGCAGATTTTGGCTTGGTAAAAATTAAAAATAGCGAAAACGGATTCACCAATCCCAATGCCCGTTATAAAAAGAAATTCACCATGGAAGAAATTTTAAACTCTGCCATGGTGGCCGACCCGCTGCGCCTATTACAAATTTGCGCAACCTCTGACGGCGGAGCGGCAATGATCGTTTCCAGCATGGATTACGCCAAACGCATAGGTAAAGCCAATGCGGTTAAAGTGGCAGCGGTTTCAACGGTAACCCCCACCTTCGCCAGTGCCGTCGTTGAAATGCCAGACATCGCCACTGACTCGGCCGCCGCTGCAGGCGTTGAAGCCCACAGTTTTCGTGCCGCGCTACCCAAAAAGGCCTACGAACAGGCCGGTATTGGACCAGAAGATGTCAGCTTGGCAGAGGTCTACGATCTATCATCAGCGCTTGAACTAGATTGGTATGAAGACCTTATGCTCTGCCCACGTGGCGAGGCAGCACAAATGGTTCGTGAAGGTGCAACCAAGCTCGGCGGCCGCTTGCCGGTAAATACCTCCGGCGGCCTAGCCTGTTTTGGCGAAGCAGTGCCGGCACAGGCCATAGCGCAGGTTTGCGAGTTGACGTGGCAATTGCGGGGCCAAGCCGGCGAGCGCCAAATAGAAAATGCCAAGGTCGGTATTACTGCCAACCAGGGGCTGTTTGGCCACGGCTCTTCGGTAATTCTGAAAAAGTAGTCGCCAATTATTCAGCTTGGGGTTGATAATTATCAGCCCCAAGCTGGTAGCAATGTCCACAACGTGTATCAGCAAATAAATTCTATAAAAAAAGCAATGAAGTCGCTTTTTAAACCGGCCCAAAGGGACACCACAGCTGCGCGCGCAACCCTCCATTAGAGATATTACTCAAGGTAAGTGTACCGCCATGGCTGAGAATGATTTTTTGCGTGATTGCTAATCCTAGCCCCATCCCCGCGCCTGAGTGGCTGCGTGACTGATCGACCGTCACGAACGGCCGAATAACAGCCTCTAACTGGCTATCTGGAATACCTGGCCCATTATCGTCCACATTAATTAATACCCCCGACTCCTCTACCTGCAAATGAACAAATGTACCTTCAGCGTGCTTGCAAGCATTATCAATTAAATTTTGTATGGCGCGCCGCAATTGCGCGGGTCGCGCCTGCACATAGGCCGTTTGATCAATCTGGTATTCAATGGGTACAGCTTCTTCAATTAAATCTTCACACAGGCTTTCGAGCAGATCGCCAATACTAATTCGCCGCAGCGGCTCATCGACACCATCACCGCGGACGAAGTCGATGATAGATGCAATCATAGCGCGCATGTCCTGCACGACTCGCTGCAAGCCTTCTCGCTCTTTTTGATCAGTTAAGAGATCACAGCGCAATTGTAGGCGAGTTACCGCCGATTTTAAGTCATGGGAAATCGCTGCAAACATTTCTGTTTGACCATGCAATAGGCGCTGTAATCGCGCCTGCATTTCATTGAATGCACGGGCAGCGACACGCGCCTCCTTTGGTCCTATTTCATCAAGTGCTTTAACGTCGAGGTTAACCCCAATTTGTTCCGCAGCTTTTGCTAATTTATCAATGGGTGAGATCAGCTTAGTAATGAGATACCAAGCAATGAGTAATGCCATGGTGATAACTATCAATAGATAAAGTGTGGCGGCCTCATAAAGTAAAGAGCTAGCCTCAGGAAGCTCCGCATGGAAAGACGCTGTCTCTTCATCGGGAAAATGAATATTAACCAGCATATCCACACTTTTATCTGAGCGCTGACCAAGAAGTCGTTGAAAACCGCCAAAGCGGCGAACGCAAACGTCGATCTGGTAAGCTGGACGCTGCTGAAAAAGATCAAGAATGCGCTGAGATATCTCTGCCAAAGCATCGCTTTGCTGACACGCAACCACATCTAAAGGCACCAAGTCAGGGTAGCTAGTCAAAAACTGTGTTTGCGCCGCGCTCAAAATTTTCTCGCGCTGGTCGGCGGGAAACTTATACGCCAAATCAACTATACCCATGATTCTTTCGGCCAAATCAGAGGCTTCAATAAGAAGAACACTCTGATCACGGTTTGCCTTATAAATCATCAAGCTCAAGGTGTGAGAGACAATAAAAACTAAGGTAAGTATCAATATGGCTCTTGCCTTCAAGGTATCTGGCAGCATTCGTTTCATATTAGATCAACGGCACATGTAAACTGGTAACCGGCACCCCATGCAGTTTTAATAATTTCTGGGGCCTTGGCACTGTCTCCCAGTTTTCGTCGCAAACGGCTAATATGAGAATCGATACTTCGATCAAAAGCAGCGCTGTTGCGCCCCTTCGTCATGGCTAAAAGACGATCTCTCGACATAGGAATTTGCGGGTTTTGTACAAAAACCAACAACAAATCAGACTCGCTAGTAGACAGAGGAATAACCGTAGAATTACTGTCGATAAGCTCCATTCTAGCGGGTTTAAACCGCCAACCGTCAAAACAGTAAACCCCTTGTGCTCGCCTTCCTTCAGTATTACCGCTACGACGTAAAACGGCCTTTATACGAGCAATCAGCTCCCGTCGCCCAAATGGCTTAACAATGTAATCATCCGCACCTAACTCTAAGCCCACCACCCGGTCTATTTCTTGATCTTTAGCACTAAGCATAATAACTGGTGGGCTTTCGGGATCAGCTCGAAGTTGGCGACACAATTCAAAGCCATCGCGCCCAGGTAGCATTACATCCAGTAAAATCAAATCCGGCCGTTGCTGAGTAAGTGCTGCATACATCTCTTCGCCGTTTGCAGCGGACAAACTCTGATAGCCCTCTGCCGTCAATAACTCAGAAACCAATTGCAAAATATCTTCGTTATCGTCGACAACAAGAATACATAACCTTGCGTCAATTACCATTTTGCATACCACCAATTTTTATAATATTTGACATCGATAAGTACCCGTTAAAATCTCTTATGGATGTTCTTTAGCACCTGAATTAATCGAACTCCCGCCACATCACAATACCTGATTACCATCAAACTATAACAGCGCAATTAGCTCAGAACAGTAGAAGTTTCACATACAAAATAAATCATAATGTTAATCGCTCTCACTCTCTCGTGAAATTTGCGATTATATGACAAAGGTTCATCCAATATATTTAGGAGCAAGCCCACCTTTGACACACTTTTTTACACTTATGACAACACTTTTCACACATTAGGTGCGAAAGTAATCTCAATAAAAAAGATAAGTGGAGAAGGCGAATGCTTGTTTATAAACGGTACTTTAAGCTAACTCTGGTGATCTGTATTTTTTTAAACAGCACCGCAGTTTTTGCAGTGGAGGCGCTTAGCACCACACAACTGCAACGTAGTTGTGTCGAATATATTGCAGAAACTGGAAGTAAAGACGGCACAATTTGCAGTGCCTATCTTCAAGGTTTTGTGTCAGGTAGCAGTCAAATAATAGTCGCGAATGATGAGCAATCTGACTTCACGCAGCGTGCTATAAGAACCCGCGCTCCTGGCGGTAGTTTAGAAATTGACTCCTTAAAAAGCGCACATTACTGCCTGCCAAGTGACATCAGCATTGCACAACTAGCCAGCCAAATCACTAATGCCAGCGCGACACATAAAGATCAATTAGCAAGTTCCCTGCTAAAACAAATTTTGAAAGCTCACTACCCCTGCTAACAAATAGCTCTCCACCTAGACTATCGCGGGGGCAACACCAACCAGAAAACATTGCTAACAACAGCAAATCTAGCTGAGACAATTATGAAGCACACTTTTAGCATCTCTGCTCTATTAGCCATTATTTGGCTAGCCAACTCAGGCCACTATTCTGGTCTTTTGCTAGCCTTTGGTGCGGCATCAGTTGCACTGGTCGTGTGGATCTGTCACAGAATGGATGTCGTAGATCATGAATCCCAACCCATCCACTTAACTCGCCATCTTCCTCGATACTACGCGTGGCTAACTATTCAAATCATTGCCAGCAACATTGATGTTGTTAAACGTATTTGGTCAGGCAATAGCACAATTAGTCCTGGAATGCGGCGCTTTCCGGTAAATCAGAAAACCGACATCGGTCGGGTTATCTACGCCAATTCTATTAACCTCACGCCAGGAACTATTGCAATAGAGCTTACAGACAACGAGGTACTTGTACACGGCCTCACCCAAAGCAACCTTGACGATCTCGATGCAGGCTCGATGAGCTGCCGAGTAGATAAATTGGAGTAATGATGCTTGCTGTCACTACCTTTACCCTAATAGTTGTTATGGCGATGGCGATGGTCAGGGGCTTTGCCGGCCCCAGCATATTCGACCGAGTGCTAGCCGCCAATTTATTCGGAACCAAAACTGTTTTGCTTATTGCCGTTCTTGGCTTTTTATTCGGTAGACCTGAGTTTTTAGATATTGCGCTAATCTATGCCCTAATGAATTTCATCAGCGTAATCGCACTTCTACGGTATTTTGAGCACACCCAAAATCCAAGTAAAGGTGGCTCTACTAATGAGTAATTTATTGGAAATTATTAGTGGCATTCTATTGTTACTAGGCAGCGGCTTGATTTTCACCGGTGCACTCGGTGTCTTGCGATTTCCAGATATCTACAGCCGTATGCATGCTGCGGGAGTGACTGAAACCCTTGCAACAAGCCTACTTCTTTCTGGATTAATGTTACTGGCCGGATGGAGTTTGGTGCTTCTCAAACTCATCATGATTTTACTGTTTATATTGTTCACAAGTCCCACCGCAAGCCACGCCTTGGCGAAAGCCGTTTGGCGCCATCAACAACATGAAACGCTCAGGGAGAAATCCCATGATGCGTAAACGTGAGCGCTATGAAAAAACAGCGGGGAGGATATCGCCATAGAATTCATTATCAATATCAGCCTGCTAAGCCTGCTATTAGCTACTGCATTGGGAATCGTATTAAGCCGCGATCTACTTGCCGTGATCATGCTCAGTGGAATTTATGGATTCTTGTCTGCGAGCTTTTTCGTATTAATGGACGCGGTAGACGTCGCATTTACCGAGGCCGCCGTTGGGTCGGGAATATCGCCTCTACTAATGCTACTAACGGTGGCACTGGTGGGACGCAAAGAAAAGCACAATCCCGGCCGAAGTATTCCCGCGTTAATATTGGTGACAATTACCGGTGCGCTATTAGTGATCGGCACGCTCAGCATGCCCGAATTTGGCTTTGCCGATGCACCAGCCAACACCCATGTGAGCCCGCGCTATATAGAGCAATCCGCTGACGAGATCGGCATTCCAAACATTGTGACCTCGGTATTAGCCAGTTACCGTGGCTTCGACACATTTGGCGAAGTGGCGGTCGTTTTCACCGCAGGTATCGGTGTTTTAACATTGCTGACGCTAAAACCTAGCGGCAGTCAATCGCCCGTGATCAGCGGTGCACACCAGCACAAAATTCTCCGCATCGTCAGTAAAATTTTAATCCCCCCCATTCTCTTATTTGCACTTTATGTGCAGTTTCACGGGGAGTACGGACCGGGTGGCGGTTTTCAGGCGGGCGTAATTTTTGCTGCAGGGATTATTTTGTACACAATATTTTTCGGCGTCGATCTCGCGCGGCAAGTAGTAAGCTCAGCCTTACTCAAAATCCTAGCTGCCTTCGGTGTATTGCTTTACGGATCAGTGGGACTGGTATCTATGCTTCACGGCGGTGATTTCCTTGACTACTCGGTATTAGCAGAGAATCCGGTTACCGGCCAACATATCGGCATTATTATTATTGAGCTTGGTGTGGGAATCACGGTTGCCGCCGTCATGACAATGATCTTCTACTGTTTCGCTAGCCAAGTGAACAATTCAGCGGAGACAAAGGAATGACGCTACTACTTAGCCATTACAACTATTGGGTTGTTGTGACACTGATGATGATCGGCTTTTTCATCGTGATTGCTCAGGGCAATCTGGTAAAAAAGCTAGTGGGACTCAATATTTTTCAGACTTCGGTTTTTATTCTGTATATCAGTTCTGGAAAAGTCACTGGCGGTAGCGCACCTATCCTGCAAGACGGAATCACGAGCTACTCAAACCCTCTGCCCCATGTGCTAATTCTCACCGCAATCGTTGTCGGCATCGCCACCACCGCCTTGGGACTTGCACTGGTAATAAGAATCAAAAAAGCCTACGGCACAATTGAAGAGTCCGAAATTCAGCAGCGAGACCATACGTGTTAAGCCATTTACCGATTCTACAAGTTATTCTGCCCCTGCTCGGGGCCCCTGCCTGTCTTATCTTAGGTAGGGGCAAGCTGGCATGGCTATTCGCCCTGCTTGTCAGCGCCCTCAGTTTTTGTGTCGCCGCCATTCTGCTAACTACGGTCTACAATCATGGCGTAATTAGCTATGCCTTAGGTGGCTGGCAAGCGCCGTGGGGAATTGAGTACAGAATTGATCTGCTCAATGCGTGGCTGCTCGTCATTGTGTCTGCCAGTAGTACAATTTCTCTATTAGCGGCACAGAGCAGTATTAGCACTGAGATTTCTTTAGAAAAGCAGGGTTTATTTTATGTAGCGTGGTTGCTCTGTCTCGCCGGTTTACTGGGAATTTTAGCAACAGGAGATGCGTTTAACGTCTTTGTTTTTTTGGAAATTTCATCGCTGTCGACCTACACACTAATTTCCTTAGGCCCCAATAGAAAAAGTTTATGGGCAGCATTTCGCTACCTAATTATGGGTACGATTGGCGCGACCTTTATCCTTATCGGTATCGGCCTCATGTATATCATGACCGGCACCCTCAATATGCAGGATCTCGCGCAACGGCTGCCGTCAGCTGGCGAGTCTTCTACGGTATTTGCCGCCTATGCGTTTATTCTGGTTGGTATCAGCTTAAAACTTGCGCTGTTCCCACTGCACCTGTGGTTGCCAAACGCCTACAGCCAAGCACCATCGATTGTGACAAGCTTCCTAGCCGCCAGCGCCACCAAGGTAGCGCTTTATTTATTAATCCGGTTTACCTACACCATTTTCCCAAGTGAATTTAGCCAGTTCGTTGTACCACTGGCGGATATCTTTGTTGCCTTAGGCGTTCTCGCAGTATTCAGCGCGTCGATTGTGGCGATTTATCAAGAGGAAATAAAACGCGCTATCGCTTATTCCAGTATCGCGCAGATTGGCTATATGGTTATCGGCTTGGGGATAGGCGGTGTGCTGGGGCTGCAAGCGACCTTGATTCATGTTTTTAACCACGCATTAATGAAAGCCACTCTATTTATGGCTCTGGCCGCAATTGCTGCTCGCATTGGCGCCACTACCCTAACCTCGATGCAGGGGCTAGGTAGAAAAATGCCTTGGACCAGCTTTGGTTTTGTTGTCGGCGGACTCAGCTTAATTGGCGTTCCCCTCACCGCTGGCTTTATCAGCAAATGGTATTTGGTATCCGCCGCCGCTTTAACGGGTCGCTGGCCATTGGTATTTTTAATTCTATTAGGTTCACTGATTGCTATCGTCTATATATGGCGAGTGGTGGAAGCGCTTTACTTCAAACCTGCCGCAGATAACTCTCCCGTGAAAGAAGCACCAATTGCAATGCTGCTGGCTCTCTGGTTGCTGGTGTTAGGCAATGTTTATTTCGGCATTGATACTCGTTTACCGGTATCGATCAGCTCTGAAGCAGCGACAGCATTAGTGGAGGGACGCCCCTAATGAATACAACTTCGCTTATTGACGTCGCCATACTCACGCCTCTTATTGCAATAGTCGGCGTACTTGCGTTCAGCCGGAAACCAAATATGCGCGAGGCGGTATCCCTCATCGCCGGTGTGATTCTTTTACTAGTCAATTTAAAACTGTACTCCAGTTTTAATCAGGGTGAAGCACTGTCTCGACACTGGTTAGAGATACTACCCGGACTTAATTTGAGCTTCAGAGTCGATGCCCTAGGTCTTCTTTTTGGCTTAGTGGCTAGCCTGCTCTGGCCGGTGACGACCTTATACGCCATTGGTTACATGCGCGGCCATAATGAGGATCACCAAACTCGCTTCTACGTTTGTTTTGCGATAGCCATCGCAGCGGTAATGGCCATCGCCTACGCAGAGAACTTGTTCACGCTGTTTGTTTTTTATGAAGTGCTTTCGCTGTGCACCTACCCCCTCGTCACCCACACGGGTACCGAAAAAGCCAAACAGGGCGGCAGAGTCTACCTAGGAATATTAATGGGCACGTCAATTGCCTTTTTCTTGCCGGCCATTATCGTAACGTGGCTGGTAGCGGGTAGCTTAGACTTCCAACAAGGTGGTATTTTCCCTGAGCAAACACCTATAGCACTGCTGTCACTATTGTTGGTGCTATTTGTGTTTGGCGTCGCCAAAGCAGCGGTTATGCCATTTCACCGCTGGCTACCGGCGGCGATGGTCGCTCCTACTCCGGTTAGCGCCCTACTCCATGCCGTCGCGGTGGTGAAAGCTGGGGTATTCAGCTTGATCAAGATTCTGGTCTTTATCTTTGGCCTAGATACGCTGCAAGAAATACCTGCGACCGACTATCTCCTTTATCTAGCCGGCGCCGGTGTAGTACTCGCCTCACTAGTAGCACTGCGCCAAGACAATCTTAAAGCCCGCCTCGCCTACTCCACCATTAGCCAACTCGGCTATATCACCTTGGGAGCCTTGCTTGCCGTTGAAAGCGGTGTAATGGGCAGCGCAATGCATATCGCGACCCATGCGCTAGGAAAAATCACCCTCTTCTTCTGCGCTGGCGCAATACTCGTGGCTAGCCACAAGAGTGAGATTAGTTCGATGACCGGTCTGGGTCGAAGCATGCCAATCACCATGGCAGCATTTTTTATCGCCTCACTCAGTATTATCGGGCTACCGCCCACCGCGGGAACGTGGAGCAAGTGGTGGCTACTAACCGCCACTTTAGAGACCGACCACCTGATTTTAATGGCAGTACTAATACTCAGCTCGCTGCTAAATATCGCCTACTTACTACCAATCCCGTTGCGCGCCTTCTTCCCAGGAAAACAAGCTGACGCGCAAGCTACGGCTATTCACGAGGCGCCACCGGCGGCACTCATTGCAATATGCGCCACTGCGAGCGCATGCGTTTTGCTATTTTTCTTTCCAAACCCGCTATTTGAGCTGGTCTCGCAGATTTTTACCGAGGGAACGCCATGAGCCAATCCCAAGACTTTTTTGATCGCCCCGCAACACTGCGCCTTATTCTCAACAGTCTTTACGTAATTTGCGCGCTGTTAGTTGGCTTGGACTTTGTGATCCATCGGCACACCGAACACCCCTGGGAGGGCCTGTATGGCTTCTATCCTATTTACGGATTTATCGGCTGTGTGATTTTAGTACTGGTTGCTAAGTGGATGCGCAAAATCTTAATGCGCGAAGAAGGCTACTATCAGCAAGCTCGCGAAACCAAGACGGAGAATGCCAATGGTGGGGATTGAACTGCCGCCCTTCCTGCTCTTTTATCTAGGAGCTGTAATCGCCCTGCTTGGTGGCGCGACTTGGCGCGGCCCAGCAATGATTGTGGTCATTGTATTGAGTGCACTAAACCTCTGGCAGCTACCGGCGTTCTACGGCGTCGAAACGCAGTTAATGGGCATGGATCTTAAGCCCATCCACATTGATAGGCTAAGCCTGTTGTTCGGCTATTTGTTTCATATTGCCGCGCTCATCAGCGTAATTTATTCCCTACACGTCAAAGATAAAATTCAGCAAGTTGCAGCCATGCTTTATGCAGGCAGTGCCTTGGGTGCAGTCTTCGCCGGTGATTTACTAACCTTGTTTGTTTTTTGGGAAATGCTGGCGGTTACGTCGGTCTTTTTAATTTGGGCGCGGCGCAGTGACATGGCCTACCACGCCGGGATGCGCTACTTGATGACTCAGGTCATCTCGGGAATGCTGCTGTTAGTGGGCGTCATTTTATATTACCAAGATCAGTCCAGCCTGATGTTTACCGAAATCGGCCTAGACTCCGTCGCCAGTTGGTTTATTTTTATCGCATTTGGCATCAAGTGCGCATTCCCGTTTTTCCACAACTGGCTGACAGACGCCTATCCTGAGTCGACACCGACGGGCACCATATTCCTCAGCGCCTTCACCACAAAAGTGGCGGTATACGCCATGGCAAGGGGCTTCCCAGGCACCGAACTGCTGGTATATCTCGGCGCCACGATGGCCTGTTTCCCCATATTCTTTGCCGTCATTGAAAATGATCTGCGCCGAGTTCTTGCCTACAGCTTGATCAACCAGATCGGGTTTATGATGGTGGGCATTGGTATCGGCACCGAACTAGGTATCAATGGTGCCGTTGCCCACGCATTCAATGACGTTATTTTTAAAGGCTTATTGTTTATGTCGATGGGGGCTGTGCTATACCGCACCGGCCGTATCAACGGCTCAGAGCTCGGCGGGCTTTATAAATCAATGCCCAAGACGGCAGTGCTCTGTATCATCGGCGCAGCGTCTATATCAGCCTTCCCGCTGTTCAGCGGCTTTGTTAGTAAATCGATGATCATGTCAGCAGCACTCAAAGAAAATTTTGATGTGGTGTGGCTGCTATTACTGTTCGCCTCGGCTGGGGTTTTCCATCACGCTGGTATTAAAATTCCCTACTTCGCCTTTTTTGCACACGACTCGGGTATACGCTGTAAAGAGGCGCCTTGGAATATGCTACTGGCAATGTCTATAGCAGCCGCCCTATGCCTGACGATTGGCATATTCCCAGAACTACTCTATCAACACCTGCCCTTTGCGACCGACTACAGCGCCTATGATGTGAGCCATATTCTCACCCAAACACAGTTGCTGTTTTTCTCGGCTTTGGCATTTGTTTGGCTAAATCTGAAAGGCCTTTACCCACCGGAGCTACCCTCAACCAACCTAGACGTCGATTGGCTGTATCGGCGTCCGCTTCCTCGCCTCATTAACGCTTGCGGCTCCATTGTGCGCCAGACAGATGAAGCTCTACGCCGTCGCATCGCCGTCATGGGCCGTACATTTGAGCAGCGCTTAGCCACTCTTCATAGCGGCGACGGATTATTTTCCCGATCTATCTCAATCAGCAGTATGGTCGCTTTGGTCGTCACCATACTTGCCGTCTTGTTGGTTTTCCGATTTTTCTAAATTTATTTATTGGCACTCGCACACATGCTGGCGACGATTTGCAATCTAAACAGGGAGATGTGCGAGCACGCTACAGCGAAAACTATGCGGTCGCCGCATTAGTGATTTCAGTACTCAGCAATTCTCACTATTAATTGCTAGTATGGGTCTGACGTTAATCAGCCCCTCTTCTATCAATACATACCAGCTTAGACCGAGGTGGCTCAAACTGTTTTTCGGAGCACTGCCCCATGGGAAATCTTCTAACCATACTGGCCTTTTTATTTATTGCCTTGATTGTATTAGTACCAGTAATTGAAAAATTCGCCCCTCGGCCCTCACCGGAACAACAAGCTAAAATTAGCCGTTGGATTTTGCCGCTGGTCGGCTTGTCCTTGATTTTGGCGCTATTTAAATCTTTCATGTCGTAAATTTCACTTCCTCAGAAGCGAGGCCGAGCATGACCAAAAAACATCAACTATCTCAAGAGTTCTTAGTGCTCGGCCCAGACCAATCGGCAACACCTGTCGCAGTCAGTCCGTCGCTATATCAAGATTTAGATTCGCGCTTTAATCAATTTAAGCAACACAGCCTAGTAGCCATGTATAGCTTTGAAAGTGACTGGGCAAGTTGGGAGATTCACCCTAAGGGTGATGAAATGGTCATGCTGATCGAAGGTGAAATCACACTGGTGCTGGACACTGCAACGGGCGAGCAAAGCCAACAGCTAAGCCATGCTGGCGACTATATTGTGATTCCTAAAAACACATGGCATACCGCCCGTACAAGTACCTTAGCCAAGGTTCTATTCATTACCCCCGGTGAAGGAACCGAGCATAAATCAAACACATAAATGCCGGCCCCTCCTGTCCTAACAGTAGGATGATGCCAATTGTTACAGCAGCTTCACTTGCATTTAAGAATCGCTCTCATTAGTATTTACCCCGTATTTCTCCACCCACGCTAGACAAATATCTAGGACGACCAAGCCTCGCAGCGTCATGCATCGGAGCCTTGAATAATACATACCGTCTCTTTGGCGAGATACCAAAACACGTTTTCTTAGCATCGGCTATTTGCTCGTAGAAGTACCTCCTCAATCGCAAAAGCCGACACCCACTAAACGCTTAATCTCAAAAAAACACGCAAAAAGTGCTGGATAACAAAACATGATAAATGGACTTCTAGGTATTGCTGCCGCTATTGGTGGTATCACTTGCCTATACCTCTCTTGGCAAAAGCGCCCCCAAAACCAAACTTGGTTAATGCCGATGGGATGGCTGCTGAATCTAGCGTCCTGTGTATTTCTAATTCGCGGCTACGGCGGCGAGTTTGGTGTCGCCTATGGATTGATGTTGCTACCACTACTGGCCTGGCTAATGGTGTTATTCAATTTAGAAATTAAGCGCAAAAATCAACGGGCCACAGAAAATGTGGTGTTTGTTGTGCCTGCGACGCGGACGATGCTAAGACATATCGCGCTATTTTTTATTGTTGTTCCACTCTCCGGCGCGGCCTCCGCTTATATAAGCGTGGCCCTAGCTACATTCGTACCCTGGTCTAGAGTCAATGCCGTGGTATTAGTGGTGATGATCGCTCCGCTGGTGTGGGGCTTAGCGGCGTGGTGGGCCTGCGCCGACCCAACCCGCTACCGCCCGACATTGGGGATTAGCATTGCCGGACTCATCGGTGCCGCTATTGTGTATAGCCAGTAATTAAGTTTGTAGCCCCAAGTTTTATAACCTCTTTGCCATAACAAACTCAAAACAGAGCAGAATCATGAAGCAACTACTGTCACCCACGCTGGTTAAAAACTCACTATCCAGCCACTCTTGGCTAGGTCTTTTAGTTGGCGTCATGATGTACTTGGTTTGCCTGTCTGGCACCTTGGCAGTGTTTTATCAGGAATTTGAGCGCTGGGAACAACCGCTGGTAGATGAGTTTCAGGCCTTACCACAAGATTCATTGCAGAGCGCCTACGAGGAGGTGTTAGCCAAAAGTAGTGACACCCATCACATGTATATTTCACTGCCGTCAGAAAGTATGCCGCGGGTATCGATTTCGAATGACGACGGCGGTTGGTTCTTAAATAGTGACGGTTCATTGGGGGAAAAAGTAAGTCATGAATGGACCCATCTTTTAACGGAATTGCATATCTTCTTGCATCTGCCTGAAGAATTTGGGGTAATCGTCGTTAGTATTCTGGGCGCACTACTGTGTGGCCTTATTATCTCTGGCTTTTTCGCCCATCCGCGCATATTCCGCGACGCCTTTATTCTGCGATTAAAAGGCTCCAAACACCTAGAACAAGCAGATATCCACAATCGCTTAAGCGTGTGGGGCGCCCCGTTTCATTTAATGATAGCCATTACCGGCGCTTATTTTGGCCTAGCCTTGTTGATCAGCCTTGTCGTTTCCCCCGCTTTCTTTGACGGCGACACCAAGGCCATTGTTCCGGCTATATTTGGCGCTGAACCGGAATTAGACCAAGCATTACACACCGCCGACGTTGCTAAAGCCCTTGCGCAAATGCCGAGCATCGCGCCTGAAGCCAGCCCGTTTTATATCACCGTGGAAGACGTTGGCAGCGCACAACAATTCATTGTGGTGGGCGCCCAACATCACGACCGACTGATTTACTCAGAGCAATACCGTTTCGACGGCAGCGGCAACTACCTTGATAAAGTAGGCTTTTCAGATGGCGAAATTGGCAGCCAAGCTATTTTCTCAGTGTACCGTTTGCATTTTGGACATTACGGCGGATTTTTTGTAAAAGTCTTGTACGGCATTTTTGGTTTAGCGCTGACCGTTGTCTCTGTAAGCGGGATTAATATTTGGTTTGCCCGCCGCAAAAGTCGCGACGCCCTCAACAACCTGTGGCTGGGCTTGGTATGGGGCACACCGCTAGCACTGAGTGCAAGCGCCATCATTCAACTACTGTTTCAATTCCACTCTTTGGGCTTGTTTTGGCTAAGCCTAGTCGCCTGCTCAGCATTGGCTCAATCAATCAATAATGATTTATTGGCAAAAGCGCTGCTGTTAAAACTCAATGCCGCCAGTTTGATTGGGCTGGTACTTGCCTACGGCATCCTGTTCGGCAGCAAATCATTTCAAGCCGCGCCATTAGGTATCAACATCAGCCTGTTGGTCGCCGCCGCAGTTTTTCTGTGGATGTCGCCACGCAAGTCCCAACTTAGAGCAATGAGTAATACCTAGTAGCAATTTTTGCTAACTCATCGTGCTATGCAGGACTTATTCACATCACCGCCATTGCAGCATCTTCACGCAAAGCGCGCGGCGGACGGTCAAAGTGTGTCCAGGCTTTCTCGTGGAAGTAAAACACCACTGTGTTCACCGCTGGCTCGATTAAAGCCAACATCCCACCTACCACCACGCTACCGGTCATAATATAAGCAACGGAAAAAGCCACACAGAAATGCATCATGGCGAAACTGATTGTCTTTTTCATAATGGCCTCCTCGGTCATTTCATTCACACATGGTTTGTTTTCGCGGCGAGCCCCTATGAGCTGCTAAGCGATTTACAACAAATGATAATGATTACCATTTGATATATAAAATTAATTATTCCACTTATATTCATTGATTTTAGCTATGACCAAAAAACCCTTTCAATGCCACTAAAGCGCACCACCAAAGCACACAAATTGCCACCAAGAACCAATTGGGTGCTCCGCTTATTTCAAATCTCCTAGAAGCCTTCAAATTCCAGCGCCTAATTCAGGACTACTTATATTTAATCATCCACTTATGGCACAGCAGTTGCACACTGGACCTTAGCGCTGCGCCGATTCAGTGCGCCGCCATAATTAGACGAAGGGTCCGAATGAAAACAGCACGCATTACCCTAACGCTCTCTGCGCTTCTTTTTTCCTCGCTAGTGTTTGCCGACGACATTGCCGACTTAAGCGCCGCCACCAATATGGTATGGCTGGTCACAGCTAGCGCCTTGGTTTTTCTTATGCAGGCTGGTTTTGCCCTATTAGAGTCTGGCATGTCGCGGAGCAAAAACTCCCTAAACGTGGTGATGAAAAACTATATGGATGTGTGCATCGGCACCCTTATTTTCTGGGCACTGGGCTACGGTCTCATGTTCGGGAGCAATCCCAGTGGTTTGATTGGCACCGATTTGTTTTTAATTAACGACAGCGACCCCACAACCTACGGCACCCTATTATTTCAAACCATGTTTGCCGCCACTGCGGTCACCATTGCCAGTGGCGCAATGGCTGAGCGAACTCGCTTTGACGCCTACTTAGTGGGCGCCGTAATCATCACCGCCGCTATCTACCCCATTTTTGGCAGCTGGGTATGGAACGCCGATGGCTGGCTCGCAAAAATGGGCTTCATAGATTTTGCCGGCTCTACCGTCGTTCACTCTGTTGGGGCTTGGTGCGCTCTAGCGGGGGTAATCATACTTGGCCCCCGTTTGGGACGATTTGATAAAAGCGGAAAACCGCGAGAACTGCGGGGTCACAGCCTCACACTGGTCGCGTTGGGCGGCTTCATATTGTGGTTCGGCTGGTTTGGCTTTAACGGCGGTTCGACCTTAAGCGCATCAGTCGATATTGGCCTAATCAATTTAAATACCCAACTAGCTGCTGCTGCAGGAGCCTGCGCCAGCATGCTATTGGCCGTGCTCATGCGCAAACCTATCCTGCTAACCGATACGATTAACGGCAGCCTTGCGGGCCTCGTCGCCATTACGGCGGGTTGCGCCTCAATGCTACCGCTCTACGCCGTCGTCACTGGCGGTATTGGCGGCATTATTTGTATGTTAGGTAGCCAAGTGATGCTAAAAATGCGACTTGACGATGTGGTGGGCGCAGTTTCGGTGCATGGCTTTGCCGGAGCATGGGGCACCCTCGCTGCCGGCATGTTTTTCACGGGAAATATGTTTGATGGAAAATTAATTACCGTTCAACTCATCGGCATTGGCGCCTGCTTTATTTGGACTTTTAGCTGCGCCTTAATCATGTACTTTGTCATTGATCTATTCATGGGCTTACGCGCACCCGGCCAGCACGAACAACGGGGTCTGGATCTAAGCGAACACGCCGAGATTGGCTATCCAGAATTTAACTCCGGCGATATTGCCTATACCGCAGATCGCGCCAGCAATATGGATCTACAGCGATGAATCAGCGCAGCGTCAGTGACCGCCGGCGCGCTATATACTCCGGCCTACAGGAATTTATGGACGAAGCGACGGTATTAAAAGCGGTAAAACATTGGGAAAACCGTTATATCGATCAACCAAGTTTAGCGTTACAGCGCTTTGTAGCAGATATTTGCCAGACGCAGGATCTTAAGGAAAAGCGCTCGGCTATTTTACGCAGTTTAATCAAGGCGATGAGCCAAGACAGCGCCACGCTATTAGCCGATCCTCGCGGTAGTGATGCGGAAAGTATGGCCATAAACCCCGTTTCCGCCAGCCAAGCCTTCGCAGAATTAATGCTGGCAATGATGAGCCAATTAGACGACGAATTGCAGCACAAACTGCGTATCGATCTATTTGCCGCATTACGCCAGCGGCAATTGCCGCTTCCCACCTTAGAAGCCTTGCAGTGTTGGCTGGGTAACCGTCAAGCCCTAGAGCTGGGCAATGCCTCTCCGGCATTGCTACAAAAATTACTAAACCAATACTACGTCTTGCTCTGCGAAAACATTGGCCCCGTGCGCGCCGACAAAATTCTCGCCAGTGGCGTCAGGCGTGTACAACATGAGCACCCGAAGCTAGATGTATTTCTGGACGAACTGCTGTAGATATTTGCGATATTTTGCTTTCACTAAATTAAATAGAACCGCAACTGGGACAGTGGCTGAAAAACATAGCGCGATCTATTTATCGTGAAAGAAACCTATAAGGCAAACAAGGCATCCAAGGGGCTTTGCGGCCACGGCGACAAAAATAATGCATCGGTTTCTGAGTCGGGTACCTCTGCAATACTCTTATAGCACCAGTGCGGATCGCGGTCGCGGTCAATTAAGCGCGCTCGCACGCCCTCGGCAAACTCGGGGTCTCGCACCCTATTCGATGACAATACCAATTCCATTTTAAACACATCGGCCAAACTTAAACTGCGGCCCTCAGCTAGCTGCCTAAAGATCAGTTTCGCGGTGCTCGATGCCCCCCGCGCCAAACCCTGCGCGGCTAGTTGCAGCCACTCGGCATTGCCGGAATAGCCACAGATCCCCTTCTCTATAAGCGATGGCGACGCTAGGCTACAGACATCATCTATCCATGCTCGGTGATCTTTCAATGAGGCCTGCTGCAGTATTACGCCCTGCTCGGCCTCAATATCGGTGAGGCATTCGGTTAAGTGCTCGGCATTCCACTCAGGATCATCGCACCAGTCTAAGTTTATAATTCTGCGTAAAACCTGCTCTTTACTGTTATCGCGCAGACAATAATCCGCCAACCCCGCATACAGGGCGTCGGCCGGCGACAAATGCGCCCCTGTTAAAGCGGTAAACAAACCCGTAGCGCCCGGCATTTGCCCCAAAAACCAACTGGCGCCAACATTGGGAAATAAACCGATACTGATTTCAGGCATAGCCAGCACACTGCTACCGGTGACAATGCGATGACTGCCGCCTGCCATAAGCCCCAAGCCAGCACCCATCACAATACCGCTGCCCCAACACACCACCGGCTTTGGAAAACGGTGAATTAAATGTGCCGCCGCGTATTCATGAGCAAAGAATGCATCTGCCTCTACCGCCGCACCACCCGGGTTGGCGAGGGCCGACTCGCGGAGTCGCAAGGTATCCGCCCCCACGCAAAAGCCCCGCTCACCGGCGCCATCTATAAATACCGCCACAGCCTCAGCATCATCGCGAATTTCCAGTAGTAAGCGATGCAGCAAGGTCACCATTTCAGAACTTAATGCATTCAAACGACTTGGCGCATTAAGTGTAAGCTGGGCCAAATACCCTCCTGCAGGCAGGGGATGCCTTTCAAAACACACGGCGTATTCAACTTGCATAGTATTCTCCTTGCGGAAGAGGCCCAGTATCGCGCTGCAGAGCATACGGCTCAAGCCTTTGCGGCAACTACTGCACACGCGACAATTGAAAGTAACAGCTCTGACAAGTGATAGCGCTATCCTGTTGCACACGCTTGCGCCCTAGAGGCATTGACCGAATCGTCATCTTTCTGACTCAAAGCGGCCAATTTACCCCTTTGGTGCATCCGTTATGCTTCAATCCGTAATTGATCCCCGATAAACGGGAACAGCAGAGGCACATTATGACTACATATAAAGCTCCAGTACGCGACATCAATTTCGTTATTAACGAATTACTGGACTTCAACGCCCATTACCAAACTATTCCTGCGGGCGCTGAAGCAACACCCGATATGGTAGAAGCCATTACCCTCGAGGCGGCAAAATTCGCAGAAGAAGTCCTATCACCACTAAACCAAGTTGGCGACGAGCAAGGCTGCCAGTGGAATGATGGTGAAGTGACTACGCCAGAGGGCTTTAAAGAGGCCTACCAAATGTGGGTTGAAGGCGGCTGGCAAGGTCTGTCTCACCCCGTTGAATACGGCGGCCAAGGTCTACCTATGTCTATGGGCCTAATTAAATCTGAACTAGTTGGCACCGCTAACTGGTCTTGGGGAATGTATCCCGGTCTTAGCCTAGGCGCGATGAACACCCTTTATGTGCACGGCACCGAAGCGCAAAAGCAGCTTTATTTAAGCAAATTATGCGAAGGAACGTGGACCGGCACCATGTGTTTGACAGAAGCTCACTGCGGCTCTGACCTCGGCCAAATGCGCAGTAAAGCCGAGCCCCAAGCTGATGGCAGCTATAAACTTACTGGCAGCAAGATTTTTATTTCTGCAGGTGAACACGATCTAGCGGAAAACATTATCCACATTGTGCTCGCCCGTACCCCTGGTGCACCAGAAGGCACCAAAGGAATTTCACTATTCATCGTGCCCAAATTCAACACCACCGAAGACGGCACGATCACCGACCGCAACGGTGTGAAGTGTGGCAGCATTGAACATAAAATGGGTATTCACGGTAACGCAACCTGCGTTATCAACTTCGACGATGCAACCGGCTATATGCTTGGTCAAGAGAACGAAGGCCTGAATGCGATGTTCACCTTCATGAACACCGCCCGTATCGGTACTGCTATTCAAGGTTTGGCAGCGTCTGAATTGGCGTATCAAAATGCCCTGCCCTATGCGCTAGACCGCTACTCAATGCGCTCGCTATCTGGCGTTAAAAATCCAGACAAAGCCGGCGATGCGATCATTCACCACCCCGATGTGCGTCGTATGCTACTAACCGCAAGAGCTTTTGCGGAAGGTGGGCGCGCCATGATTTACGATGCAGCAAAATATTCTGACCGCATGGTGCAAGCAGAGTCACAGGAAGATCGCGACGCTGCAGAAAACGAGCTTGGGTTTTTAACTCCCATCCTAAAAGCCTTCTTAACCGAAACGGGTCTAGAGTCTGCCAGTAATGCTATGCAGGTATTTGGCGGCCACGGCTTTATTAAAGAACATGGCATGGAGCAAATCTATCGCGACGCCCGCATTGCCACCATGTATGAAGGTACGACCGGCATTCAAGCCATGGATCTTATCGGTCGCAAAGTTGTATTAGATGGATTCAAACTCTACGGCGGTTTCTGCAAAAAATTATATAAATTCGGCTTTAAGAATTTAATCAGTGGTAAGCGCCGCTGCTATTCAGCCAAATTAATCGGCTACACCTTGGCCTGGAATTGGCACACCGTCAAAATGGTTGCCCGCGCATCAAGAAACCGCGATGCAGTTGGCGCAGCCTCCTTTGACTTCCTGATGTACAGCGGCTATTTGTCTATGGCCTACTACTGGGCAATGATGGCCGAAGTCGCTGCAAATAAACTGGCTGAAGGTGGTGAGGACAAGGCATTTTATGAAGCGAAGCTGGAAACCGCTGAGTTCTACTTCTCTCGCCTACTGCCCCGCGCCAAAGGTCACGCTGGCTGCATGAATAGCAGCACCGACAGCGTAATGGCCATGTCGCTAGATCGCTTTACCGCGCGCTAAGCGAGTTTGCCCCGCAAGCAAGTTTGCTGTGGGGCCTTATCTACCGGCTTTACCGCGCACATCCCACATCAGCAGCACCTCATCGCCCCCCTATTCAGGGGGTAGCGAGCATATCGCCATTCATAAATACTGCTCCTTGGCTCTAAATTCACGCACGTAGAAACAGAACGTTTCAGTAATATTTTCTTCCGCAATTGCTAAAAAACATCAACTTTTACGGCTTACCTCAACAAAATGGGAAAGCCCAAGAATGTGATGCCCAGGGCAATACCGACGGAAAAATTACGACAAGACGCTGAAACTTAGCTATGTAAATCATCAAAAATCAAAAAGGACCGCAGGAGTGCTTCAAATGAAATGGATCGTTAAAACACTAATTCCCGTAGTAAGTGCGAGCGTATTAGTTGCATGTTTTGAAGACGAAGTATCACGTAACTCGTCACCAAATCCCACCTCGTCGTCAACCGTGACCCTAAGTCCGTCATTAGGCTTAGTCATGAATGCCGATGCGCAGATCTTTTCAAACAATGGCAGCACGCTATTAGCAAGTGGAACAATCGGTGGAGATGGCCTACTTGATATTACTATAGAAAACTATAGCGGCCCCATTGTCGCGGTACTTACTGCAACGGCAGAAACCACCTATTACGATGAAGCTCTTGGCACGTTTGTTAGCCTACCCGTTGGTACAAAACTGCACGCTATTGCAGACAGCGTTAAGGCATTGGCAATTACCCCCTTAACGGAGTTAGCTTATCAATTAGCTAACCGAGAAATTGCCTTCCCATTAACAAGCTCTAAAGTGCTTGAACTAAATAATAAAATTAAAGCAGTATTAGCACCCAGCATCGACAATATACTGACAGCACCGCTTTTGCTTGACGGTAGCAATAGCTCAATACCTGCTACAGCATCAGGCAACTACGCCTTAATTCTTGCAGCATTGGCTGAGCTCGGAAAAGACGACGTTTCAGGTACGCCGGCGCTAGCAATAACGAGAAAACTAGCTGAAGACTTAGTTGACGGAAAAATTGATAGCAAAGCAAACGGCATCGACATCCCCACGCCTTACACCGACTTTATTAGTGACATGAGCTCCGCGCTGTCAATCGCAGCCAATGACTACAACTATGAAGGAAGCGCAGCCGACAACAATCCGACCTCCACGAATTTAGGAGCGGCTGACGAAGGTAACGGAGGCGATACTGGCGGTGATACCGGTGGAGACACTGGTGGTGATACCGGTGGAGATACTGGCGGCGATAATGGTGGCGACACTGGCGGTGATACCGGAGGCGATACCGGTGGTGATACCGGTGGCGATACTGGTGGTGATACCGGAGGCGATACCGGTGGTGATACCGGTGGCGATACTGGCGGTGATACCGGCGGCGATACTGGTGGCGACACCGGTGGAGATACTGGAGGTGACACTGGCGGCGATACTGGTGGCGACACCGGTGGAGATACTGGAGGTGACACTGGTGGTGACAACGGCGGCGACACCGGTGGTGATAACGGCGGCGTAAGCAGCGGTGGCTCGGCAGTAGCCTGTTTAAACCCGTTAACTGACAAGGCCGGCACACATGTTGAGCACGTCTACAACTCAACAAATGCAGCTCAAGGCGCAACAGTGCTGACAACCGCGGTTACCGATGTGCTAGGAACTGCGACGTTTAAAGGACGCCAAGCGACTGAAAGTAAATCTGTCGTGAAGGCTCGCTCTGCAACGAACCCAGAAATTAACTCTGACTCAATTACTTATACCTATACTGGCCTCACGGACAATAACACCACCTTGCTGGTATATGGCGTTGTACCTGATGCGACAACAGAAAGTGGCGTAACTGTGCAAGCAACTATCTCGCAAGATCCTCCAAAAGAAGATCGCTTTAATCTAACTGCTGGTCAAAGCTATTCACACAGCTATGTTCAAACAACTGAAACAAAATCTTCATTTGGCGGTACGCAGTTACCCACCCAAACGATTACCACAAACGTAGTTGATAACCGCACTTACGTAGGTCGTGAGTCTATTACCGTACCGGCGGGGACGTTTGAAACGTGTAAATTCACTCAAACCACCAGCTTCGACGGAAACAATAGCGGCACGAGTACAACGTGGATTTCGGTTGATCATGGATTCTTCGTTAAATCTGTTGCAGGCGACACCGAAAACGTCATCGTAAGCCTGTCAATCAATGGCAACAAAGTGATCGGTAACTAAGGCTAGTGGACCGGAGCGATATCTCGCTCCGGTCCACCCACCACCTAGCCAAGCTAAGACATCAAAGTACGATAAGTTTTTAAACTTTAATGAACCGAGCGTAACTATTTCACGCTCAAATCACCTTCAAAAGAAGTAACCTGCGAGACTTGATAAGCGGCACTACTTTGTAAGCCACAGGGATTAGCAATTTCTTGACTAGCACCGGGATTAACAGCAAAGGGCTGCACACTCATCACGGATTTATTATTCATATCTTCTTTGTAGTAACTAAAGACACCACTCACCTTGGTATCACACACATTGTGAACGGTAAATCGCGTTGATACTTTATCGTGGTTAAAGTAAGAACAGCTGGAATTTGCTGAGCTAGCGGGAAAGGTCTGCACCTCCCAATCTAAACAACTTTCTGACTCTGCAAACACCGAGGATGCCGACGCGCAAAATATTGAACAGAATGCATAGCTTGCTAATTTTTTATTCACGTTACACCTATTGTACTAAATGCGTCACCGCCAAATGGCTCAAAATACTGACCCAAATACAGAGGTAACATTAACCCTGACATGTACAATAGTTAATAATCACTCAAATTGGGAGTGTGTATATCCCCTAAACTATGGCAGAACACAATTTTTATTATCAATAAAAACAAATACATATCGATATTTTTAAGCATATTAACGAGTCAAATAAATAGCTCATTTTGTGACGGTCATCGCAATATATTTTAGTCGTTAGACGCAATTCAATTAAAATTTTTATCTTGCTAGCCGCTGAATCAGGCGTTTAATCAATTTATCTTTAAATCCCAGCGGTTCACAAAGCCCTAATACCGACAAAATACGGCTCGCTAATTCCGTCTCCTCGCCGCCATTTATTATGGCGACGATCTTCTGGGTCAAGCTCAAATCTGCGGCCGCTTTTAAGCATTTCGCCGCGTCCAATTCCGCCTCAGTGAAATCACAGCCAAAGGGATATGCCGGCATCATACCCTTCGCTCGCGCCCATGCAACCTTGGCACTGATCACATGGGGAAGATTATTCCTAAACTGCAATGGCACTGTATATGATGGTGATAGCTTTCCGGCGGTCTTCGCGGCTGCCAGCAATTCATCTTGAAAACGCGAATCTGCAATATTTATTAGGGCGATACAAACTTCTTCGTCGGTTTTCGATCGCAAATCTGCAATGCCATACTCAGTGACGACAATATCCCGTAAATGACGAGGAATAGTGCAGGCGCCGTAGCTAGCGACAACATTAGATAGCGCCTTCCCACCCTGTACGCGACTAGCGCGAATCATCAACACCGAGCGCCCGCCCCCAAGCTGGTGCGCCATCGCCACAAAATTGTATTGCCCTCCCACACCGGACAATACCTGGCCATTCTCCAAGGTATCAGATGCTACTGCGCCGTTTAGACTCACATTCAGACCAGTATTAATAAAACGCGCTGTTTGGCGCTGCGCCTTATATAAGCGTGGATTTTGATCTAACTGATTAATCTTATCGACGCCGCACATTGCCAATTTGCGTCGTTCGTCTTCTGGCATATCCCGAAGCGCGCGATAAAATGCGTCACTCCCTAAAAAAAAGCCGCCGTGCATGACTTTGCCGTTACGCAATTGCGAGCCCAAACAGTGTGTTGCTATGAACTGCTGGCTAGTAGGGTTGGCCATATTTGCCGCACAAGATACACCCGATGACGAAAACAACTGCCCTTCTTTATAGTAGCAATCGTCTCTAAAAAAACCGTGATACTGCAAGATATCAAAGTCTTTACCCCTAAGCTCACGCACCCCCAGCTCCGCCATCGCCACTAAGCACGCCGGATCTAGTTGTTCCGGATTGCACTGGCCAAGATTGATAAGTTGTTGCAAGGCCCAAAAATCATAGACCGGACGACGTAAGATGCCACCCTGAAATAAATGCAGAAACCCCTCCACAAACATTTCCGTCGCACCATATAAACCCTTTTCAAATACACCGCGCCCGCCAACGGTTTCCACTAACTGCGCGCAATGCTCATCGACATCAAATTTTTTCAATAACTCGCGATAGTCTTCATTGCGCTGATGTCGGAGCAATACTGATTGAACTATCGCATCGCCCATTGCGCCAATGCCAAGCTGCAAGGTTCCACCATCCGCAATTAACGCACTCGCCCGCAAACCGATAGCGTAGTCAGTATCGGGAATCGGCGCTAAATGCGGCACTTGAAATAAACCGTGCTGCTCACTATCTGTTGCCACTAAAAAATCAAACTGATCAGCATCAACTTCGGCGTCACCATACATAAAGGGCAAATCGGGGTGCACCACGCCCACTGCCACATAATCTCGGCCCTCATCATTTAAGCGCGCAACTACCTCGGCCGAAGTGTCGGGATTACAGCTCATACTGAGCCTATCGCCCTCTCGTGCTAGTAATTGAATAACAAGGTTGCTACCTCTGGCGACTACATCACGCGCAGCATGAGTGTAATTAGAACTAATGTAATTCTGCTGCGCAGCAGCATGACCTAAGCGACTCCCCGCTTTAAAGTAAAATTCGCAGAGTGATATATTCGCCGGTAGTTGACCTTTGCGCTCATCTTGCAGATACAGTGGCTCACTGTAATTAGCATACAGTCTGTCAAAAACAGGATTAAGCAAGCGTCCGCGAATAGGATTGCTCTCCCGAGGGCGCTCTAAACTAAGTGCGGTAAAAATCGTCAATGAAAGATCAGAGTCATCACATGCTCGGCGATACAAGGCATCAATTAATTCAACTGGCTTACCCAGACCCAGCGGCATAGCGACGCGTAAATCGCTACCCAGCCGACGTATGATCTCATCAACGCAAGATTCAATATCTACAAACCTAAGACCAACGTGTTTTAAAGACATGATATTCCCAGCAACGTAAAACCAAGTGACACTATAAGCAGGGCACTTGACCTATATCAAGATGGATAAAATCAAACCCTGATAAATTTGAGATTCAGCGGAACAAGCCGCAGACGCGATCTGTAGTATATCCCTCGAGAGACTTCGTCATGCAGTATTTACTAGATCAACTAGAACAAGATCACCATCGTATATTGCAAATGATGTATTCACTAAGTAATGAGCTTAACCATTACAGCAATGGCGACAACTGCACGAAAATTCTTAACATTCTTAACTACATCCGAGTCTACCCTGAAATATGGCACCATCCGACAGAAGATGTACTTTTTAATCAGCTGTTATCTAAGCCTAGTATTAGTTTTAAAGCTGTAAATGAGTTGCTAAAAGAACACCCCCATCTTGAAGCACTGAGTGTTGAATTAAGCGGTATATACCAAGAGTGTCAGAGCTTGGAATCGCCCCCCTCCCATCAAACCCTGCAGCTTAGCCGTCACTATTGCGCAAAACAAATTAGTCACATCCGTGCCGAGCGAAATATTTTCGACGCCATTAAGCAGCGTTTCAATGAAAGCGATTGGCACACCGTAAATGAGCAATTACGAGCAAATGCCAACAGGAACACCGCCAACAATGTGACGGCCGTCAGCTTGTCACCCACCAGCAACGATGCCCAGTGAACCAGCGAGCCCCCTATGACCATAACCGTTGCATCATCTGACTACACAACGACGACACAAACACCGTATTCAGAGCTGGTAGCCAAATACACCACCCAGGGCCCCCGCTATACGTCCTACCCAAGCGCATTGCAGTTTAAGCAGGAGTTCACCGACACCAATTACATGCAACATCTGGACAAGGTCGGCAACTACGCAGCGCCTTTGTCTCTCTACGTCCACATCCCATTCTGTCGCTGGCTATGCTACTACTGCGGCTGCAATAAAATAGTTACTAAAAACCCCAATGCTACTCGTCAATATCTAGACCACTTAGCCATTGAGATTGAGCTACTATCTAAACATATTTGTGCACCTCGCAAAGTTAGCCAACTGCATTTTGGCGGAGGCACGCCAACGTATTTAGACGACGCTGAGCTAACCGAATTAATTCATCTTCTAGCTAGTCATTTCAACTTCGAAGACAGTCAACAACGAGAATACTCTATTGAGATTGACCCCCGCACAGTCGATGACAGGCGGCTGGCGCTACTCCGCGGACTGGGCTTTAATCGCTTGAGTTTTGGCATCCAAGATACGGACCCCCAAGTTCAAAAAGCCATCAATCGGGTACAGCGAACAGAGCAAATTTTTCAGCTAGTAGATGCCGCCAGAGCGCTACGCTTCAACTCAATTAGCTTTGATCTTATTTACGGCTTACCGCTGCAGACCTGCGAAACCTTAGACCGCAGTCTAGACGATGTAATCGCGCTACAGCCAGATCGAATATCACTCTACAACTATGCCCACCTTCCGGAGCATTTTCCGCCTCAGCGCGCAATTGAGCGCCACACTTTACCTAGCAGTGACGAAAAACTTGCCATGATTCTGTTGGCTAACAAGCGTTTAAGCGAAGCTGGGTATATTTATATTGGCATGGATCATTTTGTTCGCCCCACCGATGAGCTAGCACGCTGCCAAAAAGAAGGTCGTCTGCAACGTAACTTTCAAGGTTACTCAACTCGTCTAGCCCCCGATGTACTCGGTATTGGTGTGTCTGCCATCAGCTCCATCGGCAATTGCTATGCGCAAAACAACAAAGACTTAGCAAGCTACTACCAAAAACTCGATGCCGGCCAACTGCCGATTGACAAAGGACTGGTCAAAACACCAGAAGACGAACTACGTGCTTACGTGATTATGGAGCTTGCTTGCAACCTTGGCGTCTCTGCCTATGCATTTTTGATGAAATTTAAACACTCATTTTGGGAGAAATTTGCCGACCTGCTACCGACACTAAGGGAAATGCAACAAGACGGTTTAATAACTATATCTGCCGACGGTATCCTCGTTAGCGATGTCGGAAGACTAATGCTGCGCAATGTCTGTATGGTATTTGATCAATATTTACACAAAGGCACACAGTCCTACTCAAAAACGGTCTAATGTCATCGCTATACAAGCCACCACTTTTAGGCAGCATAGCTGGCCAAAACCGTTAAAAGCTTGAATTTTAGCGGCACTTTAAGTAAAACTGATGGCTACCCATTTGCGGTAATAACCAAGGCCGTCCATGTGATTACAAGCAGCGCACACAGCACCGAAGACAAGATTTGCCCGCATAACGCGAGACAAAATTGCTCAAGCTGCCGGCTCAGTGCAATTTGCCTCCCGCTGGCCTTGGCACAAGACGAGGTTGTACAACTTGACGAGATCGTACAGCGAGGCCGTCCACTACAAACAGACGAACTCCTCTATCGCGAGGGTGACAATTTCAACTCTATTTTTGCAGTGCGCTCAGGGTCAGTAAAAGCCTATCGTGTGTCCGACAAGGGCGAAGAACAAGTCACCGGCTTTTATTTGCCAGGCGAAATACTTGGCATGGATGGCATTGGCCAAAATCGCTACGCAAATTCCGCGCAAGCCATGGAAGTGTCGGCAATTTGCGAAATTCCCTTCTCAAAAATAGAAGACTTAAGCGGCCGTTTACCCAATATGCAAAAGCATTTTTTTAAATTGCTAAGCCAAGAAATTGTTGAGGATCAACGCCATATTACCTTACTTAGCAAGCACAGCGCAGAAGAGCGGCTCGCGTCTTTGCTGGTAAGTATTTCGGCGCGCAACGCCAGACGCAACTTATCGGCCTTCAGTTTTCGGCTTCCTATGTCACGCACAGATATAGGCAACTTCCTCGGCCTCACTATTGAAACGGTCAGCCGAGTATTCAGTCGCTTTGCCAAGCAAGGACTCATAAAAATCAATAAAAAGGAGATCTTAGTTTTGGATATTGATGCACTTAAACGAGTTGCATCTTTAGCAAACTAGAACTATAAAATAATTCAAAATAATAAGTAATTTGGCAGTACCGGCTTTTATCAACGGGCTAATTGACATAAATCAATTAGGCCTGCGGATAATGCTGTTATCGTGCCAATAGAGACAAAAACACAAGAGAGCAGAAAACATGGCTACACTGGTTAGCAACCCATTGGGGTTTCTATTAAGCCCTCGTCAGCAGTGGCACACTGTGGGCGAGCTGCCTGACACAGCTCTTTCCGGCAAGCTACTTTACGCCATTATTTTCGCCCTAGGCCCTTGTGTTGCGTGGTATTACGGCGCCACCAAAATAGGCTGGACAGTAGGTGACGGCGAGATAGTTCTACTCACCGAAGCCAGCGCTTTACGCATTGTCATTGCCTTTTATATCGCCATGCTCGGTTCACTCGCCATTATTGGGTACTTCATTCACTGGATGGCTGAAACCTATGGCAGCCAATCCAGTATGACCAAAGGCATGGTTGTAGCCAGCTACACCGCAACCCCTCTTTTTATTGCCGGTTTATGTGGCTTCTACCCCATTTTCTGGCTAGACCTTTTGCTGGGTATCGCCAGCCTTAGTTGGGCGGTTTACCTTTTGTACATTGGTATTCCCGCAGTAATGGGAATACCCGCAGAGCGCGGGTTCCTATACGCCTCAGCGGTCGTAGGGGTGTGCATGGTGATATTTATGGCTCTTATGGGCAGTGTTGTCATCCTCTGGGAAATGGGGCTGGCGCCGGTTTTTATCGACGGCTAAAACCACCAGCTCACTAGCAAAACCCTATTCTTTTCCCCAGCTACTGCTAGTTTTGATCTAAATCAAAACGTAAGCCATGAAGACTTGGGATAATACTGACACTGCACATTTTCCGCACTCAAGACGAAAGGAATCCATATGGACGCGCAACATCCTCAACCCCAATACGACTACGATGCAGTGCGAATGTTCACGGTCATGGCGGTCGTATGGGGTATTGTCGGCATGACTGTAGGCGTTCTGCTAGCCGCACAGCTGGTGTGGCCGGTGCTCAACTTCGACACCCCATGGCTTAGCTTCGGACGATTACGTCCCCTGCATACCAATGCGGTTATTTTTGCCTTTGGTGGGTGCGCCCTCATGGGCTCGTCTTTCTTTGTAGTGCAGCGCACCTGCCAAGCTCGTCTGTTTGGCGGTCCACTTATCCCCTTTGTATTTTGGGGCTGGCAGCTTGTTATCGTACTGGCAGCAATTTCACTGCCCATGGGCTACACCAGCACAAAAGAATATGCCGAGCTGGAGTGGCCGATTGATATATTAATCACCCTTGTTTGGGTCGCCTACGCTATTGTGTTTTTCGGCACTATCATGAGACGAAAGATGTCTCATATCTACGTAGCAAACTGGTTTTACGGCGCGTTTATTATCACAGTGGCCGTTCTCCATATTGTGAACAGCTTGGCGGTACCCGTTAGCCTAACTAAATCTTACTCTATCTACTCCGGCGCAGTAGATGCCATGATCCAATGGTGGTACGGACATAACGCAGTCGGGTTTTATCTAACAGCAGGTTTTCTAGGCATGATGTACTACTTCGTGCCCAAACAGGCTGAGCGACCAGTGTATTCCTACCGATTGTCTATTGTGCATTTTTGGGCGCTAGTATCCGTGTATATTTGGGCTGGCCCTCACCACTTACACTACACAGCGCTTCCTGACTGGGCGCAAAGTTTGGGTATGGTGATGTCGCTCATTCTACTGGCGCCATCATGGGGCGGCATGATTAACGGGATGATGACCTTATCGGGCGCATGGCATAAATTGCGCACCGACCCTATTTTGCGTTTTTTGGTTGTATCCCTCTCGTTTTACGGCATGTCGACATTTGAAGGCCCGATGATGGCAATTAAAACCGTCAATTCACTGTCGCACTACACTGACTGGACCATTGGCCATGTGCATTCTGGCGCACTTGGCTGGGTAGCGATGATCTCAATCGGAACGATCTATCATTTAATACCAGTACTATTCGACAAGGAAAAAATGCACAGTATTCCAGCAATTAACCTCCACTTTTGGTTGTCGACCATCGGTACCGTTCTGTACATCGCCTCTATGTGGGTCAACGGCATCGTACAAGGCTTAATGTGGCGCGCCTATAACAGCGACGGCAGCCTAACCTACAGCTTTGCAGAATCAGTACTCGCAAGCCACCCCGGCTACATTGTCCGCTTCATTGGCGGCTGTATCTTCTTATTCGGTATGTTAGTGATGGCCTGGAACGTATGGCAAACCATTCGCAACGGTGAGGCGTTATCCAAGGCTAATCGCTCTGCAGAGGTGGCAGCATGAATCATGATCTCGTAGAAAAAAATATCGGCCTAATGATTATTTTTATCATTATTGCTATTAGCTTTGGCGCTCTGGTTGAGTTAGTGCCCCTGGCGTTTCAAAAGGAAACCACGGAACCGATCAAAGGCTTAAAACCCCTCAATGCCATGCAGTTAACTGGCCGCGATATTTACATTCGAGAAGGTTGTCACGTCTGCCACTCCCAAATGATTCGCCCAATGCGTTCTGAAACCGAGCGCTACGGCCACTACTCGGTCGCGGGCGAAAGCGTATACGAGCACCCCTTCCTCTGGGGTTCCAAACGCACCGGCCCAGACCTCGCCCGTGTAGGTGAGCGCTACAGTGATGAATGGCACCGCGCGCATTTATTCGATCCCCGTGCAGTAGTGCCTGAATCGATTATGCCGGCCTACCCTTGGCTATTTAACAACACCATCGATGCCGACATGGTTGGTAGAAAAATGGCCGCCCTGCGCAAGGTCGGGGTGCCTTATACCGACGCCGATATAGAAGGTGCCGCTGCCGCGGTAGCTGGTAAAAAAGAAATTGATGCCATGATTGCCTATCTGCAACAGTTAGGCACCCTGATCAAATACAAACGCTAGTAGCCAAAGGATAATCAATATGGATCAAGACAGCTTGAGAGCGCTAGCAACACTGCTGGTATTCATTACCTTTATTACTTTGAGCTTCAGTGTATTTCGTAAAAGCCGCAAAGCCTACTTTGAGGATGCCGCCCTACTGCCTTTTGCCGACGATGAGCTTGGTCGCAGTGTATCCCATACCAAAAAAGTGGAGAGCAGCAATGAGTAGTTTTTGGAGCATATGGATCATCGCCCTTACGGTAATCTCCCTTGTTTTGATTACCTGGCTACTGTTTAGCAATCGCAAAATCACCGGTTCAAAAGAAAACCAAACAACCGGCCATGTATACGATGGCATTGAGGAATACGACAATCCACTACCATCGTGGTGGTTTAAAATGTTTGTTGTCAGTATTGTTTTTGCCGTTGCTTATCTTATCGCCTTCCCCGGTCTAGGTAATTTCCCCGGCTTATTGAACTGGACTTCCGTAGGCAAATGGGAAAAAGAAGTCGCCGAAGCCGAACAAGCAACCGCAGAACTTTATAAAGGCTTTATGGCCACCGAGGTCACAAACCTTGCCAGCGACAGGAATGCAATGCGTCTTGGCAAACGTATCTTTGCCAATAATTGTGCCATTTGCCACGGTATCAACGCCGAAGGCAGCTATGGGTTTCCCAATCTTAGCGATCATGACTGGTTGTACGGCGGCGACGCAGAGCAAATCCGCGCCTCTATCAATCAAGGCCGCAGCGGCGTCATGCCCGCATGGAAAAACATGCTCGACAACAATGGTTTAGAGGCCATGACACAGTATGTTAAAAATTTAAGTAGCACTGGCGCTGACAGCACCACTCCTGCCGGCAAGCAATTCGCCATGCTATGTGCCGCCTGTCACGGTCCAGACGGCGGCGGCAATCAGATGATGGGGGCACCAAATCTTGCCGACAACATCTGGCTTTATGGTGGCGACGCCGGTCAAATTAAACAAAGTATTGCCAACGGCCGCAACGGACAAATGCCGGCCCACCACGACAAGCTCAGCGAAGAAAAAATTCATCTGTTAACAGCATATGTCTACCAATTAAGCCGGCCCAGCCGATAACAGCGAGCCGTAGAGTAACGCCGGAATGAATGTAAATACGCCCGTCAACGAAAGTAGCGCGCCGTCAGACAATGATCCGAACCGGATACCCGTCGAAGAATTTGTACCAGCGGAAGTGTCTGAGCTCGACCTCTACCAAAAGCGTGAAAAAATCTACACGCGCAAAATAGAGGGCTATTTTCAACGGCTTCGAACGCTGACCGGCTGGCCACTGCTTATGGGCTATTTTCTACTACCTTGGCTACAGTGGGACGGCAGACAATCCGTATTATTCGACCTGCCTGCACGACAGTTTAATGTGCTTGGCCTCACCTTCTGGCCGCAAGACCTAACCATGTTAGCGTGGTTACTCATCATTGCTGCTTTTGCGCTGTTTACGGTAACGAATTTTGCCGGCCGAGTATGGTGTGGTTTTAGCTGTCCGCAAACCGTGTGGACCAGTATTTTTATGTGGATCGAGCAAAAAATCGAAGGTAGTCGCAATCAACGTATCAAGCTAGATGCCTCCCCATGGAGCGCAAATAAATTTGCCAAAAAATTCATTAAACACAGCATGTGGCTAGCCGTGGCATTTTATACCGGCTTTACTTTTGTCGGATATTTCACGCCTATTATCGATTTAAGTTATGGATTTTTTACGCTGGACATACACCCGTGGGCAGTGTTTTGGATCGCCTTTTTCACCTTAGCAACATACGGTAATGCCGGCTGGCTACGAGAGCAAGTTTGCATTTATATGTGCCCGTACGCGCGCTTTCAATCAGCTATGTTCGACCCCGACACACTCATTATTTCCTATGACCAAAAACGCGGTGAAAAGCGCGGTTCGCGCAAGCGAAACGAACAATCCGCCGATGTCGGTTTAGGAGATTGCATCGATTGCCAGCTCTGCGTGCAGGTATGCCCTACCGGCATTGATATTCGCGACGGCTTACAATACCAGTGTATCGGCTGCGCGCTATGCGTAGACGCGTGCAACTCTGTAATGGAAAAAATGCACTATCCTAAGGACCTAATTAGCTACACCACAGAGAATACCTTAGCCGGTAAGCCATCAAAAATTTTACGCCCACGTTTACTTGGCTACATTTCAGCGGTGGTCATTATGTGTGGACTACTGACTTACCGAATTGCCGATCGAGACACCATCGAACTCGGTGTATTGCGCGATCGCCAAGCCCTATATTATCAACAAGAAAACGGTGATATAGATAATCGCTACACATTGAAGGTCGCCAATAAAACCCAACAGTCGCACCGCTACCAATTATCGGTTGTTGCTCCAAAGGAATTGAAACTGATAGGCTCAATTGAATTCCAAGTACTTAGCGGTGAGGTCGTCGATATCCCTATCACGCTTCGCGCTGAGGCTCAGCAACAAGTGCGCGGCGCCTTTGACATTGAATTTAAGGCACAGCGCCTAGATACAGACAACGATATTGTCAGCCACAAAAGTCGCTTTTTTTCGCCAAGTGAGTAAGCCTCGCGATCACGGATATCTCTATGCCCACAAAGACCGGCGCAACAAGCAAGTGGTACCAACAGTTTTGGCCTTGGTTTCTTATCGCCCTACCTAGTGCTGTAGTCATCGCGAGTATTATCACTATCATCATCGCGATTACTCACGGCGACAATCTAGTGCGTGACGATTATTACAAAGATGGTTTAGCCATTAACCGTTATTTGAAGCAGGATGAAACTGCCCGCCAAATGCAACTTAGCGCCGCCGGCAAACTCAGCCAAGACTACATAGAAATCACTCTTCGCGGTGTGTCGTTGCCACCATATCCACATTTGGTTTTGCACTGGCAGCACCCTACTAATGAGACACTAGATATTAAAAGTGTATTGCTAAGAGATGGCGACAATCACTACCGCGGACAACTTTCTCACAACCCAGAGGGGCGCTGGTATATCACCCTGACTCCCTTCGATACCAGCGATGATATAAACTGGCGACTAAAAACTGAATTCAATACCGATCTCAGCCAACATTTCATCATAGACAGCCAGCACCCTTACTCGGAGACGCCATGAGCGATGTCTGCTACCACTGTGGCGAAGTCGTCCCTTCTGGCACGGATTATCATGTCACCGTTGACGGCACAGCCAAAGCGATGTGCTGTCGAGGATGCCAAGCCGTTGCACAGCTCATCCTCACCGCAGGCTTAGACGATTACTACCGATTGCGATCCAGCACAGCGGTCACTCCCAGTGAAGACAGCGACGACTACCGCCGGTTTGATTACCCAGAACTCATTGAGGAATTCTCACACCGCGACGGCGATAATTGGGTAAGCCGTTTCAGCGTAAGCGGTTTGCGCTGCGCCGCGTGCGCCTGGCTAATTGAGCATCACTTGCAAAAAGTCGAGGGCATTGAGTCCGTCACTGTCCACCTACAAAATGCCGTAGCGACAGTAAAATGGAATCCAAAAGCACTCCTCGTCAGTCAGATATTCCATCTGTTTTCAAATTTGGGCTATCAAGCCCTACCCTGGTCTGCCAGCAATCGGGACAAACAACTTCACGACGAAATGGACGGTCTATTACGGCGCTTAGGGGTAGCTGGAATTGGTATGATGCAAGCCGGCATGGTGGCTATTGGACTGTACGCTGGGGACTTTCAAGGCATCGACGACGGTACCCGCACGCTACTTAGAGTATTTAGCCTGCTTATCACCACCCCTGTACTGCTCTACTCTGCACAACCATTTTTTAAAAATGCTTGGCGCTCCCTACGACGCTTACATCCCGGCATGGATGTGCCGGTTTCCATCGCATTAATCGCAGCGTATATCGCTAGTTTTTCCGCAACGCTGCTGCAAAGTGATCATGTTTACTTTGACACAATAAGCATGTTCACCTTTTTCTTATTACTAAGCCGCTATTTACAATTGCGGGTTGCACAACATCAACATAGCGCCAGCTCTCTCCCCATGTCAGCTCGCAAAATAAAGCATATTGGCAGCAGCGAGTTCGAATGGACCCCAGTGAAGTCATTGGCTGTTGGCGAGTTAATCAATATTCGACCGGGAGAAACCATCCCCGCTGATGGTATTATCCGCCGAGGTCAAAGCAGCTTGGAAAGCAGCGCTTTCAATGGCGAATTTCTCCCCACCCGCTGCGTACCCGGCGACACCGCTATGGCAGGTTGCGGCAATGTCGACGGAAATATCGACATTGAAATCACGGCAGTGAGCTCTCACACCGCTTGGGCGAAAATAAACCAACTGCTAGAGCAGGCCCAAGCTGCCAAACCAGCTGTAGCCCAGCTAGCAGACCGCATGGCCAGCCATTTCGTAATATTGGTGATGCTCGTTAGCGGCCTGAGCTTTGTCTACTGGTCTAGCCAAGACAGCAATTCAGCGTTTCTCATTGCACTATCAATTTTAGTGGTCAGCTGCCCTTGTGCGCTATCACTGGCAACCCCAGCCAGCTACACCGCAGCAATCAAAGCACTAGGAAAACAAGGCGTACTGCTGAGCAACGGTCGAATACTTGAGCAAATGCGCAATGTGAGCCACGTCGTTTTCGACAAGACTGGAACCCTCACGGAAGGTCGCCCTCATATATTGTCCTGTCGCTTGCTTGGCAATATTGACGAACAGACTGCGCTGAATATTGCCGCCAGCTTAGAAGCGCAATCGCTTCATCCGATCTCCCACGCGTTCAAACAAGAACATCGCAACACTCTTAGTCCTGAAAATATTGAAATCGTCAGTGGAGCTGGCATCAAAGGTCTAATTAACGGCAAAGAATATCGAATCGGCACCGCCGCATTTTGCGGAATAGACGCGCCAACTAACAGCCCCAATCTCAATGTGTTTCTGAGCGACAATACATCCCCACTCGCCCACTTTTATCTGGCCGACGAAATTCGTGGGGACGCACCAACACTGCTGCACACATTGCGAACTCTTGGGCTTAAGACAGAGGTGCTAAGCGGAGACAGTTCCAATCAGGTTGCCGAGGTGAGTACAGCGCTCGGTATCCAAGACTTTTACGCAGCATGCAGCGCCGAGCAAAAACTCGCCCACGTGAAACGCCTTCAAGCACAGGGCGCCACCGTAATGATGGTGGGCGACGGTATTAATGATGCGCCAGTGATTGCTGCTGCAGATATCTCTGTGGCCATGACCACCGCTAGCCAACTCACCCGCACACAAGCAGATGTTGTACTACTAGACAATAATCTCAGTAGTATCGTTACCCTCTTCGACAAAGCAAAACAAAGCCGGCGCGTATTAATTCAAAATTTGTCTTGGGCCTTGGGCTACAATCTCCTCGGCCTACCTTTGGCTGCAATGGGCTTAGTGCCACCTTGGCTAGCCGCACTCGGCATGTCGCTTAGCTCGCTACTTGTGGTATTTAATGCCCTTCGCTTAAACCGCACGCCAAAGGATCATTTGTTAGCGTCAACGTCCTCAGCCTCCCAAGCGCGAGATGAACTCCTCATCAACGGAGGCTCAAATGGCTAGTTTGCTGATCTTGCTACCCATCGCGCTGGTATTCTTTGGCTTACTCGCCTTTCTGTTCTGGTGGTCAGTTGGACATGATCAATTTGAAGATCTAGATCGCGAAGGTCAGCGCATTCTGTTTGACGAAGACCTACCCCAGCGCAAGCCAAAGGAGAGCCGCGACGATGATGCCTGAGGCCCTTAGCTATTCCGCCGCGTTTTTACTTGGTTTAGCCGGCAGTCCTCACTGCCTAGGTATGTGTGGCGGTATAACGGGACTACTTAGCGCATCTGTGGCTGCACCAACTCGCCAACAAGGTAATATAATTGCGAGCGAGCAAAAGCTAAGCAATGGCTTACATAGCGTATACTACAGCGTCTTATTCCAGCTCGGCCGGATATCAAGCTACGCCCTACTGGGCGCTATTCTGGGTGGCTCAATAGCCGCTGCGAGATCATTTGCCGACACCCAGCTACTACCCATCAGCCAAGGACTTCGTATTCTTGCCAGTGTGATGCTAATTCTTATGGCCTTGTCTATTGCTGGCTGGAGGGGCTTAGCATTAACCCTAGAAAAAGTGGTGGGCGGTTTGTGGCAAAAACTTCAACCCTTAAGTAAACACCTCATTCCCATTAATACACCAGCTAAGGCCCTGGCTATAGGTGGCTTATGGGGGCTTTTACCCTGTGGACTCATATATAGCACCCTGATCTGGTCAGCGCTCAGTAGCAGCGCCGCACAGTCCGCTATATTGATGGCCTGCTTTGGACTGGGAACCGCACCCGCCGTGCTAAGCATAGGAAGCTTAAGCGGTGGCCTGCGCGGCGCTATAAAAAAAACAACTACCCGCTATGGCTTTGCCACACTACTGATACTGCTGGCCCTCTACCCACTCTACACACTCTATGCGCATCAGGGTTCCCATCATCACAGCACAGAGCACCAAGATCATACCGAATACACAGATCATATGATGTAACAAAGGACCAACATTCAGTGCTCCACCTAACCAGATATCCCAGCTAATAAGCAGATGCCAATATGTGCTTAATGCAGTTTTAAGCGCGGCCTTAACAAACGATTAAAGCGCCCAGCCATTAGCAGCATTAAAGTACGCAGCCAGCCATAGATCGCCGCTTGATGAAGTCGATACAGGCTGACGTACATCATCCGCGCCATCCAGCCTTCAATGAAAAAGCTGCCACCTCGAACGCTGCCCATTAAACTACCCAAGGCTGAGTACTCAGACAGCGACACTAGCGAGCCGTGATCACGATACTTAAAAGGTTTTAACGGCTGCCCTTTCACTATGCGCTGTAAATTTGCCGCTGTATGGTTGGCCATTTGCTGAGCAGACTGCGCACGGGGAGGTACGTTTTTGCCCTCAGTAAGTTCGCAGGCGCAGCAATCGCCTATAGCAAATACGGCGGTGTCAGCAGTTTGCAAATTGGGATCAACCACCAATTGGTTAATACGATTAACTTCTAGCCCCCACTCGCCAATCACGTCCGGCGCTTTTATTCCAGCGGCCCATACCAGTAATTCAGCGTCAATACGCTCGCCGTCACCGGTGATAAAACCCTGCTCATCGGCTTGCTTAACCATGGTACCGGTATGTACTTTTACGCCCATATTTTCTAATTCAGTCTGCGCTGCACTAGCAATTTGCTCGCTTAAGGCAGGCAACAGACGGGGCCCCGCTTCAATAACGTGTACTTGTAAACGACTGCGATCTAGCTCCTTGTGTCCATATAGTTTAAGGAGTGCGATTGCATGATGGATTTCTGCCGCCAGCTCTACGCCAGTTGCACCACCACCAACAATAGCAACTGAAACCGTGTCACGATAAAAATCTGCGCTGAGGCAGTGATTTAAAAACCGCTCATGAAAACGATCTGCCTGCTCCCTTGTATCTAAGAATAAGCAATGATCGCGAACACCCTTGGTGTTGAAATCATTACCCAGACTACCCACTGTAATAACAAGGTAGTCGTAAGGAATACGGCGCTCAGGAAGTATTTCTTTTCCGCTAGACCCAGTTGCGGGTTCAAGAATAATTTCTTTCTTGTCTCGATCTAAGCCGCTCATACGGCCTTTAGAAAAATTGTAATAATTTTGGTGGGCATGAGCACGGTAATCCACCGCATCCAAATCTGAATCTATTGCACCGGTGGCAACTTCGTGAAAACGGGGTTTCCAAATATGGCTCGCACTGGCATCTACTAATGTAATATTTGCCAAGCCGCGTTTACCTAAACGTTTTCCTAATTTCGTAACCAGCGGTAAACCTCCTGCACCGCCACCAACAACCACGATATTCATATACACCTCATTTACATAATATTAAATCTTTTGATTCATAACTCACTCGACACCAATATTTTGTAAAGCAAACAAAAAAAGTGCGAACAGCTATGACGGGGTCAGATGATGACGCGCCAACACGCTTCCAAAGCCCGACAAATTTGGGAGTACTCATAAAGGACTTCGCTCGTCTTTCTGGTACAGAAATAAAAGCGCAATTTGACTCTGGCAAACAGTAGGATTAGCTAGTCCAAAAAATGTATATTAGCGACTTGAGCCACTGCGGGGCAGTCAGGATTTGTAAGCGGAAAATATGTTACCAAGGGTAACGCTAGTCGCCGGTTAGTGCCAGTATTTAGTTTAAAAAATACAGAAAATACTACATTGCCAAATCTTATGTTTTGTCCGGCGACATAGACCAATCAAACTCCATTTGCCGAGCTGTTCGGATTGCCAAATCTACACTGTGCAAACGTGCCACTAAGTACAAGCTCATGTCGATACCGGCAGAAATTCCACCGGAACTGACCACTCCCTCGCTGTCTACCCAGCGCAACTTCTCGCACACCTTTAACGACGGAAAACACTCCTTAAGACTCGGAATATCCTCCCAGTGAGTGGTGACTTCGTGGTCGCTAACAACACCCGCAGCGGCAAGTAAAAATACGCCGGTGCAAACCGACGCAGTCAAGCTTGACTGCGCGGCCTGCTTGCCAATCCATGACAACACCGCGGGCTTAGACATCTCATGGTGATGGACTCCGCCGACGACAATAAGCACATCTATTTGTGGATGATTGCCAAAGTGGTAGTTGGGAATAACCGTAAACCCTGCGCGAGCGCATACAGGGCCATCCGCTTCAGAAACTAAAAACACAGTAAACGGCTGCTCATCGCTCACGCGGGATGCCGTTGAAAACACTTCAAAGGGGCCCGCGAAATCTAAAATTTCGGCATTGCCATAACAGTAAATACCAATATTCATAAGCCGTACCACTACGCCTGACTGTAATAACGTTTATGGATGTTGCGACAAAAACTAGCGAGGTTTTCATAGCGCCGCGCAATATCATTAAAGTCATTATCAATATCAGCCAAAATAAACTGTGCTAAAAAGCCAAAAACACAGACGTCAAGCACACTCGGTTTGTCGTTAAAGAAGTAGCTTTATTCCCTAAAAGGACCGAGAGGCTATCGAGGCTATATATAAATATTTGCTGTATTTCTGAATCAGAATGACGACCTAGACCCTGCTTATAAATCGCCGAACGAACACTTCTACGCACAATATACGGCACGAAGCGACGCATCGGAAAAGGCAATGATCCAAAAAATGTCGCCCTTGTTAGTGGCCATGTCTGCTCTCTAATCCAACGCGAATAGAGCAAGCACCAATACATATTCTCGTCTAGTGATTTGGCAATTAAATACGCCTGAGCTCGCTGTTCTGGACTTAAGTCCGAGCTCAAGCTCACACCGGGTTTGCTATTTAGATAGTCAAGAATAAATGCCGAATCTGCGATGGTTTTACCACCCTCAACAATATACGGCAGTTTGCCCTTGGGGGCGGTACGCAGGTTTGCAATTTCAGACTTGCGCTCAAACTCCAAGCCCGCAATGCGCAAATAAACATCAATTTTTAAAACGAAGGGGCTAGCATCTACTAGCCCAAAGCCTTCCCCAAATCCATATAAGGTAATCATATTGCCTCCGTGGCAAATCACCTATGCACATTGTTAAGGCCCGTTTAACATGATCCGCGTTGCCAACTGGACTTCACGTAAAAAGCCACTTAACGCCACAATCAAAAAACACATTGCCAGCACAAATAAAGCCGCCACCACAAGGCTGCTATTCCAACCGACAACCGCACTCAAAAACAACAACGCAATAACCACGCAAACTAACAGCGCACTGGCAGTGCTAAAACCTATTGCTCGGTGCACCACTCGCGCCCTGCGGGTAAGCATGCTTAATTCATCGCGAATCACCATACTCCGCTCTTCGCTTACTGTCTCTAGCCGATGATGCAGATTGCGACTGCGATCAATAATTCTGGCTAAACGATTAGTCAATACATTTAAAATTCCACCAATACCCGCCAGCAAGAATACCGGTGCAACCGCCTGCTGTATGGCGTGGGTAATGGTGACGACCTCAATATCTACTGCCATTTTATTCCCTAATTTAAGGCCATCTATAGCAGGCCTTACAGATGTAAAAAAACTTGTTCGCCTTCACACTCTACTTTGAAAGTTTTTAATGCCTGGGGTGATTTTCCCAAAGCAATTAATTTGTGGGTCCAGGTCGGCATTGGCATTCCAATAAATGCATTCGTCCAATCAATATTCTCGCCGTTCAATAAATCAAAACTGGAGCCGTGGAAAGGACACACTACTGCACCGTCACAAACCTTGCCCTTAGCCAGCGGCAAGCCCAAGTGGGGGCAGCGATTTTCTACCGCACAAAGCTGCCCATTCACTCGGCTCAATAATACTTTAGTGCCATTAACGGTTTTACTTAGTAAGGTGTCGTTTTGAATTTCGTCTAGATTTGCAGCAAAAATCCTTTCCATTGTCGCCCCCAGTTCGTCAGTTATTAACATCCTCAAGCATTTTGTGACGACAACAAGGGCAGCGAGGTTTTACTCACCGGAGACTTCATCACAAAGCTAGAGTGTACGCCGGTAACGCCATCTATTCGAGTGATCTTGTTAAGTAACAAAGCCTGAAATCCGTCCATATCGGCAACAATCACTTTCAGCAAATAATCCGCCGACTGGCCCGTGATCAAATGGCACTCTAATACTTCTGGATAGTCACCCACATGGCGCTCAAAATTTTCAAAGCGCTCGGGCGTGTGCCTATCCATACTGATTTGAATAAACGCCATTAAATTCAGACCCAGCGCGCGGGCGTTAAGTACGGCCCGATAAGCCCCAATTAACCCCGCCTCTTCCAAGCGACGAACCCGTCGCAAGCACGGAGACGGCGACAATCCGATACGATCTGCCAAGTCCTGATTACTTAAGCGACCATCTTCCTGCAGAGCTTCTAGAATTCGCCTATCATAGCCATCCAAGTTCACTTAAATTCCACCATATCAACAATAAAAGGCATAACATTCTATTTTTCTAACATTAATAGCAATATTAGACCAAATAAGAACGATTTCAAGCTAAAATTCGCAATCTTATGCCAGACCTCTCCCCCTATACTGGGAACCGTGGAGTTATCGCTCCCACCCCTTGTCGAAACGAGCGCAACACCCCGCGATCGGGCCGCACAAAACAGCAACTTTTATAAAAAGTGAAACAGGAATACACGGTAAAACGCCCGGCACCCCGGGCCCTGCCACCACACAACTTATAGACTTAGGAAATTTTGATCATGGGCGAATTCAACCACCGCAAATATCGGCCTACGCCGGTCATCGCCATACCAGACCGCCAGTGGCCCAACAACAGCATCGAACAAACACCACAGTGGTGCTCAGTCGATTTACGCGACGGCAATCAAGCCTTGGTTGAACCCATGAACGTGCAGCAAAAACTGCGTATGTGGGATCTATTAGTCAAACTCGGCTTCACCCAAATTGAAGTGGGATTTCCCGCAGCATCGCAGCCGGACTTCGACTTTGTGCGCGCGCTAATCGACGGCAACCGTATCCCCGACAATGTCACAGTTCAGGTGTTGACTCAGGCCCGCGAAGAATTGATCGCCCGCAGCTACGAATCACTAAAAGGCGCAAAGAATGCCATTGTGCATGTATACAACTCCACCAGCCCAGTACAACGTGAACGGGTTTTCGGCCTAGACAAACAAGGCATTATCGACATTGCTATTCAAGGCGCAAAATGGGTGAAGGAGTACGCCGCTAGGCAGCCAGAAACCAACTGGTCATTCCAATATTCACCAGAAAGTTTCAGCAGCACAGAAGTTGATTTTGCCGTAGAAATTAGTGATGCCGTCATTGCCGAATGGCGCGACAGTGGAAACCCTATCATTATTAATTTGCCGGCAACGGTGGAATGCGCCAGCCCCAATGTATTTGCAGATCAAGTGGAGTGGTTCTGCCGCAACACCCGCTACCGCAAAGACATTACCGTGTCTGTGCATACCCACAATGATCGCGGCTGCGGTGTCGCTGCGGGCGAGCTGGCGGTAATGGCCGGTGCCGATCGGGTTGAAGGTACGCTACTGGGCAACGGCGAGCGCACAGGCAATATGGACATTGTCACTATGGCGATGAACCTTTACAGCCAAGGCGTAGATCCCGGCCTGAATTTGGCCGATATGGACGAAATTATTGCCGTGGTAGAGCACTGTACAAACATACCGCTGCATCCGCGCCACCCCTATGCGGGGGAGTTGGTATTCACGGCATTTTCAGGAAGCCACCAAGACGCCATCCGCAAGTGCCTGAGCAAGCAGCAGGACGATGAGCACTGGCAGGTCGCCTATCTGCCGATTGACCCCGCTGATTTAGGACGCAGCTACGAGGCGGTAATTCGCATTAATAGCCAATCAGGTAAAGGCGGCGTGAGCTGGGTATTGGAGAATGACTACGGTCTGCAACTACCGCGCTGGCTACAAATTGACGCCAGCCGAATGGTGCAAGCTCGAGCAGAGGAAATTTCTGGTGAAGTGACGTCCGCGCAAATATGGGATTTATTCGACGCCCACTATCTGCAGGCCAAACAGAATATATCTATTCAGAATTTTTCAGTTAGTCAGGACAATTCTGAAAATGGCGGCCAAGACGTATTAAGCCTGAGCTTTAGCGACCGGCGTGGCAGCACCACGCTCAAAGGCCATGGCGACGGCGCAATCAGCGCCTTGGTTGACGCATGGCAAAACGAGTTTGGTGACAAGATTGAAATACTGGACTACCGCGAACATGCGCTAGGTACAGGCACAGACTCGCAGGCCATCGCCTATGTGCACCTGTCGATTAACAAGCAACGCTATATTGGTATCGCCAAACACCGCGATGTTATTTCAGCTTCACTGCAGGCAGTACTAAATGCCTCAGTACAGGCTGCAAACATCTCTGCAAACGCAGAACGTATGGCAAGCTAATGTTCGAGGAAAAAAAAGCCGCGCTGCAGTCATTCGGCGCGGCTTTTTTCATCGTCAAATCTCAAAATAAAATCAAAGCGATAACGCTCTATTTCTCTTTTCTCGCCTTAATGTTCACCACCGCCTGAAACCCATCCTGATTGTCGGTAATCGACATATCAGATACCGAATACTTAGAATCACTAATCACCAAACCCACACCCGCCCGCACTCTCACTCGGCTAGTGATCGGCTTTGCCTGCCTAGCAAAATCCTTTGGTTTAATTTGATAATCGTCGGCTATATCAATGCCGGTACTGCTCGCCACACCAGATATCACCTCAGATAGCGCTTCGGAATCAATATATTGCGAGGAGATATGCTTTAGCTCACCTATCGAAGTGAGCTCGGCAGACTTTATCTTCTCGGTAATTTCCTTATTCAGTTCGGCGATATCTTGGGTATCTTCTATTTTGGAGCTGACCCCCTTCAAAATTAAGCCGCTCAACTTGGCATAAGATTTTGATGTTGCCCTTGGCGATACCTTCAAAAATGACTCCATCCAATACTTTGTTTTTTGGCCAAGATTGTCGACAACAAACACACCTTGATCATTAGGAAGGATTAGCGCGCCCTTCTGTATTTTATTTAAAGAAATACCGCTGCGCTCAAACATATCAAAGGAGTCCGATGACTCCACAATCTCAATAAAATTGTCTTTATTCTCAATCTTTAGCACGGCAAGTGCATTCGACGCAGTTTCATTATGCTTTATTCCAGCAAACTGCAAAAAAATCAGGTCGCCGCCCGAAATGTTTTGGTGGGTAGACGTGGCATACAAATGCTTTGCAATAGCCTGAGTGCTGTTCAAAAATTCACCAGATGCATTGAATATTTTTCCAGCAATATTCGCCACAGTATTCAAGGAAATATCTGACTCATGAAAAAAATCGTATATCTCGCTTTGCTTAGAAAGCGGGAGTAAGTAGTGCTTAATAAGCAACTCACTCAAAGACTCATCAGCCGTCGACTCCTTCTCAGCAAGACGCATCCCCTCTTCACGCGCCTTGCTTCCCACCCGATGCACTGCAATATGTGTCAGCCGCGCAGAACTTACATCAATCATACAATCCCACTCATGTTTAGTTTAAATCCTTGCATGTGGCGCTTCCTGCATTCTTAGTATTGCGCAAACAAACATTTGAGAATCAGTATGCGGGGAAACTGGTAAAGTGAGTAGATTACAGACCACTCGCGCTATTTCCAGAATATGCAGGAACGCCTCGCGGAAAATACCACACAACTCGGCACATCACACCGCTAGGGAAAGAAAATTGAGTAATTTTTGAAATACGGAAGCTGAATATTGAAACAGTAGCGCTACTGCCGTATATAGAGCCTGCCCGACTCCTGCTAAACCTATATTAGAAATTCCGCGCCATAAAATGCTTAACGAAACATATAGGATAAATAGCTACTTTTCCTCGTCAGGCGGTAACACGGGCTTTATCCGACGCGCCTTCATGTCTATGCCCGCTCTCGTCAAATAGCCTGCGGCCTTATTTATACCTCTAATCGAGGTGTATACAGATTCTGAGATCAAATCGTGAGTTTGCCTAACTATTCTTGTTGTATCTCGAGTTGCAGCAAACGACTCAAGCGTATCGAAAGGAATTTTTGCGATTCCCATATGGACACTACGGACGGTAGCGGTACTAGTATCTATAACCGTTTCCGTAAAGTCCTGCGCTGACTCCAATTGACGATGCCAGTCTTCCTGGTAGCGCAATTCAAGTAAGCTGGCGGCGTCCTCACGCAAACGAAGAGAGAACGCTTTTATATTGCACTCATGCCTCCACAGGGAAAAAGATGAAATTCCCGCCAAGAGCACCGCTGCTACACATAGCAAAATATCAACCCAAACCATGAATACTTATCTCCGCCTGCACGCCTCTTTCTTCAAGCTGACCGCGCATAATTTCCACAGTACGTTTATACACTATGCTGCGAATCACATCTGGTGCAAAATTATTTAATAGCCCAGCAAATACTGATTCTTTTGTCGCCAGCTCAACCGGATTTAATATTTTAATCGCAATAAACCCCTTGCCTTCTGACACCGGAATTTGATTAAAATCAACAGGATTAGCCCTCCACGCTTTGGCTAAAGCACGCTGTTCGTCCTGAAGCGTCAATAACAGGCGGCGCTGTGCATTCAGCCTAACTAATAAATAAGTAATAACTATTAAAAGTAATGCAAATAGAGCTAATGAAAAATAATACATAGATTTCCTCAATAAATTATCACACCGCCTATACAAGGCAGCAGAGTTGGCGCTCTTTAGCCACAATATACATCTTTATAAACACTCCCACCTATCTAAACAGGTCCAAAGAATGAGATAAGATAAAAACTTTAACACCATAACAAAAAATGCGTGAGGCACTCTTCGCGCCTCACGCATTTTATAGCTCCCTTTACACCAAGAGGGCTACCCCAAATATGTAAATAAAATTAGCTGAGCAATACCAACACAACAGCCTAGTGCAGCACCCACCAAAATCAAAATCCATTCATCTTCTTTAAATGCTGGCCGCAGCATATCTTCAAAATCTGGTGGCGGAAGCACCTCAAGCTGAGAAGCCAAGGTATTAGCGAGATCCATGGCGTCTTTTGCATAAACATCAATTGATTTAACTGCATCTGGTAGCCTTTCAACCAAACGTTCTGCAGCTACTTCTTTAATTTTTACATACTGGCGAGTACCTACCGTCCAAGCCACAAAGGGACGAGCGATACCAGATTGGTCATCAATAACACGTTTTACGTGACGGGCAATCATCATAAATACTCGGTCAGAATACGGACCTTTTAACACGGCTTCAATGATGTTGCTCGGTGTAACAATTTCGTCAGCAATGAGTCGAGCATAATCGCGAGAAACCTCTTTTTGGCGCTTATGGAAAATACCATGTAGCTTCCATGGCCCTAATCGCATTGGCGACTGAGGTTGGAAAATCATCCGCAATGCCACCACATTAGTGCAATACCCCACTAACAGACCAAACAATGGCAGCTGCCAATCTGCTTTATAGAACATCCATCCGAGCATTTGAAAAAAGCCAAACAAGCTGCCGAAATATAACCCCGACACACCGATGAATTTAAATTCCTCACTACCCGTTTCTTGAAATATACGATTGATAAGTGCTTTATCTCGCACCAAGGTGGTAACCACCATATCTTTTAAATCGAAAACATTTTCTATGTCATTTCGCAGATCCTTCATCACCTCTGCTACGGCAGCCGGCGAATCGGCTTGAATGCGATGTATGATGAGATCTTTTGCCGCACGCGGCAGTGTTTCCCATATGCCTGGCTCAAATTCAGACATAATCTCTTCAACCATATGGTTGACCAGATTGATAATAGGCCCCTCAATTTCTTCAGCAACACGAACTGGGTCAAGCCGATCAAAAACTTCCCTCTCGGTAATCAAGCGGGGAACAATCGTATCTACCGCAATACTCGCCATTTTTCCGGCTTTGCTAGGAATAATTCCCTGCCAACCCAAAATTGGTGGTTTACCAACAAATTCCAGTGGCGAAAACATCATTTTGATTGCCACCACATTGGTAATAAAGCCAACGACGCCACTCGTTATGGGCATAGATAAATAAAGCACCCAGTGCGCTGAAAATTCTAACCATACGGCCTCTAACATAAATCACCCCAATTATTATATTTTTATCTAGCAAATTATTTTATTGATCTTCGACGTTACATATATCCCAAAATAAGTTGCCAGCTCGACTAAGCTTCAGCGTCTTGCGATCACATCGAAGACGAAAATACCCCGCCTTCTGCGCGACGCCTAACGCCTCCATTACATCACTATTTGCTTCTAACACTTGATAATCTAATTCAAATTCAGAGTTAATCGCGCCAAATTCAATTAACCCCAAAGCATTGAGATTTGAGAGATAGACCGGCATTAAATCCCGTACTTTGACCCTCGCAGGTTTAACAACGGAGGAAATACCAGACAGTAATATTTCGCGCTGACCAGTTAAGGTCTGTGAGCCGCTAACACTTATGACCGCGTGACCACTGCCGTCGGACAAAGCAGATAAAATCCTCACTTCATCGGCAACTATGTGATCCAGAACTCGATTCGCCCAACTACGTACGGACTCTTCTTTGCTCTGCTCCATAGCGTCCTGCATCATAAATTGTAGACGCTGCGCGGGGGATCTAGGTTGAATAGGATCGGAACAGCGGTCACTTCCAGCAACTGTTTTTTCATTACTAGCCGCTGAATCAGGCCCTCCTAGCAGCCCGCTGTTTTGCGGCTCACGCGAGACAGCGCGCCGCAAACGCCGGTGAAGAGTTTGAAGCATCGCATCTTCAACCACTTCATATTCACGCTGAACAAAGTCCGCACCAGGCAGACGTTCAGCACTTTCAGATATTTTGCGGGCAAGTTTGACAAGTTGTTCAGTAGTGCGCATAAGTAAAGCCAACAGTTATTATTTATCATTCGGCAGTAAACACTGACACCTTGTAATGCTACATTACTCAATGTAATATGTACAACATCTAAAGTCGCTATACTAAGTTATCGATAATAATACCAAAATAATAGACCATCGACGGAGGGCTGTATGCCGAAGAGAAAGCTTGGTGAGTTTATTTCCGAGTTTGCCAAAGCACTTAGTGATATCAACTTTAACCATATTGTTACCACCAGGATGCTACCGACTATATACGTAGCTGGAATCATATTTGCTGCTCTTCTTGCTCTGTCTTTAGCGGTAAGCTCATGGGAATCGAACAGCTGGCCTGCACGCCTAATTTGGTCATTTGTCTTTTCCCCAATGCTTTTTATTGGCCTGGTAACCATTTGGCGCGTCATTTTAGAACTCTGCCTATCCATTTTTGAAATGACCGTCGTGGTTCGTTCATTGCACACCGAGCTAGAAAAAGTCTCTGGGGTTACCGACGAAATTGCCACCGATCTTCCTAGAATCCAGTTTTGGAAAACACGCAAACAAAGTAATAGCTCAAAAAATCAAAAATAAACACCTAAAAACAATAAGTAAGGGGATTTTATTTTGGCTAAATACCGTACCGTCATATTCACGGTATCTCTGCTTTCCGGCCTACTCCACGCCGAAGTAGAGAGTGAAACACCGATTGACCTGAACATACCCAGCTCGCCAGCCGTAAAAGTGTCGTTTGATAACGTATTAATGTGGAGCGTCGGCTTCCGAGTAGAATCCCCCGACCCAGACATGATCGGCAAAGTGAGCCTTGAGCAGAACCGCAATTTATGTGCTGCTGACGATTGTATTGGGCTGTCTAGAAATGACACAGCGCCGAATGAACGCTTTATGGCGGCCAGAGGATTACTATCCTCTAACACCGACGACGGCAACCTAAATTATGATGCAGGCGATCCTGTCCTTGGGTTTCTAAAATGGGACTCTCGGCTATCACTTGGCTTTGAAAATTTCGACGTAGAGATCAGCTGGCAATATCTATTCGATGCCGTGAACTACGGCTTTGAAGAGTTCTATAGCAATCAAATTGTGAGTCCCGGAACCCAGCCAGGCCAGGCAACCTACCGTGATCGCCCAGAAGAAACCGAAGCCGCAATCGGCCAATTTATTGACTTGCGGGACGCATGGGTGTCATTTCGCATGCCAATTGGCGAACGCGAAGCCGACATTAAAATCGGCCGCCAACTCCTAAATTGGGGAGAGTCCACCTTTGTATTACGGGGCAACCTAAACTTTATAAACCCCTACGAAACCAATAATTTGTTCCGTCCCGGTTTTGAATTAGAGGAAATTTATCGCCCCGTCGGGCTAGTCAATTTTGACATGGCATGGTCGGACCGCCTGCGAGTTCAAGCCTTTTACCAGTTTGAATGGTTACCCTACGGCCTGCCAGCCAAGGGCGCTGTCTACTCATTTTTAGACGCTGGCAACGAGGTCACCCACAACGAATCCGTGGTACTGCCATTTGCAAAAACACCCAATGATCCAGACCAACTTCAGACCCCTGCAAGCCCTTTGCTATCCCTAATTTCGGGCACCAGTTTTAGCGCCCGCCGCGCCCCCAACCGTGAAGCAAAAGACGGCGGTCAATTTGGCGTAGGCTTACGCTATTTTCGGGACGACTGGTTTGACGGCACCGAATTAGCAGTATTTTTGGCCAATTATCACGCTCGCATCCCGAGCTTAAGTGGCTACGCGGCCGATGCCTCCTGCACTCGCCGTGAAGGTAATGGCCGCGGCGTTGATACCAGCAATATCGCTGAATTTTTGATTGACTGCGGGATCCCCCTTCTAAATACACCAGGCCAAGATTTTGAAGCACTGCCCCTAGACACTTTCCGCTACTTTCTTGAATACCCAGAAGACATCCACCTCTTGGGCGCCACCTTTAATATTGAATCGAGCGGTATTCTCTACGGCGGGGAATTTGCTTACCGGCACAACCAGCCCGTTCAAGTCGATCTCGAAGACATTATCTTTGCCGGTCTACAGCCCGCATTCCCCAGACACGACATTTTAATCATACCGGGAACCCTGCCAGGACTGCCTGCCGCAACTATTCCCGCCTCGCAAACCGCACTACCCGACTACGTAACCAGCTATCGCGGCGGCACCGCTGGCGAAATTGCCCCCAACGCATATATTCGTGGCTACGAATCCGAGCAAACCGTACAGCTCACCCTTACCGCAACGAAACTGTTCGGCAATCGCAGTTCATTTTTAGGCTCCAAGCAGTTTGCACTCTTGGCTGAGGTACAGGGTATTTGGGTGCCGGGCCTGCCATCACTCGATCAATTGCAATATGAGGGGCCAGGTACCCACACCCACGCCAGTCCAGGTACAGCAGACACCGGTAACGGTTCATTACTGAACCCCATACGTAATGAAGGAGGCTATGTAAGCGAGTTCTCTTGGGGCTACCGATTAACCGCAATAGGCTCATTTGACCTTCCCATCAAAGGTGTAGAAATGCGACCTCTACTGGTTTGGCTGCACGACATTGAAGGCGTCAGCCCAGGCTTTGCGGAGAACTTTCTTGAAGGACGTCAGATTGGTATTTTCCAAGTTGATTTTCGTCGCGGCCCCTGGACTCTAGGCACTACCTATAACTTCTTCGGCGGCGGCGGAGACCGCAATGCATTTAGAGACCGAGACTTTATGTCGATGTACCTACGCTACAAATTCTGAACAGTGGAAACCCTATAATGATAAAAACAAAACAACATCAAACCGGTATTTCAACCATCGCCCTACTCCTTAGCACCTTAGCCGTCGGCGTCATTATTGGTGGCGGCCTTGGTGCCGCATGGACAATCAAAAATGTCGAAGCGCGTCTATTGCTTCACGAGCAACCCGCCGACATCAGGATTAACGACGCCCTCATGGTGCGCGCACGCGTATTGAATCAGCTGGATATCAGTATTAATGAAATGATCCGCACTCAGGTACCCATCAATAAAGATGTAACCGTACCGGTAAATGAAACCTTAAACCTGATGGCTGCGATAAAAACCCGCGTACCCGTCGAGCTCACTGTTCTCGTTAACGACGTTATTACCATTGATCAAGTTCTTGACCTTGATGCGGTCGTTGAAGCAGAAGTGCTCGGGGAAATCATCGACATTCCAATTCGTGGCAAAGTACCAGTAAGAGCAGAGGTCCCCATTAGCCTAAAGATTCCCGTGCGCGAAAATATTCCCGTTGACCTACTAACACCGGTAAAAGCTGTACTAAAACAAGCCTTAACAGTACCGCTTAATACAGTAATCGACGCCGAAATTCCCATTCGCAGCAATATGAGTGTTCCTGTGCACTCAGATATCGAGGCTAAGTTATTTCTACCCAAAGAGGATATTAAGGCCACCATCACCTACGCCGACCTAAATATTCCACTGAACACGCTAAAATTAGGTCTTAGCGACGAAGACTCCCCCGAGCGACGCGATGAAGACAAGAAGGAGTCCGAATGAAAATTCTTTCACCCCGCGGTCTTCTATTGCTGCTTCCACTAACGCTGGCAATCATCATCGCTGGCACTTGGGCCGGCACTCAGCTATTTCAGTTTGGCCTGATCAAACTCACACTGAGCGAGCAAGATATAAAAGTCCGCCTTCCCCCACAACTAAACGCGTCGATGGAGAGCACTCGCCCCCTCGACATTCAACTCAATGGAGATATCAGCACGGTAGTGCCGTTTAAAGAGGTTCTGGATGTTCCCTTCAAAGGTGAGTATCCGGTTAACGTCAAATTAGACGCCAATATCCCAGTTGCGTTTGAAGTCGTCTACGAAGGTATTATTCCCGTAGATACCATGGCGGCGATAACCGCAACAACGGAAATTAATTTCGGCAATGTAAAAAAACTGCGCAATCTCAAAATTTCCACCTCGATTCCGATGAAGTTTGATCTGCCAGTTAATTTACGCGTACCGGTAAAAGACAATATCCGCTTTAATTATAACGGCCCTATTACCGTCTACGCTGACGAGATGCTACAACTACCGGTAGACACCGTTATTGAGACAACAATAAATGTCGACCAGAGAGTATCAACACCGGTAACGTCGCGCCTAAATCTCGTCGCCGAACTACCTCAAGAAGAGGTATCAGCTACGATTGTTCACTCGGAGCTGAACCTCAGGCCGGCCACATTACAACTCCTAAAAAAGGAGACTAAATAAGCTCGCCCTCTACTACGTCGAGCACCGCCGCCTCCTTCTCTACCTTGCGGGGAACACAGTGATGGTTCCCCAATTTAAATTCTCTACTCAGGTATCGGTACACAAAAGTAAAGCCCGGCCATAAAGTCCAGTTTTCACCCTTATCGTTGATATACCAGCTCTGACAACCAGATTGCCAGATCGTATTTTTTAAGCGCGACTGAATCTGACGAACAAACTTTGTCTGCACCGATTCTTTTACCTCAACACTCGCTAAACCGTGCTGACGCATTTTACTTAGCGCGTCGCCAATATAGCGAATCTGAGATTCGATCATATACACTTGGGAGTTGTGACCCAAACCGGTATTTGGCCCTAACAATAAAAAGAAATTAGGGAAGCCTGACAACATACAGCCTAAATGTGACTGGGCGCCGTTTTCCCAAGACTCAGCCAATGTCTGCCCGTCAGCATTGCGAATATCGAGCGCCGCAACGGCATCCAGAGTTTTAAACCCTGTACCCAAGATGATCACATCCACCTCATGACTCACGCCATTACTATCTATAATCGCATTTCCGTTGACGCGCTCAATACCGCAGGTCTCCAGTGCAACATGCTCGCGATTAATTGCCGCGTAATAGTCGTTCGAAATAAGAACCCGCTTACACCCCATATGGTAGTCAGGCGTCAGCTTCTGCACTTTTACAGGATCTTTTACATATTTTTTGATATGCCGCACTGCCTGCGCTTCTACCACCTTCAAAGCGCTGGTGAAGTAATTAAATGCCAGTGCGCGCCCTTCTAGTCGCGAATAAGTCGCCGCACGACGTAAAGACATCAAAGGCGGTACAGTCTCATATAAGCCCTGTTCCAGCTTAGAGATAACTCGATCAGGTTTTGGTAATACCCACGCGGCCGAACGCTGAAATAAGGTTAATGACTTCACCTGCTGGGTAATTGCCGGTACAAACTGTATCGCACTGGCACCAGTACCAATCACCGCAACACGCTTACCCGTCAAATCGACATCATGGCGCCACTGGGCCGAGTGAAACACCTCACCCTTGAAATCATTTAAGCCGCGAATATCTGGAATATTCGGCAGATGCAAAGCACCAATAGCAGAGACCAACTTCCGGGCCTGTACACGCTGACCATTGCTAAATTTTAACTGCCAAATTTTCTCTTGCGCATCGAAGCGAGCCCCTGACAAAGCATGGCCGTAGCACATATGCTCATCTAAATTGACATCGCGAAGTACTTTTTCAAGGTACTGCTGTATTTCTGCTTGGGGAGCAAAGCCCCGCGACCAGCTCGGATTTTGCGCAAACGAAAAAGAGTAAAGCGCCGACTCAACATCGCAGGCGCAACCCGGATAGCTATTGTCTCGCCAGGTGCCCCCCGCCGAAGCTGCTTTCTCAAAAATGCGAAAATCATTGATACCGCGCTTTTTAAGCTCCGCGCCCATACCAATGCCAGAGAACCCGCTACCTATAATTGCAACATCCAGTACCCCCTCGGCTTGGTTTTTCCGTCGAGAGGTTCTCGTGATGTTGTCGGATTGCGATGCGCCCATAATTTTTCTCCGTCATTAACCTTCATATTTTTATATCACTACTTGACGATGCCAACATACAACGTTACATTTATTAATGTCAACATAGTCAATGTTACAAATATCAGTGACTCATAGAATTCTGTTAAGAATAAGAGGCATGACATGAAGAACTTTAAAACCAAGGTCGTCGTCGTTACCGGCGCCGCATCAGGAATAGGTAGGGCCCTAGCCCTACAACTCGACCGCGAAGATGCGGTACTCGCATTAGTAGACAAAGATGCCAGCGCCCTAGCCGCATTGAACGACGCAACAGGGCATCGCCACCTCGTCCAAGAGCTTGATGTTGCCGACAGGAAGGCGGTCTACCAATTTGCAGCGCGTGTCAGCACTGAGCTAGGTGGCGCCGATGTAGTGATTAACAATGCCGGTGTCGCGGTATCGCAGACTATTGCCGAGCTGGACTACGATGATTTCGAGTGGTTATTCAATATCAATTTTTGGGGAATGGTATACGGCACCAAGGCTTTTTTACCGCAATTGTTAACAAAGCCGGAAGCAGCCATCGTTAATGTATCTAGCTTGTTCGGATTACTATCCATCCCCACCCAGGGCGCGTACAACGCCAGCAAATTTGCCATCCGCGGTTTTACTGAAGCCTTACAGGCCGAATTGAAAGGGACGAATATTACTGCGCACTCAATACACCCCGGCGGCATCCGCACCAACATTGCACGCAACGCGCGACTCTACCAAGCACCGGGTGGCGTAAGCGATGCAGCAGCCGGCGTTGATCTTTTTTCTCGAATTAGCTTTACCGATGCTGACAAGGCGGCAAGCATTCTCCTTAAGGGGATTCAAAATAAGCGCGCTCGCATTCTGATCGGGCCTGACGCCGTCGCACTCGATATCGTTCAACGACTATTCCCCAAACAATACACCAATGCATTCAACTTCTTTGAACAACTGTTGAACCGTCTAACACCGCTCAACAAAGCTAAAGCCCCCCTCACAGAAATTACAAAAGCATAAATAAGGAAGCGACTAAAATGAAAACTACAACTCTAGCTGTAAAACCTGTACGTCGTGATCTGCGCTTTACATTCGACAGCAAACGCATGACTAACTGGCACCCCGACGGCCCCCATGCCAGCAATTTTTACAACACACTATCGGTGTTCTTTCCCGAAGGTGAACAGTTCTTTATCGACTCAGTACGTCACTACCGCGACAAAAAACAAATCAACAACAAAAAATTACTGGCGGAAATAAGCGCATTTATTGGCCAGGAAGCAATGCACGGCCGCGAACATCGTGACTACAATGCTGCAATCGCAGCAGCCGGCTTGGGCGGCGAGCAAATGGATGCCTTTGTTGGCAAATTACTGCAAACCATGCGCAAAATCCTACCGCCGTCAATGCAACTTGGTGGCACCTGTGCACTAGAACACCTTACCGCCTCACTCGCGGGCTATATCCTTGAGGACGAAAGTTTTCTAGAAGGTGCAGATGAACATATGGCGGCAGTGTGGCAGTGGCATGCGCTTGAAGAAACTGAACACAAAGGCGTGTGTTATGACGTGTACGAGCATGTAGTGGGCCAAGACACCAAGGCCTACGCTATTCGCGGTAGCTCAATGATCATTGCCATGAGCATTTTCTGGAGTAGCGTGTTGCCATTCTGGCTTTATATGAACTACCGTTCAGGAGCGATGACTGACCTCAAAGGATGGCGTGCTGGTGGTAAAATCTTATTTGGTCGCAAAGGTATTCTGCGACATTTTTCAAAAGACTTTATTGACTACTTCCGTCGAGACTTCCACCCTTGGGATCATGACAACTCGGCACAGCTAAAACGCCTAGAAGCCCTAGCGCAACGCTTTGCACCGCCAGCTAAAGCTGCCTAAGCGCAACTGCAGCCTACCTTGATGGGTAATTCAGTAAAATTCTGCAACGCCAATACCGCTGGGATCATTACCAGCGGTATTGTTATCTATTGCCAATGACTATATCAGCTATATAATAAGCGGGATGAAAGCACCCACTAGCTCTATCCGCGGACGCAAATCCAGCAAACAACAATTGGCCGATGGCGAATACACGGTTGACGATCTCGCTCGCCGTGGCAATACCACTGTACGCAACATCCGCGCTTATCAAGATCGTGGGATTCTCGCCCCACCTTTAAAACGCGGAAGACTTGGCATATATAACGACGACCACGCGGCGCGACTCGATATTATTAATAACCTGCTTGATCGTGGTTACACTATTGAGAATATTCGCGAGCTACTCGCCGCGTGGACGGACGGCCGCGATCTAGAAGATCTTCTGGGCTTAGAGCGAGCTATCACCCAAGTATTCAATTCAGAACAACCACGCGAGTACACCATTAGCGAACTTTTAAAAATGTTCGGCATTAAAGCTGCTCGTAAAAGCATCATTGATGAAGCAGTTAAACTCGGACTATTAGAGCGGAAGCGCAATAAATTTGTAGCCCCAAGCCCCAAGCTAATTGAAGCTGGTGAGCAGATGGTAAAGCTGGGGATGTCCTTTGAAGAAATCATCGAACTCATGCGCTTATTACGCGGCAATGTTCAACGCGCCGCTGATGGCCTCGTCAAAGTTGCTGTAGATCGATTTGATGAATTTGGCGACGATCTTCCCCCGCCAGAAACCCTTAGTGAGTTGTCACGCCTTATTTGGGAACTCAAACCAGTTGCGCACCAAGCTATTCGCGCCGAAGCAGAACTTGCATTAAACCGCTCTCTGCGAAACTTTCTCGGCGACCGCCTTTCTGCAGTAATTGAGCATTTACACGAGTAACAACCAGATACTTCTTTAATAAGTCCCACAAAGAACTTTTTAAAGTACCGCCACTCTTTCGCCTAAAAAAACCAAACATCGAGTGTGATTTTAGCGAGCCCGTGCGTAGTGGCTACCAACACTAGAATTCTCTAAGTCAAAAAAAACCAGCTCCAATATAATATTGAAGCTGGCTATTCAAGCTACGACCTGAATTTAATCTTTACTGATACTGACTAAACTTTCTATCAAACAGCCTTAGCATTCACAGCTTTGGGTTGCTGGGTAGCACGGTAGGCTGGCGAACTATTTAAGTAGGCTAATGCCTGCTCTGTCGAACCCTCATTTAACGGATGGTATAAGGGGGAAAGAAAAGGCAACTCTTTCATAAACAACCACGCTGGATGCGGTAAATGCCCCGTCTTAGAGACTTTCGCCCACTCCCGCCACAACCAAGGACGGAATGCACTAGGCTTCTTCTTAGCAAAGCGCGGATCTTGCTTCATGATATGAGCCGCTCCATCTGCCCAAATCATAAAGATCAAGGGGAATGAAATTGATGCGAGGTAGTAGCGAGAAAGATATCCGCCCCCCAAATGTCGATATAAATCAAAAGCGACACAGCGGTGCTCAACTTCTTCAGCTCCATGCCAACGCAATAGATCTAGCAACATTTCGTCTGCGCCCGCTTCATCCCATGTTTTGTTCTCCATCGCATACATGCCAAGCACACAGGTCATGTGCTCAATTGCGGCAATGATGCCCAAGCGAAATATCAACCAGCGCCGCTCTAAAAACTTAGGCACTTTGCGACCATAAGGTTTGTCGGCAAGAATGACGGTGAACAACTTGTCCATAAAGTCAGTATTACGCTCGGTCTCAATCCCATGGCTATTTAGGTATTTTTCAATCGCCCCGCCGTGAGCGCGAGCATGCATTGCTTCTTGGCGCATAAAAGCCTGCACATCTGCACGCAATTTTTCGTCGGTGATCAAGGGCAGAGCTTGGTTATAAAGACGGCAAAACCAAAACTCGCCAGCCGGCAAAATCAAATTCAATTCGTTAATAAAATGACTAGCAAAAGGCTGGTCTGGTATCCACTCCAGCTTCGTTTTTGACCAATCAAACTCTACCCGCCGCGGCGTCATGTAATGAGGGCTGGAAGATCCTTTCTTGCCCGACAACTTCAGAACATTACGCAATTTTGATTCTGCTTTTACTTTCACTTGTGTATTCATTGTCAGTGTTCTCCTACTACCCTGCTAAGTCATAACGCGCTATACGACGAGCCAGCTTCGGCGCAAAACGACCCAGCCAGTTCAATCCGTACGCTTCTACCCCTACCAGTACTTCATCATTACTACCATCAATGGCGTCGAGAATGCCGCTAGCAACCGCCTTAGGACTTAAATTGCGGCGCGCATAAAGTGCTGAGGCACGGGCACGCTTTTGGTTTTCACCCGCTTCGTCTTGGCCAACAAAATTAGACCGATCTGTGATGCCGCTATTTACAATACCGGGGCACACCGTAATCACTCGGATACCCGAATCAGCCAGATCAGCACGCATACAGTCTGATAGCATGCGAACAGCTGCTTTGGTGGTGGAGTATGCGGTCATCGTGCGAGTTGGCGTAAACGCCGCTGCCGAGGCGACATTGACAATGGTAGCCCTCCTCCCAGCCTTAGCCATTTGCTGACCAAAGAGACGTGATCCATGAATCACACTCCAGAGATTAACGCCCAGTATTTTCTCCCAATCCTTCGCGCTAGTTTCCAAAAATGGGCCCGCCATACCAATACCGGCGTTATTGACCAAAATTGACGGACTATCATTGTTTGCCTCTAATTCCGCCGCTAAGGCCTCCCACGCCGCTGCGTCGCTAACATCCATGACACGAGCTTGCGCATTGGCACCCAAAAGTTGCGCTAATTCGATGCTGCGATCTAGCGCCACCGGATCAATATCTATACCAATAACGTCAGCCCCTTGTTCCGCTAAGGCCAACAATGTTTCTCGGCCTATACCATTGCCGGCACCGGTAACAAGCGCCAATTTTCCAGAATACTTTTTGCGCTGGTCATCAGTCTGGAGACGTCTAAGCGCCACAGGCGCCTCGTTATCATCTGCACCGGACTCGATAAAATCAACAAAGCGACTTACTCGGTCTACAACCAACTGCGGATGACTAACCTGCAACCAATGACCCGCATCGACATCTTCCCGCCATAGCCGAGGTGCCCATTTATACAAGTCATCCAGTAATTCAACCGTTACAAACTTATCCCGCTCGGGAACAATTAATTGCACAGGTACCGTGGTTCGTTTTTCCTGTGGTGCAGTGAGTCGCTGGCTCATATTTGCACGGTAAAGACGCACACCAGTCACGCCGTCTTTACGCTGACTAGGGTTAGGGCAAGCCTCACCCACCCCTTCAACGCGCTCCAAAATACTTGGCCACAATTTATCTAGCCCGGTATTCCACAACGCAGGTGCGAAGCCCGGCAAATGAAAAGCACCGATATACCAAGAGTGAATAAGCTGATTAACAACTTTATGGTATTCGCTAGGCTTGCCGCTCTTAAGACGCTGCCCAATCCAATATCCGGTATGATCCAATGACGGCCCAGAAATACTAGTATACGAGGCAATTCGGCTCGCCATAGCCGGATCACTTACAGACTCCCAGCTCTGGATTGAACCCCAATCATGGGCGACAAGATGCACCGCACGCTTCGGGCTAACCGCATTAATTACTGCGCGGAAGTCACCCGCAAGGTGCTCAAGCGAGTACGCTTTGGTATGCTTGGGCGCATCAGATTCGCCGGCGCCGCGTACGTCATAAACCACCACATGAAAACGCTCTGCGAGCAGTTTCGCCGTGGCATCCCAAACATGGCTTGAATCTGGATAGCCATGAACCATAACAATGGTAGGCTGCGCTTCCGGATTCCACTCCCGGACATGGAGATTGACGCCATTTACCGTGATAGTGCGATTTATTTCGTTCATGCCACTTTCTCCAAAGGCCAAAGACCACGAGACTGCCAACGGCGTACATGCGGCACATCGTCGTCCAGCCAATACGCATCTGTTTCAGTCACAACCAACAACTCTTCCCACTTTGCGCCGGTGCCGCGAAAACCTAGATGAGGCTCCACCGCCCACAGGCCAGGTGTTGGTGCGTGATCCGCGCGTTTACCGCTATTCCATATCGGAGAGTCACCACCCTTCAACATCCCCCAGCCACCAGCCACCAGCTCGCGAATATTCCTCAAACCGAAATGAGCCAGATTAATATGGCTCTGCTTACCATCGTCTTTAAGAAGCTCAACCCGATGAGCAAGTGTTTCAAAAGGGTATGCTTTATGACGGGGCTCATAGCCATGACGGGCACAAAGTGAATCAACCGCACGACTGATATCAGCTAAGGGAAGACGCTGTCGCACCTGCTCCAGCAGCAATATTCGATACTCGAGCAAGTCGTCCATTAACTGGTCTAAAAGCTTATTTTCACCAACTACCCCACAGTAGCCGATGTCAGCCGTGTAGCCATGACGACTAGGCGCACAGTCGAGGATATAAGGCATACCTTCTTCAAGACGACGATTGCCAGGATAGAACGCAGGATTAAAGCCACCAAGATGCTTAAAACCAATAAATCCATCAAAAGCAGTCCGATCACCAAACCACGCGAAGGGCTTGTGAAACCAGTCATCCACCCCGTGATCCATTAGCCAAGATTCCATTTTCTTAGCAACATCCTTTTCACTTACGCCAGGCTGAAGGTCTGCGGCAACCGCCTCGGCACAGTCATAAGCAAGCCGCTGAATATCACGAAATCCTGTTAGATCTTCATTAGAAAGAGTGTTTGCGCTCATAATGTTATTCTTCTACTGATTAATGTTACATCAAAAACTGTAACAGTATTCAGGGAGCGATGCAACAATTAGAAATCTAGACTAATTCAAGAAAAAACAAGGTGCTTCAGTGACGCCTCCCACCCCATAGCGTGAGGCTCAACGCCGCGAAAGGCACAGTAGAAACCAATAGGTCTTAGCCAGAATGTAGTGATTAAAAAGGCATCCACACTTATCGCTGACAAACATCGCGTTTATCAAAATGCGTTCGAAAAGCAGAACAAGCTCAAGAGATAATGAAACACTTCTAGATTAGCCGTTAAAGGCTTTAGAGAGGTTTGGCTGTCAGTCGCATAGACAAATACATCTACACTGCGCCCACCATAAAAGCGCGTAATGATATTGGAATACATCGCCCTAAGATGACTTACTGAGACTTACTAATAGGCGATTCAATTCCATTTACTACGTATTTCAAGGAGCTGCTCCTGCGATAATTCAGGACGACTTAGCAGCCAAATCAATACGGCCACAATAAGAAATACCAGCACACATTTTGCCCACAGCGGAAACGTAGAAAAAGAAATCAAAAGTATGCTCACGACCATACTGGCGCCAGCTAAATATTTAGCCCGCCGTGGCACCGCTCTGTGTCGCTGCCAAGTATGGATGGGTGGTCCAAGGCGGGGGTGTGTCAGGAGCCATTGCTTGAGCGCCGGCCAACCATGACCGGCAGCCCAAGTCGCTAAGAGTAAAAATACCGTGGTAGGCATACCAGGTAAGGCAATACCGATAATGGCTAAGACCACAAAGCACAGTGCCAAGCATCGCCAGATAAGCTGACTCAGCATGCAGCTTTTGAGTCTAAGTCTTTGTATAGTTCATCGACAGATTGATAAACAAAATTAAAAGCGTCTATAGCGCCCGCGATCACTTCTTGCATTTGTATGTCGTCCAATTGAATTGCGTCTAAATCGCCGGTAACTTTCCGCCAGTAGCGAGCGCGGCCTTCAGCGTGGCCTGCTAAATGGCGCGCGCCGAATTCTTCCGATAAGCCTAGCTTCTCTTTCGCAATTTTAAAAAGAATAGCGCCCCCCATACTCGAACCCTCTTGGGTGTAAACCCACCCCAAAGCCCCCAACTTGCTTGCTTTGGGGACCGCCTTCGCAGCAAAAATATCTTGCGCCAATTCGACTTCACTTACACCCAAATCCTGAGAATCAGCCAACACCTTTGCCAAGCGATCACCCTTTGCTAAAGAAGGTAAAAGGGACTGCAACTCAGAGCTATTATAGAGATTTTCGGTTACGGCATGTAAGCGAACTTGCATCCGCACGAACCTAGAAAAACGCTGGCGATCAGCAAAAGGCGACAACTTCATAATACGCTTATCTAACCGGCTATGCTCGGCGCTAGTTCCTTGTTTTAAGCGCGCCGAAAGCGGCATTAATTTATACTCAATATCCAAACTCATTACTAACCCTTCTAGCTAATTTCAGTTTTTACACGACGTAATGCATCGACAAACATATTTTTGATTAAATCAGTAAGCCCAAATCGATCAGCCACTGCCGTATATTAGCCAGACTAATTCGAACTCAAGGGGCTGTATTCAATCTCAAAATTACCCGCCGCTCCTGAGTCGCCGTAATAATTCAGAATACGAAGTTTCCAAATTGCCTGATCTTGGCCGCGAAGCACATATACAACGTTACGCGGTGAAATATGATGCACGCCATCACCGTCATTACAGAATCCAGAATAGTAGTACCAGCCAAAATCGCTGTTGATACCCGCACAGGCTGCGTCGCCAGTGCGTACTGCTTCTGGATAAGTGATGAATGCTAAGGCATCTTCTTCATCACTATGATATTCCGCGTCAGCGGGCTCTGCGGTAACAGCACTCCAATCTGCATCGAGCATATCGTGTATACCCACATTGGCGGTTCCCGAGCTTCCGCCGTTGACTTTAATATCGGTACGCATAATGGCGATATCCCAACTGCTGTCGTCACTGGGGTTGACGGGAACTACTTGGCGCTGCTCAGCCAGATTAAGATAAACCCAATTTTCCTCATCAGAAGCATCTACCTGTGCAGTGCTAATATTATTTTCTGTAGTGAAATCAGCCCTCCCCAAGGGGGCCGTGCCCTCCTCTGGCTCTGGCATACAAGTGCCCCCGCTAATTGCAGCAAATTGATATGTGGGGTGGCCGGCCTCGTCGTCGCTACTGCGGTAAGAAACCATCTTTAACTTAAAGTAATGACAATCGTGGGTTCGCAGTATATATGCGACGTTAGATCGCTCAGTGATATTTTGCCCAAAAGCAGAATCGCGGTACCAACCGTGATCACCACCGCCAATAATGGGCGTTGGTGATTTGTCTGCCGCTGGATAGGTGTTCATGGCATAGATGGCCTGCGCTAGCGTCAATGGATTGCCATCGTGATCGCCGACTTCGTCGGTGTGAAAAGTCACTGTGCCAGCTGGGGGCGCGGCACTGATAGAATCAAAGGGATAATTCTCGCCCTCTGCGGTCTTATCTGCATAAACTGCCGAACTAAAACCGCTACTAGGCGCACCAGAAACACCGCCGTTTAGTTTTATTTCCGCACCTTTATGCGCCAAATGCCATTCGTCGCTGGCGTCGGGATTCACGGGATTTACTTGCTGTTGATTCACTAAATCAACGTACACCCAATCATTACCACTAGCGTCAACCTCAGCAATAAATACATTGCCACTAAGACTAAATTTAAGCTGATCGCCACCGGGGCCTGGCTCGGTTAACGTAGGCGTGACGCCGCCTTCTGACTCGGTGTTGTTGTCATCACTTTTTGAAGATAGGTTTTCTGTACAAGCGGCAAGTAAGAATGCAAAGCTCAGCAATAGAGCAATTATTGATGGTTTCATTTGCGTCATTTCAAATTCCATTTAACTTCTAGGTAAGCGTTTCGCGGCTGAATGGGAAGATACTGGGAATCGCCAGCATCGCTAATATTGTTTAGCCCAACGGCCAGCTCAAAAGGTGCAAAGCCCTTCCACGCAGCGCGAGCGTCTAGCAGGGTGTAAGCCTCGGCTTCGCCAGCACCGGTAGGCGGGCCGCCTGCGTCTAGCTCTACACCAAAAGTTCGCGAGTCGGTCCATGTGCCGCGCAGAGCCAAGTAATAGCGCTGAGTATCCCAAGCCAATGCCAAGTTAGCTCGCTGCTTAGGCCTGCCTGACAGCTCTTCGCCGGTGGCCTTGTCTTCACTCCATAAATAGCCGTAGCCAAATTGCAAATTGAATTCCGGTAGGATCTCTGGCTGCCATGCCCACTGCATATCTAGGCCCATAAGACTGGCGCGAGACACATTGCGATAGCTGAAAATCATGGAAGGCGTTGTTGCGACTTGAATAATATCTATTAAATCTTCAACTTCGTTGTTGTAGGCAGAAATAGAAACGCTGTGCTGTGGCGATGGCAGCCAGCTCAGGCCAAAATTAAATCCCGTACTGCTTTCGGGCTTTAAATCGAGATTACCCTCTACACGATAGCCCACCGAAGGATTATCAAAACGCAATAACAGTTCTCGAAAACTCGGCGGGCGATAACCTTGACCGTAACCGACACGCGTAAAAAGGGTGTCACTGATATCGTAGCGCATGGCAAGTTTAGGCGAGAGCTGATCACCAAATTGTGAATCTCGGTCGAGCCTCAACCCCGGCACCAAATGTAATCGCCCGTCAGCTAATTGAAGATCATCTTGAATATAAACCGCTTGGCGATCCCGCTCAGCCACCTGCCCCAAACGGTCGGCATCTAATTCTTCAATCTGAAATTCGGCACCGACAGAAAGTAAATGTTCGCCAAATAATGTATTTAATACCGATGGCGAAATATCCCATTGCAAGCCTGCGGACATCAGCTCATTAACAGTTTCTTCGTCTATGGTATTGTCATTACTGCCAATCTGATCTTGCAAAAATTGGTCGTAATAGCGGTTGTAATAAAAATCCACGGTTAGAGTGCTATTTTCCAAGCTCATTTTCGGCCGTACACCCAAACGAGTTTCTTCAATTTGTTTATAGGTTTTATAAACTGCGCCGCCGGTGCCGCCATCATTGCGCTCGGTATCATCTAAGGAATACGCGAGGTCAAAATCGACACCAAATTGCTCATTCGCTTGCCAATTACCACTCACGCCACCAAAAGTGGAATCGCCTACTACGCCGTCTTCGGCAATAGTGGATTTATCTAAATCAAAGCCATCTAAATGACTATAGCCACCCGACAAAGACGCACTAAGGCTGTCGCCGTTTAAAGCCAGTTGCCCGAATACGTCTTGATTTCCCGCATCATCAGCACGCAAGATGAGCGCTCCTCCCTCTCCCTTACGCTGACTAATAATGTTCACCACGCCGCCCAAGGCATCGCCACCATAAAGCGCAGACGACGGCCCTTTTACAATTTCGATACGCTCAATGTCAGCAACATGAAGCCGACTTAAATCAATGGCACCGTTTATTCGGCCAATCATGCGACGGCCATTCACTAAAATAAGCACATGCTCTGAAGACAAACCTTGAATTTGAATAGCTGAGCCGCGCCCCGCTGCACGGTTTGCGTAAACGCCACCCTCACGCTCAAGTAGCTCAGCAACATCTCGGGCACCGGACCGTGCAATTTGTGCAGCGTCAATTAACTGCACCTCTACTGGCGAATCGATTAATGAGTACGGTGTGCGGGTGCCCGTTACGACAACGGTTTCAATAAGACGCTGATTATCCTTACGTGATGTATCGCTATTCACCACTGACTCACTCAGTGCTACCGCGTAGTTTGCGTGGAGCAGCACTGAACTTAGCGCAATATAAGTAGCTAGCTGCAAACTTGGCTTTAGCCAATACGCTAAGGTGCCACTGGACGTCTTCATGGGTTTCTCTTACATAGAATGCGTGTGTGTAAATTCTTTACTTGCGCCGAGCTAAAGTGCGCCCTATTGACTAGCGGCTTGGCCAGTAAGTCACAATAGTAAACGACAATGATTGTCATTATCAATAGCAACTGTTTACAATAGCGCTTTCTTGAAACGTAATTTGAATTAGGTAACAGGCATATGTTGCTCCGAATTTTTTTACTCCCGCTTGTCGCGTTCATCACGGGATGCACGATCAACCCAAATACGCAGGCGGTGTTAAAAACTACCGATAAGGCTTCTATAAACAGCATTTCTTTTGAACAAGACCGCCAAGCGATACTCGCTATGCAGGGAGAATACCAAGTCCGTTTTCAATTTAATGAAACTGTGACTCTTGCGCCCAACTATGAAAAAAGGCCAGGCAAAGATACTGCGGCTTGGGAAACCGTCATCGTCATCGCCGACGAGGGTGACTTCATCTCTCTTCAACATTTGCTACAAATGCAAGATGGCAATGTGATAAAGCACTGGCGTCAAGACTGGCATTATCAGGCGGACGAGCGCTTGGAATTTGATGACGATCAAACATGGCGACTACAGTCGCTGCCTAAAAGCGAATCAAAAGGCAGATGGACACAATGCGTTTACGAAGTGTCTGATGCGCCGCGCTACTGCGGCAGCGGCCGCTGGGAATATGAATTTGACACCCCAACTTGGACTTCCGACCGCAGCTGGCGACCACTGCCCCGCCGTGAATACACTAGCCGCAATGACTACAACGCATTACGGGTTGTCAATCGCCACACTATTACCCCAGCTGGCTGGAGCCATGAACAAGACAATAGCAAAGTTCAGCGCAAGCAAAACCAAAACAGCAGTGCTTTAACTCGAGAATTTGGCTACAACAGCTATACCAAAACCACAGAAATGGATTTCTCACCAGCGTACAAATACTGGGAGAAAACCGCATCATTTTGGCAACGTGTACGCACGCAATGGGCGCAACTCATCACCGAAAATAATGGCATTAAATTGCTTACCGAAGTCGACGGCATGGCCATTATTATCCCAATGTTTGCACTCGCTGAAAGAGCCCAGCAAGGCGAAGAGATTAGTGACCAAGATATTGCCGATATTCTTGCTACGCACACTGCAGCGCCACGAGATTAACAGCTAAATAAATCAGGCCTGAGAACTGAACCCTTATTTCAGGCCTTTACAAGTGCTTATAAATTTCTGCCAAACCTCATTAAAATCCATCCTGAAGTACGACGACGAACAACCCCATATCTCAGCCATAATCTCTTACGCCGTACTCAGTATCGAAGCTCCAATTGTACACCGAGGCCGCCCGGAGGCAGCGTAGCCTCGGGGGACTGGGGCGCCGACATAGCCTTCTCTAAACTGATAGGTTTCACTGATAGTCTTAGTTAGTGAGGTTTCTGCCTCCTAACCTTGTTGCGGTGCTTCTATGAAGATTCCTAAAGGAAATACATTCTGAAATTGCCACACCGAAGTTTGCACACCAGATCAATCTTAAGCCCGCTAGTTGCATTTATGCTACCGCACAGAATACAATGAGATCGATTCTCATTTGCGACAAGTAACCTCTTCAGGAATATAACGTGTCAGGCAGCGAGTTAGCTCACACAAGCGATATCCAGCATTTGTACAGCAACCATCACGGCTGGCTGCGGGGCTGGCTGCGCTCGCGGCTGGGTTGTTCAGAGACAGCCGCCGATCTGACCCAAGACACCTTTGTTAAAGTGCTATTGCGGGATACCAGCACAACGCCTCTTCGTGAACCCCGCGCCTACCTCACGCATATCGCCCGCTCGCTGATGATTAATCATTGGCGTCGTCGAGACATCGAACAGGCCTATTTACAGACACTGATGCTGTTACCGGAGCCAGAATCGCCTTCGCCAGAGCATCAAGAACTGATACTTGAAACCCTTTATGAGATTGATGCGGCACTCGACAGTTTGCCCAGCGACGTTAGACAGGCGTTTTTATTAGCACAACTGGAGGGCATGAAGTATCGCGATATTGCTGCCCGCCTAGCAGTGTCTGAAATCACCATTAAGCGATACATCAAGCGCGCACTGGTTCAATGCATGCTGGTCATGGAGTAAGCGGCAATGTCTATCACCCTAGAGCGGAAAGTACTTGAAGAAGCAGCGGACTGGCTGATAAAAATGCAAGAGGACCTTATGGACGATGCCGAGATAAACCGCTTTAAACAATGGTTAGCACTTAGCAATGCCCACCGCCTAGCATGGCAGCGCGCCGAAAAAATTACTACCAAACTCGGCACCTTACCGCCTTCAATAGGCATGGCTACTTTGGATCGCCCAAGCAAACCAGAGCGCCGTGAAGCGGTCGCCAAACTTGCCTTATTTATCGCCGCCGCTCCCGTAGGCTGGAGTGTTTGGGACATCACCCATAAACAGCTTCATATTGCTGACTACCGCACCCGCGTGGGCGAACAACAAAAAGTGACCATTGCCGATGGATCGCAAATCACCCTGAATACCGACACGGCCATCGATGTGTCATTCAGTAATGAGCAGCGTTTGATTATGTTGCGCAAAGGCGAAATTTATATAGAAACCAGCCATCGGAACGACCCTCGTCCATTTCTAGTTAGCAGTGTACAGGGACAATTACGCGCTCTAGGCACCCGTTTTAGCGTGCGCCAATTTACCAACACCAGCCACTTAGCCGTACTCAAAGGTGCCGTCGAAGTCACTCCAGCTAACGGCCCTGCAGTGGTAATCACTGCAGGGCAACAAACCACATTTGACGCCCTTCAAACCGATAATATTATTCCTGCAGACGACCTGAGCGCCGCGTGGACTAATGGCATGCTTATGGCCGATGCCATGCCATTGCAAACTCTATGTGATGACTTAAGCCGTTTTCGTAATAGCCGCCTGCGGGTAGAGCCAGCCATTGCCAACTTAGCGGTGTCTGGCGCATTCCCTCTTAGCGACACCAACAAAGCCCTAGACATGCTCGCGGCCACCTACCCTATCACCGTCAACAAAGCCTTGTTTGGTTATATGACAACACTTTCGCCTAAAGACTAGGTAAAAAAAATCGCTCTACTTTTTTAACGCAAGCTACCATTCGCAGCTAATTTAGAAATATATAAAATTATTTTTCCTAATGCTGATACTTTCTCCGTTTTCACTTGGCAAGGTAAGTACAGAACATATTGATTACTGCACTTACCACAAGGAAACACCATGCGCCCCTTCACCCACGCTGCTTTAACTCGACCATTGCTATGCGCGCTGGCGCTTGCTTGCGCCACAGCTACTTTTGCGGACACCGCAACTCAAGCCCAACATTATGAGCTAGCAGCAGGTCCGCTTGGCCGAAATTTATCCCTTATCGCCACCCAAAACGGCATCCCCCTCGCCTTTGATCCTGCATTAACTCAAGGCCTGCAAAGCCCTGCGCTCGACGGAAACTACACCCCGCAACAGGTATTGAACTTACTGATCGAAGGCAGCGGTTTAAAATTGATTCAAAAGGAAGATGGCAGTTACACACTTGAAAAAAGCCAAAATTTAACAAGTTTGCCTGCCGTAAAAATCAGCGCATCGTCAATCAACTCACCACAAACATCCTTAGATTACAGCCGAGATGAACTTAATGCGGTGCAACCCCGTGACGTAAAGGAGCTATTCAAAAAAGACGCCGCAGTCGCTGTTGGCGGATCAATTCCCGTCAATCAGAAAGTATATGTACGTGGTGTTGAAGAAACCGCAATGGCGGTCAGCATTGACGGCGGCCGCCAGAACAATAAGGTATTTCACCACAATGCCACCAACTTGATTGACCCATCACTACTCAAAGCGGTACGTGCTTCTGCGGGTGTTGCCGCCGCCGATGATGGCCCGGGCGCGATCGGCGGTAGCTTGGTATATGAAACCGTCGATGTAGAAGACTTGCTATCCCCGCAACGTAATTTTGGTGGCTTTGTTGATGGTCGCTACAGCTCCAACGGCGATCAGCTTACTACCGGCGCTTCCATATACGGCCGCAACAGCGGTTTTGAAGCACTGTTCTATCTGAATCATACCAACGGAGACGATTACGAAGATGGCGAAGGTGACACCGTGCGCTTTACCGAGCCAGGCTTACTCAGCAAATTAAGCAAAGTCGCCTATGAGGATGAACAGGTAGGTCGTTTTGAACTATCGATGGAAAACGTAAACGATGAATCTCAGCGCCCTTACCGCGCTAACTTTGTTGGTTTAACTGTGGGCCGTCCCGTGCCGGAATCTCGTGTCTATGACCTGACGCGAGAGAGTCTCAATTTCAACTACAGCCGAGACACCGCGCAAGGCTTGTGGAACCCAAGTGTGACAATTGCTAGTGGCGAAACCGAACTAGAAACCCGTGAAGTTCCGTTGGATGATCCGACCGCCCTTATTGTTTACACAGGCATTACCGAAAGTCAGTCCATGACCGTTAAAAACACCTTTTACACACGCTTCGGCGAAATTGTTGCAGGCGTAGATCACTACGACGACAGCGCTATTTTCAGATACGAAGGCGATCCAGACTTAGAAGAACAAGCAGAAAATTTGGGCGTCTTTATTCAAATGCGTCAGACTATCGGTGAGCAGTTAAATCTTTCCTACGGCATACGTCATGATCAGCAAGACTTCACAGGTACTGACGGCTCGAGTCACGATGACTCTGGCACCAGTGGCAATATTGCCGCCGACTACCAAATTAACGACTACCTCACCGCCAAAGCAGCTTACGCCCAAGTATGGGGTGGCGTCGCACTAGCAGAGAACTTCATTCTTAACGGTGGCTGGAGCTATGACAATATCAAAGCGGTAGAAGCTGAAAACTACAGCTTTGCCCTTCGCACACTAGTTGGTGGTGCTTTTGCGGAAGCAACCTTATACCAAACCGATATTGAAAATGGTCGCACACCATCCTACGGTGGAGGCCCTGATTTGGCCGCCAACTTTAAAATTGATGGCTACGATATTGTGGTCGGCTTCCTCGGTCAGCGAGGCGAGATCACAATGAAATACGCCAATATTGAATCCGAAATGGACGGCATAGTAGCCAGCTCATACGATGGTAATTACTTCACCGTACCCTTGGGCGAAATCATCACCATTAGCGGTACACTAAATCTATCTCAGGTTCCTGTGACCTTAGGAATGGATGCCGAATTTGCCCTAGAAAATGATGCCGTCGAAGACAGCGGCGCAAAACAAGATAGCTACACGGTTGTTAACGCCTACGTGAATTACGCGGCGACTGATAATCTAAACCTACGGCTGTCCATAGACAATCTAACTGATGAGTCTTACACAGACAGAGCAAGCTATGGGCAGGAATTCACTACCGTTAAAACGCTTTTAGAACCGGGACGGTCGATCATATTAAGCGCACGCCTTGGCTTTTAATAAGCTTCTTTACTCTGACGAGATGGTATAAGCCTGCCGTCTCGTCAATGCACTTTGCGAATGGCGGATACTTCATCTCTAAGAAGACCGTGTAGCAACAGGTAGCCAAAGGCTCCGACAAACCACTAGATTACGAAAAACTTGTGACCACAATAAAGAATACTTTTGGCAGCATAGATGTACTTGTAAATGCGGCTGGGAGCTTCACCTGGGAAAAATTTAACGACGGCGAGTTTTCCAGCTGGGATCGTATGTTTAGATTGAATTTACTAAGCGCAGTATCAATGAGCGAAGCAGCACTGGGCGTAATAAAACAAAGCCGCCTCGCCTTGCCGGAAACAACCTCTAGTAGCTGGATAAAACCAAACGCCACTGCTGACGTGATTGCGTTTTTATCGTCAGATGCGCACGATCAATATCTGGGGCGCTAACCCTAGTTCCAAAAGGCGGATCGTTTTGTATGAAACATTAGTTACTAACAAGAAATTGGTGCTCCGCACTGGGCTTAAATTAAAAACTGAGCCCAACTGACACTCTCACTGTACGCGGCTCGATAACATGATAATGAATATCGTCAGTCTCTACTCCGCTAGGCTCACCAGCAAGGCGCGAAGCATAGAAATAGTCGATGTCGTGGTCGTCGCTATCAGTTAGGTTGAGAACATCTGCTTTAATGACCCAATTCGCCACACGATAGCCTGCACGCAGATTCCAAATTGTGCTCGCATCTGACGTGACTGATCCATCCTCAATGAGTGGCCGCTCACCAAAATGGCGAAGCCGTAAACTGCCGAACCAACCGCTGCCGAAATCAGCGCTCAAGCCCGCTTGAAATACATTTTCAATTGCTCCTGGAATCTCATTGCCCTCTGGTGCCGAATCGGTAAATTCAGCATCTGTATAGGCATATTCAAAATCCAAGCTCAACAACTCAGTAATCTGGTAATAGGCGGTAAGTTCTAGACCGCTCCGTTTGGAGCCGCGACTGGCTTCGGTGTTACCCGCATCACCGACAAATAACAACTCACTGTCTAGTTCCAGCGTCCACAGCGACAATGAGGTATTAACGCGATCACTGATAAAGCCGCGCACACCGAACTCATAGCCCAGAGATCTAACCAATGGATCAACGGCATTCACCTGACTACCATCAGTGGGCGATACCTGTATTGTGGTGCCTCTAGCGTCGTTGGAGTGAAAACCTTGGCCCGCAGAAATATAGCCTTCCCACTCATCATTTAAGGTATAGATAAGACTGCCTTTCAACGATGAAATTTGATCGTCGCTTGTACCACTATTGGCGGACAAATCTACACCATTTGTATTTATGCCAGTTTGGTCACTTACGTCAAAGTCGTAAACGTCGTAGCGCGCACCTATAACACTACGTAGTTGATCACTCCATGTAATGCGATTTTCCCAGTAAATGCCTACGCTGGATTCTTCAACTCGGTCGCTGCGGATAGCGCCAATGCGTTGCCGCTCTTGGGTGTGGTATAGGCCAACTTCCTTAATGTCGTCTACACGAAAATCAGCGCCGAATTTATTGCTCATGCCACGCCCCCCTAGCTGGCTTTCAGCGAGATAGCTAAATTGCCCACCATAAAGTTTGCGATCATCAACTTGCTCAAATTGATCACCGTTGATTTCATCGTCCAGAAAATACGTGAAGTTAGACCACAGACTCAAATCGTAGTCGATGATATAAGCCGACGCCTGCCAAGCCCCTTGCTCCCAATTGACGTTAAAGCTATAACGGCTAGATTCTCCGCCAAGACTGTCATCGATTGACCCAAGTTCGTCGATGATACCTTGTTCTACCGCCCGCGATGGAATTTGATCGGCACTATTCCAGCTATTGTCATAGGCCATAAATGCTACACTCAACTGGCCATCATCCAAGGCAACACTATGTTTCAGTAGCAGATTAACCTTATGTAAATCTTCCTCAATGTCCGACCACGGGCCGTCGTAGCTATTAGCTTCGAATGCAAAGCTTGTGACTCCACCAGCATGTACCACGCTGTCCATAGCCAGTAGCCGGTAATAAGCATCTTCGCCTATGGTGACTTCCACTAAACCTTTGTCTAGTCTATTGGAGGTGCTTATCTGCGCACTACCTGCGCCACTAAAGTCGCCAATGTCAGCATAATAAGCACCCTTTTTGTATGCGAGCTGAGCAACCATTTCAGGTATAAGATAATTAAGGTCAGAATAGCCTTGGCCGTGACCGTGGGTGCGCATATTGACCGGCATACCATCTATACTGGTATTGAAGTCAGTGCCGTGATCAAGATTAAAGCCGCGTAAAAAATATTGATTGGCCTTCCCCGTACCACTGTGTTGCGTCACTACCATACCCGGCACAAGCTCCAGTACCTCACCGGTGCGCAGCAGGGGGCGAAGTGCAATTTCTTGCTGACCAACCACACCTTCAGAGGCAGAGACTGCTGCACCAAGCAGATTGATTCGCCGCCCCTCCACCTCAACCGTCTCTAATTCCGTCTCGCTGGCGATCGCGGTATCGCCTAGTAGTACCAATAACACCCACCCCAATCTTTTCATTCGATGTTCTCTTCTCTATTATTCGTCGGCGAAAATCCGTATCGTCGTTTGCGCCGTAACTTGTCTATCACATTTTGCCGCGCGCGCTAAAAACCGATAAGGGGTCGGTATTTATGAATACCTTTAAAAAAAGCATTGATCGCTTACTAGGTCACCACCGCCAAAGATCACCTGCCCCCACATTGGGCGGTCGCGAACTCGAAGTAATGAAAATATTATGGCGAGGAGAAGTACTTTCAGCCCAACAGGTATTACAAGAAATTACAGATAACAGCCTGAGTTTAAGTACTATGCAGAGCACCTTAGAGCGCCTTCATCGAAAAGAATTGATTAGCAGAGAGAAAACCGGCCGCTTTTATCTTTATCGTGCTGCCGTCAGCCGTAATACCATTATCACGCAGCTATTAGGCGAAATCGCCGATCAACTTGGAGATGGTGACCTTGCTCCGATGATTTCGGGATTTATGTCATTCATTGACCAAGAAACCTCTGAACCGCTGCCGGCTGATCTCCGCAATGAAATCCAAGGATTAACACCTAACCCAGATGAATAGCACACTTGGCAATATCGGCAATTACCTCGTTGGTTGGACTCTAATCACCTTAGTGCTGTCTTGGTTATTCGCTTTAACTTATCCACTATTATTGCGGGTGCTTAACACAAGCGGCGCGCAGCAAGCCTCTCGCGCCACTCTAATTTACGTACTGCTGCCGCCCGCCGCTGCCATACTTGCACTGCTTATATTATCGGTACCTGAACTGGCATTTCCGCTCGTATCAACTCATTGCCATGAAACACTTTGCACACCACATACACTACACATGAGCACAGATACCCTCGAAGATATTGTGTCAGTCTTTTCGGTAGTCATTGTTTTAACAGGCCTCTGCACTTTAATCGCCACTCAACTTATACACAGCAGAAAACGACTGCGGGTTCTTCGCGACTTATCAGAAGATAACTCTCCCAAATACCGCCTGATAGACAGCCCTGAACATATAGCGTGGTGCGCTGGCCTATTACGCCCGCAGATTTTTATATCGAGTGGCTTACTAGCATCCCTATCTGCGGAGCAGTTACGCGTTGTATTAATCCACGAAAAAACACATGCCATACGACGCGACAATCTGCGCAAATGGCTATTGTATTGGGCGACATTTACTTGGCCAAAAAATATTAGACGTAATATCCGACAAAACTATTCAAATTACAGCGAACATATCTGTGATTTGGTAGCGGCTCAATTAGAACAAAAACATCATAAGCTCAATGCCCTTATCGACACCTTGGCGTCGACAGACTCCATAGGTCTCGCCCCATTAACGACTAACAACCATCAAAGAAAACGAGTAACAGCCCTGCAACGAGAGCTACACTTGCAGAACGCGAGTAGCAGCTCAAAAAACATATCACGGCTTTTACCGGAATTTTTAATCGCTGCAATATGGCTACTATCAGTCATTACCGCTGTTCACTTTGGGCACCCGCTATTGGAATGGCTATCTAGCTAACCTTAAAGAAATTTGTCACTAGGGCGTCACAGCCAAATTTCAGGCATAAAAAAACCCAGATCAAGGATCTGGGTTTCTTCATATAAGTCAATGACTTATGTTTGGCGCGCCCGGCACGATTCGAACGTGCGACCGCCTGGTTCGTAGCCAGGTACTCTATCCAGCTGAGCTACGGGCGCTTCAGGCTGCGTACTATATGGAAGCGGGCTTGCCCTGTCAACGACTTCTCGCAATATATTGTTAAATTCCGTATGTTGCTCAAAGATTCACCAACATATTGATATATAAGCCGATTACGGAATGCGCTAGCCCTCAAATTATCCCGTTTAGTCTGCTTGTTGCCCAGGTGTAAGTAGGTAATGACCAACAAACCACTCTTGCCCTCCTCGGTAGGCAAATAGCTCAGAGCACGCCAGCATAAACATCCGCCAGCGCTGGTATTGCACCTTAGGATTGGGCGCATCTTTCAGAATCTCGAGCGCTTTTGTTTTGTTAGCATCCAGCTGTTCAAGCCAGGCTTCGAGAGTTTTTGAGTAATGTTCGCCGTTCACGCGCCAACTATCGACCATACGCATATGTTCTGAGAAGTGCATGAGTGTGTCGAATGCGGGCATTTGGCCACCACTGAAGAAATTGTCCGTCATCCAGCCGCCATCAAAGGGGTAATGCAGATAGGCGTGACAAAATATATGCACGAACATAAGGCCATTTGGCTCTAACCACTGGGAGACATTAGCAAGCAGGTCTCGGTAGTTTCTTACATGCTCTAACATTTCCACACTTACAACGCGGTCAAAGCGCTGTGTAAAGGCGAGCTCGGCGACATTGCAGGTTATTACTTCAATATTGCTCAAACCGCGTTGCTTAGCTTGTTCTTCTATAAATAAACGCTGGCCAGCGGAATTGGATACTGCGGTAATATGCGACGCGGGATAACGGGCAGCAGCCCACAGGGTAAAACTGCCCCACCCACAGCCAAGATCCAACACCTTTTGCCCGTCAATTAACTGAGCCCGCTCAGCGTATAGTTCCAACATAGCCTGTTCGGCATCGGCTAGGCTTTCACAATTTTCATCCCACCAGCAGCTACTGTATTTGAGACAGGGCCCCAACATTAGCTCGAATAGCGCCGCCGGCACTTCATAGTGCTGGGCATTGGCATCGCCGGTATTAATTGCAATTTCCGAGTTGCGAAGTTCGTCGCGAAATTGCCTGCGACGGACTTCATTGCTGTTTAAATCACCGCTGCCTTCTTGTACCAAACGGTCGGCTAGTTCGCGGCGAATCCCCCGCCGCAGCAGCACATCAGGCACTAAACCACGTTCGGCAAGTACGATTGGATCTATCATGATTAACTCCGTCACTGAGCGATTCGTTTTACTTAGGCTCATTACGATTCGGGACGGAATACGGATCTTGGCAGCAACAAATTTTAGGCAATAAAAAGGGCCGCAAAAGCGACCCTTGTTCATCACAACAGCAGCTTAACTCAATACACCCGCTGCACGCAGCGCGGCAAGTGTCTCGCTATCGTAGCCAGCAACTGACGACAGTACGTCTTCTGTATCACTACCAGGGCGTGGCGCACCGGCTTGCACAGTAGGCACTGTGCGGCTGAACTTTGGTGCGGGGCCCGGCTGAATTTCACCATTCACTTCAATAAAAGATTTTCTCGCCACATTGTGGGGATGCTTTGGTGCTTCTGTCATCGACAGTATCGGAGCGAAACACGCATCCGTGCCTTCAAGTAGCTCACACCATTGGTCGCGGGTTTTGGTTTTAAAGATCACGGCTAGCTTTTCTTTCAGCTCAGGCCAGCGCGTAGGATCTAGCTGCGGCTCAAAGCTTTTGTCTAACTCTAGCTTCTCTTTTAACAAATGATAGAACTGTGGCTCGATAGGCCCAATTGAAACATGCTTACCATCGCTGGTTTCGTAGGTTTCATAGAAATGCGCGCCCGTATCTAGCAGGTTCACACCACGCTTATCAGTCCATTGTTTTTGGTTAAAGAAGCAGTACACCATATGCATTAACGCAGCAGAGCCTTCTACCATAGAAGTATCTACCACCTGCCCCTTGCCGCTGCGGGTCGCCTCTAAGATGGCAGACACCACTCCAAAGGCCAAGAACATACCGCCGCCGCCAAAATCACCGACTAAATTTATTGGTGGTACAGGCTTGTCACCGTCGCGTCCCATTGCATGGAGTGCGCCGGAAAGAGAAATATAGTTAATATCGTGGCCAGCGGTGTGGGCCAGCGGGCCAGTTTGGCCCCAGCCGGTCATACGGCCATATACCAGTTTTGGGTTGCGCGCTGCACAGTCTTCTGGACCAATACCCAAACGCTCCGCCACACCTGGACGAAAGCCTTCTATTAAGGCATCTGCAGATTCACAGAGTTTTAACACAGCTTCAACGCCGCGCGGGTCTTTTAAATTAAGCGCAATCGATTTCTTTCCGCGCTCACTAATGACATTTGCAACTGGCGCATCTGCAGCTGCTGATTTGCGGGTGATGGAAATCACCTCCGCGCCCATATCAGCAAACATCATTCCCGCAAACGGGGCTGGCCCCAGCCCCTCGAGCTCTATAATTCGTATTCCTGCAAGTGGTCCCATATCTCTTCCTGTGTATTCATTGTCAATGAGGCTCGGCTATTAGCCGATTATTGTATGTTAGCTACCGCTAACTATTTATTGCAGTATGGACGCAATCGCCTCCAAACCAAGCACCGCGCTATTTTGCACGTTCAACTTGATTTAGGGAACCGTCAAAGTCGGCGGGTTTTGGTTTTAGGCGCCACTCCCCCGCACAATTTCTATCATACGGAGGTGCCTAGACGATGGTCTTGCGGGGAAGAATTAGAAGCGGAATACAAATCCCGCATAGGCAGAGCGGGGCTCGCCAGAATTAAAGATAGTTGAATTAGCCGATACCGTGTCAACAACGCTGTGAACCGACACATAGTCTTCGTCGGTGATATTGCGAATATCGAGAGACACCTGCCACACTTCGCGGTTTACACCAAGGCGAAAGCCCAGCAAATTGTAGCCGTCAATAGTGTAGGAGTTAGAAAAGTCTGCGTAGCGCTCATCCACTATGTCAAAGGTCGGGCCGGCGTAAAAACCATTATCGTGGCGATATAATATTTCACCATGAATAACGTAAGACGGTGCAGCGGGAAAACTATTGTCGCCATAGCTCGCATCATTATCAAAGGAAAATTCATTAAATGTAATGCTTAGCAGAGGCTCGATCCGAGCCATATGAGAAACGGCAAAGCTCGCATCTAGCAGGGCCTCTATTCCCGCATGTATGGTATCGTCCACATTGCTGGTTACGCTGGTTCCTGGTGCAGCGGGGTCGTCTTGTGACAAAATTTCATCTTGAATCAAGGCATAGTATAGAGACACATCCCAGCGCCAAAAGCCGTCATTTGCAAGCGCATAACGTCCGCGGCTTCCCACCTCAAACACTTGCCCTTGCATAGGATCTAAGGTCGCGCTAGTAGCACTAGCTTCATCTTCTAATTCAAAATTAGTGGGCGCCTCATAGAGTTTGCTGACATTAGCAAACACGTCGACACCGTCGCTCAACTGATAAATAACACCCGCGCGCGGGTTGATGCTGTCGTAATCCGCAGAGGGATTACGCAGAGCGCCACTGCTTACCGTGGTGTTGCGCACGTCCCGCTCGCTTGAAATAGATTGAACTCCATAGACCAATGTCCAGCGATCACTAAACTGCCAGCGATCCATCACAAAAATTTCAACACTTTCAGCGCTATTATCAACAAGCGTCGTCAGGCCATTTCTCAAACCGCCATCGTTGCGATAATTACCGCCCTCAACTTTATTCTCACCCCAGTTAAGGCCAAGTAAAATCGCGTGATCACCCAGCGCGTGCTTATAGCGAAGCATTGCGCCACGATCCTGATGGTCGGTGTCAATCAGCAAGCTGAAAACCTCTACCGGCGCATCGGGACCATCACCATCGAAGTCGACCAAAACCTTATCTACAATCGGGTGATACAAACTTTGATTTTCTTGGTAAGCCCCCACCTCGATACTGCTGCTTTCGCTTAATGTGAAGGTGGTTTTGTTCGCAAAACGCCGAGTATTAACATCGACCTGAAAATTACCTGACTCAGCCGTAGCGCCCGCTTGGTCAGGATCGGCCGCTAGTTCTGCCTCTGTAAGCGCACCCGCCAACTCTTGGTCATTGGCGATGTAGGTAAAAAAGAAACGCGATTCAATATTGTCACTGGGCTGCCAACCAAGATTGGCATACACACCTTTGCGCTCGCTTTCATTGTGATCACGATAGCCGTCGCGCTGCTTCTGCTCTAGGGTAATAAGGCCGTCCAAAGACTCACTCAATACCGAACGTAATGTCAGCCGCGATTGCTGCAGACCAAAACTCCCTGCCCCTATAAACAGTTCATTGTTCTCGGTATTTCGCGCTGTGGGCGTCACAAAATCTATCGCGCCGCCCAGTGTACTCGCGCCATATTTTAAGGCGTTAGCGCCGCGCGCGATGGTTGCGTAACGGCTAGCCAAAGGGTCAATCACACGATTATGGTTATTACCATCAGCGGTGGTAACCGGAAGCCCATCTTGCAATAGCTTGATGCCGTTCATATCGTAGTTGGTAGCATCAAGATTTGAACCGCGACTAGAAAAGAAAATACTATCGCTGCCGCTGGTGCTCACTGACCAAACACCGGGAATATAACGCAGGGCGTCAGACAGGTTGGCAGTGTTGCGCTCCATCAACGATGCACTATCTAAAATAGACACCGCCCCCGGCGTTAGCACTTGTTCAGCTTGAAGCGTAGATTTTAGCTCCTGCCCCTGCACTAGCATTTCTTCCATTTTGTTTGCGGCGTGATCAGCAAACGTACTCACAGGAAGCGCAGCCAGTAGGCCCGCCGTACATATAAAGGGGAATTGTTTCATAAGCCAGTAAACCACATAGAAAAATATGGCGAAATTCTAGGGTTTTCCCGCCCAAGAACCAATGCGGCAAATCGTCGCACCATAGGATATACAAGCAAAATTACTTGGAAAAATGGCGCAAAAAAAACCCTTGATGTGAACACCAAGGGCAAAGCATTGCAAGAACAAGGGCTTTTAAAAAGATTAGTCCATTACTGCATCATGACTGCTCTGGCCCAGCTTGCCGGGACGCAGAAGCAACAGCATGGGTATCGCGCACAAAACACCCAATGCCATGTAATGAAAATCGCCAAGCATGCCTAAAACGGCAGACTGGCGCTGCAATTCGCTTTCGACGCCTAATAGGGCATTCACTCCATTAAGACCATTTGAGGAATTCACATACTCAATCAGCGCCGGATTAAAGGCATTCACATTTTCTGCCAGTACCGAATGCGCCATTTTCGTACCGTAATCCTGATAGGCAAAGGCAAGCGCAATGCCCACGCTGCTACCAACATTGCGCAGCAAGCTATATAAAGAAGTACCGTCGCCACGGAATTCAGGCGCCAAGGTAGAAAACGTCACCGCCGACAAAGGCACAAATATAAAACCCAAACCCAAGCCCTGCACCATACCGCTTAGCACAATTTCTTGCGCCCCCACGTCGGCGGTAAAGTTCGACATCCAATGCAGGGCATAAGCCAAAAGCAGCATGCCTACCAGTATGGGAAGCCGAGCATCGACACGGCTCAAGATATGACCAGAAATCTGCATGGCAATCATGGTGCCTATGCCACGCGGCGCCATGAGTAAACCTGCTGTAATGACAGGATAGCCCTGCAATCTTTGCAAAAACGGGGGCAATAATGCGAAAGTCGAAAACAACACCACACCCAGCATGGCAATAATGATTAAGCCGCCCACCAAATTGCGGTCTTTAAACAAGCTAGGTGATATAAACGGCTTGTCTGTCGTCATGGTATGAACAACAAACAAATACATTGCAGCAATGGCTAAACCACATTCCACCATGATCTCGGTGGACTGAAACCAGTCCAAACTTTGGCCGCGATCCAACATCAATTGCAGGGATGCAATGGCAACACTAAGGAATAAAAAGCCAGTAAAATCCATCGGCGCCGAGCGGCGCGGCTCCGAATCCGGAAGCGCTGCTTTTAATGCAAAAAAAGTAGCAATGCCAATAGGTAAATTAATATAAAAAACCCAGCGCCAACTATAATACTCCGTCAGCCAACCACCTAGGGCGGGGCCAATAATTGGGCCAATCATTACCCCAACGCCCCACGCCGCCATCGCGGAACCTTGCTTTTCGGGTGGGTAAGTATCTAATAAGGTCGTTTGCGAAAGCGGTACTAAAGCCGCGCCAAATATGCCCTGCAGTAAACGAAAAAATACAATTTCAGTAAGACTACTCGCTATACCGCAGAGCATGGAGGCGATAGTAAAGCCCGCCACCGCAATCAGAAATATTCGCTTCACACCGTAGCGGTTTGCTAAATATCCGGTAGGAGTTGTCGCAATCGCCGAAGCGACAATATACGAGGTTAAGACCCACGCGACCTGCTCCTGCGACGCCGACAAGCTCCCCTGCATATGGGGCAGCGCGACATTGGCAATAGTGGTATCTAATGCCTGCATCATGGTTGCAGACAAGGTGCCAAAGGTTATCAGGCCCGTCGCGCCAAGAGCTACGGCGGGAGCGCTAGCCTTTAGCGCGTCACCACGCATTTTATAGCTGGCCTGCAATTAATGCGGTATCACGGGAATTATTCGCGGTAGAGAGCTTATCGCTATTTCCACCGAAAAAAGCCAGTATTGCTTTCATTCTGTCCGGTACGCCCGTGTCAACTTCGACACTAACACTCAAACCGGCGCGCAGTGGCGATTCATTTTCGTGATGATTAATGGCAAGACGCACCGGTAAACGCTGGACGATTTTGACCCAGTTCCCCGTTGCATTCTGAGGTGGCAATAGCGCAAACTCCGCGCCAGTAGCCTGTGCAATACTGTCAACCGTTGCTGTCCATTGTTCGCTAGGATAGGCATCAATTTCTACCGCTACTTCTGCGCCCGGTTCCAGCTTGGCCAATTGATCTTCTTTAAAATTCACCACAATCCAAGGGTCAGAATTTGCTACAACGCTAATCAGCGGCATGCCGGGCATTGCGTACTGCCCGCGATGTGGCACCTTAGAGGCAATACCGGCGATTGGAGCACGCAAAATACAGCGTTCAACATTCAATTCTGCGCGCTCTAATTCCGCCTGTGCCGCCATCACCTGGGGGTGATGATCGGCATCTACTTCATATTTTCCACCTAACTGCGCCAAGGTCTCTGCACTGTCACTGACTAATTTACTAACGGTATTTCTAGCGACATTGAGGTCGCGTTGCGCTTGATCCAGCGCCGTTCCCGATGCCATGCCACGCTGGTGTAAATCGTTAATCCGTTGCTGCTGCTTTGATGCAAAATCGAAATCATCTTTAGCTGCCGCCAACGCTGCTTGTTTCTGCACATATGCTGCTTTTAGAGACTCAACACGCATATAGGCTTGCTCTAGCTCAGCTTGCGCGTCATGCAATTCGACCTCAAAAGCCCGTGCGTCAATTGTTAATAAAATATCGCCAGCCTCGACAAACTGGTTTTCTTTAACAGGAACCGAGGCAATATTGCCGCTAATCTCAGCGCCAACATTCACAACGTCGGCTTTGATATAGGCATTATCAGTAGCGATATAGCGCCCGCCGAACATAAATAAATACACGGCAATAAAAAGCCCGACAACCGGAACGACCATAAATAAGCGGGTGCGTAAACGACGCCGACTAAGCCTCTGAGCTGAGTTCAAATCTGCTGACAATGTCTCTTCTTGGCTTCCCATTACACACCTTCCTTGCTTGAACGCGCCGGCGTAACGTTAGCCGTTTCCGCTTTCACAGCATCACTATCTAAATTGCAAAAATTCTTTTTTACTCGCACTAGCATATCTTCTAGTACTTTAGCTTCGGCAACACTAAAACCCGCAAATGCAATGGCGCGGGTCTGCTCTGCTATTTCGTTTAACTCTTCTAACAATGGCTCTGCTTTTTCAGTTAAATACAGACTCACCGCACGGCGGTCATGCTCCTGCCTTTCGCGAAGCACCAGCCCCGCCTTAACCAAGCGATCAACACTCTGCGCCACCGTCACCGGATTCACATCGAGATGCACCGCGAGACTCGCCTGATTAATACCAGGCTCTCGGGACAGCTTCAGCAAGGTTAGCCACTGCGGCTGAGTTAAATTTAAATGCTGGGCCCGACGACGAAACTCCTCCCTCACGACTCGAGAGGTTTCGGCCAGCATTGATGCTGCAATTGAAAATTGGCTAGTACGTTTCATGAGGCCATAGTAGCAAATAGATAGGCACCTAATCAATAGGTAGCTAATAACTAGACACCTATTAAATAGGTAACTTTCTAAATTATTGATTTTGATAACAAAGTAAGCCGAAAAGGAATAGTACGGAAGACCTAGATACCAAAGCCGCCCGCGAAACTGGGCAACTATGAGCAGAAAAAATCGCAATGAATACAAAACACCTAAGGCACTTCCCGGCAGTGCGGGAAGTGCCACTATTCGCTGTTAGCGATGAAGGGCAGACAAATACAATTCAGCAAACTTGGGGGGCTGCTGAATACATACATCCATTTTCAATTTTCGGGCAATATCGCTGGCGGAAATCACGCCGCGGATTTGATGCTTCTCGCGCTCCACCACCAAACAGTGCTGATGACCAAACTGCTTTAATACCGACAGCACATCGGCGACTGTCATCAAGGCCAAGTCACTATAATCGAACACCTTTAAGTCCTGACGCTTGCGCATCATATCAGCGACCTGCAGCTCCTCGCGGTTAAAGCCCTTAGCAACCTTCTTAATGATTTCGCTGTCGCTCAAGTCCTCGAGCGCGATAACACCAACAAACAAACCGTGTTCATCAATCACTAATTTTAAGCGAACATGCGAACGCTTCATCATTCTCTCTGCGTCCACGGCGCTGCTATTCGCATCAATGACCAAGGGCTCATATACCGTAAAATCGGTAAACACGACGGTTGCGGGAGAATCCGCGCTAATTTTTTGGAAGTTTTCGGGGCGAACCAACTGATCGACCTGATCAGCCTCATACAATTCAAAATGTCTCATGATCTTTTCACTCTACATATTCAAACAAACTGCTAATCACCACAGGCCATTAACAATACTTTGTATAATCAGAGTGCGATTGGCGGAGACCGAATTGAGGTATTCCCATAAATGCGCTGGGCGACGCAAGAACAAGGCTGGGCTGGAGCAAGCCCATTTAAGAAATAAAGGGGGCCTACACTAGAAATGGATTTAGTTAAGGTAAATACAAGTTCTGGGGATTCAGGAAAACCAGAATCGACCTCGACAAGACTGCTTACACTGGCAGGAATGGTGTTTTTTGCAACATGATGGTTATCTGCCAGTGCAAAGCTGCACAGCATTAAGACCATTATGGAACAAACAAATCGCAACATACCCAACTCAGTTAAGTCCTCAACACGACTAAACTTACTCCGTTTTATAACAAACAGCCATAGCGTATTTATGTGTAATTAAGGTCAAAATTAACATGCCTCTCAATTTTACTATCGACTACTTACCACGGATACGCAGCCACTACCGACTCATCGCAAACCCAGCGCTTTCAGAAATGCGCTGTAAAATCATCTCCTTACGCTATTAATTGATCAGACAATCACAGCGATACTAAAGCGGACGATGACTCCAACAGGTGGCTAAGGTATATTCCCAGACTTAGAATCCAATAACGGTATTATTCGCACAATTACATTGCTGTGAACAAACAGGTCTTATGGATAACACCTACTATCTTGAAAGCCGCATCGCCGGTAGCACAAATCCGCAGCGAATCGTGCTCGACACGCTTCCCATCACCATTGGGCGTAGTGCGGACTGCGCGGTCATCATCAACAACTCGTCCCTGTCTCGTGTTCACGCCCGAATCGAGCTGCGTGCCAACAAACTTATTCTCTGCGATTTAGACAGCACCAATGGCTGCTTTATAAACCACCAACGAATTGAGTCTAATACCGAATTGCAGCTCGGCGACATTGTGCATTTTGCAGGCATTGAATATTGCCTAAAAGCCGAAGACAATAGCACAGAAGACGACGACCGAACCCGCATCTATATGCAAACACTGCCCAAGCATTTTGCAGTAAAAAGCAAAGAGTTTGCAGAGCTACTCGACCAGCAGCTAGTCACCACGTTTCAGCAAATTATTACCCTGCAGAACGGTGACGTATATGGCTATGAGCTCCTAGGCAGGGGCAAACACCCCTCGCTAGATGCCAGCCCTTTCGAGCTATTTAAAATTGCCGAATCCCTTAATAAGCAAATTGAACTTAGCGTGCTATTTCGGCGACGGGGCTTTATGCAAGCGGAATTAGCTGGCATTAAAAAGCCGCTATTTTTTAACTCCCACCCTGAGGAATGCCACAACCCCGACCAATTACTGTCTGAACTGAGTGAGCTACGCAAGCTCCACCCTAGCTTACAGCTTATATTTGAAGTGCATGAAGCGGCGGTAACTGACCTTGGCGCCATGATCGCCATTCGCAACGGCTTAACTGACTTAAATATTGGCTTGGCGTACGACGACTTCGGCTCTGGGCAAGCCCGCTTACGCGAACTCACCGAAGCGCCGCCGGACATTGTCAAATTCGACATTAGCCTAGTTCGCGGTATCGGCAACAGCGAATCAGCACGCTATAAATTACTGGCATCACTCAACAAGCTGGTTCAAGACATGGGCATAGCAACATTAGCGGAGGGCGTAGAAACAGAAGACGACGCCATCGCTTGCCATACTATCGGTATTAATTATTTCCAGGGCTATTATTACGGCCGCCCCACTGCTATTACATCAGAATAAAAACGCACTGCGCTGGCGTCCCAATATCAGCTATCCAAATAAGCCAGCCTTACAATTCCAACATTATTATTGAGATGCACACCGCTACTAGGCTATGGTGAAACCCATTCGTGCTTGGCTAATTAAAATAATCTAGCCATCGTTGTTTTTACGGAGAACGCCAGTGATCAAATCCCAAGCTTATGCCGCCAGCGCCGCTGATTTACCTCTTGCCCCCTTTGAATTTGAGCGTCGCGAAGCAGATAGCCGCGATCTCGTGCTAGAACTTCTCTACTGCGGGGTATGCCACTCAGATATACACTACGCTCGCAATGAATGGGGATATAGCCGCTTTCCCATCGTGCCCGGTCACGAAATGATTGGTCGCGTTAGCAACGTTGGCAGCGACGTCAGTGGATTCAAAATTGGCGATTTGGTTGGCGTAGGCTGCATCATCGATTCCTGCCGGCATTGTGAGCCCTGCCAGGATGGCGAAGAACACTATTGCCAGAAAGGCGTGACCATGAGTTATGGCAGCAAGGAGCGCAAAGACGGCAGCGTAATCAGCCAAGGCGGCTACTCCACAAACTATGTGATAGATGCGGATTTTGCGCTCCGTATTCCAGACGCCCTCGACCCTAAGGCAGTCGCCCCCCTACTCTGCGCGGGGATCACAACATGGTCGCCACTTCGGCGCTGGAATATTGGCCCCGGCATGAAGGTCGGCGTCGTAGGACTCGGCGGACTCGGCCACATGGCCCTCAAATTTGCCCACGCCTTTGGCGCAGAGCTCACTTTATTTACCACCAGCGAATCTAAAGCTGCCGATGCCAAAAAGCTTGGCGCAAGCCATATAGTGGTCTCCAGCGACAGAGAGGCGATGAAAGCAGCCCGCGGCTTTGATTTTATTCTTGATACAGTGTCCGCCGTCCACGACATTAATCCCTATTTATCGGCATTAAAGCGCAATGGCACACTGTGCTTGGTGGGTTTGCCGGATCAGCAGCTGGCCTTTAAATCATCGCTAGTGCTAAGCAACAAGGTGATATCTGGCTCAATGATCGGTGGAATACAAGAAACTCAGGAAATGCTCGATTACTGCGGCAAACACAATATTACCGCAGACGTTGAGTTAATCAGTATTGATGACATTAACGACGCATTTGAGCGGGTAGTTAAAGGTGATGTGAAATATCGCTTTGTAATTGACTTAGCGACATTAAAAAACCAAAAGTAAAATATGCGCGCCATTCTCTAGAAGAATAGCGCGATTACGCACACCGCTATAGTGAGGCGCCCTCTACACGGTTCCGCCCACCTTCCTTAGCTTTATACAGTTGTTCGTCGGCAGCGGATAAAAGCTCTTTAGATTCATTAGTCTTTGGTGTTGTACAAGCAACGCCAACACTAATAGTAACGCGATCTGCATTGCCCGACATTGCATGGGGCATGGCTAAGTCATACACCCTACTACGAATCGCCTCGGCCTTTGCTAATGCCGCCTCTAAGCTGGTTTCTGGCATCAGACAGACAAACTCTTCGCCACCGTAACGCGACACGACATCGCGGCCACGCCACTCATGTCCTTTCAAGGCGTCGGCGACCATTTTCAAACAAGCATCACCCTCTAAATGGCCGTAATGGTCGTTGTATTTTTTGAAATGATCGACATCAATCATAATGACCGACAGAGGCTTGTCAGTTCTGCGACACGCCCGCCACTCAACCTGTAATCGCTCATCAAAAATTCGCCTATTAGAAATGCCCGTTAAGCCATCTACCGATGCCAACTGCCGCAGCGCGTCTGCCTGAATCTTCAGCATCAAATGGGTTTTAACTCTCGCCTTCACAACGGAGGGATTAACAGGCTTAGTAATAAAATCGACGGCACCAACCTCTAAACCCAAAGTTTCTTCTTCTGGGCTATCTTGTGAGGTGACAAAAATAACGGGAACATCTCGGGTTTCCGGCTCTGACTTAAGCTTGCGACAAACTTCAATACCGTCCATGTCCGGCATGACAACATCTAGCAAAATAAGGTCAGGATCTTTCTGGCGACAAACATCCAAGGCCTGTTGCCCGCTGGTTGCCATAAACACTTCACAGCTTGCACTAAACACCTGATATAAAACCTGAATATTCACTGGCTGGTCGTCAACAATGAGCAGTTTAGGCCGCTCCGGATAAATCGCGCCTGGCGCAAAATCAACATCCAAAGAAAATAGAGATTGTGTATCAGTCATATCTTGAGCCTATTTACGCAAATTTGAACATCGCCACTGGAGTTGAATATCTGCACATCCACGACCGACAACATTGCAAAGAAAATTTTCATCATACAAATTCAAACTTATGCCGGCAAAATCTTGCTCAGAATCTCATGTGCTTTGGTAAAATCTAACATCGAAATTGCTTCATCTAAAGCCTGCGCTTGATCACTAAATGTCGTCAAACCAGCCTTTAATTCAGCGTGAACATCCATTGCCCGCATATTACTTTCTTTCAATAGCTGCAGCAGTTCTTGTAGCTTTTCTGTGTCGATTTCCTTCTCAACTGCATCCGCAATTTCAAGAGGATCTAAATGATTAGCAAGATCCCCCAGCACCTCACTCGCCTGCCGCAGTAGCTCCTCAGATTTACTGAGTATCGATTCTATAACAGACACCTCAACAACGCTTTTTGCTGCTAATTCAGCCTCCGACAGCGATGCCGCCAATGCCTGCGCCCCCAAGGTCGCCGACACACCTCTTAGAGTATGCAGCTCACGAACCGCACTGGGGCGATTATTTTTGTGCAATAAATCCAGCACGCGCTGTACGTCATTGCAATGCCGATCCGCAAACATACGCGCTTGCCCAGCATAAAGTTTGCGATTATTTCCCATCCTCAGCAGCGCTTCTTTAAAAACAAAGCCCTTGGGTGCTTCCGGCAATACGGCGCTATCTGGGACAGCATCATTTTCTTCAAGATCTGCTGTGATCGAGTTTTCCTGTCTGCCAGCGGCTTTTAATAAGGCATTCACCAACTCCGCCAACTCAAAGGGTTTCCCAATATGATCATTCATCCCTGCGGCTAAACACGCCTCTTTATCAGAGGGCATGGCATTTGCCGTCATCGCAATTATTGGCAAAAACTTAAGACCTAGGGTTTCACGAATTTCCCGCGTTGCCTCGTAACCATCCATTACTGGCATTTGTAAATCCATCAGCACCACGTCGAAGGGCATTTCGGCACGACGAATACGATCAACACCAAGCTGTCCGTTGTCGGCAACGTCAACCTCCGCTCCCTCTATTGCTAACAATTCCCGAGCCACCTGCTGATTAGTTATATTGTCCTCAACAAGTAATATGCGCATACCAGACAAAGAATTTTTAGCCTTTTGAGCATCGCGAGGACCATCCTCTAAAGCTGCTGGCAACTTCCCAGATTGCGCATCAACCACGGAGTTATAAATATCTGACGCCGTTACTGGCTTCATTAAGAAACCATTTAAGGGTGAATGTTCCGCATCGACGCGCTGGTCGAATACTTCTCTGGCATGGGCGGTGACCATGACCAGACGAGGCAATTCCGAGCTCTCCCCCAGATTTCGAATAGCCTTCGCGGTTTCCCAACCGTCCATGTTCGGCATCATCCAATCTATAAAAGCGATATCAAAACGCTTACCGCTAACAAGGCTCTCCGCTATCAACTCAACTGCTTTCGCGCCGGATTCCGTCTCCACTGTCGTCCAGCCCAAAGACTCGCAGATGCCTGAAATAATCTGTCTTGCACTGGCATTATCATCAACCACCAATATATGTAAGTTTCTGCACTCGGGTGCAATAACTCGACGCCCGGCTTCGATCAATTCCTGATCTGCAACCTTGTCAACTATCAATGAAAATGAGAATGTGCTTCCTTTGCCCAGCTCACTTTCGACCTCTAGCTCACCACCCATAAGCCGGATAAGTCGCTGACTAATAACCAGACCTAAACCAGTACCACCAAAACGGCGGTTAGTGCCAGCTTCTGCCTGTGCAAAAGACTCGAATACCCGCTGCTGCTGTTCCTGCGTCATGCCAATACCGGTATCACGCACGCTAAATCCCAACACCAATTTCTGCGTACGCTCATACTGTATATATAAAGACAACATCACTTCACCCTGCTCGGTAAACTTCACCGCATTACCTGCAAGGTTAATTAAAATTTGCTTCATTCTCAGCGCATCGCCCATGACCATTTTCGGCACCGTAGGGTCGATATTAAATAATATCTCAACATTCTTTTCGCTCAGATTCATGCTGAGAATCACCGCGATATCACGCAAAACATCGTCAATAATTACCGGCTGAATATCGAGAATTAATTTGCCGGCCTCAATCTTTGAATAATCCAAAATATCATTAATTATTCCCAACAAGGCCTCCGCCGCACCGCTGGCTTTGCGTACATAATCCGATTGCCGGTCTGTCATATCGGTGTATTTGAGCAGGTTTAACATACCCAATACCGCGTTCATTGGCGTGCGTATTTCATGACTCATATTAGCCAGAAATTCACTTTTGGCCTTGCTCGCCTCTTCCGCCACTGCCTTAGCTTCTTCTAGCTCCCGCTGCTGTCGTTTTTGTCTTGTTAGGTCGCGGGCGATACCTAGGTAGCCGATCACCTGCTGTTCGTTATCGTACAAGGTATTGCTTTTCAGCATCACGGGGAAATGCGAACCGTCTTTGCGAACAAAGGTCCATTCGCGCTCGTAATTCACATCACTAAGGATCTGATCACCCGTACCACCGGCCTTACTAAGGCGCTCAAGTTCAGGCTGAATTTCAGAAGGTTCAAAGAGCATCCACATTGGCTTTTTATCGACCACCTCATCTGCACTATAACCCAGCATTTTCTCTGCAGCGGGGTTGAACAGTGTGAGTGTGCCGTCGGGACGATTAGTAAAAATAGCGTATCCCGCATTAGTTAAAATGCCATTCTGCAATGCAGCAGTCCGTTGCAGCTCTCTAGTTCGCAATTCCACTTGCTTCTCAAGCCCCTCATTCAGCAATACCAATTGCTTCTGAGCGGCCTTCACTTCCGTTATATCGCGGATGATATTTGCGATACCAAATATTTCGCTGCCCTCTCTCTGCACAGGCGATACGGTGATGGCAACATCGATAAGATCACCGCTTATGGTGCGACGCTGAGTAATAAGGTCAGAAACCGTTTCGCCTTTCGATACGCGGTTAAATATTTCAAGCTCTTCAGAGAGCAAATTCTCAGGAACAATAAGCTCCGTCATATTCTTGCCGATAGCTTGGCTTGCTTTGTAGCCAAACATCTCCTCGGCGGCGCGGTTCCAACTCTGCACCACATCACTCAGTGATTTACTCACTACCGCATCATCTGTTCCATCAACAATGGCCGCCATACGTGCATTTTGTTGATCTGCCTGCGCACGGCGCCGAAGGTTGGCCGCAACGAGGTATAAAAAGACCAAAGATAGAGCGACAAACCCAAATAAAATGTAAAGATTAAACAGTCTTGCTGCTGCCACTGCATCATCAATTACCGTGTTTGGCGCGGTGACAACCAAATCAATAGAACGATTAGTGTCGTAGGTTATGGTACGCAATATTGCATGAACGACTTCTTGATTGTCTAAACGAATAAATGCCGAGTCGGTGTCGTCATCCCCAGTACTGAACTCATCAGACCAGCGATAATGTTTGCCCAGTTCAAAACCGAAAGCCTTTTCTTGCACAGGGTGTAAGAGAAAATCACCTTCACTATTCAGCACATAAATATTTTCGTAGCTTTCCAGCTCACTACTTAAAGTACGGAAAATTTCTTCCATATTTAAATTGATCACGAGTATGCCAAACACGCGGTGATTGTCATCAACAATCGGTGTCGCTAGACGCAGAGTAGGCACGTGGGGTTCTTCTATCTCGCCGTACTCGCGGTTTAAATTTATCTCCGAGACATACACTTCGCCGGCATGACGCGTAATGGCTTCTTTGAAATATTCACTGTCAGACTTTTGCTGCAATCCGCCCGCTTTAATTTTACGAATGCGACCATCTTTACGGTCTACCCGCACCAGCTCCTTACCACCTTCGCTAACACCGATATAGCGCACCTGCATAACAGAGGGATGGGTTTCTAAATAGGACACAAAAATTTCTTGTAAGCGCTTTGACCATATTTGAAGAGAACTTTTTTCGCGCTCGTCAAAACCATTGTTGCGGCTAGCGCGAATAATGCCACTAATAGGAGGGGTGCCAGACAAAAAATAAGCGTCCTTTTTTAGCCTGTCTAAAGTTGCGAGCATGGCCTTGCTGCGGGCTGCCGCCACATCATCAAGATGTCGCTCCAGTGTGTTCGTTTGATTCTTGCGTACATTGTGATCCGAAATTGGAATCATCACTGTTGCTGCCACCGCAAAAATTAGCAGCACAACGACGATATACCGCCACTGCAGTGTACTCACTATCGATTTATAGCTCTTAAACACCCGATACTCCCGTAAACGCAAGGGCAAAAACAGACCGCATGATGACTATAACGCAATCGCCTAAGCTTAATAAACGTGGTCTTTTGTTATTGTCGCTAGATTAGTATCTTATAGACCTAGGGCCCTAAAGTCTCAATTAGCAATACACTAGGATTTGCAAGGAATAGCCATCCAAAGCACGGAAATAACGGCGTTTTTGAGGGAATAGATAAGCGCTGTGAAAAAAGGTGGCAAGGCAGGAAGAAAGTGGGCGACACTCGCCGCCCACACGACAAATTAGCGGTTAATTGTTCGCTCCCACATCTGTAAATAGACTTCTGCGGAGTTGTATAGGTCGGTTATGGCCTGCTCGCCACCCTCGATACGCACAGCCTCTACCCAATCTGCGATCATACCGTAGTGAGCCAAACCCTCGGCATTAATATCAAAACTGCGATTACCCTCAGGCACAACTGACTGCTGAAAGGTCAGCGCTGGGATGTCAGCAAACTGCGCTCCCCAACCTTCTCCACTAAACAAGGTGAAAGGATAGCTGACATTAACGGAATCGCTGCCGCGAGGCCCAGACTGCGTCGCCAAGCCATTGGTGTCGGCACCGTAGCCCATCGCAAAATCAAAGTTACTACTTTTGAGTGGGCGCAAGCGGTTTTGGTCTGCAACAAACTGCTTACCATTGCCCTTAGCGGGATACAAAATTCCACCAACGTCTAATATCCGCTTGACCTGTTCGATGCTAATACCGCCGTGACCTCCGTGGGTAGATACCAGCGGATACTTTGGCGTTTTGGCTTCTGCCATCGCCAGAACATCATCTTTAATCGACAATTCTAGGTGATCGATTTCAATTATCAGTTTCTTATCCATCATGCGCTGAAACATAAACTCGCCAAGTGCGGTTAGGCCACGCGCATTACACTGCCGCTTCGCAGTCGGATAAATCGGTAAAATACCTTGGGTCAGCTCCGTGAGTAAATCCGACACGGGATTGCCACCCCCAGAGGGATCCAAGGAGGTCATGATCGCGCCAGCCTCAAAGAAATAAGGCTGTTCAGGGCAATCATAGGTTTGCCAAAACTTGCCCGTATCAACAAAGTTGCCGACATTAAGTACTAAGCCGTCAAAGATCCCATTGCCCCCAAAAGCGTTGTCAAATTCGTGGATAGGGAACATCTCACGCACACCTAAATCGTATAAACGATCCATCTGCGCCGCTATCTCTGCCTCATCACATCCGTTAATTTCGGTAAGCCCGCCCGGTTGAGTTACATCGCAATTAAATAGATGCGAAATCTCAATACCAAGCACGACCGCAAGTTTGCCCTCATTAATAACTTCACGTGCCGTGGTCGGATTATCGACAATTCGGAACCAACCTAGGCCAGGGCCACCTTCTTGGGCGTCAATATAATCCTGCATATCATGCATGAACTGGATCTGCGAAATCGCGCTCTCCATTTCATTGCACTTTTCTAGCATGACCATTCCCGCCGCATCGCCAATAATGTCGGCCAAATCAAAGCCTGACTGACTGGCAATAGCGGCTTCGGATTGCAATGTGCAAAGTACTTCATTCTCAACCAAGTCGTTAACCAAGACTCGCAAACCCGCCAGCCACGCACGTTCAATCCATTTGTAATACATTGCTTCATGGGTCAGCGCGTCGCGCTTAGGCCAGTCTACAAAGGTTGGCCAGCCGGCGGTGTCGTGCACTCCCAAGGGCATACCACTGGGGCCTAGTAAGTTGCCGACCAAATCTAAAGAACCCTGCGGGCCGTGTTCGGCTTCGCAGCTACCCATTGCCTCAGTAACACCAAAGGGGTGGAATGGCCGCCCAGCATGCGCTCCACCTAAGAAGGTTGTCGCACTGATATGAGAGTGAACATCGGCAAAGCCAATAACCGGTGCATCAACGCCCCGCCCTTTATACGTAGTGCCGCTGACGTTGGTACTTAACTCTGGAAATGTTGCACAGCCTGTATTCTCCGCAAACTGGAATGCAGTTGCCGCTGGCGCGTCAGCCAGTTCTAATCGAGCCGTGCTAGGGTTCACCGCCAAAGCCATACCTGCTGCGAACTCAGACACCAGGGTAAAGTTTGTGCCCACGCCACTCACAATCCAATTAGACGTTTCAGACGGCGTGGCAGCACTTTTAATAATGCCAGCGGCAACATTTAAAAATGTGCCTTCGTCGTCATAGATGAGGTATTCACCCAGCGCCGTTGGTTTCATATAAAACGGTGTCGCGTCGGCCAGCCTTGTCGCGCTAGAAACATAGTTCCCGTCGTCGCCTCGAACCACAAAACGGCCAGCGCTATCCCGCATCGCAAAACAGGAATTTGCTAAAACAAAGTTGTTCTCAGCAAAACTGAGCGTGGGGGAGGAATTTCCCCGCGATGACGAGGATGAAGAGCCACCACAGGCTGACAGCGCCGCAGCAACTGCAATAATAATTCCTAGCCGAGAAAATACAGACATAGTCGTATCCTAAAATTAAGCAATATCGCTGGCCCTGACGTCACCAAGCAATTTCACAATGACGCATGCTATCATAATGTGTACTTATATCTAACAATACACACTAGCTGCCGTGTCAGAAGTCACATTTACGTACACTGACAACACTCTAATAGAAGTTAGGCGCCACAGTAGCATCTATTGCCAAGATCACCATCACCTTAGTGAGGTATGGCAAGCCAAGCGCTAATCTCAACAAGGCGATAAGATGAGTCAATGCACTAGCAAGCAAGCGCCCTCCGCCACACAAAGCAAGCCAGCTTTATGTGTAAATGCGCAATCTATGCCTCGCATAATCAAATATTTGGCGCTGATTGCGCTAAGCCTGCTTTATTGCAATGCATCCTACGGCCACTCATTCGGCCAAACCTACACTTTGCCAGTACCACTGTCTTTATATTTATATGGCTCCGCTGCGGCGCTTGCGGTGTCCTTTTTGGTGTTTGGGTATTTTTTGCGCGCTGACAATTTACAAGCCAATTCCAGCATTCGCTTGAATATTCCAAATGCATTGATTTCAGCACTACGGTCCGCCAAACCGTGGGTACAAGGGTTCAGTGTATTCATGTTATTGCTATGTATTGCGACTGGCCTTCTTGGCAACCGCAATCCCTACGGCAATTTTAATATGACCTTTTTCTGGGTGATTTTTGTACTGGCCTACGCGTATTTCTGTGCGTTAACAGGAAACAGCTACCAATGGTTAAACCCGTGGAAAATATTGTCAGATGGCATTGGCCGATTTTATAAACCCTATCAGCAGGGATTATTCAATTGGCCTGCACGCTTGAACTATTGGCCGGCAACAATTCTGTATATGGTTTTTATTTGGCTGGAATTATTTGGGACGGCGACACCGCTATCACTATCTAAATATTTACTCGCTTACACTGTATTAAATTTGCTTGCGGCGGGCTTAGTAGGCATACGGAATTGGTATAAATACGGTGAGCTTTTCAGCGCTCTTTTGATGTTGCTGTCAAAAATGAGTTTTGTGTGTCGTCGTACAGCAAAGGAAAATACTGAACCTAGCGCCGTTATTCAAAGCCCGTTTATACGCTTGAATCGATCCGCCCCCTCAGAACTAAGCCTGCTTGCATTCATTTTATGCATGCTAGCCTCAACGGCTTTTGATGGTCTACATGAATCACAGCTTTGGATACGTACATTTTGGGTTGACTTGAATCCTTACTTTCAACCTTATGTCGGGACGAACCCATTTAGCGCCTACCCCAAATTAAGGACGCTGTATTTAATCTATCAAACCATGTGCTTAGTACTTTTACCGCTAATTTATTTTTTAATTTATTATGGCTTTATTGCTTTAAGTAAATACATCGTGAATAGTAGCTTCACCAGTAAACAACTTGCTTTGCACTTTGCCTATTCACTGCTACCCATCGTACTAGCCTATCACCTAAGTCACTACTATCCATTAGTGCAAACACAGGGAATTAAGATCATCAGCCTCGCCTCTGATCCCTTTGGTATTGGCATGAATATTTTTGCTACTGCGGAATGGTTCCGTGCGCCGATCATTCCCAATGTGGAAACTGTCTGGCATGCACAGCTAGGTCTAATTGTGCTCGGGCATATTATGAGCGTCTATATTGCTCATCGCCAAGCGCTTGCGTTGTTCGGGTCGAAACGGCAGGCCATGCTAAGCCAAATCCCGATGCTGGTATTAATGATCGCCTTCACCGTCGCTGGGCTGTGGATACTGTCATTACCTATGGGAAACCCAAGCTAAGATGCTTTATACGCTTTACCCTAAGGCTAACTTCATACTCGACGTTGTCGCGGCGTCGGGCATCATGAGTTCGTCATTGGCAGAATGATGAATGAGCACCACCCTACTTCCGCAACCGTGCTCAAGTAAAGCTGCTTTTATTTCGGCAACACTACGACGGCACAAAGGCGTATTGTCCAGCTCGAATATTCGCAGCAGCTTACCCTCCAAGGCTAGGAATGCGGTATACCGCCCGCCCTCTATCACCTTAATGACTATCTCTGTAATAGGTAATGCGGCTAACTGATCTGTAAAAACTTTGGTCATTTTTTCACCTATTATTATTTGCGAATGGAATACAGCATATATGCCAATACACAAATACAAACTCATTACGTATGCACTGCAGTAGTAGATCAACGCCCGTCAAACTCAACTAATTGTACAAATGCATATTTGGCTCTGCTGCCCAATATATGATTGCAAAAACAAGGCCAGCTTAAAGAATTTTCCTGTTCCCATTTTATGACCCCATTCAAAACCACTTAGTTGCATTTACTTTGATATAATTTTTTAACTTTATTTGCACTCGGAAGCCACGCCCAATGTCTAGCCAACCAATACTTTGCGATGCCACACTTACTGTCACCAATCGTTACGCTACACTTTGCTTTGAACGCGATGATGTGCGCAATGCACTGACCGGAACGAGCTTAATAGATGATCTGTGCAGCACATTGGAGTGGGCTAACCGGAACAAGGATATTTCCTGCCTTATCATCACCGGCGCCGGCTCTGCATTTAGCTCTGGCGGCAATATAAAAGAAATGCGGGACAAAGTTGGCATGTTTGGCGGAAGCCCCAGCGAAATCAGCGACAGCTATAAGAATGGTATCCAACGTATTTCCCGCGCCATGCACAGCGCAGAAATAGTCACCATCGCCGCTGTAAATGGTGCAGCAGTTGGTGCCGGTTTCGATCTCTGCTGTATGGCCGACATTAGAATTGGCTGTGAAAAGACTCGCTTTGGCGAGACATTTATTAATTTAGGTATTATCCCCGGTGACGGCGGAGCTTGGTTCCTGCAAAGGCTCATTGGTTATCAGCGCGCAGCCGAACTCACCTTCAGTGGACGCATCATAGAAAGTGCAGAAGCACTATCTTTAGGACTGTTACTTGAGTGTGTACCAAAAGAAACACTCCTCGCCGTTGCAGAGCGCTATGCCAAGGAATATGCGAGCAAACCACCGCAGGCATTGCGGGCGACAAAGCGTTTACTGAAGTTAGCGCAGCGACAGGAACTGGGGGATTTTCTAGAGGTATGTGCCGACGTTCAAAGCCAATGCCATCAAACTGAAGACCATCAGCGAGCGCTAAAAGCCTTCCTAGACAAAACACCTGCGCAATTTGAGGGCAATTAATTTACCACGCACCGAAATGAAGACCAGTAAACGCCACCCGATAAGCTAGGGGTGGCGCTACACATTAGGCGGGACTAACTTCCACTTTATCCACCACGCCGCGGCCTTCTTCAAACACCTCCATTGTCACGGTAAATCCCCAGAGCCGACTAAGGTGTTTAAGCACTTCAGTGGCATCGTCGGTTAAGGGTCGCTCACGAAGCCGGTTATAACGGAGTACCAATGAGCGATCTCCCATATGCTCGTATCGCAGTATTTGAATATCGGGAATCAGCACATCGCGATTATATTGCTTAGACAGCATGCGCCGCACTTCGCGGTAACCTGCCTCATTATGAATTGCCTCAACCCGTAAATGATCTTCTTTATGCTTGTCGGCTATCGCAAATAAATGGAATTCGCGAATCAGCTTCGGCGATAAATACTGCGCAATAAAGGATTCGTCCTTGTAATTGCGCATAGCAAAGTCAAGCACCTCGCGCCAATCCTTGTCTACGATATCGGGAAACCAAGCCCGATCCTCGTCATCGGGTTCTTCGCAAATACGACGGATATCCCGCATCATTGCAAAACCTAAGGCATAGGGGTTGATACCTGAATAGCCCGGATGATCAAAACCGGGCTGCATCACCACATTGGTATGCGACTGCAAAATCTCGAACATAAAGCCATCGTCGACCAAGCCGCGGTCGTACATGGTGTTCAACAATGTGTAATGCCAAAACGTCGCCCAACCTTCATTCATCACCTTGGTTAAACCCTGAGGATAAAAATACTGGGCAAGTTTACGAACGATGCGAACAATCTCACGCTGCCAAGGTTCTAAGGTCGGCGAATATTTTTCAATAAAATACAGCAGGTTCTCTTGTGGCTCTGGCGGAAAGCTACGCATTTTACTTTTAGCGCGGGTTTTATCCGCCGCCTTCTGCGGTAGCGTGCGCCAAATATCGTCGTACTGTTTCCAAGCATGCTCCTCTCTTTCATGCTGACGATGCAGTTCATCCTCAGCCGACAGCGGCGACGGCCGATGAAAACGATCGACACCGTGATCCATCAAAGCGTGGCAGGCGTCGATAGTTTCCTCGACTCGGTCTTCGCCGTAGCGCTGTTCACAGTCAAATATATACTTCCGCGCAAACACCATGTAATCAACAATTGCGTCTGCGCTGGTCCATTGCTTAAAAAGATAATTGCCTTTAAAAAAGGAATTGTGGCCGTAGCAAGCATGGGCAATCACCAAGGCCTGCATGGGCATGCTATTGTCTTCCATCAGATAGGCGATACAGGGGTCTGAATTTATAACTAGCTCATAAGCCAGCCCTCTCATACCCCGCCGATACGCCTCTTCATTTTGTATAAATTCCTTGCCATAACTCCAGTGGCTGTAGCTGATTGGCAAACCAACCGAGGCATAGGCATCTAGCATTTGCTCAGAGGCAATCACCTCGATTTGATTGGGATAGGTATCTAAGCCGTACTCTTTGGCAATGATGCCAATTTCCTTGTCATAGCGCTGCAATAACTCAAAGTTCCAATCCCCACCCTGAGACAACACCGTCTTACCCCGTTTAGCCGCCGTCATACAGACTCCTTCTGGAACAGCTCACGCAATACTGGATACACATCACCGCGATCCATTACTGTACTCATGGCGAAGGTTTCACTGCGAATCTGGCTATAAGCCGCCGCCAATGGCGTGATGGTAGAGGGACTATCTGGCACCTCTACGTAAGCAAAATACTTACATAAAGGCAGAATATCCTTGTTCAGTTTCATTGCACTGCGTTGCGGGTCACTGCCAAAAGCGTCACCGTCAGATACCTGAGCGCCATAGATATTCCACTCATTCGGTGAATAGCGCTCCTGCTGAATATCAATCATCAAATTCAAAGCTGACATGACCACCGTGCCGCCGGTTTGTGGGTCATGGAAAAAAGCGTGTTCGTCTACCTCCTCAGCATTCGAGGTATGACGAATAAACACCAACTCAACCTGCTCGTATTTTCTACTTAAAAACAGATATAGAAGTGTGTAGAACCGCTTTGCTAAGTCCTTTTTTGCCTCCGACATAGACGCCGACACATCCATTAAGCAAAACATCACTGCGCGGCTAATTGGCTTCGGCTCTTTAACCCGATGGCGAAATCGCAGGTCATATTCATCGAGATAGGGAATTCGCTGAATCCGTTTTTCTAAGGCTTCAATTTCTTCAGCATCGGCCCCTGCTTGCTTTAATTCTTCAAGCTCACGTTTAAGAGGTGCCGTTAAGGCTATACGACGTGCCATCGCATTTTTTACTGAACGTGGCACAGAGAGATTCGCGGGGACACCGCTAGGTGTGTAACCAGCGCGACGATAAGTAAATTGTTGGGAGTCGCCCAGCACCGTGCGCGCCATACGAGGAAGTTCCAGATCATCAAAGAATAAATTCATGAACTCTTCTTTCGACAGAGTGAACATGAAATTGTCCTGACCCTCTTCACCCTGGCCTTCTCCGCCAGAACCACTTCCACCACCGCCACCGGATTTAGGTTTGGCGATCATGTCGCCAGTATTAAATTCCTTATTCCCAGGATGGACCATTTCGCGGTCGCCACCCCGACCAATACGAAATCTCGGTTCAGAAATATCCTTTACCGGAATGCCAACCTCACCACCGCGAGACATATCGGTGATTGATCGGTCTGCCACAATATCTGCCACTGAACGTCGCAGTTGTGCCTTATACCGCTTGATGAAACGCTGGCGATTCGTCGCGTTTTTATTGCGATCATTCAGGCGGCGGTCAATAATCATTGACATAGTACGCCCCTTATATTGGCCGTATTTTTAAGCTGATACCTGTTTGCAATTAGCCTTTTGCCCTCTGGCCTTATCAAAAGCGCGCTCGAAAGTTCGTTTATAGCTATAAACTCCACATCTCACGCGTTTCCTATCGCCAGCAAACAAAATTATGGCTTGCATCTAGGCCTTAACCTGCCTTTCTGACCCGCAGATACCACTCAGACAACAAACGCACCTGTTTAGGCGTATATCCTTTCTCCACCATTCGGGTAACAAAATTTTCGTGCTTCTGCTTATCTTCAACAGAGGCTTTTGCATTAAAGGAAATAACTGGCAGCAACTCCTCCGTACTAGAGAACATTTTTTTCTCAATGACTTCGCGTAATTTTTCGTAGCTGGTCCAGCTTGGATTACGCCCTTCATTTTGCGCCCGTGCCCGCAGCACAAAATTAACGATCTCATTACGGAAATCTTTAGGATTAGCGATTCCCGCAGGCTTCTCAATTTTTTCAAGCTCACCGTTTAATGTGCTGCGATCAAAAATTGCACCGGTCTCAGGATCGCGGTAATCCTCGTCCTGTATCCAGTAATCTGCAAAGGTCACGTAGCGATCAAATATGTTTTGACCGTATTCTGAGTAAGATTCCAAGTAGGAGGTTTGAATCTCTTTCCCAACGTATTCGGCATAGCGCACCGCAAGCCAACCCTTGATGAATTCAAGGTACACACGCTGGGTATCTTCTGGTAATTGCTCACGAAGAATTCGTTGCTCCAACACATACATTAAATGTACTGGGTTGGCCGCTATCTCTGAGTTGTCGTAATTAAACACCGCCGACAGCACCTTGAATGCAAAGCGGGTCGACATGCCGTTCATGCCCTCATCAATACCCGCATAATCGCGGTATTCTTGGAAGGATTTGGCTGCAGGGTCGGTGTCTTTCAAGGACTCGCCGTCATAGACCCGCATCTTAGAATATATACTGGAGTTTTCTGGCTCACGCAGGCGCGACAATACCGAAAACTGCGCCAACATTTCCAGCGTTCCCGGTGCACAGGGCGCTTCAGAGAGCGAGCTATGGCGCAGCAGCTTTTTGTAAATTTTAACCTCTTCGGTTACCTGCAAGCAGTAAGGCACTTTTACGATATAAACCCGATCGAGAAACGCTTCGTTATGCTTGTCATTCCGGAAGCTCTGCCACTCAGATTCATTCGAGTGAGCGAGAATCACCCCCTGAAATGGAATGGCCGAAAAGCCCTCAGTACCTTTATAGTTACCCTCTTGGGTCGCGGTTAATAAAGGGTGCAGCATCTTAATAGGTGCTTTGAACATCTCTACAAATTCAAGCAAACCTTGGTTCGCAAGACACAAGCCACCTGAATAAGAATAGGCGTCAGGATCGTCCTGGGCATAGGCCTCTAATTTACGAATATCGACCTTACCCACAAGGGTAGAAATATCTTGGTTATTCTCATCCCCAGGCTCGGTTTTGGTGACGGCAACCTGTTTCAAAACCGAGGGTTGAATTCTCACCACACGGAATTTGCTCAAATCACCTTCGTATTCTTCAAGGCGTTTGATCGCCCAAGGCGAGGACAAGCCAGTAAGGTAGCGCTGGGGAATGCCGTACTCCTCTTCCAGCTGCTTGCCGTCGCGCTGTGGGTCAAATAAACCTAGCGGCGACTCATTAATTGGCGAGCCTTTAAGAGCATAAATCGGCGCTGCTTCCATTAGCTTTTTGAGGCGTTCAGCAATAGAAGACTTACCACCACCGACGGGGCCGAGCAAATAAAGTACCTGCTTGCGCTCTTCCAATCCCTGCGCGGCATGTTTAAAGAACGCCACGATCTGGGCAATAACATCTTCTAGCCCGTAGAACTCTTCAAACGCGGGGTAGCGCGGAATAAGACGATTAGAAAAAATGCGAGATAAACGCGGGTCTTTGCGGGTGTCGATTAACTCCGGCTCGCCGATGGCGGCCAGCATACGCTCAGCAGGGGTTGCGTAAGCAAGTGGGTCTTGACGGCACAGGTCAAGGTAGGCCTCTAGGGACATTTCTTCGTCACGCCCCTTTAGGTATTGCTCACGAACATTATCAAGTATGCCCATCTTTGCAATCTCCTTCAGTGCTGTACTTCGACGTCCAGAATCACCTATCTAAAAGCTAATTCAAAACGCCTTATAAGTGTGCATGCATCTTTACTCTACTCTGATACGTAGCCGTCATCCAGTTGGTTTATCAATAATTTAGATAAAATTTTTTAAAAAAAAATTACGATATCTTAAACATGAACTACGTCGCACCACGGTGAAAATAATCCTGCTAGCAAGAAAAATTCTCTATCTTGGATGCTACCTATTTGGGCGCACAATATACGTATGCCCACCTCATTTTAGCGCCTCGGCCCAGCCTAACATCACAACTTAAACCAGCCATAACCCGGCGTATTCAATCCCGGCATAAAGCCAATTAGCGCTCGATTTGACCGAGATTAGCGTGTAATACACTGCCGTTAATCACGGGGTTATTGGCGCAGAAGTACAGGGTTTCTACAATCTCCGCCGGGTCAATCAAGCGCCCATAACTAACCATCCCCGTAATCGCCGCCATCACTGCAGGATCGTCGCCAAGATTCCCCCGCAGCATCGCCGTGTCGGTAAAGCCCGGACATATGCACGCTGTGTGAATACCCAGCCCGACAAGATCTTGCGTCGTCGCCCGCATCAAGCCAACAACACCGTGCTTGCTCGCAATATAAGATGCACAACCCGCCACCGCCTTTTCACTGAGTGTAGATCCCATATACAAAATTGCCGAACCTGCTTTCATCCACGGAATCAAGCGACTATTTAATTGCTGTGGCGCAATTAAGTTGACCTGCAACACCTCGGCAAAATTTTCTGCTGACAAATCCCTCACTGTATCGCCATCGTGGCGAGCCGCGTTATGGAGTAGCACCACACTGTCTGCGGCCTTAACTATGGCCTCTAACTCGTGAATGCAATTATCCAGCCAATCGCGTTTTTGCATGTCTACGCCAATGTGCTCCGCACCGACCAAGTCAATAGCGCGGCGAGACAGATTAATCACCCGATACCCTTCAGCCAGAAAGCGTTTCGCGGTGGCGTAGCCAATACCTTGACTACCACCGCTGAGTATTAAAACTTTGCTCATGGGTTATTCTCGTTTAGTAAATAATAGGAAGGTTTAAGGTGCCATCGTAAACGCAATGCCATAGCTAGCTCGCCCGGTGCACCATTATGGAATGGCGATAATTGCCGCACGGCAATAGCGCGTTAGTCTCGTGTCCAGCTTGCAGAACCCCACTGCCCAGGGCCAGAGGACACTTTCATCACCAGCTCCCGTATCTCGTTGCCCTCAATAAACGGCGCATCGGTAAGCAGCAATTCAAGCAAGTAGCGAGCGAACTCCTCTACAGTGGTATTGCGCACGGGTAAAACGAGGGTATCGGACTGCAGAAATGGAATTTCTTCGCCGTTAAACTCGGCAATATAAAAATTACCTCGTTCCACAACCCGCATATAGGGTGATTCGGCGGGTAGCAGAGTATATTCGTCCAAACTCGCGCACAGTTTGCGCAGGCGCGTTTTGATTTCGACATAGCTAAAGCACATGCCGTTATCACCCACATCAGCAGTCAGTAATAAACTGACCTTAAAGTTGTGGCCATGAAGGCGCTCGCGGTCTGTTGCTGAAAAGATGGTGAAGTGGGCACCGGAGAATTTTAGGTCTTCTTTGCTAATTTCTATGTTGGTGTAGGCTTTTACAGGCATTACACTCACTATTCCTTATTGGCTCATTATTTTTTCTATCTGATCACGACCTCGGCGACGCCAGCGTCCTGAGGGGTGTTTGCTGCATATAGCTTAACCCAGCGCCACCAAGCCTTGCACCCCTTACTTATTGTATTCCACGAGGGAAGCCACCACCCTCGCCAATAGCCCTGCCTCGTCTAAATCGCTGCCATCGACGCTAATATCTGCATAGCGGCGATAAAGCGGCAAGCGCTCAGTGTACACACCCTGCAAATCCTGACCAGGAGGGCCCGCAATTCCGCGCTCAGAGAAGTTGCTTACCCGCCGTATGATCTCAGCCAGAGGAATATCAATGAAAACACAGGGGCCAAATTGCCCTATGTGAGTCATCGCCGCAGCGCTATACACCGCACTCCCCCCTGTGGCGACCACCTTGTTTGAAAAGTCACTACTCTGTAACACATCCGCTTCTATTTTTCGCAGCGCTTGGTAGCCGTGCATATCCAAAATAGCCTGCAGGCTTTTTCCCTCTCGCTGCTCGATGAGACGGTCGGTATCGACAAAGTCCTGGCCACGAGCAATCGCTAAAGCCTGACCAATGGTTGACTTACCCGCGCCAGGCATACCAATAAGCACAACGCTGGATGGCGCATTTTCGGACATATAACGACCTATTCATCACAATCATTAGCTGGGGTTTTACAGTGCCACAAAACCTTGACCGCAAACACATAAAACCGCAAACAAAAAAAAGACGGTAGCTATCGAAATAACTACCGCCAAAGCTACTACTTGAAGGGAACTGGATGAAGCTATAGCGAGGCAATTCCTCGCTATAGCTTAAGACTGAAACATTTCTAAAATTGAAGAGAAATCACGCTGAGCGTTGCCCTTAGACGAGAACGATGCATATAGACTGCGCGCTAGAGCACCCATTGGTACCGAGCTCTGCGTAGCTAGACTATTTTCCATTGCCAAACCAAGATCTTTTAGCATTAGCTGAACCATGAAGCCCGGCTTGTAATCATTTGATGCAGGCGCTGTTGGCATAACATCTGGATACGGGTTGTAGTTCTCTAATGACCAGTTTTTACCAGAGCTATTCAGCATAATCTCTGACAAGACCTTAGGATCTAGGCCATTATTCGCGCCCAGTTGTAAGGCCTCTGCGGTACCGACCATATGCACAGCCAATAGCATATTGTTACAGATCTTGGCGATTTGACCGGCGCCATGGTCGCCAGCATGGAATATATTTTTACCCATGCCCTCTAACACTAACTTACCACGAGCAAAGCCGTCCGCGCTGCCGCCACACATAAAGGCCAAGGTGCCAGCCTGAGCCGCTTTAACGCCACCAGATACCGGCGCATCAATCATTTGCAGACCGCGCGCAGCCGCTGCCTCACCAACACGACGAGCGGTTTCTGCGTCGATGGTACTGCAATCCATAAACAAGGTGCCATCTGCAGCTTTGGCGATAAGCCCCTCTTCACCTAAATACAATCCAGCAACATGCTTGCCTGCTGGCAGCATAGTGATCACGGTATCTGCACCCGCTAAAGCCTCAAGCGCGCTAGCTGCCTTGCCAGCACCCTGAGCAACAACGGCGTCCATTGCAGCTTCTACCAAGTCAAATACCGTCACCTGATGACCAGCCTTGACCAAATTGGCAGCCATTGGCCCGCCCATATTACCCAAACCAATAAACGCTACCTTAGCCATAATACTCACCTGTTTATTAGACTGCGGGCACTCTAATGAGCCCCCGTTTGATGTAAAAAATGAGACAGCCGAAACCGCCTCAAAACTTGTATCCCTTTACCTTGCCGGTGCCGAACTCGCCTTAAAGATTACTCAAAGGGTTGTCTGGCCACGGTGCCGTAAAGTGATGTTCAATCAATTCCTGCGGTACTTCTGCCGGCGATGTGTGCTGCCAAGCGGGGTTTTTGTCCTTGTCTATCAACAAAGCGCGCACGCCCTCAGCAAACTCAGGCTGACGAATAATCGTTGTCGACAACAAGGCCTCAGCCTGAAAGGCAGCTTTCAAGCTCAAGCCCTTACAGCGTCGCAACTGCTCTGCAATCAAACGCGCGCTAAGTGGTGAGCCAGAGGCCAAAGTTGCCGCCGCCTTCTGAACCCAAGGATTGTCGGATTGGGCTGCGATAATATTATTAATCACCCCCAAATCGTCCTCAGCCGTGCACAGCGCCTCGATTTCGGCGGCCGCCGCCTCAACATTACCCGCTGGTAAAGCCGCTTTAGAGCGAGCTGCAAAACCAGCCATCAAATCAAATACACGCTCTTGGTTTTCAGCCACGCCAGTAGACCAAACCGTGTTGGTTAATGCGTTTAGCACCTCGCCAGCGTACTCATGCTCAATAAAGCCCTCGGCCAAACCAAGGTATAAGGCATCAGCAGCATTAAACGACGCTCCCGTCAAAGCGAGAAACAAACCGCTGTGACCAGGCATGCGATTTAAGAAATAGCTACCACCCACATCTGGATACAGGCCAATGGTAATTTCAGGCATGGCAAGGCGAGTTTTTTCGGTAACAACGCGATAGCTGCCCGCCGCAAACACCCCCATGCCGCCACCCATAACAATACCGTGACCCCAAACGATGACCGGCTTGTCGAATTGATGCAGCAAATAATCAACACGATATTCCTGCTCAAAAAATGCTTCCGCATATTCACAGGGGCCACCGGGCTGCTCAATCGATGACTTGTATAAAGCCTGAACATCACCGCCAGCACACAGTGCTTTCTGGCCAGCGCCGTGAATAAAGACACAGGCAATATCGCTGCGATCACGCCATTCACGGAGTTTTACCAGCATCAACTCAACCATATTCAGGGTGAGTGAATTCAGCGTCTTCTCTACATTCAGCGTAATAACACCAACTGCAGGGCCACTGGCGGAGCGGCGCTCTTCGAATAAAACTTCTTCTACGTGGCCAGTCATTAGGCGTTCTTCCACTCTGGGCTGCGTTTTTCAAGGAATGCGTTCACACCTTCTTTTTGGTCCAAGGTGTCAAACAACTGAATGAAGCGCTCACGCTCTAATAGCAAACCCTGTGGCATTACGGCTTCGCGTGGTTTGTGAATCAGCTCTTTACAGAAAGTCACCGATACTGGGCTCTGCTGAGCAACCTGTGCCGCCAATGCCAGCGCCACGGTTTTAGCCGTACCGGATTCAACAACTTCCTCAACCAAACCTAAGCTCAAAGCCTTGTCAGCTTTAACACGCTCGCCGCATAAAATGATGCGCTTCGCCCAGCCCGGACCAACCAGGGCAGTCAAACGCTGAGTACCACCAGCGCAGGGCAGCAGACCCACTTTCGCTTCTGGCAGAGCCAACTGCGCATGGGTTTCAGCAATGCGGATGTCGCAGGCCAGAGCGCATTCCAAACCGCCACCCATAGCAAAGCCATTGATTGCCGCAATCGAAACACCACGGAAGTCAGCCAATGCTTCAAAAGCCTGACCAAATTTTAAACCGATATCCTGCGCAACCGCTTTGTCACCGCTGGCAAACATTTTTAAATCCGCACCCGCTGAGAAGAATTTCTCACCCGCGCCGGTAATAACAAGGCTGTAAATATTTTTGTCGGCATTCAAGTTGGCGATCAACTCGCGCATACCGCTCAAAGACTCAGCATCCCACGTGTTTGCACCAGGATTATCGATAGTAATCAAAGCGGTGTGGTCAATGATCTCTACTTTTAGTTTTTCTGTTGGGCTGTAGTTGCTCACTTAATAACCTCCAAGGCGCCATCTATTAATAAACGTCGGCCAATAATGACCCGCATAATTTCATTTGTACCCTCTAGAATCTGATGAACGCGACTGTCACGAACATGGCGCTCTAGTGGGTATTCCTTAATGTACCCGTAACCGCCATGCAATTGCAGGGCGTCATTACAGATTGTAAAACACACATCGGTAGCAAAACGTTTTGCCATTGCACAATACGTACTGGCATCTGGGTCGCCGCTATCAAGCTTGAATGCAGCCAAACGTACCATTTGTCGCGCCGCCACAAGATCGGTGGTCATGTCTGCCAGTTTAAATTGAGTATTTTGGAAATCGGCAATCGCCTGGCCAAACTGCCTACGCTCTTTCACGTATTCAATGGTGGTCTCCAGTGCGGCTTGGGCGGTACCAATTGAGCAGGTAGCGATATTAATACGCCCGCCATCCAAGCCCTTCATGGCAATCTTAAAGCCTTGGCCTTCGCTGCCGAGCATATTTGCGGCAGGAACCACCACGTCTTCAAAACTAACGGTGCGGGTCGGCTGACTATTCCAACCCATTTTTTCTTCTTTCTTACCGTAGCTTACGCCCGGCGCATTCGCTGGAATCGCAAAGGCGCTAATGCCCTTAGGGCCGTCGCCACCGGTGCGCAACATCACAACCAATAGATCGGTCGAACCCGCGCCGGAAATAAACATTTTGCTGCCGTTAACAATATAGTTGTCGCCCTCAGCACGGGCTGTACTGCGGAGGTTGCCGGCATCTGAACCTGCGTTGGGCTCAGTTAAACAGTAAGAAGCCAGCTTCTCACCCATCACCAAATCGCCGCACCACTCTTCTATCAAAGCGGGTTTACCGTAAGTGCCCACCATACTGGTGGCCATATTGTGAATGGTCAAAAATGCAGCGGTTGAGGTACAGCCCCGCGCGAGCTCTTCAACAATGACGCTGGTATCCAAGCGGCTCATACCCAAGCCGCCGGCATCTTCCGGCGTATACATACCCATAAAGCCCAGCTCGCCGGCTTGCTTTAGCGCGTCTTTAGGAAATATATGTTCTGCGTCCCACTGGGCCGCATTTGGCTTAAACACGCCGTCTGCAAATGACCGCGCACTTTCGGCGAACGCTTTTTGGTCGTCAGAAAGATTAAAGTCCATGTTGTTCTCTTTTTATTTACACCCAAATAATGCAAAACGCCGCAATAAAGCGGCGTTTACACGCGACTTCTTACTTGAATTTATCCATTACTTTGCCAAACAGCACGTCGTCAGACGGAAGCTCTTTGGTCACAGCCAATGGCTTAGATACCCAAGTTTCGTTGATCAAATCGCGCCAGGTAATGTTGTTGTTGGTGCTGTTACCACCCCAAGAGCCACACCCCAAAGAGAAGGTTTGACGCATACCGTTCCACAAGTTACCGCTATTTGACGGTGCTTGTGGCTGGTTAACCATAACCCGTGAGGTCTTAGTCGCGTAGGCGAACTTCATGATGTTCTCATCGCTGTATGAATAGATACCGCAAGAGTGGCCTTGACCTTGGTAGGCTTGAATGGCGTTGGTCGTGGCTATCGCGCCATCAATATCTTTCACCGTGTAGAAGGCCATTACCACAGACATTTTCTCACCAGAGAATGGGTGCTCTGGGCCTGCGCCAGTTTCCGGTACGATGAAGAAAGTCTTGCCTTCTGGCAGATCAATACCTGCCATTTCCGCCAATACGCTTGCCGGCTGGGCAACGATACGTGCAGCAATGTGGCCGTCTTCCCAAATAATGTTCTGCAATTTCGCCTTTTCTTCAGCGTTACAAATATAACCACCTTGGGCCTGAAGCTTTTCAAGCAAGGCTTCTACATTAGACTCAAAGGCAATAACCGCATTGTCAGAAGAGCATGAGGCGGCCAAATCCAACGTCTTAGAAATACGGATTTTTTCAGCTGCTTCATCCAAGTCCGCAGTGTCATCAACGGTGATAACCGCGTTGCCCGCGCCCACACCCAGCGCAGGTGTTCCGCTTGAGTATGCAGACTTAACCATTGGCGCGCCGCCGGTAGCCAGAATACGATCGCACTGTTTCATCAACTCTGCAGTACCTTCCATAGATGGGCTATCCATAGAGATAACCAAGTCTTCTGGCGCGCCGCAGGCTTTGAGCGCTTCGCGCATTAAATCGCAAATCATTTTATTGGTTAGCTTAGAGCGGGGATGCGGCGCAACAATAATTGAGTTGCGACCTTTGACCGCAGAGATAGCCTTAATCACCGGCGTAGCTTCTGGGTTAGTACAAGGAGTTAAGGCACCAATAACACCGACGGGCTTGGCGATCTTAACAATATTGCGCTCTTTGTCTTCTTCTAACACACCTACCGACTTATCATTGATAATGTCGAATAAGGCCGCACGGGTTTTCCTAAAAATCTTAAGGTACTTACCGTCGTAATTCCCTAGCTGGGTTTCTTCTACGGTGAACTTCGCAATTTTTTCTGCCACGTCCTGACGTGCAACCGACCACACCATAGCAGTGATCAATTCATCGACCTGCTCCTGGGTGTAATTCGCAATCTGAGCCTGCGCTTTGCGTGAACGCTCGATCAGAGACTGTACAAGTTTTGCCTCTTCGGTAGTGGCTACGGCGGTTTCAGCGGCCATGGTATTTCTCCAGATTATTTTGTGGCTAACAAAAGTGCACCCAGATTTTTCTGTGTGCGCATAAACAGGGCAACTATATAAACACATCCCCGCAGGCGGTAGGATTGACTATATTGCCGACTTGATGGACTATATTGCGCAAGCAAGTAAGCGTATCTCTTTATCAAAAAAACATAAATTTATTATATTTATCAAAGGCTTATAATGGCAATTACCTCGGATTGGCCACTACCACCACTTGGAATTCGCTTTCTTACGCCGCAATTTGTACAAACCCAGCTAGCGGGCCATCCCTTAAGCGAGGGACTATTTCCCATCGCCATGGGTTATTACCCCGCCGCCTTCGGGCATCGAATGCACCGGCAGCAGGAAAACAGCTACCTACTTATTTATTGTATTGACGGTAAAGGCACCCTGATGTGCGACGACAAACGTTACCGAATCCGCAGCGGCGACATTATTTTACTGCCACCCAATCACCCCCACGCCTACAAGGCTGACACCAAGGATCCATGGACAATCTATTGGCTGCATTTTAATGGCCGCCTAGCTGACCACTTCTACCAGCACATTCAGCTCAGCACGCCCTCGTTTAATATTGGCGTCCAGCCCCGAGTAGTAAGAATTTTTGACGGGCTTTCTGAACTAAGGCGAAGTGGCTATCAATTTGCGGAATTTATTCAAGGCGGACATCAGCTCCAAGCATTGCTTAGCTATATTGCACTGCTCGTTCGCCAGCAGCGCCCACAAAGCGGTAAAGCACTCAATTGGGAAAGGCTGCGCGCCACCATGCAGGAGCATGTACACGGCCAACTTAACTTGGATGAATTGGCCGCCAGCGCAAAGCTATCTAAATATCATTTCACTAAAAAATTTAAATCACATACGGGGCAATCACCGATCCAATATTTTATTAATATGAAAATTCAACGATCCTGCTATTTATTGGACAGCACCAGTCAATCTGTAAAGCAAGTCGCGGCGGCGGTAGGCTACGACGATGCCTATTATTTTTCTCGGCTGTTTAAAAAAACCATCGGCGTGGCACCCAATGATTATCGAAAACATCGCCGCTAAGACCGCCCCCAAACACTGAAAGAACCCAAGCACCTTACCTGATTAAAATTTAATCACTTTATTCTCAAAAACACAAAAATGTGTCGTAGATACACGTCAATCCAAAACCTCACCAACACATCCCACCAACTCTAAATAACAAAACATAAAAACTGTAACACTACCCAACACATATAAACATGTTTGTGTAATAGCGCCTGTTTTAAAGCACATAAGTACATCTACCAATATAATTTTTAAAAATTTAAACACACTAAACGAGACCAAACGCACAAAAATAACAATCAACTATAGGCGCACGTTGTGACAAAAATTTATTTACGACAGAATGAAATCGTTCGGAAAAAATGAGACCAGCGCTCACCGATGAAGACCTTAATCAGTATGACGCTAAATATGATCAGTCTTATCAATCACAAGGATTTATTATGAATAAGAAAATGAAAGCACTACTCGGCGGTTTGGCGATAGCTAGCTCAGCGATGACAGCACAGGCGCAAATACCTGTAGTGGGCGGTTTATTAAGCGGCTTGCCGGTCGTAGGCGGTATAGTTGGTGGCGACTTACTTGGCGGTGATCTACTTGGTGGCCTACCCGTCGTCGGCGGCCTAGCTGGCGGAGATCTACTTGGCAGCTTACCTGTTGTTGGCGGTCTGGCAGGCGGTGATTTACTCGGCGGATTACCCGTTGTTGGTGGCTTGGCAGGTGGCGGTTTACCCGTGCTTGGCGGCTTAACAGGTGGTGGCTTACCCATCATCGGCAGCCTGAGCGGTGGTGGACTACCTATAATCGGCGGCCTAACTAGCGGCGGCTTACCCGTCATCGGTGGCCTCACAGGTGGTGGCCTGCCCATTGTTGGCACCCTACCCGTTATTGGCGGCTTATTAGGCGGAGACCTACTTGGCGGTGGCTTACCTGTTGTTGGCGGCCTACTCGGTGGTGGCATCCCTCTTGTCGGCGGCTTGCCCGTAGTTGGTGGTGTAGTAAGTGGTTTGCCAATCGTTGGCGACATTCTATAAACCACGTTGTCACAAATGCCCCATCAAAGCCGAGCACGACGCTCGGCTTTTTGCTTTCTGGGTATGGTAATTTTAAAGGCCAGAAATTAAATAGAGGCTAGAAGCAGCCCCAGCTTTCAATACTGGGGCGATGCTAAAGCTCAGCTAGGACCGAGCTAAAGGAACAATTACGACTCTGGCAATTCCGCGTTATGGTAAACGTTTTGCACGTCATCTAAATCGTTGAGCATATCCATGAATTTTTCAAACATGGGCAGATCATCACCGCCAACGGGGGATGTGTTTTGTGCTAAGAACTGAATTTCATCAACATCGAATTCAGTAACACCCATTTCCATCAAGGCCTGCTTGGCTTTGAAGTAGTCGGTATTCGGTGCAAATACCGATATCTTTCCACCTTCGTTTTCAATGTCGCTGACATCAACATCCGCTTCCATCAAGGCCTCTAATGTCGCCTCTTCATCATCACCACTAAATACAAAAATGGCGGAATGATCGAACATATGGCTGACACTACCCTGGGTGCCGATTTTGCTTTTGGTTTTAGTAAAGCATAAACGCACATCACCAAAGGTTCGGTTGGGATTGTCGGTAAGGCATTCGATGATAACCATACAGTTGCCAGGACCATAACCTTCGTAGCGGGCTAGGGCGAAGTCTTCCCCAGCACCGCCCTTGGCCTTCTCTATGGCCTTTTCAATAACGTGACTCGGTACTTGATCTTTCTTGGCACGTTCTATCATGCCACGTAGCGCCAAATTGCCAGTGGGGTCAAACCCACCTGCTTTAGCGCAGACGTAAATTTCACGTCCGTATTTGCTGTACACCTTGGCCTTGGCATCTGAGGTTTTGGCCATGGAATCTTTGCGGTTTTGGTAGGCTCTGCCCATTGCGCTGCTCCGCTGAAAATAACAAAAACACGGATTTTACAGACAGGTATTCAGATAGGGAAACATTTCGTCACATTCATTAGCCTCCAGCGCCGCAAAATGGCTTAACGGCGCAGGATCGAGGGCCAAGCGGCCCGAATGGCAGGCTAGATTAGCGTAAAAATGCCTGCCCACCATCTATTGGCAGGGTATGACCGGTAATATAAGCGGCATCTGGCCCGCATAAAAACACCACAACCCGCCCCACGTCTTCTTCGCAGTCACCTACTCGCCCTAGGGGAACCGTATCTAAAAAGTCCTCGACATCATCCCCGCCGCTTTCAACCCAACGGCTCATCGCCGGCGACATCGCTAAGGGCATGATGCAATTAACGCGGATATTGTCTTGCCCCCACTCACAGGCTGCAGCCCTGCTCAGTGCACGGGTCGCCTCTTTAGCTGCGGCGTAAGCCCCAAAGCCAGCAGAATCAGAGCGCATTGCCGCCGAACTGCCGACGTTCACGATGCTGCCATCGCCGCGCAAAAAGGGGTAACAGGCTTTCATAAATCGCAGGGTCGCCAAAGGGCCGGAGTCCATACCGTCGAGGTATTCGTCTTCATTGATTTCGAGGAGATTGCCAAGGGGCACGATCTGAGCGTTATTCACTAGAATGTCGACACCACCAAACTCATCGACTATTTCTAAAATCGCCGCATCGATGTCTTCTGCCACCGTAACGTCGCAAACAAAGGCTTGTGCCTCGCCGCCCCGCCGATGAATTTCTGCGCAGGTAGCCTCTAATGTGGCTAAGGTTCTACCCAGCACCGCAACAATTGCGCCCTCAGCCGCTAAGGCAAAGGCAATACCAGCACCGACACCTTGGCCGCCGCCCGTTACCACCGCTACTTTATTTTGCAAAATAGCCATCACACACTCCCCTTACGACGAATGTGACCAGCTAAGCGAGTTTAGTCAGCTAGCTGTGCCACGCTTTTCAGAATCAACCGCACCAGCAGCGTTTGCCTGCTGACACCGGTTTTTGAAAAAATCGATCGCAGATGTGTGCGTGCGGTATTGCGGCTCATGCCAAGCGCCGCAGAAGCCTCATCAAGACTTAAACCATCGGCCAGCAGTAGCGATAGCTGAGCTTCGGTTGGGGTAAAGCCAAATAACTGAATAATCACCGCCACCGGGGCTTCAGCTCCGTACTCGGGGTCGCTGATAAAGATAGCAACCGTGGGCACCGACTTACCTTCAGACCATTCAGTCACCGGTACGGGTCGCGCAATCACACCTAAATCAGAAAAATCGCCATCACGTGGCACCCGCATTGCTTCAACCACCGTCGGCTCATCGCCGCTGCGATGCTCCAATATCCGATTAATCAAACGCTGCAATTTCTTGGTTGTCGCCTGATCGCCAAGAAGCAATTGACCATCTTCAACCCGAACATCTGGCTCGCGGATAATCAGGTGCTCCGCCATTCTATTGCAGCTAAGCACGCGACCATTTTCATCAAGAATAATAGTCGCCAATGACAAACTTTCCACCGCGCCAGCGTACAAAGCCCGCTCAGATTCAACCTTGTTTAATCTGACATGAAAGCGCAGTGCACGTTCCAAATGCGGCACCAAGGCGTAGATCAAATCGCGGTCGGCCTGATCAAAGCTCGCGGAATGCTCGCCACGGGCGACCCGCAAGCCGGCGTTCATCTCACCGGGAACAACAATATCTACACCTAGCGAGTCGTACAGCCCCGCCGGTTTCATGCACAATTTATAGAGTTCGCTATCTAGCCAGCCTTCCCCAGGAACCATTTCCATCAAGCTTTTTACTTCGCCGGGGCGTAGCGACTGAAACGGGTCCATGGCAAATAAGCGCTCTTGATAGCGAGCCAGTGATTCAAGATTACCGCCCACTACCCGCAAAACCCCACGGCCTTTTTCGGATGGCTGATTCAATACCAGCGTCACCGACACCGCACTCATCATTTTGCACAGCACCGACAGGAAATCTTCCCACGGTTCCTCTTCTAAAGGGCCTTGGTAAATTGTCGCGATTACTTCATCAAAGGCGGGATCAATCAGCATAACGGCAGCAAATGAACCTTATTAATTATTAGGGCCGCCAGTATAACCGAGAAAAGCCTACAAAAAAGGCCTTAGAAGAAAGGCCTTTTTAGATAGACAGATGTGGACTAGCTTAAATTGCCTAGAACTTAACTAAATAAGCCCGCGCGCCTTTGCCATGTCTAGCGCAAGATCCTCAATCATATCCTCTTGACCGCCAACCGTGCGCCGACGGCCCAGCTCAACAAGAATATCACGCGAAGACAGCCCGTATTTTGCCGCCGCACGCTTGGCAAACAACAAGAATGACGAATACACACCCGCATAGCCAAGGGTTAAGGAGTCGCGATCGATACGGATGGGGCTATCCATAATCGGCGTAACCAAATCCTCGGCGACATCCATAATTTTATACAGATCAATGCCGTGATTTACTTCCATACGCTCCATGACCGCCACCAGCACCTCAAGAGGCGTATTACCGGCACCGGCACCCAAACCCGCGACGGAGCCATCTATTCGATTTGCACCAGCCTCAACCGCCACCAATGAGTTCATCACCCCAAGACTAAGATTGTGATGGGCGTGAAACCCCAGCTCCGTTTCTGGTTTTAACTCACGGCGAAGCAACGCGATGCGCTCTTTGACCTGATCTGGCAGTAAATAGCCCGCAGAATCGGTGCAGTAAATACAATTAGCGCCATAGGACTCCATAAGTTTGGCCTGTTCAACAATCTGCTCCGCCTCGATCATATGGGTCATCATAAGAAAACCGACGGTATCCAATCCCATTTGCGCCGCCATACCGATGTGCTGTTCCGACACATCGGCTTCAGTGCAGTGGGTCGCCACGCGAATCGTCGTCACTCCTAAATCGGCGGCCATTTTAAGGTGATCGACAGTGCCGATACCGGGCAGAAGCAGCGCAGAAATTTTCGCGTTTTTCACCACACCTACAACAGCTTTTAAGTACTCCTCGTCGCTATGGGCGGGAAAGCCATAATTGACTGAAGAACCACCCAGACCATCGCCATGGGTTACTTCAATCAGCGGCATTCCCGCTTCATCTAAGCCCTTGGCGATAGACTTCATTTCGTCTAAAGAAATCTGATGTTGCTTGGCGTGCATGCCGTCGCGCAAGCACATATCGTGTAGCACTACTTTTTTACCGCGTAAATCCATTATTCTCTCTCCTTAGACCGACGCTGTTGTACTAAGCGAAAAACGTCCGGCCAGCATTTCTTCCGCAAACATTTCTGCGGTGCGCAGGCCAGCCGCCGTCATAATGTCTAAGTTGCCGGCATACTTAGGTAGAAAGTCGCCTAACCCTTCTACCTCCATAAACATGGACACCCGATTGCCATCGAATACAGGCCCATTTTTTAGGCGATAGCCAGGTACATACTTTTGTACCTCAGCCACCATCTCATCAACCGATTTACGGATTGCGTCCTGATCTGGTTCGTCGTCGGTAAGGCAGTGAATAGTGTCGCGCATAATGAGTGGTGGCTCGGCGGGGTTAATAACAATAATCGCCTTGCCCTTTCGCGCACCACCTACCATCTCGACTGCGCCTGCCGTGGTGCGGGTAAACTCATCAATATTTTTACGGGTTCCCGGGCCAACGGATTTAGAGCTTACCGTCGCCACGATTTCACCGTAGCTTACTGACTGCACCCGCGACACCGCGGCGACCATTGGAATAGTTGCCTGTCCGCCACAGGTCACCATATTTACATTATTACTGCCCGCCGCGAGCGCGTCTTTCAAATTAACCGGCGGTACGCAATAAGGGCCAATAGCTGCAGGGGTCAGGTCTATCATCAACGCACCCTGCTCATTCACCTTGCGGGAATTTTCAGCGTGCACATAAGCCGACGTTGCATCAAAACAAATCTGCACACCGTCCGCTTTCATGGTGGCCAACATGCCATCTACACCGTCTGACGTCACTTTTAAGCCCATTTCGGCGGCGCGGGATAAACCCGGTGAATCGGGATCTACCCCAACCATCCACACCGGCTCAATCAACTCTGAGCGCAATGCCTTCATTAGCAAATCGGTGCCGATATTACCGGGGCCAATAATTGCCGCCTTAATTTTTCCTGTCATGTGTTGCACTCTCTAAATTAACAGCGAGTAAACCCGCCTTATACAAACTTAATCGACGCTCGGCCAATGCCATGTAATTCCATTTCCATTTTGTCGCCAGCGACAACGGGCTCTAGCGGTACAAGCGATCCCGATAAAATCACCTCGCCAGCCTTAAAGGGAATACCAAAGCGTCCCAAGGTATTTGCCAACCATGCCACTGCCGTCAAGGGGTTGCCCTGCACTGCGCTGCCCAACCCCTCGCTAAGCAAGCTGCCATTCTTCCAAACGGTAATTTTTAAATTAGGCAGGTCATGATCTTTAGGATCAGCACTCGCATCGCCCAAGACATAGACGCCGCAAGAGGCGTTGTCGGCAATGGTATCTTGAATCCGAATATTCCAATCTTTAATGCGCGAATCGACAATTTCAAAACACGGCATAATGCATTCGGTAGCCGCCAACACATCCGCTTCGGTCACGCCTGGGCCCTGCAAATCAGCTTTTAATTTAAAGCCAATTTCCGCCTCAGCTCGTGGCTGAATCAAATTCCCAGCCACCGGAATTTCTGCACCGTTTGGATAAGCCATGGCATCGGTTAGAAAACCAAAATCCGGTTGATGAACCCCCAGCATGTCTTGTACTACTTTACTGGTCACACCAATTTTTTTGCCGACAACGACCTCGCCATCATCTTCAACACGGCGCGCCAACATCCGCAAAGAGATGTAATAAGCATCGTCAATAGTGATATCTGGCGCCTGCTCAACTAAAGGCTGCAAAGGCCGAAAAGTCCGCATGGCCTTATACAAATCATCACCTAGTAACTCAATCAATCCTTTGTGCATCATTAGCCGTTTCTCAAAAAATCATCGGTGCTGCGATTAAACATATCGCGGTGCTCTACCATTACCCAATGCCCGCACTGTGAAACCAGTGTTAAACGAATATTTGGGCAATTTTTTGCCAAGGTTTGAATACCCGTTTCCGGCATCATTTTTTCGTTCACACCCCAAAATGCCAGCACGGGGCAAGTTATCTCCTTCAAACGCGATGCCATATTGGGCACGACCATTGAAGTAATCACTTGGCTATTTTGCTGCTGAAAAATACCCCAACGCTCATTGATTAGCTGCTCGTCCACCACGCTGTCGTCATACACCAAACCGCGCCTAATAAAATCCTCTAAACGCTCAGGTGCCATCGGGCCAGAGGTGAACACCTCTTTCATCACCTGCATACCAGGCATATGAAAATAATCGGCCTGCTCTTCAAGTCCGCCGGGGGCCATTAACACCAGCTTGTCGACCTGTGCGGGATTATCCAAGGTAAATTTTATGGCGATCGCGCCGCCCAAAGAGTTGCCAATCAAGGCACAGGTGGAAACTTTTAAATGATCGAGCAACTGCTTAATGCACTCGACAAAAAAGTCGAGGTGATACTGGGCATCTTCTGGCTTATCTGAATAACCGTAACCGATCAGGTCCGGCACAATTACCCGATATCCGCGCTCAGCCAAATAGGGATAGTTGTATTTAAAATTGCTGTGACCGCTAGCGCCACTGCCGCTGCCGTGCAGAAACACAACCACCGGCCCACTGCCATTGTCGATATAATGCAGACGCTGACCATTAGGCAGATCCGCATAGTGTGCTTCGGGCAAACCCGCGACTATCGCTGCCATTATTATTTTCCCCAGTAGCAAATTTTGCAGATTTTAGAGTTTGAATTGGCGTCTCGCAGCGCGCCAACAGTGACCTTATATTTGCAAGCAATGTTACCGGCTTAGGCCATACACCCTAATACCTCAAACGGATGACAGCTATTTTGACTAGCTAAGATGATTGCCAAACGCCCCGCTTATTGAATAACAATGTCGGTGAACTGTGTTTCATCACCAAACATCAAGCGTGGCGACGGCGGCAAACGACCGTCAATATCGGCCAATCCATATTCCGCACCCAACTCAGCAGCAAAATACACCTTACCACTGCGTGTCATGCGCAATTTATCTGCCGCTAAAGCGGCGATAACACGGCCGGTAAATTCGGGAGATTCCACCATCGCCATCATTTCGCGGTATAAATCGGGATCCGCCGCAAACGCAGCTTGAGTGCGCTCGGTTTTCAGCAAGCCCATCCACAGCGAAACAACAGCAACCTGATGCGGCTCAAAATCGACAGCCATATCATGCGCCATTTTATCAACACCGGCTTTGCCGGCACCGTAGGCCGGCCCGTGCATATAACTCCGACCACCGGGAGATGAAGTGTTTACCAGCAAGCCACCGCGCTTAATTAACAACGGAGCCGCGTAATACGCCGCCACATAGCTAGAACGCAGACCCACATTTAGAATATCTTGCAGATTTAAGGGCTTTTCCCAAAATGGGCCGGCCATCGTTAAAGCGTCGGGAACACATAAGGCGTTGTTAACGAGAATATCGAGTCTGCCGTGATCGTCCTCAATCTGCGCAAACAAAGCAGCCACTTCGTCGTCATTCCCGTGATCGCATATCACCGCAACGCCTCGACCACCACGCTGATTAATCTCCTCAGCAGTAGCGAAGACCGTTCCCGGCAAGGCCGCATCACCCTCAGCCTGAGTTCGTCCCGTGACGTAAACCGTCGCGCCAGCATCCCCTAGCGCCAAAGCGATACCCTTACCGGCGCCACGACTCGCGCCGGTCACCAACGCAATACATTCACTCCCCAAAAACATAGCCGCTCCGTTCTCTGTTTTATTATCGGTTTAGACAGGCATCAAACTCACCGCAAGACATGGAGTACATCAGCCGCAAATACGTGATCATAGTACGCCCTGTAAACGAACACCCTCCCACGGATAGACGAGATACACCGCCGCACCGAGCAATTGCTTTAAAGAAGCCATCAGATTATTTTAGGGGTGGCTAAATAACACCACCGCAGGGACTACACCATGCTGACGTTCACACAGAATATCGCACCCCATGTAAACAAAGAACTGGACTTGGCCGCTTCTGCCAGACGTGCCAACAAGCCAGAACAGGAATTTAAGCATCTGGAAAATGCCCATGTGCTGGGACAAGAATCGACCTACCAACACACCAAAGTACACTGTCTAATGTTAATGTGGGGTTTGCGGCAACTAAATGGCCGAGAAGTGCTAGGACAGCTATTTAGAATAATTGGCGCCGCCACCAAAACGGCAATTGGCTTAGTGCCTAGCGGCAATACCGGAGGCAGCAATATCAGCCCCTTTGCGAAATTGCCGCTATCAGCGGAGCATCAACAAACTATTTTGAAGGCCAAGCAGGGGCAATCATAAGCGTTTCCGTCAAGCCCATTAAATAAGACCAAATAAGGCTTATGCCGCACCGCAGCATTTCTTATATTTTTTGCCACTGCCACAATGACAGGGCTCGTTGCGAGCCGGTGTTTTTTCAACGGTCTGGGTTCCGCTCATACTTAATAGTACAGTTAACTCACTAATATCTTCCACCGCCGACTCGCTGCTATCAACCTCAATCTCAGCATACAAACCCGCCTCCTCCAGCATCGCCTCCACCTCCTGCTTGCGCTGCTCAGTGTTCACCACCACATTCAGTGGATATTTTTTACTTCCGGGTTTGGTGTTCGCCTTGCTTTGATAACCATGATTAATATGACTTTGACGCGCATCTTTGCGGCCTTTAAAGAAAAACTTAGACACGTTGACGACCTTGATAAAGTATCGGATGTGGACAGAGCGCCCAGACCATTAAAATTGCTGACGGCACAATACGTCGATATTTGCTTTTTGTCGCTATAAACCTAGGGAATCTTTTCAAAATTTGCCAACACTCAAGATTTAACAGTCCCCCACCTAACAAGACATGAGAACACCATCCAAAAGATAAGGACAATGCATACATTGAGGTAATAACTGAGACTTGCCACTATGGGGTACGATAGCTTTTTAGTACTTAGCCGCAGACCGAATTGCTAGTTCAAAAGAAAACGCGTCGTATGCCTGAATAATACCAATCTCCTCGACCTCTCCTAAAAGCTGTCGATACCCTCTCCCACAGAAATAGAACCGCTGCGTCACCTATACTAAGCACCAATATCAATTTGGTGGATACGTCAGGTGATGGGCGTAAGTAAGGCAAGGGACTCCTCATATATCCTTTACCTTTCAGCGACATTTTAGTCACATTGACGGTGTTAACCTTCCAACCAAATAATACAGTCGATTATTGGAGGATTAACTCTATGGGCAGGCAATTAAACACTTATAACAAGAATCTCAGACAGATGTCGTGGCTAACGATTTCGGTACTCCTAATCGGCCTTCCACTTTTTGCCCTCGCAGCAGAAGCACCCGGTGGTATGACTTTTTTAGTAAAGGATCAGATTACCGATCGGCCACTCTCAGCCGTGCAGATCAAGATCACGGAACGGGAAACCAATTCCACACAATCATTAGAGACCGACAAGCAAGGTCGTGTCGCCATTGAACAACTTGACCCCGGCCTCTACTCGGTGAACGTCGTCAAACGCGGGTACGCATCAAGCTATGAACCAAGTGTACGCGTAATTACTCGGAAGAATATCAAGATTGAATTCGAACTAAGAGCACAGGCTGTTGAGGAAGTGATAGTTCGCGGATGGATGACTGATCCATCTACATCAGCTTCTAGCACCTATCTAGACAGAGAAGCATTGCGAAGTGCTGTAGGCGGGGGCGCAGATCCGCTACTCTCGTTAGATGGATTGCCTGGTCTGGCTTCCGCTAGTGAATTCGCAAGCTTTAGTGTTCGCGGTCGAGGTCCGAGAGATAATTTATTGTTTGTTGATGATTTTCCCTTCGATAAAGCGGTGCACTTTGATGCGACCCTAGGTGAAGAGGAAGATGTCGGTGGTGGTGGCCGCTTCTCGATTTTCGCACCGAATGTTATCAGTGGAGCATCATTCTCACCGGGTGGATGGGGGGCGGCTTATGGTGGCCGCGCAGCATCGCTACTCAAACTGGAAGTCGCTGATGGCAATCCAAGCCCTTCAGCAAGTTTCCGCTACGACCTTGCCGGCTATGAAGTGGGTTATGACGGCCCGATCGGTATCACTGAAGAGGCTACTTTGCTGGTTTCTGCTCGACAGCTAGACTTCGGCGCGTTGTTTGAAACTATTGAAGAGCTAGACATTGGAGAGCCTGTCTTAAGAGACGTCATCGTAAAGTCGGTTATACCCATCAATCAGAACAACACCTTTGAAATTCTACTGATAGATACACACGAGGACTATACACGCGGTGTAATTCACGTTTTTGAATCGCCCAATTTCGAAGATGCTTCGCTTCAAGATGCGGAACAAGATAGCGATTTGTTCGGCCTTACATTACGATCACTCATCGGTGAAAAATCAGTCTGGACCAACAAGGTTTACTATCGTTCAAGCGACAAAATCAGTTCAGAGGGCGAAGCTTTCCCCGACCTCGTCCCAGCAGGATCACCCGCGTCTAGTTTCCCTGTGCGGGAAGACATTATTACCATCGCCGAAGATGAAACGGAGATGGGCTGGCGAAGCGATTTCGAAACCGTAAATCAATGGGGTGTGTTCAGTTCCGGTATCCGAGTAACGCAAATTAAACTTGATTACAGCACAGTCTTAGATGGCGAATGGAACCGATTTATCTACGACGACGATGATTTTAGAGAAGATCCCGAACAGCGCTATATCGTACTGACTCCTGAGAACATCAACTCTTCAATAAGCCAAAATGAAACGAGCTATGTTGGCTATGTCGATCAAGTTTTTGAATTCGGTGATTGGGAATTTGGCACTGGCTTACGATTTGAGCGGGACGGCTTTGCAGACGAAAGCTTTGCGTCACCGAGGCTCAGCGTAAATTGGCAGCCGAGTACATTAGTTAGATATTTCGCGACCGCAGGGCTCTTTCATCAATCGCCACGGTTTTTAGAACTTGCGGCTAACGATTCAAACGAGCTTAAAACCGAAAAAATAACGCATCATAGTATCGGTTTAAAATATTTCCCAAACAATAACTGGTCAGTATTACTGGAGGCCTATTATCAACATCTCGACGAGCTTGTGGTAGACCTTGATCGAGCAAATGGAACATTTGCCAATATTGGTGACGGCACGTCGTACGGCATCGACTTCGTCGTCGACGGTACGATCCGCGAAGGTCTTTACGCAAGCGCAAGCTATTCCTACAACGACGCCGTGGTTGACCGGAAAGATGGGCGCGGTGACGTAGCTGCTGAATTTAGTCGCGAGCACGTCGCCACCCTCGGCCTTACTTGGGAAATTAACGACCGCTGGAAGATCGCTGGACGCTACAAATATCTTTCTGGCAGACCAGACGACGAGTTCATAATTCACTCAGACGTGCTAGGACCAGGACAACCGCTACGCTACTCAAAGGAAATCACTGAGCGCAACGTCGGCCGTAAAAGTGGTTCCAGTTTAGTGAATGTCCGTGTTGACTACAGACGCGCATTTGGCCCCATAGATGTTACAACCTTTCTCGATATCATCAACGTAACAGCTTCATCATCAAGCGACGACACCGAGTTTGACTACCGCAGAGGCATTGAAGTAAAAGACGACAGCGAAGCCGAGCCATTGATCGGTCTGCGACTGGATTACGCCTGGTAAGGAGGAATTGCGCATGGCACATGCGTTTGCTACAGCGCCGATTAGAGCCTTGATTGTCGAAGACAACCGCGATATTTGTGAAAATATTGCGGCATATCTCGAAAAGCATAGCTATATACTCGATTTTGCCTATGACGGTATCAGTGCGATGCATTTGGCGTTAACGAATCCATTCGACGTGATCGTGCTGGATCTAATGCTGCCAGGGATGAGTGGCTTGAATTTCTGCAAAAAGCTGCGAACGGATGCCAAAATAGAAACACCTGTTCTTATGCTAACGGCGAGGGACACACTTGACGATAAACTTAAGGGGTTCGAGGCAGGCGCCGATGATTATTTGGTCAAACCATTCGCATTACAGGAACTGCATGTGCGATTACAGGCCCTTTACAAACGCAGTCGCGGAAAAACCGACGAGCTGTTAACTGTTGGTGACCTGACCCTGAACCGTTCCACACTACAAGTCCATCGCGCGGGACAGCGCGTCGACCTCAACCCCGCTTGTATGAAACTGCTGCAACGATTAATGGAAGTTGCGCCGTCTGTTGTGTCTCGTGATGATCTCGAAACTTTGCTATGGGCAGACGAACGCCCAGATGGTGACGCACTTCGCTCACACTTATACAAGCTGCGACAAGCTATCGATAGGCCTTTTGATAACCCCTTAGTTCATACCGTACATCGCATCGGCTACCGAATTGCAGAGGATGTTAAGTAATGTACCGGCACAGTTTGCGTACGCGTGTCGCCATTGCATTTACTATATGTGTAGCAGTACTTAGCATAGCCTGGGGATTCGCGTTCTTCGCGGCAATCAGATTAAGCGAAGATCGTGTGTTAGTGAATCAGTTACAACGTGCCGCCGAAAGCTACCCTTTTTTGCCGACAAATCTACGCGGATACGATGATGCTGCTAGCCTGCCGGCATCACTCAAGGAGTGGGCGCAAACAAACCCCGACGAGGGATTGTACGAATTCCATGCCGATGAGTTACATGTCGCGGTGCTTTCTGTCGACAACGGAAATCCGGCGACTGACATTGAACAGCAAAACGCATTTGTGGTTTTCAACGTTGCTGGGATTGAGGCTGAGTCATCAGAGGATTGGTGGTGGCTACTACTTATTATCGGTATCGTCGTTACTCTCGGTGTGCTGGGTTTCGCACTGGGAATTATTGTGATGCGTAAAGCTATCGCCCCAGTCGCGCAACTTGCCAAAGTAGTTGCAGATATAGATCCGCAACAACTCTCTGCCGACGATTATAAGCGTATACAATCTAGCAGGTTCGGTGATGATGAGGTTGGCGTGCTTGCTAGAACCATTGAAACGACGCTTGAGCGTATCAGCGCATTCGTTGCAAGGGAGCGATACTTTACCGATTCAGCCAGTCATGAGTTGCGCACGCCAATCACAGTAATAACCGGCGCACTTGAACTGTTAGAGCAAAGCGAACTGTCAGCGACTGATGTGAAGGCACTAAATCGAGTAAGGCGTGCCACGCTCGACATGAAAACCACAATAGAAATGTTCTTGGCCCTCGCTCGCGAAACCGACGACGGATTATATGATGAGCAGTTTTTGGTGATGCCACTGGTAAGCAAGGCGATAGATCAGCAACGCTACCTATTGAACAGCAAGTTGGTCGATGTTGATATCGACCAACTTGCCAATCCCAAAGTCTGCGGACATCAGCAGGCTTTTTCTATCGCGGTCAATAATCTGGTACGAAATGCATTCGAGCACACGCTCGACGGGCAGAGACCAATCACGATTCACATCAAAGAACACGAGCTATTCGTCACCAATCAGGTACGCAGTGAAACTGATGCGCAACGCACACAACCCGAGGAGTCTCCGCCAAACGGATATGGCCTAGGTTTGGGCATAGTGCAAAGGCTGTGTGAACGAAATGGCTGGTCATTTTCTCTACATGCTGACGAGACTTGTGTAGCCGCCCGTCTTTCATGGTAGAGACAAAAGACAAGCAGGTAGTAGCTTTTAGATAGCTACAGTTCAAGTGCTTTAATGATGTAAAACACCGCCTGATAACTTACTTGGTGTCCGGCCAGATGCACGTTACGAATGAATCAACAGACAGTATTTTAAATAAAATCAGCGCTGCCCATATAGTTCGCCTGACTAGGTCTGCGACTGACTCTGGGTTTGGCTGGGAGCCGGCGCTACGGTGTTAAATCCAATGGCATTGCCCAGTTCAACTCTTGCAACGTCTACCGCTACAGACAAGATCTGCTTTCCTCCTCCGCCAAACACCACGCCTTTTAGGGGAGTCACATCTGAATAGTCGCGCCCCCAGGCAGTTGTTATGTGTTGATCTGCGGGCATGACGTCGTTGGTAGGGTCAAAATCCTGCCAGTCATCCCCCGGAATATAAACCGCAAACCAAGCATGTGAGGCATCTGCCCCCTGCATTTTAACCTGGCCTGGTGGTGGCAATGTTTCCAGATAACCACTTACATAGCGGGCAGCAAAGCCAAGACTACGCATTACGCCAATGGCCAAGTGGGCAAAATCTTGGCACACGCCACGACGGTTTTTTAGTACATCAACTAAGGGGGTTGCGACCGTTGAAAAGCCAGGATCGTATTTAAAATCCTTAAAAATACGGGAATTTAATTCCCCCACCGCCTCTAAAAAAGACCTTTCGGGACGGAATAGGTCGCGACCAAAATCAGCTAGCTGAGGGCTGGTGGCAATCATCGGTGAGTTAAAGGAAAACTCTGTCGCCGACATGTCTTCTAATTCACTACCAGATTTTAAAGCTGCTAACACTTCTGCGCAGGTGATTCCGCCGCCTAGTAGGCGCGGCTCAGATGGCGCGATTTCAACCTCGCTGTCCACAATAACCTCTAAGGATTGGTGCGGTCGCTCTACCGTAAAATGGCAGACTACATTGCCAAAATAATCAACGCGCTTAATTCTACTCGTCGGTGCAGGAATGATACGAATATCACTATAATTTACCCGTTGCCCATTACATTCGCGGGGAATTAAGTACGCGACGTTATATCCCTGATTCACCTGATCGGCATATTCGTAGCGGGTTGAATGCCTTACCCGATATTTCATGAAACACCTCTGCCACTCATTTCAACGGGTTGCGGCCCCATAGCGTGATCGAAATAGCGATCTGCCAAAGCTTGGGATGCCGCCTTCAGGTCAGCGTCTAACTGGTCAAGTAATGCGCCCAACTTTAAATGGTTGCCGGTTTTCTCGTCGCGTTTGGCAATCTCTTCCAGCGGCGTGAGTAATAGATTATTTGTTGCACGTAAAATACAACGCATATCATCGCTCAGCTGAATACTCTTGTTCGCACCTTCAACGTCTTCTAAATGATTGCGTAAACTTTCGAGCTGAAACATCAGCGAACGCGGGTTTTGACGATCAAACAAAAGCAGCTCCATACCCTTGTCTAAGCGGTAGCCACTCCGGTAATAGCGCTTGTAAACGATGCGCGATTCCAAGCTCGCCAACACCGGCTTTAATAGCGGAACGCCCTGACTATCACCCTTGTCGTTAACTAAGACATGACTTAGTAGTTCAACAGTTTGTTGCGCGCGCTCTAAGCGTCGGCCCATCTCCATAAACCGCCAAGCGCGGCTACGCACCATGCTTTCTTGGCTTAAACCACAGAGCGCTAACAAGCTGGTAATCAATGGGTCGAGTAATTCCTCTGGCGCGGCCTGCAAACTACTTTCAAGATTTTTATTCAGATACTCCATGCCGTCGCGAATATCGTTTACCAAGCGCAGCATGTCATTTGACAGCAGCTCTTTTACACCATCGGCGGAATGCAGAATCGCTTCTAGGCAATGGGCAATACTGCCAGGTCTTGAGCGGTTTGAAACTATGTCGAGCAGCTCATGCTCAGGAGTTTCAAAATCCGCATCTTTCGCGGTAAAGCCTGGAAAGGTGCCGGTGACCTTGGTAACTGAGCACAGCAGTACGCGGCGGTTTTCTGGCGACAGGGGCTCAATACTATTGAGTTCTTCAAAAACGGTTCGAACCAAACGCAAACCTGATTCCGCCCGCTCCGCGTAACGACCAAACCAAAATAAATTGTCGATAACACGGCTTGGCAAGCTGAAATTGCGATCCATTTTTTGGCGCGCTAATTTTTCAGGCTCGAATACGCTGTCTTCTATTTCTGGCTCAGACGCCAAAATCCACGTGTCTTTGCTACCGCCGCTGTACTGGCTAACAATATGCTGGGTGTCGGTGTGAGTGCCAATATGGGTAAGCCCACCGGGCATAACACTATATGAGCTGCCGCTGGCAACGGTAAAGCCACGCATTACCAAGGGGCGACTGCTAAAGACCTTGCCATCTAAAGCCGGTGTTTGCGAAGGACGCACGGCACTTTGCGCCACATAATCGATGGGGTTTGCCAAGACCTTTGCCAACAAGTCTGCGCGCTCTTGGGGATTTAGCTCCGCTACAAACTGGCTGTGACGCCCTGGCACTCGGCAGGTATGACGAATCAGTAGGTCGTCGAAATGGGCCTTAACATACTCTAAATCAGTTGCATCGCCGCACCACCAGGTTGGTACCGAACTTAGCCGCAAGTCGCGACCAAGAAAATGGCGGGCAATTGCCGGCATGTATTTAGCCAGTACTGGGCTTTCTAATATGCCGCTGCCGAGAGGGTTGGCGATAATAACACCACCGGCGCGGGCCACTTCAGTTAAGCCCGGCACACCCTGCCCAAAACTCTGCCGCGACACCACGGGGTCGGCTACGCTGTCATCTATTCTGCGAAGCACCACGTCAACTTTGCGCAGACCGTCTAGCGACTTTAACCATAGAGCGCCTTTGCGAACAGTTAAATCCCGACCCTGTACCAAGGGATAGCCCAAGTAGTTCGCGAGATAAGCGTCTTCAAAGGAGTTTTCCTTGAACGCACCCTGCGTGAGGTAAACCACCAATGGCGCGTCTTTGGTCGGGCTAAGCTCCGCTAATTTACGGCGCCACTGCAAAAAGAAATTAGACAGGCGGTGAACGTGGGCGTCGCGGAATAAGCTGGGCATCACCCGCCGCAATACAGTTCTGTTCTCTAGGGCGTAGCCTGTTCCCGATGGCGCTTGGGTTCTGTCGCCAATGACCAACCACTCGCCACTGGCCGAGCGCACCAAATCTGCGGCGTGAAATATCAGCTGATGTTCGCCCGGCAAGCGAATGCCGTCGCAGGCCCGCAGAAAACCTGGGTGACTAAAAATAGCCGCCGGTGGGATGACTTTGTTATGGATGAGCGTGCGCTCACCGTAAAGATCACTCAGGATTAAATTGAGAAGCTCAGAGCGTTCGCGAAGGGCATTTTCTATAGACTCCCACTCCTGACTCGACAGGATCATGGGGAGTAAATCTAAGCTCCAGGTGTGACTAACATTGAGCTGGTCCCCGGGGCTGTAGCTAGCGCCGTCGTCGCGAAGAATACGCTTGGCGGTGCGCTGCCGTTCAAGGAGGGCATCCATACCCATAGCATTAAGTACCCGCATAGGATAATGCCAATGTTCGCGAACATTGCCATCGGCTCCGATGACCTCGTCGTATTGGTCATGCTGCGGTTTATAAACAAAGCGTTCAGTTAACATGGATGTGGCGCCAAAAGCGTGCGTCGAGTAAAAGAAATACCCAGAATTAAAGGAATATCACTACGGTCACATCCGCGATTCCCAAACCGTAAACACCACGATCTTGCACCATGTTGGTGCTGGAATCGCGACCGCCACCAACAGCAAATCACGATGGAGAAGACTACCGTAAGTCCCTAATCTGGGCAAACCCATGCGGCTGCTAGATTTACCTACTAACACTAATTATGCTGGCTGAAACCATGTCCCCTGAATGGCTTTGTGAATCACCAGTGAGTTTTTTTCCAGCTCGGTGAGATAGCTGGGAAAACCCACCGATACATCGCTGTAATCACTGCCCTTGGTAACCGTTTTCAAAAAACTGTCCAAACAAGCCACAACGTTTTCATTAGACGGCAACTGCTTGGCGGAATCTTGCATCCGTAACAAACCGCAACTCACGGAGCGTGGGAATAGCGTGTCTTCCAGTAAAAAGCGTGCGGCATCGTCACCGTTAATCGCCACCTTCATTGTTCGCCGGTAAGGCATGGTGGCATTCAAGGTGCCAAGCACACTCCCCCACACCGCATCTAAAACGTGGTTGGTGTCATTTTCAATAAAGTCGCTAGACATACTCGCACCTGCCTCCAAAATCCGGAGGGTCATATCGGCCCGCTCTAAGCTGCGCCCCATATTCAAAAAATGCCATGCCGCATCGCGACGCATAGTATCGGCGATTAGGCCATTGATCTGCTGACAGGTTTTAATAATGTCCTCTAGAAACTCATGGCGGTATCGGCGATTAACACCTTGGGTGATATTTTCTGAGACAAAAATCTGGAACTCGTTCACCAGCTCCCAGCTCTCCTGCGGCACTATGTCTCTGGTGGTGCGAATATTTTCCCGCACCATACGCAGTGACGAAGCCAGCGAACTTGGGTTGCTAAGATCCTCTAATAAAAACTTCACGACCCGCTTTTCGTCCTGAACGGTAAAACGCCGGTTATATTCCCCGTGACTGCCGCTGGCAATGACCAAGTTATGCCAGCTAATGCCGGTATCCCGTGGGAGGTCGAATAATAGCCCAGTATAAACCTGAATCAGGCGGGCCATACTTTCAACACGCTCTAAGTAGCGCGCAAACCAATACACTCGCTCTGCAACTCGAGATAGCATCATTATTTTGCGCCCCCTTCCGCGATAATCCAGGTATCTTTACTACCACCACCCTGTGACGAATTAACGACAAGCGAGCCTTTTTTCAAGGCTACCCGTGTTAAACCACCTGTCGTTACCGCCAAGTCTGTGCCCTGTAAAACAAAGGGTCGCAAATCTAAATGTCGCGGTTCGGCCTCTCCTGGCCCGGTGACCACCGGTGCGGTAGAAAGCATCAGTGTAGGCTGGGCGATATAATTGCGGGGATTTTCCTGAACTAATTTACGAAATTCTTCATGATCTTTTTTGGTGGCATGGGGGCCGACCATCATGCCGTAACCGCCCGATTCATTGGCGGGCTTAACCACCAATTTTTCGATATTTTCTACAACGTATTTAAGCTGCTCTGGATCGTCGCAAAGATAGGTTTCGACATTGGGCAGAATCGCTTTTTCGCCCAAATAGTATTCGATCATTTTCGGCACATAGGCGTAGACCACTTTGTCATCTGCCACACCGGCACCGGGGGCATTTACCAAGGTCACATTACCCGCCTGCCAAGCGCGCATGATCCCCGGCACCCCTAAAATCGAGTCGGGATGAAAGGCTTCCGGATCTAGGAACAAGTCATCTATCCGCCGATAAACGACATCAACCCGCTCAAGACCGGAAATGGTTTTCATGTACACGCAGTCATCGGTATCGACAAATAAGTCGCTACCCTCCACCAACTCAACCCCCAACTGCTGGGCCAAATAGGCGTGCTCAAAATAAGCCGAGTTATAAATACCCGGCGTGAGAATGACAATCTCTGGTTGGCGCACCTTACGCGGCGACACCGAGGCCAACATATTAAATAGCTTGGCGGGGTAATCATCGACGGGGAGGATATTGTTAGTCTCAAATAACTCTGGCAATACGCGCTTGCTGATCTCGCGGTTTTCCAGCATATAGGCGACACCTGAGGGAACCCGCAAATTATCTTCTAAAACATAAAATTTGCCGTCAGCATCACGTACCAAATCACAACCGCATATATGCGCCCACACACCTTTCGGTGGATTAATACCCACACACTCCGGACGAAAATTTTTAGAATCCTTAATCAGGTATTCCGGTACCACGCCGTCTTTAAAAATCTTCTGCTCGTGGTATACATCATTAATAAACAGGTTTAACGCCCGCACCCTTTGCATCAGCCCACTGGCGGTCTGCTCCCACTCCTTGGCGCTAATCACTCGCGGAATAAGGTCGAAGGGCCATGTGCGGTCGATATTCTCACCATCGGAATACACCGTAAAACTCACACCCATGTCGCGCACTGTGCTTTCAGCCGCCACCCGCCGGCTCTCTAACTCTTCACGACTAAGTTGCGCTAAATGTTTTACTACGCGCTGACTAGCGCGGCGAGCCCCTCCTTTGGGCGTGATCATTTCATCGAAAAAACCATCGGCTTGATACTGACTCCAATCGATACCGCCAGATTCCTTGTCTGCACCTTTCGTCATCTATAAAACACCTTGCTGGAAATTATTTTCCTCTCAATCGCAGCGCACCAAAATAGAGCAACCTCGATCAGAGTCTCGCTATGTGTTAGCGCATAATCGATTTCTTTTCTCTCTTATGCCCCGAATATACCCAATACTTATGACACTCAGCAGCAATAGGCAGGCCAACTTGCACAAATTTGACACGTGCTAATCAATTTTTTTAGCTAGCATATCGGCCCAGATACTCAAACCAGCATACTCGGCTTTTGGGCAGAACTGCAGCCATAAAAGCACACTCTGTGGATTTCACCCAAAATACTGATGCCAATGTTTAGACAAACCGATTCGTATTAAATTTAACGGTTTAGAGATGCTATTAAGAAAGGGCCGTCTTATGCCGCTTTAATGCGTTTTTTGAACAAAAATTTCTCTTCCGCCAAGCCCTCGGCAATTTTTTCGGTAGACATATTGCTCGCACTAGAGCGGGTAAATACCTCTAGCAATGTATCGGCAATTGTTGCGATATGCGCCGAGGTATTCGCAGAGCTCCCCTCTGCACGCTGGTAATACACATCAATAATACCGCCAGCATTAATCACAAAATCTGGGACGTATAAAATCCCCCGCTGCAATAAGCGCTCGCCCTGAGCATCGCTGGCTAGCTGATTATTTGCGGCACCAGCGACGATACCCGCTTGAATACTCTCTACAGAAATTGAATTGATAGCCGCCCCCATTGCGCAGGGAGCAAGTACATCGGCCTTAAAACCTAGCACCTCGTCACAGCCAATTATCGTAGCGCCAGCTTGACGCGCCAAATCGGAATTTTGGGGATTCACATCGGCGACAAAGACTTGAGCACCTTCGCCAATCAGCAGAGCAATCAAGTGCCGCCCCACTGCGCCCGCGCCCTGCACCGCAACACGAACTCCAGACAAACAATCGCTGCCACATTTAAATTTTAAGGCGGCTTTTATTCCGTAAAATACTCCCTGTGCAGTATAGGGCGACGGATCACCGCCAAAGCGACCACCCTCCATGACACCCGACACATAGGAAGTACGCTCTGCAATAATTTTTAAATCACTTACCGTAGTACCTGAATCTTCCGCCGTGATATAGCGCCCGGCTAAATCATCAACAAAGCTGCCCATCGCTAACAGCAAGTCTCGGGACTTTATTTTGTTGGGATCACCAATAATGACCGCCTTGCCGCCGCCCAAGGGCAAGCCGGCCAAAGCAGATTTATAGCTCATTCCCCTCGACAAACGCAGCACGTCATTCAGCGCATCGTCATCATTTGCATAGGGGTACATTCGACAACCGCCCAGGGCCGGCCCTAGATTTGAGTTATGTACCGCTACGATAGCGCGCAAACCGCTGCGCTCGTCGTGTTTAAACGAGATGAGCTCGTGGCCATCGAAATAAGGCGAGTTAAACACCGTCATTACTCACTCCCTTTTAACTATTACGCCGCGTCGTGAACGTCCACAAGTTGGACAACATCGCCACTCAAACGCTTGATAAGATGCTCGCGACGCAGACGATATTGATTTATAGCAGCCTCTTTTACATGACCGAAGCCGCGCACATCATCAATTAAGGCAAACAACTCGACGGCGACATTAATATTTTTCTCATTCAACTTGATCAGTACATCATCAAGATCGCCTATAAATTCATCACGCAGGGCACGCTCCGCCTTTCGCTCTGCGGAGTAAGCAAACACATCCCAGCGCGTTCCACGAAGAGATTTTAATTTCGCAAGCAAGGTAAAAGCGCTTAGCATCCACGACGAAAATGTTCTCTTAACAGGAAAGCCGTCAGAACCTATTTTAGCCATCAGCGGCGGCGCCATATGAAACTGCAATTTATAATCGCCTTCAAAGGCCTCATTGAGCTTTTTAGCAAAGTCGCCATCACTGTACAGACGCGCCACTTCGTACTCGTCTTTGTAAGCCATGAGCTTATGTAGCGATTTAGCAAAGCTCGTCGTTAGCTCAGCCGCCACTCCGCAAATTTCTTCTTCCTTTGCTTTTACCCTATTCAACATTGCCAAATACTTGTCGGCATAATTTTTATCTTGGTATTTCAACAGATGGTCATAGCGATACTGAATAATCTCATCTAGCTCACTCAATGGTGACCAATGTTCAACTTCTACACCCGCCGCTTGGCGAACTGCGTCGATATCGTGTGCTGCACGACGGCCCCACAAAAACGCCTGTTTGTTAAAGTCTATCGCCACGCCATTTAGCTCAATGGCTCTATCAATGGCGTCGTAACTGATCGGCACATAGCCTTTTTGAAATGCGTAGCCCAACATAAAAAAATTGCTCGCCAAAGTGTCACCCAATAAATGGCTAGCTAATTCAGTGGCATCCACAAAACTCACTTTGCCTTCACCCACTTCGTCGACAATCAATTGCTTCATAGTATCCGCGGGGAATTCTGCATCGCGCTTATAAATAAATTCCGCTGTGGTCATTTCGGTATCATTGACAACCGCCACGGTGCGCTCAATATTGACCTTGGCGATCGCCTCATCAGAGGCCGCCACGACTAAATCGCAACCTAATAACAGGTCTGCATCACCAGCGGGAATTCTTACGGCATTAATATCGTCTTGATTATTGGCGACTCTCAAGTGGCTCACTACCGGCCCGAATTTTTGTGCCAAACCAGTCTGGTTCATGGTGGCGCAGCCCTTGCCCTCTATATGCGCCGCCATACCCAATACTGCGGTAATGGTTAGCACGCCGGTGCCACCCACACCGGTAACAACAAGATTCCAAGGTCGTGTAATACTTGGCAAACTGGGCAGTGGAATTTCTGCAAAGCCATCCGTCGCGACGGCAGTATTTTTCCGTGGCGTGCCTCCGATAACCGAGACAAAGCTCGGACAAAAGCCGTTCACACAGGAATAGTCCTTATTACAAGCGCTTTGATCGATCTGGCGTTTGCGCCCCAGTTCTGTTTCCTTAGGTAAAACGGACAGGCAATTTGATTTCTTACCGCAATCGCCACAGCCTTCACAGATAGCATCGTTAATAAAAATACGGCGATTAGGATCAAGCATTGTGCCTTTTTTGCGGCGACGACGTTTTTCTGCAGCACAGGTTTGTTCATAGATCAGCACCGACGCACCAGTGACGTTTTGCAATTCCTTTTCAATAGCCAACAAATCGTCGCGATGGCTAATAGTAAAACCATCTTTTTGTGGCCAAGAATAATTCTCGGGATGATCAGACACCAAGGCGATGCGTTTAATCCCCTCGCCCCGCAATTGCAAAATAAGTTGCTCAACGCTTAGCGAACCATCAAGCGGCTGGCCACCCGTCATCGCCACCGCGTCGTTATACAGAATTTTGTAGGTGATATTGACACCCGCCGCGACGGCCTGACGAATCGCCAAGCTACCGGAGTGAAAGTATGTGCCATCACCCAAGTTCTGAAAGACGTGTTTATTCTCCGTAAACGCGGCCTGCCCCACCCACGTTACACCTTCACCGCCCATTTGGGTAAAGGTAGTCGCTGGGCGCGTAGGCATCCATGTACTCATATAATGACAACCGATACCGCCGAGCACCACGCTGCCCTCAGGTGCAACAGTCGAGGAGTTGTGCGGACAACCAGAACAATAATGCGGGGTGCGGTTAATTACACCGTGTTTATTAGCAATAGATTGCTCTTTTTGCTCATAAAACCGCAGGCGTTTTTCAATGTAGTCACTCTTATAGAAACGGCGAATACGCGCGGCAATAGCCCGCGCCACCATCGCCGGCGTGAGTTCACTTAGATTAGGTAAAAGATCTTTACCTTGCTCATCAAACTCGCCAATAACGCGCGGACGGTCGGCCACCGGCCAGTTATAGAGTTGGCCTGTAATCTGATCTTCAATCACCGAACGCTTTTCTTCAACTACCAGTATTTCTTCCAAACCCGCTGCAAACTCATGGGTTGTTAAAGGCTCAAGCGGCCAAGGCATGCCAACTTTGTAAACCCGCAAGCCAATAGCTGCGGCCTGCTGCTTATCAATACCCAAGTCTTCGAGGGCCTGCAGCACATCGAGATAAGCCTTGCCACTGGTGACAATTCCCAAACGAGCCTTGGGACTGTCAATCACAATGCGATTCAAATTATTCGCCCGCGCAAAAGCCCGCGCAGCATAAATTTTGTATTTATTGAGCCTTAGCTCTTGTGCCAAGGGTGAGTCTGGCCAGCGCGCATGTACGCCGTCCGGTGGCATCACAAAGTCCTCTGGCAGCACAATATTGACTCGGCGCGGGTCAATTTCTGCTGAGATTGCCGAATCCATATTTTCAGTAATGGCCTTTAATCCCACCCAACAACCTGAGTAGCGAGACAACTCCCAACCGTAAATGCCTAAGTCCAACACTTCCTGCACATTGGCCGGCGCCAGTACCGGAATAGACGCCCCCATAAACATATGTTCAGACTGATGGGGCAAGGTAGATGACTTAGCCGCGTGGTCATCACCCGCCACCGCCAATACTCCGCCAAACTTTGAGGTGCCGACCGCATTGGCGTGCTTAATAACATCCATACTGCGATCAACACCCGGCCCCTTGCCGTACCACATACCAAATACGCCGTCGTATTTAGCATTGGGGAACAGGCCCACCTCCTGACTGCCGCGCACAGCCGTCGCAGCCAAATCTTCATTTACCCCAGGTACAAATTGAATATGGTGTTTTTCGAGGTATTTCTTGGCGCTCCACATGGCCTGATCAACATTACCCAGCGGCGAACCACGGTAGCCAGAGATAAACCCCGCCGTATTCAATCCACGCTCCAAATCGCGCTGATGCTGCAACATCGGCAGGCGCACCAATGCCTCAATGCCGGTCATATAGGCACGGCTACTGTCCAACATATATTTGTCTTCTAAAGAGATCTTAAGAGCATTGTCAGAAAGAGGCATGGCGTGAATCCCGTTATTATTGAAGCATCATTAGGATGAATCTTATCTCTTAATATTGGCTATAGTTATTTTAATAAGACCCAAAAACCAACCATTATTAAAATATTTATGCAATTTTACATTTCAATACGCATAAATAAGACCTATCGATATTGATAAATGAGTAATTGCAGCTATTCTGAGAATACTGTTTGCAAACAAGATGGAGACCACAGTGAGCGCAGAACTAAGCAAGCAAGACATTGGCATTCTCAGCGTCCTGCAATCCGATGCCAGCAAATCGTCTAGCGACGTTGCCGACTTAGTCGGTATGTCGCAATCGCCATGCTGGCGGCGTATCAATCGCATTGAGCAGGAAGGCGTTATCAAGAAAAAAGTCGCGCTGCTAGACCGCCACGCTCTAGGAATGGATTTAGTGGTATTCGCAACCATTAACTTAACCACTTCGGGCCGCCAAAATTTAGAAGAATTTGAGCAGTCAATTGAAAACTTTGACGAGGTGATGGAGTGCTACACCATGACGGGGATTTGGGATTACATGCTTAAAATTATTGTGAAGGATATTCGCAACTACGAAAGTTTTGTGCGCGACCGACTGCTATGTTTACCGATGATTCGAGAAATTCATTCTCATATCGCTGTCACAGAAATAAAGAACACCACCGAGCTGCCATTAAAAACTCAGCTTTAAAATGATTTATTCGGGTAGGTATCAACGTCTATCTTGCGAGAAAATTTCATTCGAGCTAGGTGAGCCACAAAATGTAAGAGGTAAAATCTAAGGTTTGGAAAGGACGATGAAGGTGGCACATCCCTGTGCCCCCTCATACACCGACGCAGTGGCCGACCCATGAGATGGCGAGCAGCGATATTAAGTATGTACGGGAAACATAGCGAATATCAAAAGACTCAATAAAATGTTGATTATGAGTACGATAGCTCTGCGCAAAAATTTAACGGAGTTACTGCGTCAGCACATCCCCCCATTCAGGGGGGATGATGGCGATTATAATAATTATGTCAGTATATAAAATGCCGCTTTACACCTTTACTCAAGCTATACTGCATACACCTCCCAAAACCCACACATATAAACACTGCTGGAACCATGTTATGAGGGTAACGCTAAGAATCAGCGCAATCGTTCTTACACTGCTTTTAAGCGGTGTCTGCTACGGACAAACAAGAGATTTCAGCAACGCTCATAAAAAAATCGAACGCGCCCTAGAAGGCTCTGCAGAATTCCCCGGCAGCGATGCGATTTGGGTAAAGCACGACACACTGCTAATTGCGGTGGCCAAGAATACAATCAATGAAAAGAAATATGCCGAGCAAGTTTGCGACTCTTTAAAAGCCTACGGCTTTGGCAGCCAGAACGTACAGCTTATTATTGTTGATCAAGATGAGCTGAGGAGCCGCAACCAGTGGTCACAGCTCGCCGAGCGTCAATGCAAATAAATTAAAACGGCCAAACTATTGGTGCGATTAACACAGTTGAAACCCCGACTATGATCGTAAGCGGTATGCCAATTTTAAAGAAATCGCTAAACCGATAATCCCCAGGACCATAAACCATCAAGTTGGTTTGATAGCCGATAGGCGTTGCAAAGCTAGCCGACGCCGCCATCATTAACGTAACCGCAAACGGCAACATACTGACATCAAGCTGCTGACTTGCCGCCAAGGCAATCGGAAAGACGATTACCGCCGCCGCCAAGTTTGAGATCACCGCAGAGAACAAGGTGGTAACAATAAAAATGGCCGCCAATGTCGCCATCGGTGAACCCACAGCCAAGCCTATTATTTGTTGTGCAATAACAGAGGCCGCCCCTGTTGACTCCAAAGAGCCGCCAAGGGCAATTGAAGCAGCTATCACCAATAATATTTGCCAATCAACACTGCGGCGCGCATCAGCGGCTCGAATACAGCGTGTAGCCACCATCAGCCCCGCAGCCAAAAACGCGGCTTTCAACATTGATAGCCAGCCAAAAGCTACAGCCAATACCATAGCGACCATGATAATACCGGCACGGCCACGGTGCTCATGACGCACTGGACGCGAATTTTCTATGGCGCTAACCAGCAGAAAATCGCGAGAGTAGCGCTGATTGGGAACAAAATCCTCGTAAGCTTCTAGCAACAGAGTATCACCCGGCTCTAGCTCTAAATCACCGATTTTGCCCTTTAAATGCTCACCATTACGAGAAACAGCAATGATCGCCGCACCGTAATTATTGCGGAAACGCATTTCACGAATTAATCGCCCCAAGTGTGGAAAATTAGGGGATATCACCACCTCAACCAAGCAGCGCGATAAGTTATTCGCATCTAATTTGAATGCCTGATCCTCCGCCAAGCGAAGACCGTGGAAGTTTTTAAGATCAACAACTGAACGCACGTCTCCTGCGAAAATAAGTCGATCCCCCGCCATCAAAATTTCCTTTGGCGATACCACCGTCATTAAACGCTCGTCACGAACAATTTCGATCAAGAACATCGCCGGCAATTGCCGCAAACCCGCTTCCTCGATAGATTGGCCAATCATTGGACTGCCAGGCTCAACGAGCATCTCAACAATATATTGCCGCGTATCGCCAAAACGCTCTGCCTTGCCGTTGCTGGTCGGCAATAAATATCGACTAGTAATAATGGTAAATGCGGTAACCAAGACAACACACGGCAAACCAACCCAGGCGATATCAAACATACCCAAGGCCTGCCCCGGTATTGCCTCGATCATCATGCCGTTTACTACTAGGTTGGTACTGGTACCAACCAAGGTACATGTGCCCCCCACAATCGCCGCATAGCTCAGGGGAATCATCAGCTGCGAAACGGGTAAATTATTGCGCTTTGCCCAATCCCGCACAGCGGGGATCATCATCGCCACAACGGGGGTGTTATTTAATATGGAGCTGAACATTGCCACCGGCGCCATCAATCGAAACTGCGCCAAGCGAACCGATTTAGGCCGTCCCAACACGTTTAGCGATATCCAATTGACAACACCAGTCTCAGACAAGGCCTGAGCAACAATGAATAACACCCCAACGGTGACCATCCCCTCATTGGCCATGCCCGCCAAGGCCTCCTTGGGTGATAGAACACCTGCCAGCAACAGAATCACCACACCACCACACAAAATCATATCCGGTGGCCGCCGTGTAAAAATTAAAGCCAGCAAACAACCAGCGATGACACTCAGGGCAATCCACGCATCAAGGGTGAACATATTAGCTCGACAAGCTCCGATAGAACTTTTGGAATTTCTCTACAAAATCATTAAGACTGGTTACGGGTAAATCATTGATCCCCGCTGCCGCAGCTCGTCCACCACCAGTAGGAAACTGCCGGCAAAACTCGTCTGCGCCCTGCTTATTATTAAGCGGCGCTCGAATACTTACTAGATAGTTGCCATCTTTTTTTTCTGTTAAAACTGCATGAGCTCGATCAGGAAAATCATTTGCTAAATCGTTGCTATAGACACCGCTCACACGTCGCGCCCAGCGCTCATTTGGGAGAATAAAAACAGCGCTAAGCTCGTCGGCATGCACTGCGGGCAACTGACCTGCCGCGCCCATATCATTGCTATACCCCTCCTCCAATTGCGCAAAGGTATCTGCCGCTTCTTTCATAAACTGGCGCGGACTAGCAAAGGGCGCAATACGGCGATAAAGCTCAGCAGGATCAAAATGTAAATCCTCTATACTCACGCCATAACCATTGTAGTTAAGGTATATGCCTAAATTTTCCAACTGCTGCAGTTCGTCCGCGGTTAAACCCAAGGGCTTTGCCACCGCCATCGCACTCTTGCGAAGATTATCTCCGAATGCACCCACAACAGCCCACTCTGCGAATTGACCTTTCAATATGCCGTTTACCAATAAGCTGGTGCAAACATCCGCTGCGGGATTGATATTTACACTTAGCTTGTCATGCTCTGGAATATCGCCGGCAAAATGGTGATCCACATACACCACCTCGGCACCCGCCTCCAACACACTATTCAAGGCATCGCGGTTTTTATCTAAAGACACATCCAATACGGTAATTTGATCACCAGATTTTGCTGATACTCGGTCTAGCAAATTGATATCGCGTTTAACGCCAGTAACCAAGGTACTCTCTTGCGGGCTCGCATTTCGCAACTGCACCAAGGCGCACAGGCCGTCCGCGTCCCCATTAAATACATCAATTACCGCCATTACCAAACTCCCCTATTTTTATAAATAAATTTACTAGCGCTAATAGCCAAGTGACGCGTTAATCTCTTTCAAACTCGCTAATGGATCCGCACTTCTTGTAATCGGTCGCCCAACCACCAAATAATTACTACCCATCGCAATAGCATCACTGGGCGTCGCAACCCGCTGCTGATCGCCAAGCTCGCTTCCCGCTGGCCGAATTCCAGGTGTCACAAGTAAAAAATCTTTTGGAATCAGCGTACGCAATACCGAAACTTCACGGGCCGAACAGACTACGCCGTCCAAGCCACTCTCTGCACTCAAGCGCGCCAAGCGCCCCACTTGCGCCAACGCGTCTCCGCCAACACCGATTGACGCCAATTCTTCGCTTTGCATTGACGTAAGAACCGTTACGCCAATCAAAAGCGGTGCATCTTTGCCATAAGCTTGCAAAGCAGCTTTTGCCGCCGTCATCATTTTCATACCGCCCGAGGCATGTACATTTACCATCCACACCCCCATATCAGCGGCGGCCGCCACTGCGGCTGCGGTGGTGTTGGGAATGTCGTGAAATTTTAAATCTAAAAAAACGTCAAACCCACGTTTATGCAAGTCCCGCACAATATCTGGGCCGTACAAGGTAAACAACTCTTTACCGACCTTTACGCGGCAAAGCGAAGGGTCTAGTTTTTCCAGCAAAGCATCAAGTTCAGCGCGCACGGCAAAATCCAGCGCAACAATTAGCGGAGATTTTTCAGTCATAACGTAAATCAATCACCTAGTATTCCTCGGATGGGCGCAATGGTACCCCACTGCTCACAGCTGGGACACAACCAGTGCAGTTTTTGCCCAGAAAATCCGCAATGCCGACACCGGTAAACGGGACGCTCGGCTTTAAGCTGGTCTAATAATTGTCTTACCAAGGCACCACTCTGCCTACGCTCTCCTTCAGGCTTATTTAGTACCTCAGACAGCAAACCAAAGGTCGGGCGCTGCAATGCCACCTCATGCAAAAATTGCAGGGCCGACTCCTGCCCCTTACATTCGGCCATTACCTGTGCGCACTCGATATTAAACGCAGTGCTAGATGTTTTTTGCGCCGCTCGCTGAAGTGCATCCAGATAAGCAGCCTGATTAGCAAAGCCAAGAAATGCCTTACGGAAAATGGGAACAACTTCACTAGCAAATGCAGGCTGTCGATCTATTACCGAGTGCAGCAAATCCAAGGCCTGCTGTGGCTTGTTTTGACTTATAGCTAAGTCCGCCGACAGCAAATACGCCCGGACATTATTACCGTCGTAATTGCGTGCCAACTGCAGTTCCTTTGAGGCCGCCTTAACGTCACTTGCAAGTAATAAAGGCTTCACTTTCTCGCAGTGATAATGGCTCAGGGAGCATTCGACCGCCCGCTCAGTTGCGGTAAGCACGGTTTGCTTTTTGAGCCAGCTCCGCTGTGGCAGTCGCAAGCGCGCTACCGCAATGGCCTGATCCCACTCCTTTTCGCTCTGATAGATATTTTGCAGATGCTCCAAAGCGTCCATGCGATATATTGCTGACTCATCTACAACATCCCTCAGCAAGCGCTCGGCGCGATCTAACAGTCCCGCAGAAATATAGTCTCTAGCCAACTCAAGGTGGACTTGGTAGAGCTTGTCTCTTGGTAAACTCGGACGTGATAATAAATTTTGATGGATACGAATTGCGCCATCCACCTCACCCTTGCTGCGCATTAAATTCCCTAAGGCCAAATGCGTGGGCAGGGTTTCAATATTTACTGGCAGCTCATTAATCACCGTCATAACGGCCGCACCAGCTTGCTCACTCAGTAAGTAGTTTAGGCCTTTGTAGTAGGAGCTCGCATTGTCATCATTTTTTTTTGCGTGCCGCCATTTCGGACGATAGAAATAGCCGATCAACCAGCCACTCGCAACCGCTGCAAGAATACAAAGAAATTGGATTAACTCAGCGCTCATGCCAAATTAGCTACTTACAAGCTGAGTGCGCTCAAGCTTGGATTTTTCACTACTTAATAAGCGGCGCAAACGCAGACGCGAAGCCTGCAATCGTAAAATAACGACGGTGCTCGCCGCCAAACCAGCAAAACCACCAAGAAAAAAAGACAATATAATCCACGTTGACAAGCGCTGTGCCGGAAGCTCAGCAACCAGTACATTGAGCGGCACTAGCACATCATTCTGAATGGTAAATAGCAGCCCAAGCGCAAGAACAAGGAGCAGCAACAGTAGTACTAAAATTGAACGGATCAGACGCATCTAACCTTTTTCCAAAAAAAAAACGGCATGGCCAATGACCATACCGTTTCTTTAATCATAACGCTAGTAGTGCAGAGCTAAGTGCCTGACTGCAGGCTCAAATTTACGCGCTCTCGCAACTCTTTGCCGGGCTTAAAATGCGGCACATATTTACCGGGCAACTCTACAGTTTCACCTGTTTTAGGGTTACGCCCCATGCGGGGTTCTCGGTAATGCAGAGAAAAACTACCAAAACCTCGAATTTCAATACGATCACCCGTGGCTAAAACCGTCGACATATGTTCGATCATAGTTTTAACCGCCAACTCAACGTCCTTATGGGACAGCTGCGGCTGACGCTCAGTAATCAACTCAATTAATTCAGACTTGGTCATAGCTTGTTCCCGTTGTTTCCAACACTCAAGCCTAGCTTAGCATTTTTTTGCATGTAAGCCAGATAGTTACGAGCATTTAGCTCAAGTAAATGCCCGTAACCTGCGACTCAGATCAAAGACCTTAGTCTTTGTTTTCCATCTGAGCCTTGATCAAGTCGCCGATTGTTGCTGGAGCAGCAGTTTCGACTTCTTTTTCACGCAGTGACTTAACAGCTTCTTTCTCGTCATCAACGTCCTTGGCTTTAATAGACAAGGTCATTGCGCGGTTTTTGCGATCTACACTGATGATCTTAACTTCAACAGCATCGCCCACTTTTAAGACGTTACGCGCGTCTTCAACTTTGTCGCGGCTGATTTCAGACGCTTTTAACACGCCTTCAACTTCTTCGCTCAGCACAACAATAGCGGCTTTCGCATCGACTTCTTTAACAACACCATTAACAATGGCGCCTTTGTCGTTTTCAGCAACGTAGTTAGAGAACGGGTCGTCTTCAAGCTGCTTGATGCCTAAAGAAATGCGCTCGCGCTCTGGGTCGATAGACAGAATAACTGTCTCGATCTCGTCGCCCTTCTTGAACTTACGTACGGCTTCTTCGCCAGTTTCGTTCCAAGAAATGTCAGACAAGTGAACCAGACCGTCGATGTTGCCATCTAGACCAATGAAGATACCGAAGTCAGTAATAGATTTGATAGCACCTTTGATCTTGTCGCCTTTGGTGAATTGGCCACCGAAAGCATCCCACGGGTTTTGCTGGCACTGTTTGATACCTAGAGAAATACGACGACGCTCTTCGTCGATATCCAGAATCATCACTTCTACTTCGTCGCCAACATTAACCACTTTAGATGGGTGAATGTTTTTGTTAGTCCAGTCCATTTCAGAAACGTGAACCAAACCTTCAACGCCTTCTTCGATCTCAGCGAAACAGCCGTAATCAGTCAGGTTAGTAACCTTAGCTTTAACGCGTGAGTTCTCTGGGTAGCGGGCTTTGATAGCAACCCATGGATCTTCACCCAATTGCTTCAGACCCAATGAAACGCGGTTGCGCTCACGGTCGAACTTAAGAATACGTACGTCGATTTCATGACCCACTTCAACGATTTCACTTGGGTGCTTAATGCGCTTCCAAGCCATATCAGTGATGTGCAACAGGCCATCGATACCACCCAAATCTACGAATGCACCGTAGTCGGTCAAGTTCTTAACGATACCTTTAACAACCATACCTTCTTGCAGAGATTCGAGTAGCGCTTCGCGCTCTTCGCTGTTTACGCTCTCAAGAACGGCGCGGCGCGAAACAACAACGTTGTTGCGCTTTTGGTCCAGCTTAATGACTTTGAATTCAAGCTCTTTGCCTTCCAAGTGCGCTGTATCGCGAACTGGACGAACATCTACCAAAGAACCGGGCAGGAAGGCACGGATGCTGTTGATATCGACAGTAAAACCGCCTTTGACCTTGCCATTGATAATACCAACAACAGTCTCTTCAGCTTCGTACGCTGCTTCAAGAGTAGTCCACGCCTCAGCGCGCTTGGCTTTTTCACGTGATAGCTTGGTTTCACCGAAGCCGTCTTCAACAGACTCAAGCGCAACCTGCACTTCGTCGCCGATAGACAGAGTGAATTCGCCGCTTTCGCTTAGGAACTGCTCGCGGGGAATAACACCTTCAGATTTCAGGCCTGCGTGTACAGTTACCCAATCGCTATCAAAATCAATTACAACACCGGTTACGATTGAACCGGGTTTCATATCAATGGTTTTTAAACTTTCTTCAAATAGATCAGCAAAGCTCTCGCTCATTAGTCATTACCTGAGTATTAAATAGTGGCAACGCCACCGTATCGCCGTATATCCAGCTTACACGGGTCAATTCATATTGCCTCAATACAACGCCAGCTGGTATTTGCGCTGCATGCGACGGTTTTTAGTTAGTTCAATTTACAAACTAACAAGACGAGCGTTGACTTCCGCCAACACTCGGTTAAACACTTCTTCTATACCCAATCCGCTGCTATCTATCTGCACAGCGTCGTCTGCGGGCTTTAAAGGGGCGAGTTCACGCTCAGAATCTCGCTTATCGCGAGCGCGTATCTCCCCTAAAAGGGTCGCGAGGTTAACATCATCGCCCTGCGATTTCAACTGATTATAGCGCCGCTCGGCACGCTCCTCGGCACTTGCGGTGAGGAATATCTTAACTGGCGCGGTCGTGAAAACGACGGTTCCCATATCGCGGCCATCAGCAACCAAACCCGGCGCTTTGGCGAAATCGCGCTGCCGCCCTAACAAAGCACTGCGAACAGCGGGTAATACCGCCACTTTAGAAGCCAGCATACCGGTGATTTCTGTGCGTAAATCGGCACTCACATCCTCGCCTTCGAGCAGAACCCGGGTCGGCTCACCCGCCGCACCTGGGACAAATTCGACATCAAGATTAGCCGCCAATTCAGCGATTGCAGCTTCGTCGTCAAAGGCGCAACCGTGTTTATCCGCCGCCATACCAACAAGGCGATACAAGGCTCCGCTATCTAATAAATGCCACCCTAAATGTCGTGCCAAGCTTTGACACAAGGTGCCCTTTCCAGATCCGCTGGGACCATCAATAGCAATAACCGGAGCAGCTAGTGTCGCGTCTCTCATGCTCAAGCCTGCACCTCTATATTCATACCTAGACCTGCAGCCAAGCTTACAAAGTTTGGAAATGAAGTCGCGACGTTATCGCAACCCGTCACCCGAATTGGATCAGTAGCGCGTAAAGACGCCACCGCAAATGACATGGCGATACGGTGATCGTGATGACTTTCTACCGTTGCTCCGGTGATCTGCCCGCCTTGAATCACAATGCCGTCTTCTGTCGGCTTAGCATCTATACCCATCGCCTGCAGGCCATCAGCCATTACTTGAATACGGTCACTCTCTTTAACCCGCAACTCCTCCGCGCCGCTCAAGACCGTTTGCCCTTCCGCACAGGCTGCAGCGACAAACAACACAGGGAATTCATCAATTGCCAAGGGCACCTGATCTTCAGGAATATTAATACCCTTGAGCTGAGCATGGCGAATACGAATATCCGCAACGGGTTCACCACCCACTTCGCGCTCATTAAATACCGTGATGTCGCCACCCATCGCACGCAGAATATTGATCACGCCAATGCGAGTTGGATTGATGCCAACGTGCTCAAGAGTTAAATCTGCATCCGGGGTAATACTCGCCGCCACCATGAAGAAAGCTGCAGAAGAAATATCTGCCGGCACATCTATATGCACCGCCGTCAAACGTCCGCCGCCCTGCAATTTAGCTACTGGCCCATCGACCTCAACATCGTAACCAAAGCCGCGCAACATGCGCTCGCTGTGATCGCGGGTTGGTGCCGGCTCAGTGGTACGGGTTTCGCCTTCGGCATATAAACCCGCCAACAAAACACAGGATTTCACCTGCGCACTCGCCATTGGCAATACATAATCAATTGCCTTTAATGATTGACCACCGCGCAGTGTTAATGGCGGACGCCCACCCTCAGCAGTTTCTACTACCGCCCCCATTTCCCGCAAAGGCTTGGCAACTCGCTCCATCGGACGCTTACTCAATGACACATCGCCGGTCATCGTCACGTCAAACTTTTGCCCCGCCAACAGACCGGCAAGCAAGCGCATTGAGGTGCCAGAATTTCCAACATACACATCACCCAGCGGCGCTTTCAAACCATCGCGACCAACACCGTGAATACGCACGCGGCCATTTTCTGGGCCCTCAATTTCTACACCCATCGCCCGAAATGCATTAAGCGTCGACAGCGCATCCTCGCCTTCCAAAAAGCCGTCTACGGTAGTAACACCGTCGGCAATCGCTCCCAGCATAATAGAGCGATGCGAAATTGACTTATCTCCCGGAACGCGGGCCGTGCCACGTATTTGACCACCGGGCTGTAATAGGAAATCCACGATAAAGCTCTCTTTTAATGGAATCAGAAAAATATGAAATTACGATGAAGGGGATTTTTTTTGACGACTGAGATACTGCCCCAAAAAATGCTCATCACGGGCGCGCTTAGCGCGATCAAAGCTCGCAAAAATAGCCTCGCCATCACCCTCTTCTATCGCTTTACGAACAAGCGCTAGGTGCGCACTAAAACTATCTATGCCCTGCAAAATCGCTTCGCGATTGGCTAGGGCTATGTCGTGCCACATGGTCGGGTCGCTGGACGCAATCCGCGTAAAATCGCGAAACCCGCCCGCGGCAAATTTAAAAATATCAGCAGCGGCGCCATTTTGCGCCAGCGCATCCACCAAGGTGTAGGCCAATACGTGGGGAAGATGACTGGTCGCCGCAAGTACCGCATCATGCTCTGCTACATCCATGCACAGCACCTCAGCCCCGCAGGACTCCCACATTGCGCGAATCAAGGCAACGGCCTCACTCGCGGTATTTTCAAGCGGCGTTAAAATAACTCGGTGATCAAGAAACAAATCAACCGAAGAGGCCTCCACCCCACTTTGCTCAGACCCTGCAATGGGATGCCCCAAGACAAAGTTAGCGGGAACCTCACCAAAAATTCGCTCTGCCGCGCGCTGGATATTGCCTTTCACACTTGCCACATCGGTGACAATGATATTGGGCGTTAAGAGTGGCGCTAAATCCGCCATCACTTTTTCGGCAACCAGTGTTGGCGTTGCAATCACTACCACGTCGGCGCCGGCGACTGCCTCAGCCATATCTAGGGTATAAGAATCTATCACCCCTAGCTGCACGCCACGCTCCAGTGACTCTGCGCGGCGCCCAGTAGCGACCACTTCGCCAACCGCAGCTTGCGCTTTTAAGGCCTTGGCTAAGGAGCCACCCATCAGCCCCAAGCCAATAATGGTGAGCTTATTAATCAAGAACACCCTCACTTTTTAATTTTTGCAGCGCATTCAAACACCGCGCATTCTCATGCTCCAAGCCAATGGAAATCCGCAGGTGTTTTGGCATTTGATACACCCCCACCGGCCTGACTATCACGCCCTCTTTTAATAGGGCCTGATACACCGGCATAGCGTCGCAGGGTAATTCAAGTGCAACGAAATTTCCCACCGACGGTATATAGCTCAAGCCCAAGGCCTCAAAGCCGGCACACAACTGCTGCATACCTGCACTATTTACTTGCTGGCTGCGGCTTAAATAATCGTCATCATCCAACACCGCCTGGGCCGCCGACATCGCGGGAATACTAACGTTGAACGGCGCTCGTACGCGGTTTAATAAATCAGCGATTTGCGGGCTGCTCACACTGTAGCCAATACGCAGCCCAGCCAAACCATAGGCTTTAGAGAAGGTCCGCGTAACAATAATATTGGGATACTTGCTTAGAAAGGTCAGCCCATCAGGAAAATCTTCTACACCGGCAAACTCTATATAGGCCTCATCAAGCACAACAATAACGCGCTCAGGCACCTTGGCCAAAAACGCACTCAGGCTTGCACGGTCAAGGTAATTTCCGGTGGGATTATTAGGGTTAGCAATAAAGACCACTTTGGTATCGGGCTCAATGGCTGCCGCCATCGCATCTAGGTCATGCCCCCAATTTTTTGCTGGGGTGACTATAGCCCGCGCACCAACCGCTTGAACCGCAATGGGGTACACGATAAACGCGTATTGGGAAAACACCGCCGAACTACCTGCACTCAAAAAGGTGCGAGCAATCAGATCTAAGACATCATTAGAGCCATTACCAAGCGTGAACTGGTTTTCGCTGACGCCTAATTTAAGTGCGAGCTTTTTCTTTAAATCAAAACCGCTCGCATCGGGATAGAGATGCGACTGCTTTAAGGCAGCTTGTGCAGCGGCCATTGCCAACGGCGACGGTCCCAAAGGGTTTTCATTGCTCGCCAATTTAACAATGCTAGTCAAACCCAGCTCGCGCTGCAGCTCTTCTATTGGCTTACCCGGTTGATAGGGATGCAAGCCCTGAACGCCAACATTTGCCAACGCAAACACATCACACGCCACTCGTTACACCCTCACCAAACACCATCGTTAAATTGCCGCCTTTGGGTAAGATCCCAAGACTTTAAACATAATGGAATGCTGCTCGATATCCTTGAGAATATCGACAATGATGGCATCGTCACGATGCCCTTCAAACTCTATAAAAAACACGTAGGTCCACGGCTCGGTGCGCGATGGTCGCGTGTCGATACGCGTGAGCATGACATCTGCCTTTTGAAACGGCTCTAGTAATTTAAACAGCGCGCCGGGGCGATTACGCGCAGACACCACCAAAGAAGTTTTATCGCGCCCGCTGGCCGCCACATCCTCACGACCAATGATCAAAAAGCGTGTCGTATTATCCGGCTGATCTTCAATATTTGCCGCCAACTGTAATAAGCCATACTGCTGTTCAGCCATATCGCCGGCAACCGCTGCAACGCCCTCTTCCTCGGCAGCCATTCTCGCCGCCTCACCGTTGCTACTCACCGCAGAACGCTCGATACCAGGATAATGCCCATCCAACCAGCGCCGGCTCTGCGCCAAGGCTTGTTGATGCGCGCAAATCCGCGTGATTGGCTTATCTTTGCCGTCTTTCCCCACCAGCAAGTGCAGACGAATACGCAATTCCAATTCACCGCAAATTTTTAAAGGCGAATTGATAAACGCATCAAGCGTATGAGAAACCATACCTTCGGTAGAATTTTCTACCGGCACCACGCCGTAATGGCACTGACCATTAGCCACCTTGGCAAACACTTCATCTATAGAGGTTTGCGGCACACTAATAACAGCATGACCAAAATGCTTGAGCGCAGCAGCCTGGCTAAATGTACCCATTGGCCCCAGATAAGCCACTTCCATCGGCTTTTCTAAGGCCAAACAGGCCGACATAATTTCGCGAAAAATAAACGCCACCGTGTCGTCAGCCAAAGGGCCTTTATTTGCCGCCTTCACCCGCGCCAAAACCTGCGCTTCGCGCTCGGGCCGATAAAATAGTAGCTGCTGTGAACTACTGCTGTCGGCACTCGACTCAAATTGCTGAGCTGCGGCAAACTCCCGCAATTTCACTTCGGCAACCTGCTGAGCGCAGCTAGCACGGCGATTCAGCAGGTCGTGAATCTGGGTGTCGATGCTATCGATGTCCTGACGTAAATCGTCCAGACTTATCGGCGGCGTGTTGGATTCGCTCATAATCTCAGCCGTTCTTTTGTGCAAAATCTTTCATATAGGCGATCAAGGCGTCTACCGCTTCTTCAGGCACAGCGTTATATACGCTAGCGCGCATCCCGCCCACCGAGCGATGACCTTTCAAATTCAGCAAACCGGCCTCTTCCGCGCCCGCTAAAAACGCCTTGTCTAAACTCGCGTCCGCCAACACAAAGGGGATATTCATTAAAGAGCGGCTAGCGACCTCAACGGGGTTGCTATAAAAACCGCTGGCATCAATATAGCTATATAGCTTTTCTGCCTTGCGACGGTTAATACGCTCCATCGCCTCTAAGCCACCCTGGGCCTTCAGCCACTTGAATACCAAGCCAGCCAAATACCACGCCAAGGTTGGCGGTGTGTTGTACATAGAATCGTTATCAGCAGCGGTTTTATAATCCATCATGGTTGGCGTGATTGGGCTGGCTTTGCCCAGCAAATCTTTACGAACAATCACAATAGTCAAACCAGCGGGGCCGATATTCTTTTGAGCGCCTGCGTAAATCAACGCAAATTTATTTACATCGATGGGACGCGACAAAATAGTGGACGACATATCCGCCACCAAAGGCACCTTGCTGTCTGGCGTCCAGAAAAACTCCAGACCACCAATCGTTTCGTTTGGCGTGTAGTGCAAATAAGCTGCGTCGTCACTTAAATTCCAGCTATCAAATGCAGGAATCGTAGTGAAATTAGTATCCTCAGAGGACGCTACCACATTTACTTTAGCGTAGCGCTTTGCTTCTTTAATGGCTTTCTTAGACCACTCCCCAGTGTTGACGTAATCAACAACCTTGCCTTCACCCATCAAGTTCAAGGGCACGGCCGAGAATTGGCTGCTTGCGCCGCCCTGCAGAAACAGTACCGCGTAATCGTCAGAGATCCCCATCAGCTCACGCAGATCCGCTTCGGCCTCTTTCGCAATGCCAACCATTTCATCGGAACGGTGGCTCATCTCCATGACCGACAAGCCGCGGCCCTGCCAATCCATTAGCTGCTCGCTGGCTTCCGCCAATACTGATTCAGGAATTGAAGCCGGACCTGCACAAAAATTAAAACGACGCGCCATCTTGAATCGCCACTCCGAAAGATTAAAAAATATAAAAACAAACGGCGCCAGCGGCGCCGCAACTCGTTACTCAGTTATAGCAAAGCAATATCGACAAAAATTACTCGTCGCCGCCATCATCCGCTGGCGCTGCTGCATCACCGTCAGTGCTCGCCGCTTCGCCGGCAATCACATCGTCTGATGAGGCAGTTTCTGCATCGTCACCGGCGCCCAACAACTTCTCGTCATCTTCTTCCTCAACACGCTGAACGCCAACCAAATGCTCGTCTTCTTTCAAACGAATAACACGAACACCCTGTGTATTACGGCTGAGGATAGAAACCTCGTCCGTGCGTGTGCGCACCAAAGTGCCCTGGTCACTGATCAGCATCAGATCGTCGCCTTCAAAGACCTGCACCGCACCAACCAAAGGCCCGTTACGCTCACTCATAGCCATCGCAATAACGCCGCGATTACCACGACCTTTAGCAGGGAAATCTTCAACCAAGGTACGCTTACCGTAGCCGTTCTCAGAGACGGTCAAAACCCGACCACCCTCTTGCGGAATAATCATCGCGATAGCGCGTTGCTCATCATCCATACGGATACCGCGCACACCGCGAGCAGTACGACCCATAGCGCGAACGGCTGTTTCTGGGAATCTCGCCGCCTTACCCGCACTGGTTAATAGCAAAATATCATTCTCGCCATTGGTGATCGCGGTGCCAATCAGCACATCGCCTTCATCGAGCTCAATTGCGCGTAAACCAACACTGCGCTGACGAGAGAATGCCTCTAACGGGGTCTTTTTCACGGTACCAAAACTGGTCGCCATGAAGATGAAATAGCCTTCGGTGTATTCATTAACCGGCAAAATAGACGTAATGCGCTCATTCTCATCCAGCGGCAATAAATTCACCATTGGCCGACCGCGAGAGTTACGGCCCGCAACAGGAATTTGATAGGCCCGCAGCCAATACACTTTACCTATATTGCTGAAACACAAAATCGTGGTATGGGTGTTCACCACTAATAAATGCTCAACAAAATCTTCGTCTTTCACCGAGGTCGCCGACTTACCCATACCACCGCGACGCTGGGCTTGGTAGGTATCTAAGGGCTGCGACTTAGCGTAACCACCGTTAGAAATAGTGACCACGCGGTCTTCTTCTGGAATCAAATCTTCGTGATTAAGATCGAGCTGCGACGCCACAATTTCACTGCGACGCTCGTCACCGTAATCCGCTACAACCTGCTCTAATTCACCACGAATAACCGCAATAAGCACGTCTGGGTTGGCCAGAATATTTAAATACTCAGCAATTTCCAGCAGGCGCTCTTGGTACTCGCCCAGTAATTTTTCGTGCTCAAGACCCGTTAATTTCTGTAGACGTAAATCAAGAATCGCCTGCACCTGTACCGGCGACAGGAAGTACTGCCCATCCCGCAGGCCGTACTGATCTTCAAGATCATCAGGGCGACAGGCATTTTCGCCGGCGCGCTCTAACATGCCTGCTACATCGCCTAATTTCCACGGCCGAGAGATCAAGCTGTCTTTTGCTTCTTGGGTCGTTGCAGAAGCTTTAATAGTGGCGATAATTTCATCGATATTTGAAATCGCAACCGCCAAACCTTCCAGCACATGACCGCGCTCACGCGCCTTGCGCAGCAAGAAAACCGTACGGCGAGTAACGACTTCGCGACGGTGGCGAATAAAGTATTCAAGCAGCTGCTTGAGGTTCAAAATACGCGGCTGGTTGTCGACCAAGGCCACAATATTAATACCAAATACGTTTTGCAGCTGGGTCTGGGCGTAAAGATTGTTCAGAATGACTTCGCCGCTTTCGCCGCGCTTCATTTCTATAACAACACGCATACCGTCTTTATCAGACTCATCGCGCAGCTCAGAAATACCTTCTATCTTCTTCTCTTTAACCAGCTCAGCAATTTTCTCAATCAAACGCGCCTTGTTAACTTGGTAAGGCAGTTCGTGAATAAGAATGGTTTCGCGATGGGTCTTTTCGTCGACGATGACCTCAGCGCGGGCGCGAACATATATACGGCCACGGCCTGTTCTATAGGCTTCAACAATGCCGGCACGGCCGTTGATGATCGCCGCAGTTGGGAAGTCTGGGCCAGGAATATGCTCCATCAACTGATCAACAGTAATATCTGGATCATCCAGCAGGGCCAAACAGCCATTAATAACTTCAGTTAAGTTATGTGGCGGAATATTCGTCGCCATACCAACCGCAATACCCGAAGAGCCATTAATTAATAGCGCGGGGATTTTGGTAGGCATAACCGCTGGAATTTGCTCGGTGCCGTCGTAGTTGGGCACCCAATCAACGGTTTCTTTATCTAGATCAGCAAGAATTTCATGGGCAATTTTGCGCATACGAATTTCGGTATAACGCATGGCCGCCGCATTATCGCCATCGATGGAACCGAAATTACCCTGACCGTCGACCAGCATATAGCGCAGTGAAAACGGCTGCGCCATCCGAACGATGGTGTCGTATACCGCTGAGTCACCATGAGGGTGATATTTACCGATTACGTCCCCCACCACACGGGCAGACTTTTTATAGCCTTTATTCCAGTCATTACCGAGCTCGCTCATAGCGAATAGCACGCGGCGGTGAACTGGTTTTAGACCGTCTCGCACATCGGGCAGTGCCCGACCGACGATAACGCTCATTGCATAATCAAGGTAGGACTGCTTTAACTCGTCCTCGATATTTACCGGCAGAATCTCTTTAGCTATATCAGCCATGAATCGGGTAATTCCTTATTATGGATAGTCGTCACGTGGCAGTGTCGCCTCGAAATCGGCCTTATCCGGTATTTAACTCACCACTGTCGCCGCCTCCGCCGACGGCGCAGCTGGTCTAAGCGGAAAATAAAGCGGCAATCATAGCATAAATCTCAAGCCCGTAGACAGTTCAAAATCGCCGTAAATCAATGTACTACCGCAGCAAAAGGCACCCACAGCGGTGGCGTTAACGGGTATACTTGCGCCTTTGCGTAAACAGATACGGACAGCCCCATGCCTGCCCAAAGCCAACACCCCGTCGACACCCTCATATTTGCACGTTGGATTATTCCCGTTGCGCCCAACTGCACGCCGCTAGTTGAGCACGCACTGGCCATTCGCAATGGCGAAATTTGCGCCATCCTACCCGCAAAAGAAGCAGAAGCCATTGAGGCCGCCGACGTACTACGGCTAGATAACCACGTGCTAATGCCGGGGCTAATCAATGCCCACGGCCACGCGGCCATGAGCCTATTTCGCGGCATGGCCGACGACAAACCACTACACACTTGGCTTAACGACCACATTTGGCCTGCAGAGGGGCGCTGGGTAGACGAGGCATTTGTTCGCGACGGCTGCGAGCTAGCCATTGCAGAAATGCTGCGCAGCGGCACGACCACCTTCAGCGATATGTATTTTTTCCCGGAGGCCGCCGCTGGCATCATTCGCAAAGCTGGCATTCGCGCCCAACTTAGCTTCCCCATCTTCGACTTCCCCTGCGCCTGGGGCAGCGGCCCCGACGAGTATCTGCGCAAAGGCCTCGCCCTGCGGGACGAGCTAAAACACAGCAAACTCATAACCGTTGCCTTTGGCCCACACGCACCCTACACAGTTGGCGACGACGCGATGCAGCGAGTAGCCACCCTCGCCGCCGAAGCAGACGCCGCAATTCAAATTCATCTACACGAAACCCAGCAAGAAATAGATGATGCCGTCGCCCAAGCCGGCAAACGGCCCATCCAGCGTTTGGCAGAACTAGGCTTACTCGGCCCCAAAACCCAGTGCGTACACCTTGCAGCCCTGAATGATGACGACATCGCCACCCTCGCTAATTTTGGCTGCCATGCGGTGCACTGCCCTGAGTCAAATATGAAACTGGCCAGCGGCTTTTCTCCGGTAGAAAAAATGCGGGCCGCCGGCATTAACGTCGCAATCGGCACCGATGGCGCCGCGAGCAATAACGACCTCGATCTATTCAGCGAAATGCGCAGCGCAGCACTGCTGGGCAAGGTGGTTGCCGGTGATGCCAGCGCACTACCAGACCACTACGCACTCACCATGGCCACCCTGAATGGCGCCAAAGCGCTAGGCATAGACCATCTCGTCGGCAGCCTCGAAGTAGGCAAACAAGCCGATGTGATCGCCATAGATTTATCAGCACTAGAACAGCAGCCGGTTTACAGCCCCGTATCACAACTGGTGTATACCAATATCAGTCATCAGGTTCGCTATAGCTGGATCATGGGCCGCAAGGTACTGGATAATGGCGAACTGACCACGCTAGACCGCCGAGACATTATTGCTCGCGCAGAACTCTGGCGCTCAAGAATTAGCGGAGAATAAAATGCAGCACGCGGAATCGCAGCAACAACACAGAAACAACGTCGATCCGGCAGAAATCGCCAAGTTTGAAGAACTGGCCCATCGCTGGTGGGATCGCAATAGCGAGTTCAAACCCCTGCACGATATTAACCCCCTGCGAGTCAATTATATTGACGAACGCTCACCACTCGCGGAACGCCGAGTAGTGGATGTAGGTTGCGGCGGCGGCATTTTATCAGAGGCCATGTTTCAACGCGGTGCCAGTGTTAAAGGTATCGACATGGGCGAAGCCCCGCTGAGTGTCGCGCGCTTACACCAACTAGAGTCCGGCGCCAAGGTTGAATATGTGCAAACCACGGCGGAAGAACTCGCCGCAGAAGAAGCCGCAAGCTATGACGTCGTGACCTGTCTAGAGATGCTAGAACATGTTCCCGATCCCTCATCGGTTATTCGCGCCTGCGCGGCCCTGTGCAAACCCGGTGGCGATATTTACTTTTCCACCATAAATCGCAACCCCAAAGCCTTTATGTTTGCCATTGTCGGTGCCGAGTATTTATTAAAAATGCTACCCAAGGGTACCCACGACTTCAGCCGCTTTATTCGCCCTGCGGAACTAGGTAACTGGGTTCGCGACGCCGGTCTGCAAATGCAACACATGACGGGACTCACCTATAACCCGCTGCTGCGCACCTATCGACTGAACGACAACGACGTCGATGTAAACTATATGATTCACGTTAAGAAACCCGCCTGATGCTGCACGCCGTATTATTTGACCTTGATGGCACTCTGCTCGATACCGCCGCCGACTTCACCGCGGTACTCAACAGCATGCTCGACGAACACAGTCGCCCGCAACAGAGCTACGACGCCGTGCGTCGCAAGGTTTCCGACGGCGCCCGCGCGGTCGTCAGCCTAGGGTTTGAGCAAACCGAAGGTAGCGACGGCTTTGCCGATTTACTCAATGAGTTTCTCGACCGCTATCTTGCCCAGCTCTCGGTCAGCACAACCCTCTTTCCCGGCATGGCCGACGTGCTAAGCCACATAGAGTCTCAGGGATTAAAGTGGGGAATTGTCACCAACAAGCCGTCGCGCTTTACCGAACCACTGCTTGCGGCAATGCAGTTGCAGACGCGTTGCGGCACCGCAATTTGCCCCGACCACGTTACGCATCGCAAACCGCATCCCGAGCCCATATATCTGGCCTGCAAAGAAATCGACTGCCTACCAGCAAACGCGATCTATGTAGGGGATCATCAACGCGACATCGACGCGGGGCGCAATGCCAGTATGCGCACCGTCGCTTGTCGCTACGGCTATATTTTAGAAAATGACAGCGCCGACAACTGGGGCGCCAATTACGTGGTCGACACCGCCAGCGATCTTATTCCACTCATCAACAAATTACTGCAGTCATAAACCCGAGGATTTTACGTGCCTTTAATGCTTCCCCCAGATTTTGTCGCCGCGCCGCAGTGCCTTGAAAACAAAGTCATACTCGTAACCGGCGCTGGCGACGGCATCGGCCGCGCCGCTGCACTGAGCTACGCCCAACACGGTGCCACAGTAATTTTGCTAGGCCGCACCATTGAGAAGCTTGAAGCCGTATATGATGAGATAGAAGCCGCTGGCTACCCACAAGCAGCGATATATCCCGTGCATTTGCGCGGCGCCGCAATGAAAGATTACGAAGAACTGGCAAACACCATAGAACGCGAATTTGGCCGCCTAGACGGTTTACTACATAACGCTGGCGTACTCGGCCAACGCCGCACCCTAGCTCAAACTACCGTAGACAGCTGGGACGAGGTATTGCACGTAAATTTGACCGCGCCGTTTATGATGACTCAGGCGCTACTGCCCATGCTGGCTGCTGCAGAAAATGCCTCTATTATTCTTACCTCTTCTAGCGTTGGCCGCAAAGGTCGGGCATTTTGGGGAGCCTATGCGGTATCAAAATTTGGCACAGAAGGCATGATGCAAATTTTGGCAGAGGAAGAGTTTGAACTTAACAATATCCGCGTTAACAGCATTAACCCTGGCGCCACCCAAACTGTTATGCGACGCACCGCCTATCCCGGTGAAAATCCGCAAAACAACCCTCTGCCAGAGGTCATTATGCCGCTTTATCTCTATTTAATGAGCGATGCCAGTAAGACCGTCAACGGTCAACAGTTTGACGCTCAGAGCAAATAACAGAGCATCTACAGGTATGATTGGTTTTGTAGGAGGCCGCACTGAGGCCGATGGAATTACGCTTAAGTATTGTTCGCGGCAATCGCGGTCGGCGCCCACTCCTTGTGCGCCCTAGCTCGGGCGCAATAGAGGTAAATCAATCGCGCAACAAGCCCTGCATCGCTTCTATTTGCTGCTGATATCCTTCACTGGTATCTGGAGTCACGGGCAAACCTAGGCGAGCAAAGGCCGTTACCGTCGACCAATCCACACTTGCCAAGGGGTGTTCGCTACCCACATAGCTATGCAAATTCGCAACCGTGACTAAATCAACATAATCACCTTCCGGTGCTTCACGATTAAAATCCATATGTTGCGTCGGTACCACCACCAGCTCTTCTGCAAAACCCCAGGCCTCAAGAATTCGACTGCCAACCTCGGGGCTGAGGCTAATCAATATGTGATCAAGTAAATTGGGATGATCACGCAAAAACCCGCGCCCCACCGCGTATGACAAAACAGGCAAGGTACCCACTTGGTGAACAATACCCGCCAGTGTCGCCATCTCTGGCTTTAAATGTGGCTGTGATTTAGCGAGGGTATGGCATATCGCCGCCACGTCGGTGCTGTGCATCCAAATCGCACGCATACGCTGATTCAGCGCCTCTTTGGTCGACAAAAATATTTGCTGCATCGCCAAGGTCGTCACCAGCGTGCTGGTATAGGCGAGACCAATTCGACCTATAGCTGACTTTACGTCGTGAATAGGCTGAAACCCCCTTAATAAGGAGCTATTGGCAATACGCAAAATGCGGGTCGCAATTGAACTGTCGTTTTCGATGATCGTCGCCAACATACCAACATTCACATCGGGATCGCTGGCCGCCTCGCGAATCTCTAGCGCGACTTCTGGCAAAGTCGGCAAGACTATCGAATCATTTTCAATGGCGTCTAATAGGTCAAGCCGAACCTGTTCGACCAAGGGATTACTTAGGGACACATTTATAAGCTCACTGCTAGACATAAAGAGAGACTAGCAAAAGCCTAGGCACATCATCAGTGCTAAAAATACCTATAGTGAAGATACAAAAATGCCGAACCAATGAAGACCATCAGCTCGGCATTTTGCTTAGCTATTTTAAAATTAAACTAAGGCCGCTTGCGCAGCTGCAATGGCTTTCTCAGCATCACAGGCAAGACCTTGCTCTGTCATTGCCGCAGCCAGTGCCTTTAACAACAGGCTAATATTCTCCATTCTGGCGCTGTAGCCCATCAACCCAATTCGCCACACTTTACCAGCAAGATCACCCAAGCCCGCGCCGATCTCCAAGTCGTAATTCGCAAGCAGGTATTGACGGGTGGTCGCGTCATCAATGCCCTCTGGAATATAAACGCTGTTTAACTGCGGCAAGCGGTGATCCGCATCAACCACAAAACGAATTCCCAGCGTTTCTAGCCCAGCCGCCAAGGCTTTGTGCATCGTGGCATGACGCTGCCAAGCATTTTCCAGGCCCTCTTCCTGCAGCATAACCAAGGATTCATGCAAGCCGTAAAGTGCATTCACCGGTGCAGTATGGTGGTAAGCGCGCTTTCCGCCCTCACCCCAATAACCCAAAATCAAGTTCATATCCAAAAACCAACTTTGCACTGGGTGCTTACGCGCCTTTATGGCTGCCACCGCGGCATCACTAAAGGTAACGGGCGACAAACCCGGCGTGCACGACAGGCACTTTTGACTGCCGGAATACACCGCGTCGGCCTGCCACTCATCTACCATCAGCGGCACACCGCCCATTGAGGTAACCGCATCAACAATACTCAAGGCATTGTATTGCTTCGCCAAGCCACACAATGTTTTTGCATCACTGAGTGCGCCCGTTGAGGTCTCGGCATGAACAAAAGCCAAAACTTTAATATCGCCGTGCTCTTTTAAAGCTGCCTCAACCGCCGCCGGCTCTACCGCCGTCCCCCAAGCAAAATCGAGTCGCACAGCAGTAGCGCCGCAACGCGTCACGTTCTCAATCATACGATTGCCAAACACGCCGTTCACACACACCAGCACCTTGTCACCGGGCTCAACAAGGTTAACAAAACAGGCTTCCATACCGGCAGAACCTGGTGCAGAAATTGGGAGAGTCAGCTCATTACTGGTCTGAAACGCATACTTTAGCAAGGCCTTGGTTTCATCCATCATGCCCACAAATAAAGGATCTAAATGCCCCAGCGTTGGCCGGCCAAGAGCCTCTAAAATCCGAGGGTGTACATCTGAAGGACCGGGGCCCATCAAGGTACGACGAGGAGGATGGAACGAAGAAATTGCCATAATATAATCTCGCTAATCTGCAACGACGCCAACAACCAAAGAGCAATGATTGATTGTGGCCAATAAAGTTGACAGCGATTATACCTGAATACCCCGCCCTGTTAGAAACCGCATTTATAAAGCGGCAAACAAGTCCCTACACCGCGAAAAAATCGGACAAGGTCTGGCAGGGCAATTCATCAATAAAGGCCTTTATCAGTCGATAGTGCTCATACTGAAAATCTTTAACCTGCTCACACCGCCGTTGAGCACTCTCTAGGTCTATCTGCGCCTCACCCTCTTCACGAGGCACAATGTGCTCACGCATTAACTTAGCGTCGGCATCCCATACAAAACTGCCGTAGTATCGCCAGTCATTAACCAAATGCCACTCAGCAAAGCCCGACGCATTCCGCTCGCAAATAAATACCGGCTCCTCGAAAGGCCACGGCGTATACAAATAGCTAGACAGCGCCGCTATAATTTTTTGATTGGTGTTCTGCGGCTCGACAGCTCCATTTATAGGAACGCCATCATTAGGCAGAGCACAATTCGCACAGGCGCACTGCTCACCCTCGGCAAGAATATCCAGTAAATACAAGCACAGACCGGACTCCTTAGCCAACTCAGCGACACGGGCTTTGGCCTGCTTTCTATCGCGAAAAATGGCAAATAGCTCCCCCGACTGAACGACACTTGCCGGTAAACCAGAGCGAAATCGCAACTGAGTAAGATCATTCTCATTTACAACAAAACGCACACAGCAGGGCTTGCCAGCAGCCTTTGGGCGACGCTGCATTAGCGGTGTCTCATAACGCAAAGCGGTACTCAAATAAAAACCCACTGACAAGTCACCCGCCAATACCTGCCACTGAATACCCCAAACTCGCCGCGCCAATTTAGTCGCCTTGCTATCGCCGGAACAATTAGCGAAATGATGAAGCACCTGCGCTTGCAGCGACGTCGCCCCACCTAAATACAACAGCTCCCCAGCCTCACCCAATAAGCGGTAAACACCGGGCTGACGAGGAATAGCGTCAATATCTTCCTGACTCAGTGACGGCGGTAATACCGGCAGCCCCAACTGCAAACCCAGCTCAAAATTAAAAACCGCCTCGCCCTTATCTTCCCTCGCATAATCCAAAAATGCCTTCATCGCATCAACGTCAGCCATCGCTCTGTGATGCACCGGAGAATAAAAGCCAATACGATGACAAATTGCCTCTAAGCCATGCTTAGGCCAGTCGGGATATAGGGTCCGCGCCAACTTCAAAGTACACAAAACCTTGGGCTCATACTCATACCCAAAGGACCGCAAATGATGCCGCAAAAAACCCGCATCAAATTTTGCATTATGCGCGACCAATATCGCGCCCTCTAAATACCCCCACACCGTATCCACCACGTCCGCGAAGCGTGGCTGACCACGCACCGTAGCCGGGCTAATACCCGTGAGATTCTGAATAAAAAAAGGAATAGAACACTGAGGATCAACAAGCGACTGCCACTGCCCAAGAGAACGCCCACAACCATCGTCAAGACGTATCGCAATCTCCATAATCTGATCGTCACGCGCCTGACCGCCAGTGGTTTCAAGATCAACTAAGGCAAAGCGATATTGATCAAGCATAAAATTTAGCAATCATGTAATTAACAACCGTTATAAGCTATTTATAAAGCCAAGAAATATGTAAATCTAGATGGGAAAAACTAAAGACAAGGGACCAAATCCTAGAAACAGCATGTATCCACGTCACTTGCAAAGGTCTTTGCAGATGATCTGAACTTCTATTCAATTAGTATATAGTGTCTTACAACTCAAATTTGAGTATAAGCTTACACATCCATTTTACAAATGAAAGCGTGGTGATATATGTCCATCTTACTTAGGTTTAAGCCTACACTGTGCTTGCTTGGCCTGCTGTGCAGTTACAATGCTGTTGCATGGGAATGTCCAGAAAACCTAAAGCAATCCCGCCCGACCTTAGAAGCTGGCGAACTCAATCTTTGCGATACAGTAAAAAGCGCCAAAGTGCTGCTGGTGGTAAATACCGCCAGTATGTGCGGTTTCACTCCGCAATTTGAAGGCTTGGAAGCGTTATACCAAGAATTTAAAGAGCAAGGCTTGTTGGTATTGGGTGTACCCACCGCAGATTTTGGCGGTCAGGAATACGAGGATGCAGAGAAAACCTCAAAGGTGTGCCATGCAAATTATGGCGTAAGTTTTCCGGTGTTTCATAAATCATGTATTCGTTGCGACAGCCCCGACCCCTTACTCAAATTAGTTGCGGATGCCAGTGACACAACACCCAAATGGAATTTTTATAAATATGTTTTCGATCCTGCTACGGGAGAATCAGAGAGTTTCAGCTCAATGACGAAGCCAGATTCAAACTCACTGCGCAATGCCATTACTAATCGGCTTGAAATTAAATAATTTAAACAGCGAATAATGTGCATGCGCCAGAATAAAACTACTGCAATCCGTCTTGCGCTTTTGCTGTGTTTTATTTTACTACTTGCCAGCTGCGCAGACCGAGGCGAGTTAGAATCTAGTTGGCTAGATTACATCTCTAGAGTAAGCCGCGTACTCGATAGAGATACGAGCAGTGCTAATATTGATGCAAGCTTGCACTTTCCGAGGCCGCGCGATCTGGCTTTAACTTTTGAAACCAGCAATATCGATTTACTCGATTTTTTGCGCCTGCGCCGCTGCGCCCTGAGAGAAACCATAGCCCAGCGTAACAGTATTCTCGGTCGCCACGGTGATGCCAGTGCAAAACTTATTTTTGATCTGCGCTTTTTAAATGAAGCAGAAGACTGTATCCAGATATTAAATAGCGATGGCAAGAACAGCCTCGCCACTCAACTACGTGAAGCCGTCAATTTAAAAAGACGCGAACTACCTAGCCGTATATTTTTGGCAAGTATCGCAGGTGCTGAGTTTCGGGAATTTTGGCAAGCACCACCAGACTTACGTGCTTACCCTAATGATGGCAAAGACCCAAGCATTGCGGCGCTCGCCCGTTGGCAATACTGGCAACAACAATGGCTAAGTGGAAATTGGCAACATAATGCTGATGACGTCTTACTAACATTAGGAGAAATTCGCTTAGGTGGTGGCGGCGCATTACTACGTGCCCAGCAATTGAATACTCATGAACTTGCACGCGCCAGTGACATTATTTCACAAAGACTTAGCGGCCGACCTTTGTGTCTAAAGCCTTCGCCAACACCAGCGGCAGAACAATTTCGCAATGTGCTTAGCAGCCATTTTATTGGTCGAATACAAACGCAAGCCAGCCTTATTAATCAACATCAATACGCGCTACTGGAACAGATTCACGCCATTGAAAATACATTATTTTTCTCAATGAATACCAAGAATATTGCAGTGCCGACGGCGTATTTAACATGGGTAACGCAGCGCGATGAACTCTTAGAAAAAGCAACGCAGGCGCAGCGGCAACACGTTAAAGTTGCCGCTGAGCTATTAGTACAATGTGGCTTGTCACCTGGCGAAAGCGGGCAGCACTAAAAGTGCCGCCCAAATTAGCGGCGGCGCTGTTCCATGCGACGTAAAAATACCTCCATGACGGAATCGTAGAGCCCGTCACCTAGAAACAAGTCTTCTACGCCAGAATCAATACTCGGGTTATCGTTCACTTCGATCACAACCACGCGGTTATCCGACTGCTTAACATCTACTCCGTAAAAACCATCGCCAATCAATTTACAGGCCTTTACCGCAACGTCGAGCACCTTTTTTGGTGCTTCGTAGGTTGGCATCGTGTCAAAGCCGCCTGACTGACTTTTACTGCTGCTGTGCTTATAAATTTGCCAGTGATTGCGAACCATATAATAGCGGCAAGCAAACAATGGCTTGCTGTCTAAAACGCCGATACGCCAATCGTAATCGGTGTACATAAACTCCTGCGCCAACAAGAGGGCTGATTTATCAAGCAGGCGCTGACTTTCTGCGACCAAGCTTTCCCAGTTTTCCACTTTCACCACACCACGGGAAAAAGCACCGTCAGGGACTTTCAACACAATAGGATAAGCTAGCGTGTCGGCAATGCGTTTTAGCTCTTCGGGATTATCGCGACGCAAAAACTCCGTGCGCGGTGTTGGCACTTTATGGCTGCTGAGCAGGTCAGCCAAATAAATTTTATTTGTGCAGCGCAAAATTGACGTTGGATCATCCATCACGACCAGACCTTCCGCCGCCGCCTTTTTCGCAAAGCGATAGGTGTGATGGTCTACCGAGGTTGTCTCGCGAATAAACAAGCCATCGTACTCAGGCAAACGCAAATAGTCCTTTTTGGTAATTAGCTCTGCCGATATACCTAAATTCGCTGCCGCCTTGGAAAATTTGCGCAATGCGGCTTTATCACTGGGCGGGAGTTTCTCTTCTGGATCAACGAGTATTGCCAAGTCGTATCGAAACGACTTTCTCGCCTTTGGCTTACGCCACATTTTGTTACTAAAGCGCTCAAACGTAGATGCAAAAGCCTCCTGCTCGCCACCCTGTTTGAGGGATTTAAGCGCCATCATTTGCAGCTTTTTAATTTGCCATCGCTGCTTGTACTCAAAAGTAATTTCGAGGAGTGGCGAGGGAAAACGCTCAAATACCGCCTTGGCAATGGCCGCGTATTCCGGTGCCAAACACTCCCCAAACCAACTTCTAACGCTAAAGCTTTCTCCCGCTTTTCCCTCTGCCAATTTTGCAAGCAAAGGCTCAACCCCTTCGAGCAAAATATCGGAAAGCGATTTACGCGCCAACTCACTAAGGGTGTTCACCGACGGCAAAACGTTGTGCCCCCTCGCTTCAGCAAGTAGCGAGCAATAATAACCGGTGCCTAAATAGCGATAACTTCTACATAGGTTAATTACCCGCACCCGCTCGCCACTACTCTGGGTGATGCGTTCAAGATAGTCATCGAAGGTAATGACATCCTGACTCGGATAATACGGCGACCAATCTTTTAGGTCGTCAACAACAACAAAAAACCGTGACATCAACCAGTTCCTAGTAGGCGATACAATGACCGGCATTCTGCGACCAATTTTTACCATTAACAATATGCCGAAGATGATTGTATCCAGTAAATATTGCGCAGTATGATCCGTTCTTTAGCAAGGCCTACTCGCCCTATGAATTTTGCAACGATCAGACGCTACCGCGATATCAATACCATAGCGCAATTCGCAGCTACTGCCAGTGCGAATAAGCCAAACTTCAGGCTGTGCCCGTGAACCACATCCGCGCTGCAGTTCAAGGTGATTTAGATAGCTTAGAGGCCATAGAACAGCGCTGTTTTAGTGGCGACAAACTCTCGCGTCGAAGCTTTAAAAGCCTAATCAAGGCCGGCGCTCACTCAACGTCTATTCTTTTGAGTGACGGCACTCCATGTGGCTACAGCATTGTGCTGTTCCGCACCGGCACCAGTCTCGCAAGGCTTTACTCAATCGCCTTGGATCCAGCTTTTCGGGGGCAAGGCTTTGCCCAACAATTATTGGCCCATGCCGAAACGCAAGCCCGTGAACGGGACTGCCTATTTATGCGTCTGGAAGTGCGAATAGACAACCCCGCCGCCATCGCGCTTTATGAAAAATTAGGTTATGCCACCTTCGACAGTATCGACGACTATTACGAAGATGGCTGTACCGCGCTGCGCTTTGAAAAACGCCTACAGGCAGAAACCGGGTCGGCCATTACCGAAGCCCCCACCTATTACCGGCAGACCACAGAATTCACCTGCGGCCCAGCGGCGCTGATGATGGCGATGCGCAACATCGACCCCAACTACCCCATTAGCCGCCGCGAAGAATTACAACTGTGGCGCGAGGCGACGACTATTTTTATGACCACCGGCCACGGCGGCAGCTCACCCCACGGTTTGGCCTTAGCAGCCTTGAAACGCGGCTTCGGCGCTCGTCTGTATATCAACCGCAGCGGCACACCATTTATCGACAGTGTACGCAGCGAGGAAAAGCGGCAGGTTATTGAATTAGTACACCAAGACTTTAGCGAGCAGCTATTAAACCACCCAGACAGCGTTGAGATTAACCCCTTGGGGCCTAGCCAGTTTCGTGAGATTCTTGAACGGCACAGCCACGTTATTGCACTGATTAGCACATGGGCACTAAACCGCAACCGTGCGCCGCACTGGGTTTACGTGAGCAAATCTGACGAGCACTTTGTCTATATTAGCGACCCCGACACCAACGACAGCCGCTGGCAGAGTGAAACTGATTTTATGCATGTGCCAATAAGCATCAATGCCTTCACGAATATGGCGAGCTTCGGCCGCGACCGGCTGCGCTGCCTTCTTGCCATCCACCCTCAGGTATCGGAGTAAACCACTGCGCATGAGTCATCATCTGGATCGTCAATACCAAGAATCGCTCAAGCAGCTTTCTGAATCCCTCATCGCCATCCAAAAGCCCATTCTGATACTGGATGCCATCAAATGGCCGCAAACAATTGAACAGCAATTTTTTAAAGACAAGGCGGAGAAGCTGCCCGCCGTTGACCGCAACTATTATCTGCGCAACCCACTCAATTTTGACCCTGTAACAAAGGCCGCCGAACTCACCGCCCTGCACAAACAAGTGCAGCAGCGGCTTGGCCACGACGACCCGCTAGGCAATATCTTGGCGGAAACCATTGAACAGTATTTAACGGTGATTCGCTTGGTTGAAAACCGCGGAAATACCGAGTTTTTGCGAGCAAGCAGAGAGCTTTACGGATCTGCGCGGGATCACTTACGGGGCGACAAACTTACCTTAATTGAAATGGGTCAGCGCCTCTGCCATATTTTTTCGCTACCGGCAGCCAAGCACCTAGCCGCCGCCTACCCCAAGAATATTAGCGCCGAAATCGCTGTTGAGAAGCTGCAACAACGCTTGGCCCCCTATTTTTCTGACAGTGCATTTACGGTTAAAGAAACCGATGGCATTGTCTCTGATGCCTCGGCGGGCGGCGACTGCATTAAGGTCAATACCCACTCATCGTTCTCAAGCCTCGACTTACAAGTATTAGAGGTTCACGAAGGCTGGGTACACGTTGGCACCACGTTAAATGGCCGCAACCAAGCTTGGGCCACGTGGCTAAGCGTTGGCTCGCCGAGAATCACGGCACTTCAAGAGGGCTTGGCGGTACTTATTGAAACGCTGACCTTTAGCTCCTTTCCCGATCGCGCAAGGCGTATTAGTGATCGCGTCGTAGCGATAGACATGGCGGAAAATGGCGCCGATTTTTTAGAGGTATACCGGCATTTTGTCGCGCAGGGCTTAAGTAGTCACGACAGTTATAAAATTGCCCAGCGGGTGTTTCGCGGCGGCATGGTTGAAGGTGGGAGCTGTTTTACGAAGGATCTTTCCTACGTAAAAGGGTTTGTAGAAACCGTGAATTTTATTCGCAGTGCCATTCTGTCAGACAAGCCCGAACTTCTACCCATGCTTTTCGTTGGCAAAGTCGCGCTCGACGATATTCCGGTGCTCCACCAATACCAGCAAGCAGGGTTAATACAAGCTCCCCGCTATTTACCACCGATGTTTAGAGACCTGAACGGCCTATATGTGTGGTTTGGCTTTTCGAGCGGAATGTCATTGCTAGACTTAGAGCGAGTACAGGCACACTTTAAAAACTTGTTCGACCAAACCCTTTCTAAGGCTAACGGCCAAACATAAGAAAGGCGGCCAAGGCCGCCTTTCTTGCCCCCAATCTGGGGCGAATGTTCACATTTTAGTGCAAAAATTAAAATACAAAATATGCAATCTTGCACCAATATGTATCAATACCCCACGAATTAACTCCCTACTCGCTGGGTAGTTTGATTACCTTTATACGAGCTGGTTGTTTGCCCAGGGTAAATTGGCGACTCTGTTGTTACGTATTCCTCAACCGCTGGCTTTACAACAATTCGACCATTAACGTCTTTATGAACATTGCAGTGATAGCTGTATGTGCCTGGATTATCAAATTGCAGGCTGTAGGTATCACCGTTCCAACCCTTAGTCCAAATACGTGAGCCTTGCACACCGTCAAAACTAATATCGTGGGAAATTTCATCGTAATTTGTCCACGTCACCTGTGAGCCAGCAGGAATAACCAACTCCATTGGCACGGCGTGAAAAGTAGAGATATAAACATTGGTAGGTTGCGGCTCTGAAAGGACTAGCGTACCGACCATTTTCAACTCAACACGACGGTTTTCCGCACGACCTTGCGAAGTAGCGTTATCGGCTAAAGGTTCAGTTAAACCAAAGCCTTGCGCCACTAATTGCTGGGGATTCACCCCTGCAGACACCAGATAATAGCGCACAGATTCCGCGCGATTTTGCGACAAATTCATATTGTAATCGGCAGCGCCGATTGAGTCAGTGTGGCCTTGTACAGCCACCTTAATAGTGGGATTTTCCTTTAGCTCTTTACTCACTTGATCCAAAAAATCAAAGGAGATTTCTTTAATTTTTGCTGAATCAGTATCAAAGTGTACCTCGCGCAGAATTAAGATATCGCCAGACATACATCCATCAAGATCCAGCTCGGAATGCGCCGTTGGCGCCTGACAAACCCCCGCCCAAGTAGAACCAAACGGCAGCATCGCCAATATTGCAGCTGCTAAAATTAAACCAGATTTTGCCTTTTTCATATGACCCCCGTCATGTGGCGCAGCCCAACGCAGACAGGCGTCTACTCGCTGGACTTAACGCGTTTAAACATTTCAATAGACAAGAAATAAAATTGCGACCCAATTTGGGTAACACATATGAGATAGCAAAATACGCGCCGATTTCACAAATTTCGTATTACGTGCTGTACGGGCGTTAGAAAAGGGGGAAATAAAGAAGAGAAAATCAGAAGAAAAGGCCTTAAAACGGTGGGCTTAAAGCGCGTGCATTCCACGCGCTCGATAAAATTACCTAAGACTTAACCGTAAATGCACAGGTAAGCCGTATTCACAGCAACCTGTAAATCGAAGTGGCTATTCGCTGGCACATCAAAACCTTTGCCAGCAGCAAAGGTCTGCCACTCAGTTTGGCCAGGCAGTAATACCGTCAAGGCGCCGCTAATCACTTCCATACGCTCTGCCGCTTCGGTGCCAAAGCGGTATTCGCCGGCCGCCATTACACCAACCGAGGCTGGCTTATCTGCAGTAGCAAAGCCTAGCGACTGAACATTGTTATCAAAATAGCTATTGTGCTTAATCATTAAATTCACGTCCCCAAAAGGTACAAAAAAACCGCGTAATCATACGCGGCCTTGCTGTTGTGCACCAGTAATTAGCGCAGTCTACTCTGCTGTGGCCGCTACCGCTGGCAAACAGTGATGGTCTCGACCCAAATAGAGGTACATTGCCGGCACGACAAAAAGGGTAAACAAGGTGCCAATGCTCATTCCAGAGGCAATCACCATCCCCAAGGAGAATCGTGAGGCAGCCCCGGGACCACTAGCCAATAACAAGGGAATCATAGCGACGACAAGTGCCGCAGTTGTCATCAAAATTGGCCGCAAGCGAATCGATGCCGCTTCTTCAATTGCATCGCGCTTTGACAAGCCCTGCTCCTGTAAGCGGTTTGCAAAATCAACTATCAGTATCCCGTGTTTGGAAATAACCCCAATCAAGGTTACCAAGCCTACTTGGGTATAAATATTCAAGGTCATGCCAGAGAAATTAGTGAGCTGCATACCGTTGGTCATCGCAAAAATGTTCAAGGTAAGCAAGGCGCCACAAATCGACATAGGCACGGTAACAAGAATAATTAATGGGTCACGGTAGGACTCAAACTGCGCCGCTAGCACCAAATAAATAATAATTAGGGCAAACCCAAAGGTCGTCAGCAGCGCTGAGCCCTCTTGCTTAAACTGCCGAGAAGTCCCAGCGTAATCGATTTTAAATCCGGCTGGCATTTCTTCCCGCGCAATGTCTTCTAACAGAGCAAGTGCCTCGCCCTGCGATACGTCAGGGCGCGGTACAGCAACAATGGTGTTTGAACGCAACTGCTGGGCGTGCGATAGAAAACGCGGCACGACCCGTTCGCTAATCGTTGCGATCGTCGACAAGGGCACTAGGTCACCGCTGCCCGTACGCACGTAAAATGAACCCAGCTGTTCTGGGTTTAACCGAGCATCGCGGGTCACCTGAGTAATTACCTTATAAGAGCGACCTTGCAAAGCAAATCGATTAACCTCTGCACCCGCCATCATCGCGGCTAGATCAGTGCTTAAAACATCCATATCGATTCCGAGCAAGGCCGCCTTATCGCGATTAATATCAATCACCGCTTCTGGTCTGTCGATACTTAGATCAGGAGCAACAAAAAAGAATCGGTTGCTAGCGAGGGCTCGCGATACTATCGCCGCTCCAACATCAGCGATGGTTTGCGGATCTGCGGTTGACTTCAAAACGAAGGATACGGGATAGCCCTGACCCGGCGTAGGTAACGGTGGCGGCTGAAAAATAGCCGCTCTAATACCTGCAATTTTTTGGAACTCTGCGTTTATCTCATCAGTAATTTGAGTCATGGTTTTCTCACGCTCATCCCACTGCTTTGCAATCATCCCCTCAAATGCAGTGTTGGTACCACCACCTACATTGGTACTAAAGGCAAAGACATGATCTATGGAGTCATTGGTAAGTGGAATTTCCTGACTTTGCTTAAAGTACTGATTCAAATATTCCTTGGATGAATAGCCGTCGGTTTCATGGAGCGAGCCAGCAAAACCGAAATCCTCCGCTGGTGCCAACTCTGACTGGGTTGATACAAACAAAAAGTAGCAGGAAATAAAAACGATGAGACCGAAAACACCAATAACGTGGCGTTGATTTAAAGCGCCGTGAAGCTTTTCGCGGTATACCTGCCGCCAATGCTCAAATCGTTCGTCCAAAAAATGTACCAGACGGCTGCCTGACTCTCCGTCATGGGAGGGCTTCAAAATTTTGGCACACATCATGGGTGTTAAGGTCAGCGCAATAACACCAGATATCAATACGGCGCCGGCCAAGGTAAACGCAAACTCAGTAAACAAGGTGCCGGTGATACCGGTTAAGAACCCAATCGGCGCATAGACCGCGACAAGGGTTATGGTCATTGATATAACGGGGCCAACTAACTCACGGGCGCCAATTAAGGCAGCTTTTTGCGGCTCTAAACCCTCTTCTATATGTCGGTGGATATTTTCTAAAACGATAATTGCATCATCGACAACCATACCGATTGCCAACACCATGGCTAGCAAGGTTAGGAGGTTGATTGAAAATCCCATGCCATACATTAAAAACAAGGCACCAACCAAGGACAAAGGGACGGTTACTGCCGGAATTAATGAGCTTCTAACCGAGCCAAGGAATAAGAAAATTACTACAACAACAATAATGACGGCTTCTACTAAAGTTGTTTTTACGTCACTTATCGCATTACTGACATACACCGTGCTGTCAAAACCAATTTCACCCTCTAGCCCCTCGGGTAAGGCTTTAAATATTCCAGGCAATACTTTTCTAACTTCGGTCATTACTTCAAGTAGATTGGCATTTGGCCGTACCGTTAGACCAATAAATACGCCAGCCTGCCCATCCCAGTATGCACTGGTATCGTAGTCATCAGCGCCTAAAACAACATTCGCCACATCTTGCAAGCGAACCAGAGTGTCACCATTTGAGCTGACAACCATTTGCCGGAATTCGTCGACATCCCGCAGGTCCGTTGCTGCCGATAAGCCTAGTTTTACGTAATTACCGTTGGTAATACCCACTGCCGACAAGACATTCTGCTTGCGAATTTCGGCAAACACTTCACTGGCGGTTAAGTTATATGCCACCAGTTTCTCTGGTTTAAGCCACACCCTCATGGCGTAATTCTTGGCGCCGAGGATCTGCGCCTTTTCGATACCTGCGATAGCCGATATCTCTGGCTCAACAACACGAACCAAATAATCGGTTATTTGACTTTCGCTGAGCTGCTCAGAGAAAAATGAAATATACATGGCAGCGGTAGAATTCCCGTCTGCCAACTGAATAATCGGGTCTTCTGAGCCCTCCGGTAGTTGATTACGCAGCTTACTGACTTTGGCGGAGATTTCCGTTAAGGCCTCATTTGCATCTTTGTCTAAGCGCAAATTTACGGTGATGATAGAGCTACTCTGAACGGACTGAGAGGTAAGAAAATCAATGCCGTCGGCAGAGGCAATTTCACGCTCAAGTGGTGTCGTGATAAAACCTTCTATCAACTGAGGATCCGCACCGGGATAAACAACAGACACCGTGATTTGGGCGTTTTGTAGCTCTGGGTATTCACGCACGGTAAGCTCCATCGCCGCGCGCAGCCCCAAAAACAAAATAACCAAGCTGACAACTACAGCCAGTACTGGGCGTTTTACAAAAATATCAGTGAAATTCATCGCTTCTCTCAGCTAACTCTCGCGTATATCGCCAGATCTTTACCGTGCAAAATCTCACGGCGTCGCAAAACACCGCTTACCCTTCGGGGGGGTGTGGATCTAACTCAGGCTTAGGAGCATTACTATTGTCGACTATGACTGGCTGCTTGTTACGCAGTTTAAGCAGCCCAGTGCTAGCGATCTCGTCGCCCTCACTTAGGCCTTCACTCACGGCAATATAGTCACCGCGGGCTTCACCGAGGGTAACAAAGCGTTGAATCACCTCGAGGTCCGTATAGGGACCCATCATTGGGTTTGGCTCTTCTGGCGGCGGCCCAGCATCAGGGTTCTTTTGAACAGCAAATACCGAGTTTCCATAAGATGTGTAATTCACCGAGGAACGTGGAATCACTACCACCGCGTCGCTGCTTGCTAGACTAATAACAACTGTCGCAAACAAACCTGGCTTGAGTTTGCCGTCTGGATTGGCTAAGCGCGCCCTCACATCGACATTGCGCGTCTGAGGGTCAATTTTAGGCTCAATAGCCTGCACCTGCCCTTCATACACTTCGTCACCATATGCATCGACTTTGACAGACACTTTGAGGTCGGTGTTTAAAATCGACAAATAACGTTCAGGCAATGAGAAGTCGACATCAATAGGATCAAGCTTTTGCAATGTTGCAATGGCGACACCAACACCTAAATACTGGCCGACATTCACGCGTCGAATACCAAGCTGACCGTCAAAAGGGGCTTTAATCGATTTCTGCTCTAAGCGGCCTTTTTGCGCTTGCACCGCTGCTACAGCAACATTGGTTTCAGCTACGGCGGTATCATATTCGGATTTCGAGATGGTTTTCCGCTGGAATAGCTGTTCACTGCGCTTGCGGTTTAATTCCGCCAACTCAGCCTGTGCCTGCAAGCGCTTTAACTCGCCCTGCTCACTTGCCGACGCCAAACTAAGTAGCAGATCACCGCGCTTTACGGTGTCGCCAGAATCAAAGTAAATATTGGTAACAACGCCGTCTACCTCTGCAGTAAGGTCGGCACCATTCACCGCCACCAAACTCCCCACTGACTCCAGGCGATTCTCCCAGGTCATTTCTTGGGCTTTGATGCTGGACACTGTAACCGCAGGCGCAGGCATGGCATTAAGAAACTCATTCATTTTCTTATTGCCAAACCACTTCATGCCAAATACGCCGCCAAACAACACCGCGCTCAGCAGCAGCATAATCAACATCCGCCTGCTCATAATATTTCCCTATGCAACTCAAAGATTAAGATGTGTAGCCGCTGCTGTGCATAAAATTAGCCGTATGTCAGCACAATTCATCTATTTATAAAGCACATCACAACACCAACACAGGCATTGTATAGCTGGCCGAAAAAGTAGCACTGTCCCAAGTAAAGGTCGAGCATTGCGGCTGAACATTACGTTAGCGTAATCGTTAATACACAGTAACTTAACACCGCGCTCTAATTCTCAAGGAAATGAGGTCTTTCATTTCTGAGTGAGATACTGCAACAAAACCCAAAGCTAAGGAGATTCTAGGCAAAAAACATCACCCCCCCTGAAAATAGGAGGCTCGACTATTCATCACAAACGTGGGGACAGCAGCATTCATTAAACCGAATTTGCTCGCAACACAAAATACAAATAAAAAAGCCCCAGTCTTTCAACTGGGGCTTTTTTATTTGTATGGCGGAGAAGGAGGGATTCGAACCCTCGATGCAGGATTAACCGCATACTCCCTTAGCAGGGGAGCGCCTTCAGCCACTCGGCCACCTCTCCGGGATGTCTCTTCTAGTTAGGCTTTCCCTAAGTGGGAACACATAAAAAGTAGAGCGTTAATCAGCACATAGCGCTGTTTAACGAATCGGGCGGCATGATACCACACTGAGAAAATAAGCAAAGACCTAGAGCGTCTTTTTCAGTGTATTACTTGTTGCCGTCCTTCTCTGTTTGAATACGGTCGTATATTTCTTCTCGGTGAACGGCAATATCCTTGGGTGCATTAACACCCAAACGAACTTGATTGCCCTTTACTCCAAGTACAGTAACGGTCACTTCATCACCGACCATTAAAGTCTCACCAATACGACGAGTTAAAATTAACATTATGGCATCTCCTTGTAAGAGCCCATCGCCATACCCTAGTGCCAGTCCATGTGCAGCAGCGCAAATAGCGTAAAAATTAAATACTAGGCTCCGAATCCAAATCAAACGCTGTATGCAGCGAACGAACGGCTAGTTCCAAATATTTCTCATCGATTACCACCGAAATTTTAATTTCCGATGTCGTAATCAACTGAATGTTGATTGACTCCTCCGCCAAGGTTTTAAACATTTTGCTGGCAATACCAGCATGGGAGCGCATTCCTACGCCAACCAAAGACACTTTGGCAATTTTGTCATCAGTTTTGACTTCTCGCGCACCCGTTTGTTTCACCAGATTACGCACAATGGCTTCAGTCTTTGCCATATCGCCACGACTTACCGTAAAAGTAAGGTCTGTGGTGTTATCTTCTGCGACGTTTTGAACAATTACGTCTACTTCAATATTGGCGTCGCTCACCGGCCCAAGAATTTGGTAAGCCAAACCTGGGGTATCAGGTACGCCTAAAACAGTTATCTTTGCTTCATCACGGGTGAAAGCAATACCCGAAATCGCCGGGTTTTCCATATCCGATTGTTCCTCTAAGCTAATCAATGTGCCTGGGCCGTCTTGGAAAGCGTGCAATACCCGCAAAGGTACATTGTACTTTCCAGCAAACTCCACCGAGCGAATTTGTAAAACCTTTGATCCTAAGCTGGCCATTTCCAGCATTTCTTCAAAGGTAATGCGATCCAACCTACGCGCTTTACTTACAACCCGCGGATCCGTGGTATATACGCCATCCACATCGGTGTAAATTTGACACTCGTCTGCCTTTAAAGCAGCGGCTAATGCTACGCCGGTTGTATCTGAACCACCGCGACCTAGGGTAGTAATATTGCCGTTTTCATCAACACCCTGAAAACCTGCAACCACAACCACATTTCCAGCGGCTAAATCTTCTCGGATTTTTGCATCGTCGATATCCCTGATCCGCGCCTTGGTATGCGCTTCATCAGTTAATATCCGCACCTGTGTTCCAGTGTACGACTTAGCCCCCTGTCCTAGATCATGCAATGCCATGCACAGCAGCGATATAGTGACCTGCTCGCCGGTAGACACCAGCACATCCATCTCGCGCGGGGTTGGCACAGCTTGCATGGCTTTAGCCAAATCGATTAAACGATTAGTTTCGCCGCTCATTGCCGACACAACAACAATAATGTCGTGCCCCTGCTCGCGAAACGCCGCCACCTTCTTGGCTACGGCCTTGATTCGCTCGACAGTCCCTACCGAGGTACCACCAAATTTTTGAACTATCAGACTCATGATTCGCTTCTACTTAATAAACGCCCATCGCAGAGGGCGCTCATTAAACACCAGATCAAATTTAAAGGAAATGACTCAATGCATGCTATACGTGATTTACGTAATATCACTCTACTTTGAGAGACAATAATCCCGCACAGCCTGCAATGCAGCGGGGATAGCGGCGCAATCCGTGCCACCACCCTGGGCCATATCAGGACGCCCGCCACCCTTGCCGCCGACCGCTTCGGCGGCCAATTTCATAATTTCACCCGCCTTGAAGCGATCAGTAATATCTTTGGTGACGCCGGCAACTAAAGACACTTTTCCACCCTCGTCAGCAGCGAGCAACAGCACTCCAGAACCCAGCTTATTCTTGAGTTGGTCAGCCGTGTCACGCAGTGATTTCGCGTCAGCTCCGTCCAGCTTGGTCGCCAGTACTTTCACTCCGTTAATTTCTTCAAGCTGAGCCATCAAGTCGTTGCCTGCCGAACTCGCCAACTTGCCCTTTAAGGCACTTAGCTCCTTCTCGAGTTGCTTTTGCTGCAAAAGAAGCTGCTGAACTTTATCGCCAATTTTTTCTCTGCCCGTTTTAAGCAAACCAGCCAATTGGCTCAGCTCATTCTCAGCGCTATCAAATACCGCCAATGCGGCTGCGCCGGTAACAGCCTCTATCCGGCGAACGCCTGCAGCGATGCCCGACTCAGCAGTAATACGCATTAAACCAATATCACCGGTACGCTGCACGTGCGTACCGCCGCAAAGCTCTATTGAGAAATCACCACCCATGCTCAACACCCGAACACTGTCGCCGTATTTCTCACCAAACAGCATCATGGCTCCGCGTTTTGCAGCACCGTCCATGTCCATCAGCTCTGTTTGAACAGCGGTATTTAAGCGGATTTGCTGGTTTACCAGCGCCTCTATTTCCGAAAGCTCTTGTTTACTCACTGCCTCAAAATGCGAGAAGTCGAAGCGCAAACGCTGAGAATCAACCAGCGATCCCTTCTGAGTAACGTGCTCACCCAATACTTGACGCAGAGCTGCATGAAGCAAATGGGTCGCCGAGTGGTTTAACGCCGTAGCTTGACGAACGCTGCTATCTACCTCAGCCAACAGTGTCTCGCCCTCAGCCAGCACACCGCTTAATAACACGCCGTGGTGCAGGTGATGACCGCCTGATTTCTGAGTGTCGCGCACTTCAAAGCGCACACCTTCCGCGCTTAAGTAACCACTATCGCCTGCTTGGCCACCAGACTCACCGTAAAATGGCGTGTTGTCTAAAATGATGATGCCGGTATCGCCTTCTTTTAATGAGCTAACCCGCTGACCATCCCGTAAAATGGCTGTCACCGCGCCGGATTCGGCCAGATCTTGGTAGCCAGAAAAGCGTGTCTCGCCATCTAAAGCCAGCTCATCACTTAAATCGACCTTGAAATTAGAGGCTGAACGCGCACGGCTACGCTGAGCTTCCATCGCAGATTCAAAACCGTCCAAATCTAGGCTCAGGCCTTTTTCACGAGCGATATCTGCGGTGAGATCAACCGGAAAACCGTAGGTGTCATACAGCCGGAAAACGGTATCGCCTGGAATTTGACTCCCGCTGAGGTTTTCTAAATCCTGTTCAAGAATCTTCATACCCTGCTCAAGAGTCTTAGCGAACTGCTCTTCTTCCTGCAGCAACACCTTCTCAATTTGCGCCTGTCGCGCAAGCAGCTCTGGGTAAGCCTCGCCCATTTCAGCGGCAAGCGGTGCGACTAATTTATGGAAAAATGCAGCGTTTGCGCCGAGTTTATTTCCATGCCTTGCCGCGCGGCGAATAATTCGTCGCAGCACATAACCGCGACCCTCGTTAGATGGCATCACCCCATCCGACACCAAAAATGCGCAGGAGCGAATATGGTCGGCAATAACCCGCAGCGAGGTGTGTTCCAGATCGTCCACATTTAAGACGCTGGCAGTGGCTGCGATCAGGTTTTGAAACAGGTCTATCTCGTAATTGCTATGCACATGCTGCATGACAGCAGATATGCGCTCCAAGCCCATCCCCGTGTCTACCGAGGGCGCAGGAAGCGGCGTCATAGTGCCGTCGGCATCTCGGTTAAATTGCATAAACACGTTGTTCCAAATTTCGATATAGCGATCGCCATCTTCATCTGGGCTACCCGGAGGACCACCAAACACGTCTTCGCCGTGGTCATAAAAAATTTCAGTGCAAGGACCGCATGGGCCGGTATCGCCCATAGACCAGAAATTATCTGAAGCGTATTTGCCGCCTTTATTGTCGCCAATACGCACCATGCGCTCAGCAGGAACCCCTACCTCCTCGTTCCAAATCTGATACGCCTCGTCGTCATCGGCATACACCGTTACCCACAATTTTTCGGCGGGAATACCCATCCACTCAGGAGAGGTCAAAAACTCCCATGCAAATGTGATTGCGTCACGCTTGAAATAATCGCCAAAACTGAAATTGCCCAGCATTTCAAAAAAAGTATGGTGGCGAGCGGTGTAACCCACATTTTCTAAATCGTTATGCTTACCGCCGGCACGCACACAGCGCTGTGAACTAACCGCACGAACGTAGTTACGTTTTTCCCGACCCAGAAAGGCATCTTTAAATTGCACCATCCCCGCGTTAGTAAACAACAAAGTGGGGTCATTACCTGGCACTAGCGAACTGCTGGCTACCTGGGTATGTCCTTTACTTTCAAAATACCGAATAAAGGCTTCGCGAATGGCGGCGCTTTTCATTGAAACTCTCTCACTCCGTGGGCTCTTGTCGGTGGCTATTGACATGCTAAACAGCCACTCGCCACAGCCTAAGCCGTGGCGAAAAAACGCCAAGTATATCGAAATTGCGGGAACTTGTATCTGACTTGAACAGTTTGCGCCGCTATGCAGCGCAAGAAATTTGCACCAACAGGGAGTTAGCGCTAGCCAAGTTTTTCATCCGTCGTCAGAACACGTGCTTCTGACTCCAACATAACGGGAATACCGTCGCGAATTGGGTAGGCAAGACCGCTGGCGCGGCACACTAACTCATTGCGCTGTTCATCATAATCTAATGGTGCCTTGCTAACAGGGCAAACCAGTATTTCTAGTAATTTTTTATCTATCATTAGCTTTTATGCACTCAACAATCATTGTTTTTAACGCCATAGGCGCCACTTCGCTAACACTTAATGCTCAGGCATCGGCCCAATTATCAATGCAGGATCAAGGCGGCGGTCTGCCCAATTAATACGCCAGTCCAAATGCGGCCCCGTCGCACGCCCCGTCGCCCCAACCTCGGCTATGGGATCACCCTGCTTAACAAGCTGCCCCTCTTCTACCAATATCCGACTAAGATGAATAAAGGTAGAGGACACGCCCAGACCGTGATCAATAATCAAAGTGCCACCGGAATAAAACATATCGGGGTAGGCCAAGGTAACCACCCCACCTATGGGCGCAGAAACCAATGTGCCGGTAGGTGCGGCGATATCCAAACCATAATGTGGCCGACCAGGGCTGCCATTATAGACACGCTGACTGCCGAATACACCCGTGATAGGTCCCAGCAAGGGCCATTTAAACTCTTTGATAAAATCTTGCCTAGCGGAAAATTCGCTGCGGGCCTTGCTGACTAATGCGCCTTCCCGACGAATACGCTCAAGCACACTCGCGGGGGGAGTAACGGTTTTTTGCGGTACACCGTTTACACGCTGAACATCATAGCTACGCTGGACAATATCGAGTTGCTGCTCAGCGCACTCACCTGTCGAATTGCAAATTTTCAAGACCGACACTGGCCCTGCATCGCGGTCAAAGCCGGCCACAAATAAGCCATTGTCGGCAATGTGTAGCGATTTACCATCTAAGCTAACGCTACTACTTGGTGCCACCGTCGCCCAGATCAAACCGCCTTGTTGTAAGCTGCCCTGCAACTCAATTTCAGCATAAGCCCCTGCCGCAAACCCGAATGTAGCAAGGCAACTTACCAACCATTTTTTCATCATTTGCTATCCTCTAATTACAAACGCTACGCTACCATACCCAGCTTTCGTTCCAAACAGTGATATTAAGAAAACGAAGCGAGTAACACTAAGGCAAAGCAGTGGCATTTGCTGCATTTGTCGTAAGCGACACGCATTTTACGCCTATTTTTAGCACTGTATTCACAAGGCACTACGGTTATGCTCAACTCTATAAATACAATCTGACACCCATACCATGACTCGCTACCGTCCGCCTCGCCCAAAAGGTTCTTGCTACATTACTCCAGAGGGAGAAAAAGCCCTCCGCGAGGAACTCCGTCAACTTTGGAAAGTTGAACGCCCACAGGTTACTGCCACCGTGCATGAAGCGGCAAAAAATGGCGATCGCTCAGAGAACGGCGATTATATATATGGCAAACGTCGGCTGAGGGAGATAGATAGCCGCGTTCGCTATTTGACCAAGCGCCTAGAGGAACTGACCGTCGTCACAGAAACCCCAAAGCAACAAAACAAAGTCTACTTCGGCGCCTGGGTCACCGTCGAAAATGACGACGAAGAACAATATGAATACCGTATCGTCGGCCCAGATGAATTTGATTTAAGCCAATATAAACTATCAATGGACTCCCCCCTCGCCAAAGCCATGCTGGGCAAGCAATTGGACGACGAAGTCATTGTGACAACCCCAAAGGGCTCGCAAAGCTATTATATTATCGGTATTCGCTACGGTAACTGATCACTGAACAAGTCTTACAGAGGATCTTAAGGGCCGCTAGAGATCGTCATACACATAGCCTATCATTGGCGCCAACGACGATTACGCTACTAAGAAGAGAATCCACTATGCTGCTGCTATCACTGATTTGGGCTTGGACGGCGTGGAACGTCTACCGCCCCCACAAATCCGCACCCGAATTACTCGGGGTATTCAGCTTTATATTTGGCTTTATCACGGGCGAGTTGGCACTGCACGTCATTGCAGTGGAGTTTGGTCTTACGCTGCTCATCGTAGTATTTGGTGAATTAAGCGGCCTAGGTGATGCACTGGGACTGGCGATAGCACTTTGCAGCTGGACCGCCATTGCCATTTTTTACTTTAGAGCGCAACGCGCCGACCCCATCATGGCGCAAGCGGTTCGCTACGCCCTGCAATTAGCACCAGAACAAACGCTAAACACCGAAAACGCCACCTTAATTGAGCCGGACGCGAAGCGGCTAGCAAAACCATTTGCTTACAAATTGCCAAATGTGCGCCGCGTTAAAAATATCGAATACTCCAAAGTCGATGGCCGCTCATTGCGGGTAGATATATACCACCGCGATGACCTCCCCCAGAACGCCCCCGTCTTATTCCAAATGCACGGTGGCGCATGGTTAGAAAACCTTGGTAGCAAAAATGAACAGGCGCTGCCCCTTATGTACCAAATGGCAGCCAATGGCTGGGTTTGCGTCGCGGTAGAATATCGGCTGAGTCCCGGCTCTACATTTCCAGATCATATCATCGACTGCAAACGCGCCCTGCACTGGATCAAAGAAAATATCAGTGAATATGGTGGCAACCCTCAATTTATCGCGGCGACAGGTGGTTCGGCAGGCGGGCATTTATCCTGCTTACTAGCCCTAAGTGCTAATGCGCCAGAGTTTCAGCCGGGCTTTGAAACTGCTGATACCACTGTTCAGGCCTGCATCCCTTTCTACGGTGTTTACGATTTTCTTAACAGCCAGGGCCAGCGCAGTAGCGAATCCCTGAGTCAGTGGGTGTCTGCCAAAGTACTTAAAAAAACCCGCGCCGAATCACCCGAATTATGGCGTCAGGCATCACCGCTATACTGGGTGCATAAAGATGCTCCGCCATTTTTAATTATTCACGGCGAAGCCGACACCTTGGTGCCCGTTCAAGAGTCGAGGGTACTTTACGACGCACTAAAAGAGGTTTCAAATCAGGCTGTTAGTTACGCCGAATTACCAGACGCGCAACACGCCTTTGAAATCGCAATTTCTCTGCGCACGCAAATCGTAGTGAATCATTTAACGCTGTATTTAAACGAACTTTACCGCCGCCATTTAGCGAAGGACACCGCTAAAGAAGCGATAAGCGAATTGCCAGAAACGGAACAAGTTGAAGACTAAGAAGATTCAGAAAGGTATAAAACGAGGGGAGCATCGTCCCCTCGTTCCAAAAAAATCAGAACGGTATCCACGACTTTTTATCACTATAGTGAACATAACCAACACTCGCACCAGCACGCAAACCAACACCGGTTCTAATCGGCGCTAAAATAAGCTCGCCATTTTGCTGGTAATTCACACCCACGCCAGCCACAACGTAAAAGCTACCGTCAACGCCGGGAATACGCTGCATTAATTGCTCCATATCATCAAGGTGATAAACCAAAGTGAACACCTTTGACGCATTTGCCCCCATATCAAAGCCAAGCGATGGCCCCTGCCAGAATATTGGCAACACTTCGCCACCATAACGCTGTACCTCACCCTGACCGTAGCGCACACCAACACCCAAGGCTGCGGAAATTTCTTCACCCGCAATGATTGCATTTGGGCTACCCTGCTCAGCAAATACTTTCTCTATCGCCTTCGCCAAGCCTGCAGTGGTTTCACCAAAAAAAGAATCTGCTTTTTCTAACACCTCCTCCTTGGTAAACCCTTCAGACGCCTTGGGTTTCTCAGCCGCATCCTCAGCAAATGCCGGAGTTGTCACGCCAAGCATCAGTATTAACAAGGCACCCATTAGATATTGAAATTGTCGGTTTACATTTTTCATATACTTCTCCAATCACCGTTTATTTTACTCGTCGTTTATCTCGATACTGATTTAAAGATTTACAGCACTGCCTCTGGCAATGCAAAAAACATCTGCTGAACATCATCATTAAAACTCATCAGCAACATCTTTACCTTGAATAAAGCTGCAACACTGATCGCATCAGTAATTCGGCCATCCATTGCCATTTCGATTGCCTCCTCCAAGGGTAATCGGCAAACGATAATATCCTCAGTCGCCTCTAATTCGGCCTCACCCTGAAGTAGGTTTCTCGCTAAAAACACCTCGCCGCGCTCGTCTGAGACTGAATTAGACGTATGCAAATCCATCAATTTAACCCACTGAGCAGCACTTAGACCAGTCTCCTCTAACAACTCGCGCTGCGCTGTTGCTAATGGCGAACTTCCTAATGGACAGCCACCCTCAGGAATTTCCCAGCTATCCTCCTCCAAAGGGTAGCGGTATTGCTTTACCAGATAGGTATAAGCCTCTTCATCAATTGGGATAATGCCGACCGCTATATTCTGAAAGCAAATCTTGCCATAAATTCCATCAGTACCTGCTGGGGTCTTCACCTCGTGGTGCTCAAGGCGAACCCAAGGGTTCTCGTACACCTTATTAACACCAAGCTGCTGCCAAGGGCCAAGCATTTTGCTCATGTCGTCTCCAAAATGTCCCCCACCTTCTGCCGTAGTCGAGGCAAGACCTTGGCGTCAAACCAAGGATTACGCTTTAACCATAGCTGATTTCGGGGCGAGGGGTGCGGCAAAGGGAAAAAATAAGAATCGGCTGAATGGTTTTCCACCCGCTCAGTCAGGGTTTTAAATGCGTCGTTTAAATAATAATTCTGGGCGTACTGACCAATCAACAGCACCAGCTCTATCGACGGCATTTGAGCAAGCAATCGCTCATGCCAGTGCGGCGCGCATTCTTTACGGGGAGGTAAATCGCCCGAGCGCCCCTTGCCAGGATAGCAAAAACCCATAGGCATAATGGCTAAACGCTTATCGGAATAAAACTGCTCCCGATCAATATTCAACCACTGGCGCAGACGATCGCCGGAAGGGTCATTCCACGGAATACCACTCTCGTGAACTCGTGTTCCCGGGGCTTGCCCAATAATGAGTATTCTCGCAGATGCATCCACATGCACTACCGGCCGAGGGCCAAGCGGTAAATTCGCCGCACATATATCGCAATCACGAACGGCGGTTAACAAGGTGGCTAATGTTTCCATACCGTCATTGTGCGCCGCCACAATTACTGGCGGCAAGCACCGAGGTACTAAAAATAGCGCAACAAGCGAAAATTACTCAAACTCTACGCCGAGCGCTTTAATCGACTCAGTAGACAAACGCCCAGTCGCCAAGCCCTGCTGCTTTTGGAAATCGTGAATAGCTATGAGAGTATATTTTCCCAACACCCCATCAATTCCACCGGTATCGTAACCGAGCTTTCGTAAAGCGCGCTGAATCTTGTATACCAGCTCCTTATTTAAGTCTCGTTCACAGGGCACCATGCGCCAAGCCAATTGGGCATCGGTCACTTTCTCTCGATAATTGAACTCTTTATATACAGGCTCAATATAGTGAATCACTTCGCGCTCTGGCTCTACTACTCGCTGTGCCTTCACGGTTTTGTAGGCTGCGGGAATTCGCTCTTCAATGGTGTGCTCTGGCACATCAACTACTTTTTTTCGCACGGTTTCATAGACCGCCGGCTCAACTACTTTTCTGTATTTAGCAGACTCCACTAAGACTTGCTTTTTAATTTGTCGATAGCGGGTGGGAATGTGGACTTGATGCACAATCTCCCCACTCTCCTCATCGATCTTTTCGATATCACCGCGTCCAGGCCGCCACACCCACTCCTCGGGTGACTCAATCACCTCTTCTACGACCGTGTCATAGCGCGCAGGCGTCACCAATACTTGACGACTTTTTGGGGGTACAATTTGGGTTCTTTCCTCCTGCCATTTATAAGTAGCTGGCACAAGCCTAAGACGAACATGCTCTTCACTAAGCAATACCTGCTCATCAAACCACTCCAGTCGCGCGGGAATCATCTCGCGGCGCTCACTAGCTTCTTTAACAATCCGGCGCTCAATTCGATCTATATAAGTCGGCGGCGCTAACAACTTGGCATAGCAGCGGCCGGTCTCGGCATTAGGCGGAATGGCAGGGAGTGCATCTGCGCCAGAGGCGATAGGCTCCCGCGCTTTCATTTTTTCAATTTCGATCAAGGCGTCAGCGAGGGCAAGTTCCAATGAAGAAATACGCTCCTCTTTAGGACTCGGCTCCAAAGCAAGCTGTGTACTTGTAGATGAGGGATACGGCGCACAGGCTGCACACACACCTAGACCAAACACCGCAAACATTCGCACACCCAGCTCACGCCACTTATGCCATATAGTATTCAGTGCAGCCACAGGAAAGATAAACCTCTTAAACAGGATGTTAGATGGCAATATCTTATAACGACTGCAGCTGCCATATCGACCGTAAAAACAATAAAAAACCAGTATTTTCAACAACTAAGACACATACAATCGACATGTGATTTACACTAATATTCGTAAAAAAATAATGTGTAATACGGCCGCAAACTCAGCCGCATCCATAACAGCGATGAATATAGAAATTTGCAAGGCGAATACCCAAGTTTAAAGACCTCCAAAGCACGCTAGTCGCGGAAAATTGCCAAAGAAAAGGCCGCCCAAATATGATTTAATGAGCGCCGCAAATCCGACGACGCAGGCAACTCGCAGAATGACTCATACACTCACCACCCTCTCACAAAGTGACGATTTTTTGAGCCGCCACATTGGCCCAAACGAAGAACAAACTGCAGCCATGCTCCAAGCCGTTGGCGCAAGCTCGCTAGACGAGCTGATACAACAAACCGTGCCCGCATCTATCTTGCGTGGCGACATGCCGCTACCGGCACCGCAAAGTGAATCTGCAACCCTCGCGCGCCTGCGCACTATCGCCGCAAAAAACCAAGTCGCTCGCTCGTTTATTGGCACGGGTTACTACGGCACAATTACGCCGCCGGTCATTTTGCGCAATGTCTTAGAAAACCCCGGCTGGTATACCGCCTACACTCCCTACCAACCAGAAATTGCTCAAGGCCGTTTGGAGGCACTACTAAACTTCCAACAAATGGTGATAGATCTCACCGGCCTAGAACTTGCCAATGCCTCGCTACTGGACGAAGCCACCGCTGCAGCTGAAGCGATGGCCATGTGCAAACGCTCCGCACGCAAAAACAAAAGCGATGTATTTTTTGTTGATCGCCGCTGTCACCCGCAAACTATTGCGGTTCTAAAAACCCGCGCCCTGCCTTTAGGCTTAGAAATTGTTGTTGGCGATGCCGAAACTGAACTCGTCACCACTTCCTGCTTTGGTGTGCTACTGCAGTACCCGGCGACTGACGGCAGCATCTCGGAACTGTCGAGCATTGCCAGCCAGGCCAAAGCCCAAGATGCAATGACAGTTGTCGCCGCCGACATTATGAGTTTAATTCTCCTTACACCACCTGGTGAACAAGGGGCAGACATTGTAGTTGGAAGCGCACAACGCTTCGGTGTACCCATGGGATTTGGCGGCCCCCACGCCGCCTTCTTTGCAACCCGCGACAGCTATAAACGCTCTATCCCTGGCCGCATAATTGGGGTATCTATCGACAGTCGTGGCAATAAAGCCCTGCGTATGGCAATGCAAACCCGCGAGCAACATATTCGCCGCGAAAAAGCGACCTCGAATATATGCACCTCTCAGGCATTGCTAGCGATCATGGCCGTGTTTTATGCGATCTATCATGGCCCCGACGGTTTAAAAACCATCGCGCAACGCATCAATCGCATGACAGGAATTTTTGCTGCCGGTCTAGCGCAACTCGGCTACAGCAGCAATGATGCGTTTTTCGACACCCTTACTGTTAATTCGGGGAGCGCCAGCATCGCGCTAGCCGACAAGGCCGAAGCCGAGCTACTTAATATCCGACGCGGCGACAACAGCGTCAGCATTAGCTTTGACGAAACAACAAGCACCGACGACATTGAGAAGCTATGGCAGATTTTCGCCGGCGATAAAGCTCTTCCGTCTATCCAAGCGCTAGATGAAAGCCTTGCCGAATTACCCGGCATTCCAACAAATCTGCGCCGCCAGAGCAGCTTTTTAAGTCATCCCGTATTCCATCAGCATCGCTCAGAAACAGAAATGCTGCGCTATATGAATCGACTAGAGCGCAAAGACATCGCCCTAAATCACTCAATGATTGCATTGGGCTCCTGCACCATGAAGCTCAACGCCACCACTGAAATGATTCCAATTACGTGGCCAGAATTCGGCAATATGCACCCATTCGCGCCGCGCAGCCAAGTCGCTGGCTACCTGCAATTAATAGACGAATTAGAGCAGCAGTTAATCGCCTGCACCGGTTACGACAAGTTCTCAATGCAACCGAACGCCGGATCGCAGGGCGAGTACGCCGGTTTGCTCGCAATAAAGCGCTACCACGAAAGCCGTGGTGATTTTGCCCGCGACATCTGCCTAATACCAAGTTCAGCCCACGGCACCAACCCCGCCTCCGCAGCAATGGCTGGAATGCGGGTTGTCATCGTCGCCTGCGACGAACTCGGCAATGTCGATATTGACGATCTTCGCAGCAAGGCCGAACGCCACGCAGAACAACTCTCTACGCTGATGGTTACCTACCCCTCAACCCACGGGGTATTTGAAGAGGGTATCCGTGAAATCTGTAACATCACCCATCAACACGGCGGACAGGTATACGTCGATGGCGCCAATATGAATGCCCTTGTTGGCTTAGCAGCTCCAGGTGAATTCGGTGCTGATGTATCCCACCTCAATTTGCACAAAACATTCTGCATACCCCACGGTGGCGGTGGACCAGGTATGGGCCCAATCGGTGTTAAAGCGCACCTAGCCCCATTCTTACCCAACCACCCCGTATTCCCCGTGGAAGGACTTGACGCACACAACGACACGGTGTCTGCGGCAAGCTACGGCAGCGCAGGCATACTGCCCATCTCGTGGACGTATATTTCATTAATGGGTGCCGCCGGTTTAAAGAAAGCAACCCAAGTCGCCATTCTCAACGCCAACTACATCGCCACAAGACTTAAAGAGCACTACCCCGTGCTATACACCGGTCGCAATGACCGCGTCGCCCACGAGTGCATTATCGACCTACGCCCACTCAAAGAGAGCACGGGAATCAGTGAAGAAGACATCGCCAAACGCTTAATGGACTATGGCTTCCACGCACCGACCATGTCCTTCCCCGTACCCGGCACGCTGATGATAGAGCCGACAGAAAGCGAATCGAAGATCGAACTAGACCGCTTCTGTGAAGCCATGATTCATATTCGTCGCGAAGCAGGCCTCGTGGAAAGTGGGCAATTGCCCGCTGACAACAACCCCCTCGTTAACGCACCACACACCCTTGCCGATATCGTCACCGACTGGGATCGCCCTTATTCCCGTGAAGAGGCGAGTTTCCCTGTGGCACAACTACGCGACGGCAAATACTGGCCAACCGTCAACAGAATTGACAATGTTTTTGGAGATAGAAATTTAATATGCTCCTGCCCACCCATTGAAATGTATCTCCAAGACTAAAATCATGCCCTCAAAAGAGGGCATATATTCGCCTAAGCGTCGAATATCACTGCATTTTTTTAGGGCAAAAGCGGTTTTTTATGACTACTTCACAGAAATTTTCACATTTTTAGCTCTAACATGGGAACTTAGACGCATGGAGTGTTGTTTTTACATATAACATCCGTGAAACTACGTATACTTAAAATTTTAATATTCGCACAAATCTGTTTCAGCTAGTCTCTCCCGGAGGGGAATAAATGAAAACGAATACCTTAGCCTTATCGTTAACATTGGCGGCAAGCTTGCTTGTTGCCTGTGGTGGCGGCGGTGATGCCCGCAGCCCTGACCGTCCAAGCCCCGGCTTAGATCCAAGCTCCCTCCGTATTGATTTCCCTAATGGAAGTCAACTTGCTGGAACCGGCACCAACAGCATTCAAGCGAGAATGTTAGCACTACAAACCGACGGCGTAGAGAATAACCTAGGGCCCGAGCTTAATGTTACAGCCGGAACCCAATGGACTTTAGGTGGAAGCATTGGCAGCCCTGCCATAGCCAAGCTTGCAGATGCGGTTAGAGACGCTGGGCAACTTCGCGACGTATTGGATATTATTAGTACCGTTAGACTTGCCAGTACGGACACCCTGAAAAACCTTACAATTACCGGCAAATATCCGCTTAAAGGCACCACTTATACTATTACTGAGCCATTCACAATAGTTCCACCACTGGTTAGTGGAAATAAATATATTAGCGGCCAAACCGTTATTGCCTTTAACCCATCTAATCCTCAGGCCAAGGCTAATGCAAATTATCAGCTTTTACAGAACCTGCAAGGCCTGCCCGGCGTAACAGAAAACTCCACCGCTAATGCAACTTTCTGCTCGAGCAATAGCAAATTTGCTTTCGGCCCAACAGTTGTTCCAGCCAATGGGGCGGCATTCGCACCTGCAACCATAAGCAACCCCTTTACTGATTCAAATCAATCTCAAGTATCGGTAACTATTACAGCGGTTTCTAATGCCCAAGGCGCTCCTGTTCCCTGCGGAAGCGAAGGAGCTATCGAGATTGCATCATTGGTCGTTAATTTAATCCCTGCGACCGTAAGCAAAGTCGCAGTATGTGCTGTCGCCAACCCAGCGGCTGATGCATGTAATGGCGTCTCTAGCAACCAAAACTTCTTTAAAACGCAATACCTAAGCAGCTGTAAAGGCTTAGATAACAGCACAGTTAAAGTCCCAGCGGCACAACGCCTGCAACTAGTGGCTGAATTAACTTATACAAACCCACAAAACCCCAACCAACAACCGGTTGTCGAATACCAGTGTAAAGGGCCAGACGTTCTAGCTTGGTCTGCGACACCAACTACCATTTTCTCTGAAGGTCCAGATGCGGTAGATGGTGATGCATCATTAGTTAGCCAATCTGCTTACGCTGCTCTACCTGTTTCTGATCGCACCAGCGTAGCTAAGGGTACTTACACCAATGATCTTGGCACCGCTCAACAAACCGTCATTAGCGACACGCTAAACTTGCAACTGGTAGACGCTGAAGTCACTGCGATCAAAATTGTTCGTGCCGACGGTGAAATGCCTGCAAATGACACTGACACTATTTTCTTAAATGTCTTCAACGATGGCATTGATTACATAGCGATGTGTACATTCAAAGACTTTGACAGCACCGATACCATTGCTTGCCCAGCATCATTTGTGAGCTGGGAACTAAACAATACTGACCGCCTTAGCGTCAGCCCCAAGCAAAACAGCAACACAACCACAGTTAACCCTAAAGATGATGCGGTTGCTGGAGACGGTACTGCCACTCTACGTGCTAGATATACCGATGGAATTTCTGATGTACAGGCTACTCGTACGATAAATGCAGTTGATGACGAGGTTGTTGAGCTTCACCTTTACCAAGCATCAAATGCCAACTCACCTGACGATGTTTCTATTGACGAGTTCTCATGTGTTGGTCGCACAGACCTCGTGGGTACCGTAGCTGATGGCGAAAACTACCTTCGCGGCAACCAACGATTCTACGCTTTCGCACTATTTGAAAGCGGCGCAGATGACATGAGTGCAGCATTTTTAGCTAATCCAAAAGCTGACGGCTCTCCACTAGTAGACGTAACCAACCGCGAACGCCTTATTTTCTCAGCTCTATCAGGCTATTGGTCTGGCAATTCAAGTGCCTCACCGAGCTGCGTATCCAGTGCGGCACCTAGCTTGCCAGGCGCTGATGGAATCCCTGGTCTAGACCAACTTCCTGGCTTCGATCAAGTTCCTGGTTTAGATCAAATCCCCGGCCTACCAGAAACATCTAGTACTCCTGCAGCAAGCTTTAGCGGTCAAACCAAAGGCTCGCTGGAGTCCCGCGGTCTGCTACGTCTAAGCACTGTCTGCGTACAGGCGTTTATCGACAGTGACAACGACGGCTTTACTGAGGGCGATATCGTTACCCAAGAAGGCTCTACTGTTCTGGTGTTGCCAGCAGCTGACGATGACCTACTAGTTTTCTCTAACGAGCTATGTGAAACACTTGAACCGGTATTGACCCTCGGTGGAAACTTCCCAGGCCTAGAAGGCCCCGGTATTGTACTTCCTTTGGTCTACACCATCAGCACGATAGCGGATCCAATTCTCACCGCTCTTGCCACCAACGATGACGGCGGTGCGATTCCAGGTGAAGAAATTGTTAACGCACTCATCACCGGTAATTTCTCTACTATTAACGAGAATTTCCCTGATAGTCCTATCGGCGGTCTTGGCCAAGTAACTAATGCATTACTTGGAGATGGCTCTCCATTAAGCCCAGTCATTACTGGACTTGATGCCTGCGTCGTAGATCCGCTAACAACAGTAGTAGGCACTTTGCTAGATGCCTTACTGGGCCTCAATCCGGGTGCATTTAGCGAATTAACTGGCATCAGCTTTGATGATTGCCAAGACGTATTTGGGAACTTCGCTATTCCCACGCTCCCAGGCGGTACACCAGACTTGCCGAGCATTCCTGGCCTGCCAACACCTTAATGAAAATGAATAAACGCGGCCGCAAGGTCGCGTTTTAATATGTGCTTGAACATGGAGAATATGTTGATGAGTCAAATGCGTAATATAACGCTTGCTCTAGCTGTAGGGTGCAGCGCTTTTTCTGCTTTTGCGGCAGACGACGAAGAAACGGTAATTGATAATCGCTGGCGCATGCACGGCATAATCGGCTCCACGATTGCCGATAAAAGCGATTTTGATTCAGGCAACCAAGGTAAAATCGGTCTAGGCAAGCCAATTAGCGCCTACGTTATGGTCGACACGCACCTTAATTATGGTGAGTTCAAAAACTCTAAAGATGACACCTACAGCCGTACTGCGGGTGGCTTAGACTTTTTATACTTCCCACGCGGCGCATTCATGCTAGATGCCGACCCAGTTCAACCATACATCGGTGTAGGTTTGACTTACCACGAAGTAGAATATGATGCAGGTACAATCACTGCCACTCAGTCTGACTATGGTAGCGATCTTATCGGCGGTTTTAGCTATGAACTTGATACTGTCGCGATACGTGGCGAAGTGCGCTATCAGATCGATAGTATCAAGCGTCAAGCTCCACTATTCCCTAACGACGATAATTTCTACACCTACGCTGTCTTAATAGGTATTTCTGTTCCCTTCGGTGAAAAGCCACTGCCGTATAATTACGACTCAGACGGTGACGGCGTACCAGACCGCTTAGATAAGTGTCCCAACACCCCCCGTGGTACTCCAGTTGATTCCACTGGCTGCCCATTGGATAGCGACAACGACGGTATTCCAAACTTCCGCGATCAGTGCCCCAATACGCCACCAGGCGCACGGGTTAACGTAAACGGCTGTTCAATTGATGACGACGGCGATGGCGTACCAAATGACATCGACCAATGTCCAAATACACCACGTGGCGTACCAGTGAACGCGCAGGGCTGCCCACTTGATAGCGACGGCGACGGCGTACCTGACAAGATTGACCAATGTCCTGGCACTCTACCCGGCTTGAAAGTTAACTCGCGCGGCTGTGTTATTTCTCAAACCGTTGAGCTCTCAGGCGTACACTTTGAGTTCAATAAATCGCGCTTAATGCTCGACTCACAAACCATTCTAGATAAAGTGGCCGAGTCGCTGTCAAACGAGCCTGACGTTAGCATCATCATTATGGGCCACACCGACTCTGTCGGCAGTGATTCCTATAACCTGACACTGTCTCAGCAACGTGCGCAGTCAGTCGTTAATTATTTATCGACTAAAGGCATTAGCCGTTCACGTCAACAAGCGAAAGGTTATGGCGAAAGCAGACCAGTAGCTGACAACAACACAGACGAAGGCCGTGAGCGCAATCGCCGTGTTGAATTACAGGTTATTAGCCCAAATCAATAAGGCTGAGAAATACTGAATAAGGGCGGTTTTACCGCCCTTTTTTATTGCCCACGTTTTGGTGCTAAACCGAAAACCAATAAAATCAGTCAAGATCAGAAAATAAATCTAATTGTTCCTCACGAAAATACGGCAATACGCTCTTTTCCGTTTGCTCTTCTTTTGCCGAAAAACGCACTCCTATCCCGATCAAACGCAGTGCTGCGGCCATCCGTGGCCAGGCCCCCTCCAGCAAGCCTTCGAAAAGCGCCAAGCTCAACTCACCGTCATGTCGACGATCAATCGTTGTTTGTCGAAAATCTGCGGATTTCAATTTTACAAAAGCCCCTGAAAACCGCTTATCACCCGCTCGTATCAAACGCTTTTCAAGCTCGACAAATAAATCCGATACCGCGGCTTTAGCGGCATCAACACCGACAAGATCCTGTGCAAAGGTCGTCTCAACACTCAATGATTTACGCTCTCTGTGCGGCTTGACTAAGCGCTCGTCTATACCTCGCGCATAGTCATACAGTTGATGGCCAAACTTGCCGAAAAGTGTCAGCAGCTCCTCCAATGAGCGCACCCTCAAATCCGCACAGGAATAAATTTCATGCTCTGCCATTCGCGCGGCCATCACTTTGCCAACACCATGAATTTTCTTAACCGGCAAACCCAATACAAACTCATCAACTTGCGCCGGCGTAATCACCGTCAAGCCATCGGGCTTATCCCAGTCACTTGCTACCTTCGCCAAAAACTTATTAGGCGCGACACCTGCAGAAATCGTGATTCCTACTTCCTCCCTTACCTGGCGACGAATCGCCTGCGCAATACGTGTCGCGCTACCTTGAAAATCGCTGCAGTTGCTTACATCCAGATAAGCTTCATCCAAAGACAGCGGCTCAATTTCGCTAGTGTAGCGGCCAAAAATCTCTCTTATCTGCAGTGCAACCTCGCGATATTTTTCCATACGCGGAGTGAGCACGATAAGTTCTGGACAGCGCCGCATAGCACTCGCCGTCGGCATAGCCGAATGAATACCGAAGGCGCGAGCCTCGTAATTACATGTTGCGACTACCCCTCTGCGATCCGCCGCACCGCCTACGGCAACGGGTCGTCCTTGTAAGCTTGGATCATCACGCAGCTCCACTGAGGCATAAAAGCAATCACAGTCGCAGTGAATTATCTTACGCAAAACGCACCACTCACTACCCCACTCAAACAACTGTATAAATAGCCAGCAAAATATCAAATACCCACTCGTAAGTCACTAATGAATATGCGCTATACTGGCGGCATTGTTAGTAATGCGAGCAATTTAGAAATGACCATTGGCAGCTGGACCCCCGAAAAAGAAAAAGACACGCTCACAATAGACTCGCAGTGGCTGCAACGCTGTATTGCGATAAGCCAAGAGGATCAGTTAGAAGCGCTACCAGCTCCCTTCACAAGTGATGAACAACAACGCTATAGCGTCTTTATGCGCGTCTCTCAAGAACACTGGCAGGCCGCCGCAGAAGAACTCAGCAATGACGATATTATTGCCTTAATTCGCTTTTTCACCCGTGCCGAAAAACTTATTAGCGGCTGGGACGCTGGCAAAGAGTCGCCTGCTATATGGCTTAATAAGGTACTGCGCAAGCGCGGCGAAAAACTGGACCGCGAAATGCTGTTATGGATTCGCAATAACACCGACAACCGCTTTATTCCTAACGGTGGCCTATAACAACATCAATGCAGTGCCAATAAACCTTTATTACTCCGGTTTATTTTTTTCGAAGCCAGCTAATTGTTCTGCACTGGCTTCACCTTGAAATTCCGCCTTCCACTGCGAATACGGCATACCGTAAACGCGCTCTCGTGCCGCATCGTAATCGACACTCAGATTCTCGTCCGCCGCTGCGGCCATATACCATTTAGACAAACAGTTGCGACAAAAACCCGCCAAATTCATCAGATCAATATTTTGAACATCTTTACGCTCATCTAAATGAGCTAATAGACGCCGAAATACAGCCGCCTCAATTGCATCAATTTGCGTTTTATCCATTGTTTCGTCCTAATAAATTAAAGTTTCACTGTGCATTATCGCAAAGTTTGCTATGTTATGGCTGTTGCAAGTAGTGAAGTTCGTCGATTAATACAAAATACACGTTTACCGAGGCTCGCTGATATGACAAATAAGAAGATGGATCCCGTTGCACTGATCCGCAAAGAAATTGAATCGCTAGAAGCAAAAGTTGAACAACTGCGTGACCGCTTAATGGTGGATGCCAATAAAGCTATCGATAAGGCAAAAGCACAGGCAGAACGCGCCCGCGAAAAATTAAAGGCAGAACAAGCCAAGCTTGGCGAATTGCAGAAAAAAGCCAAAGCAAAAATGGATAGCCGAATCCAAAAGCAAGTTGATCGCGCACACTCCGCTGTCGAGAGTGCCAAGGAATTAGAGCTAGACGCCAAGGCTGTAATGATTATGGCCAAGAATCAACTGGCCGAGCTTAAAGGCGACTATCAACGCGCTAAGGCACTAGCCAAAGCAGCCCAAGATGCCGCAAAAAGCTTTGACAGCAAAACCAAAGCTGCGCCCAAAAAGGCAGCAGCAAAAAAAGCCCCGGCCAAAAAGCCAGCGGCGAAAAAAGTTGCTGCTAAAAAAGCGCCAGCCAAAAAAGCACCTGCGAAGAAAGCCGCACCTAAAAAGGCTGCCGCTAAAAAAGCAGCCCCAAAACAGTAGCAGCACCTTCAAAGCACGGGTTGTAAAGCAATTAAGTGTAGTAGCTCAGACTTGATCTGACAGTTACCCGTTTTTTACCGGTGTCTGCCAGTTTAGATCTGAGCTAAATTCTTCTCAGCCCAGATCGTTTTACCATCAAGTAAAGTTGCCATTGGCGTTCTGCCGCAGCACATCTTGCCCTGATGAGTTCGCTCATTGTTGTAATATTTAATCCATTCGTCCAGATCTTTTTGTAGCTCGTTAATATCGGCATACAGTTTCTTGCGGAAGGTGATCTGATAGAACTCTTGCAGAATGGTCTTGTGGAAGCGCTCGCAGATCCCATTGGTTTGCGGATGCATTGCTTTCGTCTTCGTATGATCAATGTCATT
>NZ_PQGG01000041.1 GCF_002915595.1 Zhongshania marina
TAAGGAATCTCTGCATAACCCCCGTAATTTGAGATAATTCTGCGCCCCCCATTTCAACCGGACTACTGTATGAGCCAGCTTACCTTCGCCGAAGCCGAATACCAGAACAAAAAGCGTAAAACGCGGCGGGAGCTGTTCCTGGAAAAAATGGATGGTCTGATTCCCTAGGCCAAGCTGGAGAAGAAGCTTCGCAAGCACTATCCCACGGGTGAGAATGGAAACCCGCCTTACCCGCTCCCCATTATGCTTCGGGTGCACTGCCTGCAATTGTTCTACAGCCTCAGTGATCCCGCGATGGAAGATGCGTTGTACGAGATCGAGTCCATGCGCCGCTTTGCCGGGCTGCGGTTGTCCGACCGGCTGCCAGATGAAAGCACCATTCTCCGCTTCCGTCATTTCCTTGAGCGTCACAAATTGGGCAAAGTGATCTTCGATACCGTGAACGCCCAGTTGCGTCAGCAGGGCCTGATAATGCTGGCATCAACGATGGTGCCACGGTTCACTTTCAGGCCATTCTCCTTCAGATACTCATTCACCAGATGGAAGAACTGCTCGCCCAAATTACGTTTCTCCATCAAGTGTCGAGACTTGCAAATGGTTGTCTCATCCGGCGCAGGCTCGGTACCCAAATCAATGCCGACAAAGCGACGCATGGCACGGGAATCGTAAATCGCTTCTTCTGCGGCGGGATCAGAGAGCTGGAACCAGTGTTGCAAGAAGTAGATGCGCAGCATTCTCTCGATACCAATAGGACGACGACCTGCACCTTGTGGATTCGGGTAGAACGGCGTGATGGTATCCACCAATCCCTGCCAAGGGATGATGCGATCCATGTCTTCGAGAAACTGTTCCTTACGGGTTTTCTTGCGGTGTTTCTCGAAGCTATCAGTCAGAGAGAGTTGTTTCATTCGCAAATCTCGGGGCCGGTGAGTGATGTCAGCATTATCGCTCACCGGCGGAATTAATCAGAGTTGCCTTAATTATTGCGTCTTTGTTGTTGATAGTTGGAAGGTGTCATTTTTATTTTCTGCTTAAAGAGACGACGAAATACGCTATCGTCCGTATAACCCAGAGAAAGGGCGATTTCCTTTACGGACGTATTGGTGGTTGCTAACAATGTGCAAGCATGGCTTATTCTAACCCCGTCAATAAAGGCTTTGGGGGTTTCTCCGGTTAACTCTTTTAACTTACGATTTAGCGTACGTTCAGAAACAGCCATTATTTTTGCCAAATCACCAGCGCTCATGGTTTGGTAGTGTGCTTTACGAATGGTATATTCCGCTTTTGCTAGGAATGGATTGTTTGAAGCCTGATACCCCTCCGGCACATACAGGTTTTGAGATTTTGGTATCGCATCAACGACAGAAAAATCAGCCACAACCTTCGCCGTTTCAATACCAGCAAGCTTTTTCACTATATGCAATGCAATGGTGACCCAGGAAAGTGGGCCACCAGCAGAGATGATACCGTTATCATCAATTAATTCACTTGCCCATACCGCATTCGCCTTTGGGAATCGTTGCTTTAATTCATCATGTAACCACCACGTGGTAGTGCATTTTCGGTTATTAAGTAAGCCCGCCTCTCCAAGTGCAAATACACCGCTACAAGAGCCACACATGAGTGCTCCTTTTTTATATTGTGTAGCCAACCATGAGCAGGTAAGCTTATCTGTAGTGGTTTTGGGTGGGTGTCCTTGACCATTTGGAATAAACCCCGGTACCAACACTGCATCGCAATGCTTAATTGAAGCAAAATCAGAGTCGACCTCAAAAATACGCCCATGCCCGTCAGTTATCGGCTGCCCATCATGATTCGCCAAAATCACGTTTGGGTGCCACTCTACCTTCGAAAGTGCTCCATCTCCAGACTTCTGCACAAAATCCAAACCACTTAATGCAAAGATATCAACCATGCCCATAAGCCCTGATGGCAAGGCGTTATTCACTGAAAGAATCACAATTGTCGTCATCCATACACTCCAAAAAAATAATGGCAGATATTGCATGCATGATGTCTTTTTTGCCACTACTGGTCAAGCTGCGCCAAACCCTACAATGGCACCTCGATTTCAACATAAGGGGAATTTATGAAAATTTTCAATCCTATGCGTAAAGCAAATGTTTATCTAACTGTATTTCTATTCATTTGAATGAATGTGTCTATATCACGCTCAGAATGTACCAAAACAGGAGACTATCATGAAACAAGCAAGCTATATTCCATTTGAGGCCAAGTCTGGACAAGACAAAGAGCTAACTGCTTTTCTAAAGGAAGGCGCAACACTGGTCGCGCAAACTGAACCCAATACATTGTATTGGTATGCGCTTAAAAAAAACGATGGCAGTTTCGGAATTTTTGATTTTTTTCCAAATGAAGCGGGCCGGTCAGAGCACTTTGCAGGGAAAGTAGCAGCCGCATTAAATACCAATGCAGATACGCTCGTAGCGCATGGTTGGGATAAGGGGGTTGTTGCTAATATTTCTAACTTTAGCGTTTTATCCTATAAAGAACCTAGCACAGACTTAGAAAATGCAACAAGCGCAACTTATATATTGTTAAAAGCCCAACCAGGAAAAGAGCAAGAATTACAGCAGCTATTAATCGGAGCCGCATCTGTTGTCGGCCAAACTGAACCAAAAACGTTGTTATGGACATCACTTAAATTAGATAGCAACACTTTTGGTATTTTTGATACCTTTGCCGATGAGCGTGGAAGAGAAGCTCACTTTGCCGGGAAAGTTGCTGCTGCCCTCAAAGCCCAAGCGGATGATCTTGTCGTTGGCGGTTGGGATAACGGTGTTCTAAACAACATTCATAATTTTGAGATTATTGCAGAAGCTGGCAAATAATTTTGGTCTTCTAGCTTGTTTGCTCACAATTAGCCTAATCGGGTAGCCGAGGGTCTCTAACCCTCAGCCCCCACAACACCCTGCATGCGGATCCGCACAGGGCGTTTCACTAAGAATGGTGAAGCTTGATCCAGCCATCGCGCAATTCGTACAACCCCTGAGATTTTAAATAGGCATTGGATAATGCCTGATTAATCCCCGGTGTTTTGGAGCTGCGCCATGGGCCTTTGCTGGTAATACC
>NZ_PQGG01000042.1 GCF_002915595.1 Zhongshania marina
TTGCGTGTGGTATTACCAGCAAAGGCCCATGGCGCAGCTCCAAAACACCGGGGATTAATCAGACATTATCCAATGCCTATTTAAAATCTCAGGGGTTGTACGAATTGCGCGATGGCTGGATCAAGCTTCACCATTCTTAGTGAAACGCCCTGTGCGGATCCGCATGCAGGGTGTTGTGGGGGCTGAGGGTTAGAGACCCTCGGCTACCCGATTAGATGCCATTACTCGCAACACTTGCCTTCCTGTATTGGAGGGCATTTAATCGTACCAAAGCTACAAAAAACACAACAATCTCCCGCATTTGGTTTTAGGACCCTTTTGCAGGACTCGCAGTCATAGAAATATTGGCATGCGTCAGTTGGCATGGTTTCTGTTTTTTGATGACCACAGTGGGGGCATGTGATTTCCGATTGAAGCACTATGCCTGTGCTACGCATTGATTACACCTCCTAGCTTCCAAAGTGTTCCAAATGGCAGCAACCATCAGCCCAACCAGCGCAGAGTACAGTAGCCATCCCAGTAGCGAAATGTTGTAAACAACCACCAATGCACCAAAGCACACTACGGTTAAGGCTAATGGCCCGTACTTGCCATGTTTCCGAAATGACAGAAACGCGCCGAAAACTGCCAGCAGGCCGAATATTTGCACGATGTACGCAATGTGCTCGGAGTAAGGCAGTAAAGCAGATAAACCGACTGTGCTGGCAACGGAAGCAAGAAACGGAAGGCAGCAAGGAGCCGCAGCGGCTACCGCTGACACACTACTTCCGACACCACCAAAACTTAGAAGGGATTCTTTCATGGCATGAGACCTTGACTATTAAGACACGGTCAGTGTAAATCCCGTACCTAAGTACGGCGTCAATTCTTTTCTTCGATCAGGCTCTCTATGATGGGGCATCCCTCATAAGGCTTGCGATCTTTGCAACTGGCAACGGCTTGCTCCAAGACAGCTTCGATTTTGGCAAGATCATTCAATTTTTCACGCACCAGCAACAACTTCCGGTTAGCTACGCTCTCGACCTCCGCGCAATCGTATGCTGAAAGCTCAAGCAGGGAGGAAATTTCCGACAGCGTGAACCCAAGCGCTTGAGCGCGCTTGATGAAATACAGACGATCACGGTGAGACGTCGAGTAGTGCCGGTTCTCGCCGTATGGGCGCTCCGGAATATCCAGAAGCCCCCGCCGCTGATAGTAACGAACCGTCTCGACCGAAACTCCTGCACTTTTAGCAAGTTCACCTATTCTCATGATCATGGATGGCGTCTAACGCCCACGCCAGAGGCAGACGAAGTGGAGCACCTTTTTGTGCAAAAATGAGCGTAGCGATTGCACAAAAAGGCGCGGAGCTTTGGCTGTCCCGCCGCGCTTTTCAGCGGCCAACTGCGCGTGATTGTTATGCTTTCTAGCTATATCTACCGAGATCATTATATTATCGATATTTCTTTTTGTAATTTTTAAATATTAGTAAGGAGACCGTAACTAGGTATGCTATGTAAATACTGTCCGACCAGGTTAAACCATCAAATAAATCGTGAGAGTAATCTTTACACCTTCCATTCCGGCACGAAGCAAGACCATAAACTCCAACTGTAACGGCACCCAAGAGAGTAACAACCTTAGATCGTATATCTGGAAAAAAGTACTTTGAATAAAGAATATAGATCGCGATAAAAAGTACTACACCAAAAGCCGCCACCTGATAATTATTTGTGCGCATTAGGATAATTGGCACAAAAAGCACTCCCAATGGGACAGCCACTTCTTCTCTCTCATTTAGCCGTCTCATATCCGATCTAGCAAAGAGCAAAGACATAACATTTGAATATACGGCGTGCTCGTTTTTCCAAAAATGGATATCCGGTCAAGCGGCACGAATGTATTGATTTTATTAGAGAAAATGGGGGTGGAATAGAGGCCACGCAATGGGAAAACGAGCGCGCGCATATGTAATTTTGGTGATGTCTCATATGTCTTACCCCAAGTCCCTATGTGGCTGATCTTACAAAATTTTTTATTGGCAGAACTGAAAAAACGAGCGTTCCGCTCCGATAAACCGAGCATAAATCCTAGCGAAGAAAAAATATACAGTTAATACAGCCAGAATTGATGCCGATGTTTGTAATTATCGTATGTTCGCTAATGTGATGTTTAGGCTTTATTACGAGCTATAGCTAAAATCCCTTTGGTAACGGGGAGTCGTACCGAGAAAACATTACTTTTGCCTGCGCATAGTTCAACTTCTCTGCCAAATTATGGATTAATCCAAACACCCGACACCCGACACCCGACACCCGACACCCGACACCCGACACCCGACACCCGACACCCGACACCGGACACCGGACACCGGACACCGGACACCGGACACCCGACACCGGACACCCGACGCCCGACACCCGACACCCGACACCCGCCATCCGACACCCTCCATCCGACAAAACCTACACCCGCTGTGGTTATTACTAATGGTGCCAATTTTCTGTGTTGATACAGTGGCTCAGGGTTTTGCCAAGTCCGCCAAATTATTGTCGTTTTTATCTTCTGTTTTAGTAAGTTGCTGTTATTTAAAGATAAATTTGGTTGGCATAGGGCTTGCTCTATCTCTGTAGGAATGCTGATTTTGTGGCGGCTAAGGAATTAGGAAGAGCTATGAATAAGAAGATTATTATGATCGCAGTGCAGGTGTTGGTCTTGGCCGGCGCAGTGGGGGGGACATGGTTTTTTATGAGTGATCCCGCACCCGAGCCTGTGGCCGGTGACGAAGCCAGCGCTGAAGCTGCTGCCGCCAGTCAGAAAAAAGAACCTGAGTATTACAGCTTGTCGCCGTCCTTTGTTGTGAATTTGCAGGGCGAGCGCAATATTCGATTTTTAATGATAGAAATTGATTTGATGTCGCGTCGCGATGATGTGTTCTCGCGTATTGAACAATACGAGCCGCGTATTCGGAATGACCTTCTTATGTTGTTTAGCAATTTGGATCGCGAAGCCGTCGCGACCGTTGAGCAGCGCCAGAATCTTCAGGAGCAAGCCTTAGTCACAATCAATGGTGTATTGAATTCCGAATCTGGTAAGGGCGGTGTAGAGGCCGTTTACTTTACCAAGTTTGTGATTCAGTGAGGGTGAGGGCATGAGCAATATTCTCGATCCCGAAGAATTAGAAGCCTTAATGGCCGGCGAAGATGAGAATGATCCTAGCCGCGCTAAATATAATTTGGCCCGTCAAGACTACGCTATTCAGCGTTTGATTCCGGCTTTGTCACTTATTCAGTCGCAATTTGCTACCGCAACCAGAGACCGCATGCGTGAGTTTGTGTCGTCGGTTGATGCGGTGCGGGTCGATAAAATCACGGTAATGAAATTTGACGAAATGCTGAATACCTTGCCGGCGCCTTGCAGTATTTCAGTAGTACGTGGTTTGCCGATGAACGCCAATATTTTACTGGCCTTTGAATCTGATTTGGTTTTCCAGATGGTTGATCGCTATTTCGGTGGTTCCGGCAGCCTTCAAAAAGGTCAGCGCGAACAGTTGTCAGTGTCGGAATTTAGTTTTATGGAAATGCTGAATGCTGCGCTGCTAAGCGACATTGGCACAGCTTGGAAATCCGTCATTAAAACTGAGCCAAGTATCGCTGCCCAGGTGAGTGACCCGCGTATGTTGGACAGTATTGGCGAGGCAGATTCACTGGTTGCGACTCGCTTTATTGTCAATGTGGGTGAGTTTTCTGGTGGGCTTTGGTCGATAGTGCCATGGAGTGCCATAGACGCGGTGCGAGACAGTTTAAGTGATCCTGCCAAGCCGGCCACAAAGGCCTCAAGCGCAGATTGGCGCGAGCGCCTGCGGGAGGGTTTAGAGATGGCACCCATAGAGTTGGTAGCCATTCTTGCGCAAACCCGCATGAGCTTGAAGCGCGTTTCTTTACTTAAAGTGGGCGACGTTATCGATATTCCGTCGGCGGAAGACGTTGTACTTATGATCGATGACACGCCGTTTATGTACGGTCGATTTGGCAGCAATGATGAAAAATTAGCTGTTCGCTTGACCGGCAGGTCGGAAACGAATCGACACCAGCATTGAGGACGAAGGATGACTGATCAAATTAATAGCGGCAGCGAGGCTCCAGCACAAGAAAGCGCTGCACTGACTGAAAAAAATACCACCAACACCACTGCGGAAAGAACAGGAAGCGGGCGCATGAGTAAGGATATGAGTCTGGATATGATTATGGACGTCAATGTTAGCGTTGCCGTTGAAGTGGGTAGAACAAAAATGAGTATCCGAGATCTGCGTGATTTGAATCAGGGCGCGATTATTGAACTAGATCGCGCGGCAGGTACGCCCTTGGATGTGCTGGTGAATGGCACGCTGGTGGCCCGTGGCGAGATTGTTGTGGTGAAGGAAAAATACGGCATCATGCTAACCGAAGTGGTTGGTCAAGATGATCGCGAGCGTCACTAATGCGTCAGTCAGTAGCTTGCCTCACGCTTAGTGCAATTCGCCTGCCGCTTAGTTTGGCTGCCGCAGTGCTGTCGCAGTCATTGTGGGCGGAGGAGCTAGCGACGAAATCAGCGCCTGCAGCGAATTTGCCCGCTGGGCCGTCTTTTGATGTTACTGGAATGATTGGCAGCTTACTGTTTGTTATTTTATGCATCGTCGGTCTAATGTGGTTGCTAAAACGCAGCCGCTTGGTGGCGGCAACTGGGCAGAGTGGTGTGAGCTTGGTATCGCAAATTCCGCTCAGCATGAAAGAGAAATTAATTGTTGTGCAGGTAGGTGACGAAAAATTGTTGCTGGGTTGCACTGCGGCGGCAATCAATACATTGCATAGCTGGCCCTCTGCGCCAGACGATGAGAACACCAAGCCGCCAGAGTCGGCCTTTGCAAAATTATTGGCTAAGCGTCAGCTGACTGCAGCTAGCAGTAGCAAAACGGGGGAGCAGCTATGAAGTTCTCGCGCATTGCAATATTGTTTTGCTTATGTGGATTTCCTCTATTAGCCGACGCTGCGTCTCTGGCCTTGCCGGCGGTGACCTCGGTGCCGACACCGGCTGGTGGTCAAGAATATACCGTGTCGCTGCAATTATTGGCGGTGATGACGGCGCTGACCCTATTGCCAGCGATACTTCTAGGCATGACCGCCTTTACCCGTATTATGATTGTGTTGTCGATACTGCGGCAGGCACTGGGCACGGGCCAAACACCATCGAATCAAATTTTGTTGAGTCTCGCGCTGTTTCTTACCCTATTTATTATGCACCCCGTTGCAGAGATAGCGTATACCGATGCCATCAAGCCTTATATTGCTGAAGAGATAAGTTTTGATCAGGCATTAGAAAGTGGCTTTCAACCCTTTCGTGAATTTATGTTGCGGCAAACCCGCGAAGAAGATATCGGCCGCTTTGCAGAAATTGCCGGCATGCAGCAATTTGATAAGCCCGAAGACGTACCCTTCACTATTTTGATGGCCTCGTTTTTGACCAGCGAATTAAAAACGGCCTTCCAAATTGGCTTTCTCATTTTTATTCCATTTGTGGTTATCGACCTAGTTGTGGCCAGCGTTCTGATGTCGATGGGTATGATGATGCTGTCGCCAATGATGATCTCGCTGCCCTTTAAAATTATGTTATTTGTTTTGGTAGATGGCTGGGGCTTGGTGATGGGTTCCTTGGCGGCGAGTTTCTATCAATGACGACTTCAACGGCAGTGGCAATAGCCGCGATAAACCAATTCAATGAGGCCTTGCTATGAATGCAGACACGGTAATCGAGATCGGTCGTCAGGCTATGAACGTCACCGTTTTATTGGCCGCGCCCTTGTTGCTATCGGCTTTGGCCGCCGGTTTGGCTATTGGTATGTTTCAGGCTGCCACTCAAATTCAAGACATGACCCTAAGTTTTATTCCTAAGTTAGTTGTACTGATTGTTGTTATGGGAGTGACGGGGCCTTGGATGTTGGGTCAGATAGTTGATTATACCCGCCAATTATTCGCCATGATTCCGAGTTTGGTCGGGTAAGTGTGACATGATCGCGCCGACGGCAGACCAGCTTAGTATTATGCTTGCATCCGCTTGGCTGCCGTTTCTGCGTATTGGCGGTGCCATGCTCACTGCGCCATTGTTTAGCGCTGCCTATATTCCGCCACGGGCGCGTATTCTCCTTTCAGTTTTTATCACCGCCGCCATATTACCTATGTTGCCTGCACCACCGGTGATGAATTTAATCGGCTACCAGGCTATTTTTTTAGCCGCCAATGAATTGCTTATTGGCGTATGTATCGGTTTTATCGTGCAGCTGGTGTTTGACGCCATTATTCTTGCCGGCCAGCTTATTGCGATGGGAATGGGGCTTGGTTTTGCCATGATGGTAGATCCCCAGCGCGGCGCTCAAGTGCCGGTGTTATCACAGTTTTTATTGATTTTTACCATGCTTATTTTTGTCGCTATGAATGGCCATATCGACTTTCTCGCCTTGTTGGCGCGCAGTTTTGAGTATTGGCCGGTAGGTGGCGATGGTGTTTCGCCAGATCAACTCAAAATAGTGTGGGTGCGCGGTGCAGAGCTGTTTACCGGCGCGATACGGGTGGCTATCCCTGCTGTTGTGGCTTTGTTAGTGGTACAGCTCGCCGTTGGTATTGTGAGTCGCGCCGCGCCGACCTTGAACTTGTTTGCGGTGGGTTTTCCTATTGCGATGCTAATTGGGTTTTTGGTGGTTGATCGTTTGCTGCCAAATTTATTGCCACAACTTACGTCTATGTTGGGCAGCGCATTCATTGCTGTCGAACTGTTTCTCGGAGCCTAGTATATGGCAGAGAACGAAGACGGTCAGGAACGCACAGAAGAGGCATCGGCCAAGAAATTGGCCGATGCCAAAAAGAAGGGGCAGGTAACACGCTCAAAAGAACTCACCACCATGATGGTGACGGTTGGCGGTGCGGCCATGCTGTTGTTTATGGGGGGGGAGCTGGCACTCGCTTTAAAAGAGCTTTTGGCGGGCAGTTTGTCGCCGGAGTTTTTATTGGTAGAAAACGAATCCCTAATCGTATCGCGCCTTTACCAAACGCTGGTGTCAGGCCTACTTACCATTTGGCCGATACTCGCTATCGCGCTAGTTGCGGTATTGGTGTCGTCAACGATCCTGGGTGGCTGGACCTTTAGCTTAAGTGTTAAGCCGGAACGTATGGATCCGATAAAGGGCATTGCCAAATTATTTTCTCTGCGTAGCTTGGGCGAGCTCGGTAAATCCATTTTAAAAATGGTGTTTATTGGCGTGGCGGCGGTGTGGTTACTGTCGGGGATGGCAGATGATATTTTGGCATTGGGGCTGCAGGCCCCTAAAGATGCCATTGCCCATAGTGCGCAGCTACTGGTGTGGTTTTTCTTTATAGTGAGTTTACCGTTAGTGGCGATAGCGGCGGTGGATGTGCCGTGGCAAATTTGGAATTTTAATAAAGAATTGAAAATGACTCGTCAAGAGGTGCGCGACGAGCATAAGGAATCCGACGGTCGTCCAGAGGTGAAAGCCAAGCTGCGAGAAATGCAGCAAGCCGCCGCAAACAACCGCATGATGGAGAAGGTCCCGACTGCAGACGTTATCATCACCAACCCCACCCACTTTGCCGTCGCCTTGAAATACGACGAAGCGCGTATGGCTGCACCTATGCTTTTGGCTAAAGGTGCTGACAATATTGCCGCCAAAATTCGTGAACTGGCTGCCGAACACGATGTGCTGATTGTAGAGTCACCGCGTTTGGCGAGGGCGGTGTTTGCCAGCACGGATTTAGACGCAGAAATTCCCGGCGGCCTGTATTTAGCCGTTGCGCAAATTTTGACCTATGTATACCAATTGCGCAGCTGGGAAACGATGGGTGGCGACTATCCAGAAGCACCGGAACCAGAGGTGGCGGATGAATACCTAGGTAATCTGCTGTAAGCGCAGCTAGCATCCGTATTTACCCTTATATTTATTGGCCCCCTTGTTGCAACTCTATTCTATAACGACGAAATATTGGCGCATTAGTAGTGTGTCCACTACTGCTCAACACGTTACAGATAAGAGATTAAGGTATGGCGACACAAGCACTAGCAATGCCGGGATGGCTACAAAAGACCGCAGATAGCGGTATTGGTGTGTTGCTATTGCTTGTTGCGTGTTTAGGTATGCTCGTTATACCCATGCCGCCGTTCCTGCTGGATTTATTGTTTACCTTCAATATTACCTTGTCTTTGGTCATTATTTTGGCGGTTATTTACGTCGAGCGGCCCATCGATTTCTCGGTTTTTCCTACGGTTTTGCTATTGGCAACCTTGCTGCGTTTGGCCTTGAACGTGGCTTCAACCCGCGTGGTGTTATTAGAAGGCCACAGTGGCCCCGGCGCTGCGGGTAAGGTAATTGAATCCTTTGGTGAATTTGTTATCGGCGGTAATTACGTTGTCGGTATCGTGGTGTTTATTATCTTGGTTGTTATCAACTTCGTGGTGGTGACCAAAGGTGCGGGGCGGGTTTCAGAGGTGACGGCACGTTTCACCCTTGACGCGATGCCCGGCAAGCAAATGGCAATAGACTCCGATTTAAATGCGGGTCTTTTGAATCAAGAAGAGGCGAGTCGTCGTCGTGAAGAAGTCCGCACCGAGGCAGACTTCTACGGCTCAATGGACGGTGCCAGTAAGTTTGTGCGCGGCGATGCGGTTGCCGGCATTATGATTTTGTTTATAAATGTTATTGGCGGCTTGGGTGTGGGCATGGCCCAGCACGGTTTGTCGTTCTCTCAGGCCATGCATAATTACACGCTGCTGACCATTGGTGACGGTTTGGTGGCGCAGCTACCTTCACTGCTGCTGTCTACGGCGGTGGCGATTATTGTTACCCGTATCTCTCGCTCACAAAATATGGGGCAGCAAATTGTTGGTCAAATGTTTGCCAACCCCAATGTCTTGTACATGTCGGCTACCTTGCTAGGTCTTATCGGTATTATCCCCGGCATGCCCAATCTGGTGTTTTTACTATTAGCTGCCGCCTGCGGTGGTAGCGGCTGGTGGATGCAGAATCAGAAGAAAAATGCCCCAGAAATTTTAGACGAAGACGAGGGCGTAGAAGATCTTCCCGCAGCGCGTGAGCCCAGTGAGCTTAACTGGGACGAAGTAACACCGATGGACGTCGTTAGTTTAGAAGTTGGCTATCGCTTAATTCCACTTGTAGACCGTAATCAAGGTGGTGAGTTAATCGCAAGAATAACCGGCGTGCGCAAAAAATTATCTAAGGATCTTGGGTTTCTAATTCAGCCGGTACATATACGCGACAACTTAGAGCTGCAGCCAAGTAGCTATCGCATTCAGTTGCTGGGCGACACCATCGCCCAGGGCGAGATTCAGGCTGGCAAAGAATTGGCGATTAATCCCGGTGGCGCTCAGGGTAGCTTGCGCGGCGCTGCGACAAAAGATCCCGCCTTTGGTATGGATGCGGTGTGGATCGATTCTAGCCAACGCGATCAGGCGCAAACCCAAGGCTATACCGTGGTTGATCCCTGTACGGTTATTGCCACTCATCTGAGCCAAATTATCAAACAGCATGCCCATGAATTATTAGGTCATGAAGAAGTGCAGCAATTATTAGATCGCCTCGCTAAAACAGATCCACGCTTGGTTGAAAACGTCGTGCCCAAGCAATTGCCACTCAGTATTGTGGTTAGGGTTTTACAAAACCTGCTAAAAGAAGGTGTGTCGATTAGAAGTATTCGCATGATCGCCGAAAGTTTGGCGGAGCAAGCGCCGCGTAGCAAAAATCCTGACGAATTATTGGAGGGGGTTCGCGTTGCTTTAGGACGAATGATTGTCCAAGAAATCAATGGCTTAGAAGAAGAGTTGCCGGTTTCTGCGCTAGATCCTGATTTGGAACAGTTGTTGCAAGACATGTTGCGAGGCAATGCTGGGGCCGCAGGATTAGAGCCAGGAATTGCGGAGCGTTTACAGAATGAATTGGCGGATTACAGTCACCGCCAAGAAATTGCCGGACAGCCCGCCGTAGTATTGGTATCCCCGTCGATACGCTCTTGGGTATCACGATTTACGCGGCGCAGCGTACCAGGTTTAGCGGTGTTGTCTTACAACGAAGTACCAGACAGCAAGCAAGTAAGGTTGCTATCAACCATCGGTCAGCAAGGGCGCCTAAATTAGCATGTTTGAAATAGCGTTTAGGGCTGTGAGAAAGATTAAGTTAATGCATTTCTTGAGAAATGAAATGTGCTGGAGAAGCTTATGCAAGTAAAAAAATATCAAGCCGCTGACACTCAGCAAGCGATGCGTCTGGTACGCGCATCACACGGCCCTGACGCGGTTATATTAGATTGTCGCAGTATTGCGGGTGGTGTCGAAGTTGTTGTCAGCCTTGAAGAACTGATTGAAAGCAGCGCGCCGGCCACAGCGAATTTGGCATCTGCGCGTGATACCCGAAGTGAGCGCGAGCCAACGGCCTTAGATGCCTTGTTTAATCGTCGTAAAAAAGCAGAGGAGCAATCGGCACCTGCTGCTAAGGAGGCAGTTGCGCCTAATCGCGAAACCGCCGCCGGGCCGCAGGTTGTTTGGTCGCAGAATGAAGAACTGCTGACCATGAAGCAGGAATTGGCATCGATGAAATCCATGTTGATGGATCAGCTTAAAGGTCATAGCTGGCAACATGCCAGCCATCAAACTCCTGAGTACGAAGAGCTGAATGCATTTTTGTCGGCAATGGATATTGATCCGGCCTTAGGCAAGCAGCTCCGCGCGGAGATTCCCGCCGACGAGACCGTGAGCTTGCAGCGTGAAATGCTAAAAATGCTATTGATTAAAAAATTGTCGGTAGCGACCCCGCCAAGCTCCGGTGCAATTTGCTTAGTTGGTCCGCAGGGCGCGGGTAAAACCACAACAATCGCCAAGATTGCCGCGCAATATGTGCTGACTCACGGCCGCAGTGACATCGCGATTCTAACAACCGATACCGCCAGAGTCGGCGCGCAAGAGCAGCTGCGGGCGTATGGTCGTATATTACAGGTGCCGGTGCATGTTGCCGCAGACGAAGAAGAGGCGGTGAAAACCTATCGCCTACTTCGCAAAAAGAATTTGGTCCTGATCGACACGGCGGGGATTTCCTTCCGCGACAAGCAGGGCATTAGTGAACTTCATAGTCTGGTGTCGGCCATGCAAGACGTGCAGGTGTTTTTAACTCTGCCAGCGGATACCGAAAACTATGTGCAAAGCGAAATCATCGACGCTTATTCTGCATTTAATGCCAGAGGCGCAGTGCTAACTCGCATTGACGAGGCCATGCGTATCGGCGGCGCAATGTCGAATTTAATTCAGCATCGCCTACCTTTGGTGTGGTGTGCTAATGGCCCGCGAGTGCCGCAAAACTTGTCCGCTGCGGATGCCTCAAAATTAGTGAATATGGCTGTTCGCATGACCAAAGCCTTTGAGCATAAGCGCCAGCCGATTACGGTGCCGAAGGAGCCTGAAAAGCAGGCTGAATCTGTACCGGCGGAGGTGGCAATGGCTAGGCAAGCTCAGCGTGGTTCGTCGCTAAATGTGCGAGTTTAGCGCAATATAATCAAGATGTTAGTGATAGTGCGTAGATCAATTTTAGGGTAAAGGTCATAAGATAAAAGAACGATAGTTTAAGAATCCGCTGCCATCGATTTTGGGGTGGTGAAAAATGTATCGGGAGAGTGATAAAAACAATGAGCGCAGTAAAAGTAATAGCTGTCAGCAGTGGTAAAGGTGGCGTTGGTAAAACCAATGTGTCGGTTAATTTGGCGTGTCAATTAGCGCGACGCGGAAACCGGGTCTTGCTGATGGATGCTGACCTTGGTCTTGCCAACGTCGACATTATGTTGGGGCTCAAGCCAAAATGGAATTTGTCTCATGTACTTGATGGCAAGTGCTCAATTGAGGATGTTTTGGTTCCTGGTCCCGATGGTATTTCTATTATTCCCGCTGCTTCTGGCATCAAGAAAATGGCGGAATTGGGCAATGATCAGCACGCGGCGATTGTGCGCTCTTTAAGTTCCTTGAGCGGCGATTACGATGTGATGATTGTCGATACTGCCGCGGGTATCTCAGACAGTGTTATTACCTTTAGTCGCGCTAGCCAATATGTATTGGTGGTGGTCACCGACGAACTCACGTCGATGGCGGATGCCTACGCACTTATTAAAGTTATGAACCGCGACGCGGGTATAAAGCGCTTTAAAGTGCTGCGCAATATGGTGAATAGCCATGATCAGGCGCGGGATGGTTTCGAGCGTTTAAATGAAGTGGCGCAGCGTTTCTTGGATGTCACGCTAGAATACGCCGGCTTTATTCCCCGTGATCCGTATTTAATTAAAGCCGACACCCGCCAAAAAGCCGTTAGTGATTTGTACCCTGGTGCAGAGTCCTCAATGGCGTTTAGACGTTTGGCAGAAGTCGTTGATAAATGGGACATGCCGACAGGTCCCAGTGGCAATATTGAATTCTTTGTAGACCGCATGTTTAGCGGTGACGCGGTAGCAGGAGCGGCGATGTGAACGGGCATTCCGCTTACCTAAATGTGCAGTACGGCAGCCGCGAAGAGCTGGTGAGTCGTCACGCGCCTTTGGTTAAGCGAATTGCCTATCACTTGGTGAGTCGCTTACCGGCGAGTGTCGAAGTCGATGATCTTATTCAAGCGGGCATGATTGGCCTGCTCGAGGCTGGTAGCAATTACCAAATGGATAAGGGTGCCAGTTTCGAAACCTTTGCCAGTATTCGTATTCGCGGCGCAATGATAGATCAAATGCGTCATAGCGGCTGGGCGCCGCGCTCTGTTACCCGCCAGCTGCGTGAAATGAGCGAAGCGGTGCGCAAGGTGGAAAGTCGATTGGGTCGAGAAGCTACGGCGAATGATATAGCCGAAGAAATGGATATTTCACTAGACGAATATCACGATATTTTGCGGGATACCAGTTCAGTTCGTCTTTTTAGTCTCGACCAAATGAGCGAAGGTGAAAACGATACCATTGATATTGGTGGGGGAGATGATCGCTATGCTCCCCTAGAGAACGTTTTAGAAGACGGTTTTCAGCACGCTCTAGCCAGCCAAATTAATGAGCTGCCAGAACGCGAAAAGTTGGTGATGGCCCTGTATTACGAAAACGGCTTGAACCTCAAAGAGATTGGCGAAGTTATGGAAGTGAGTGAGTCGCGGGTCTGCCAAATTCACAGCCAAGCCATCGTTCGCCTTAAGGGGCGGCTCAGTGAATGGACAGCGGCGTAGCGGCGAGCCTCGGCGTGATGAACAGTGCGGTATTAAGGTGAGATAGCAATGACTAAATATGAGTATTTGCAGTTCCCAATGAAATTCCTTGAGTGGTGCCAAAATTTAAGCGAGGCATCGCTCTTAGGCTTGCTACTCAGCTTGGTCGGTATTGGCTTGCTGATGTTTATGTTAAAAGCTCGTCGGGTTGATGGCGGTGTGGCTGAGGTGAAGCAAGAGCCTGCAGACAGCGCTTTGGTGGCGGCATTGGAGCGCAAGATTGACGATCAAAACTCCGCGATATCGATGCTTGGCGAGAGAATTTTGGCCTTGGAAGAATATTTAGAAATGCTAGGCGAGCGTCAACAGCGCAGCGACGCAGATAAAAAGGATGCCCGGTTCTACCAACAAGTTAGCACTATGGCTGGCCGAGGTATGGCTGCCCCGGAGTTGGCGCAGCGCTGCGGCATTTCTGCCAGCGAGGCAGACCTGATTATGGCGCTGTCTAAAAAGGCGCATTAATGGCGGCTACAGAATAAAAGTCTCAGATCTCCCAATAACTAAATATTGACGACGCGTACGTGTAGGCGTACGCTTTGTCGTTGGGAGGCACCTTATTATGACCACACTCAAAGTTACTGAAGCCCGTTCCAGACTCTACGCTCTGATAGATGAAACGGCGAGTAGCCATCAACCCATCGTTATTACTGGCAAACGAGGCAATGCTGTACTTCTGGCCGAGGACGATTGGAACGCGATTAACGAAACGCTCTATCTGTTATCACAGCCAAATATGCGTGAATCGATTCGCGAGGGTTTGAACACTGATTTAGACGACTGCTCCCAAGAGTTAGATTGGTGATGTGGTCGCTCCATTACACTAAACAAGCACAAAAGGACGCGCGCAAATTAGCGTCATCAGGTCTTAAAGAAAAAGCCCAAGAATTATTAAAGCTCATTGAGAATAATCCCTTTCAAAATCCCCCGCCTTACGAAAAGCTGATTGGTGATTTAGCCGGTGCTTATTCTCGTAGAATAAATATTCAGCATCGCTTGGTTTACCAAGTATTGGAAGAGCAGAAAGCTGTCAAAGTATTGCGTCTATGGACTCACTACGAGTAGCCCTTATCGTCGTTTGGCGTAGAGTGCGGCCCAATCTATCTGAGCATGTATTTCATTTCTATCGTTCTCTTGGCTTTCCGTTACACTGCACTCAGCCGCCTAACTTGGCGGCTATCTTCTTGGTTGTTGAGGTAAGTTATGAACGCGTATATATACTTGGCGATAGCAATCATTTCTGAGGTCATCGCCACCAGTGCATTGAAATCATCGGACGGCTTTTCAAAGTTGATGCCTAGCATCGCGGTTGTGCTTGGCTATGGCATTGCATTTTATTGCTTGTCCATTGTGCTGCGCACCATGCCTGTTGGGATTACCTACGCCATTTGGTCGGGCTTGGGGGTGGTACTAATAGCCATTGTCGGCCTGCTTTATTACGGTCAGAGACTGGATTTGCCCGCCTTGTTGGGAATGTGTTTAATCGTGGCTGGCGTCGTGGTGATTAATGTGTTCTCAAACAGTGTGACTCATCAATAGCTGGCTACGGCCTCAAAACGTCAGTTCGATTAACGATAATTCCCGCCATAAAGCAATTCTGCTATAGTCTCGCTCGAAAAACCTAAGGGGTGGCTGCGGCCTGAGATGCGATTGTGTAAAGCAATCTGCAAACCCTTGAACCTGATCCGGTTAATACCGGCGTAGGAATAGGTGTAAGGTCGAAAATCCTCTTCTAGCGCGTACCGGGTCTCTTAGTTTTAATACTTATGAGAGAGCCATGAAACCTTTATTTCCCTCTAAATCCCTAGTTTATACCGCTGGTGTCGCCTGCCTGTTGGCGGCAAATCCAAGTTTTGCCGACGCATCGGGCAAGCCTGCAAATATGGAAGAAGTTATTGTTAGCAGCCAGTTTCGCGACACGAGTCTATTAGATCTTGCCAGCACCGTCAGCGTATTCGACGAGGCGAGCATCAGTGCTCGCGGCGCTAGCAATATCGAGCAGTTGCTAAATCTTGCGCCCAATGTGAATTTTGCAGCGGGTGCGTCTCGCGGTCGCTTTTTTCAGATTCGCGGCATTGGTGAGCGCAGCCAGTTTATTGACCCCGTCAGTCCGTCTGTGGGTTTGATTATTGATGGTATCGATTTTAGCGGTCTGGGTTTAGCGGCAAGTACCTTAGATATCGCTCAGGTTGAAGTGCTGCGCGGGCCGCAGGGTACTGTTTACGGTGCCAATGCCTTGGCGGGGCTAATTAGCATGACTAGCCAAGCGTCAAGCGCAGAGCAGATGGTAAAAATCTCCGCCGAAGTGGCCGAGTACAATAGCCAAACATTGGCTGTGGTTGCGAGTGGGCCTTTGAGTGAGCGGGTGGGCTATCGACTTGCAGTGCAAAATCAACAGTCCGATGGCTATGTCGAAAATACTTTTTTAAACCGCGATGATACCAATAATATCGACGAATCGGTGCTGCGTGGCAAACTTAGTTTTGCGGCGAGTGACGACTTGCAGTTGGATTTCAATCTTTTGTACCTAGATGCCGACAATGGCTACGACGCTTTTTCTTTAGATAATAATCGTAAAACACAGTCAGACCAGCCAGGCACAGATACGCAGGAAACCCTAGCGGGCTCGATTATTTCGCGTTGGACGGCTAGCTCATTATTCAGTCTTGAATCGACGCTGAGCTTCGCAAATTCGGAAACCGAATACGGCTATGATGAAGACTGGGTCTATATCGGATTTCACCCCGACGAATACAGCTCCGTCGATAATTATCAGCGTGACAAAGAGAATATAAGTGTTGATGTTCGGTTTATTTCCAGTGATGAATCTCGCATTTTTAATGACAGCACTAGCTGGGTAGGCGGCGTTTATTTGCGCACAGAAGACGAAGATCTTGAACGTAACGCGAGTTTTAGCAGTCAGTTTGAAACCGACAATACGGCAGTTTACGGCCAGCTACAAACGAGCTTAAGCGATACTTTGACCTTGGTGTCTGGACTGCGATTTGAACAGCGCAAAGCGGACTATCAAGATTCGCTGCAAGTTCGTTCAGATAATGATGAAGACCTGTGGGGCGGTAATTTGACCCTGGAATACCGTTACGCCGATAGCAAACTGGTTTACGCGACAATATCGCGGGGATATAAGGCAGGTGGCGTGAACGGGCGGATCATCTCTGCCTCTGCGACGAATACTTCTATAGATAGTGATCTTTACCAGTTTGATACCGAACATATGATCAACTACGAACTGGGTATTAAAGGCGCGTGGTTAGACAATCGTCTGCAAGCGCAGCTTGCCGCCTTTTTCCAAGATCGCAGTGATGTGCAAGCCAAGCAATCTATTTTTGATCCCAATAATTTTTCCTTTGATGATTTCCTAGCCAATGCGGCAGGGGGTAAGACCAGCGGTCTAGAGTTGGAACTTAATTATTTGGCTAGTGACAGTCTGCGGTTTTTTGCTGCAGCGGGTTTACTCAACGCTGAATTCGACGAGTTTGTGAGCCAGTCGCATGTCGACGCAAAGGACGACGGTAATGGTGTGGCATTGGCGCCGGTAAATCTTGATGGCAGAGAGCTCGCCCACGCACCCAAGTATCAATTCTTTGTGGGCACTGAATTAAATATTCTGAGTAACCTTGTTTTGCGTGTAGAGCTTGAGGGCAAAGATGAGTTTTATTTCTCGAATAGCCACAATGAAAAATCAAGTAGCTATGAGCTGATTAATGCGCGCTTGACCTACTATGCCAGCAACTGGGATGTGTCGGTATGGGGGCGCAATTTAGCAGACGAAGACTACGAAACCAGAGGGTTTTACTTTAGCAACGCCTTCGGTAACAACCCCGCCAATGGCTATGCGCCAGAGGCCTATTACCAGTTTGGCGAGCCGCGCATTGTAGGTGTTTCAGCTAACTACACCTTTTGATGGGTTGGGCGGCTACTGCCGCCCTAATTCAAGCACTTAGAAAAATAGGTCGAGGAAAATGTATGAAGCTTTCGGTTGAAATCAGTATGTATCCCCTAAAAGATGAGTATATTCTCGCTATTCAACATTTTATTGATCGCTTGAATACTCACCCAGACTTACAAGTAATTACCAATACTATGAGCACTCAAATCTTTGGGGATTACGACATAGTGATGGATGTACTAAAAAAAGAAATGCGCTTATCTTACGAGCAGTTTGGTCGCGCCATTTTTATCTGCAAGTTTATTGATGGCGATTTAAGCCCTGTGGCTGACAATGTTTAGCGAGGAAGTTTTCAACGCGATTACAGCTGCGTTTGCGGCGATGTCGCTGTGGGAAGTGGCTGCGGTTGTACTCGCCTTGGCGTATTTGATTTTCGCCATGAAAGAAAATAGCCTGTGCTGGTATGCCGCATTTGTGAGCACATCAATTTACGTTTTTTTATTTTGGGACGTGAGTTTATTAATGGAATCTGCGCTGCAGATTTTTTATCTTGTTATGGCTGTCTACGGTTGGTGGCAGTGGCGTAAACAGGGTGATACTCAAAGTGAACTGCGCATTCACCGCTGGGCTTTGCGAACACACATCATAGTTGCGGTTGTGGTGGGTTTGCTAACACTGAGTTTCGGTTATGTGCTATCCACTTCGACCCACGCGGAACTACCATATTTAGATTCCTTTACTACTTGGGGTGCCGTTGTCACAACCTATATGGTGACCCGTAAAGTACTAGAAAATTGGATTTACTGGATCGTCATTGACGGCGCCTCAGTCTACTTATACATAGACCGAGAGTTGTATTTAACTGCGCTATTATTTGTGCTTTATGTAGTGTTGGTCGTGATTGGCTTTTTTCAATGGAATGCCATTTATAAACGCGAACAGCTCGAATCCTAAGTATGAACACATCAGCCGACATTATCCCAGTAGACTGGCCGAAGTGGAGTAAAACTAAACCCAAGCTATTAAAGCCATTGCTCGGCGGTTTAACAAATAAGAGCTATTTAATATCTGCCGACAACACCGACATGGTATTGCGGAAAAACTCCGCTATAAGTGCAGCATTAAATCTTGATCGCGTTACCGAGGCGCGGGTGTTGGTGCTTGCCGACGATGCGGGTTTGTGCGCCCCTCTTATTCACTACGACGGCGACTATCAATACGTGGTGAGTCGCTATGTAGAGGGTAAGCACTGGCGTGCAGACGAGCAGGGAATTCGCTCATTGGCAACGCTATTGCAGCGTATTCACCGCCTTCCCGCCATTGATAAATATTTAACTATTGCCGATAAAGCCGAGCGCTATTGGCAGGCAATAGCTAAAAACGCACCGCATTTGGCAGAATTGAAAAAGGTGGCAAATAAAATGATGCCACTTATCGAAAGTACAAGGCGTTCAGGCTCTGGCGCCTGTCTTTGCCATAATGACCTGCTGAGAGAGAATTTAATTAGTACGGAAGAGGGACGCTTATACGCAATTGATTGGGAATACGCCACAATGGGCGACCTCTTCTATGAACTTGCAGTAATTGTTGAAGGCCAGGCACTGAATCAGTCGCAGCAAGAATTGCTATTAAGCGAATATTTTGCGAGATCCGTAAGTGAAAACGACAGGCAAAACCTTAAAAATTGGCGCTTAATTTACTGCTATTTAACTGTGTTGTGGTACGCCGTGCAGTGGTCTAGCGGCGTGATGGCAACACCAGAAACAAGCCACCATATTGCTCGGCAGATACAGGACTTAAACGCTAAGCTTGGTGATTAGCTCGCTGCTCAGTGATAAACGTCGTGAGCTTAAAATGTCGATATCCTATTAAAAACGCCTATATCTTTCCTAAACTCGTCGGTGCTTTATGTAAGTGACATAAGCGCGGAGACTAAAAGCTCGTTGTCGTAATAGGGCGCGCTTTGCTTGCTAACTAGCCGCGTATCGATTAGCTCAATATTCAGTGATGCCAATACCTCGGACGAAAGTTTAGATGGGTAAATTCCATTTCGGCTATCTAGTAGTACAAAGTTTAATAGTTGCTGGTTTGTCGTACTATCGTCACAGTCTGCGTGAAGTTGGGCAAGTAGACGTTCAACTGAGCTAGTTAAATCCATATTGAATTGTTCAGGATCACTGCCTAAATTAGGGATATATACTTTTGGACAGTCGTTTTCTGCTATCGCTTTCCCAACGCCTTCTGGGATCAAATTCGCAAGTAGTGATGAGTAAAAGCTGCCTGGGGGATAGCAAATGAGTTCTGCCGATTCGATTAATTTGCGATTTTTTTTGCGAATGGAAATGGATTTAATGGATTTCATTTCTGGATCTTGAGATAGAAATATATGCTCAATGGCTGAATCTAGCGGTGCTACTTCCTTGCCAGTAATTAAATGCTGACCAATGACTTCACTGCCGTCCTCCAAGTCGGCGCCAAGATGAAGATCATCATTCACTATAGTTCTTACGATGCCTTGTACATTCACAAGCTTGGAAAATAGGAAAATAATAGGATCTAGGTGGCGGTGATTATTTAAGTATCCACCGGCAAGAATAAGATTACCGATGCTTGCGCCTCTTAGATCGAAATTTTCTGGCATGGCGGCCAGAAAGAATCCTAATTGATTGCAGATTAACTTGCGCATGGGGTTTGCAATGTCACTGATGAGTGGCGATTTACCCCGAATCAGGTCATTCAACTGCATAAGCAAAAGTTGCTGCGATGCAGCTTTGTCTAAACGGTGCTCAAACAGAGCGACAATTTCTGGATGCCCGAGTACCGTTTCATCGGCTAGTGCCATAAGACGACTGCGTAAGTCACCAATTGATGGCATGTCAAAAGCCTTGCGCAATTCTGCGGAACTGCCGCCAGAATCAAAAGGTGTTAATAGGTGGATAGTGTTGTGGCTGTAGTTTTTAAGGGTTTTGCAAAGGTTGTTTAAGGCCGAGCCACCGCTAAAAAATAGTATGCGAGGGCCAAGCTCGGGTATTTTTCGGTAGCGGCTAATACGTAATGGGTCGGGAATACTGAGGCTGCGGGTAACTCGAACATTCGTCATAAATTAAATCAATTTCTTAAGGCTAATCTCGGTTTTGTCATATTTCTGTAACAGGCAATGACAAATAATGGTTCAGAATTAAGCCATGATACGTCGCTTATGTGACGTTTTTTCGTCATTTAACTTCTACTCTGCCCTGACTGCAGTGTGAAAATTGTCCTGTCGTTCCCATTGCCGATGGCAATATGAAGAAGATCAGCCATGAAAATCCCTAAAAACATCCGCGACAATTTGCGATTTTTGTGCATTGAGGTTGATTCCTTATTGGAGAGCTTAGAGGCCTGCTTTCTTGAGGATGTCGCGGTGCAAGGTCGACGGATACTCGATCGAGGCGGCTATGCCTACAATTTAAAAGTACGAATTCACAACGCCTCTCTCCAGCAGTTGTCATTTCTTAAAACAGGCGATGACAATACTATGAGCCTACGCGCTGCGGAGTTCATTGCTACCGACCTAGAGCGTATTGCTGAGCTTTGCCGCGAGAGTGTTAAGCAAATTAGCTATCTAGATGAGCGCAGTGAGATATTTCCGGAGCGCTATCCGCCGATGCTAACCTTGATACGTGAAGGTATTGCGATGATTGGCGTGGCAGTTAATGACAGCGATAGCCGTCAAGCCTTGAAAATCGCTCAGCTAGAGTCGCAGATAGACCGCAGCTATCATCGCTTATATAAGCGCTATATCACTGCTTTAAAGATCAATGGCAAATATACCGAAAGCTTTGTGACGGCGTTGTTTCTTGCGTATAACGTTGAGCAGATGGGTGATGCCTTACGCAATATTAGTGAAACAATTATTTCTGCAAATATCGGGCAGCCCGTAAATTTTGAACGCTACCACGCCCTGCAAGAGTCGGTAGAGCACTTGGAGGCCGAGGCCCTGCGTGGTCAGTTAACGGTACTCCCTATTGCTGAAACCCGATCAGGTAGCGCTATATCCGGTGTTCACGCTGGGTCGGGAAATGAGAGGGAACCAATTGCCATTTTTAAGGAGGGCCAGAAAAGCAAGCTTAAGGAAGAGCGGCAAGGAGTGAAGAGCTGGCACGAAATCTATCCAGGTTTGGCGCCGCGCATACTGAGCTATAAAAAGCGTGGCCAGTCGGCTGCATTGCTAATAGAACATTTGCCTGGCCTTACATTTGAGCAAATTCTGCTAAGTGGAAACCGTAACCAGCTTGCGATTAGTCTTGAACGGCTATGCGAAACGCTGCAGGCAGTGTGGACACAGACTCGCAATGAAGAGCCGGTGGCTGCGGGATTTATTACTCAAATCGGCAAACGCCTGCCAGAAATTTATAGAATTCATCCTGAGTTTCGTCTGGGTAAGGCTAATATTTGTAGTCTTAAAATTCCTGCTTTTGCAGATGTTTTGAAAAAGGCAGAGGTTTATGAAAGGGATTTTCTTGCACCTTTCTCAGTTTATATTCACGGCGATTTTAACGTCGACAATATTATTTACGACCCAGCGGAGAATCGAATTAATTTTATTGATCTGCATCGCTCTAGGTATATGGATTATGTGCAGGATGTGTCGGTATTTATGGTGTCGAATTATCGTTTACAGATACTCGATCACCAAATTCGACAGCGCATTATGGCGGTAGCAAGAGACTTTTGTGAATCTACCCGTCGCTTTGCTGCTGAGCAGGGGGACGATAGTTTTGAGATTCGTTTAGCACTGGGGCTGGCGCGTTCTTTTATTACTTCAAGCCGTTTTACTCTTGATAAGTCGCAGGCGCGGCGAATGTTTTTACGCTCCTGCTACTTGATTGAAAAAGTCCTCGCTACGCCAGCTAGTGAGGTGCCGTCGTTCAAAGTGCCGATCAAGGAGATCTTCGTTGTCTAAATTAAAAATCGCTGTGGTAGGAATACCAGGAAAATGGTCTACCGAAGTGTTCGCAGACGCACTTGAATCTAGAACGGGATTTCGCCTAGTGATTGATATGGCAGAAGTCTGTTTAGATTTAAGCCTTGGATTACTGATGTACCGCGGTATTAATCTGTGTGATCTTGATGGTATTGTGGTGAAGAAAATAAGTGCCGAATACAGTCCAGATACCCTTAACCGCCTTGAAATGCTGCGCTTTGTTGAGGCCCGTGGTGTGCGTGTGTTTAGCTCTGCGACAAGTATGTTGGGGTTGATTAATCGACTTAGCTGCACGGTCACTTTGCGGCAACACGGAATTCCCATGCCAGATACGGTGGTAACGGAAGATATAGACGAAGCGATGGCTGCAGCGCGCGAGTTTTCAGCGGTGGTATGCAAACCCCTTTTTTCTACCAAGGCGCGGGGAATGTGTATTATTAATGCTCAGCAAGAAGACGTAGCACTTGCTGCGGAGTTGCAAGAGTTTCAATTAGCTAATCCTGTTATGTATCTGCAGCGCAAGATCGAGCTCCCTGGGCGGGATTTAGGCTTGGTATTTTTGGGTGGCAAGTATTTAGGGAGTTACGCTCGGGTTTCTCAAAGTGATAGTTGGAATACAACGATTAATAGCGGCGGCCGCTACGCGCTAGCAGATCCACCGGCTGAGACTATTGAAATTGCACAGCGCGCACAGGCGGCATTTAATTTAGATTTTACCACCGTCGATGTGGCCGAAACCGATATTGGCCCAGTCGTGTTTGAAGTGTCAGCTTTTGGCGGATTTCGCGGTGCGCTCGAAGGGGCGGGAATCGACGCAGCAGCGCTTTACAGTGAGTATGTACTGGAAAATATAAGACCATGATGAAAAGCAGTAGAGAGCTTTACCAGCATTTTTGCGACGGCGTGGTATTTGAGCCGCGTGAAATTCAATTGGAATGGGCTGGTATAAGGGTGGCTCTGCGCAGTAATTCTTTAGAAATGCTTGATGAGCTCAGTAAGTATTTTTTGCACTGTATATTACCAAGTGATGATTTAGTTGCTACTGAAGGGACTATTCGCATTGCCGCTATTGAGCAGGAAGAACCTCTAGTAGAAATGAATTTTCAAGATTGGCGCAGAGAGGGTGGCAAGACAGGGCGCAAGGATAGCTATGCCGACTTGAGTGATGGCCGACTATTGCGAAAAGTGCGCACGGGTATGGTTTTTCTGCAAAATAGTAAGCTGCTATTGGCGCTTGGCCCCTGTGTGGCTAATAGCAATCAAGTGGTTAATTTTATTATTTCTCAAGTGATGAACCGCCTTCAGCATTCCAATTACCTAATTTGTCACGCAGCTGCTGTGCAGGTAAATGGGCTTGGGCTGGCCTTAGCGGGTTTTTCTGGCGGCGGAAAGTCTACCTTGATGTTAAAGCTAATGGAAAATAGCGATAGTAAATTTATTAGCAATGACCGCCTTTTCCTGCGCTACAGCGACGACGGTGTGCATGCAGTTGGCGTGCCGAAATTGCCTCGTGTTAATCCGGGTACCTTGTTAAACAACGCTCGACTTCGAGTCTTGATGGATGAGGGTGATCAGTTATATTTTGATAATCTTCCTTTTTCAGAACTTTGGAATATTGAGAAGAAATACGATGTGCCAATAGAGACATTGTATGGCATGGGTAGAATTTTGGCCTCGTCGGAATTGAGCGCAGTCATTATTTTGAATTGGCGGCACGACAGTGACGAGCCAACGATGATACAGGCAGTGGATATTGCTGCCCGCCGGGAATTACTGGCGGCAGTAAAAAAGGCGCCGGGGCCTTTTTATCAAGACGCCAACGGCAAATTTTTGCAGGATGACAATGGGGTAGATGAGGAGCCCTATCTCTCCTTGCTTCAACTATCCCAAGTGTGGGAGTTGAGTGGCAAGGTAGACATTGAGTGCGGCGTAAATTTAATTATGAATCAACTAGCCCTAGAGCCGCTATGCCAAGACTAATTGCTGCGCTTGTTCGTCATGGCGAATATCATCAGCGCGCACACATTCCAAGTGCACTTCAACCTTATCCATTAAACGCCAGGGGTTTTGTCCAAACAGACGAGGCCGCAGCAGCGCTAATTGCTGAGGCTGCAGAAAATCAGTGGGATATTTGCAATCGCATTGATAGCTCGACCTTGTTGCGGGCATGGCAAACTGCAGAGCGCTATTGCTTGGCTATTCAAGGCCATCTCGACATGCCAGCGCAACTGGCAAGCTTTGACGCCCTGTGCGAGCGCAGTGTGGGCAGCGCAGCTAATTTGACTTTGGCGGAGATCCAAAAAATTATTAGCGATGACCCGCGCTTTGCCGATCTACCCGAAGACTGGAAGTCTAATAGTCATTTCTGTCTGCCGTTAACGGGTGCGGAATCCTTGATGATGGCTGGCCAGCGCGTCGCGGAGCATATAAGCATGAGTATGCAAGATTGTATTAACGCAGAGCGCGATACTCTAAAGGTATTTGTGGGCCACGGTGCGGCGTTTCGCCATGCCGCGCATATACTCGGTGTACTGAATTTTGACGATATTGCAAAGTTCAGCATGTACCACGCAAAACCTATTTATATAGAATTAATTGATGACAAGTGGGTGCATATTGGCGGCGATTGGAAGCTGCGTGATGGGGCGCGCACTATGCTTGATTGAGTGTTTGCCGCTAAATCAAAGAGCAATTAATTCGCCGTATTCATTTAAATGTCATAGAGCTGAAATATAACTGTAGGCTCATGATGATGGAAAAAACACGATGGCAGTAGGTGTTGCACACAGGCTTCAATTTAACTCTCAGGCTGATAGCGGTTCAGAGAAGCTAGCTTCTGGCTATGAACCTTGGGAATTGGGTGGTCGAAGTGATTCATTGAAGCTGGCAAAGCGGCGAACGCTATTACGAGAGAGTTTAGAAAAATCTGTTGCAGAGCACCCTTGGGCTTGGCCGAAGCGAAGCATTATTTTTGTGTCTGATCCGCATGCAGATACCGAGGCTTTTGAGGAGTCTTTAGTGGTATCCGGTGGCGTTAAATTACATCGTCATCGTGGATTTGTGCTAACGGCGGCAGGGCGCAAGGCTAGCTTCGTTATTGGTGGCGACTGCTTGGATAAGGGGCCAAGTAATTTAGCCTTATTGCGCAGCGTGAAAGCGCTGATGGATTGCGGTGCCGATGTGAAATTATTGGCGGGAAATCACGATGTTCGCTTTCTCATTGGTTTGCGCGCAATGAGTTTGCCCGCGCATTGTGATACCGAGCATATGTTTGCACGGATGTCGCCGAAGGTGGTTCCGCTTTTACATGAAATATACCAGCACTATTTGCAAGGCAGTAAGCGCGCTCTTAGGGGAGTGCCCTCTCGTGAGGAGTGTCAAAAGCGCCTATTACCGGCGGCGGATTGGTTTGAGCGCTTTGAGATGTCGGCGCGGAGCCGTATGCGCGACGAGACCTTGCAGCGTGAATTGACGCGAATGCGGAAAAAAATATCGGGGTTTGAATCTGCATTTTCTGACGTGGGTATGGATTGGCGTGAGGTTTACGCGACCGCAAAGCTATGCCAAAAGCTATTTCTAAAGCGTGGCGGTGAGTTTTTCTGGTTTTTTAATAAAATGCAGCTGGCCTACCGCAGTGGCTCATTTTTATTTATTCACGCCGGCTTGGACGACCAAGCGATAGAGATAATAAAGCGTGATGGCGTGAAGTCGCTCAATAAGCTGTATAAGCAGCAGCTACGGCATAATTTATTCGATTTTTACTATGGCTCCGTCGCGAATACCATGCGGACAAAGTATCGCGATGTTGATATGCCGCTTTCAAACGGGGCGGTGGCCGAGCTTTGTCGCCAAGGCATTCATGCGGTTGTTCACGGGCATCGTAATCGCTTGGATGGTCAGCGACTAATGCTGCGACAGGGCCTATTACATATAGAGGGCGATATTACTATGGATCGTAATTCCCGCCTTAAAGAAGGCCTGACTGGAATTGGGATTGGAGCCACTATTATCGAGCCGACGGGAAGAGTGTTGGGTGTTAGCAATGACTATCCTGCCATCAAGGAATTTTCTCCTGCACGTTATTTGCAATAACTATCTGCGGCTTGTAAGCGAACAAGGAAAGAGCTGAAATGCGTCAAACTAAAAGCAGTTTTCGTCACGAGTCTTTACAGGACGGAAAATCTATTCAGGAATTTTTAAAGGCAATAACAAAGGGCCTTGCCAAGGGCCGACTTCAATTTAGTGATGAAGACGGCGAGCTTATTATGTCGCCCGAAGGCTTGCTAAATATGAAGCTAACCGCGATTCAGGATGAATCACGCCACACAATTGATTTGCGGATTAGTTGGCAGGTGGACGATGGCGAGCTTGAGAAAAAAACACTTACTATCTCAAATTGAGCAATTTCCCTGGCGCGTCAGCAATAGGATGGCCGTAGCTCCTTGGTAGGCGAGTGCAGGCTCGGCTCAGAAAATGGCAATTTTGCGCCAATCGCGGCTGTGATACAGTATCCTCAAGTTATATGGTAGGCGGAAATTTCACCTTACGTGGTTTCACGCCAATACTCCTTACAAACCCTTGGCAGGTGTTCCGATGGTCATATTTAAAAGATGTCTACTGCTCTGTGTATTACTAAGCACAGGTTTTGCTTTTGCTGAGTCAGCACCGGGTGTAACGGCGCTAGAGGTGTTTAAAAGCCCCTCTTGCGGCTGCTGTGGTAAGTGGGTGACGCATCTTGAGGAAAGCGGTTTTACCGCGACGGTTCAGCATCCGTCAAATTTGAATGAAACCAAGGCAGCATTAGGTATTCCACCCAATTTAAGCTCATGCCATACCGGCGTCAGTGCCGAAGGTTATTTCTTTGAAGGTCATGTTCCCGCTAGTGTGGTCGCAAAATTTTTGGCCAATCCGCCTGTTGACGCAGCAGGTTTAGCGGTACCCGGTATGCCCGCCGGTAGTCCCGGTATGGAAATGGGTAGCCAATTCACGCCCTATAATGTGATGCTTGTGAAGAAGGATGGTTCCAGTGAAATCTTTGCAAGCATGATGTCGTACAGCGATCAGTTCTAGATATTCCGAGTGCTGATTGCTGGCGCCTAAAAGGGGCAGGGGCTAGCTACGTGCATTCGCAGCCCCGTTGATGGGTGGTCAAATTCCAGCGAAGCAGCATGTAGAAGTAGTCTCGGTGCAAGTTGTGCCGAATTTCCGCAATGATATAAATCACAGCCTAAAATGGGGTGGCCAATCGCTAGGCTATGAATTCTTAGTTGGTGAGTCCGTCCCGTTACTGGTGTGAAGAGCACTCGACTGCGATTTGGATTAGCTAGTCGCGAAATAATCTTAAAATGACTTTGCGCTGATTTGCCTAGTTTTTCGCATAGCTTCAGTACGGGAAAATTTTCTGGATCTTTAGCGATGGCGGCATCGATAATTCCGCTGTCTTCCGCAATATGCCCCAGCAGTTCGCTAATATAGGTTTTTTTAACGCTACGATTTTGAAACTGCTTGTTCAGATTGGCATTGGCTTTTTTATTAAGTGCTAAAAGCATAATACCCGACGTGCCAAAATCTAAGCGATGGGCAAGGCTAATACTCGGAAACTTCTGGGACATACGAAAATGCACAGAGTCTTTATTTAAAGGATTTTTCCCAGAAAGACTCAGCAAGCCACTTGGCTTACTGATTAGCAGAATGTCTTCGTCTTGGTAGAGTATGTCGATCTCATCCGCGCAATGTGGCGCGATAAAGTCGTCAATGGGCTTACTCAAAGGAATTTACAGGTCTAATACGATTAGCCTCTGATTTTTGAAAATTCGTCATCCATACGCATAAACATATAGATACCCATTTTGTTTTCATCTTCAGAAAAGTTTTCAGTAATGCGCTTAATCACATTGCAGGCACTGGCAATCATTTCTTTACAGTGTTGTTCACCAGCGGGAGTAAGGGTGATTAATTTTTCGCGCCCGGAGTTAGGGTCTTCTTCCAGCTCTATGTAATTAAGCGGCGATTTCGCCAGTGCGCGTAGCGCCTTCGATACGCTGCTGCTGGTAATGTCGTACCAGTTAGTCATTAATCTAACCACGTCTTTGCGACTGATAGCGCTTTCACCACTGCGCTGAGTTTCTGAACGAAGTATCCACATAATAACGGTTTGATGGCGATCAAGCCGCCCGCACTCCATTAACCCGGCCTCTATTTTCATCCCGATTGAAAAATGAATTGGGTAGAAATAGTCCAAAAACATATTTGGCGCGGTTTCCGCATTGACGGGCACGTCGTCGTGTTTTTTCCAGTTGTTACTCAATTTTTTTCCCAATGTACTGATTTATATGTGAATTTAGGGTTGATTGGCGGCAGTGTCAAGATATTTGAATTTCGACATAGTGATAATATAGAAACTATTTCTTGTTGACACTATTTCTTTTGGCTTGTATTCTTTTTCGAAACAATAACGAGTCGAAATAGTTTATGTCTGTCAGCAGTAATAACTTAGAGCCCCAGTTCCAGGTCTTGCGCAAGGCTTATTACCTAGAGCGCTATCCTTCGCTTACGGCTCGCTTGGATCGCTTGCGTCGTGTTAAAGCAATGTTGACTGAGCATGAGTCGGCATGGTGCGAGGCTTTATCTCAGGATTTCGGCTATCGATCTGCGGATCAAAGTTCATTTGCGGACATTACTACCAGTATTAAGTCGGTTAACCATGCCTTAAAGAATTTGAAATTCTGGATGAAGGCAGAGCGTCGCATACCTGACTTGAGTTTGAGAATGAGTGGAGCCAAAACCTATGTGGAAGCCTTCCCCAAGGGCGTGGTAGGTATTGTTAGTCCTTGGAACTTCCCAATAAATTTGGCTTTATCGCCATTGGTGTCGGTATTGGCTGCTGGAAATCGTGCGTTTATAAAACCCTCAGAGGCCACGCCGGCGACTTCGGCGTTATTAGAAAAATTGATTTCGCAATATTTCACTGACGATGAAGTGGCCGTTGCCTGTGGTGATGTAGATGTGGCGCAAGCCTTTGTGAAGCTGCCCTTTGATCACATTATTTATACCGGTGGCGAAACGGTGGCGAAGCATATTATGCGAGATGCCGCAGAAAACCTTGTGCCACTAACACTTGAGCTGGGGGGTAAGTCGCCGGTCATAGTCAGTAGCTCTGCCGATTTAAAATTAACCGCTAAGCGAATTGCCTTTGGTAAATACTTCAATGCGGGGCAAATCTGTATTGCGCCGGATTACCTTTTAATCGCTGAGGATAGGCTAGAGGCATTTTTACTCGACTTGAAATCCGAAGTAGAGCACGCCGATTCATCCCAGGGTTCCGCCGATTCAGTTTCCATAGTGAATGAACGCCATCGTCAGCGTATCGATTATTTAATAGCGGAAGGTGAGAGCACAAACGCTAGAGTGATGCGATTTTCCGGCCACAATCAGTCGGCCTACCAATTAACGGTAGTCATAAATCCATCAGCAGACGCCGGAATAAATAGTTCTGAAATATTTGGCCCGGTTCTGCTAATCAAGACCATAGGCGATCTTTCTGAGCAAATCGCTTATATCAATCAATCGTCGCATCCCTTGGTTATTTATTACTTCGGCCGCAGTGAAACTGAATTTCGACGTGTCGCCCGCGAAACCAGTTCAGGTGGTTTGGTTAAAAACGACGTTATTTTTCAATACGCCAATGACGACCTGCCCTTTGGTGGTGTGGGTGGCAGCGGCATGGGCAAGTACCGTGGTGAATACGGTTTCAAAGAGTTTTCAAATAATAGAGCGGTATACAAATCAGGAATTGTTGATGTGTCCGGCTTTGTCACGCCGCCATATTCAGGTGTGTTCAGAATGGTTAATAAATTAATGAGGAAAATATGAATAATAGCGCTATGAGTAGTACCGAGACTGACATCGAACTCCTCATTAAAAACATGTTGTCGCCGGAGTGTATTAGTAATCCATATCCAGTTTATAAGCAGCTGCGCAGTCATGCGCCAGTGAATGGCTTGCTGGATTATCCGCCAGGTACCGTGCCCGGTGTGGATACACCTTATCCAGCGTGGGTAGTGACTCGCTACGAAGACGTTGATTATGTATTGCGTAACCCTGAGATATTTTCATCGGAAGACCCGATGCAGGCAAACTCCAGCGCGCCAAGCTTGATGCTGGTAAATCATGATCGTCCTCGTCATACGGCGTTAAGAAATTTGGCGAAGATGGCGTTTACTCCAAAGCGTATCCACGACGATATTGTGGATAGATTGCGCACAGATATTAATAAAATTGTAGACCGTAAGCTCAACGCAGAAATGGATTTTATGGTGGACGTGGCTGGCGTGATTCCCGCGCTAGTAATGACCTATTTAATGGGTTTGCCACCAGAAGATTATAAGTTGTTGGTACGTTGGGCCAATGCATTTATGGTTTCATCTGACTTTACACCGGAAGAACGCCAAGCTTGTAATGTTGAACTCTTCAACTATTTTGTGGCTGCGGTAGGCAAGCGCTACGCGGATATTGAAGCGGGTAATAAGGTATCGGATGACCTTATGACAGCATTTATTAATGCGGAGTACGAAGGTGACACTTTATCTAAGGAAGAGGTTGTTTTGTTCTGCATTACCTTGGTGGTTGCCGGTGCCGAAACAACCACATATTTCTTAGGTAACTTGATGGGGGTCATGCTTGAGGATGCAGAGTGGTTCTCTAAATTAAAGTCTGACCGCAGTTTGATTCGGCCCTTTATGGAAGAGTGTTTGCGCCGAGATGGGCCGCCGCAACGTCTATTTCGTTTAGTGCTTCAAGATTGTGAAATTTCAGGTCAGGCAATTAAAGCTGGAGACTGGATCGCATTTTTTATGGCGGCGGCGAATCATGATGAAAATGTATTCCCTGAACCAGAAAAATTTATTATTGGTCGCAAAAATATTGCCAAACACATCACCTTCGGCAGAGGAATTCATCATTGTCTAGGCGCGCCGTTGGCCCGTGTAGAGGCCGAAATTATGCTTAATGTCATTCTTGATAAATGCGAAGGGGTTAATGGCGAGTTAGCTAATTCAAAGCGTCAATCTGGTGGCCTACTAGCTTATGGCTTTGCCACGCTACCGCTACAACTGATAGCAAAGCGTGGTAGCTAAATTTAATTTACAGATATAAGGCATGTAGCGTGGAAGTAATAGTAAGAGATAGAAGCGGTGAGGTAGCCGAGTACGAGGTGCCTGATTTGTCAGCGCTTTTTACACAGCTCAGCGATGAAATGAAAATTGATGCCTTGTGTGGCGGATGTTGTTCCTGCGCAACTTGTCATGTCTATACCGATGAAGGCGACGCAAAGTATTTATCAGATTGCGATGATAGCGAGCGGGATGTTTTAGACGGTTTATTACATGTTCGTAGCGGTAGCCGCCTTCTGTGTCAGTTAAGTCTAAAAGAAGAATTAAAAACTTTAAAAATCACAATAGCTCAATCCGAATAGGGGAATAATAATGAGTGATATCGAAGCAAAGAAGCTGGAAGAAGCGAATCTGGCCTTAACTAAAGAGGTGTTTTTTAGATTTGGCAGTCATGATGTTGATGGCATAGTGGAGCTGCTGCATGACGATGCCCACATTGAATTCTATGGGCCTAGCGAAATTCCCTATGCTGGAGACTACAAGGGCCTAGCCGAATGTCGAGAATTTTTTAATACGGTACTTTCTTCGGTTGATATTCATGTATTCGAGGCCGACGAGTTTATCTGTGAAAACGACAAGGTCATTGTGGTAGGCCACTTGCGCTTAACGACTAAAATTAACGGCAATGAAATTAAATCGCCCTTCGTACACGTTATCACCTGTAAAGACGGAAAATGGCTGTGGTTCCGCGATTTTATGAATACCACAGTGGCTTATAAGGCGTTTACCAACAATGCTGCCTAGTCACCGTAGTTTCTATGTGTCGGATGTAGGCTTGTTTTTACTCTTAGCCATTCCGTGTCTCAATGAGTATTTGATCAGTATCATACTTTCCTTTGGCGACGCTGGCTTCTACGTTGGTTCGGCGAAGACGGCATTAATTACCTTTGTGGGGATTGCCGGAGTACTGGGGCTGGGCTTTTCATTACTTCGGTTACGGATTCCCGACAGTAGAAATCTGGTATTAATTAGCTTGCTGGTAAAAATATTTGCTGGAGGGTGGTTGCTGTTTGGGTATATGCAGGGCGTATCTCCGGCGCTATTGGTATTAGCCTTGGCAGACTTTGGTGCAGCAGCAGTTTTTGCTACGGCGTTGATAAAGAAGACGTAAATAGAAAACCTGGAAGTGGCAGTACAAAGTAGGTGCGAATAGACACCTGCATCGCTGCTTAATAAAAACAGATAATAATGGTGTGTGAAACATGAATTACCTTTATCGAATGATGGCCTTGGCTATTGGTAGTGGCGCGGCGGTGTCAATTCCTACATCGGCGCTTGCCGCCGGTCAGGGAAGCCGCTTAATTGAGGAGGTCATGGTTACGGCCCAAAAGCGCGAAGAGGACTCACAAGATATTCCTATTATGATTAGCGCTTTTAGCGGTGAAAAGCTAGATGCAATGGGGGTCGACTCCACCGCAGATCTTCAAAAGATCACTCCAGGCCTCACCTTTACCTATGCATATGGCTATACGGTAATCTATTTGCGCGGTATTGGAACTGATGCATTCCTTCCGAATGCTGATCCCAGTATTGCCACTTATATTGATGGGATTAACATTGGCCCAAGTCAGGGTAAGCAAGACACACTAGGCGCAGTGAAGCGTGTCGAGGTGCTAAAGGGACCGCAGGGAACCTTGTTTGGGCGCAATGCGACCGGCGGCGCGATCAGCATTATTACAGAAGATCCACCGGAGGAGTTTACCGGCTATTTAAAGACCGAAATCGGTAATTACAACGCCAAGGCCAGTCAGCTTTATTTGGGCTTGCCTGTGACAGATACCTTGGGTCTAACGGTCTCTCTATTTAATAGTTCGCAAGACTTATATGGTCGCAATGAAGTGTTTGGCGAGCCAGGTCCCATGAGGGATGAGTTTGCAGAGGGCGCTCGCGTCAAAATGCGTTGGGACCCTTGGGACAGTTTCTCAATGACCTTAATTGCATCTTACGGGAATCAATTTACCAGTAACTCCTTGTCGCAAGAAAACACCAGACCGTCGCCAGTGCTATTAGCCGGTGTGGAAGCCGACGAGCAAGATCGTGTTTGGCATAACGACGATCTTGGTGGCAACTCTACTATGAACGAATTATATGGCGGGATATTTGAATGGCATCCGGGTCCTGTAGATGTGAAATTTATTTATTCAGAAAACTACGCCATCGTTGACGAGGCCCATTACGACCTTGATTCAACGGAGCAGGCAGAGGCCTATTTTTACAGTGCTGACCAGTTCAATGATCAAAAAACCTACGAGTTACAGGTTTTGTCCAATGAGGACACTTGGTTGTCTGAGGATCTGCAGTGGGTTGCCGGCTTATATCGCCTAGAGGGAGAGGGTGGCTTTGGGAGCTTGTATCTCACGCTTAATCCAACTGGCTTGGCATTTAACCTTGTTGGTTTGCCGAATCTACTAGCACCGATTTTGGGGCCGATACTTAATTCAACACCTGATGTTGTACTTGGTAACGGCGGTATTCTCACTACAGAATCTAACTCAGCCTACGCTCAGGCGACGTGGTTTACCACCGATTGGTTTAATGTCACGGCAGGTGTGCGTTATCAAGAAGAAGTGCGCGGCATTACCAATAGCTATCTAGACGTGGTATTGCCGACTGCGGGTGATCCACCAAATGAATATTATAAGTCGGGTGATCGCTCGCAAAATGTTCGCATATCAGATTTTGAAGCGCCGGATCTGGAAGAAAAGACGGTTTCACCGCGAATCGCAATACAGTTCTTTCCTTCAGACAATTTGCAGATATTTGCCTCTGCTCAGCGCGGCTATAAGAGCCCAACCTATAATATTGTTAATTTCTTTACCAACCCTGATCCGGTAGATAAAGAAGAGGCAACAGCTTTTGAGTTAGGTTTTAAGTCTGATCTGTTTGATAGCACCTTGCGTCTGAACGGCGCAATATTTAAAACGAAGATAGACGGCTTATTAACAGCCCTTGTCGCCATTCCCTCTGGCGGTATTGTGAGTTTTAAAAATGCAGGTACTGCTGAAATAGAGGGTGCTGAAATTGATTTTCAATGGCAGCCAATGGCGGATCTTAATCCTGGTCTAGTGTTCAGTGGCGGTGCGACATACCTAGACGCCTATTATACCGATTATAAAAACGGCGCCGGCTTTGATGACGACACCGGTCTGTATTTTGGTGACGATAGTTTAACAGGTGACCCTGCTCGGGACTTTAGCGGCAATCGTATTGTGAGAACGCCGCGCTTTAGCTCCAGCGTGTCGGCCAACCAATTCTTGAGTTTAGGTGAGATGGGTAATCTTGAGTTTGGTGTGGACTATTACTACAACGGTGGCTACAACACGACTCCCCAAGCATCACCGCATTTTGAACAAGACCAATATGAAACTTGGGCAGGTCGCGTCTCATATTTTTACGACCCACTTGGTTTGCAATTAACGGCCTTTGTTAATAACGCGAAAGACAAAGACTATACCCAAGCGATGGTGCAGCAGGACTTTGGTCGCACAGTGACCTTAGCGCCACCGCGTACCTATGGTTTAAAACTGAAATGGGATTTCGACACGCTGTTTTGAGTGAGAAAAACACCCTTGCGGAGGATGTGTGGACGGCGCGTCCTCCGCTTTTTTAATTTTTAGAATAAAAAGGAAGTACACATGAAATTAAATCGTATTATATCTAAACCTTTAGTAGCTGCAGCGCTGCTGATGTCAATGCCACTTCTGAGTACAAAGGTGTTTGCGCAAGCGGAGTTGGCGAATTTATTGTCGCTTAGCGATGGCCCTGGCGCGGTGCTTTACGCTCCTATTAGTAATTTGGGATTATTGCCGCGCAGTATTGAAAATGGCGGTGCGTTCTTTAATGCGGGCAGCGATATATTGTTAAGCGGGCGCAATCCACTCGATATCGTAATAAGCTTAGGTGGACCATTGAAGGGGCAGCTAGTGCCTATATTAGACGTGCTGATGAATGACCCATTATCGACTGGCGATTTTATTCTTGGCGGCGGTACGATTATTTCAGAAGGTCTGACCATCATTCCGGCAATTCCATTATTAAATTCGCCGCTGCTGGGCTTGTAGTAAAGGTGTTTAGCGTAGCAATGGCCTTAGCATATTTTCGAGGCCATTGAGTTTAATCTCGTACATTAGCGCGAGCTGTTCACCGAGCTTGCCCTTGGGAAAACCCTGTTTGTGAAACCACACCAAATAAGGTTCTGGAAGTTCGAGTAACTTTCGACCTTGGTATTTTCCAAAGGGCATGACTTGGTTTACTGCGTCAATCAGCAGTTGCGGGTCTTGATCAAGATTCATTTTTGCTGCCTGAACTATGCCAAGCATTGGCGCCTAAGGCGATCAGTCGTAATTGTTTTTCTGCTTTTTGGATGAGTTCAGCATCGTCTTCGCCACGGGGTCTTCCCATCAATTGCTGGGTGACGATTTGAATCATTGAGCCGATCATCAAGCTCGCCAGCATTTGCAGATCTTCCTCGCTCCAATTGTCGCTACTTACTAGGCGGGCTAAATCACTGGCGAGTTCAACTTCGAGTTGCTTGAATTCATCGTTAATGGCGTTGCGAATGACCGCCACACCGCCAAAGGCCTCTCGGCTAATAAACTGAAACTGTCGACGGTGGGCGCGGACATAGGTGATGAAGGTTTCCACCGAGCGGCGGATTATTAATTCTTCTGGAATGGGATTGGCCCGCACTGTGATTAGCATGGTGCGCAGGGTACTGAAGGATGAGGTAACTAATTCCAGTCCAAGGCTGTCCATGTCTGGAAAGTGTCGGTAAAAAGCGCCGGGGGTAATGCCAATTTCGCGGGTGACTTCTCGCAGGCTGATACCGTCAAAACTTTTATCGCGGTTGATCAATTCTAGTACGGCTTCGAGTAGTGCCTGCCGTGTATTAATGAGGGTATCGCCGTGGCTGCGATGACGCTTTTGTGGACGACTCATAGAGTTGCTTAACCTTGGTCGAGAGTTATTGCATCGCGTATTGAAGGGGAATCCCGCGAAGCTCTTGGTTCGGGGTGTCAGGCGCGGTGCTCAGAATATAGTAAGCAAGTTTACAAGCCCTCGCTGGATGTGGCCAGCGAAGGATGTGGTGGGTGGTATTGATAGTTATGCGGTGATCGAGGTTTGAGAGTTGCGGGGCGGTAAGGCCAGTTTAAATATTTTTGCCCAAACCGAGGCGTACTGGCTCCACAGCGGGCCGGTGTTATATGGAATACCGTATTTATTACAGACCTTGCGTACCTTTAGCGCCATTTCAGCGTAGCGGTGCGCAGGAACATCGGGAAACAGATGGTGTTCAATTTGGTGAGACAAGTTTCCGCTCATGATATGAAAGAGCTTGCCGCCCTCGATGTTTGCAGAGCCAAGTAGCTGGCGGTAATACCAATGACCTTGGGTTTCGTTTTCACAAACATGCTTGGGAAAGGTGTGAACCTCTGCTGGAAAGTGCCCGCAGAATATAATGGTGAAACTCCAGATATTTCTTATAAGGTTAGCGACGGCATTGGCGGCCATAACAACTGGGAATAGCGGCCCTGCAAGGGCGGGAAATAAAATGAAATCTTTACCCCAAATCCGCGCTGTCTTGCGCAAGGATTGCTTTAGCTTTGGCCAAGTTTCGCGGAATGACCGTTTGCCGGTGCGCAGGCTGTCCATTTCAACGTCGTGCAGTGCAACACCCATATCAAAGAACAACATTAGTAAGGTCGCAAAAATGGGGTTGGCTAAATAAGCTGGATGCCAATATTGCGCAGCGTCCATGCGTAAAATACCGTAGCCAATATCGCGGTCTTTACCCAATATATTGGTGTAGGTGTGGTGCTCATAATTATGGGAATGCGCCCATTGCTCGCTCGGGCAGTTGGTGTCCCAGTCGTAGAATTTGGAATGGAAGCGTGGGTCCCCCATCCAGTCGTATTGGCCGTGAATAATATTGTGGCCAATTTCCATATTGTCGAGAATTTTGGCAATACCCAGTCCAATGCTTCCCGCGCAGATGAGCAGCCAAAATACTGGCCAACTAGCTACTGCTAGGCCAAGTGATGGTAAAAACGGCAGGGCAGCAAATATGCTGATTCGAGAACTGATTGCTAGCCCACGCTGAAAGGCGACGACACGCTTAATATAGTTTGCGTCTCTTGCGCCGCGCTCACTCAGCGCCTGTTGTTTTATGGCGTCGATTTCGTCGCCAAAGGCGGCAAGTTGTTCGGCGTTTAATGTTTTTTGATTCATAGCCTTGTCCCAAAATTGAGGTGCTAGTGTTTGTGTGGCTGGCTGGTGTAGATCACTACAGCGACAAGCTGACGTCGCCGAGTGCCTGCGAAATACATAAGCGGATATGTTCTTCGCCATGGCTAATCTCGCCGGTGCTGATATTGCGAACACTGCCGCTGGTTTTTAAGCAGCTACAGGTATGGCAAATCCCCATCCGGCAGCCAGACTGTGGGTTTAGCCCCGCGTCTTCGGCTTGTTCTAATAAATTGCGACCGTCGTTGGCGACATTCGACAGGCTTTTATTAAATGCGATATCGCCGGCTACTTCACCTTCGTATTGCGCCGCAGTTGCGGCCTTGAAGCGCTCGCTGAGTAATTTGTCTTTATGGCCTAGCAATTCGTATTCAGACTGCACTGCATTTATTAATTGCTCCGGCCCGCATACATAGCTTAGTGGCAGCGAAAGTGCCTTGGTTTGTTCTGTCAATGCGGGATTAAGACTCAGTGCCTTAAGAAGATGCTGCTGATTAAAGTGGCCCTGTAGACCATGCTCAGCTGTAGAGTCATTTTGGCTGTAAACCATCAGCAAGGAAAAATTAGGGTGCTGCTGGGCTAATTCTTCTAAGCGTTCTTTAAAAATGCAGCTTGTTTTATTGCGGCTGTAGTACAGAAGGGTGATCGCGCTATCGTGCTTATACTCCAGCAGGGTATCAATCATTGCCATAACGGGGGTAATGCCGCTGCCAGCGGCAACAAAAAGTAGTGCGCTTGGTATTTGCGTGGGCAGCACAAAATCACCTTGAGCTAGCGAGATCGCAATACGGTCGCCCACTTTTAGTTGGGTGTTTAAATAGTGCGAAATAAATCCATCGTCATGGTCTTTCACCGTAATACGCGGTTTCGTGGTAAAGGCGCTGCGGCTAAGTGAGTAGCAGCGATTGTGCTGGCGGCCATTAACTTCGATGTGAACTTGAATAAATTGACCAGCTTGAAAATGTGTCCACTCACCATTGGGAGAGAGTTCGATACTCACTGAATCATCGGTTTCCCGGGTGATGTTGGTGATACGCGCCGGGATACGAGTGTTATCCAGCGACCACATGGGGTTGATAACCTCAAGGTAGCGGCCGATTCCGTGTGGCGCGGCCAGTGCATTGATTAGCGGTGTATCGACGATACGGCGCCAAGCACTGCGGGCTGTTGTTGTGGCAAGGCTCATATCCTCTCCTTAATGTCTAAAAATTGAGCTGCTGATCTATATTTAAATCAGCACTTAGTAAACGTGTGTGCACAATAGGCTTGCAGCGCGTGTTTGTCAACGGGTGTTTACTTAGGTTTGCTCGAGGCAGGTAATTCTGTAGAAATCGATTAATTGTTATTAAGTTATTGAATTAAATTGTATTTATTGACTTTTTGCTGGGGCCGGAAGACCTGAATATTGCTTTTTGCTTCAATAAATGTGAATTTTTAACAGCAGTGGCTACGGCATTTTATGAGCGATGCTTTTTGCTGGGGAGCTAAGCGCTGGGATTGCTTCTAGCAATTCTGTTAAACTTCGCGACCCCAGTATCCGTGACAAAGAGATAGAGTTATGGCGGAACAAGCTTCAGCGCAACAGGTGGTTCGCGAACATTTGGCGCAGTTGCATGAGCAACCCAAGGTCCCAGCAGAAGAGCGGGCGGCCTTGCGTGAAAAAATTAAGCGCCTGCTTATTGAGCGCAATGCGGTTTTAGTGGCGCATTATTACACCGACCCCGAAATTCAGGCGCTGGCCGAAGAAACCGGTGGCTGTGTATCTGACTCTTTGGAAATGGCGCGCTTTGGTCGCGATCATGACGCCTCAACGCTGGTGGTGGCGGGCGTTAAGTTTATGGGCGAAACCGCTAAGATATTGTCCCCTGAAAAGCGCATATTAATGCCGACTTTAGAGGCCACCTGCTCTTTAGATATTGGTTGCCCAATCGATGAGTTTTCTGCATTTTGCGACGAGCACCCCGACCGCACCGTCGTGGTTTATGCAAATACCTCAGCCGCAGTAAAAGCCCGTGCAGACTGGGTGGTGACCTCTAGTATTGCTTTAGACGTGGTGGATTACTTAGACGGCGAAGGGCAAAAAATACTCTGGGCCCCCGACAAGCATTTGGGTGATTACGTTCGCCGAGAGACCGGCGCCGATGTATTGCTATGGGATGGCGCCTGTATTGTTCATGAAGAATTTAAAGCGCAGGGTATTCTCGATCTGAAAAAGGTTTACCCCGATGCGGCGGTGCTTGTGCACCCCGAGTCGCCGGCGAGCGTGGTTGAATTGGCTGATATGGTCGGCTCAACAACACAAATTATTAATGCCGCGCGGGACTTGCCGAATAAGCAGATGATTGTCGCTACGGATCAGGGAATTTTTTATAAGCTTCAGCAGCAAGTGCCAGATAAGGAATTTATTATTGCGCCAACGGCGGGTAGCGGTGCCACCTGTCGCAGCTGTGCTAACTGCCCGTGGATGGCGATGAATGCCTTAGATAATTTGGCCGCCGTGCTTGAAAGCGGCACAAATGAGGTGTTTGTTGATCCAGCGTTGGGGCTAGAGGCCATGAAGCCATTAACGCGAATGCTGGATTTTGCAGCCGGTAAGCGCTAATCGCGTGACGCATATATAAAAAAACGCCGCTAAATTTAGCGGCGTTTTTATTTCTGGCATGGATTTATAGCTGTTTCAATTTTTCTTCCATATCGGCAATATCCTTTAGCCGTTTTCTAATTCGGCTTTGCTCAATATGATTGCTGCCGGTGCGGTCGTAACCGTAGCGCAGCTGTTGCTTGGCTCGTTCAAATTGGCCAACAAGAATAAAGTACTCCGCACGGGCGAGGTGTACACCCAGAATATTCCCCGCTAAGCCACGCACTTCAGCTAGCCGATACCACAGATGCGGGTCGTCGGGGCGACGCTGAGACTGCGTACTTAATAAATGGTCAGCTTCGTCGTAGCGATTGGCGTCTTGCAGGGCCTCGGCCAGTGCCATTGTATATGGGTTGTTGCCGGGGCTAATAGCCAATTGCCTACTAAGCATGGCAATGGCTTTGTCATACTCTTTTTTGCCCATGAGTATGTCCGCCTCGGCAATGCGATAGGCAATGCGGTCGCCGTCGTCTTTTAGCAGGGGCTCGAGCTTTTCCCGTGCTTCGTCCCAGCGTTCTAGTTTGATGAGGGCAATTACCACGCCGTAGCGATGGGCTTCACCGTTAACGCCGGAGCTGCCAGACCAGTTTTTAAGTTGATCTTCGGCGTTATTACTGTGAAACAGGGTAGCGCGCATTTTCATCAACTGATAATTCAGATTGTCGGTATAGACTTTGCGCGGATATTGGCGGGCGCGGTTTTTACTGTCGGCGACACGGCTATCGGTCAGCGGGTGAGTTAGCAAAAACTCTGGGGGTTTGGAGCGGGCGTAGCGCAGATTTTTGCCCATGTTTTCGAACATGCTCGGTACGCCATTAGGGTCTAAGCCGGTTTTTGCCAAGGTTTCCATGCCTAGGCGATCTGCTTCTTGTTCATTTTGACGACTAAAGCGCAATTGACTATCTAGCGCTGCGGCCTGGGTTGCCGTAATGGCGGCCATGCCGGCATCTGCGCCGGCGGTGGCGGCAAGCACTACGCCAGCGAGTAAACCCGCAAGGGTTGGTATGGTATTTTGCGCAGACTTGTCTAGTGAGCGAGTGAAATGACGCTGGCTAATGTGGGCTATTTCGTGGGCGAGTACGCCGGCGAGTTGGGCTTCGTTGTCAGTGTTTAGAAATAAACCGCTGTGCACACCAATCACGCCACCGGGTACCGCAAAGGCGTTAATGGTGGGGTTATCCACAACCACGGTTTCTAGGCGTCGGTCTTTTAGCTCGCTGTTAGATACCAGGCGGTAAAGTAGTGATTCAATATAATCCTGCATCAGCGGATCATCGACGGTTTTTACACTATTGCGGAACATTTTAAGCCACATTCTGCCCAAGTCGTGCTCTTGCTGGGCGGAATAGCGCGACGCTGTAACGTCCCCTAGATCAGGTAAATTAGTGGATGGGCTGTTATCTGCGAGGCTAAGGCCTGCAGTGAGTAGTAAACCAATACCGAGCAGATGTTTAAACACAGTCAATCTTATATACCTTGCATCGCGAAAATAGTGCGGTCTTTTATCATACTAGAGCGCTTAGCCTATGACCTTCTTATTCATTAAAAGTGCTTGTTTAAGTAGGTGTAAATTATTGTTCTCGTTAGGCCGCGACGCGATCCCTTGGGGCGCTCGACGTCGCAGGCTATACTAGGGGCCAACGGCGCTAAGGCATTGACCTTATAGATGCTTATATTTTAGCAGGCCTCATTATTTTATCGTTTTGATACGGAAACTATGACTGAAATTAATGTCTTTTTAGATGCCGCAGGCCTAGATTGCCCGCTGCCGCTATTAAAAGCAAAACAGGCCTTAAATCGTATGGCCAGTGGCGAAGTACTAGAAGTGTTAGCGACCGATGCCGGTTCTGTGCGGGATTTTGAGGTATTTGCCAAGCAAAGCGGCAATACTTTGCTATTGAGCGAAGATAACGTTGGCACCTATCGCTATCTCTTTAAAAAGAAGTAACACTGCCCGACTCACGTCACCAACTTTATAGGAATCTCAGTCATGCTGGGTATTGTTCGTTCATGGTTTGACCGCCTGTTCGCAGAAGAAGAAACAGTGGTGCTGCTGCTGTTGATTGGCGCGTGTTTTTTGTTAATGGTGACGTTGGGTAATGTATTGGTGCCTATTGTTGCCAGTATTGTTTTAGCGTTTATGATGCAGGGCATTATTGCTCGCCTCAGTAATATGGGCATGTCTCGCTGGCTGACGATTGCCATCACTTATCTGGTTTTTGTCAGTATTTTCTTTGGTGTTTTAGTAGTGCTACTGCCGCTGGTTTGGCAGCAGTTGACGAATCTTTTTCAAGAATTACCTGCCATGCTGCGTAAGCTTCAGCAACTTTTGCTGCTACTTCCACAGCGCTCGGAAATGTTCACTGAACAGCAAATTCGCGACTGGATGGCCCTGGCCAGCAAAGAACTCGGCTCAGTTGGGCAGTACTTGCTGTCATTCTCTATTGCCCAGCTCCCGAATGTGGTCGGTTTAGTTATAAATATCATTCTGATTCCGATACTGGTGTTTTTCTTTTTGAAAGATAAAGAGACCATCCTGTCTTGGCTGGCGAGCTTTTTACCTGGGCGGCGTCCCCTGCTAAGCGCAGTTTGGGCAGAAATGAATGTTCAGGTTGCCAACTATGTTCGCGGTAAAGCGGTAGAGATTGTCATCGTCGGTTTTGTCTCGTATATCGCCTTTGTGGTGATTGGCTTGAACTACTCGGCCTTGCTGGCGTTGGCGGTCGGGCTGTCGGTGGTTATTCCCTATATCGGCGCGGCGGTGGTTACCTTGCCGGTATTGCTCGTGGGCTTTATTCAATGGGGCTGGGGAGGGGAGTTTTTTACCCTGTTTATTGTCTACAGCGTGATTCAAGGCCTCGATGGCAATGTCTTGGTGCCGCTATTGTTTTCAGAAGCAGTGAATATGCACCCTGTGGCGATTATTGTTGCGGTATTAGTCTTCGGCGGTTTCTGGGGGATTTGGGGGGTGTTTTTTGCCATCCCATTGGCCACCCTTGTGAAGGCAATTTTATATGCGTGGCCGCGGCCCAAGGTGGCGGGAGAGAACACGACGGATATGCTGGCCGACGAATAACAGAGAAAAATCATTCAACGTGGTGAAGGAAGGTTTGTGAAATATTTGAAATCAGTGACTTTGTTTGTCCTCATTTTTCAGTTGGCAGCCTGCAGTTGGTTGAATCTAGGTGATGCCAGTGAAGGGGTTTTAAAACCCGTCAGTGACCAGCGCGAATATCGCTATATCGAGCTTGAAAATGGTCTGCGGGTTATGCTGATTTCAGATGCGGGGGCCGACAAAGCCGCCGCGTCCTTAGACGTGAATGTGGGTAGTCGCCAAGACCCCAAAGACTATCAAGGTTTGGCGCATTTTTTAGAGCACATGTTATTTTTGGGCACTGAAAAATACCCAGAGGCCGGTGCCTATCAGGCATATATCACTGCCCACGGTGGTAGTCACAACGCCTTTACCAGCTTTGAACACACCAATTACTTTTTTGATATTAGCGCCGATTCTTTAGAGCCGGCACTGGATCAATTCGCCCAGTTTTTTGTGGGGCCATTATTTAATGCTGAGTATGTGCAGCGTGAAGTGAACGCGGTGAATTCCGAGTATCGCGCCCGTATACGTGACGATCAGCGCCGTGAGTTGGCGGTGTTTAAGTCGCAGCTAAATCAAGAACACCCCTTCGCCAAATTTTCGGTGGGTAACCTCGACACGCTGCACAGCAGCGAAGAGGCGGCACTGCGGGAGCAGCTGCTGAGTTTTTATCGCAAAAATTACTCTGCCAACATCATGACCTTAACGGTAATTGGTCGTGAGTCATTGGCGGACTTAGAGGCTCTTGTGCGGCCCAAATTCAGCGCTGTAAAAAATCGCAATCGTCATTTGGCGGCTATCGATGCACCTTTATTTAAGGCCGGCGACTTACCGCGCTGGATAAATATTCAACCGGTGCAAAATCGTCGTTCGCTGTCGGTTAATTTCCCAGTACCCGATGCGGAGCAATACTGGCGCAGCAAGCCCTTGAACTATATCGGTAATATTCTGGGGCATGAAGGCGATGGCAGCTTGCTGTCGGTGCTTAAAGCGCGAGGCTGGGCCGAAAATTTAAGTGCGGGCCAGAGCTTTGATTATCAGGGCGGTGCGCTGTTTGGTGTTGACGTTTCTTTAACTGATGCAGGCCTTAAGCATGTCGACGAGATTGTTGGTTTGATTTACGAAGGCATTGCGCAGCTACGTGACAGCGGCATTGAAGAATGGCGTTTTGAAGAGCAGGCGGGCTTAGCCAAACAAGAGTTTATGTTTAGGGCGCAAAATGCACCGATAAACGAAGTGGTTCAGCTATCTATGGCGCTGCAGAAATATCCTGCCCAAGAGTTACTGCGTGGGCCGTATTTGATGGGTGACTATCGGCCTGACGTTTTAAAAGAATTTTTGGCGGTGATGACGCCAGAAAATAGCTACATCAGCTTGGTGGCACCGGATGTGAGTGTCGATGCCGAGATTGCTCGCTATCAAGTTAATTACGGCCAGCGTGAAGTCAGCGCCGAGCAATTAAGTGCTTTGACCAAAAGCGATACCGCAGGTCTTGGTTTGCCGGCAAAGAATAATTTTGTCGCCTCTGATTTTAGCCTCAAAGCAGGTGGAGAATCTGCGCCTAAGCTATTGGCCAGTGCGCCAATTGAGTTGTGGCTGAATACTGACGATGTATTTGAATTGCCAAAGGGGCGAGTGTATTTATTGCTCGAGTCTGAGGAGGCGGTGACGGACGCGGAGCAGCGTGCAAAGAGTGATTTATGGCTGCGTATGGTGAAAGATCAGCTAAATGAGTTGGCTTATCCAGCACAGTTAGCGGGCTTGGATTTTGATGTGTCGGTGGGGTGGCGCGGTATTCAAATCAGCGTCGGCGGCTTCAATCAGAAGCAGGGCGAACTGCTGGCTGAGTTACTGGCGGTATTGAAAGCCCCAGAATGGCAGCAAAGTCGCTTTTCAAGATTAAAGGCGCAGCGCCTTCGTCAGTTTGAAAATGCCCGTCGCCAATCACCTTATCAGCAGGTGGTTGCTGAATTACCACGAATGCTGAATCGCGAGACGCCAGGTTTAGTAGAACACGAAGCCGCGACTCAGGCTGCTGATATGGCCGCCGTTGCCGAGCATGTGAATTCAGTAATGAAAAATCTGCATTTACGTATGTTGGTAGATGGCAATTTTGACGAGGCCGACGCCGAGGCGTTGGCTGAGGTGGTGACGACAGCGCTACCAAATGCAGTAGAAACACGGTCGCCGGCGCAGTTTGTGACGCAATTGGCCGCAGGAACGGCGGTGCGAAAAATTGCTGCGGAGCATGACGACAGCGCGGTGCTCTTGTATGTGCAAAGTGCGGTTAAGGGCATGCAGGCGCGGGTGGCGATGGGCTTAACAGCGCAGATGATGAGTGCAGATTTCTATCATCAATTGCGTACGGAAAAGCAGTTGGGTTATGTCGTTAGCGCCAGTGTTTACCCTCAGCGTGAAGTTGCCGGCATGATCTTTTTAGTGCAGTCGCCGGTGCTTGATCCCGCCGCAGTTCAGGGTGAGATTAATGCATACATTCAGCAGTGGCTGACCACTGGTGTAGACGAAGCAAGTTTCAATAAACATAAGGCTGGCTTGTTGCTACGTCTTGCAGAGCAGCCTGAAAATTTATGGGACGCCGCAGCCCGTCACTGGCAGGATTTGCTGGACGATTATCCCAAGTTTAATAGCCGCGAATTATTGCTAGAGGCCCTAGAGGGCTTGAGTTACAGCGACTGGCTTGCGGCAACCCAACGCGATTTTGCGGCGAACAAGCAGCGCGCTCTGCTGGTGTATAACGCCGGTAAATGGCCGAAGTCGATTCCTGCCGGAAAGGCGAGTGGCGAGCCTGCTAAGTTTAAGGCCGCCTTACCCGCTTACCGCTTTGAGTAATTTGAAGGCAATGGCTTGCAGGTTGTAAGCCATTGTTTTTGATGCATTCTATGATGATGTTGTAATAGTTTATTCACATAAAAAATAGTTTCATTTAGTTGATTTATGCATAAAAAGCTGTGAGAATTTCCGTCGCCCAAATCTGTAAACCAGATCTTGGGTGTAGGTAAAAAATCCTGTATTCGGGTGCTCGTAGGCTCAAAAGGCTCGCGTTTTGCCCAACTAGGCCAGGTGATAACCGTCACTCACAGGCTGATTCCAAGCACCCGGAGCTGATCGCTCTCCGGTGAGTCAGTTGTAAGCGGAACACATCCAAGCTCAATGCTTGCTGGTCTGGACAGCCCACTGTATTGGTAAAGGACTGTGTATGTATCAAGACCATGATTTGCGTGAAGACTTAGATCCCCAAGAAACCCAAGAGTGGCTAGAAGCCCTTGATGGCGTATTAAAAAATGGTGGTCGGGCACGCACTGCATTTTTGATGAAAAGACTGGCCAAGCACGCAACACGTGCTGGCACCGAGCTTCCCTCCGCAATTACCACCTCATTCCGCAATACCATCGAACCGAATAACGAACGCCGCATGCCGGGTGATTTGTTTATGGAGCGTAAAATTCGCTCAATGATTCGTTGGAATGCCTTGGCGATGGTGATGCGCGCCAATGACAATAATGAGGGCTTGGGCGGCCATATTTCGAGCTTTTCGTCCTCTGCAACCTTGTACGATGTGGGCTTTAACTATTTCTTCTGCGGCGGCGAAAAGGCCGATTTAATCTACTACCAAGGCCACAGCTCACCGGGTATGTATGCGCGTTCCTATCTTGAGGGGCGTATTGATGAAACTCAGCTAGATAACTTCCGTCGCGAAGTCGACGGCAATGGCCTGTCTTCGTACCCACACCCTTGGCTAATGCCCGATTACTGGCAGTTCCCTACGGTGAGTATGGGGCTGGGGCCGATTCAGGCGATATACCAAGCGCACGTAATGAAGTACCAGCAAAGCCGTGGTTTGGTTGATCATGGCGACCGTAAAGTGTGGTGCTTTATGGGTGACGGCGAGAGTGACGAGCCAGAATCACTGGGATCTATCGCCTTGGCGGGTCGTGAAAGGCTAGATAATTTAATTTTTGTTGTTAATTGTAATTTGCAGCGGCTTGATGGGCCGGTGCGGGGCAACGGCAAAATTATTCAGGAGCTGGAAGGTGTTTTCCGTGGCGCCGGCTGGAATGTTGTTAAAGTTATCTGGGGCCGACACTGGGATAAATTATTAGAAAAAGACACCACCGGCTTATTGCGCCGCCGTATGAACGAAGTGGTTGATGGCGAGCTGCAAAACTACAAAGCCAATGGTGGTGCCTACACCCGTAAACATTTCTTTGGTAAATACCCCGAGTTGTTAGAGTTGGTAAAAGACCTGTCCGATGAAGATATTATGTATCTCAATCGCGGCGGTCACGACCCATACAAAGTTTACGCAGCCTATGCGCAGGCGATGGAAACCAAGGATCGTCCGACCGTGATACTGGCCATGACCGTAAAAGGCTACGGTCTAGGTGATGGTGGCGAAGCGCAAAATGAAGCGCACTCGGTTAAAAAGCTAGATTTAGAAGAACTGAAAAAATTCCGAGATCGTTTTGGCGTCCCCATTAGCGACGATGATTTGAAATCGGTGCCGTATTACCGCCCAGCCGAAGATAGCCCAGAAATGGTCTATATGCGTAAACGTCGTGAAAAACTTGGCGGCTTTTTACCCGCTCGTCAGGCAGATTTTCAGGCGGTCACAACACCGAGTTTAGACACCTTTAGCGCCCAGCTAAAAGCTACCGGTAAGCGTGAAATTTCATCGACGATGGCGTTTGTGCGTATGCTGTCTAGCTTGGTAAAAGACAAGGAAGTGGGTTCTCGCATCGTACCAATCGTACCGGATGAGGCGCGTACCTTTGGTATGGAGGGCATGTTCCGTCAGCTAGGTATTTATTCCTCGCAGGGGCAGCGTTATACGCCGCATGACTCTGATCAAATCATGTACTACAAAGAAGATAAGCAGGGGCAAATCCTAGAAGAGGGGATTACCGAGGCCGGTGCGTTTTCTGCGTGGTTGGCGGCGGCGACTTCCTATAGCAACCACCATTACCCGATGATTCCGTTTTACATTTTCTATTCAATGTTTGGTTTTCAGCGGATTATGGATCTTGCTTGGGCGGCGGGTGATTCGCAGGCGCGGGGCTTCTTGATTGGCGCGACTGCCGGTCGTACGACCCTTAACGGTGAGGGCTTGCAGCACCAAGACGGCCATAGCCACCTGATGGCAAATATGATTCCAAACTGCATTTCTTACGACCCAACCTATTCCCACGAGCTAGCCGTTATTATTCAAGACGGTATGCGGCGTATGTACCAAGACAAGGAAAATGTTTATTACTACGTTACGGTAATGAACGAAAACTACGCCCACCCCGATATGCCTGAGGGCTGTGCAGAAGGCATCATAAAGGGTCTGTATTGTCTTGCGCCATCGGCGCTTAAAAAGCCAAAACTAAAAGTGCAGTTGATGGGCTCGGGCACGATATTGCGTGAAGTTGAAGCAGCGGCGGCAATCCTAAAATCTGACTACAAAGTCGAGGCTGATATTTGGAGTGCGACAAGTATTAATCTGCTACGTCGGGACGGTTTGGATTGCGAGCGCTGGAATATGATGCACCCGGAAAGTGATGCGCGCGTGCCGTATGTGACTGAGCAGTTGCGCGGCAAGCAGGGGCCGGTCATTTGTGCAACAGACTATATTAAGTCCTACGGCGAGCAGTTGCGGCCTTATATTGAGGCCCGCTATGTGGTGCTGGGTACCGACGGTTATGGCCGATCAGACACCCGCGCCAAACTGCGTCAGCACTTTGAAGTAGACCGCCAGTACATTGTTGTTGCGGCATTAAAAGCCTTGGCCGACGATGGACAGCTCGCTGCAAGCGAAGTGACAAAAGCAATTAAGGCTTTTGGTTTAGATGTGGATAAATTGAATCCACTTTATCGCTAATAGTTTAGAAGGATTTTTTTTGTGGCAAAAGAAACGGTAAAAATTCCTGACCTAGGTGGCGGTGAAGTTGATGTCATTGAGGTCTGCGTCAAGGTGGGCGATGTCGTCGCTAAGGAAGACTCGTTGGTGGTACTAGAGTCCGAAAAAGCGTCTATGGAAATCCCCTCGCCAACAGCCGGCAAGGTGTTAAGTATTAGCCTTAAAGAGGGCAGCACGGTAAGTGAAGGCGACGTCATTCTTGAAATAGAAGTAGAAGGCGAGGCGTCCTCAGAAGCTGCTGCGGAAGAGCCATCTCAGACGGAAGCGAAACCTGTGGAGGAAGCCGAGCAAGCGGCGGCACCATCAACAGCTGCGCCGGCGAAAAGTGAAAAGCCTGCTGCCGGCGGTTTGAAACGTGAAATGATCAAAGTGCCAGACATCGGTGCTAGCGATGGCATAGAGGTTATTGAGGTTTGTATCGCGGAGGGCGACGAAGTTGGCGAAGGTGATTCGCTGATTGTATTGGAGTCTGACAAAGCCTCAATGGAGGTGCCTTCACCCTATAGCGGTAAAATTGTGTCGGTGGCGATTAAGACCGGCGACAATGCCAAGCAGGGTACGGCCATTGCGGAAATTGAATATCAAGCCACTGCAGAAGAGTCTGACGCCGAGTTTGAAACGCCAGATAAGGTGCCAGAAAAAGCACCAGAGAAGCCCGCTCCGGTGCCAGAAAAATCTGCTCTTGCGGCGAGTAAACCAGCAGAACCGTTTGTTCCCTCTGTTGTTAGTCATGCCGATGTGTATGCGGGGCCGGCGGTGCGCAAATTGGCAAGGGAGTTTGGTATCGAGCTGGAGCAGGTAACCGGTACTGGGCCGCGCAATCGAATTCTTAAAGAAGATCTGCAGCAATTTGTAAAAGATCTAGCGACGGGCAAAGCAGCGGCGCCGGCTTCTGGCATTCCCGCTATTCCAGAGGTTGACTTCAGCCAGTTTGGTGAAATTGACGTTCAGCCAATGACGAAGCTGCATAAACTAACTGCGGCGAATATGCATCGCAGTTGGGTGAATCTTCCCCATGTGACGCAGTTTGATGAAGTAGATATTAGTGACTTAGAAGACTTCCGCGCCAGCGTGAAAAAAGAAGGCGAGCAGCGTGGTGTTAAGCTTACGCCATTGCCTTTCTTGCTCAAAGCGGCGGCACTCGCGCTGCGTACCCATCCTAAGTTTAATGCCTCGTTGAGTAGCGATGGTGAAAACATAGTCTTTAAAAAGTATGTCAATATAGGTATCGCTGTAGACACCCCTGCAGGATTGGTTGTACCGGTTATTCGCGATGTTGATAAAAAATCGTTGTGGGAACTCGCTGCAGAATCCGCCGAGTTAGCGCAGAAGGCGAAGGATCGTAAACTCAAATCCGCCGATATGCAGGGCGGCTGCTTTACGATCTCTAGTCTTGGCAACATTGGTGGCACCGGCTTTACCCCAATTATCAATGCGCCAGAAGTGGCGATTATGGGGGTGTCTAAATTAGCTGTTAAACCCCAGTGGAATGGCAGCGAATTCCTGCCCCGTAAAATGTTGCCGGTTTCTTTGTCTTATGACCATCGTGCGATAAACGGTGTTGATGCTGGGCAGTTCTTTACTTTTATGGGGGAGATATTGGTAGATATACGGCGCTTGTTGCTGTAAGGCTTGTAGCAACCACTCTTCGTAAAACTTAGGCGATAAGGGCTTTCTTTTAGAAAGCCCTTATCGCTAGAATTAAAAATGAACAGAATAAAGCATCGAATATTTCTAATTCTTAGCTCTTGAGCTTAGTTGATTGAAACCTTAGGCAGTAGAAAATATCTCCACTTTTGAGTCACCATCATGACTAAAGAAAGAACACTAGCTACTTCTAGAATATTGCCATTCTCACCTAAAGAAATATATGGGGCTTTTGCGTCTGCCGATTTACTATCGACATGGTGGGGACCTGAGGGCTTTTCTAATACTTTCGAAATTTTTGAATTTACAGTTGGTGGGCGCTGGAAGTTTGTGATGCATGGCCCCGACGGAAAAAGCTATCTTAATGAAAGCCGCTTTGAGGAGCTTGAGCCAGAAGCCAAAGTTGTGATTCGTCATGATTGCCCGCCATACTTCCGGCTTACAATTCGGCTAAGGCCTACTAGCAATGGAACGCATTTGACGTGGGAGCAGGTTTTTGACGATGCCGAAACCGCGCAAGCAGTTAAGCAATTAGTGGGCGCTGCAAATGAGCAGAATATTGATCGCCTGACTCGTGTCTTGAGCGAAAGCTGCTAATTAAGGAATAGCAGCCCTTATTCATTCCGACTAATTAGCCCCAGTTCCATCGCCTTCAATGTGGCTTCTGCTCGAGAATTTATTTGCAATTTACGGTAAATATCTTTCACGTAGCTCGCCACGGTATGGTGGCTAAGTGATAGTGATTCTGCAGTGCCGCGCACGCTGTAGCCGTGGGCGATGAGGGTGAGTACTTCTTTCTCGCGGGGTGTAATGTCTGTTTCGGGCGCAATCTTTTGCGGCTGAAAAAAACTCAACATTCGGCGTGCAATACTGGGTGACAGCGGTGGTTGGCCTTCGAGAATGCCTTTAAGACGGGTGGTGAATACAGCTTCGGTTTCGTCTTTGAGCAAATAGCCTGTTGCTCCGGCCTTGAGTGCGTCAAACAGGTGATTTGAATCGTCGAAGATGGTGGTAATGACGCATTGGCAACTTGGGTTAACAACAAAAATATCCTCCATGATGTCTATGCCAGAACCATCTGGTAGGCCAATATCCAATAAGGCTAACTGCGGCACCCAGTCGCTAATTGATGATTTGGCGCTGCTAATAGAGTTTGCGGTGCGAATGTCGGCCCCTTCAAAACAGTCAGCGCATACACGGTAGAGCCAGTCTGCTACGTCAGCTAGGTCTTCAACGATTAGTATATTTTGATAGAGGGTCAATCCTGCCTCGCCGTCTTTTATCTATATGGATTATAAACAATAATAGTGCCTGAATATGTCTACTGCGCACATCCCCTATTCGCGGGTGAGGCGGTAAAAGCAAAAAGAGAAATCATGAATTTACAGCTTCGCCTTGGTCTTGTTTTAAGCCTACTTGTACTGTTATTAAGCTCCGCATTCTACCTTAGTATTAATTTACCTGAGACCAACGGTTATTTTTATGCCGATGAAGACAGTCTCATCTATCAAGAACAAGGCCAAGACGCCATCGCGATTAGCCATTTTATAAGCAGTGCCGGCGACATTGAAGCCGAGTCATTATTGCTCATTCCTGAGCCAGATATCATCGAAACCTTTACGGATTTTAACCGCCTGATGTATGCACACAGTATTTTAGGTAAAGAGGCGAAATCAGGGGTGTTGCAATTTATGAGTGCGGAAGGTGAATCGAATACGGTGTTGATTCGCGACCGGCATATTGCAGATCTGCCCTGGGATTTTTGGTTTCAGTTACTGGTGGCGACCGGGGTTTGCTTAATTGGTGGCGTGGTGTGGGCCGCGCAACCAAGCAAGGCAACGGGTTTATATGCCTTGACGGGGCTTTGTTTAACGATTGCTATCGTTACCGCCTCTGTTTATAGCACGCGCAGTTTTTTAATTGACGGACAATTGTTTCGTTATTTGTCTAATATTAATAGCTCTAACGCAATTTTGTTTTCTTCTGCTTTAGCGTCTCTGCTTTGGTATTACCCGCAGCGTTTAGGGCGCTTTCCCGCTGTTTATCTTAGCTTTGCTGCGGGTATTGCGGGTGTAATAACGGTTTTCTTTCAGATTGGGTCGGGCGCATCAGACTCCTATATTTATACCTTGCTGATATATATGGCGGCGATTGTGTTTGCCGCTACCCAATGGTTTTACACCCGCCATAAGCCGCTTGAGCGCGCTGCACTACTATGGTTTTTGCTGGCGATATTTTTAGGTACGGGTCTCTTTGCCGGTTTTCAGCTTATTCCGGCTGCATTGGGTATGGATTTGCTTCTGCCACAGTCGGTTTTGTTTGCGGTTTTTTTGCTGATGTATGCCGGTATTGCGTTGGGGTTGTTGCGCTACCGGCTATTTGATATTGACCGTTGGTGGTTCGAAATTTGGAGCTGGCTGCTCGGTGGTATTGCCGTCATTTTGGTTGATTTGGCCTTGGTGTCTATTCCCGCCTTAGGCGAGACCGCGGCCTTGTCCTTGGCCTTAGCCGCAGTAGGTTGGATATATTTTCCTTTGAGGCAGTGGTTTTGGACACGTTTTGTAAGTGTGCCGACCCGAGATTTGCAAAAGATTTTACACAGCAGTATTCCGATGTTTGTCGATATTCGCGATGTGGGTGAGCTGCGTTTGCTTTGGATACGGCTATTAGAAGATATATTTTCGCCTCTCAGTATTTCTCCGCTAGACAAAATGCTCGGGCATAGTGAGATTCGAGACGGTGGGCAGGTTTTAGCTGTCAGTGGTGTTTTTAACGAAAATCACTCCATAGAAATGGCGATGCCTGAGAAGGGGCGGCGTTTATTTAATCGTGGCGATATCGCCATTATTGAATTGTTGCAGGCGCAGTTTAAGGTGGCGATATCTGCAGTTGAGGCGCGGGAAGAGGGCCGCTTCGCCGAGCGAGATCGTATTCGTCGTGATATTCATGACGATTTAGGCGCGAGGTTGCTCACCTTGCTGCATAGAAGTGCCGACAGCGAGCGCCCACTGGTTCGTGAAGCAATCAAGGATTTGCGCGCTTTGCTAGAGGCTTTAGATATCCCGCCCCGCAGTCTTTCTCAAATGCTATCCGCATGGAAGTTAGAGTTTGAAGAGCGCTGTCAAAGCGCTGATGTTGAGCTTAGGTGGCAGCAGCGTGGCGAATATCTGCTAAGTCTGCTCACGCCAGAATCGCAGCATCAATTACAGCGCATTGTGCGGGAAGCGGTGTCTAATGCGCTGCGCCATGCGTCGCCGACCTATGTAGCTATTGCCGTTGACTTAAAGGGCGGCCGTTTGAGTATTTCAATAAAGAATGATGGTTCGGTGACAGAGGGCGGTTCCGCTGGTCGCGGTATGTCAATAATGCGACAGCGCGTGGCAGATTTGCAGGGGCAGCTTAATATCAAGATTGACGATGGCTGTTGGGTGATTGACGTGTTGGTGGATATGTCAGAAATTATTGCATAAAAAAGGGCCTATATTATTCACCGCGCTCTAAAATAGATTCAAATCAACAGGTGGCCATAAGGCTTTCCCCTTAGACACTCCGGCATTGTAGGGATCTACTGTGCTCGTCAGTTAAAAGTTAGGTGCTGACCAACTATCAAACTGAAGTCTAAGAGATAAAAAAGCCCTGATAAATCAGGGCTTTAGGTTTGGCTCCGCCTGCTGGGCTCGAACCAGCGACCCAATGATTAACAGTCATTTGCTCTACCAACTGAGCTAAGGCGGAACAGCTTTAACAGCTGAGGCCGCGCATATTAAGGATGTTTCTTGGGGTCGTCAACCCCTGATGAAAGAATTTCTTGTTTTGGTGATTTTATGAGCAATTTCCAAGGTTTAGCGTATTTAAAATAGCTGGGGTTGTTTTGCTGCGAGCTGCTGGCCGCGTTAATATGGGGATTTTTGTGGCGGGCAATTTTATGAGTAAACCTTTTCAGGTGGTGTCGAAGTTTGCTCCTGCGGGAGATCAGCCCGCAGCAATTGCCGGTCTAATAGAGGGCGTAAATGCGGGCTTGCATGCTCAGACCTTATTGGGGGTAACGGGCTCTGGTAAAACATTTACTATCGCTAACGTCGTAGAGGCGCTGCAGCGGCCGACAATTGTGATGGCGCCGAATAAAACCTTGGCGGCGCAGCTTTATGGAGAGTTTAAGGAATTTTTTCCGAATAATGCCGTGGAGTATTTTGTTTCCTATTACGACTACTATCAGCCTGAAGCCTATGTCCCTGCCTCTGATACGTTTATTGAAAAAGACGCATCTATAAACGATCACATAGAACAAATGCGCTTATCGGCGACTAAGGCGCTGATGGAGCGCTCTGACGCTATTATTGTGGCGTCGGTATCTGCGATATACGGTTTGGGTGATCCTGAGCAGTATTTCAAAATGATTCTTCATTTAGTGCGTGGCGAGCGTATTGATCAGCGCAAGCTCTTGCGCCGCTTGGCGGAGTTGCAATACACCCGCAATGATATTGCCTTCCAGCGCGGGACGTACCGAGTTCGCGGCGACGTAATTGATATCTTTCCGGCGGAGAGTGATAAAAATGCGATCCGTGTTGAGCTATTTGACGATGAGATTGATTCTATTACGGGCTTTGATCCGCTCACAGGAGAGTCCTATGGCAAGTATCCGCGTATAACGATTTACCCTAAAAGCCATTACGTAACGCCGCGAGAAACCTTATTAAAGGCCGTCGATTTTATTGAGGAGGAGTTGGTCGAGCGCTTGGAGCAGCTGCGCAGCAATGAGCTGCTTGTCGAGGCGCAGCGATTAGAGCAGCGTACTCGCTACGATATTGAGATGATTCGCGAGCTTGGCTACTGCAACGGCATTGAAAATTACTCACGCTATTTGTCGGGTCGAGAGCCGGGAGAGGCGCCTCCAACGCTGTTTGATTACTTACCGGAAGATGCTTTGGTTGTCATCGATGAGTCCCATGTCACCATTCCGCAAATTGGCGCTATGTATAAAGGGGACCGCTCGCGGAAAGAAACCCTAGTGCAATATGGCTTTCGTCTGCCGTCGGCGCTTGATAATCGGCCGATGAAATTTGATGAGTGGGAGCGCTTGGTGCCGCAAATTATCTTGGTGTCGGCGACGCCCGGTAATTACGAAGCGGAAACCTCATCCCGTGTCGTTGAGCAAGTGGTAAGGCCCACTGGCCTAATCGATCCTGAAATTGAAGTGCGGCCAGCAAGTACGCAGGTGGACGATTTGCTTTCGGAAATTGTTTTGCGCACGGCCGTGGGTGATCGGGTGCTTGTAACGACACTAACAAAGCGTATGGCCGAAGATTTGTCTGAATACCTAGATGAGCATGGTGTAAAGGTGCGATACCTCCATTCAGATATTGACACTGTTGAGCGAGTGGAGATAATCCGCGACCTTCGCCTAGGTAAGTTTGATGTATTGGTGGGGATTAACCTGCTGCGTGAAGGCTTGGATATGCCGGAAGTTTCTTTGGTTGCTATTTTGGATGCGGATAAAGAGGGGTTTCTACGTTCAGAGCGTTCATTAATACAGACTATTGGTCGCGCAGCGCGAAACCTAAACGGCAAAGCGATTCTATATGGCGATCGAATTACCGGCTCAATGCAGCGTGCTATTGATGAAACCGAGCGGCGCAGAAGCAAGCAAATCGCCCATAATTTGAAAAATAATATTACGCCTATCGGTGTTTTAAAATCAGTAGCCGATATTCTTGACGCAGGCGCGATACCTGGCTCAAAGAAAAAGCAGCGCGGTGAGCAGCGAAAAGTCGCTGAGCCCTCGGGAGATTATTTGCTGGATGCGGAAACAATGTCGAATGCCGAGCTGGCGAAACTGCTGAAAACCCTCGAGCAAGATATGCAGCGGCACGCGAAGAATCTGGAATTTGAGGCGGCTGCGAATGTGAGGGATAAATTATCTGAGATCAAACAGCGTTTCTTCACGAGCTAATTTGCAATTTATTAATCTGGCGTAAAACCTTGTGCTGCTGTGGTGGCGTGATTATAATGCGCCTCCTTGTAAGGCAAGCGACTCGACGATTGCCAGCACGCTTTGTACGACCGTAGCTCAGTTGGTTAGAGCATCACCTTGACATGGTGGGGGTCGGTGGTTCGAATCCACTCGGTCGTACCAATTCCCTTTGAGTTCAAATTGACGTTAGCCTAATTGGGCTTGCTCAAATCTCTCAGTGTTTGGCTTTTCATTCTTGTCGTATCGTTTGTCCTTAGTGAAAAAACTTGTTTTGCGCTTTGATTTTTCGTTTCGCAAATCAGCGCGGCGTTTTTTCTCTAATGACGTTATACTCGCACCGAATTATTAATTATCCAGCCTGTATCGGAAAAGGAGCTCCCGACTTGCTTTGTTTGTTTCTGAAGTTGGGGTTGCCTAAATTAAATTTACTCGTGTTTGTAGGGCTTTTAAAAACGAGCTTACTCGTTTTCTGTGCGCATTTTTCTTAACGACTGCTCTCAGTGCTGCCGAATTTGGTAGCGCAACAGTGGCTGCTGTACGCACGATTTATGATGGCGATACTTTTCGGGTGAACATCGATGGTTGGCCCGCGGTGGTTGGTGACAGTATGCCGGTGCGTATAAAGGGCATAGATACACCGGAGTTGCGCGGTAAGTGTCAGCGAGAAAAGGAGGCGGCACGGGCGGCCAAGCAGTTTTCGGTGGCACGGCTTAGAGAGGGGAAGCTAATAGAGCTCAAGGGTATTGAGCGCGATAAATATTTCCGTCTACTGGCCGAGGTATGGGTTGATGGGGTAAGCCTAGGAGAGCAATTAATCCTTGGTGGTTTTGCTGTGCCCTATGGCGGCGGAACAAAAGTGGATTGGTGTTGATATTGATGATTTTGGTGGGAACAGGCAATGGAATTTGAAGATGCGGCGTCGTGGGATGATAAATTTAGCGGCGTGAAGTTCGCCGCTAAAGCTGCTGGTAAGCGTTATATTTTTGCTGTATCTCGGTCGGCGTTAATCGATTTTTTCCAAACAGCGGATACCAAGGAGCAGGCTTTCTTGAATTTTGAGGAGAACCGGTCGCGCTTTGAGCGTTTAGCAACGCGGCGGGTCGTTGAGGAAAAATTGCCCCATGACGACGGGCCAATAGTCATTACCTATTTAATTTGCATCGAATACCAGCTTTAGTTAGTTTTTGTGGCTTGCCATTACTTGCAGCTCGGCGCTGTAAACTTCATAATGGGCGGCTTAAATTTCTATAATTTTCAATACACTATTTAACTCACGTGGCCTTTCGTAGGGGTCACCACTGAAAGGAAAATACCATGCCGGTAATTACCCTTCCCGACGCGAGCCAGCGTGTCTTTGATCATCCTGTTTCTGTTGCCGACGTTGCTATGGATATTGGCCCCGGTTTGGCGAAAGCCGCCTTGGCGGGCCGTGTGAACGGCAAGTTGGTTGATACTAGCCATATTATTAATGACGATGTTGAGCTTGGTATTATCACCGAGCGCGATGAAGAGGGCGTTGAGGTTATTCGCCATTCTACTGCGCACTTATTGGCGATGGCGGTGCAGGATCTATTTCCTGGCGCGCAAGTTACCATTGGCCCAGTAATTGACGACGGTTTCTATTACGACTTTGCTTATGAGCGCGCCTTCACGCCAGAAGATCTAGAAAAAATTGAAGCCCGCATGACCGAGTTGTCGTCGGAAGACTTGCCTGTATCCCGTGTCGTAATGAGCCGAGAAGATGCGGTAAAAGCATTTAGTGAATTGGGCGAAGAATACAAAGTCGAAATTATTAAAGACCTGCCTGGCGACGAAGATATTTCTGTCTACAAGCAGGGCGATTGGATGGATTTGTGCCGTGGCCCTCATGTTCCTAGCACCGGCAAGTTGAATGCCTTTAAGTTGACTAAAGTGGCGGGTGCTTACTGGCGTGGCGACCAAGCCAATGCCATGTTGCAGCGTATATACGGCACCGCCTGGGGCAATAAGAAAGCACTGAAGGCGTATTTGAATCGCATTGCTGAGGCTGAAAAACGCGATCATCGCAAGGTTGGTAAAAAGCTCGACCTCTTCCATATGCAGGAAGAGGCGCCAGGTATGGTGTTTTGGCACCCTAAAGGCTGGAGTGTTTATCAGGCGATTGAACAATATATGCGCAGTAAGCAGCGCAAACACGATTATCAAGAGATCCGTACGCCGCAGGTCGTGGATATTTCGCTGTGGGAAAAATCGGGTCACGCGGACAAATTCAGTGATGGCATGTTTACCCTTAGTGCCGACGAGCGTGACTTTGCCGTCAAGCCCATGAACTGCCCCTGCCATGTACAGGTATTTAATCAGGGCTTGCGCAGTTATCGCGATTTGCCGCTGCGCTTGGCGGAGTTTGGTTCTTGTCATCGCAATGAGCCCTCGGGCTCGCTACACGGCATTATGCGGGTGCGCGGCTTTACCCAAGATGATGCCCATATTTTCTGTAGCGAAAAGCAAATTCAGCCAGAGGTGGCTTCGTTTATAGATTTCTTGCATGAAGTATACGAAGACTTTGGTTTTAGCGAGGTCATTTATCGTTTGTCTACTCGCCCTGAAAAGCGGGTCGGTAGTGACGAAGATTGGGATCGCGCTGAGCAGGCTTTGGCCCTCGCCCTTGATAGCAAAGGCCTGCCTTGGGAAATGTTGCCGGGAGAGGGCGCGTTCTACGGGCCTAAGATTGAATTTTCGCTAAAGGATTGTATTGGCCGCGTATGGCAGTTGGGTACGATTCAGGTCGATTTCTCTATGCCTGGCCGCCTTGGGGCGCAATACGTCGATGAGTCTGGTCAGCGTCAAACCCCGGTCATGTTGCACCGCGCAATTTTGGGTTCTTTTGAGCGCTTTATCGGTATTTTGATCGAGCATTACGAAGGCGCATTTCCTGTGTGGCTGGCTCCGGTTCAGGCTGTAATTTGTAATATTACGGACAAACAAGGTGAATACGTCACTAAAGTGCAAGATTTATTGCGAGATAGTGGCTTTAGAGTCGATGCGGACTTGAGAAATGAGAAGATCGGCTTTAAAATCCGCGAGCACACAATTCAGAAGGTTCCGTTCTTGTTTGTCGTAGGTGACAACGAGGTCGAAACGCAGACTGTTTCGGTACGTGCACGCAGTGGCGAAGATTTGGGATCGGTATCAATTAATGATCTCAGTAAACTCCTCGCAGATAGCGTAGCTAAACGTAGCCGCGCAAATTCGGAGAACTAGCAATTAAACGCGATAACGCAAAAGGGCGCAGCAAACGTGCGCCGATAAACGAAGAAATTGAAGCCAGTGAAGTACGCTTGATTGACGCCGAGGGCAACCAAGTTGGCGTTGTCCCGCTTGCGGAAGCGCTGAAAGCTGCGCAAGAAGCGACATTGGACTTAGTTCAGATCACTGATTCAGACCCGATAGTCTGTAAGGTGATGGACTACGGAAAACATGTTTTCGAGGCCAAGAAGCAGCAAGCTGCGGCCCGAAAAAACCAGGTTCGAACCCAGGTTAAGGAAATTAAGTTCCGCCCAGGTACGGAAGATGGGGACTATCAGGTAAAACTACGCAACCTGACACGTTTCCTTGAACACGGAGACAAGGCTAAGGTAACTCTGCGTTACCGCGGCCGTGAGATGGCCCACCAGGAATTGGGTATGCAGCTGTTGAAGCGGGTTGAAGAAGACCTCGCTGAATACGGTTCTGTAGAACAATTTCCGAAAATGGAAGGCCGTCAATTGACTATGGTCATTGCTCCGAAAAAGAAAAAGTAGCGAGCTCCTAGGGCCTACTTGATTTAATTTACATTGAGAATGCGGAGTATCTAACGATGCCAAAACAAAAAGTACACAGCGGGGCGGCAAAACGCTTCAAAAAAACCGGTAGCGGTTATAAGCGTAAAAGCGCTCATAAAAGCCACATCTTGACCAAGATGACCACCAAACGTAAGCGTCAATTACGTGGTACTAGTGCTGTCCATAAGTCGGACAAAGTTCTAGTAGACCGCATGTTGCGCGCCATCTGATAAACGTCATCGAGATTAAGAGGAATATACTATGCCCCGCGTAAAACGTGGTGTGACCGCACACCGTCGTCATAAAAAGATTCTGAAACAAGCCAAAGGTTACTACGGCGCTCGTTCACGTATTTATCGTGTTGCGAAACAAGCGGTAATTAAAGCAGGTCAATATGCTTACCGTGACCGCCGTGCTAAGAAACGCGTATTCCGCGCTTTGTGGATCACTCGTATCAATGCAGGATCACGTGCTAATGGCTTGAGCTATAGCCGTTTGATTGCTGGCTTGAAAAAGGCAGATATTGCTTTAGACCGTCGCGTACTGGCTGATCTAGCCGTGCATGACAAAGAAGCCTTTGCTGTGATCGTAGAACGCGCGAAATCAGCCTTAGCTTAAAAAGCGTTTGACCGTTGCGTGGCGGTCATTGTGCTTAGTTTTACTATAGGGAAAGGGCTAGCGCCCTTTCCCTATTTTGTTTTTAAGACACTAATTTAAGTCATCACTAGAGGCCTTAAGGCTTAATCGGGTGGCAGCGGCGCAGAGATTGGGAGCGCGGAATGGAAAATCTTGAAGGTTTAGCGGCTGAGGCTGCGGCAAAAATCAGTGCCGCAACAGACGCGCAGGCGTTGGATCAAGTGCGAGTAGAGTACCTAGGTAAAAAAGGGCATATCACGGCACTATTAAAAGGGCTGGGTAGTTTGTCTGCTGAAGAGCGGCCAGCGGCAGGCGCGGAAATTAACCGCGTGAAAGAGGCTCTGTCAGACCAAATCTCGGAATCTAAGCAGCGCCTTGATCAAGCCGCAGTTGATGCCCGCCTTGAGGCTGAAAAAATCGACGTTACTTTATCTGGTCGAGGTCAACATGCCGGTGGATTGCATCCAGTAACGCGAACCATCGAGCGGATCAGCGCATTTTTCGGCGGCATTGGATTTGACGTTGTTGAAGGGCCTGAGATTGAGGACGACTATCACAATTTTGAAGCGCTTAATATTCCTGCTCACCACCCTGCGCGGGCTATGCACGATACGTTTTACGTTGATGAGTCTACGGTACTTCGCACCCATACCTCGCCGGTGCAGGTGAGGGTGATGGAGACTAGCGAGCCGCCAATGAAGTTGATTTGCCCTGGGCGGGTTTATCGCTGCGACTCAGATTTAACCCACACCCCGATGTTTCATCAGGTTGAGGGTTTGTTGATCAGTGAAGACGCCAGCTTTGCCGATTTAAAAGGCATGCTCGAATCCTTTTTGCGTAGTTTTTTTGAGAAAGAGCTAAGTGTTCGTTTTAGACCATCTTATTTTCCTTTCACAGAGCCCTCCGCTGAGGTGGATATACAGTGTGTGATGTGTGGTGGTGAAGGTTGTCGAGTGTGTAGCCATACTGGCTGGATCGAAATTCTGGGCTGCGGCATGGTTCATCCGAGTGTGTTTGCGGCCTCTAATATCGACACTGAGCGGTTTACGGGCTTTGCCTTCGGTCTTGGTGTGGAGCGGCTTGCGATGCTGCGTTATGGCGTGAATGATCTGCGCCTGTTTTTTGAGAACGATTTGCGTTTTCTCGCTCAATTTAAGTAAGCGGGCTTTGGCTGCGTAGTTGGCCTTAGCGTGTCGCCCAAACGTGTTTAGACGGAAAGAATATGAAATTCAGTGAGCAGTGGTTGCGAGAGTGGGTAAGCCCAGCAGTGGATACCGAGCAATTAGCCGCGCGGTTAACGATGGCCGGTTTGGAAGTGGATGCGATTGATCCTGTTGCCGGCGTGTTTAGCGGCGTGGTTGTGGCAGAGATTGTTGCCACGGAACCCCACCCAGACGCCGAGAAGTTGCAGGTTTGCCGAGTCAATAACGGTGCCGAAGAGGTGCAGATTGTGTGTGGCGCGGCAAATGCGCGCCCCGGCATAAAAATCCCCTTGGCGACATTGGGGGCGGTTTTACCTGGTGATTTTAAAATCAAAAAGGCCAAGCTGCGGGGTGTGGAGTCCTTCGGCATGTTGTGCGCTGAGCAGGAGTTGGGCTTGGCGGAAAAATCTGACGGCCTGATGGAATTACCCGCCGATGCGCCCTTGGGCGAGGATATTCGCCGCTATTTGAAATTAGATGACACGGTGATTGAGTTGGGTTTAACACCCAATCGCGCAGATTGTTTAAGTGTTCGCGGTATTGCCCGCGAAGCTGCGGTGTTGAGTGGTCTAGCTTTTGAAGACGCTGCGATAGCGCCTTACTCCCCAGCGATAGGCGAAGAATTGCCAATTAGGGTGATGGCAGCAGATGACTGCCCGCGTTACGTGGGGCGGATTATCCGCAATGTCGATGTCTCTAAGCCAAGCCCTCTGTGGCTGCAGGAAAAGCTGCGTCGTTGCGGTTTGCGGAGTATTGATGCTGTTGTCGATGTGACCAATTTTATTCTGCTGGAATTGGGGCAGCCCATGCACGCCTTTGATTTGGATAAAATCCAAGGTGGTATTGTTGTGCGTCAGGCAGTCTCGGGAGAATCATTGGCGTTACTCGATGGACAGACTATTGAGCTTCGTGAAGACTCCCTGCTTATTGCCGACGAGAAGCAGCCCCTCGCTTTGGCGGGAATTACGGGTGGTGAATTGTCTTCTGTGACTGACGCTAGTCAGCACTTGTTTTTAGAAGCTGCGTTTTTTGCCCCAGATAAAATTGCTGGTCGCGCGCGGTCTTATGGTTTGCATACAGATTCCTCGCATCGCTTTGAGCGCGGGGTAGACTATGAACTGCCCCAGCGCGCTATTGAGCGTGCAACGGCGCTCATTATCGAAATATGCGGCGGTGAGGCTGGGCCGGTGAGCTGTGTTGAGGCTCAAATGCCGGCCCGTGAGCCGATAATGCTTCGTGAAAAACGCATTAAGAAGCTGCTTGGAATGGCGATAGCCAGCGACGAAGTCGAATCCATTTTGCGCGGCTTGGGTATGGCGGTAAGCGCGGTAGACGAGGGTTGGAGCGTAATCGCGCCTAGTTGGCGCTTCGACATCAGCATCGAAGTGGATTTGCTAGAAGAGCTAGCGCGGGTCTACGGCTATAACCGTCTGCCGGTGACACCAATTCACGATTCTCTGACGATTCAGGCCGCACCAGAAAGCCGTCGCGGAATGCCGCAGCTTCGTCAACAATTGGTGGCGAGAGGCTACCAAGAAGCCATCACTTACAGCTTTATTGATCCTGCGATGCATCAGGCCATGGCCGAGGGTGAAGAGGGTGTCGAGCTACTTAATCCAATTTCGGCTGATATGTCGATTATGCGGACAAGCTTGCTCCCTGGTCTGATTAAAACCGCGATGCACAATGCAAAGCGTCAGCAAGCTCGGATACGTTTGTTTGAATCTGGGCTCAGGTTTGTAAAATCCGATACTGGGTTGAAGCAGGTGCCCACCTTGGCGGCACTGCTAACGGGGCGTCGCGAGCCCGAAAGTTGGAGCGAGAGCGGCTATTTGGTCGATTTTTATGATCTCAAGGCTGATTTAGAGAGCCTGCTTTCGGTATCTGCGGGCACAATTTCCTTTACGGCCGCTAAATATGCTGCGCTACATCCTGGACAAACTGCCGATATCTACTGTGATGGTAAGCGCATTGGGCGTATTGGTGCACTCCATCCAAGCCTACAGGCGAAGTGGGATTTTGTGAATCCGGTATACCTGTTTGAGCTTGATCAACAGCCTCTACTTGAGCGCAAAGTGCCGGTTTTCGCGGAATTGTCTCGCTATCCTGAGGTGCGTCGAGACTTGGCGCTTATCGTTGACCGACAATTGGCGGCAGATGAGGTCTTGCAGGTAGTCAGGAAATCCGCTGGTGAATACCTGAACGACTTGAAGCTATTTGATATTTATCAGGGTAAAGGCATTGATCCTGAACGAAAAAGTTTGGCGTTAGGCTTGACCTTCCGTCATTCATCGCGCACCCTTAACGAAGAAGAGGTGAGTCAATCGGTTGACGCGGTTGTACAAACCTTGAAGGAGGCATTTGGCGCAAGTTTAAGGAACTAGTGTGATGACGTCCCTCACCAAAGCAGAAATGGCTGAACGATTATACGAAGAGCTGGGCTTTAATAAGCGTGAGGCCAAGGAGCTGGTCGAATTGTTTTTTGAACAAATTCGCCACTGCTTGGAAAACAACGAGCAGGTAAAAATATCTGGCTTCGGGAATTTTGATCTTAGGGATAAGAGTCAACGTCCCGGACGTAACCCCAAAACCGGCGAGGAGATTCCCATTTCTGCTCGTCGTGTTGTTACGTTCCGGCCCGGACAAAAACTTAAATCCAGGGTAGAGGACTATGCTGGAACCAAGTCATAACGATGAATTGCCCCCCATACCGGGAAAGCGTTACTTCACTATTGGCGAAGTGAGCGATTTATGCTGCGTAAAACCCCATGTTCTCCGTTACTGGGAGCAGGAGTTTCCTCAGCTAACCCCCGTTAAGCGTCGTGGTAACCGCCGTTACTATCAGCATCAGGATGTGCTGATGATCAGGCAGATTCGTAGCTTGCTCTATGAACAGGGCTACACCATCGGTGGCGCGCGGCAGCGTATGTCGGGCGATACCGCCAAAGACGAATCGTCGCAAACTCGCCAAGTTATTCGGCAAATGCTGAGTGAGCTTGAAGAAGTCGCGAAACTCCTGAAAAGATAGTTCACTCAAACAAATTCTTGGGGTATGATGCTGCCCCTTCAATCGGGGCGTAGCGCAGCCTGGTAGCGCACCACACTGGGGGTGTGGGGGTCGCAGGTTCGAATCCTGCCGTTCCGACCAAAAAAATATAGGGGTTTCAATCACTTAGATGATGCCCCTATTTTCTCACCACAGATTTACCACATTTCCACATCCTGTCCATGTCTTACTTCGCGCCCTACTTGTGATGAGACGCTAGCCGGTTTTACTGTATACGCAGCAGGCGATTAAGTTTTTTGGCTAAGTGACTGTTATATCAATAATATTGCGATATTTCGTTTTTGTTAAATGCTAGACATTTTGCTTGGCAGCTTTTATTCTTCATCTGCTTTAAAAATATAAAAAGACGTTTTGGGTGTTTGCTTCGATTTGTTGCTTGCCGTCTGAATTGCTTTGCAATAACTGAGCGTGTTGTTGCTGGGGAAGGAAAGCGGTAGCGTAGCACATAAAATAATAAGAAGACTTCTATGGTTCGAGTGGGTGTGTCTCTCCGTGTTTCGCGGGGCTTTTCAATTCAGCGATTTATTGCATTGCTTGCTGTGCTGCTGGCCTTGAGTTTGATCTCGTTTTTGCTATGGAAAACGCTACGAAATCCATTGGAAACGGGCCTCCATGTCATACGTTTGGAGCAACTTGAGACGGCGGCCAAGGCTGATGCCGAACTCAATCTTCAAATCGCCCGTGGGCGCCTATCACTTGATTCTGGGGCGCAGCAGTTGGAGTTGGCTCGAGATCGCTTCACCGTCGCTCAGAGCGCGCTAAGCAGCGGCCAAGCGAGTTTGGCTGGCCTGTCTCCTGAAATTGACTCTTCGCTCCAGCAATATAATACCCAAGCTTCTGCAAAGCTCCGTGTATTGAATGACTATTCTGCAAAGTTAGCTCGTTTATCCCAGCATTTTTCGGTCTTGCGTGTTGCTGGTATCTCACTTTTGAATGCCCCTTCTGTAAATGCCTCGGAAGAATTGCGTGAAAATGTAATGGCGATTTTGCGAGAGGCGACGGCGTATGGAATTCAATCTGAAGCCACAAACGGTTCATATATCGACGAGCTAGGGCGAAATCTTGTCGCCGCTGAGGAGCAGCTGGATAACGATGCGGAGGTGGGGGCGCTCCGGCATTTACTCGCTACAGTCGATGCTCTGCGCGAATCTGCAGACCAGCTTCAGGTATTTGTTGCAAAGTTTGATAGCTTGCCTACTGGGGCTGCTCTATATGATTTGCGTAATTCTTACGAAAATCACTACCACGGTTTGCAGACAACCGCGCGAAATTACCGGCAAACATTGGCGGTGTACGCGGTAGCGTTGCTACTGGCCTTTGGAGTTATTGCGGTGCGTTTGCGCTCTAGTTTCTCGGCATTAGATAGCCTGAATAATGAGCTACAAGATGCGAACGTGAATTTGGAACAAATCGTCGATAAGCGCACCCAGGCTCTTAGTAAAGCCTTAGATGACTTGAAAATGCAGCAGGGACAGTTAATTCAATCAGAGAAAATGGCCTCACTCGGGCAAATGGTTGCGGGTGTGGCACATGAAATTAACACGCCCCTTGGCTATGCCTCCAGCAATGTCGAAATTGTTCGAGAGTCTATGCAGGCGATGGACGGCACCGTAGATGCGGAGAGCATAGCGGAGTTTGACATGCTATTGGCTGACACCGAGTACGGTTTAACGCAGATTGCCGAGTTGGTCATGAGTCTCAAGGATTTTAGCCGCGTAGATCGCTCTCAATCCCAGCTTTTTGACATAAACGAAGGCATAGAAACTGCGCTTAAAATTTGTAATAGCCAGCTTAAAGACGGCGTAAACGTTACGCGCATGTTTGCTGAGCTACCTCAGATCAACTGTGCGCCATCGCAGTTGAATCAAGTATTCCTTAATTTGATAACCAATGCTGCCCAAGCGATGGATGGCAAGGGACAAATATGTATTCGCACCAGCCTTCATGAAAATGATGTTGAGGTTGCTATTAGCGATACCGGCAGTGGTATGGACGAGGAAACCCGCGCCCATATTTTTGAACCGTTTTTCACTACCAAACCGGTAGGAAAGGGGACGGGGCTTGGTTTGTCTATTGTGTTCCGAATTATAGAGGACCACGGTGGCAGCATCCGTGTTGAATCGGAATTGGGTAAGGGTACTGAGTTCTTTATTCGATTGCCCGTGGCTGGTGTTAATAAAGCGTCAGATAGTTTCTTAGAGCAAGATGTGGTTTTGACTGGAGATGCGTAAAGTATGGAAACGAACGTAGGAAGTCCCTCTGAAGAGCCTCGCGCACGAATTTTATTTGTCGATGACGAACCGCGAATTTTAATCGCGCTGAAAGCACTTTTCAGACGAGATTACGATGTGGTGACGGCGGGCTCCGGTGAGGCTGCGCTCGAAATTCTTCGTCAAGGTGATGTCGATGTTGTGGTGAGCGACCAGCGCATGCCTGAAATGACGGGGGTGGAAGTGTTGCGCAAGGCTAAGGACTTGCGCCCCCGCGCTATTCGGGTGCTACTGACCGGTTATTCAGATTTGAGCGCCATACTCTCTGCAATAAACGATGGGGAGATTTTCCGCTTTATTAATAAACCTTGGTCTAATGTTGATTTGCGTTCAACGATTGCGGCGGCGGTAAAGGCTTCCGCGGTGGATTTTGTCAGTGAGGCGGCGGCGCCGGAAGAGGATTTAACGGCCCGTGTTCACGTTCCAGGTGTTGATGATGTCGGCACTTTAATTTTGGATGATGACGAGGCGACGCGTACGACCTTGCAGCGTGTTTTGGGGCGTGAGCGCGCAGTGTATACCGCAGCTAATTTAGATGAGGGCTTGGATTTATTAGAGCGCCATAAGATTGGCGTCATTATCACGGAAATTGCGGTAGGCGGTGAGCTTGTTACCGACCTGCTGAGTGCCTTGCGCCAACACCACCCGAGCTTGGTGGCGATAGTCTTAACGGGGAAATCTGACGCGGAGCAGGGGATTGATCTCATCAATCGGGGACAAATCTACCGTTTTCTTAGCAAGCCGGTAAGTGAGGGTTTGTTGCGGGGTAGTGTCAATTTGGCAATGCGGCGCTTTGAAATATTACAAAAGCACCCAGCGCAAACCCTGCGAATTGCAGCGGAGGCGACGCCGCCACCGCCACCAGAGTCGGATCGCCGGGGTGTATTTCAGCGCATTGGGCGTTTATTTGGTTTGACTGCGTGATAACGAGACTAGAGGGAGTTGCCGAATGAATGAAGCGGTAGGCGCGGTGGATCGTAAGCAGGGTATGGCCCAGTCTGCGGAGTCAGTGGTTGCAATTGCCCTGTTGTGTGTATGTGCGGCTGCTGGGTTGGCGGCTTGGCTGTTGTCTGGTGATGACAAGCCGGCAATCTCTGCGGACAGAAGTGATATTGCGAAGGTGGCATCTGTTCAGGGGGACGAGCGTCTTCAGTCTGAAGAGCAGGCGGTGCTGGCGGAATGGCAGCGTCGCTTGGATGGTGAGTTTAGTCAGCGCGAACAAAATTTGCGTCAGCAAGCACAGTTGGCAACCTTGCAGCAGCAGTCAGAAGCCCTAGCGATGGCGCAGGCTTCGGCGGAGGCGGCCGCCCGTGCGGCAGAGGTTGCTGAGGCGCGGGCATTGAGTGCTGAAAAAGAGCGTCAACTCGCACTGGCTAAGATTCGGGAGCGCGAGGCGCCCGCTAAGCCTGTGGAGAGCAAGCCTGCTACAGCGGCTAATAAGGCGGCTAGCGCGGTGGCAGCAATAGACACCGTACCGGCCAGCATTGATTGGAATAGCTGTGCTCGACCAGAATACCCAGAGGAGTCTGTGCGGTTTGGGCAGCAGGGCACGGTGACAATGTCCTTTGTTGTTGATGCTGAGGGCAATGCTAGCGAGGGCAAGGTAGTTGAAACCAGTGGTACACGTCGTCTTGATTATCGGGCTCTTTCAGCATTGTCGCGCTGTGATTTTGAACCTGAACGGGTAAACGGCAAGCCCGTCGCCTCTGTGGCGCAGGTGCGGTTTACATGGAAGTTAACGAGATAAGCGCGGACTTTTATCACCAGTCCATCGGCGTTTTGTCTTTAAGACGGTAGGCAAATGCAATGACTTCGGCAACGGCAATATACAATTCTCTTGGTATTTCGTTGTCGAGTTCCACTCTAGATAAAAGCTCAGTAAGTTGGCCGTTTTGGTAAATCGGAATATCGTGCTCAGTGGCAATTTCGAGTATTTGGCGCGCAATTTCTCCCTCACCTTTGGCGCTGACCGTAGGTGCACTGTAGCCGTCGTAATGTAAAGAAACGGCAATTTCCCCTGGTTTGTTGCTCATGCCTGCGTGTCCAGTAGTGTTTGCGGATATAGCGATAGCGCGCCTTCTGCTATGGGCTCCGCGCTGCATTGAATACTTGGGGTGCTAATGCCCTGGGCGGACAGGCGTTCTTCGAGGTCGCCGCGTTGAGCGTTTATTAGTGCCATTGTCTGGGGTTTATCAGTGCTGAATCGAATGTTTAGCGTCGGTGTTTGACTAATGCGGGCTTTTAGCGGGCCGAGTCCGGGAAGGTCAAAGCTTAAGTTTACTACCCAGTTGTGCTGGGGTTTTTCTCGATCAGGGCGCGGCTGTTCTTGGTTTTGCGCTTTATCTTCAGTGTATTGGGATTTGTAAAATTGTAGCTGCCAAAGGTCTGTACCGTCGTCGTCACGGACCGGTAGCTCGATCATAAATTGGCTGTGTTGTTTGTCGTTTTGCTGCAAAAATTGTAGCTGATGGGATTCTTGGCGAGCCAAGGAGCCGCGCACGTCACGGAGCAGCTGCCGCAATATCTCAGTCTGTGAATCGCCGTCGGCGAGGTTTGCAGTTTGTCTACCCTGTGGGTTTAGTTGCCCGGGTAATTCTTCAGGCCTAGCTTTGTTTGCAGCGTATTCGGTATAGCTCTGGCTGACGATGGGTTTGCTGCCTGTACTAAGATTTGCGGGGGCTAATAGTGAGCGGCTTGGGGGGGCGTACTCTCGGGCTAGTTGAGTCTGTTTTTCGTCGGCGCTTGTTTGGCCACGTTTTACCTTCTCGGCTGGTAATTCAAGGTCGAGCTCTTGGCTTAGCTGCTGATGCAAGCGCAGTAGGGCGCATTTTATATCGCGAGGTGGTGCCTCACCCTTGGCGAGTTGGCTCTCAAAAAATAGTCCACTCTGTAAGATAGTCTGTCGTAGTTCACTTGCCTGTGTTACCTGTGTCTTGCTGGGTAATATATTTAAAAATTCCTTAAGCAGCGCGCTGAGGCTCGGCGGTGTTGGTCGTGTGTTAACGGCGTTTATTGTACTAAGTAGCTGGGGAGTGCTTTGCTGTTGGGGCAGTGCTGAGCGCAATTGCTTGCTAATGAAATTGGCGTCTGCCTTAAGGATAAGAAGTTGTGGGCGTTGTTGACGATCCTTGCCGGTGACTTGCAGCAGTAGTTTTTCTCCGTGACGCAGGGCGGTTTGGCTTTCCGCCATCATCCTTAGATTGCCAGAGGCGAGTTCATAGAGATGTTCGGCGCGTTGGCCAACGACAACGGCGCTCAGTACGCGATCGATTGCGAGTACTGGCGCGGGACCTGCGGGGCGATTCAGTGCCGCAGGCTGGGTCGCGAAGCTGGGGTTGATTATGACCATAAGCGCTCTAAGGTTGTTGCTTGGCTTTATTCCTCTTCTTTTAGTCTATCGGCATAAATTACATATGCTTTAGTTATATATTATATCGTGCACGATATAGTTGTGTGCGATTCAAAATGCTGCTTTAATGTAGCTGGGCCAGTTTGCTGCTGGATTCTGTTAAATGCACTTAGGGAATTACGATGACAACACTTTATGATTTTGAGATATCAAGCTTACAGGGTAAGCCTTTAGATTTATCTGCGTACAAGGGTAAGGTTGTATTGGTCGTTAACACCGCGAGTAAGTGCGGTCTTACACCTCAGTATGAGGGTTTGCAGGCTCTGTATGACAAGTATCAGGACAAGGGCTTGGTCATACTAGGTACGCCCTGTAACCAGTTTGCCAATCAAGAGCCTGGCGACGCCGATACCATCGAGGGCAGCTGTTTGGTGAACTACGGCGTGAGTTTTCCGATTACGGAAAAAATTGATGTAAACGGGAAGGGCGCGCACCCATTGTTTGCCTACCTTAAAAAGGCGGCGCCGGGCACACTAAGCAATGCGGTGAAGTGGAATTTTACAAAATTTCTGGTGGGCAAAGATGGCGTTGCAATTAAGCGTTTTGCACCAACTACTAAGCCTGAGAATATTGTTGCGGACATTGAGGCTGCGCTAGCGGCATGAGTGGAGTAGCGACTGAGGTAATTCCCCCGCAGCTGCAATTGGATAGCCAGCTCTGTTTTCCGCTTTACGCAGCGTCACGAATGATCACTCGTTTGTATCAGGATAAGTTGGGCCCCCTCGGTTTAACTTATCCTCAGTATATTGTGATGATGGTGTTGTGGGAGAGTGCGCCGTGCGCGGTGAAAACCGTGAGTGCTCGTACTTTGCTCAACACCAATACCCTGACGCCGTTATTGAAGCGCTTGGAGCAGCAGGGGCTTATTTCGCGGCAGCGAGACTCGGTGGACGAGCGGGTAGTTGTTTTGCATCTTACGGATGCGGGGCGCAGCTTGCGAGATGAGTGTGAATGCATTCCCAGTGCTTTGTTAAATAAAGTCGTGGCTGAAGAGGATGACTTACTGCAGCTGAAGCAGCTATTGGGGCGGTTATTGCCGGCGTTGAAGGCGGGGCTAGAAGAAGATTAGCATTTTCTTGCGGATGTAAAAACGGGCTCCTAGGAGCCCGTTTTTGCGACTAACTAAGCGGGGCTTAGTTAAATGCCTTAATGATATTGCCCAGCATTTCTTTTGCGTCACCAAACAACATCCGCGTGTTCTCTTTAAAGAACAGTGGGTTGTCGATACCCGCAAAGCCAGATGCCATCGAGCGCTTCATAACAAATACATTGCGCGCCATGTCCACGTTGATGACCGGCATGCCGTAAATCGGGCTGCCTTCCATTTCGCGTGCCGCGGGGTTAACCACGTCGTTGGCGCCGATAACGATCGCCACGTCGAAGGTTTCCATGCGCGGGTTGATCGCATCCATTTCCAGCAGTAGGTCATAAGAGACATCTGCTTCTGCAAGCAGTACGTTCATGTGACCAGGCATACGGCCTGCTACGGGGTGAATAGCGTAAACCACTTCAGCGCCATTCTTTTCTAGCAGCTCTTGCAGTTCTTTTACCACGTGTTGTGCCTGTGCAACCGCCATTCCGTAGCCGGGGACAATGACCACGCTAGCCGCCGCTTCAAGCACGTAGTAGGCATCTTCTGCAGTCATGGCTTTGGCTTCGCCTTCGATCTTAGCGGCAGCGCCGCCAGCCGATACCGCGCTAAAGCCGCTGAACAGGACATTGCTCAGTGAGCGGTTCATCGCCTTACACATGATTTGGGTCAGGATGATACCGCTAGCACCAACCAGTGCGCCCGCCACGATCAAGATGATGTTGTTGATTGCCAAGCCAGCCGCACACGCTGCTAGACCGGAGTAGCTGTTTAATAGCGAGATAACCACTGGCATATCGGCACCGCCGATAGGGATAACCAGCATGATACCCAGCAGCAGCGCAAGGCCGATCACCAGATACAGATAGAGGTGCGATTCTGGGTAGAGGGTGAACATGGCTGATGCGGCGATAATCGCAACAATCAGCAGGATATTAAAGACCCGCTGACCGCCAAAAACCATTGGCTTGCCAGAGATGCGTTCACTTAACTTGCCCCAGGCAACCATACTGCCTGAGAAGGTCACACCGCCGATCAAGATCGACAAAATGATAGTGATCATTTCAAAGGTGTTGGCTTCAAAGCCATATAGCGCAGCCCAGCCAACCAGTAAACTGGCGACACCGCCAAAGCCGTTAAACAGAGCGACCATTTCTGGCATGCCGGTCATTTCAACGCGGCGGGCAACAATGGCGCCAATAGCACCACCGGCCACAACGCCGGCCAGAATCCATTTGTAATCAATTATGCTCTGATCTAGCAGGGTGATCACAACCGCAACAAACATACCCAGTGCAGACACCAAGTTACCCTTGCGGGCAGTTGCTGGTGAACCCAGCATTTTAAGACCGAAGATAAAGAGGACGGCCGCTGCCACATAGGACATATTTACCAGTAATTCGATGCCCATTACTTAGCACCTCCCTTCTTCTTGAACATGGCCAGCATGCGGTCGGTGACCATATAGCCGCCGATCACATTGATGGTTGCCATCGCCACCGCGATGGTGCCAAGAATAGTAGCAAGGCCAGAGTGCTCCGCGCCTGCTGAGGTAAGGGCGCCGACAAGGGTAATACCCGAGATAGCGTTAGAACCTGACATTAACGGCGTGTGCAGTGTGGCAGGGACTTTATTGATCAGCTCAAAGCCTAAGAATATAGACAGCATTAAGATGAAAGCGAGAAATACAATTTCCATCATCTTCTCCTAGTTAATCAGGTTTTTAATGGTTTCGTTAACGATCTCGCCGCCGTGGGTGATCACACAGCCCTGCAGAATATCGTTTTCCATGTCGATAACCATTTTCTTGTCATCGCCGTTCCAGCCTTCATCAACAAGGTTGAAGAGGTTGGATGAATACATTTGGCTGGCGTCGCGGCTAACGAAGTTAGACCAGTTGCCGTCGCCGATAATGGTCACGCCGTCGACAACAACGGTTTCACCAGCGACAGAGCCTTCAACATTGCCGCCGCTCTCGGCTGCCATGTCGACAATAACCGAGCCGAGCTTCATGCCCTTGATCATGTCGCTGGTAACGAGTACCGGCGGCTTGCGACCAAACAGTTGGGCGGTGGTGATGACGATGTCAGATTCAGCAATTTGCTTTTTCTGACCTTCAAGCTGCAATTTCATTTGCTCTTCGGTCAGGGCAACCGCGTAGCCATCTTTGGTTTGACCGGTTTCGCCGAGATCGATTTCAAGGAACTTGCCACCTAATGAGCGAACCTGCTCGGCAACCACAGAGCGGGTGTCAAAGGCAACAACCTTGGCGCCAAGGCGTTTTGCGGTTGCAATGGCTTGCAGACCGGCAACACCGGCGCCGATGATGAAGACGGTAGACGGCTTCAAGGTGCCCGCTGGGGTCATCATCATGGGCAGAATGCGGGGTAGCTTGGTGGTGGCAAGCAGCACCATCACATAGCCGGCCAAGCTCGCCTGTGAACTGAGAGCGTCCATCTTTTGCGAGCGAGTAGAGCGTGGAATCATTTCCATACTGATCGCGCTTACTCCGCGATCACGGAAGGCTTTGATCAAGCTGTGTTCATTAAACGGATCCAGATAGCTGATATGAATGCAGCCGGATTTCATCTGTCCAATTTCGTCCAATGTTGGCTTGCTGATACGTAAAATAATATCGGCATTGGCCAGCACGGCGTTGCGGTCAGCAATAACAGTGGCGCCAGCGTCGGTGTATTCCTCGTCGCTAAAACCGCTGCCTAAGCCCAAGCCCGCTTCGATTTGAATCGTAGCACCGGCTCTGATTAGCTTTTTGGCATCTGTCGGAATAATCGCTGCGCGGTTTTCGCCGCTCGCGAGTTCTTTTGGGATTCCTATGAGCATCTTTGTAGATCCATTGTGGTTAACAATTTGGTTTTGGGTAAAACGGCCTAGGATATTACAAATGGCCTTAAGAAGCGATAAAAGTGTGGATTAACTGAGTTTATGGTCAAGATAAAACTCCCTATAAATTAATATGATAGCGTCATATCTTGGCATGATAGTGGCCCGTATTGTCAGTTATTTAGGCAGTTCTACTTATAGAGCCATAAGCGTTTTGCGGACTAAACTGACGTGGTTACGAATAGTTTTCGTATATCCAGATGACAGCGGAATTTGCGGGGTATGAGTGGAAAATCGATTAAATAATCCAACTGCTGTGTTTATGTTGATGTCGGTATGTGATGTCTGATCGCCGTAGCTTCGTGATACTTCTTGTTGCTTTAGCTTATTTATTATTAGGTAAGCTCGCACTTCTTCTTGCTATTCCACCGGGCTACGCTACCGCCATTTGGCCAGCAGCCGGTGTTGCCTTGGCTGCAGTAATGATAATGGGTTATCGCGTCTGGCCCGGTATTTTGCTGGGTTCCTTTCTGGTGAATATTGATGCGGTGCCGGCCTTGGGGCAGCCACTGCTCACATTGCTCGCGAGCTTTGTCGTCCCCTTTGTTATCGCCGTCGGTGCTGCGATACAGGCGCTGATAGGGGCCTACTTGATACGCCGTTATATTGGGTTTCAGTTGTCCCTCGACAGCGTAGGCGAGGTTTTGCGGTTTATCTTAATTGGCTGTGGGCTTTCTTGTTTGGTAAGCGCTAGTGTCGGCACTGCGACCTTGTTTATGGCGGGCCTGCTCCCCGTAGAAAATTTTGTCTTTAACTGGCTAACGTGGTGGGTTGGCGACGGTTTAGGGGTGATGATTTTTACCGTGTTGACCTTTGTGTATCTCGGTAAACCGGAGGCTGTTTGGCGTAGTCGCCGTCGTATTTTACCGGCGGTATTGCTTGGGGTGTCGGTGGTTGCGGTCACCCTCTATGTTTTCGGCAGTCGCTGGGAGTTATCGAGACAGCAAAGCGAATTCAGTCGTTACACCTCGCAAATATTTACCCGCGCACAAACTGTTATCGACGCGCATATAGAAAATTTGTATGCAACAAGGGCCTTGTTTGAGGTTTCTAATAAGGTAACGGCAATCGAGTTTGAGAAATTTGTCGATGGCTTTTTGGCGCGAAATACAGGCTTTCAAGCAATTGTTTGGGTTCAGCATATTCCTGACCGTGAACGACTGACGATGGAGGCGCAGATGAGTGCCGAGCACGGTGCTCATGTCCTCATTACAGGGCGTGACGAAAAGCAAAATACCATGCCGCAGCTCAGCAAGGAGGACTATTATGTTATTCGTTACATTGAGCCCTTGGCGGATAATTTGACAGCTTTGGGCTACGACATTAGTTCTAGCGATCTTGTCCGTAATGCTCTCGCGAGGGCTGCAGCCGGAAATTCCCCAGCGACGACGGGGCCGATTCGATTGGTTCAAGAGCAGGAAGATCAGCTGGGTTTGGTTGTGTATCTGCCGGTCCATTTTATCAGCGACGCAACTAGCGGGGCTGGTTTGGCGGGTTATGTGGCTGCTGTTTTCAGAATCCCCGATCTAATGAATTTATTGCTGAGCTCAGATTATTTGGCGAATATCTCGGCCTCGGTTTCCGAGCGAGATGGTGGTGAAATTATCTTTGGTGATCGCTCGTCATCAGCTCAGGAGTCCTTATTCTCTGACAGTGCCGTTTTGCACTTCGCTGATACGGAGTGGCTTTTTCAGTTGACGGCGGACCAGCGGTTTTTGGTTGGTAGTCGGTCGATGGTGCCATGGGGAATGTTGGTGGCGGGCTTGCTGTTTACCGGCTTGCTGGGGATGACATTTTTGGTGTTAACGGGGCAAAAATATAGTTCTGAGGTGACTGGTGAAAAATTAAAGGGGATGCTGCATCAACTCCAAGAGGCGCAGGAACACTTGGTTGAGGCTGAAAAAATGGCGTCGCTGGGGGGGTTGGTGGCGGGCTTTGCTCACGAATTAAATACTCCTCTTGGTATTGCAATAACTGCCGAATCTACCCTTCAGGATGATCTTGGTAAACTGGATGCGGCATTGCAGGAGCGTGGCGGAGTGGCTGCGGAGATAGCTACGCTGCGGCGAATGCAGGAGGCGTCCCGTATTGTGCTGGCCAATGTTCAGCGGGCTGGGGCGCTTATTATGAGTTTTAAACAGGTGTCGGTAGATCAGGCCACGACGGAAACGCGAACAATAAATTTGCATGAATATTTAACGGACGTGCTAATGCATTTATCGCCGAATTACCGGCGCACTGGGCATGAGGTAATACTCGATTGCCCGCCAGATCTTAATATTCGAACTGTGCCGGGAGGCATTGCTCAGGTTGTCATTAATTTATTAACTAATAGCCTTATTCACGCCTTTCCAAATGATCGCAAGGGGCATATTAAGCTCGGTGTGAGTTCGCGCTCCGGCGAGGTTGTGATTCGATTCAGCGATGATGGGATTGGTATTCCGCTGGCCGATCAGAAAAAAATATTCGAGCCTTTCTACACTACTCGTCGCAGCAGTGGCGGCACAGGCTTGGGCTTGCATGTTGTCTACAATACCGTGAGGCGGCAATTGAAAGGGCGTATTTCCGTGAGTAGCCAGCCAGATCAGGGTGCGGTTTTTGAAATTGTATTACCTCTTACAATAAATGAATTTGTTGGTGAGGAGCAGGCCTTTGGTTGATTGGTGAAGGCTTAAGACTCACACGGTTTTGCTTTTATTCCTTCAAATAGTAAGTCTAGTGAGGTGGCGACATACTCCGCCGACAGTCTCGGTGGTGGGGCGCTAAGATGGTGGTGAAATAGGCCAATGATGTGGGTGTGGATGTGAATGGCAAGGCATTCGGCACTAAGGTCTGCTCTTACCAGTTTTGCTTTTTGAGCGTTGCTGATAAAACGCTGTAGCCGAGTAATGGCTAGCTTGCGGTCGCTATTGATGCGATTGGTGAGCGACTCATTTTCATTACACAGCGAATACCTAAAAACAAACCGTGTTATTTGCTCTAGAGCGGGCTGCTGATTGCTTCGTTCAAAGGCGTCGACAATGACTTCTTTTAACATGTTTAGCGACACAATTTCATGCTTTCGAGTGTTGCTGAGTGCTTCTAATGCGGCGTTGGTTGGGGCGCCCACGCTGTCCATCATGGCTTCTATCAAGGCTTCTTTGTCTTTGAAGTGCCAATAAATCGCGCCACGGGTTACGCCTGCTTCGCTCGCGACATCAGTAAGTCTGGTGCGGGTGATGCCTTGGCTGGCAAAGAGTTTGCCGGCTGCGTCTAAAACACGGGCGCGTGTTACTTCTGCATCGGCCTTGGATCGTCTCATGATTGCTAACCTAACTTATTATTTGCTGTGGTGAACTTTACAGAAACTTCACTTTACATACATGCACGCATGTATGTAAAGTGAAGTTTGTATCTTGCTTAGTTAGAGGCGTTCGCTAGTGCTATCTTTTTCGTCCCGCTTTGGTTTCATACTGCTTTCTGGTTTCACTCTGTTTGCTCTTATCGCTTGTGGTAATGAGACTCCCGCAGAGCAGGTGCATTCTCCAATTGAAGTGAATGTGGTTCGCGCAGTGGAGCATTCTGTGCCAATTGGCGGTTTGTACCCTGGGCGAACAGTTGGCTCAAAGGAGGTGCAGGTTCGCGCGCGTGTGGAAGGTATATTGTTGCGCCGCGCCTATACTGAGGGGCAGGCCGTTACTGCCGGTCAGCTCTTGTTTGAGATTGATGCTGCGCCATTTGAAGTAGCCTTAAATCGCGTAAAAGCTCAGTTGGCGCAAGCCAATGCCACCTTGTCGGCTGCTCAGCGCCGCTGGCAGCGCGCACAGGAGCTAATTAAAACCAACGCCATTAGTCGCCGTGAGCGCGACGATACTGAGTCTGATTTAGATTTTGCCAAGGCAGCAGTAAAACTCGCTGAAGCTGAGGTGCAGGCGGCAAAAATTAATCTTGATTACACTCAGGTGAAGGCGCCAATCGCTGGCATTACTAGCCGAGAGGCCGTGTCCGAAGGCAGTTTGGTCGGCCCAAATAATAGCTTATTAACGACAATTACCCAGCTAGACCCTTTATGGGTCAATGTGTCGCTCCCAGACAAATTAGTGCTGGGTATTCGACGTATGATTGATCGTGGTGAGGCTGCGTTTGAAGGAAAGCGGGAGGTAGAAATTATTGTCGGTCAAGGTGAGCCATATCCTTATTTTGGCCAGGTGAATTTCACTGAAAGCGCCATTGATCGCCGAACGGGAACGGTGCAATTACGTGCCATTATTCCTAATCCAGATAACGCGCTATTACCAGGCCAGTTTTTGCGGGTTAAATTGCATGGCTTGATGAGTCTGAATTCGATTGTGTTACCTGCTCGAGCCGTACTGCAGGGGGCACAGGGCACTTACGTTTACAGAGTTGGTAAAGACAATAAAGCGGAAATGGTAGACGTTACCTTGGGTATGGATGCTGACGAGGGTGTGATTATTGAGTCGGGTGTAGATGCTGGCGACCTAATTATTGTGGATGGTGTGTCTAGAGTTCAACCCGGTGCGATTCTCGATCCGCGCGAACTGGAGGGTGCAAATGATTCAACACCAAGTGAGCCTGAATCAATAGGGCCTGCCGAGGGTGAATCGGCGCAGGCAGATATCACTGCAGTGGAGGGTGACGGGGAGTGAGCGCACGTTTTTTTATTGATCGTCCGGTTTTATCAATTGTTATATCACTCCTAATTTTACTTGGTGGTGCTACCGCGATGGGGCGTTTGCCGATCGCTTTATACCCTGAGTTTTTGCCGCCAGAAATCGTTGTTTCAGCAAGCTACCCTGGTGCAAATGCAGAGACCATTGCTGAGACCGTGGCTGCACCCTTGGAGCAGCAAATTAACGGCGTTGATGGCATGTTGTATATGTCTACGCAGGCCTCTGCTGCGGGGACAGTAAGTATCAATGTTGTATTTGCCACTGGAACGGATCCGGACCAAGCGGCAATTAATGTGAGTAACCGTGTCGCAGTGGCTGAAAATCGTTTGCCAGAGGCGGTAAAGCGCTTGGGTATTCAAGTGAGCAAACGCTCCACCAGCATTCTTATGATTTATGCACTGACCTCGGATTTTCCACAATACGACGCCATATATTTGAGTAATTATGCGCTGCTGAATATTGTCGACGAATTGCGACGTTTACCCGGCATTGGTGATGCTAGTCTATTAGGTGCCAAAGATTATTCGATGCGGATTTGGTTGCAACCAGACCGCCTTGCGGAGTTTGCTCTAACACCTGCGGATGTGGCGCAGGCAGTGCGGGAACAAAACGCAAATTTTGCCGCGGGTAAATTTGCCGCAGAACCTCTGGTTCACGACGCGCCATTCACCTATACGGTGACAACCCAGGGCCGTTTAGCCACAGTGGCGGAATTTGAAAATATTATTTTACGGACTGACAACTCAGGGGCCACCTTGCGTTTGGGTGATGTTGCTAGGGTTGAATTGGGTGCGAAGGATTACGCCTTCCAAGGCTCATTTAACGGTCAAGCTGCCGTGCCAGTGGCAATGTATTTACAGCCTGGTGCAAACGCCATTGAAACCGCAAAACAAGCGCAGGAAGTATTAGAGCGCGTGCGCGCAAAATTGCCACAGGGTGTGAACTTAAGTTTGGCATTTGATACCACGGTGTTTGTTGAGCATTCGATTAAAGAGGTGATTGTTACCTTCTTCGAAGCGCTGGTACTCGTAGTACTTGTCATGTTTATTTTCTTGCAAAACGTGCGGGCAACGATTATTCCCCTGCTGGCTATTCCAGTGTCGATCATTGGTACTTTCGCTGGGCTTTATATTGTTGGTTTTTCTATTAATTTGTTGACCTTATTCGGTTTGATTCTCGCTATCGGTATTGTCGTTGACGACGCGATTATTGTGATCGAAAACGTCGAGCGAATAATGGAAGAGCAGCACGTTGACGCCGACACGGCTGTAAAGCGCGCTATGGAAGAGGTCTCTGGGCCTTTGGTCGCGATTGTGTTGGTGCTCTGTGCCGTGTTTTTACCCGTTATTTTTATGGATGGTTTAACTGGTGAAATGTACCGGCAGTTTGCGGTCGCAATTTCAGTGTCCGTTATTTTATCGGGGATTGTGGCCTTAACATTAACGCCGGCACTGTGTTCAATGCTGTTAAAAAGCAAGGTTCACGCGCCACGTGAAACGGGTTTCCTCGGCGGATTTAATCGCTGGTTTGGCGTGCTTCGCAATGGCTATGTTGTCGTGACCAAAAAGATCATCGAGCATTGGCTTATTGGTCTCGGTGCATTTGCTGGATTAATGCTGGGGCTGTGGTATTTGTTCAGTATTGTTCCTGGTAGCTTGGTGCCCAGTGAAGACCAAGGCTACGTCATCATGGCCTATAAAACACCACCAGCTGCGTCACTGTCGCGCACAATGGCGGTGACGGAGGTAATGAATGAGCGCATTCTTGAGCAGGAAGAAGTGCGCAATTTAATGACATTTTCTGGGTTTGATTTGCTAGCGTCTGCGCAAAAGAGCAATGCCGGCGTGTCATTTATTATGCTCAAAGACTGGGATGAGCGGCTAGAAGTAAAGCAGAGTTCTGCGGAATTGGCGCATAGCCTTCCTATGCTAGGTAGTGATCTTTTAGACGGGCAAATGTTTGCCTTTAACCCGCCGCCGATTATTGGTTTGAGTAGTACGGGTGGCTTTGAATTTTTTGTGCAGAATCGCGGTAGCAGTGATTTTATTGAAATGGATAAACAGCTGCATGCGTTTCTAGCCTTGGCGAATAAGCAGCCAGAACTGAGCGGTGTAAATACCACCTTCGATATTAATACACCGCAATATCGACTGACTTTAGATCGCGAGAAAGCCCTGAGTTTGGGTGTTCCGGTGGCAGATGTATTCAGCACAATGCAGGCGACCTTCGGTAGTTTATACGTCAATGATTTCACCTTATACGGCCGTAGTTTTCAGGTAAATCTGCAGTCAGAAGAGGACTTTAGAACTTCGCCGGATGATTTGGGAAAAGTCTTTGTTCGAGCTGACTCAGGCAGCTTGGTGCCACTGCGTTCGCTGTTGCAGGTCGAACGCATTGTTGGGCCTGATACGGTTAGTCGTTTTAACGGCTTTCCCGCTGCAAAGGTATTGGGTAATCCGGCTGAAGGTTATAGTTCTGGTGATGCAATAGCGGCCTTAGAGCGCGTTGCCGCCGAAGCACTGAGCCCTGATTTTGATTTAGGGTGGGTGGGCAGCTCATACCAAGAAAAAGCATCTAGTGGCTCCGGTAGCCAAGCTTTTGTATTAGCGGTGTTGATGGTGTTTTTGATTCTGGCAGCTCAGTACGAGCGCTGGATAATTCCCGCTGCGGTTATTTTAGCTGTGCCTTTTGCATTGTTGGGCGCCATCATGGCGACATGGATGCGGGGTCTGGAAAATGATATTTATTTCCAAATAGGCCTAGTGTGCTTGATTGGCTTGGCCAGTAAGAACGCGATATTAATTGTTGAGTTTGCAATGCAAAAGCAGCGGCAGGGAATGTCGATTGCCGATTCGGCAGTGGAGGCAATCAGACTGCGTTTTCGCCCTATTGTCATGACTTCGCTGGCCTTTACTTTGGGTTGTTTGCCGCTGGCCATGTCGAGCGGCGCGGGGGCTGCGAGCCGTATTTCACTCGGTACCGGTGTTATCGGAGGCATGCTATTGGCAACATTTTTAGCAACGGTGTTCGTACCGCTGTTTTATGTTTTGCTCGCGACACTTGGTGAGAAAGCTAAGCGCGGTAGATGATATGGGAGGAAGCGGTGGGGCGGGGCAGCTTAGTTGCCCTGCATGCGTTGGCCATAATCCCAGCTAGACAGTGTCTTAGGCGTCAACCTAATGACGTATTCGTCCGCGCTGCGGCTTAGCAACCATGCCTTAAGGCTGGGTTGCGAATCACCAATAAAGCGATTTATTAGCTTTGCCAGCACGAGTCCTTCGCGGTCTTTTGTGAGTGTGGCTAGGGCTTTACCTCTAACGCCACGATAGGGCGAATCATTGACGGAGACGTCGAAGGCGCAGTGGGGATTGTCTTTTAAAACGCGGATTATTTTTGCTGAAGCATGGCTCGCGCAAAGTATGTCCTCACCGTCGAGGATATACCAAAGTGAGCACACAATTGGGAAACCGTCTTGATCTATTACCGCCAATCGCATTGGGCTGCGTTGTTCTCTTAGAAATGCCAGTGCATCCATTAGCTGTGGTCTCGCGCTGATTGTGTTTCATTAAGGCGGAAATATTAGTTGTCGATTAATTTGATTCCGCCGTTTTCAATGCTTATACGTCCTTGTTTATAAAGACGACCAATGGCTTGTTTAAAAATTTTTTTACTAACGCCAAATTGAGCGTAAATTCTCTCTGGCGGGCTTTTGTCTCCCACGTCTAAAAAGCCGTTGTTGGCCTCTAGTTGAGCGATAATTTTGCTGGCGATGTCGGTGTTGTTTACTGTAACAACGGGTTGCATGCTTAAATCGATACGACCGTCATCGCGAACTTTTTTTACGTAGGCGGTTAAGGTTTCGCCGCGACGCAATGGGCGTACTAGGTCGCTATCGTATAGTAATCCCCAGTATTGGTTTTCTATTACCGCCTTATAGCCAAGCTCGGTTTTATTGCCAACGGTAACGGTGAAGGATTGGCCGCGTTTTAGGTGTGGTGCAGTATCTTCAATGAATTCATCGAGCTTCATCGACGAGACAATGCGGTAGCTTTTATCGAGGTATATTTTAACCAATACATTTTTGCCGGCAATGACCTCACCCACGTGTTCTGCATAGGGTAGTAGTAGTTCTTTTTCTAGGCCCCAGTCTAGAAAAGCGCCGGTATCATTCACCTGCGACACCCTGAGGGAGATCACATCGCCGAGCTGCCCAAGTGGTTTTGTGCTTGTTGCGATTAAGCTGCCGTCGCTATGGTGGTGAACAAAGACGTCTAATTCATCGCCTAGCTCACAGTTTTCGGGTGCGTTCTTGCGGCTTAAGAAAATATCCCCCAGTTTGCCACCGTCTAAATAATATCCCGCTTGGGTGTGACGGGTAATTTTAAAGCGGCTAATGCGACCGATCGCGGTCATGGGGTAGTCCTCACGCAAAGATAAATAATGAAAATAGGATTATACGCTAGCGCGTGGTGTTGCGAGTGAAAATAGAGAGCAGATTAGACGGGAAGGTAGGCGCGGCTAGAGAAAACACTAGCCGCGCAGAATATAACTAATTAGACCAGCTCAATCGCTACCGCTAGGGCTTCGCCACCGCCAATGCACAGCGTTGCGATTCCGCGCTTTTTGCCGTACTGCTTCAGGGCGTACATCAGGCTGATGATGATACGTGAGCCGGTTGAGCCAACGGGGTGACCCTGGGCGCAGGCACCGCCGTGAACATTGACTTTGGCGTGGTCTAGTTCAAGGTCGCGAATCGCTAGCATCGTTACCATTGCAAAGGCTTCGTTAATTTCCCAAAGATCCACATCGTCTTTGTTCCAGCCAGTTTTGGCGAGCAGCTTTTGTACTGCACCAACGGGGGCGGTGGTAAACAATTCTGGTTCTAAGGATTGACGGCTGTGGGCAACAATACGTGCCATTGGCGTTGAGCCAGTTTCTTTGAGGGCCTTCTCACTCATTAACACCATCGCCGATGCGCCATCAGAGATGGAGCTAGCGTTTGCTGCGGTGATAGTGCCGTCTTTAGCAAAGGCGGGGCGCAGCGTAGGGATTTTTTCTAGAGAGGCTTTGAGAGGTTGTTCGTCGTCGGTGACAATTGTTTCGCCGCTGCGAGAGCTTACGGTAACAGCTGCCGTCTCTGCTTTTAGTGAGCCGTTATTGATGGCAGCGCAGGCACGTTTAAGAGACTCAATGGCATAAGCGTCCATTTGCTCTCGGGTAAAGTTGCTGTCGTCAGCAGTTTGCTGAGCGAAGCTACCCATCATGCGGCCGCTATAGGCATCTTGTAGGCCGTCAAAGAACATATGATCTTCGAAGCCTTTGGCGCCGGTGCCAACACCTTTGCGGGCATTTAAGACAATGTGCGGTGCATTGGTCATGCTTTCCATACCACCGGCAACAACGATGTCGCAGCTACCCGCTTTAATTTGGTCGTGGGCGTATATGGTGGTTTGCATGCCAGAGCCGCAGAGCTTGTTGACGGTAACGGCGCCGGTAGATTTTGGAATGCCCGCTGCGATAGCGGCCTGGCGAGCTGGGCCTTGCTTTAAGCCCGCAGGTAATACGCAGCCCATGATGACGTCGTCGATTTTACCTGCGTCGATATTGGCACGCTTAACGGCTTCTGTAATGGCGGTGGTGCCAAGTTCTACCGCTGTGAGTGAGCTAAGTGAACCGAGCATACCGCCCATAGGAGTGCGGGCACCGGAGACAATATATACGGAGTCAGACATAGGATAATTTCCCTGTTGGTTTGCCGTCTTGACGCAAAATAAGGCGACATTTAGACGCTAAATTTAAAAGTAGGAATTTTTAGAGGCGGCACATTTAGCCATGCCAAGCCCCGATTTTCAAGGCTTGAGGGCATTTCGCTGATTAATAGCGGCTATTGGGATTTGTTTACTTCAAAGAGTTTTCGGCGCACGGCGCGGCGGTATTCCCCAGGGCTAGCACTGCTATGCTGCTTAAATAGTCGGCAAAAATAGCTGGCGTCGCTATAGCCGCATTGCTGGCCTATTTCGACAATACTTAAGTTGCTGTTCTGCAATAAATCTTGGGCGAGCTCGATACGTAGTTTTTGCAAATACTGCAGGGGCGGCATGCCGGTGACCTGTCGAAAGCGGCGATGAAAGCTGCGTTCGCTGAGTCCACTTTGCTTCGCTAATTCTGGGATATTCAGCGGGTTGGCAATATAGCGTGCCAGCCAATTTTGGGCCATGGCGATGGTTTCGTCACGGTGCAAGTCATTGCGGTTAACGCGATAGCTGTTGCGAGAGAAAGGCCGGCGACTTTCGGGTGAGAACTGTTGGGCAACCCGACTGGCGATGGAGGCCCCCCAGTTGCGGTCAATAAGGTGAATGACGAGATCGGCGGCGGAGTTAACGCTGCCGGTACAGAAAATATTGTCGGCCTGGGTAATGAGGTAATCTCGGTGCAGAACTACACGCGGGTAGCGGGCTGCAAAGTCATCGAAGTAATGCCAGTGGGTGGTGGCGACTCGGTCATTTAATAAACCCGCTTCGGCGAGAAAGTAACTGCCATTACCCACTGCGCATATTTCCGCGCCACGAGCTTCGTGACTACGCAGCCAATTTTGTACATCGGGGCGGGTGGGGGCGCCTCGGTGGGGGTGGCGCCAGCGGCTGGGAATAATGATCAGGTCATATTCCTTGCCGTTGCTTATGTCCGTGCTCGGGTGCACCTCCATCCCCCCAGAAACGCTAATCGGCGAGCGGTCTAGGCCGACAAATTCTGAGTTAATGATCGCTTTGCGGCTATCTCGTCGCGACACACTATTGGCGGCGGTCAGCAACTCGCTAGGCAGACTAATACTGGTGGCGAGGGCGTCATTAAAGGCGAGCAAAGCAACTTGTTTCATGTTGGCGAAATTATCTTATTGATTGGCAGTTATATTCTATTTCAATCTACCTAATACCGATAGACTAAGCACCTAATTTATATATCGTGCCGTGTGTAAGGAATTAGTGTGAGTAAGTTACCAGTTATTGTGGGTTTTGGTGGTGTAAATGCCGCCGGTCGTAGTTCATTTCACCATGGTTATCGCCGTTTAGTTATTGACGCTTTACCTCAGGAAAAGGCAAGCCGTACTTATCGCAGTTTAGCGGCGGTGATGGGGATTCCCGCGGAACAAGCAGGGGACGAAAGCCAGCGCCAATACATGCGCGATCACACCTTAATTCGCAAAATCGAGGGAAATCTATTCGATACCGAGCAGGTTGCTTGGAATAAACGTATGGCGCTGAGTGGCGCTGAAGGTGTATTACAGTTTGTGACCCGTGCCCGAGATCTTCCCGATGTACTGCCCAGCGGTTGGGAAGTGAAAGAGCTGGATGGCGGCAAGGTGTCGGTGAGTGTTAATGAGAGTTGCAATGTTTTGCTGCCAACCACTCGCAAAATAGAGGTGTCGACGGCGGGGCAGCTGCCCACCGGCTTTGATCCGGCAAGTTTATATGCTTCGCGAAATCACCCGCGCGGATTACAAATGGCGATTTGCGGGGCATCAGATGCGCTGAAATCGATGGGTATTGAATGGCAAGTCGTTATGGACAGCATTCGCCCAGATCAAATGGGTGTTTACGCTAGCTCAGCGATGGCGCAATTGGACGACAATGGTTTTGGCGGTTTGCTCGGTGCGCGGGCCAATGGCGGTCGAGTGAGTTCCAAACAGTTGGCCTTGGGTTTGGCAGATATGCCCGCTGATTTTGTCAGTGCCTATGTTCTCGGGAATGTGGGCACCAGTGGCCCAAGTCTTGGTGCCTGTGCAACTTTCTTTTACAACCTTCGCCAAGCTGTGAATGATATCCGCAATGGTTTGACAAAGGTTGCGGTGGTAGGCGTGGCGGAGTCTGGTATTGATTCCCGCATTATCGATGGCTACTACACCATGGGAGCCTTGGCCTCAGACGCTGAATTGTTGAAATTAGACGCCGAAAAAGGTCTCACAGAACCCGATCACCGCCGAGCTAGCCGACCCTTTAGTAGCAATTGCGGTTTTACTATTTCTGAGTCGACCCAGTTCATCGTATTGTTCGACGATGAACTTGCCCTGCAGCTAGGCGCTCAAATTCACGGCTCGGTGCCAGATGTATTTATTAATGCCGACGGCTATAAAAAATCAATTTCGTCACCGGGTATTGGCAATTATTTAACAGTAGCTAAGGCTGTTGCCGCAGGCGCTGGGATTATTGGCGATAAAGCCATTAAAACCCGCAGCTTTGTGCAGTCGCACGGCACCAGCACGCCGCAGAATCGCGTCACTGAATCCCATATTTTGAACGAGACGGCTAAAACCTTTGGGATTGAGAATTGGCCGGTCGCGGCCATAAAAGCGTATATCGGTCACAGTATTGGTGCGGCATCTGGCGACCAACTTATCGCCAGTCTTGGGGTGTGGAATGACAATATTCTACCTGGTATTGCCACCATCGATCATATTGCCGACGATGTTCATCAGAGCAATTTACGTCTGCAAAAAGAGCACATGGACGTTGAAGCAGGTAGCCTTGATGTGGCCATTCTTAATGCCAAGGGTTTTGGTGGCAACAATGCTAGCGTGACCTTGTTGTCGCCGTTGTTGAGCGAAAAAATGCTTAAAGGCCGCCACGGCGAAAAAGCATGGCAGGCATATTTGGCGCGCCGAGAGCAGGTGCAGGCGGCGGCCGCAGCCTACGACGATGCAGCCTGTGAAACCGGTCTTAGCGTGCATTACCAATTTGGCGAAAACGTGCTAGATGGTGAAGATCTGGAAATAAGCCGAGACGGAATTGCAATAAAAGGCTGGGCGTCTAAAGTGGCTCTAGATTTTGATTCACCCTATGCCTCTTGGTTGCCAAAGCAGGATTGATTTTCGAAACACGGGTAAATACGGATAGATAAATTTCTGTTTATGGCTCACGTTGGTAGACCTCTGTGTAAAATCGAGGTCTAGGAGCGTGTTTTATGCGGGAATTTATCCGTCACGCGAATGAGATTCCTGTCGCGGTAAAAGTCGCTGGTGAGGCCGGTTCGCGGCGTGGGCATCTTCGGGATGTGAGTGTTGCGGGTTTGGCGTTTGATGTGGCGCGCAGAATCAAGGTCGGTAGCAAACTTAATTTCTATATTCCGTCATTGTCTGATGAGCCTGCCGGACGCGGCAGGGTTGTGTGGTGTCGTCCATTGCGGGCGAGTTTTCGCCTAGGCTTAGAGTTTGAGCAGGCATACGATGCTTACCGCGCCCGAATGGTCGAACAGCTTTGTTTAATTGAAAATTATCGTCGAGAAGTAAAGCTGAACGAGGGCCGAGAATTAGACCCAGAACGGGCCGCAGCCGAATGGATTGAGGCCTATGCTGCAGATTTTGATCGCAGATATTCATGATTGTTAAACCACTTCTCCCTATGGTCTGAGGCTTCTTAAGCCGAGACAGCCTTGCTAATTCATGGTTGAATAGATCCCCCCACCAAGTTGGGGGATTTTTTTGCCCAGAGGAAATGGCCAATGAAACATGAGGCGACTGCTAGGGTCGTTATAAATATGCCGAGGGAACAGGCCTGGGATTTGTTGAAAAACTTATCGCTTGCCCATCATTACGTGCCCAATCTTACCGGTACCGAAATAACAACAGAGAAAACCGAAGGCGTCGGCGCGAGCCGAAGAGTGTTTCAAACCTCTGGTAAAGGTATGGATGAAACTGTGGCTGAGTGGAATGAGGGGCACGGCTTTTTGCTGCGGCTTCACAATAAAGACAAGGGCGCGCCGCCACCGTTTGCGAAAGCGGCGTTTCGCTACCGCTTAGATGACGCCGGCCACAATTCAACCGCACTCACAACCAGCCTAATGTTTGATATGCGCTGGGGGGCTTTGGGCCGGTTCCTTTATGAGCGCCTACTGCACAAAGTGTTTCGTGGTGTTATTCGTGACGTCGCCATCAGTATGAAACAGTATTATGAAACCGGAGAGCCTGTGAGCCCTGAGCAATTGAAACAACTTCGTATTGATGCAAGGCAAGCCGCGTGATGGATGCTTTGACCTTGCTTAAAAGTCGCAACTCTGCGGCAAAGTTATGTGCACCCGCACCCAATGATACCGAGCTGCAGGATATTTTTGCTGCGGCCAGTCGTGCGCCTGATCACGGGCGTTTGCGGCCATGGCGGTTTTTATTGATTCGCGGAGAGGCATTGTCGGCGCTGGGGGACGTATTTGCCAAGGCGGCAATGGAGCGCGATCCCGCTGTTACTGAGGCCGATTGCCAGCGTTTTCGCATGCAACCCTTACGTGCGCCGCTGATTGTGGTAGTCATTGCCCGTATTGAAGATCACCCGAAAATTCCTGTGATTGAGCAGCAGTTGTCAGCCGCCTGTGCGGCCCACGGCGCTTTATTGGCTGCGGAAGCTCTAGGTTATGCGGGTATTTGGCGTACCGGGGTCAATGCTTTTGATCCCAATGTGCACAAGGCGCTTGGTTTAGAGCGCAGCGAGGAAATTTCTGGGTTTCTGTATATAGGTAGTCGCGATGGGCAGGCCAAACCGCTTCCGGTGTTGGAAATGTCTGATTTTGTGAAAGAGTGGAGATAATAATGAATACGGTGGTTCCCCCAAGTTTCAGCACCTTAAAAGTAAGAATGGAAGAGCACGTCGCGTGGGTGGCGTTAAACCGGCCTGACAAGGCAAATGCCATGAACGAGGCTATGTGGAACGAAATACAAGTGTGCTTTGAATGGCTAGATCAAGAGCCGATGGTTCGGGCTGTGGTTCTGTGTGGCGAGGGGCGGCACTTCTGTGCGGGCATCGATTTGGCGATGTTTGGTGGTTTGGCACAGTCTGCTGAGGGAATGGAAAAATCACGTTTTGTAGAGTGGTTTAGAGCAGTGATTTTGCGTTTGCAGGGAAATTTGACGGCCATTGAGCGCTGTCGTAAGCCGGTGTTGGCGGCGATCCAAGGTAGCTGTGTGGGTGGCGGTGTCGATATTGTTAGTGCCTGTGATATGCGTTACTGCGCAGACGGGGTTAAGTTCTCAATTAAGGAAATCGATATTGGTATGGTGGCCGACGTCGGCACTTTGCAAAGACTGCCGCATATCATTCCTGCGGGGGTAATGCGCGAGTTGGCTTACACTGGTCGCAATGTCGACGCCGCAGAGGCTGAGCGTATTGGCTTGGTGAATCGCCGCTTTGACAATTACGAAGAAATGATCGAAGCGGTATCGGCGTTAGCGCAGGATATTGCCCGCAAATCACCACTGGCGATTCGTGGTAGCAAGCAAATGATGCTCTATACCCGCGACCACAGTGTCTCCGATGCCCTTGATTACCAGGCGACGTGGAATGGCGGCATGCTCAGTTTTGAAGATGTGATGCAAGCCATTACCGCCGCAAGCGAAGGCAAGGCTGCAGACTTTAAAGATTAAGAATCAGTTAATTTTCTTTCACTGAATAGCGGGGTGCTTGTACTGGCCCTGCTTGTTGGTAAACTCCCTGTAACCAAAATAAATGCAGCGGCGGATTGATTTCTGTCTTTGTTGAGCGACCGCACGTCATGCAAACCCGTACTGTTTTTACCACGCCTTTAGTGAGCGGCTTTTTCCGTGTGATATTTAAAATCATAACGCGTGTTATTGGGTGGCGGATCGTAGGTGAAAAGCCTAGTGATAAAAAATATATGCTAATTGCGGCGCCGCATACCAGTAACTGGGATTTCCCAACCATGATGGTGGTGGCCTTTGTGTTAGGTTTAGATCCGCATTGGGTAGGTAAGCATACTCTGTTCCCCAAGGGGATTCTGGGGGCGCTAATGCGCTGGCTTGGCGGTATCGGTATAGATCGCCGCAAGGCCCACAATACGGTAGACCAGATGATCGCGCAGTATGCGGCGCGAGAAGAGTTGATGGTATTGATTGCCCCCGAAGGTACCCGCAGTAAGGTCGAGCACTGGAAGGCGGGGTTTTACCACATTGCAGTTGGTGCCGGAGTGCCAATTTATTTGGGTTTTCTTGACATCAAGACGCGAACGACGGGTATTGGGGAGGCCTTTTACCCAACGGGTGATTACGAAAAGGATATCGTGGCAATAAAGGCGTTTTATAAGGATAAAGTCGGGTTTAATCCTGAACTTGTTTGAGCCGAATACCTACTTGGTGCTGGCCGTATTTGAACGAAAGATAAATAAAATAAACGCGGGAAATTACCATGTTAAAACTGAGTAGAAATATTGTGTCATCAGCCTTGGTGATGGCCGCAATATTCCATTCACTATTTGCCCTAGCTGATAGCTCAGCGACGGTGAATACCCAAACGATCATTGCGAATTCGCCAGACAACTGGCTGTCTTACGGCAAAGATTATAAAGAGCAGCGTTATAGTGAATTAGACAAAATTAATGTTGGTAACGTTGCCGACTTAAGTTTGGCTTGGTCTTTTGACACTGATTTTAATCGCGGCTTAGAGGCGACGCCGATAGTCATTGATGGCGTGCTCTACTTAACGGGCAACTGGAGTGTGGTTTACGCACTCGATGCGCGAAGCGGAAAACTACTGTGGAAATACGATCCTCAGGTTCCCCGGGAGTGGGGGAAAATGGCCTGCTGCGATGTAGTGAATCGCGGTGTTGCAGCCTATGAAGGTAAGATTATATTCGGCACCCTCGATGCGCGCTTGATCGCGCTAGACGCGTCAAGTGGTGAAAAGATATGGGAAGTTGCCACCGCCGATATTACCGCCTACCCCTATACTATTACCGGCGCGCCTCGCGTCGCCAAGGGCAAGGTGTTTATTGGTAATGGTGGGGCTGAATACGGCGTGCGCGGTTATGTCAGCGCTTATGATGTAAACACTGGCGAACAACTTTGGCGCTTTTATACCGTTCCTGCAAATCCTGCGGACGGCTTTGAAAGTGAGGCGATGAAGGCTGCGGCAGAAACATGGACAGGTAAGTGGTGGGAGTTTGGTGGCGGTGGCACGGTATGGGATTCTATCGTTTACGATGATGAATTAGATCAACTCTATATTGGTGTCGGCAATGGCTCGCCGTGGAATGCAAAAATACGCAGTCCCGAGGGTGGCGATAATTTGTATTTGTCGTCGATTGTGGCCCTGAATCCAGACAGCGGCGAATATATTTGGCACTACCAAGAAACCCCCGCCGAGTCGTGGGATTACACGGCAACTCAGCATATTATGCTGGCGGATATGGACGTTAAGGGCGAGCAGCGCAAAGTTATCTGGCATGCGCCCAAAAATGGTTTCTTTTTTGTCCTCGACAGAGAAAACGGCAAATTACTGTCTGCAGAACCCTACGCCGATGTGAATTGGGCTAGCCATTACGATCTTGAAACAGGGCGTCCAGTCGAGACCGAAAATGCCCGCTATTTAAGCGACCCGCAATTAGTAAGGCCATCGTCGATGGGTGCGCATAATTGGCAGGCAATGGCCTATAGTCCGCAAACTGGCTTGGTCTATATCCCAGTGATTAACAGCCTGTTTGAATATAAGGCAGTTGATGATTACTTACACCAGTGGGGGCAGTGGAATTTAGGCGTGTATATGCAGCAGCAATCAGTTGCAGATCCTATTTTGGCGCAGCTCTTAACCAGTAAAATTACCCAAGGCTCGCTGTTGGCTTGGGACCCTGTGACACAGCAAGCTGCTTGGCAAGTTCCCCATAAATTAACGTGGAACGGCGGATTATTAGCGACAGCTGGTGGTTTGGTTTTTCAAGGCTCGGCAGAAGGGCAGGTCTTGGCGTTTCGTGCGGACAATGGTGAGAAGCTTTGGTCGTTTGACGCTAACACAGGGGTTATGGCGCCACCGGTCACGTATACCGTTGACGGTGAGCAATACGTGACGATTTTAGCCGGTTGGGGTGGCGCTTTCGGTTTAATCGCCGGTCTAGAGAAAGAAGTTTCGCCACCGCCGAGCAGAGTACTTACCTTTAAATTGGGTGGTACTGGGGCTGTATTGCCCGCCAACCCACTTAAGCAAATGCACGAGCCACCGGCGCGCATAAGTGAAGATAAGGCGATTTTAGAAAAGGGCCGTACCTTGTATTATGCCTACTGCAGCGCATGTCACGGAACCGAGGTGATTTCTAATGGCGCGATTCCCGATTTACGTCATTTGCCCACGGCATTCCACGATAATTTCAACGCCATTGTGTTGGATGGTGTGATGAAAAAGGCGGGGATGGTTGGTTTCTCAGAGGTGTTAAATGAAGAGGAGGCTTTCGCCCTGCACGCTTATATTTTAGAGCAGGCGAATGTCGATAAAGAAAGTCGCGAGCAGTCGGATTGGTGGCGGGCGCTAAAAACGTGGTTTTATAGCGTGGTGGCTAAATTACTCGGTATTGTGATGAGTTTTAGCTAGCGGGTAGTGACAACAACATCGCGCAATCGCTTGTTGATGATTGCGCGAATATCGGCGGCCAGCTCTCGATAAAACACTCGGTTCGGAGCGTTGGGTCGCCACACCAAGGCGTGTTTCCGCAGTATGGGAATATTGCGTAATTCGCAAACGTAAAGTGCTTCTGGGTTGTGCATTTCTGAGTGTACGTAGAGCCCAGGTAAAAAAGCGACCCCCATTCCCATTACCACCATTTGCCGCAAGGTGTCCAAACTCGTGCCTTCATAGTCACGCTGCAAATCGGCGCCCCAGCGCTCACAAATTTCTTGCACCTGTAAATGAAAATGATGTTTTTCTTCTAAGGTTAATATTTTTTCGCCGCGCAATTTGCTGGGTGTAATATTTTTTTGTCCAGCAAGTGGATGATTAGAAGGTACTACAAATTTTAAGGGTTCAATAAACAGCGGCGTCATGGCGAGTTGCGGAATCGCCAGCGGTAGCGGAACGATGGCTAAATCGTATACCCCGTCTAGTAAATCTTTTTGTAATTCGCGGTGGGCGGCCTCCCGTACATACAGCTTTAAATTGACGTGCAGATCGTGAAGGTCAGGTAATACGTGGGGTAATAAATAAGGGCCAACGGTAGGGGGGACGCCGAGGCGGTATGTTGTTTGGTGGCCGTCACTTTTGGCGGCGGCCATGTCCTCAAATTCTTTCATGCTCAGTAATACTTGGCGTGCGGCGTCGAGTAAATCTCTGCCACTTGGTGAAAGTAGTGTGCCTGCGCGGGAGCGTTCAAAGAGCGGTGTATTTAAGGTGGATTCAAGAATCGCAATTTGATTGGTGAGGGCGGGCTGGCTCATTCCCAGTTCTTCGGCAGCACGCCGGTAACTAGCGTGTTTAGCTACCGAAACAAAATAATTTAATTGCTTTATGCTGGGTGAGCTTATTTTTGCTGCCACAATTTCGCCTTTTTGCTTATAACTAAAAGATATCAGCAAATACTATACCTTGTTATTAAACTATCAAAGGATAATCGACTCCATATTCACTCCAGTTTGTTTACTAACGAGGACGTAGTTGTGGAAGAGCTTATTCAAGGTGTTGCTAAATTTCAAAACGAGGTGTATCCGGGCAAAGAGGCTGCATTTCGCAAATTGGCGAATGGGCAAAATCCGGACGTATTGTTTATTACCTGTGCCGATTCACGTATCGACCCAGGCATGCTAACCCAAACCCAGCCAGGGGATCTGTTTATTTGCCGTAATGCCGGCAATGTGGTGCCACCCCATAGTAACCAAACCGGCGGCATGACCGCGTCAATCGAGTTTGCTGTGGCTGCACTTGGGGTCTCACATATTGTTGTGTGTGGGCACAGCGATTGCGGTGCGATGAAAGGAGCTATCGACCCCAGTGCACTGGAAGAGCTGCCGCATGTTAAAGAGTGGCTCGGCCACTGCCGTGCGGCGCGAGAGGTGGTAAAAGAGCGCCACGGTCATATCGACAAATGTCATTTAGACGAAGTTTCTAAAGAGAATGTTCTTCTGCAGCTGCAGCATCTGCGCACTCACGCGGCGGTGGCGGCAAAGTTGGCAAGCGGAAAAGTGCGTTTGCACGGCTGGATTTACAATATCGCCAGCGGTGAAGTGGAGTGTTACAACGAAGAGCGTCAACAGTTTGAGTTAATGGACTCGGCTTACAGCCATTTATTTGCCGAGCATGGAGTGGCGGTATGAAGTTAGATCGCGACATTATCACAGGCGACATCACCGGCGGTATTACCGCCGGTGTTGTCGCGCTGCCGCTAGCCTTGGCGCTAGGGGTGGCATCTGGCTTGGGGCCAATGGCCGGTATCTACGGTGCTATTGCTGTTGGCTTTTTTGCTGCCTTGTTTGGCGGTACGGCTTCGCAAATCTCCGGTCCAACAGGGCCAATGGTCGTGGTGTTAGCGGGCTTGTTTGCCAGTTTGTCTGGTGACGCTGCGCTGATTTTCACCACGGTTATGTTGGCGGGTGTTCTCCAAATTGTTTTTGGCTTTCTTGGGGTTGGCCAATATATCCGCCTCGTTCCCTATCCGGTAATCTCAGGATTTATGACAGGAATCGGCGCCATTATTATTATTCTGCAGATGGGGCCACTGCTGGGACACGATTCTCCTGGTGATCCGCTAGGGGCTATGGCGAAACTGCCAAATGCTGTAATGGATATTAATTTTGCGAACCTCGCTCTCGGTTTGGGCACCTTGGCACTGGTGTTCTTCTGGCCGGCTCGGGTTGGTAAATATTTGCCTGGCCCGCTGGCCGCCTTGATTGTGGGTACCTTGCTTGCTTTCTTACTATTAGACGTTCCTGTGCTTGGCGAGATCCCAACGGGTCTGCCTAGTCTGCATTGGCCTATTTTTGAGCAAAGCAAAGCGCTGCTGGTTATCGAGGCTGCGTTTATATTGGCGGTATTGGGTTCAATCGACAGTCTGTTGACCTCTTTGGTGGCAGACAATATGACCCGTCAGCGTCACGACAGTAACCGAGAGCTGATTGGTCAGGGTATTGGTAATACCGTTGCTGGCTTTATTGGTGGTATTGCAGGTGCTGGTGCAACGATGCGTACGGTAGTGAATATCCGCTCTGGGGGGCGTACTCGTTTCTCAGGTATGGTTCACGCCTTACTGCTACTCACGATTGTGCTGGGCTTGGGGCCGCTAGCCTCGAATATCCCCCTAGCGGTATTGGCGGGTATCTTGGTCAAGGTTGGTTTAGATATTATCGACTGGAGCTACATTAAGCGTGCAAATCACGGCCCGCGTTGGGATCTTGCCCTAATGGTCTTGGTGCTATCGCTCACGGTATTTGTCGACTTGATTACCGCAGTGGCTGCGGGTGTGGTCTTGGCTGCACTGGCCTTTGTGAAGCAGGTGGGTCAATTGCAGATTGCCAGCCTGAAGAACACGCCAGAGCATTTGGATTCTGATGTCGAAAAAGCGTGCCTCGCTGAGTGCGGAGATCGCGTTGCGCTATTCGAATTCAGTGGCCCATTGAGCTTCGGTGCTGCTGCTGACCTCGGTCATCATGTGCGCGAGCACAGTGAAGTTGGTGCAAAAGTACTTATACTCGATTTCTCCCGGGTGCCGTTTCTTGATGTGTCGGCGGTATTGGCGGTAGAGACTATTGCCAGCGATGCGGCCAATAGCGGTAAGTTGCTGTATGTGGCGGGTATGAATGCCGACGTCCAAAAAGTGCTAGAGGGCATGAATAGCGGCGTGCCTGGTGATGGTGTTTATGCAACGCGCCTACAGGCTCTGAAAGCTGCAGCGGCGGCCGTGAAATCTACCGATACGAGTAACATGAATGCTGTTACAGGCATACCCGTTATGGAGTGACGTGTGCTGCAACGGGCGGCTGAACCGTCCGCCCGCTGCTTTTGAAATACTTGATTAGAATGAGGCGGCCCTAGGGCCGCCTTTTTTATAGTGCCAATTGGGTGCGCAGAGAGAAAATGTCGACATTATCTGCTTCGCCACCGCCTTGTTGAATCACTGGGCCAGATTCGACATCGTATGCTCGACTGTAACCGAACAGAATCCGCAAATTAGCGTTTAGGTACCAGTTTAGGTTTAGGCTGAATCGTTGCTGGCTGCCACCGTCAATGCCCCCATCGTGTAAATCTAATTCATCTAGGCGTAGTGCTAATTCCCACGCGCCCCAATGATTTTGGGCAAGGTCAAAATCATTGCGTGGTTTAAGCATTTTAAACTCACCATCGGAACCCCGGTAATTGCGTGCTTCGCCGGTTAAGGTCCAGCCAAGCTGGAGATAGTGGGCATTAAAGCTCAAGTCAGATCCACCATCGCGTTTAATGCTCGCTTGACCTAATTCTGCCTGGGCCGAGAAGCGACCGCGCATGGCGGCGAATTCAAGTCCTGTTAATTGAATTTCCTCAAAGCCAGCAATACTGCCGGTATCACTGAGGTATAAGTCAGACATATTCGTAGTTTCATAGCGCAAACGCGGTGTTTTACCGTTGCTTAGGCTGTTATTGTCGTTGGCTTTGCGTAGGCCGTAGCTGGCGCCGAGGTGTATTAATTTGCCTGACTCATTGATAGGCGCGAAACTTCCCCGAACGCCGAAACCGCCACCTTCGTCGGCGCCGTCGCCACTGGAGGAGACGGCGTCTCCGTAGATCCCGCCTTTTAGCGACCAGTTATCACCCATTGTTTTAATGTTGAGCCCCATTGCGCGGTCAAAATGTGGCAGGGTGAGTGCCGATAGCAAGGAGCGCTCGTTAAACATAATGTCGTTAGAGCTTTCTTCGACTTCCATGCTGACGGAGTGCTTTTGATTGCCAACGGTAATCTCTAATTGCGGGCTGGCTTGGTATGTCACCAGAACATCTTTTAAAGAAACACTATTGCCGCCCCAATCCGCTTCAATATTGTAAGAGAAATCGCGATTGAAACTGCCCCGCAGTGCTAGGCGCGCACGGCGTAGCTCGGTGCCAGAGACTGCTTCGGCGGGATCGCCACTGCTACGTTTTTGCAGATCGTCATTAAGGTGGGTGCTGCTGTCAGCGTGAATGCGTCCGCCGATATTCATAGAGAAATCATTATTGGCGGATGTAACGACTAAGCCCTTTTTTTCCATACCGATTTTGGGCGCTGTAGAGACCTTGAGCTTGTCTTCATTTAGCGACGAATTATTTTCGGAGGCGGGTTCGAAGGTGCCAAGCTTGATTCGATTGGGGCCCGGTTCTGTGAAGACTTGTTTGGTCTCGCGGTCAACGTAGAGCTCGAGCTGAACTTGGTCAGCGGCATTGGCGGTGGCGCCTGCTGATAATAGGGCCAGTGTCACAATTACGGTCGCAAGAGGGCGTTTGAGTGTGCGCGGAGGTATTGGGTGTGGTGGGGGTGTAAGTGTTGTCATTGCATCCTCGTTCAGCAGTGTCTGTGGTGGCAGAAGTTTTGTACGGCGTGGTGCGCACTTATTGTTGCCGCAATTCTGCGACATTTATATTACAGATATATGACAGAAGTGATTTTATTGTGACGAATTGATGACACCCTCTGTTATAGCTACTGGCTTCAAGCCTGTGCTCTTGGCAGATGTCGGAGACTGTGCAGTAGTGGAGTTAGTCAGAGGCTGCGAATAAAGTGAAAATACCGCTTGTAGTAACGCCTTGCTACTGTTATTAGCAAGAAATCTTGTCCACAGTATCTGTGGATAACTTGGTGGGTAAGTTGTAGGTTATGGCAGGAGAGAGAGGCTTAATCGGCAGTTTAACAAATTGTTCAAAAAATAGTCATTTTTATAAAGCTCATTAAAAACAATAAGTTATATGGTTTTTTGAATCTAGTGCGTGATCTTCTGCTGCTAAGCGATACGTTTTCGAGCTCCCGTCTTTATCTGTGAATAAGTGTTACGTCAAGAGCTAAATGTTGTTACCTGTTACGTATTTTCACTTATTGATAGAGAATCGCTTTAGTTTGCTCATATATGGTGCGCAGCGGAAATAATTACTCGCCCTTGTAAATGCACCCGCTGGTGCATGTTTCTCTGATTTCGACCTGGCTTAGTGCGTTTAAGCGTGGCTTTAATTGTTTCCAAATCCAAATGGCTAGATTTTCACTAGTTGGGTTTTCAAGCCCCGCAATATCATTTAAGTAATGATGGTCTAGCTGGTCATATATAGGGGCGAATATTTTCTTCACCTCAGAGAAGTCCATTAGCCATCCGGTATGGGGATCGATATCACCAGCAATAAATATTCTGACTAGAAAGCTGTGGCCGTGAAGGCGGGCGCATTTATGTCCCTCTGGCACGTTTGGAAGTCGGTGGGCGGCTTCAAAGGTGAATTCTTTGTATATTTCCACGGTTCAATCTCAGTTTGGCAAGCAAGGTGCCTGCTTTGGATGGCTTGTTTGAATTGGCGCCAATGGTAATCAGCTCTGACGGCGCTGTACAGCGCGCCTTGTGTCAACTATTTAACGGTGGTTTAAATAGGGTGGGAAATTGAATAAAAAATGAACAAAATCAGTGTTATAGCTTTTTTTTAAAGAAAATGTAAAAAAACCGCGCCGAGTGTTTGACACCGAAAGCGATTACTGTAGAATGCGCCTCACTCGATTGAGAGGGTGATTAGCTCAGCTGGGAGAGCATCTGCCTTACAAGCAGAGGGTCGGCGGTTCGATCCCGTCATCACCCACCATAATCGTGTAAAAGTATGCGGACCGGTAGTTCAGTTGGTTAGAACGCCGGCCTGTCACGCCGGAGGTCGCGGGTTCGAGTCCCGTCCGGTCCGCCAACTTTTAAATCTAGACCTCCCCTTGTTGTTCCCCGTAGTTTGCATGACTCGTCTGAGACCTGTGATCTATGTGCATATCTGGACCGGTAGTTCAGTTGGTTAGAATGCCGGCCTGTCACGCCGGAGGTCGCGGGTTCGAGTCCCGTCCGGTCCGCCAACTACTTCAAGAAGAATTAATTCCACTCTAATATTCGCGCCTTCGTTCGCAGTATTTATTTCGTGCACCCTGTAATTTCTCTCCTATAATGCGGAGCGGGCCAGTGTTTGCTGTTATTCCGTGAAATTAGCTTTGATGGGGATGCTCAGACGACATAATCGTGCGCAGGGGAGGTTTATTTGGGAGGCTTAAGAGAGGCGGTTATTTTCTTCAGCGACCATGCTGTGGTGAAGGAAATGTTTTTCGTCGAGTTTGAGGCGGTGCTAGATGACGTGGTTGGCATTCCAGATTTTGCCAATTCCGAACTTCGTGCGGCGTTTGTTCAAATAGATGACAAGCTTAGCGTCCTTGGCCTTGTTCTTTTCAGTATCAGCTTTGACAGTCGCGGCAGGGTCGCCGGTCACTGGAATATTCCACTTCGACATTTGCTAGACCATGCCAGTTTTGGGCCGGGTTTAGGTGCAGGGCCGATCCGCGTTGCTTGCCGCAGCGCCTGTCCAGTTGCTTGGTATAGGCGCCAGCTTTGGGATCCCGATGCCGGCACGTTTAATCAAATAAGTACGGCGGTGATGCGAAATCGTTTGGGGATCATCGTCGAAGAACGTGGCAAGCAGAGGGCTGGCGCCGGGAATGTTGCCAATTTTTTTAAAGCTGCCGACAAGAAGCTGTCGACGCAAGGTGTATCGTCCCCTGCAAGTTTGCCGTCAGCGCCCGTATTTCATCGCCGTTATCGGCAGAAATTACGCGCCGCTCGTCATGCCGAGAAACTCACCTTGGCGGCGCAAGCAGAATCATTTAATAGTGCTTTAGAGGCTCAGGCGGAAGGTTTTACTCGTCAGCTTCGAGAGCGAGAAGCACTTATACAACAGCAAAAAGCCAAATTGGATGAGTTGCTAAAAACCGAGCAGGAGCTTCAAGGGCATTTAGATCGCCAGCAGCGCTTGATGCAGGAAAAAACGCAGGAGCTGGAGGCCTTAGTCATTAAAGGTGGTCAGGATTCTGAGCGCCAAATGTTAGAGCTTCGTAAATCATACGCTGAGGACTTGGAGCGTCGTTTACATACCCAGTCGATCTCCTTAGAGGAGGCCTTGCATAAGCGGGAGCGGGAGTTATACCAGCGGGCCACAGAGATTGTTGAGCTGCGCGGCGAGCTCAGTAGCCTGCGGGAGAAAAATCGCGCACTGATGATAGGTAGCGACGATAAGCTCTTAAAAACTATGGTCGAAAAAGGGGTTGTCTTTGTTGCCTACCATCCTGGGGTTGAGCATTTGGTGATTGCGCAAGATGAAATGCCTAGGTATCTCCGCGATCCAGTAGCATATGTCGCATCACGGTGTGAGGTGTCTAGTGCTGAGTATCGCGATTGGTTGGCGCATTATCGTCTGCCTATATGTCGTGCTACCGATGACGATATGCAATATTGTGGTCAGCCGATAAAGAAAGTGATGCGGCCAATGTTATTTCGGCCCGGTGAGAGCGACCGCTGCCAACATCATAGCGACTCAGGTCTATCGTGACCGATTGTATGCTCTAGAAGAAATTCAATGATCCAGCATTTGTACACCTCTGCTCAGAATGTCGCTGTCGATGTGCTGAGATTAGATCTTCATCACGAGCTTGCCTCTGGCAATAAATGGTTTAAATTATTGCCGAATTTAAATGCCGCCCGTAGACAGGGAAAGACACGTGTCATTAGCTTTGGCGGCGCCTATTCTAATCATCTCCACGCTTTAGCTGCAGTTGGTCGCGCCGAAGGTATTGAGACCATAGCTTGTGTGCGGGCTGATGCAGATGCTGAACTTTCGCCCACTTTGCTCGATGCGGTGGGCTGGGGTATGGCGCTGCATTTTTTAAGTCGGAGTGAGTACCGTCGCCGCCATGACGCGGAGTTTATTGCCGAGCTTGCAGCAGAGTACCCTAATTCCTATGTCATTCCGGAGGGTGGTGCCAATGTGTTGGGGGCAGGCGGTTGTGGCGCTATTGTCGATTTGCTTCCCGATTCTGGGCGCGACTATACGGCGGTCGTATTGGCCTGTGGCACCGGTACAAGTTTGGCGGGGGTGGCGTCAAAAATCGCAGCTGGGGTAAGTGTCATCGGTATTCCGGTGTTAAAGGCTGAGAAATTCATGGCCGAGGACATTTGCGGTTTATTGGCCGAGCTCGGCGGCGACAGAAATAATTGGTGTTTGGATCACCGCTTTCACGGCGGCGCTTACGCCCGTTTGCCGTCGCATATGGCGGAGTATATGCAGCTATTTGAGCAGCGGTATGGTGTTTTGCTCGATCCGGTTTATACCGCAAAAGCCAGTTATGCGCTTCAGTATATGGTCGATAATCGTGAGTTCGACGAAGGTGGTAAGGTGTTGCTTATTCACACTGGCGGTTTGCAGGGGCGGCGCGGTTTTGGTTTGTAGAGCGGCTTAGTCTGCCCAGTCGTCGGCTACCAGAAAACGTCGCTGCTGTTTGTTATTGATTAACATAATGGGTTTATGCGCGGCCATCTGTAAGTGTTTGTTCTCCAGCGGTGTTGCTGTTTGGTATTCGGCGCCGAGCCAGCTTGGCTTTTCTATATAGCGCCATCTTTCTTGTTCTTGGGCTGTTTGAAACGCGCTTAGCGAGAGCCAATCGCCGCGCTGGTGTTCGCTATTTAGTGAGGGGTAAGGGGCATTGTCGGTATTGGCATGGAACAATATGCCGTTTACCTGTAGTTCTTGATCAAGGTGATCAATGCCCAGTTGGGCAATTACCGCTTGCCCTGCATCGGTGTGAGCAAGGGGTAATTGGTGCTGGGTGAGGCGGGCGAGTTTGCGGTCTAATCGATCTGCGCGGTTTGGGCCATACCATTGATCCAGCCCCGGCGCTGTATGCCGATTAGGTATACCTAGGAAGAACTTTACCGCGAGTTCGAGATGAATGTAGCGCTGTGACATTCGGCAATAATAAATAAGGTCAAATTCCCCTAGGGTTCGTTTGCCGTCTCGTACGGGAATATTGTGCGCAATCAGTTCGGTGTCGGGGTCTTCTTGCAGAAAGAAATGCCACAGGCTTTCAAATACCAAACCTAATCTTGTGCTTTTGCAGTGGGTGTCTAAATAGGTTTTAAGGGGCGCGTCGTTCGTATCTAAGGCCGTCAACCAATTCAGCCTTTTTGGCGTAAGGGGGAGATGGGGCTTGTGGATCACCGCTGTTGCCGTAGTGATTTCATTAATCAAGGTTTCGCTAAAGCAACTCCATGCTAATGCGCGAATGAGTGGAGAGCGAAATGCTGGCAATGTGGCGGCGGTGATTGGACTGGCTCCTCGAATTAATTATGTAGTTAACGTGGCCGATCATGCCAGAAAACTACGGAGTTTTGCTTGCGACTTGACGTTATTATGCTCCAAACTCCCGCTTGGCATCCAAACGTCCACGCTTTTAGTATAATAATCGCCTGAGAATCGGCAGCAGGTATTATGGAACAGTTTCGCAATATAGGTGTGATAGGGCGGGAAGGCAATGGCGTTGCTGAGACCCTAAAGCGCCTTCTCGATTTTTTGCTGGCGCGTGAACTTGGCGTAGTGCTCGACGAAGCCGTGTCTGAATTACTTCCTGAGCACAGTTTACGGGTGAGCTCTCGCCGGATGATTGGCGAAGTTTGTGATCTGATTATTGTGGTCGGCGGCGACGGTAGTTTGCTCGGTGCGGCAAGAACCTTGGCCAGACACAATGCCCCAGTGCTGGGAGTAAACCGAGGGCGTCTTGGGTTTTTAACCGATATCTCGCCAGATGAAATTGAAAGTCAGGTTGGCGCGGTATTAGATGGCCAATACCGTTTGGAGAAACGTTTCTTACTCGACGTCGAGGTGCTAAGAGATGGCTCCGCTGTTGGACGTGGTGATGCACTAAATGACGTTGTACTTAACTCTGGTACATCTGGTCATATGATGGAGTTTGAGTTATTTATTGACGGTGAGTTTGTCTACCGCCAGCGCTCCGACGGTTTGATTATTGCCACGCCTACTGGGTCAACCGCCTACTCTTTATCGGCGGGTGGGCCGATTATGCATCCGCGCTTAGACGCGATCGCTATTGTTCCCATGTTTCCCCACACCCTCAGTAGTCGACCGATTGTGATCGACGGCAAGAGCGAGATTAAAATGGTCGTTGGCCGCAATAACGTCGTTAAACCGCCGGTTACCTGCGACGGCCAAGTGAAAATCACCTCTCAGCCCGGCGACGTAATTTATGTGCGCAAAAAGCCCCACCAACTGCGTTTGGTGCATCCTTTAGATCACAGTTTTTATGCAAGCTGCCGCGATAAATTAGGCTGGGGTGCACATATTGGAAAAGAGGATTCAGATGGCTGAAGTAGTGGGCTTGCGTCTGCCATTAAGTGCAAATTTAGAACGGTTTTCGCTCTTGCTTTGGCAAAGTTCGGTGCCGCATCGCATTGCAGAAGAACGCGGTATGCAGGTGGTTTGGGTGGCCTCGGAGCATCATGCTGAGCAGGTTAAGGCTCTTTATGCGCGCCTGCAGGCAGGGGATCCGGAGCTTGTAGTAGCCGCAGTTGAACCCCGCGAGGTGCCACCTCAAACCGTTTGGTATAAGCGTTTCTTCAGCGTGCCCGTTGTCGCTATTTTGCTGGTATTAAGCTTGCTGGGTGCTTTGCTTCCGGTGCTTGATCGCAATTATCAATATCTGCCGTATTTGAGTTTTTATCAGCTTTATATTGTAGACGGTACGCTGCGAGGCGATTGGCCGGTGGGGCAGTTGTGGCGAGTGATTACGCCGGCCTTTTTACACTTTGGTGTAATGCATATTGTGTTCAACAGTCTCTGGCTCTGGGAGTTGGGCGGCATGATTGAACGCCGGCAAGGCGCTGTGCGGGTGTTTGGTATTTTTGTGTTAGTTGCGGCTGGTTCTAATATCGCGCAGGCCATGAGCAGCGTCTCGCTATTTGGCGGGATGTCCGGTGTGATCTACGGCCTGCTGGGTTATATCGTTATTTGGAATAAATTGCGGCCTTCTCAAGCCTTCCCCTTGGCCAAGGGAGTAGCGGTGGTGATGGTGGTATGGCTGCTGCTGTGTATTGCCGGTTTTACTGAATTGCTCGGTGTTGGCTCGGTGGCGAACACCGCTCATGTGAGTGGTCTGGTGTTGGGTCTTGTCTTGGGTGCGGCGGCGGCATTGCTCGACCGCAAGCCCCTATAAGTTTGGTATATAATCGCTGGCTGCCTTGTAAGGCGGGTGGCAGATGAATAGTGAGAGTAGTGATGGATTTTGAGCAGTTGGTCGACAATATTACCCCTGCAATATATGAAGGGCTTAAGCGCGCGGTAGAAATTGGCAAGTGGCCAGATGGTCGGGTGTTAACGGTAGAGCAGCGCGAACATTGTATGGCGGGTGTTATAGCCTATGATTTAAAAACCAATGCTGAGCATGAGCGTGTTGGCTATATTGACCGTGGCAGCAAGGCGGAAGGTGAAGTCTGCGGTGACGACCACAGTCATGACGGTGCAGATCAAGATCAAATCTTGAAATGGGCGGAGTAATTAATGAGCCTGTCTAGTTTGGTCGGCCCCGTCGCAAAAATGAAAACCCGTTTGGCCGATGAGCTTGCTATGTACAGCATGCCCATTGGTGATGAGTTGGTGGATATGAACGCCTTAATTGGCAGCTCGCTACGCATGGAGTTTCGTCAGCAAATCAATTGCGTGCACTGTGGGCGCTTGACCAAAAAGAGTTTTAATCAGGGCTATTGCTACCCCTGTTTTCAGCGTTTGGCGCAGTGCGATAGCTGCATTGTTAGTCCTGAAAAATGCCACTATTTTGAAGGCACTTGCCGGGAGCCAGAATGGGGCGAAAGCCACTGCCTGATCGATCATATTGTGTACTTGGCAAATTCTTCAGGTGTGAAGGTTGGCATTACCCGTGGCACTCAAGTGCCTACCCGCTGGATAGATCAGGGCGCAGTTGCGGCCTTGCCAATATTTCGGGTGAGTAATCGCCTGCAGTCCGGCTTGATAGAAACCTTATTTAAGGCCCATGTCGCTGACAAAACCAGTTGGCAGGCTATGTTAAAGGGCGAGCCTGGCGAGGTGGATTTGGCCGCGCGCCGAGACGAGCTTACCGCGCTTTGCAAGTCGGGAATTAGCGAGCTACAAGAGCGTCATGGCATACAGGCAATTCAGCCGATTAACGATGTTGCGGTGCAGAATATTCGCTTTCCGGTTGAAACATATCCCGTAAAGGTTAAGTCCTTCAATCTTGATAAAGATCCCATAATTGAAGGTACTTTGCTCGGCATTAAAGCCCAGTATCTAATTTTTGACACTGGCGTAATTAATATTCGTAAATACGCCGGATACCATATTGAATTAAGCAGTGAATCATTGTGATTCAGGAGTTGTTCCATGCGCGACGCGCAGCCTAGTACCATATATTTAAGTGATTACCGTGTTCCAGAATTCTTAATTGACAGCACTTCGCTGAGCTTTGAATTAGGTGAGGCCAGCAGCATTGTGCGTTCAGTTCTTGAATTGCGACGCAATCCAGAATCAGACATTCAAGATGCGCCGTTGCAGCTACACGGCACCGAGCTTGAACTGATTTCCTTGTCGATTGATGGTCGCCGCTTAAGTGATGATGAGTGGTCGCAAAGCGGTGAGCAACTAACGATTGCCAATGTGCCGGCGTCGTTTAGCTTGCGCTGTGAAACCCGAATTCGCCCGCAGGACAATACCTCGCTAGAAGGCCTTTATAAATCTAGCGGTATGTTTTGCACCCAGTGTGAGGCCGAAGGTTTTAGAAAAATCACCTATTATTTAGACCGCCCCGATGTGATGTCGGTGTTTACCGTAGAAATTATTGCCGATCAATCGCGTTATCCGGTATTGCTCTCAAACGGTAATCTTGTTGCCACAGAGCAGTTACCCGATGGCTTGCACAAAACTGTATGGCAAGATCCCTTTCCTAAACCGGCCTATCTGTTCGCTTTAGTTGCGGGCAAGCTGTCGGTGGTGGAAGATCAGTTTGTCACCCTTAGCGGTCGCAGCGTCGATCTTAAAATTTATGTTGAGGAAAAAGACCTCGATAAATGTGACCACGCGATGCTGTCCTTAAAGAATGCCATGCGTTGGGACGAAGAGGTTTATGGCCGGGAATACGATTTAGATATTTTTAATATCGTTGCCGTTGATGACTTCAATATGGGGGCAATGGAAAACAAAAGCCTCAATATTTTTAATACCTCCTGTGTGTTGGCAAAACCAGAAACTACCACCGATGCCGGCTTCCAGCGTGTGGAAGGGGTTGTTGCTCACGAGTACTTCCATAACTGGTCGGGCAACCGCGTTACCTGCAGAGACTGGTTTCAACTAAGTTTGAAAGAAGGATTTACGGTATTTCGCGACGCTGAGTTTTCTTCCGATATGGGCTCGCCCACGGTGAAGCGGGTTGAAGATGTAACCCTGTTGCGCACTGCCCAATTCGCTGAAGACGCCGGCCCAATGGCGCATCCTATTCGCCCCGATTCCTTCATTGAAATCTCAAATTTCTACACGGTAACGGTATATGAAAAAGGCGCGGAAGTGGTGCGTATGATTCACACCTTGTTAGGGCCGGAGTTGTTCCGCAAAGGTAGCGATTTGTATTTTGAACGTCACGACGGCCAAGCCGTGACCTGTGAAGATTTTGTGTTGGCGATGGAAGATGCCAGCGGTATCGATCTAAAACAATTCCGCAATTGGTATTCTCAAGCGGGAACACCGCGATTAAATATTAGCGGTCGTTACGACGCACAAGCGCAAAGCTATACTCTGACTGTTAAGCAATCTTGCCCAGCAACGCCAGGGCAAGCAGAAAAAGCGCCGTTCCATATTCCCCTTGCCCTTGCCTTAATTGGTGAGGCGGGGCAGCTGCCTTTGCAGCTAGTAGATGCCGAGCCAAATACCGAGACTGCTGACAATACTGAATTAGTGTTGAGCGTAAGGCAGCCGGAGCAAAGTTTTGTATTTAGCAATATTCAAGAAGAGCCCGTACCCAGCTTATTGCGAGGTTTTTCGGCGCCGGTAAAACTGGACTTTGATTATAGCCGCGACCAATTATTACGCCTTATGCGCAGTGATAGCGACGGTTTCTGTCGCTGGGATGCGAGTCAGCAATTGGGGCTGGCAGAAATAAAACGCGCAATCACTGCGATCGCAGCGGGGCAGGAAGTGTGCCCTGATGTTGAGTACATCAATGCTTGCCGCGAGCTTTTGGCAGATACCTCCCTAGATGCCGCGATGGTTGCACTCATGTTGCAGCTGCCGTCTGAGGCTTACTTGGCGGAGATTATCCATCCGGTAGATGTTCACGGTATTCATCATGCCCGAGAGGCGCTGCGCAAAGTCCTCGCCACCGCACTACGTGAGGAGTTAAGTGCTTGTTATTCGCGCTGTGAGAGCGACGAAGAATATGCCGCCAATGCCGAACAAATTGCACGCCGTAGCTTAAAGAACACTGCGCTCTCGTTGTTGATGTTGCTGAATGAGGAGCAATTTACTGCGCTGGCGATTAAGCAGTTTGAAAACAGCGGCAATATGACCGATCGTTTGGCGGCACTCACCTATCTTGTTAATAGCGAATCGGATTACAAGGCCAAGGCGCTTCAGCTGTTTTATCAGCAATGGCAGCACGAGCCCTTGGTTATTAATCAGTGGTTCCAAGTGCAGGCAATGTGTCGTTTAGCGGGTACCTTGGAAACCGTGCAGGGGCTTATGTCTCATCCAGCCTTTGATATTCGCAACCCCAATAAGGTACGCGCCTTGATCGGTGCCTTCTGTGGTCAGAACGGGGTTAATTTCCACCGTGAAGATGGCGCCGGTTATCGATTCTTGGCAGATCAGGTACTGGTACTCAATCGCAGCAATCCGCAAATTGCCTCGCGTTTGCTGGTGCCGCTAACCAAATGGCGTAAATATTTGCCGGCGGCTCAGCAGCTGATGCGCGCTGAATTGCAGCGGGTTTTAGCAGAACCAGAACTGTCTAGCGATGTGTATGAGGTGGTCTCGAAAAGTCTGCAGGACTATTCCTAGTTGAAGAGTATGCCCAATGCCTTGAGCTGTTCAGGGTGCTGGGCGCAATTGCTTGCGGTAGTGCCAATTTGCATCCCCAAATAGTCAAAGCGCTCGCTCAGAATTTGCTTGGAATAGATATTCAATTTGTTATAACAATATATGCTTAAGTTATAAGCGTATGATTTTAAAGAATTTATTCCTGTTTTAGGCAGTGTTGTGATACAGTTGCGGCCTGATTAGTACTGAACTGATGAAAATGAAAGATTTAGACCTAAACTCATTAAACGCAGAGCTTCGCCATAAGTCGGCTGCCGATATTATTCGGTGGGCGGTGTCGCAGGGCGTGCCAATGATGGGGTCTACTAGTTTTGCGCCAAATGCCGCAGTCATGTTGAAGCTGATTACCGATGTGGCGCCAGATATGCCCGTGGTTTGGGCTGACAGCGGCTATAACGTGCCTGATACCTATCGGGTGGCGGAGCAGTTAATCAAGTTGCTTAAACCAAATTTAAAATTATACATCCCAGAAATTACCGCTGAGCACCGCAACGCCATCATGGGGGGGATTCCACACCCAGATGACAATCCCGAGCTGCACAAGGAATTTACTCGGCAGGTAAAACTGGAGCCCTTTAACCGCGCCTTTGCTGATTTAGCCCCTCAAATTTGGGTGACGGGTATTCGCAAAGAAGAAACCGCATTCCGCCAGAATTTAGACATATTGTCTTGGGATGGTCGCGGTATATTAAAGGTTGCGCCAATTTTTTACTGGAACGAGGCCGATGTTGCGGCGTTTATGGCTGAGCACAAATTGCCTTCTGCCAAGCATTATTTTGACCCAACCAAGGTGGCAGAAAACCGCGAGTGCGGTTTGCACACCTCCGCCTAAATGATGTGGCCGGTCTTGGCTGGCCAACATACCTTTCTCGTCTCCCTTGTTTTCGGTATCCTGCCGCTTCTGAGTTAAGGTCTTTCGCCATGTATTCTGTATTACGCCGTATATTATTTTGCCTCCCCACAGAAACCTCCCATCACCTATCTTTAGCGTCGGTGTCACTGCTGCAAAAATGCGGTTTGAGTGGTCTGTTTGCTAAGCCCGTGGCGTCGGCACCGCGCACAGTGATGGGGATTGAATTCCCTAATCCGGTGGGTTTGGCGGCGGGTTTAGATAAAGACGCAAAACATATCAATGGTTTGTCAGCCCTTGGTTTTGGCTTTATAGAAGTGGGCACGGTGACCCCAAAGGCACAGCCGGGTAATCCACAGCCGCGTTTATTTCGCCTGCCTGAGGCAGAGGCGATTATTAATCGCATGGGATTTAATAATTTAGGGTTAGATCATTTACTTGAACAGGTGAAGGCCAGCAAGTTCAAGGGTGTCTTAGGGATCAATATCGGCAAGAATAAAGACACGCCGGCAGAAAACGCGGTAGATGATTATTTGCTCGGCCTGCGCGCTGTTTATCCCCATGCGAGCTATGTAACGGTGAATTTGTCGTCACCGAATACGCCGGGATTGCGGGATTTACAATTCGGGCAGCCGCTAATAGATTTGCTTGCCGCCTTAAAAGCGGCGCAATTAGCCTTGGCTGAGCAATACGGTCGCTATGTACCAATGGCGGTAAAAATCGCGCCCGATATGGCTGAGGATGATATTCGTCGAGTTGCCGAGGTGTTTGTAGAGCAGGGCATCGACGGCGTGATTGCCACTAATACCACCATTGCTCGCGACGCGGTGGCAGGCTTAGCCCACGGCGAGGAGGCGGGTGGTTTAAGTGGTAAGCCAGTGCGGGATAGCTCAACAAAGGTGATTCGCATTTTGGCAGATGCCCTACAGGGCCGTTTGCCCATTATTGGCGTTGGCGGTATTAGCGATGGCGAATCTGCTGCTGAAAAAATCGCGGCTGGCGCATCATTGGTACAAATTTATACTGGCTTTATTTATCGTGGACCGGCATTGATTGCAGAAGCTGCTGCAGCCATTGCCAAACAAGAGGCGGCCTAATGGCTCTCGATAGCGCACTTATAGAAGCGTTTAGCGTTTCCCTGGCGACCTTTTTTGCGACTATTGGTCCTATTGATGTGGCGGCAATGTTCGCGGCTTTGACCAGCGGCGTTTCAGCAAAAAAACGCCGTCACACCGCTGTGCGCGGAGTCTTGATAGCCGGCGCTATTTTATTGGCCTTTGCTTTGCTTGGTGAGTTCATTCTCAATGTCATGGGGATTTCGCTGGCGGCCTTGCGCGCAGCGGGTGGCGTGCTACTGCTGTTAATAGGTATTGATCTGGTAACAGTGAAGGGCAGTGGTGCTACTACCACCACCAGCGACGAAGACCTAGAAGCAGAAGAGCGCAGCGATATTGCGGTATTCCCCTTAGCGACGCCACTTATAGCGGGGCCTGGTGCAATAGGCGCGGTGATATTATTAATGGCCCACGCCGACGGAGATTTTCTAGAGCAGGGAGCTGTTATTATCTCCCTGCTATTAGTATTGGTGATGACTTTATTGTCACTGCTGCTGGCTAGCCGCTTGCAAAACTGGCTGGGAGTGACGGGCATGCATATGATCAGCCGCGTTTTTGGTGTGTTGCTCTGCGCTCTGGCAATGCAATTCTTATTTGACGGCATTGCGCAGAGCGGCTTGATACCCAGCGGCGTAGTAGGTTAATTATGCCGCTAGCTAGGAGCTAAAGGGCTGACCTATCGGGACGGATTCCGGCCCTGCAAATTGCATAACTGCCTTTCGCATCGAAATTGTACACAGCGGTTTTTTAGGTAGGCCTAAGTCCCGCAGCGTGACGGCCAATGGGTGGGTTTCACCAATGTCTGGCACGCGGCCTCCCAGCTTAAAGGTGAGCCCTTCGCCTTCGGTGGTGCCTATCGTTTTCCATGCTAGACCATTTCGTATCGCTAAAGACGGTGCAGCTTGCGGTTTGGCTCGAGACTTCCCCCCTGTTGCGGCATGAATGGAAAATACCAGCTCGCCATCGTCATTGAAGGTGGCTGCGGCGGTCTTGGGAGCGAACTGAATATCCACCTCAGTAACCCATTTTGGAAATCCCCAAATAAAGCGGCCAGCATGGGTGGTAAAACCTTGGTTTACTGGCATGCGGTACACGTAACTGCTCAGTGAACCTTTGGCCATTCGCAGGGCCGAACCAATGACTGGGAGTGGCTTGCTTTCTTCTGGTGTGGTTACAGGGAATACAATGGCGGCTTCATTGTAATCGCCCAAATCATTCTGCTGATAATCAACGCCCAGTAATTGCATGAGTGCTTTGCCTGGCCAGATTTCAACAACCTTGAAGCCACTATCAGCGATAAGCTGCTGGGCTTTCTTGGCATCGACCACAAAGATGTTCATTAACATGGCGGCGGCGCCAACATTGACGGGAAGCGTAATATCTTTGCCGGCTATTTTGTAAGACTGGGAGCTGACTTTTGTGCAGTGCTCATCGGTAATTTCTTTACCGGTGTCACCGGGAACGGGCTCTTCCTGACATATAATGGCGGTATTCTGCATTCGAGTTGCCTCCTTTTTATTATGTGCGGCTCGATGGTAATGATAGTGTAACCCAATGTTGAATAAAGGCTGATTACAATGGCGTAACTTGGCCTGAGCGAATAAGGTCTAAGTATTGCATTAGCTATTACGCCCTCGGCATCTACGGGGGCGGAGTACTGAGGCCTCAATTTATGGGTGTGATTTTCTTGCGAAGCTGCGTCGCAATCTAGGGAAAAGTGAAATGGCGAATATTATATCTGCCCGCGTGAAAGACAGAATCTTGCTTGCTGCCTCCAAAGGGCGGGGGCTAAGTGCCGCCAGCGACACCTCTGGCCGCAGAATCAGTATGGCGGAATTTGGGGTAAGAGGTTCTTGGCGAGTTCTGCAAACGACGGTGGCGCTCTATCCCCGCGCGATAAAATGGTTGTTGCAACGGCGTCAGCCCACGCCTAAGGAGTTACGAGAGTTATTCGAGACCTTGGGGGCGACCTACATTAAGTTTGGGCAGTTTATCGCCAGTTCGCCGTCTATATTTCCCAAGGAATACGTGGATGAGTTTCAGCATTGTTTAGATCAAACTCCCTCATTGCCCTTTAGTAAAATTCGTCAAATTATTGAGCAAGACTTGGGGCAGCCCATATCGGCTGTTTTTTCATCAATCGACGAGTCTGCGCTGGCATCCGCGTCTATCGCGCAGGTTCATGCGGCAACATTGCTAAGCGGCGAGGATGTGGTTGTAAAGGTTCAAAAGCCTGGCGTACAGGCAATTCTTACCACCGATATGAACGCAGTATATTTGTTGATTCGTTTATTCGAACTGATTTTGCCGAATACCGATAAAGACGCGGTGGCAGGTTTGGTTGAGGAAATGTATCAGTCGATGATTGATGAATGTGACTTTCTTAAAGAAGCCGACAATCTTCGTCAATTCCGTAAATTTCTTAGTGATAGCGGCAATGAGGTGGTGGTCGCGCCCAAGCCATATACCAATGCCTCGGGTGCGAAGGTGCTCACTATGGAGCGCTTTTATGGTGTGGCCCTCACCAATGAAATGGCGATGAGTAAGGGCGAATTTGACCCCGCAAGTAGCTTGTTTAATGCGCTAAACACGTGGTTCGCGAGCCTGACCCAGTGCCCATTTTTCCACGCTGACTTACATAGTGGAAATTTGATGATTATGCCGGATGGTAAAGTCGGCTTCATCGATTTTGGCATGGTAGGTCGGATACAGCCTGAAGCTTGGCAAGCTATTTTTAGTTTGTTTATGGCCATCAGTGAACAAAATTACCGTCTAATGGCGGAGTCGATGGTGAGCGTGGGTATTACCCGCGACAAGGTCGATGTTGATGCCTTAATGCATGATATACAAAGTCTATTTGAGGGACTTAATTCCCTAGACCCCCAGCGGGTATTAGAGAATCGTCAAGGCGACGGTATCAACGCGCTATTAAGTGAGTTGGGGGACATCGCTAGAAAATACGGTATTCGCTTTCCCCGCGCCTTTACAATGTTGCTGAAGCAGTTCCTCTACTTCGATCGCTATATGGAATTATTGGCACCGGGTGCCGATATTTTCCAAGATGAGCGCGTCGATTTCTATCTACATTAAGGCGTAAACATGAGCGCCTATTCATGACTCCCTAGCTTTTTCAACGTAAATGTCTGTACTCTGGTGGCGATAGCGGGGCGTTCCGCTACCGCCACCGTGTAAGTCACCTCAAATTGCCAGTATTTCTGCTGCTAAAACCTCTATTTCTGCCGTATTTCAGTAGGTAGATCACACTATTCTTGTCGATGCAGTTTGCCGCTAAAGTCTGCTTATAGATTTTCCGCGTATACACGGAAGGTACACACGCATTGATAGCGCAGATGTTGATGCTGCTTTGTCGGGGGTATGGAATATGACGAACTGGACGCTCGCTTGTGCTTGCACAAGCCACTAGCACAATGCCCGTTGCCAAGAAATTAAGGGCTATTTTTGCAGGCAATACATTGCTGTGTTTTGTGTTGGTGTTTCTTATGGGCGCTTACCTTAAAAATGCTAACAATGGCGTAGATGATCTTTGTTTCTACACCGTGGGCAGCGGCGTCGCCGAATCACTAAATCAAGATTCGTCTGCAAAATCTAATGTGGAATGTCCAGAGCTGATAGACAGCGAAGCATTAAGCGCTAATAAAGTTATTTTGTGGCGAACCGAGGAGGGTGAGTTGCTATCAATCCCCCTGATTGTTAAATCGCAGCAAGCAAGCAGGAATTATTTTGCATTGTTTGCATGGCTGCTGATGTTAGGGGTTTGCTTAAGTCTAGCTTGGTGGTTTGCGCATACCGCAACGCGCCGTGTTATGGCGCCGGTCTACCATTTGCTTGCTGTGATTAAGTCGATGGTAGAAACCAGAGATTACGCAATCCGCGCTACGGTCAACTCCAAGGATGTGCTAGGAGAATTGTCCCAGGCCTTTAACGATATGATTTCTGATATCGAAGTTCGTAATCAAGATCTCGTTAGGGCGCGCCGCGAGCTGGAGGTGAGAGTCCGAGAAGTCGATATCAGTAATCGCGAACTAAGTTCAACCTTGCAGCGCCTTAAGACGACACAGCAGCAATTAATAAACAATGAAAAGATGGCCTCACTTGGGGGCTTAGTAGCTGGGGTTGCTCACGAAATTAATACTCCTGTTGGCGTTGGGGTAACTGCAGCTTCAACGCTAATTGAAAGTACACGCAGTGTTGGCGCCAAGTATGAGCGCGGCGAGCTGACAAACTCGGCCCTAAAGCAATATATCAGTCACGCCACGTCAGCGGCCGAAATTATCCTAGGCAATTTAGAGCGCGCCGCAAGTTTAATACAAAGTTTCAAGCAAATTGCTGTTGATCAAAGCAATAGCGAAGTTCGAAATATAAATTTGAATGATTATTTGAGTCAGGTTTTAGTGAGCTTGAATCCGCAGCTGCGGAAAACCAATTTACGCAGTGAGTTGATCTGCCCAGTCGATATAGAAATTAGTTCTTTCCCGGGGGCGCTTTCGCAAATTGTGGCGAATTTCGTGATGAACTCGATAACTCACGCCTATGACGAAGATGAAGCCGGTTGCTTGTCTATAGAAGTGAGTGAGAACGCAAAAGGTGAGATTTGCATACGCTACAGCGATGACGGTAAAGGTATTTTGCCAGAGAATATTAGTCGAGTGTGGGATCCATTCTATACGACCAATCGCACTGGCGGCGGTAGTGGTTTAGGTCTGCACATTGTGTATAACCTAGTAACTCAGCAATTATGTGGAAATGTAGAAATTGAAAGTCGGCTCGATCACGGCACGACAATTAGTTTATTTCTACCCAAAGATGTCGGCAAGGTAATTTCGAATGAATGATTTACAGCACCAGACTGCAAATGGCGAAAGCGATGGCTTGCAACTAGCTCCAGATTCACCTCACGCGAATTTTGGCCATAGTGTTGAACCGTGGAAACTGCTGATTGTTGATGACGAAGAAATTGTGCATGCAGTGACACATCTTGCCCTAGACAGCTTTGACCTAGGTGGTCGTGGTTTAGAATTTCTAAGCGCCTATTCGGGGGCTGAGGCCCGCGAAGTTCTGCGGGAGCACAATGATATAGCCGTTATTCTGTTAGACGTTGTGATGGAAACAGATCGTGCAGGTTTGGATCTGGTGCACTATATTCGTCATGAGCTAAAGAATAAATTTGTACGTATTATTATGCGTACTGGGCAACCCGGTGATTCTCTAGAGCAGGAAGTCATTACTAAATATGATATTAATGACTATAAAGAAAAGACCGAGTTAACGCGGCAGCGATTATTCTCTGTGGTGTATACCAGTCTGCGTTCTTATAGCGATTTGACCGCTCTAGAAATTAATAGAAAAGGTCTAATTAAGGTTATTGAGTCATCGGCGAAAATTTTTGAGAGTAGAGATATTTCTGCATTTTCAGAGGGGGTTTTAGAACAGCTAACTGGCTTGCTGTACTTAGGCAATGATGCAGTGTTGATTAATGCCTCTGGTTTGTTAGCTCGCTCAGGCATTGAAAGGCTTCGTATATTGGCGGGCATAGGTAAATTCAAGCAATGTCAGGGTGAGGTCGATTTCACTAACTTTGATGAAGAAATGGCGGAGCGAATTAAATACGTACTACAGCATAAGAAAAGTAACTACGGTGACAATTATTGGGTAAGTTACTACGTTACTAAATCGGGTTTAGAACAGATTTTGTATGTGTCGGCAAGAGATGTCTTTTCGGTTCCCGATATTATGATGATTGAGCTATTTGTTAAAAATGTGGCTATCGCGCACGAAACAATTGCAATGCTGGAGGGTGGCCAATAATGACGGATTCACAAAATAAGGTGCCACAAAAAATGGCTGAAAATGACGAGTTAATGCTGGCTAGCGAACAAGCTGTGATGCTTACTCAAAATACAGCGGCAGAGAATAAAACATGGAAGATCCTCATTGTTGACGATGAAGAAGAAATTCATGTGGTAACTCGCTTGGCGCTGCATGACTTTAATTTTGGTGGGCGTCACTTGGAGTTTGTCAGTGCGTATTCTGGGCAACAGGCGCGCACTCTAATTAAAGAAAATCCCGACACAGCGATCATACTTCTCGACGTGGTGATGGAAACCGATGATGCCGGTTTAGAAGTGGCAAGATATATTCGGCAAGAGCTTGGTAATCACTTTGTCAGAATCATTTTGCGAACCGGTCAGCCAGGTTTGGCACCCGAGCGCCGTGTATTAAAAGTCTATGATATTAACGATTACAGGGCGAAAACAGAGTTGACCCAAGATCGCCTGTTTTCGGTTATTTATACGGCTTTGTCATCTTACCGTGACCTTGTCGCTTTGGCGCGTAGTCGTCATCAGCTCATTGGTTTGGTAAATGAAATAGAGCAACTTTCTCACTTGGCTGCAAGAGATCTACAAATGCCGCTGAATGATGTGGTATCTGCAGTGCGAAGAATCGGCGGTCAGATTCAAACTATGTCGCCGCCTAGTTTGGCAGAAGAATTTATGGACGTGCGTGACAATGTCTATTTAATGCAGTCAGCTTTAAATAAGTTGGTCGCGCTAACCTCGGTTGGTCGCTTTAATGAAAGCAGGGAGATGGTTGACTGCAATTCGATAATTAGCGATGTGTTGGTCGATTTAGATAATGCCTTTCAATCCAGCCACGCTAAGCTTCATTGCGAAACCCTGCCGACGGTTTTTGCCTGTCGTCGCCAATTAATGCAGTTGTTTAAAAACCTCATTAGCAATGCCATTCGTTTTACAGAGGGTCACGAACCTGAAATTTATATAAATGCGATGACCCATGAACGAAATTGGCTGTTCTCGGTTAGCGATACGGGAATGGGGATTAGTCCAGAGAATCACAGTGGCTTATTTAATTTATTCCATCGTGATCAAAGCGACGATGCTACAGGTGACTCGGGTGTGGGCTTGGCGATTTGTGAAAAAATTGTCCGTTGGCACGGCGGGAAAATTTGGCTTGAATCTGAGCTAGGTAAAGGCTCTACGTTCTACTTTACTATTCCCTTGTCGGAGTGATTTAGCGAATGTCAGAAAATGCTGAAACCACAGTCCTCGATATCGAATGGATATTAAATAGTCTAGGGCAACCTCTTGTTTGTGTAGACGCAGCTGGGCGGATTAGCTATGCCAATGCTGCGGCAATTGAGTTAAGTGATTGCGAGTACGCGGTGGGCCTAAACTTAGGCGAGTTTCTGCCCTTTATTGTTGAATCTAGTGAATGTCCATTCTCAGACGTGCTTGCCCAAAATACTGAAGATGCCTCTAATATTGAGCTTATTCTTCCCCACAATAGTAACAATCGTTATACGGCTTCGGTGACGAATATTTACGATGACAAGGAGGCCATAGTCGGCCGTAGTGTGTCTATTTTCGAATGCAGCGGTATTGCGAAAACTCATGCCGCTGTGAAAGATCATTTAGACCCACTGACAGAGTTGATGGGGCGGCAGGAGTTTGAACGACGCCTAGAAAATCTTGTAAACGATGCCTCGGCTAGCTCTAGAACCCACGCCTTGTTATATATCGACATTGATCAGTTTAAGTTGATTAATGATACAAGCGGTCATGGCGCCGGCGATAACTTAATCAAAAGTATCGCTGAATGTCTTAATGCTGAGCTTTTTGTTGGCGATATGCTATGTCGGCTCGGTGGCGATGAATTTGGTGTGCTGCTGAGTAATATCGATAGCTTTGAAGCGCGCTCCGTTGCCAATCGCCTCATTAAAGCGGTAAGGCGCATGTCTTTTTCATGGAGTGGGATATCCCATAAGGCGTCGATAAGTATTGGTGTGGTGTTGATAGATGAGAACACCCAAGACCGCGAGCGGGTTATGAGTCAGGCCGACGTGGCGATGTACTCAGCCAAAGAGGAAGGTCGCGGCAGGGTGCATATGTATGACACCAATAATAAAAAGCTCAGTCGTTTACATGACGATATGGACTGGGTGCATCGTATCAACAAGGCCTTGGCTGAGGATGATTTTTGCCTAGTCACAGAGCGAATATTGCCCTTAGTCGATGAGGATAATCGCACTACGATTTATAACGAAATCCTTGTTCGTATGCGCTATAACGGTGAGATGTTACGGCCAGGTCAGTTTATGCCCGCTGCGGAACGATTTGGTTTAATGCCACAAATAGATCGCTGGGTAATAAAAAACTTCTTTAATTACGTGCAGAGAAATTCTGATCTCAATACCAGCAACGTGATGTACTCTATTAATATCTCTGGCCAGTCTTTATGTCAGGAATCTTTTCTTGAGTTTGTATACCGCTGTCTGCGCAGAGGCAATGTGAATCCTGAAATTATTTGTTTTGAAATTACCGAAACAGTAGCCATTACAAATTTTTCTGTGGTGACTCGGTTTATACATCGCGTGCATGAGCTAGGCGGAAAGTTTGCGCTAGATGATTTTGGAACCGGCATGTCATCCTTTGGTTACCTGCAGGAATTGCCCGTTGATTTTGTAAAGATCGATGGTTTGTTTGTACATGATATGGATAAAAACCCCGTACATGAAGCAATGGTACGCTCCATCAATGACATTAGTCACGTCCTCGGTAAGCGCACTATTGCGGAGTTTGTAGAGCGCCAGGAGGTGTTTGATCAACTACAAAGCTTGGGTGTTGATTATGCTCAGGGGTATTTACACGGTAGGCCTAAAGATCTCGTTGATATAGCGGCTGTCAGTGCATAGCATCACCATTCTAAAATACTAGGCCTAGTATTTTGCTCTCGAAACTGCGTTTATTCTGCTTCTGAATTTACCACCCTATCGGCCTTGGCAATATAGCGGGGCTTATTCTTGGTTTGCAATTTTGCGTTTGCTTTTTTGATCTTAGTATTTAGCAGCTTATTCATTTTCTTTTTTCTGTTCATAACCGCTCCAAAAATGAATGGTGAAGGCTAGCGTCAAAGGGAAACTCAGGTGTCGCGCATCATACGCGCTAATACCATTAAACCAAAGATGTGAATGCTAGCAATAATGCCCGGAGTGACCGTCTTTTTCCTATTTGCTATATTGCTAGGCAAAGCTCTATAGGGCGTGCCTTGCGTTAGACCACATGAAACAGCATTTTAAAGAAAAGTTACGCCGCCCCGCGCTGGCGGAAAATGAGGAATCTTGGGCCTTTGTGATTCTGCCTAAGGAGCTCAGTGGCACTCTAGCTCGCCGTGGGCGAATATCGGTAGAGGCCAGTATTAACGGTAGTAGCTTCATTGTCACCCTCGAACCCGATGGATATTTGAGCCACTGGCTGCGAATAAGCGCCGAGATAATGACGTCGGCAGAGCTAGATTTTGGCGACATTGTCTCTGTTGCAATCACGCCGCTAGATCAGGAGCCAGAGCCAGAAGTGCCCGCAGATTTTAAATTGGCCTTAGGGAAAGCCCAAGATGCCGGTGGCGTTTGGACGCAGACGACAGTCATAGCGAGGCTGGATTGGATACATTGGATTGAATCTGCCAAGCAATCTAAAACCCGCGCTAAGCGCATAGCTGATGCCTGCGATATGCTTTCCTCGGGCAAACGACGGGTTTGCTGTTTTGATCAATCTGGCTTTTACAGCAAAGCCTTACGCGCCCCAAAGGAGGCGAGCTAATTCTGCTTGCTGTCTGGTCATTTCATTTTACGTAAATACGATATTAAAAATGTGGTAAATGTTCGTTTTTCACACGGGTATTTGCCGGGGAGGTATTGTGGCGGGACATAAAATTTTTACGATGAGTTTTTCTAAAGTGTATCCCCTATATGTTCAAAAGGCGGAGCGCAAAAGTCGTACAAAAGCAGAGGTGGATGAAATTATTTCTTGGCTGACTGGGTATAGTCAGGTGGAACTAGAGTCTCAGCTTGAGAAGCAAATTGATTTTGATGGTTTCTTCGCGCAGGCCCCCGCTATACATCCAAATGTGTCGCAGATTAAAGGCTTGGTGTGCGGTGTTCGTGTGGAGGATGTCGAAGATCCGCTCATGCAGAAAATACGTTTTTTAGATAAATTGATCGATGAACTTGCCAAGGGCAGGTCGATGGAAAAAATTCTGCGTTAGATGAAGGATGCAATGCCTCTGGGTTGTCGCTGTCAATTTTTTTGCGTGGGTGTCGATCTTCCAAGCCGCCATTCGACTATATTGAGAGGAGCTTAATTCGGCTGCATTTTTGATTTACCGCACGACGCTCCTAGCAAAGCAAATACATGACTAGCAAGCCCAGCTTTAAGGCGAGGAGATACTATGGCTAATGAAGAATCAACAGTGTGCCTGCATCGGGTACTACGGGCGCCGCCGGCGCGGGTCTATAAAGCTTTCACGAATAAAGGCGCGATTGAGCGCTGGCTGCCGCCATACGGATTTGTTGGCACTATCCACGAGATCGATGTTTGTATTGGCGGCGGCTATCGGATGTCGTTTGAAAATTTCAGTACTGGCGGAAGTCATTCTTTTAGCGCTACTTATACGGAATTGCAGCTAAATCAACGGATTGTGCATCGCGATCGCTTTGATGACGAAAATCTACCTGGTGAAATGCAGGTGGTGATCGATCTTAAGGAGGTTTCCTGTGGCACGGATATTAGTATCGTTCAGTCGGGCATTCCCGCCCTAACTCCAACGGAGAGTTGTTATTTGGGTTGGCAGGAATCGCTTGAGCAACTCGCCAAATTAGTAGAACCAGAAATTCCTGACAATGGCTAAGTGAGCAATTGAGCGCAGTATGGATATTGGTTTATGGATGTTTATCTGCGCTCGGATTATCGTTGCTTGCGGCGTTTTTAGGCAAAGGTTCTGTATTTTTGATCTCTAGTGCTGGTTCCGGTTGTTTTGCGATATAAAAGCTCATAATCGCCGCAACCGAAATCATCATCACGCTCAGCCAATGTATTTTTACGATAAGCAAGGCGCTGGTCAAAATTGTAATCCACAGCATGGCAATAATAAGAAATTTGATCTTCCTTGGAATCCCTTGGCCATTCAGATAATAGCGAATGTACTTCCCCCACCAGCGGTGTTCAGTCAGCCACACATAAAAGCGTGGCGAACTGCGTAAAAAACAGGCTGCGCAGAGTAATAAAAACGGAGTTGTTGGCACCACTGGCAGTAAAAGACCGATCATGCCCAATACAAAGGAAATCCAGCCGATGACAAATAGGGTGTAACGAACGACAGGGTTGCGGTGCTGATAAGGTGTTTTCATTATTTCTCTAATTCGATGCTTGCCGCTTACCTTAGCAAATAAGTGAGAAAGGGCGAAGGCTTTACGCTGGATGGGAGACGGAAGACGCAAAAGCCGGCGCGACTGCGCCGCGAGAAGCATGACCGCGGAGTAGTTTGCCCTTGTATCTCCCTTCTCCCGTTAAGCATTCAGCCGCCAGCTAGCGCAAATGTGTTTTCATTATTTCTCTAATTTGATGCTTGCCGCTTACCTTAGCAAATAAGCACGAAGGGGCGAAGCGGATTTTTGGGCGGACGTCGAAGGCTTTACGCTGGACGGGAGACGGCTGACGCAAGCCCCGAGGCGCTATTTCGCACGAAATACTAGCTCGAAGGGGGACTTTGCGTTTCCCGTCTCCCATCAAGCATCCTGCGAGAAGCCCTCAGCCTACCACCTAAGCTACTATCGTCAGACGCAAGACTTCCGACATCCGACCATTCCTTAAAAATCCCTGATCGTTTTTGTCATCTACTTGATCAGCAGCGACATTGTTCGATTTCTGAGCCGCAGAGATACTTCTTGGCAAGCGGGTTAATACTGCGGCTTGTCTTGCGCTTTGTTAACCGAATTTAAACACGAAGGAGAGACCTGATGTCGTCATCGGCTGAAATTCTTAGCCAAGCCTTTACGCTGGGCTATACCTATACGCGGTCTACGGGGCCTATTGTGGGTCAGTTTTTGACCTCGCTGCGGGCACGTAAAATGGTTGGCATTAAAGCCAGCGATGGCAAGGTGCTGATGCCGCCGGTGGAGTTTGATCCGGTAAGTGCCGACGCTTTGAGCGAGTTTGTTGATGTGGCCGACAGCGGCGTCGTAAAGACCTGGTGCTGGGTAAAGCAGCCCCGCAAAGCTCATCCAAGTGATAAGCCTTTTGCGTGGGCAATGATACAACTCGACGGCGCAGACACCCCAATGTTGCATTGGGTTGATGCGGGTGACGAGGCGGCCATGAGCACAGGTATGCGGGTTAAAGTGCGTTGGGCTGAAGAGACCAAGGGCTTGATGAGCGATATTAATGGCTTTGTTCCTGAGGCCGTTGCGCTGTTGGGTGAGTTGAAGCCTGCGGCGTCCGATGAGCAGATTACCGGCATGGAAGCGCCAATTTACCTGACCTATAACTTCACCGCTGGCAAGGCGACGGCGCGCTATTTACAGTCGATGAAAAAGGGCAAGTTGGTAGGCCAGCGCTGCCCGAATTGCCGTAATGTGTATATACCACCGCGTGGATCCTGTGCCGCCTGCGGCGTGCCAACCGAAGAAGAAGTGACCTTGGGCAACAAGGCCACGGTTGAGTCCTTCACAATTGTTTACATCCCCATTCCTGGTAACCCCATTAAGCCGCCATATGTTATCGCCAATTTGGTCTTAGATGGCGCGAACCTGAGTTTCTTGCATTTGCTCAGCGAATGTAAAAACGAGGATGTGCGGATTGGTATGCGCGTAGAAGCGCTTTGGAAGCCCGAGGCAGAATGGGGCTACGCCATGGAAAATATTCAGTACTTCAAGCCCATAGATGAGCCGGATGTACCGGTTGATCAAATTGGCAAATTAATTGATGAGGGCCGATAAAATGCGTGATGTTGCGATAGTTGCCTTTGCGCAATCGAATTGCCAGCGAGATGCCGGTGCGCAAAACGAAGTCGAATTGATTATGCCGGTATTAAGTGAGGTGTTTAAACAAACCGGAATAAAAAGCGCGCAGGACGTTGATTTTACTTGTTCTGGTAGCTGTGACTATCAGCAAGGTGCGGCCTTTGCCTTTGTTGCCGGTGTGGATGCCCTAGGTGCGGTGCCACCAATTAAAGAATCACATGTAGAAATGGATGCAGCGTGGGCGCTTTATGAAGCCTGGCTGAAAATCCAAATGGGGCATGCTGAGTCAGCATTGTTGTACGGTTTTGGCAAATCTTCTCCGGGTGAGCTACCGATAGTGCTGTCTCAGCAACTTGATCCGTATTACCTCGCGCCGCTGTGGGTAGACACCATTGCCTTTGCGGCGATGCAGGCGAGAACAATGCTGGATTCAGGTGAGATTACCGAGGCTGACATGGCCGAGGTGGTGGCGCGCTCAAGAAATAATGCCCTGGCGAATCCCCATGCGCAGTTAAAAGGTGATCAGACCGCCGCTGATTTATTAAAAGAAGCGACCTATGTTTCTCCTTTGCGTCTTCATGATTGCTGCCCTATTTCTGACGGTGCCTGTGCCATGATTATCTGCACCATTGAAAAAGCAGAGGAGTGGGGCAAACCCTACGCGATCATCAAAGGGATTGATCACCGCATAGAAACCCATCACATCGGCTCGCGGGATTTAAGCCGCTCGGTATCGACGGAAATTGCCGGTGAAGCGGTTGGTGTAAAAAATGGCAAGGTCGATGTTGCTGAGCTATATGCGCCCTTTAGTCATCAAGAAATTATTCTTAAAAAGGCCCTGGGCTTGGGCGATGACACGGTCATTAATCCCTCAGGTGGGGTGTTGGCGGGTAACGTCATGATGGCATCCGGCTTGTCGCGAATTGGCGAAGTCGCCATGCGAATTATTCGCGGTGAAGCAACACGCGGGGTTGCCCACGCGACATCAGGTCCGTGCTTGCAACAAAACCTAGTTACCGTACTGGAGGCGAAATAATGGCTCAGTTAGCTGCGGTTGTTGGCGTAGGCCAAACAAAATATAAAACCAAGCGTAAAGATGTTTCTATTGCGGGAATGGTCAGAGAAGCAGCGGTAGGTGCCCTTGAAGATGCGGGCCTAACGTGGAAAGACATAGACGCGGTCATTATCGGCAAGGCGCCAGATATGTTTGAGGGCGTAATTATGCCCGAGCTATATTTGACTGATGCATTGGGCTGCAATGGCAAGCCTATGCTGCGTGTACACACGGCGGGTTCGGTAGGTGGCTCAACCGCCATTGTTGCCGCCAGCTATGTGCAAAGCGGTGTGTTTAAGCGGATTTTGACGGTGTCTTTTGAGAAACAGTCGGAGTCAAATGCCATGTGGGCGCTGTCTAATCCACAGCCGTTTTCACCTCATTTGAATGCTGGTGCTGGCGGCTATTTTGCGCCAATTATTCGCGAATATATGCGTCGCTCAAATGCGCCCTATGATGCGGGTATTAAAGTTGCGGTGAAAGACCGTCTGCACGGAGCAAAGAATCCGCTAGCGCATTTGCAGCTGCCGGAAATTTCTATGAAAGAAGTGGAAGATAGCCCCATGTTGTGGGAGCCGCTGCGCTTTTTAGAGGCTTGCCCGTCCTCCGATGGTGCTTGTGCCATGATTATCGCGAACGAGGAGCTGGCAACTAAGTCGCCTCGTAAACCAGCGTGGATACGCGGTGCAGCGATGCGCTCTGAACCTACCATGTATGCGGGGCGTGAGCAGGTGAATCCGCAGGCAGGTATTGATTGCGCTAAAGATGTATATGCGCAGGCTGGCATTCACAACCCTCGCAAAGATCTCGATTGCGCTGAAATCTATGTACCCTTTTCTTGGTACGAGCCAATGTGGTTAGAAAATCTTGGCTTTGCCGATGTGGGTAAAGGCTGGGAATTAACGATGTCTGGTGCAACGTCATTGACCGAGGGTGGCGACATACCGTGGAACCCCTCTGGTGGTGTATTGTGTTCTAACCCGATTGGCGCATCGGGGATGATTCGTTTTGCCGAGGCGGCTCAACAGGTACGCGGCGAAGCTGGTGCGCATCAAGTCGATGGGGCAAAAACCGCAATGGGGCACGCCTACGGTGGTGGTGCCCAGTTTTACTCGATGTGGGTAGTCAGCTCAGAAAAAGCGTAGTAGCGCCGAGCGCCACCTTTGTCTCGTCTTTTGGGAGGATGGTGGCGCTACTGATATTCGCGAATAATTGCCGTTGTAGTGGTAAGCCAGTGCCGCCACAAGCTGGATGATAAATTCTTAGAATGAGCTACGGATATCGCTCAGAAAATAATAAGGGATCGAGAATATGGCTATGCAATTTAACCTCGCCGATTTATTTGAAGCCGTTGCTGACAAGGTGCCGGAACGCGAGGCCTTGGTCTGCGGAACAAGTCGTTGCAGCTATGCAGAATTGGATGCCGGCGCCAACCAAATGGCGCATTATCTCGCCTCAAAAGGGGTGAAGGCCGGCGATCACGTTGGTTTGTATATGTACAACTGCAACGAGTATCTGGAAGCGATGCTCGCCTGCTTTAAAATTCGCGCGGTGCCCATCAATGTAAACTACCGCTATGTTAAAGACGAATTGCTTTATATTTTTGACAATGCGGATATGGTTGCCTGTATCCATCATCGCGAGTTTATCCCCGCTATTGCCGAGGTGCGCAGTGCGGCGAAAACCTTAAAACTATGTGTTTCTGTTGATGACGATAGCGATTTCGCCCTCTCTGATATTGACGCAGTGGATTACCACGCTGTTCAGCAAAGCCAAAATAAAGCGCGTGATTTTGGCGAGCGTTCTGGGGACGACTACTTCATTCTTTACACCGGCGGCACCACAGGTATGCCCAAGGGCGTAATGTGGCCCCATAAAAATGTGTTTTTTGCCGCAATGGGCGGCGGTGGTCATTTTTCCCCCCTCGGTGCATGCGAAAAACCAGAAGACATGGCAAGCCGTGTAACTGAACACCCATTGCGCGGTATTGCACTGGCACCGCTAATGCACGGCGCGTCGTGGTGGTACGCCTGTATTCAGTTATTGGCGGGCAATGCTTTAATCCTAAATCATAAGCGCTCCTTTGACGGCGAATCCGTTTGGCAAATAGTGGCTGATGAAAAAGTGAATGCAGTGCAGATTGTTGGCGATGCCATGGCTATTCCGCTGCTAGATGCCTTGGCCGCAAACCCTGATCGCTGGGATTTAACGCCGGTATTCAATGTGGGCTCAGGCGGCGCGATTTTCTCAGACGCAAAGCAAGAAGCCTTTAAAAAGTTTTTTCCCAATGTGTTTATTACCAACAGCTTTGGCTCCTCTGAAGGCGGCCAAATGGGGATGGACAACGGCAGCAAAAAGACTGCATCCGGCCTTGGTAATGTTAGCCGAACCGATTATATGGACGTGATTATTGATGTTGAGGGCGAGCCGCGCCGTCACGCTGAATTAGGCGAAACCGGCATTTTTGCCCGCGCCGGTTATATACCCAATGGCTACTACAATGATCCGGTAAAAACAGCGAAGACCTTTATCGAAGTGGATGGCAAAACCTGGTTGTTAACAGGGGATGCCGCCAAGCTCGAAGACGATGGTTCTATTACGGTATTTGGCCGTGGTTCCAATTGTATTAATAGCGGTGGCGAAAAAATCTTCCCAGAAGAAGTAGAGGATGCACTCAAAGCCCATGACGGAATATTTGATGCCTTGGTGGTTGGTGTTGCCGATGAGCGTTGGGGTAGCCGCGTCAGCGCAATTATTCAGCCCCGCAAAGGTATTCAATTAAGTTTAGAAAACATCCAAGAACACTGCCGCAAGCATATTGCTGGTTACAAAGTGCCACGGGAAATTCATCTAATTGACGAATTGCCCCGTGCCCCAAGTGGCAAGCCAGACTACAAAACGGCTAAGGCGTTTGCAGAAAGCGGCAAGGGCGCCACCTCATAATAAATTTATTTTTTGGAGCTACAAATGCCTACAGAATTAGCTATCAGTACCAAGACCTGCATTGTAGAGCAGGATGGGAATGTATTGATTGTCACGCTAAATAGACCAGAGGCAAAAAATGCCTTTAACCCAGAGATGCTATTGGGTTTGTATAAAGCCTGGCGTTTATTAGATGAGGACGACAATCTCTATTGCGCAATTCTCACCGCCAATGGCGATACATTTTGCGCCGGTATGGATTTAAAAGTTGGGCCAGATGGCGACCAAGGCACTACCCAAGAATTTATGGAATTAATGGGCACAGTACCTAATATCCACTGGCAGGCGCTGCTTCGTGAAAATCGCCCCTGCAAGCCATTGCTGCTTGCGGTAGAAGGTTATGCATTGGCTGGCGGTACAGAAATACTTCAGGGTACTGATATTCGCGTTGCCGCCGAAGATGCCATTTTTGGCGTAACCGAAGTGGCGCGGGGTTTATATCCCATGTCGGGTTCGACCATTCGTTTACGCAAGCAAATTCCCTATTGTTTGGCGGCGGAGATTTTATTGCTTGGCGAGCATGTGTCTGCCCAGCAGGCTTTGGAATTTGGTCTTATTAATCGCGTGGTGCCAAAGGGTGAAACCTTAAACGAAGCGAAAAAGTTGGCTGATAAAATTTGTGCCAATGGCCCCTTGGCGGTGAAGGCGGTGGTGCGCTCATTGCGTGAACATACTGAGCACCTAGCTGAAGATGAAGCCATGCAAAAATCAGATGAATTAGCAGGCCCAGTGTTTGGCTCTAAAGATGCCAAAGAAGGCATGCGCGCCTTTAAAGAAAAACGTCCTGCGGTATTTACCGGCGAGTAAATCACCTCATTCTGCGGCGAGATTCATCGAGGTGAATCTTCGTCGCGGAATATACACCTCCTCATAAAATCTCAATATAAGGCACTCGTCATGTCCGGCCCACTTACAGGTTTACGCGTCATAGAAATGGCTGGGATTGGACCGGCACCGTATGCCTGCATGCTGTTGTCAGACCTCGGTGCAGAAGTAATTCGCATCGATCGCACTTCCGGCGGCGGTCTAGGTGGCCATGCCGGCGATGTAACCGCGCGGGGCCGTAAATCCATTGCAGTTGATTTAAAGAATGCAGACGGCGTTGAAGTCGTTTTGCAGTTGCTTGAAAGTGCCGATGTGCTAATTGAATGTTTCCGCCCCGGTGTGATGGAAAAACTGGGTTTGGGACCAGCGGTTTGTGCTAAACGTAATCCCGCCTTGGTCTATGGGCGAATGACGGGCTGGGGGCAAGATGGCCCCTTGGCGAAACAAGCCGGCCACGACCTAAATTATATTGCCATTACCGGCTTGCTTGACAGTTTTGGCTCGCCAGGTGAAGCGCCGCCAACACCGCTGAATGTCATCGGGGATTTGGGTGGCGGCGCGATGTTTTTAGTGTTTGGCGTGCTTGCAGCCTTATTGGAGCGAAAAGACTCCGGGGTGGGGCAGGTGGTAGATGCCGCGATATGCGACGGCACATTGTCTTTGCTGAGTACCATCCACGGGCTCAAGGGTATTCAATATTGGGACATGCAGCGCGAGCAAAATATCTTGGATGGCGGTGCGCCGTTTTATCGTAGCTATCTGTGTAAAGATGGGCGCTCTATTTCTGTTGGCGCGATCGAGCCACAGTTCTATGCTCAGTTACTCGATATTCTGCAATTGGATTTTGGCGGCAGCGACTATTTCGCACAAATGGATAAAGCTCAATGGCCTGCGCGTCGGGCGCAGATGGCGGCTAAGTTTTTAGAAAAAACGCGGGATGAATGGGTTGCGCTTTTCGAGACCACAGACGCTTGTGTCGCGCCAGTATTAGATATGGATGAAGCAGAGCATTATCCTCATAATGCCATTCGTAAAAATTTGCTGCGTCGCGACAATGTTCTACAGGCCGCGCCGGCGCCGCGATTTTCCCGTACTCCAGGTGAAATCCAACATTCGCCGGTGGCGGAAGGTAAAGACTCAATAGCGCTGCTGACGCGTTTAGGCTTTAACCCAGAGCGCATCGACCAATTACTGAGCGCCGCCGTGATTAAACAATCGGATTAAATTGATGAATGATTTAGTAAAGGGTTTTAGTGAGCTATTAAATGCGCGACGGTCTGTGCGCGGATTTACGCCGCAAGCGGTGTCGCAATCTGAGTTAGAGTCGATTTTTACTTTGGCCCAGCGGGCACCGTCAAACTGCAATACCCAGCCCTGGCAGGTGGCGGTGGCGAGTGGTGCCAGTATTGAAAATCTGCGGAGTAAAATTCCAGCGGCGTTTAGTGCTGGGGAATGGACTATGGATTTTCCCTACGACGGAAAATATGACGGCACCTATAAAGAGCGCCAGTACAAGGCCGCTGCAGATTTATACGATGCAATGGGAATTAGCCGCGACAATAAAGCGGCGCGACATGAGCAGTTTATGAAAAATTATGAATTTTTCGGTGCCCCCCATGTCGCATTTTTATTTCTGCCAGAACCCTTTGGGCTTCGCGAGGCAGCTGATCTTGGTATGTACGCACAAACATTAATGCTGAGCATTAGCGCACATGGTCTAGCGAGTTGCCCGCAAACGGCACTTGGCTTCAATTGTGATTTGGTCAGACAGGAGCTAAATATTGATCCTGCAAATAAATTACTTTTCGGCATTTCTTTCGGCTACGAAGATAGTGAAAATCCCGCCAATGCTTGTCGTACAGAGCGAGCTGCGCTAAGGCAATCGGTAACTTTCTACGACTAGCTGAGCAAGCAACAGCAATTAAAATAATGAGAAAATTATGAGCGATACTCTTTTACAACAGCTAGATGACGACGGTGTTCTGCTATTAACATTAAACCGTCCAAAGAAGAAAAACGCCTTTAATAAAGAGCAGTGGTTGGCGTTTCGCGACGCCTTGGTCGCCGCTAGTGAAAATCCGCGGGTAGCCTGTGTGGTCATTACCGGCGCTGGCTCAGATTTCTCTTCTGGTGTTGATCTAAATGATTTCTCCGATGCCGATGGCGAGCATCCCTTTGAGGTTTCTGCCAAGGCATTGGTGGATTTTGATAAACCTGTTGTGAGTGCTGCAAAAGGCGTAGCGGTCGGTGGTGGAGCTACCTTATTGCTGCATACCGATGTCGTTTACGTTGGTCATAGCCTGCGTTTACGTTTTCCCTTTACCGCGCTTGGTTTGGTGCCAGAGTGGGGGAGCAGCTATCAGTTGCAGGCAATCATCGGCGCCCGCAAAGCGGCAGAAATAATGTATACCTCCGAGTGGCTTAATGCAGAAAAGGCCGTCGATTTAGGTATTGCCAGCGCCAGTTTTGATGATGATCTGCTATTAGACAAGGCGATGGAAAAAGCGCGGGAGATAGCGCAGTGGCCGATTTCTTCCTTGGTAGAAACAAAAAAACTCATGCGCAGCGTTCACCGGGCCGCTATTCACTCAGCGATGGGTGGTGAAACAGAGGGAATGGCAAGATTGGCGGGCTCAGCAGAAAATATAGAAGCCGTGGTCGCAATTATGGAAAAGCGCAAACCCGATTTTAAGCAGTTTAGACGTTAGTAAAATAAATTAAGTAGCGCGTGGTTTTTTGTGTCGACTCACCCACAATCAGACCACTTCGTTGAATCATTAATTGGCCAAAATGAGCGTGTTATGGGGTATGGCTCCCAGTTCCAGGCAGCGTTTTACCCATATCATGGCCACACGTTCAACCATATTATGGCCGAGAAGTCATAATAGCGGTCAGTCGCTGACTTTCTAATCATCAACGCGACTGCTCGAAAACAGGCGATCTGCTGGGCTCAAAACGCCTTTCCCACCTCGATTTACAACATGAGTATAAATTTCCGTTGTTGAAATGTCAGAATGCCCTAACAATTCCTGAATAGTGCGCAAATCATAACCCGCTTCCAAAAGGTGTGTCGCAAAACTATGCCTAAAGCTGTGGGCCCGCGCAGGCTTATTGATTGCCGCTGCCCGTACAGCATGACGAATATGTCTTCCTAGCGCTGTCGGGTGCAAGTGATGCCGTCTAAAAACACCTGATCGCGGGTCTTTGCCAATGCGACTAGCGGGGAATAAGTATTGCCAAGCAATTTCCTTCGCTGCGCCAGGGGATTTTCGATTTAAGGCGTTTGGTAAATACACCTCACCAAAACCATCTGCCAAATCTTGCTCGTGCAGTAATTCGACCCGTGCAATCTGGCGCTTCAGCTCCGGTATCAATTGCTGCGGTAACATGGTGGATCGATCTTTATCGCCTTTACCTGAGCGCACGATAATGTTGTTGCTACTAAAATCGATATCTTTGATGCGAAGCGCCAATAACTCAGCACTTCGTAAACCACTTCCATAAAGTAACGCCACCATTAATCTTTGGGGGCCGCGAAGCTGAACTAGAATTGATTCTATTTCGCCACGGCTATAGATCACCGGCAATCGCCTAGAAGCGCGTGCTTGCGTATATGCCAAGTCCTCTAAGGCTAATCCGAAAAATCGCCTGTATAGATATATCAGTGCATTCAGTGCAACTTTCTGCGTCGCCACTGCGCAATGGCGATTTATTGCCAAATGACTTAAAAACGCTTCGATATGCCGCGCACCAAGGTCTTTGGGGTGCTGTTTGTTATGGAAATAAATGAAGTGCTTGACCCAATAAACATAGGTTTGCTCGGTGCGGTAAGACAGCCCTACGCTCCGAATATGGTGCCGTAATTGGTCAATAAAACGCGCTGGGCGTTCTGGTATGTGGTGCCTGATGTCATCCATAACAAAGCTCCAAAATACTGATTATATATACAGTAGATAAGAGTATCAAAGCTGTCAAACCCGTATTCAACAGCATTGCGCTCACTAATCCCGATATGGTTCTCTTAAGTAATTGATTTTTATTTAGAAGTGATTATGATCAGAGCCAAAGGATTCCACATCAAATGCAGGATGCACGCAAATGAAAAAATCATTTCAGACTTACTATCGCCCTGATTCAAATAGAATTATCCTCCTTAATCATCTCAATGCTTAGACTCGTTATGTACACGAGTTATAAAGCGCAACGCATTTGAATTCACTGTTAGCACATAAAATCCGCATTGACTATTCAGTGTTTTTAACTGGTTTTTTTGTCTTTCATTTCTGTTTAAAATCGTCGGGTTAATTCATTCAAAATTGCAAGTTTCATTGGCCGCAAAACTCCGTCGTGGTCTCACGGTTAAATTCGGTGGTTCATCTAATTTCGGACAGTCCGGGCTTCGTGAAAAGAAATTGTTAACCAAGTGGTTGCCTTTGTTCAGTAAAAAAGACAAAATCCAAACCAATAAATAAACAAAGCATTGCACTGTATATTTGTGGGGCGGGGCAACATGGTACTTTCAATTAAACATCTGGCAACGCCGTGCTAACAAGTGCATGCTACGGACAAAAAACGGCTGTCACTTTTTCCGCAATTCCGCTGCGCGGGCGCAAAAACCGCCAGTCGTTTTTTGCCGCAGATGCAGGCGTTGAGGCTGTAGATTTTCTCTTAAAAACCAGTGTTTTTTGCTAAAATCAGGCATC
>NZ_PQGG01000043.1 GCF_002915595.1 Zhongshania marina
ACCCGTGGTGCATTTAGGAAATGACCACTTTCAGGTTGTTTAATTTATTCCCTTCACGTTGGTTGAACCATTGAATTAATGTGAGGGACGCTATCTTTGTCACAATTCTGCGCGAAATACCCTTGAACGATTTTGCATAATTCCGCCGTATCATGAACTGGTCACAAAGTTGTGAAAACAATGTTTCGATCCGCTTTCTGGCTTTACGATATTTAGCCGGAAAGTCTCTAAACTCTTTCTGGTTCTTTCGCATCGGTGTTTGCAAATTGATACAACTTGATGAAAATAAATCTGTTTGCCAAACTCTGCTCAAATACCCTTTATCGCCAATCAAAACACAATTGTTTAACTGGCCTTCAATATCGTTTAGGTAATGGATGTCATGAACCGAAGCCTTTGATATATCGTACATTTTTAACACGCCACTCGGTGAGCAAACCGCGTGTAACTTATAGCCAAAGTAGCGCATATTTTGTGCTGCACAAAAACCAAAATCTGGCGAGCTAGATTCAAATTCTTGGCAAATTTTACTGCGATTAGATCGACTCATTTTACACACTTCCAATGGCATGCTATCGACAATATTTATATCGTTATCAACATCTAATCGCGTGACAATAGCGCTTCTGATTTCTTCTAATTTAAAACTCAACCTTCGCGCTCTTCTGTTATAAACGGAGCGCTCAATTTTCCCATTGATGCACGCAGGCAGCTGTTTGAACAAAAAGTGTTCTGAATCAATGCCCAGTGTTTCAGCTGCAAGACTGAGCGCGAGTAGCTCCTTATCGCTTAGCTTAGGTGTTCTGATTTGATTCAAAAAATTATCGGCTGGCTCAATTTCGTGCAAAAGAGACAGAATTTTGCTATAAACGCTGTGTAAGTTACTCATCTCGTTACCATTTTTCTCGTAAACTAATGATAACCTCTTTATGAGGGTGAGTAACTTACCTCCTTCCTAAATGCACTACGGGTAAGTACTTATAGTTTAAAAGGTTTTCATCTATGATCTTCATGAGACCACAAACATTTGTAATTGAAAATTTCCCTTTACGATAAAATATAGTGCCCGCATTAGCGCCATCGGTGGTCCAACTAATATATTCACCATCAAAATCGTAAGTGTCGATTGAGCCAATCATTCCATCATTTGCTGTTTGAGAGCTATAAACAGGGAATATTCCTGTATTTTCAGACAGGAACCCTTTTGACATAACTCTCCCTCGGCGTAATGTTACTAAATCACCTAAAGCTTGCCATTCAGTACCCACGCCTTCTAATAGCTTCTCTAAATAGTTCAAGTGACTCATGCTTCAACCTCCTCACCTTCAATTTCCGCTACAATGGCGTCAATATCACTGCGAAGCGCATCAATTTTAGCAACGGTGGTTTTAAGTTCGGCATTAAGCTCTGTAATATTCACTAGCTCGCGGTTGTCTTTCGCTTCCACATAACTGCTTACCGAAAGGTTGTAGCTATTGCCTGCGATAACATCCAAATCAACGGATTTGGCAAAGTGCTCCACGTCCTCTTTGCTGGCAAACACGTTCATGATCTCTTCGATGTGCTGATTGGTGATTACGTTGGTATTGGTTTCCTTTTTAAAGTACGCCTCGCCGCTGGCGTCAATAAACTGCGTGGTGGTGTCGGTTTTGTGTTTGGACAGTACCAAGATATTCACGGCAATAGTGGTGCCAAAAAACAGGTTAGGCGCCAATGAAATCACGGTTTCAACATAGTTGTTGTCAACCAAGTACTGACGAATTTTTTGCTCAGCACCACCACGGTAAAAAATACCAGGGAAGCAAACAATGGCTGCGCGGCCTTTGCTTGATAGGTAACTGAGTGCATGAAGCACAAAGGCAAAGTCGGCTTTTGATTTGGGTGCAAGTACACCAGCGGGCGCAAAGCGGTCGTCGTTGATTAAGGTTGGGTCGTCGCTACCAATCCATTTAACTGAATAAGGCGGGTTAGAGACAATGGCATCAAACGGTTTGTCGTCCAAAAAGTGCGGTTCGGTTAAGGTATCACCCAACTGAATATTAAACTTGTCGTAGTTAATGTTGTGCAAAAACATATTCATACGCGCCAAGTTGTAAGTGGTATGGTTGAGCTCTTGACCAAAAAAACCATCTTCAATGATATGTGCATCAAAGTGCTTTTTAGCTTGTAACAGCAACGAGCCCGAACCCGCCGCAGGGTCATAGATTTTATTCACACTGGTTTGGCCGTGCATGGCCAGCTGTGCGATCAATTTTGAAACGTGCTGAGGGGTGAAAAATTCGCCACCGGATTTACCCGCATTGGCGGCATAGTTTGAAATCAGGAACTCGTAGGCATCACCGAATAAGTCAATTTGGTTATTTTCAAAACCGCCTTCAAAATTACCGAAGGTTAAACCAGCCACGCCTTTTAACACAGCTGCCAGGCGTTTGTTTTTTGCTTCTACCGTATTACCCAGACGATTACTGGTGGTATCAAAATCCGCAAACAAGCCTTTGATGTCTTTTTCTGAATCATAGCCATTGGCTGAGTTTTCGATTGCAGCAAAAATTGCTGCCAAATCCGTATTTAAATTTTCGTTTTTGTGTGCATTAGCCGCTACATTGCTAAACAACTGGCTAGGGTAAAGAAAATAGCCTTTGGTTTTAATGGCATCTTCTTTAGCAAACTTGATGTTTTCATCATCGTCAGACATGGCAGCATAATTAACGCTCTCATCTCCGCCTGTGATGTAGTTGACAAAGTTTTCACTGATAAAACGGTAGAACAGCGTACCCAGTACATATTGCTTAAAATCCCAACCATCCACTGAGCCTCTTACATCGTTTGCAATCGCCCATATTTGGCGTTGAAGTTCGGCACGTTGTTGCCTTGCGTCTTGTTGTAACTGGGTCATTTGTTAATTCCTGCTTTTAATTCGTCATAATTCGTTTATTGGTTGCTGAATGATTTACTGTCGTCGAACATCATCCGTCAAAGCCTGGGGCTAAATTCAAATTTTCTACTCCGTAAAGTGTCGGGGTGTTTTTTAACCAAAGCTGGTATTCAGGGCCTTGAAGGCTGTGTGCTTTTGTACAGTCCACATGCCATTGGCGAAGCAAATAGCCAGCGGTTGCCGCTCTAATCTCAACCTTCATCACGCCATCCTTCATGCCATAGTCCAGTTCAATCGCTTCGCTGTGCTTTATGCGTGGGTGCGGCACTAACTCCAGCTCTACAAATCGGTTCCATTGCCGGTCTTGGGTTTCGAGCTCGGCTTCAGACAAAGTGGAGTCTTCAAGCACAATCGCTGCTTTAATTCTTGTCAGCACAAAGTCACGGAATTCACCATGCTTGCGGTCAAAACCACGAACGTGCCAGCGCAAGCCATTGTCCACCAGCGTATGCGGTACAATTTCACGCGTTGTTTCACCGCTCGATAACGACACATAGGTGATACTCAAGGCTTTGCCTTTGTGTATGGCCTCCGTGACTTTCGCCACTATCGATAAACTCGGCTTGTTAAGGTGATAGGGCGCTTCACAGGCCAGCGGTGGTTTTACCTTTCCAGTAAAGCCATCGCCGTACCCTTGGCTAATCGTTGCCAGCGTTCTCACAACGTCATAGTCGAACAGGGGTTCAAATACTTCACCGCGCTTGTGCAACTTGAGCTTTTGATCATACTCAATGTTGCCTGGTGCAAGCTCTCGGTACATTGTGAAGTCTTTCGTTGCTTGTGCAGCTGCTATGCTGAAACGATCGACTAAGTCTGCCCGTACCGCTTCTCCCTTAAACAATAAGGTGAAATCGATGTGGGCAATGCGATCCCTGGTTGCTTGTGGCAACTGCGCTATCTGCGAAAGCCTATCTGGCTTCGCCACTACTGTTTGTTTCAGACCATCATTTGTCATGCGTCTTGTTTATCCAATTCAATCAGTTTCTTAAAACTCTGTTTATAAAGTACGGTCAGACATCGCGTAATCACATTGAACGGCATGGCATAAAGCTGCTCTTTATCCGCAATGACTAATCAATCTCTACTGGTTGAAGCTGGACAGATGGCCATAAAACACTGAATAGGCTTCAACCTAATTAATTTTATTAGGTTTCATCCTATCATAGATTATTTTGTAGGGAAGACTAAGCGGCAACTTTCTGATCTGGATTGCAATTGTCACTCATGTATCGGCGTGAAAGCTTGTTTTGTGCCATTGCTGATAGCAGTGATTAATGTGCTACCCGAACCAGTGTATAGCTACATCGGGAAAAACTTTGGCGACCTTGCCCAGACTGAGCCGGTAAATGATTTCGCGACATTGAATGGCGGGATTTCTCTTTCGGTGGATAGTTGGAGTTTCCGGCCGCAACTGTCTATTAATGTAACAAATATTCGTGACCAGACAGCGCCGATTGGCGGTGGCTCACGGGACCTTCCAACTGGTGAGGTGCAATCTATTTATATATTTAATGCACCGCGTACCATAAATGCTAGGTTGTCTATTGAGTTTTAATGGCTAAATATGAATCGCAATAAATAATCTCAAGACTTATTGTAGCTATTATCCTCTTATATTTTCTGAGTGCCTCCCGTGTGCTGATGACATAAGCGGCGGGAGCGTATCCGTGTCGTGTCAGAGTTTTTAAGGCAATTTCTCTGTGAGCTTGCTAAATCAGCCATGAATTTTTGACATATTGGCATTAGAATGACCCTTACAACAGGGAAGTATCGAAGTGTTTATTATGTCGGAGGTAAATTGGCCGTGAGGTATAGAGGTAGCAAGGGACTGAAGAATTTGCAGCTATCATCGCTAATTGTTTTGTTAATTAATCTATTTGCTTGCGGTGGCGGCGGTAATGGCGGTGATAGTCAACAACAGCTTAGCTCTCAGCCAACGTGGCTAGAGGCACAAATGTTAATACGAAATTCCGGCCAGTTCGATCAAGTCATTGGTCCACTAGAAATTTATTATCACCTAAGAAATACCGTCGATTGTTTGATCGCAAAGACCTATGAGGGAGCCGCAATTGGTATTTGTGCCAATTTACCCTTTCATTCGGTGACGGATGGCGTAGATGCTTTGCCACAAGTTTCAACAAGCCCAGAGGGCTTAGGTTTTTTCTATGAATTAGAATCGGGGTTTAGTGAAAAAGATGTTGCGGCGCTCATTAGTGATGCGTCAAACCGTGAGCCAATACCTGTGTTTTCTGATTGGCAGCTTGCGTTGCCAAGCTACGAGCTAGGATACCCTTCTCAAGATATTAGATTGTCAGTTTACAATGCAGATGAAGTACAGGCTGTGCTTTCTAACCGCGAAGGATACGCTATTGCAGAAATTGAGCTTGAGAAATCTGAAATTGACGATTTTAAGCGTAGTTCTTTTAATGAGCCCACCGAGGTGTTTATTACAAATATCGCTGAGCATTTTCAGTTGGCAGAGGGACGCTATTACCTAAATCATTGCGTGGCCACGAATGAATATGGCGCGGCTACTTTAGATGCATGCGGCTCTTTTGATGTGCTGAGTAGTGGGTTTACCGTGCCTGACGTGAATTGCAATCCGGTAATCGAGAATAACGCTTTGCTCACTCGAACGAATGGCAGAATAAATGCAAGTAACGCGAATATACTTCTACGTCCTAATTGTGAGCTTACAAAGTTGACGGACAGTGCAGTCGATAAGCCAAATACAATGCTCTTTTATGTCGAGTTTGGTTTTGGAACCAAAGAACAGTTGGAGCCGGTAGACGGGATTTTGAGTATAGATATATCAGGGTGGGCCGGAAGCCGAATGCTTGTATATGCATGGGGTGCGGACTCTAATCAACAAGCCGGTGGACGGGAGCTATTGCTAGATTTGTTGATTAGTAACTAAGTATTATTTCACTTTGTTTCGGTATGCTTTTTTATTTACACAATAGTGAGGAATCTCTCACTATTGTGTAAAAAGCGTGTGTTTATAAAGCGTTACGCACCAAACCAAGACTGACCACACACGCGAACCGTGTTACCACTCACGCCGCGTGAGGCAGGGTTGCCGAAGAAGGAAATTGTTTCAGCTACGTCTACCGGCAAACCGCCTTGCGACAGCGAGTTAAGGCGGCGACCGAACATGCGGGTAAACAGAGGAATCGCTGCCGTCATGGCGGTTTCGATAAAGCCCGGCGCAACTGCGTTAACACTAATGTTCTTATCCGCTAGCTCTTTGGATTGCGCCATAAAATCAACATAGCCAATCACGCCTGCTTTTGATGCCGCGTAATTGGTTTGCCCACGTTGGCCGCCAATACCGTTCATTGACGATACACCGACGATGCTACCGCCGTCATTGATGGTGTTGGTTTTGAGTAGCTCTGCAGTAATACGCTGGGCTGCTGCTAGGTTAATGTCCAATGTCATCTGCCACTGCTGCTCATTCATATTGGCAATGGTTTTGTCGCGGGTAACACCGGCATTGTGAACGATAATATCGGCGCCGCCGAGTTCGCTAAGCGCTTTTGCAATACTAGCTGGTGCGTCGGCGCTGGTGATGTCGGCAATCACAGCTTTGCCATTTAAGCGTGCCATGACCTTGTTTAAGTCTGCTTCCATGGGCGCCACATCGACACCGACAATTGTTGCACCGTCTCGTGCCAAGGTGTCTGCAATAGCTTCACCAATGCCGCGTGAGGCGCCGGTAACGAGAGCAATTTTCCCCGCTAGTGGCTTGTGCCAATCGGCAATTGCGGCGGTGTCAGCCGAGCGCACTTTAATGACTTGGCCGCTTATATAGGCAGACTTAGGCGATAAAATAAAACGCAGGCTGCTGTCGAGGTTGGCTTCAGCACCTTCGGCTACGGTAATTAATTGCGCGGTTGCGCCCTTGCCACCAACTTCTTTAGCGAGTGAGCGGCTTAGGCCCTCTAGTGCGCGCTGAGCTGCGGCGGCTTCTGGGGTATTACATTGCAGATGGGGGCGGCCGAGGATCACGATGCGGCCACTGCTTTTCAATTTGCGGATATTGGCATTAAAAAAGCGGTAGGCAGATACCAGCTCAGTTGCATCTACGAAACCGCTGCCATCAAATATCAAGGCCTGATAGCGTTCGCTACTTGCATTGCTGTCAGCATCGCCAGCGAGTTGCGCCGCAGCGTCGGGGCTGTAAAACACCTGCGCGTCGCTATCTTTAAGGTTGGTCTGAATATTGGGGAGCAATTTTGCATTTTCACCAGCGCCTAAGAGTACGGCACCCGCAAAGTAGCTAGTTTGGCTGGTATTGTAACGCTGTAAATCCGTTGCTACGGTGACACCCATTGCGCCAAGCAGTTTTTTACCTGCCGCCGAATTAATCAGCTTTTCGATTCTATCGCTCATACTCAGATCTCCGTCAGGGGTGTTAATGACATAAATTCGGTTTACATTGTTGCTGTGGAAAGGACACACAGTTCCCTTATTGATGCATTGTAGCCTTACTGCGTCATAAGGTGATTGACAGTGCAGACCTGCAGGGCGGTCGATTCAGCCAATGCCGGCGCGGTCAGGCTTGCTAAACTGCGCCCACATTACTCTTTGTACGATTTTGAGGTCAGATTATGTCACAGGCAATTAAACGCGTTGCGATCATTGGTGGTAACCGAATTCCGTTTGCCCGCTCCAACACGGCCTACTTTGGCGTGAGCAATCAGGCAATGTTAACAGCCGCAATAGAGGGCTTGGTACAGCGCTATAATTTGCAAGATGTGCGTCTTGGCGATGTTGTTGCCGGTGCCGTCATGAAACACAGCCGAGATTTTAATTTAACCCGCGAGTCGGTATTGGGTACCTCGCTTGATCCAAACACGCCATGTTTTGACATTCAGCAAGCCTGCGGTACCGGTTTGCAAGCAGTGAATGTCGTTGCCAATCAAATTGCCCTTGGTCAAATAGACGCCGGTATTGCTGGCGGTGTCGACACTACCTCAGATGCTCCCATCGGTGTTAGCGAAGGCTTGCGTAAAATCTTATTGCAGGTGAACAAGGCGCGTAGTTTTGGTGAGCGTGTGAAACCCTTTTTGCAATTGCGCCCGAAAGATGTGGGTGTGTTGATTCCCGCCAATGCTGAGCCGCGTACCCGCATGTCGATGGGCGAGCACACTGAAGTGACGGCGAAGGCGTGGCAAATCCCCCGCGACCAGCAAGATGAGCTGGCCTGTGCAAGCCACAAGAATTTGGGTGCCGCTTATGATCGCGGTTTCTTCGATGATTTGATTACGCCTTTTAATGGCGTGAGCAAAGACAATATTTTGCGTGCAGATACCACCATTGAAAAGCTCGCGAGCTTAAAGCCGGCTTTCGATAAAGAAAGCGGCAAGGGCACCTTAACGGCGGGTAATTCTTCTACCCTTACCGACGGCGCCTCGGCGGTATTGCTGGCCAGCGAAGAGTGGGCTAAAGAGCGCGGTTTGCCAGTGCGCGCATATTTAACCATTGTTGAAACGGCGGCGGTGGATTTCTTCGGTAAGGATGGCGCCTCAGAGAAAGAGGGTCTGCTACTTGCACCTGCTTACGCAGTGCCGCGTATGTTAGAAAAGGCGGGGCTGACACTACAGGATTTCGATTATTACGAAATTCATGAGGCCTTTGCTGCGCAGGTTTTGGCGACGTTGAAAGCATGGGAGGATGAGTCGTTCTGTAAAGAAAAGCTCGGGCTAGATCGCGCGCTGGGTAGCATTGATCTCAGCAAGCTGAACGTGAACGGTAGCTCTTTGGCGACAGGTCACCCCTTTGCCGCAACCGGAGGTCGGATTGTTGCAACGCTAGCAAAAATGTTGGAAGAAAAAGGCAGTGGCCGTGGATTGATTTCAGTTTGCGCGGCTGGCGGACAGGGCATTACGGCGATTATTGAGCGTTAAACCTTCTGTTTATAAGTGCTGCCTAATAAAAAGGCCCCAAGCTTGCGCTTGGGGCCTTTTTGTTTGCCGGTAAATTGGGCTTGCTATTTACCGTAACTAGCGCAATCACCTACTTCGTAACCAATTACTTTTTCATCGGCGCAGGCGCCGCAGGCATTGCCGTAGGTTTGGTGGCGTTCAGAGGGGCAAGGCGCTGTGACGCAACGTATGCCGGTATCGATATGACCACAGACTGGGCGGTATTCTCGGGTGCACATTTGAGGGCGTGGTGATTCGCACTGGGTGAAGCCACCTTGCATATCAGGTGGTGAGGGAGCGTCTTTCGGCGTGCTTGTACAAGCACTAATTGCAAATAGCGTGATAAGGCTGATGCTAAAAAGCGCGAGTCGAGAGCGTCGATTATTGCATCCGTTCAATAAAGCCATGTCGTACCCCAAGTGCGTAATGTAATGAAGAATTGTGGTATCAGCTTAACGGCCTTAGTCGCTGGGCTCAAGGTCGATTGTCTGCAGTGAGGCGCTAAGGTTGAACTCATCCTTAGGTGTTTTGTCATAGCTATCGACTATTGAATGTATTGAAAACCAATATTTTATGTATGGTCAGGCTGTTGTTAAGCTTTATTCATCGCTTATACAGGGCTGAGTGATTGAAACCACCAAAGGGAGAATGTGTATGAAAGCTATCGATATAGGTATTAACGAAGCGAATCGTGAACAAATTGCCGGCGGTTTAAAGGTGCTATTGGCAGATTCTTATACTCTTTACCTGCAAACGCATAATTTTCATTGGAATGTAACCGGCCCCCGCTTCCGAGATTTACATCTGATGTTTGAAGAGCATTACACCGAGTTAGCGGCCGCAGTTGACGACATCGCCGAGCGTATTAGAACCTTAGACGTAGCTGCTCCTGGTACCTATAAGGAGTTTTCTCGCCTGAGTTCTATTGAAGAAACCGACGGCGTGCCAGATGCGGAGTCGATGGTAGATATTCTAACAAAGGGGCATGAGCAAGTCGTTAAAGCCTGTCGATCGGTGCTAAAGCTGGCGCAGGAGGCTGAGGATGAGTCAACAGCCTCATTGGTGTCAGATCGTATGCGAATCCATGAGAAAACTGCGTGGATGCTGCGTGCCATCAATAAATAAATAGTATTTCTTTTATGGCGACACCAGCAGTAGTGTCGCTTTTCCTGCTTATTTCCAAGACTTCTTCTTTGCTATTTTGTGATAACTGTAACGCAGTGTGATGTTGCGCGTCTGCTTATTGTGCACCGCAGTTCTTGCTAGCGGTGGAAATTAATTTACAGCAGTTAGAGGTGCGTATGGGTTTTGGGCGCAGTTTTATCACAATGGGATGTTTGATTGGCAGCCTGTGGGCTTGCGCTGTGCAAGCGATTGAGTTGCGCAGTGGTAGCGAGGCAGCGACTACCATTGAGCTGTATACCTCTGAGGGTTGCAGCAGTTGCCCTAGCGCTGATGCATGGTTGTCGGAGCTAAGTGATGATCCCAATATATTTACGCGACTTATCCCCTTGGCATTTCATGTGGATTATTGGAACCAGTTTGGGTGGAAGGACCGCTTTTCTTCACCGCAGTACTCTCGTCGTCAGCGGGAAATGAGTGCTGCAGGACTACTATCTCAGGTTTATACGCCGGGCTTTGTGGTAAATAACCGCGAGTGGCGAGGATGGTTTAGTCGGGGGCGGAGTGTCAAACCAGATCAGCTGCCAACGACAAAGCAGCCAGCGGGAGTTTTGACCGTGCAATGGCCGAAAGATTCGCAGCTAATGTCGACGAGTTATACGCCAATAAACTTAAAAGCCAAGGGTTTGCGGTTGCATGTAGCAGTACTGGGTATGGGCTTAGAGACGCATGTACGTCGCGGAGAAAATCGCGGTCGCGTACTTCGCCATGACTTTGTGGTCTTGTCCCACCTTGAATATACGCTCCGCGACGAAGGTCAGAAAACCTTGAGTAAGCGCATTGCTGCGCCAAATATCCCAGACCAAGGACAGCAAAAATCTGCCTTAGTTGTGTGGGTGTCAGAAGGGGACTCTCCTGCTATCGTGCAAGCCGTTGCAGGGTATTTATAGTGTGTGGCGGGCGACAACTGCGTTAGTCGGTTTTGCCGCGCTTTGCAGCGTACATATTTTGATCCGCTGCTTTTAGTAGTGATTCATAATCACTACCGTGTTTGGGATAAACAGCATAGCCAATGCTGGCACTGATATGATACTCCTCGTTTTCGATATGTATTGGTGGCAAAAGCGCTGCGGAATACGAAGAAATTTTTTGTTTTATAACGTCAATGTCGTTTAAGCCTAGCAATAATATGCTGAACTCATCACCGCCGAGGCGCGCTACGATATCGCTGGCGCGGGTGTTTTCGCGCAGGCGTTTGGCAAACTCGATGAGTACGCCGTCGCCAATATGATGACCGACGCTGTCGTTAATTTTTTTGAAATGATTAAGATCAAAAAATAAAACACTGAATGGCGTGCCAACTAATTTTGCGTTGAATATGGCGCGCTCTATTTCGTTAATAAAGTGACGTCGGTTGGCAATGCCGGTTAAGCTGTCGTGCAGGGCTAAATGAATATATCTATTATGTTCTTCTTCAAATTTAATTCTAAGTGTTCGCAGCGAAATATCCGAATACATAGTAATGAACATAATGAAGGAGTTTGCAGTAAACAAACCGCAAAATATGGCAAATCCGAGCTTTTCTTGGGTAATAAAATTTGCAAAGTGCATGCCCTGCAGGTCTGCGTAAAATAAAGTGCAGCCAGCTAAAAAGATCAGCACCGTCCAAATGAATCCTGCGGTCGCACCAATGCCCATAGTTGCGAGTACTGGAAAAATGATGGCGGTGGGGTTAGCGGGTGAGTGTAGGCCGCCTGATTGCAGTGTAATGAGTAATAATGCGATGCCTAATGTGCATATAAACACGTTTAGGGCCAGGCTCCGTCGACCTGTTAACTTGAGTATCATCATGGCTGATACCGTGCCTACCGCGGTAAGGGCAGAAAATATACCGAATAAGGTTTTGCCGCTGGCAGAGAAATCAAAAAGAACGTGGTTTAGGATGGTGGTAATGACAATAAATAAGAAGGTGCTGAGTAGGGTGCTAACCACGAATTGGTCGCGGTATTTCTGAATATTAGTAGACCCCGGTCGGCGTGGAAGCCACGGATCAAGCAGTGCCTTTTTAAGAGGAGCAAGTCTACTGGTCATCGGAGTCCATTTGTTGACAATAGTAGTGTTGGCGTGTTGTTTATTGTTATACGGCGTCGTTATTGAGTGTAGCTTAATTAGGTAGAAATAAAAATAGCGTCGCGACGAGTCCAATAGGCGTAATTGGACGTAAGGTTTGAGTCGGACATTGCCATGTGCTTAGAGATTACCAAGAGGGTGGAATGATAAAGAAACTGGGATTTTTAGTTGTAATCGCGCTAGTTGTTGCCGGTTTCTTTGCTTTGGGACTGAATCAATATTTGAGTCTTGAGGGGGCGAAGCAGTTACAACTGGATTTGGCTGCGTGGCGACTAGAGCAGCCGCTAGTATTGGCGGCAGTACTATTTGTTTCTTATGTTTTGATCGCTGCGTTATCACTGCCTGGTGCAGCAGTGATGACATTATTGCTAGGTGGTGTGTTTGGCTTGGCTTGGGGGCTGGTGCTTGCGTCCTTTGCATCTAGCCTTGGTGCCACGCTGGCATTTTTAATGACGAGATTTATATTAAAAGATTCGGTGCAGCGCCGATTTGGCGATCGTCTTAAAACCATAAATGATGGTGTGCGGCGTGAAGGTGGTTTTTATCTTTTCAGTTTAAGGCTAGTGCCGGTTTTTCCTTTCTTTTTAATTAATATGTTAATGGCTTTAACGCCAATTAAAATCCGGCAGTTTTATTGGGTTAGTCAGCTAGGCATGTTGCCTGGCACCTTGGTATATGTGAATGCCGGTAGTCAGCTTAGTGAGCTGAAAAATTTGTCGGGAATTTTGTCTCCATCGTTACTTTTCTCGTTTGTGCTGCTTGGTATTTTTCCTTTAATCGCAAAAAAAATATTGGCGTGGTTAAGCGAGAGAGCCAAAAAAGCTAAGTATTCACGCCCTAAGAGGTTTGATCGCAACCTTATTGTTATTGGCGGTGGCGCCGCTGGTTTAGTTAGCGCGTATATTGCCTCAGCAGTAAAAGCGAAGGTGACTTTAATTGAAGCACACAAAATGGGTGGTGATTGTCTAAATTACGGCTGTGTACCCAGCAAGGCTTTAATCAAAACAGCAAAGCTAGCTGCACAGCAGCGCCACGGCGAGCGCTATGGTTTGAGTGGATCTGAGCCGGTAATTGATTTTCGTCGCATTACGGCGAGGATTAACGATGTGATTGCTCGAATAGAGCCCCACGATAGCGTTGCACGCTACACCGAACTTGGTGTTGATGTGGTGCAGGGTTATGCGCGGCTGATTGATCCGTGGACGGTAGAAATAGCTCTAAACAGTGGCGGAGTGCAAAGGCTAACAGCGCGAGCCATTATAATTGCCGCTGGTGCTGAGCCTGCGGTGCCGCCGCTGCCGGGGCTGGAAGAGGTTGGCTATCTAACTAGCGATACGCTTTGGGATGCGCTGACTCAATCTGGTGAGGCGCCAAAGCGCTTATTGGTATTAGGGGGTGGGGCAATTGGCTGCGAATTAGCTCAGAGTTTTGCGCGACTTGGATCAAGTGTTACCCAGCTAGAAATGCTGCCACGCATTTTGTATCGAGAAGATGAAGATGTGTCGGCGGCGATTACGAAGTCCTTGGTGGATGATGGCGTGAACATCGTTACTGATCGTCGCGCCCTGCGCTGTGAAATCGACGGCGAGCAAAAACGCATGATTGTGAGCGATGCGTGTGGCTGTGAAAGCAGTATTGAGTTCGATACTTTGCTCTGTGCTGTTGGACGCAAACCGCGTTTGCAGGGCTATGGCCTGGAAGAGTTGGGTATTGATATTTCCGCAATCAAACTGAACGAGTATCTAGAAAGCCAGTACCCACATATATTGTTTGCCGGCGATGTCGCTGGACCCTACCAATTTACCCACGTTGCGGCCCATCAGGCATGGTATGCGGCGGTAAATGGGCTATTTGGTGGTTTTAAGAAATTTAAAGTTGATTACAGTATCATTCCCCGTGTGACATATGTGGATCCCGAGGTGGCAAGCGTCGGTTTGACCGAGGCTGAGGCGACTAAGCTAAATATTAAGTATGAACTAAGTTGCTACGGTATTGACGATCTTGATCGCGCAATCTGCGACAGTCAGGCGGAGGGTTTTATCAAGGTTCTCACAGTGCCCAATAAAGACCGCATTCTAGGGGTGACCATTGTTGGTGCCCAAGCGGGGGAGTTGTTGGCAGAATATGTTTTAGCCATGAAGCACGGTATTGGTCTTAAGAAAATTCTGGCGACTATTCATAGCTATCCTAGTATGTCAGAAGCAAATAAATACGTGGCGGGTGAGTGGCAAAAAGCACATGCACCGCAGTGGGCCTTAGGCTTGTTGGCTAGGTTCCACGCATGGCGAAGAGGTTAATATGAATACGAAAATTATTATAAATGCTATCAGGCGTGTTTTTATCAGTGTCAGTTTAGTCTTGTTAGCAGCTCAGGCATTCGCCGCTGATTTCTCCCACCAAACGTGGGATAAATTATTACAGCGGCATGTTGTAATGATTCAAGACGGGCAGGCTAGCCGTGTGGATTACAGTGCATTTCAAAAGAATCAAAAAGTACTGCAAGCCTATTTGGCGAGTATGTCGGCGGTAAGTCGCAGTGAATTTGATTCTTGGACTAAGGATCAGCAACTGGCATTTCTTATTAATGCCTACAATGCGTGGACAATTGAGTTTGTACTATCGGCCTACCCTGATATTAAATCGATAAAAGACTTGGGATCTTTTTTTAGTTCGCCGTGGAAGAAGGAGTTTATTAATTTACTTGGAGAAACCCGAAGTCTAGATAATATCGAGCATACGCTGATTCGAGGTTCTGGTCGTTACAATGAACCGCGTATTCATTTTGCGGTTAATTGCGCGAGTATTGGTTGTCCCGCTTTGCTAAATCGCGCTTACACCGCAGAAAAATTAGATGCACAGCTAGAATTAGTAACTCGCAATTTTTTAAGTGATCGCAGTCGCAATTATTATCTTAATGCTGAACTGCATGTCTCGCCGATTTTTGATTGGTATAAAAAGGATTTTGAGCAAGGTTGGAGCGGGATAAATTCTGTTTCTAACTTTTTGGGACGTTATGCAGATGCCTTAGACCTCGGCAAAACGGGGCCTGTCATTATTGTGAACGGCAAGTCGGTATCTGAGCACTTGCGTGACGGTAGCTTAGGTATTGCTTATACCGATTATGATTGGAGCTTGAATGATATTGCCGAGCAGTAATTGTTCTAGAGTGCTTGTGTGGGGCTGTGAATTTCGTGCTAGACGCTAGCCCCATTCCGGCTTTGTCCGTGGTTATTCCCGTCTTAAACGAAGCTCAAGTACTGCCGGAATTACTCGCGGTATTGCGTCGACAAATATCTAAATCTGATTACCCCCTTGAAGTGATCTTTGTCGACGGCGGTAGTACTGACAATTCAAGGCAGCTGATCTGTGAACAGGGGTTTGATTGTCTTCAGAGCGAACGCGGCCGAGCGCGGCAGCTGAATGTTGGCGCAGCGGAAGCAAGGGCAGACAATTTATTGTTTCTTCACGCCGATAGTAGTATTGCCGACGGTGGTTTTGAGGCGGTGCTTGTTGCCTTGAAAAAGCATTTGTGGGGTCGTTTTGATGTTCGTATTAGTGGTAATTCCGTGATGTTTTTGGTGATTGCCTTTTGCATGAACTGGCGCTCGCGGCTCACCGGTATTGCGACGGGAGATCAGGGTATATTTGTTAAGCGCGCAATGTTTGAGCAGCTTGGCGGTTTCCCAAATCAAGCCCTAATGGAAGATATTGCCTTGTCTGCGCGCCTTCGTAAACTGTCTTCGCCAGCCTGTTTAGCGTTAAAAATAAGCACCTCCGGTCGTCGCTGGGAGAAAGGCGGGGTATGGAAAACTATTTTTTTAATGTGGCGTTTGCGCTTTATGTATTGGCTGGGTGTTTCTCCGAATAAATTGGTAAAACGCTATGACTAGTGTGAGTTCCGAGGTCGTTTCCCAGAAAATTCGTGTTCAGATCATTGCCAAGGCGCCGCTAGCCGGCTTCGCAAAAACACGCTTAATACCAGCGCTAGGCGCGGATGCTGCGGCGGCGCTGGCTGAGAAAATGCTGCTAAATATTATACGCAATTGCGCGACTGTGACGGAGGTTGATGGCGTGACGGTTAAGAGTAGCCTATGGATGAGCCCTGAGCCGGAATCGCCGCATTGGCGATGTGTAAACATTCCGCATAATTTTGAGCGATACGCTCAGCAGGGTGAAGACCTTGGTGAGCGTATGGCCTGCGCATTTGAGCGGGGTTTGGTAGACGCCTGTGCGGTGATTGTCGTGGGTAGTGATTGCCCGGAGATTGATGCATCCGTTTTGTATTGGGCGGCAACCGCATTGCAAGCTCATGACGCTTGCTTGGTGCCATGTGCGGACGGTGGCTATGCTTTAATAGGTTTGCGAAAGGTCGAAGCAAGTGTTTTTGCGGACATTCCTTGGAGTACTGATCGGGTTGCGGATTTAACTCGGCAGCGTTTGGCTGAGTGTGGAATGAGCTGCGCTGAGTATAAGCTGGTACATGATATTGATGTAGCAGAAGACCTTGCTTATCTGCCGTCGGACTGGCCAGAATCTACGCTTGGGGCTTAGATTTTTAACGTAAATTGAGAGTGAACAATGAATGCACAGGGGCGCTTAATTTCTCGGTTTTTAGAGGATCTTCCTGCGGGAAAACTCGAGTGGATTGGTCTGCGCCCTGCCCGCAAGGTGGCAATGGTGTCGGTGGGAAAAACCATTGCCATTGCTGACCGAGGTTTGCAGGGGGATCGTCGTTTAGAGGGTAGCAAAGGTTCTGCTAGGCAGGTGAGTATCATCAGTGTGGAGTTTATTCGCGCGATAGCAGACAACCTTGGTGTTGCGCATATTCCTTCGGATATTTTGCGCCGCAATTTACTGGTGTCTGGCATTAATCTTAATGCATTGCGGCACCAGTATTTTCAAATTGGTTCGGCGGTGTTTCAGGCTACTGCGCAGTGTCATCCCTGTTCGCGCATGGAGGCAGCGCTGGGTAAGGGCGGCTTGGTAGCAATGTTGGGTTATGGTGGTTTATGCGCAAAGATTTTAGAGTCGGGCGAAATAAGCTGTGGTGATGAGGTGGTTTATTTGCCGCCCAGTCAGTATCAAGAGCGGCAATTGAGTTTATATTAAAGATGCTGGTGTAAATGGCGTTTCCTTAATAATAATATTCTAGGCCCAACTCAATATAGCTATCTCTGCGCAGCGAGTAGATAGGGTCTTGCTGGTCGTCGCTGTGAAAATGATACAGTTCCGCGGTAACGCGGGTGCTGTCGCCAAGGCGGGTGCTAGCCTCCATAAACACAGATCGGCTATCTGGGTCGTCGGCGTCCTGACTATAGCCGAATAGTATTTCGCTAGAGGCGATGTCATTTAAGCTGAGTCTGCCACCGACAAAGATGTCGTTTTGAAACGGTCCCGCGTTTAGGCGCGGTCTTGAGTCGTAGGAATATTCCAACAGCAGGCCTAAATCCCAAAATAGACTGTTGATACCTGTCAGGGTGTATTCAAAACCGGCGGTGCTGGCGGCAAAATCGTCAGCCAATGAATGACCAATGCCACGTCTATAAATGGCCTCAAGTTTCCACAGCCAGTTGCCGCTGACATATTGTGCGTCGATACCGCTTTGTTCTATGAGCGCATAGTAGGGCGTTAAAACAATTCCTGTTGCGGTGGCCTGCGGTATGAAGATAGGTTCGCGGGAGGTGCCTTGAAACCACGACAGACCAATATTCCAGTCGCCAAGGTAGTGGCTCCAGCGCAGCGCGTAATCAATGTGCTCGTCTTCTTTGTCGGATTGATATTGCTCGCGATTGTTTACCGTAAGTGGGATGGAGCGCAGCCTGCCTTCTTCGCCAGCAAATTCACGGCTGCGGAAAGTTGGCAGTACAAAAACGTCGACCACGCCCCAGTCTTGGATGCTGGCGTAGTGAATCATTGGTTGGCCCAGCTTGTCTTCGCCATCTGGCGCTTCTACAAAGTCGGTTTGGTTAATAATGTCGACTAGGTGCTGAGATTCAGTTACACCCCAAAAAATAGTGTTTACGCCAACGCTTAGCTCCCAGTTGTTGCCCACGTGCTGCCAGTAAAACTCTCGCAGGTCGGCGTGGCTGCGTTCCTCATCTTGGCTGTCGTAGCGGTAAAAGGCCTTTATATTGAAGCTGTCGTCACCGTCGTTCCACTGCTGATACCACTCGGGGGCGAGTACCCCCGAAATAGTCTCTGAGCCCTGTGCGGGATCGGCTGCTGTGCTTGGAAAAGCCCGTGCTTGGAGGCCGACGTAGCCAAGGAATTCAGCGTGGCTTGGTGATGCCAATAGGCCAGCGCACAAGATGGTTGCAAGGTGTTTGGTGTTCATCATGTAAACCAGTATTAACGTGCGCGCTTGAGGCTGTTTTCTGTGAAGTCCTGCTCGTCTAAACCGCTGCGGAACTGATAATTGCGCAGAAGCACCTCGGTGGTTTTACCGTTGCGCTCATTTTGCATTGTTTGTTTTGCTGGCCGCCAGAATTTGTCTAAATGCAGTTGGTAATCGCTGAGGGTAAGGGTTTTTAGTACAGCCTCTTTACGGTCGTAAAACTCAATTTTCATCGCGCGATAGTGCTCTTGATCTATCCATGCAATTTCTCGCGTGTAGCCAGAGTATTTGTCGCGGGGAATAATTTCTACCACAAAACACAGCTCGCCATTCAATTCTTCGTCTCTAAGCCAGCGGTAGTCGTACTCTTCTACCTCAAAGGAGCTGAGGTCTTCGTAGGAAAATTCGCTACCCATAAACGGGCCAGATTTATTCTTAGAGGCAATGCGTTTTACGCGCTTTAAGGCTGGCAAATAAAGCCATTGATCGTCGTCGGCATTGTTATGGGTAAAACTGAGGAAAGCGGTGCCCTTAACGTCATTGGGGCTGTCGAAGATGGTCATCGATTTATCGCCGTCGTTTTGTACCTCCAGCGACAATATGCGCATCTCGCGGCGGGTTTCTCTTCCGCCTCGGCTACGCAGTACCATTTCCATGTCGGCGCTGCTATCGACCCAGCCGCGATCGCGGCTTTTCATCTCTTTAGCGATTGCTAGCCCCTTGTCCTGCGCATCATCTGCGCTCAATGAAGGGGACAGGACTAAGCTCAGTGAGCATAGGATGCTTGCGGTAAACGTTTTTATTGTCACGCTAGGTGCTCCATAGTGTCGGTGCTTGGATAAATCTAATGCTTATTGTTTATATGCGCCAAGTTAAAGCATAATTGCCTGATAAATCAAATTCTCTTGACGAAAACTTTAGGCTTGATTGATTAGAGTTACCGCTACCGCTTTGTTGCGTAGCTGAATACCGAGTTTACAGAATTTCATAATAAGCAAAATAGGGAGTGCTAGAGCTGATGGCTGTTACGGAAAATAAGTTTGTCGATCGCGTAGACGCGGTATTTGGCAATGTGGCTGACTGGGCGGTTAATCACCGTCTAATTGTTTTGCTGTTGTCGCTATTGATGCTGGGTTTGGGTACTTACTTTGCCGGCAAGGTGCAGGCTGACAATAGCTTGGACGCCTACTTTGATAAAAGCGATCCGGTGTATTTGTCTTACACCGAATACCTAGATGAGTTTTTGTCAGACGAAGTGACATACATTATTTACCGAGTGCCTGATCGTCCACATGGGCCGTTTAATTACGAGGCGATGGGGCAGATTGCTCATTTAGCGCAGGCCTTTGAGGATGAAGTGCCCTATGTGCGGGACGTGATTAGCTTGCCGACGGTGGAGTTTATTCGCGCTGACGGCGACTCAATTAACGTCGATGAGTTGATGCTGGATTTCCCAGAGGATCAAGAGGCGCTATTAAAGCTGCGGGAAGAGGTGTTAAGCCGTCCCCTATATGTTGATTACATAATAAATGAAAAAGCCGATTACGCCGCGATCATTTTAGAAATGGAGCGCAGCAGCGTAGATCCGCTGGAAGATATCATTTACGACGAAGCCAAGGGAAATCAGCTAGAAAACCTTTACCCACAGGTCAGTGACAATAAATTGCGCGAGATCATGGCGCGTCCAGAATATGCCGGCATAGAATTCTTTATCACCGGCGATGTGCCGATGAACTCGGCCTATAACCACGTGTTTATGGAAGATTCCGCAATAGGTACGCTGGTTACGCTGGCGATGTTAGCGGTGCTGTCTTTTTTACTTTTCCGTGTCAGTTTGCTCGGTCTCTTTGGCCCCTTGGCGGTGGTAGTGCTTAGCATTGTTATGGTGCTGGGGGTGATGGGCGCTTTTGGCTGGGTGCTAGGTTTATTCTTCGGTATTGTTCCCACCCTTTTGTGTGCCGTTGGGGTGGCGCAATCCGTCCATATTTTGTTGGAATTTCAGCGCGCCTATGGGGAAACCGGCGACCGTAAAGTCGCTGTAAAAACCGCAATCTCCAAAGTGGGTGGCGCTTGTATGTTGGCGTCGATCACCACGGCGGTTGGCTTTTTGGTGATGACAGTTTCGCAATTAAAAGTGCTGAGCGAAATGGCCTTATACGCGGCCTCTGGGGTGATGTTTACCTTTATTTTGTCTATGACGTTGTTGGTGGTTGCCTTAGCGTCGGGTAAGTCGGATACGGCAAAGGTCACTAAGAAGAAAGGGCCGGCGGTGCAGCCGGGTATTCTGTGGCTTGTTGAGCGCTGTATTTCGCTTAATTTAAATCACCCCAAGGCATTGCTAGGTGCTGGCACCGCAATTTTGCTGTTCTTTTTGGCTGGGCTGAGTCTGGTTAAGGTCGACTTTAACTTCCTAGAAGATTTTAAACCCGATGTAGAGTGGCGCCAGCACACCGAGCTCGCAGAAAGTGTGATGGGCGGTATTTTAAATGTCACCTATATTATTGATACCGATGAGCCGGAAGGCGTTAAAAACCCCGAAATTTTGCACGCGATTGACCGCATTCAACAATTTGCCGAAGCGCAGCCCTTGGTGAAGAAAACCTATTCGGTGGTCGATATTCAAAAAGACCTTAACCGCAGTTTTCACGGCGATGATCCAGCCTGGTACCGTTTACCTGATGATAGGAATATGGCCGCGCAGTATTTCTTGGTCTATGAAATTTCTGGGGGCGAGGAGCTAGCTGAGTTTGTTGGGCAAGACTACAGCCGCACAGTGCTGGAAATGCGGGTTGAAATGAGCGGCTCTGCTGAAATTACTAAACTGCTTGCCACCATCGACGACTATATTGCCGAGAACCCGATCCCCAATGCGACGGTACGCAAAACAGGTATTGGCCTAATGTGGGTCAAAATGGGGGAGTATATTGCCGACACCCAATTGATTGGCTACAGTCTGATATTTGTGATGGTGGCGGGCTTCCTTTGTGTGGCATTTGGCTCCGTGAAGGTTGGTATGCTGGCGATGATTCCAAACTTGGCGCCGGTTGTTGTCGTGCTGGGTTTGATGGGTTGGCTGGGTATTCATCTTGACTATATGAAGCTGCTGCTGGCTACCATTGCAATCGGTATCGCGGTGGATGACACCCTGCACTTGGTTATTAGATTTAGGCGCTGCTTTTTGACCAGTGGTAACTACCGCACGGCTTTGGCAGATTCTATGCGCGATGTAGGGCCGGCGCTGGTGATTACGACCATTATCCTGCTCGGTGCCTTCGCCTGCTACTTGCTGTCTCAGCTCGCCATTATTTCTAGCTTTGGTATCTTGCTAAGTGTCGCCATTAGCGTCGCATTACTGGCTGACATGTTGTTTATGCCGGCGCTGCTGATGATTACCAAACCCTTCGGCCCAGAGTTTGTGCCTGCGAGTAAGACAAGCTCGTAGGCCTGATGCCGACATTGCTGAGGTAGCTTGCTAACGCAATACAATTTGGGCGACCTCTCCGGCGTACTGGGATTTAATTGAGCCCAGAATGGCTTAGTATAGAGAGACATTAAAGGCGAATTGGTCGTCCCCGAATGAGATGAAAGCCAAATTCTCAAGCGCCAGCTCAGCATTGTCGGCAACAAGTATCGACTGGGCGTTTGGAACAACTATCCATATTGACTGGTTTACATTCGTTTCCTTGGTACACATAAGCAATATGACGAATGAACGGGGACACTAGCCAATAGATTTTCCTGATCCAGCGGAAGACCTTGTCCCAGCGATTGGTCGCAAAAACCGAGTCTATGAAATTTTGGCGCGTAAACGACCACTGGCTCTCAGAATGATAGAAGGCTTACACGAAACTTTTTCAATTACTGCAGAGAGCCTCATAAAACATGCATCGCATCATCGAGGGCATGATGCATAGCTTGGCAAGAGATTGGTATCTCAGTGAGCCAGAAAGTACCCCTACTAACGATCGGTGTGGCTGGCTTCAGCGTCACATTAGCTGTCAAACCCGTATTCAACAACATTGCGCTCATTAATCCCGATATGGTTCTCTTAAGTAATTGATTTTTATTTAGAAGTGATTATGATCAGAGCCAAGGGATTCCACATCAAATGCAGGATGCACGCAAATGAAAAAATCATTTGAGACTTACTATCGCCCTGATTCACATAGAATTATCCTGCTTAATCATCTCAATGCTTAGACTCGCTATGTACACGAGTTATAAAGCGCAACGCATTTGAATTCACTGTTAGGCTAAAGCTATGATTAGAGCAGGAGTTCTTTCTGATGTCGCTGCGATTGAAGAGATCAACCCATTCTCTGGCAGCCGTGAATCAGAAGTTGATGAAGGTCGCCTTACTGTTATTCTTTGCTCAGGCTCTGTAGCTGGCTTTGTGGTTGAATCTAAAAAAGGGTTGCTCGGCCGCCCATACATCGAGTATTTGGCTATCGCCCAAAAATTCCGGGGAAAAGGTTTAGCTCTAGAGCTAATAAAAACAATTGAACTCAAGCATTGTGGAAAAAGGTTGTTTATTTCAACAGAGGCTTCCAATTCAGCCATGTTGAGCTTGCTTGAGCGTTGTGGCTATATTCACTCAGGCACAATTTCAAAAGCAAATTTGAGCGGCGTAGATGAACTGTATTTTTTCAAAGATATCGCCTAACAAGGCCAAGCACCGCGACGTATTTTTCGTTCCGCCTACGGCTTTACAAAAAATACGCGCGTGTTGGCGGCGTTAAACCTCAAGGGCATCTCGTGCAAAAGTTAGGGGCATCAACACTATCAGCTTACGGGTTCTTCTTTGGCACCCAATATGTTGTGCAAAATATTACTGGCTATCTTTCTACAGATGATTACCCAATAGTATTTGTTACGTTGCTTCATCCTTTAATCTACGTTGGCCTATTTCTATCTGGGCTGCTCTTATTGGCGGGCAAAAGGTGGGCGAAGCATGTTGCGCTAGTATCTTTCTTTGGTTGGTTGTATTTTCAGTTTGTGCCGCTTATGTGGCCAATAAATACGCCAGAGATGCAGGAAAGGCTATTGGGCCAGGCAGGTATAGCTGCCTGGAAACGGAGCATCGATATTGTAGGCATTGGGATCATTCACGGAGTCGCTTTATCGCTGGTAGTGGCTATGGCTTACGGGAAAGGTTTAACAAGCCGGTAGGCGGACATCCAAAATTCCGCGCCTTTTCGTGCAATCGCTACGCTCATCATTGCACAAAAAGGCGCGGAGTTTTGCCTCCGCTGCGGCAGGCGTTGAGGCTGTAGATTTTCTCTTAAAAACCAGTGTTTTTTGCTAAAATCAGGCATC
>NZ_PQGG01000044.1:0-47227 GCF_002915595.1 Zhongshania marina
GTAAGCGCTCAACAAACCCCGCCCAATTAATTATTTGCAAACTCAGATAATGCACCTATAGTTTTCTACAGGCTCTGGATGAGTCTACAGCATGGAAGGTAATCTCAAGGATGAGGGGCAGCAAGGGATTGGATGGCGTTGCCAAGAAGGCGACTGCCTTCCTGCTACTTTTCTGTATTAGGCGTTTGCCCACGGCAACAATGCCTGTAATTCTTCGGTTGTTGTCATACTTGGTAATTGATTAAAGACTTTGCACAAATACACGTAAGGCTCAAGGCCATTGGCTTTTGCCGTTTCGATTAAACTATAAATAGCGGCGCTGGTATGAGCACCTCTAGGCGTTGCGCTAAACAGCCAGTTCTTGCGACCTATAACAAAAGGCCGGATGGCATTCTCGGCAAGGTTGTTATCAATATTCACGTCACCATCTTCCGTGTATCGAATCAACTTTTCCCAATTTTTATTGAGATAACCCAGTGCGGTACCCAGCAGGCCTTTGGGCAAGGTACTGTGTAAAGTTTTGTCCAACCACTCCCTAAGGGCATTGAGGATCGGAACGCTTTTGTCTTGTCGCAGCTGGTGACGGGCTTCGCTGCTCGCGTCCTTCGCCTGCTTTTCGATAGCATACAGCTTGGCAATATAGTTAATGGCCACATCGGCCTTGCCGGTGCGGGTAGTCTTTTTGTCTTTGGAGATAGCCGCCTTTTGGGCATCAATGAATTTACGGCGTGCGTGTGCCCAGCACCCCACATGGCTAATATCTTCTTGGCGGCCGACGGCATGGTAGCCTGCATAGTCATCGGTTTGCAGATAACCACTAAAACCCGTGAGTAAGTTCTTCGCCACGCTGCCAGCGCGACTCGGCGCATAGTCATACAACACGATGGGGTGATCTGGGGCGCCACTACGCCTGACCCACATATACGATTGGCTACTCGCGGGCCTGTCCGGTTCGTTTAATACCTGAAGCGGCGTTTCGTCGCACTGGATGATTTTGCCTCGGCGAAGCTCGTGATCAAGCTGGGTGATGAGTGGCGCGATCAATTCGCCGCTGCGCATCATCCAATTCGCGAGGGTGTTGCGGGGGATATCAATTTCCATCCGTTTGAAGATGGCTTCTTGGCGGTGCAGCGGCAGCGCATCTTGGTATTTCGCGGTAGCGATATACGCCAGTAGGCCTGGGCTCGCATTGCTCTTTGGAATGGGCTGTGCGGGTAATGCGGCGGTACATACTGTCGACTCACACGCTTTGCAGGCGTATTTCAGTCGGGCGTGTACTAAGACTTGGACGGTTGCGGGAATGATATCCAACTGCTCGCTGGTGTCTTCGCCAATATGCGTTAGCGCACAACCGCAGTCACAGACTTTCTCTACATCAGACAGGTCATGTTCGATACGGACGCGAGGCAAGTCAGCAGGCAACGATTTACGACCACGAGATTTGCGACGCTCGTATTGGATCGTTTCGGTTTCGGCGTCATCCGTGTTTTCGCTAAGGTCGTCTTCAGAAGCAGGCTCAGCCGCTTCGGCTTCATTAAACAGCTCGGCCTGTTCGTCCGACTTCTCGCTACTGGCCGCAAAGCGTTTATGCCTGAGTAAACGCACTTGCTCTTCGAGTAACGAGATGCGTTTATCCTTCTCATTGAGGCGAAGTTCTTTCTCAAACAGCAAAGCTTTGAGTGCAGAAATATCATCGGGAAGTGTGTTGGTGGGAGGCGGTGTCATGCTGTGTATTATATCAAAAGTGAGTCAGCTAACCGAATCAAAATACAAGGTTTCATGCGGTTTATTGCGCCAAATATCCAAGCCATCAAGCAAAAAGTTTAAGTCGCGACCATCGCGTAATTCATAGCCGGATTCGCATTGGCGAGGCCATTTAAAGCGCTGCTTTTCTAGGCGCTTATACCAGACCACAAAACCGTTTCGCTCCCAATACAGAAGTTTGATTTTATCCCGGCCACGATTACAAAATACAAATAGCACCTCCATCATCGGCGAGAGCGCCAGCTCGGTTTCAACCAGCGCGGCCAATCCGTTGATGGACTTGCGCATATCCACCGGAGCCATGTACAAATAGACCTCAACATGGGAGGTCGGCCGCAGCATCAGTTCGACTCCCGCAGGATATGTAGTACCACGGGCAAGACAACAGGCAAATCGTTGGCGGATAATTCCAATCGAACGCCCAGCGGCAAATTCATGATCATACGAGATGAGGTCGGCATACCGCCCAGCTTCATTAATTTCGCAGCCGGTTCTTTTGCGGGGCTCAGCCGATTACGCCAATAAGCAAAGTTGTGAAACTTGATCTCATGCTGCTTGCAATACGCAGCTTGAGATAGGTTGCTGCCTTGCCAAGCAGAGACGTGGTCTTGCCAGAATTGTGTTTTGTTGATTGTGTTCATGGACGACTCCTCAGCTTAAAACTGAAGAGTAAATCTACCGCGACGAAATTATTAGATGGGGTTTATTGAGCGCTTACAAAGAACATCCATTGCAATGCCTGAGCGCGCTCAAAACGGTCAGTGGGTATAAACTTAGACCCTTCAGCCAAATACCAAATAGCGGCATTTGATTCAGGCAAATACTTTTCACCCACTTGCAGAACAGGCACCCGACCATTTGGATTTATAGTAAGAAATTCCTCGGTTCTAGACTCGCGCTGCAAAATATTTACTTCTATCGATTCATACTCGATTCCGAGTTGATTCATAAGAAGTCGAATCTTGTAACAATTTCCTGAGTTTTGAAAATTATAGAGTTTATACATTTTATTCCCATACTCCGCGAGGAAGGCTACGACTCAGCCCTAAGGCAGCCTAAGCTAAACACCCTTAAGTAAGTATTATTGCGCATGTCGTGTGATTTTCTTGATATTAAAACCTTCCTCAGGTGTAGGAGCCATAAAATACTTTGTGACCTGCTCAAACATCTCTCGCGTATCAGTCGCTGCTCTCTCAGGCTGCTCTTTACGTCTCTGTTCAATCTGCTCTAAGCAAAGTTCATTTGGCAGATCGATATATACCAAATTATGTGGCGCATCTATCTCGGAGAAAATATCTCGAAACCAATTTCGCTGAGAAAGGGTATTCGCCGGAAAGTCCATCACAACATCACTTCCCGCACACAATATAGATTGAACAAGCTTCTTAATCGGCGGCTTCAACAGATTTGAATATTCAATATAGTCATTTAGTGATGAAATTTTACGAGGGTAAAGTGAGGCAAGCCATTCATCTTCAGACAGCAACACCGCCTTGCTTTGCTGCGCCAATTTAATAGCTTCGGTAGATTTCCCTGCACCCATTTTTCCGCAGAAAAAAGTTAATAGCCCCTTATTATTCATAGTTTCTATATATTTTCCCGTTCGATCTCATCGCACTTCGACTTAGACTAAACATTACTGACATCAAAAATACGTTTTTTTACTACTTCAACATAGTCCATCTCAAGCCACTCATCTCTTCTAATTCGGCGAAGACTATCCTTAAATGAAAGACCAAGAAAAGCGCACACCAGCCGTTCAGATAGGAGAGACAAATGGAAAGTCGCTACAGCTAATCCTTGGTGATGGATGGAGTGCGCTCCACGATGTGCCAACTTATTTCGAATTCCGACCAATCCGCTACCTCCACCAATATTCCACAGATCGGAATTATCTACATTTTGGCTTCGTAATAGATCAAGTAATTTGGTGGTCAAAGAACTCTCCCCCCTCGCGATCTCTTTGGAATACCGCCTAATAATCTTACAAACTTCTGGGTTTCCCTCCTCCATTGAATTCACAACATCGTCTATCATTGAAATTGCGATTTTCTCTGAATCTGTAAGTGGTCTTTTCGTCCAACATTTCGTTGCAATTTCTTCAAGCACTCTAAATAGAGACATAAAACGTTCCCCGTCTCTCAAGCTAATCGCAGGACACAAGCTGTAACTCAAAGAAAAAACGAAACTGCGTTCTTTCTCATTAAGATTGTAATATGTAGCAATTGCTCTATTTATCTGCCTTGAAAGATCACTAATCGGCACTAGATATCGTTTTGGCTCAACGCCTACATAGCTGGTTTTTAACGGTTGAATTGGATCTTTCCAGAACCGAGTCCTTACACCTCCCTTGAACGACTGCCAACCGATCGCCAAGACCCTTTGACAAACAAATATTGACAAAACATCAAGAATTGGCGAAACAAAGCTCAATATTTGATTAGCACTAAAGTCTAGTTGGCCGATAGGTATTTCCAACCAATAACCAAAACTAAACACAAAGCTATCGGAGGAATCAATACGAGATTTTGTACAGTATCGTTGAAGAGTAATATCTCCAAGTTTCGGGCAGGTAAAAGAAACGATGTCTTTGATCATTTCGTTTGCACCCGCCGTCATGACGTTGCCTGATAAGTAATCTACATGAGAAAGACATACGTAAAACTTATTATCTAAAATTGAAATTTGGTCAACCAATGTCAAGCTCGCTACATGTGTTAGCGAAACAGGTGAAGTACCAAACTTTCTTTCTAGCGACATTTCTACAGGCAGATGTCGATACGAAATTTCATTCATTTCGAGTTGCAATTTTGGTGTTGCATTTACGACAGCTAACTCGCAAGGATTCTCAACGCTACTGACTGGCATCTCTATGTGAGGTACAGCCAAACGAATATCCACCTCTTGCCCCCAAATACTTGGGAGCTTAACCGTGCAATCGACTAATATGGTTTTCCCTGTCGAATCAGTTAGTTTCGCATCAAATGAATATGTCTCTTTAATATAATTATGACTCATTCACGAATCCTTGCGTACACCCTGCTTAAGAGGCCTAACTGCCTATTCTTGTATCCTACGAAAAAAATATACACCTGCTAATTCTTTTCTTCAGCTTCAGCGGCGAAACTCACCGACTGCACCACTGGATCATTCAGATCCCAGCCGCCGCCAATCACGGCGGCTAGTTGCAAGGCCGCTTGCAAGCGGTCTGCAGCGGTATTCAATCTGGTACGCCGTGTATTAAGGGTTTGATTTTGCGCGGTAGCCACTTCTAGAAAACTCACCAATCCCGACTTATAGCGGTTGTTGACAATGCGCTCATTTTCTTCCGCCAGCTTTAATAATATATCCTGCTGCTCAGCTTTTTCTTTTAACAAACTGATTGTCGCTAGTGCATTTTCAACTTCTGCCAAGCCGTCTAATACGGTTTGTCGGTAGGCGCTGAGTTGTTCGTCGTATTGGGCAACTGCAATATCTTTGCTTGCGCGACGAGCGCCGCCATCGAATAAGGTTTGCAGTAGTGACGGCCCGACAGACCATATGGCTTGCGGTGCATCAAATAGATCACTAAATCTTCCAGCGCTCACGCCGTAACCCGCGCTAATACTAAAGCTTGGCAGCCATGCCGCCTGCGCCACGCCAATTTGGGCACTGGCGGCGGCCAGTTGGCGCTCCGCAGACACCACATCAGGGCGTCTAGATATCAGCGTTGAGGGCAGCGACGCCGGCAGTTCCGGTAGCTCAGGTAATATTTGCGCGGGCGCTAATGAGTAATTCACCGGTGCCTTACCCAGCAGTACAGCTATGCTGTTTTCTTCAATAGCGCGCTGATTTTTTAAATCGATTAGATCTACTTTTAATGACTCGCGCTGTGTCTCTGCCTGAATCACGTCTGATCGCGGCACAATACCCGCTTTATATTGGTTGGTGGTCAGCGTTGTTGAACGCTCGTAGGCTTCCATTGTTTGTTCAAGAATCGTGCGCTGTAAATCTAAGGCGCGCAGACGAATATAACTCTGAGCGACGGCGAGCTGAATATTCAATCGTGCAGCCACCAAATTCGCGGCGCTACTTTGCATACCGGCTTTGCTGGCTTCTACGCTGCGGCGAACGCGACCCCACAAATCGGGTGCCCAACTTGCATTTAAACGCGCAGAATAACTTTCGCTCACACTTACATCGTCACCGCCGCTGCGGCTACCGCTCAGAGAGGCGTCAAACTGCGGGCTATAATCCCCCCGCGCCAATCGCCATTGCCCTTGCGCGGCGCGGTAGCGCGCCTCGGCCTGCGCCAATGTTTGATTCGCCTTATTAGCCTGATTAATAAGCAGGTTTAACTCTGGATCGTTAAAGGCTGTCCACCAGTCACCCTGCGCAGCCCAGCTCTGCGGTGAAATAGTTTGCCAACCCGAATCGTATTTAAATTCTGCCGGCACCAAGGATTCTGGCTGCTGATAATCTGGCCCTACGGTACAAGCAGCCAAACTTAGAAGCAGTGATAGTGCTGGCAAATATTTTGTGTTGGATAATTTCATAAATGTCATTTCACTTTTTTTCGACAGCAGGCACAGCGTGATTTTTAGCGGGGGATTTATCCCGCAACACAAATTGACGCAAGCGCTCTAAATACAGATAAATAATGGGCGTGGTATACAGGGTTAATAGCTGACTTACCGCCAAGCCACCGATAATGGTAATACCGAGTGGGCGACGCAATTCTGCGCCCTCGCCAAAGCCAATCGCCAAGGGAACCGCACCAAGTAGGCCCGCTAGATTGGTCATGAGTATTGCCCGCAGCCGCAAACGAGCCGCTTCGCGAATTGCCTGCTCTGGCTGCATACCGTCGCGGCGCTGAGCTTGCAGGGCAAAGTCGATCATCAATATCGCATTCTTCATCACAATGCCGATCAACAAAAACAAGCCTAGCAAGGCGATTAAACTCAGCTGGGTTTGGCTAGATTTTAATGCCAGTAATGCACCAATGCCTGCAGACGGTAAGGTGGATAAAATGGTCAGCGGATGCAAAGTGCTTTCGTATAACACACCCAACACCAAATACACCGCCAACAAGACCCACAGAATTAACCAGGGCTGACTCAGGTCAGCGCCAAAATCAGGCCGCCCGCCATCAGGAGCAACGTGTACTGCGGTTGGCAGCATAATGCTGTCGAGTGCCCGAGCAATTGCCTGTTCTGCCTCTTGCACGGTTACGTCTGGTGCCAAACCATAGCCTATGCCCTCGGAGGCAAATTGACCTTCATGACGAATGCGATCTTCGCCCATGCCGTAATCCCAGGTCGCAAAGGTAGACAGCGGCACACGGGCGCCGTCACTAGTTAAAACATTTAACTGGCTCAGCACCGCAGGCTGCGAGGTATAACCCGGAGCGAGTTCCATCACCACGCGATACTGATTCATATCGTCGTATAAGGTAGCCACCTGACGCTGGGAAAAGGCGTTGTTTAGCATCGACGCAACGGTACTCATATCAACACCATACTGCTTGGCCAACTCGCGATTTATATTCAGAGTAACCTGCCGCGCGTCTTCATTCCCCACCGAATCCACGTCAACCAGTTCAGGCAAATCCTGCATGGCCTGCGAGGCAATGCGGCTCCACTTGTCTAAGGCTTCTAGGGAATCTGAGCGAAGAATTAATTCGTATTCGCTGCGACTAAAGGGCGAGCTTAGGCGAATGTCTTGATCCACCATCATGTGTAACATCGCCCCCGGCACCTTCGGCGCGTTTGCCCGCAGCCGATCTACCACCACCTGCGCAGACACACCGCGCTCTGACAAAGGCTTTAAATTTAGGGTGAGCTGGGCATTGGTTAAACCACCACTGCCGCCGCTAGTACCAGTTACATCCGCCACCGCAGGGTCGCTTAAAATATACTGCCGAAAGACTTCAATTTTTGGCTGCATCAACTGGAATGAAAAGCCGTCGTCACCGCGCACAAAGCCCCGCACTTGTCCGGTGTCCTGTTGGGGTAACGTGGTTTTTGGCAAGGCGATATATAAATACACATTGCAGGCAATTACCCCCGCCAACACGAACATTACAACAATGCCGTGACGGAGCGCCCAATCCAAGCTGCGGGCATAGCCATTTTTAAGTGACTCAAACATCTCATGGCTATAGGCCGCCATGCGATTTTCCATGCCCGCAGCTAAGTTAGCTTCGTCAGAAGAATTGGCTTCGCGATGTGGTTGCAGCCAACGGGCGCATAAACTCGGTGTTAAGGTGAGCGACACCAACAAAGAAATTAACATTGCCGCAGCAAGGGTGATGGAGAACTCGCGGAACAAACGCTCTACCACGCCCCCCATAAAGAGTATCGATACAAACACCACCACTAGCGCCAAGTTCATTGCCAGCAGCGTAAACCCCACTTCTTTTGCGCCAACCAGAGAAGCGCGCAGTGGCGATAAGCCCGCCTCGATATGACGCTCTATATTCTCAAGCACCACAATGGCGTCATCGACCACCAAACCGCAGGCGACCACCAAGGCCATAAGCGACAGGTTATTAAGGGAAAAGCCATAAAAATACATAACAACAAAGGCGCCAATCAACGACACCGGAATCGCAATCGAGGGAATCAAGGCCGTGCGTAAACTGCCTAAAAACAACCAAACTACCAACATCACTAGTGCTACAGATATCAGCAAACTCAGTTGGGCTTCGCTTAGCGTTGCACGAATAACCGGCGAGCGATCCATGATCACTGACAACTCACTATCTGCCGGCATCAAGGCCCGCAGCCTAGGGAGCTCCGCGTAAATCGCATCAATAGTTTCAACAATATTGGCGCCGCTTTGACGACTGATCATTAGGATGACAGCGGGACGATCATTATGAAAACCACTGCTATAACGGTTTTCTACCGACTCAGACACCTCGGCAACATCGCCCAAACGCACCACAGCACCGTCGTTATGACGAATAACCAAATCACGGTACTCGCTCGCTTTGCGCAAGGGGTCATTGGTGCTCACCCGCCAGCGATGACTGCTATCCTCAATAACACCGAGTGGCCGCAGGGCATTCGCCTGACTAATAGCACTACGCACTTCGTCTAGGGCAATGCCGCGATGTATTAACGCACCGGGGTCAAGCTGCACCCGCACAGCGGGTAAAGAAGCTCCGCTAACACCAACTTCGCCCACACCCACAATTTGCGCCAAACGCTGGGAGAGAATCGTTGAGGCGGCATCGTATAATTCACTGGGAGACAAGTTTGGCGAACTTAGCGCCAAACCCATGATCGGCGCCTGTGATGGATCGATTTTACGAAACTCAGGATTCCCCGGCATACCCGCCGGCAATTCGCCTCGCACCACATTGATAGCGGCCTGCACGTCCCGCGCCGCTTCATCTAAATTGCGATCAAGATCAAAAGTCAACACCACTTGGGTAGAACCTTGATTACTCGACGACGAGATTGCAGAAATACCGCTAATACTGCCTAGTGCGCGCTCCAAGGGCGTCGCCACCGTACTCGCCATACTTTCTGGACTAGCACCTGGCAGGCTGGCGGTCACACTAATTACCGGAAAATCGACCTGTGGAAGCGGCGCCACTGGCAGCAGCCGCCACGCGAGCAAGCCGACCAAAACCAGCGCCAAAGACAACAAGCCCGTGGCGACTGGACGGTAAATAAATGGCCGCGAAAGATTCATCCCCTGCTACTCGGCAAATCAATGTCGTCGTTCAAACCAAGATCTGAATCGGTGTATTCTGCGCCACTAAACCGATCAAAAAACAAATACACCACCGGCGTGGTAAACAGCGTTAAGACCTGACTCACTAACAAGCCGCCGACCATCACCAGGCCCAAGGGCTGGCGTAATTCTGCACCGGAGCCGCCGGCTAACATTAGCGGCAAAGCGCCAAACAGGGCCGCCAAGGTCGTCATTAAAATAGGACGGAATCGTAATAGTGCCGCGCGGTGAATAGCCTCACGTGGACTCATGCCGTGCTTGCGCTGAGCGTCGAGGGCAAAATCCACCATCATGATGCCGTTTTTCTTCACCAAACCAATTAGCAACACCACGCCAATGACCGCCACCATATCTAAAGACCGGCCGGTAATAAGCAGTGCTAGTAAGGCCCCAACCGTCGCCGATGGCAGCGTAGACAAAATCGTAATCGGGTGAATCGTGCTTTCATACAAGACTCCCAGCACCACATACATGGTCGCCACCGCCGCCAGGACCAGCCACAGCGTATTAGACAGCGAGGCCCTAAACGCCTCCGCCGCGCCTTGGAAACGGCTTTCTATACCCAGCGGTAAACCAATCTCTAACTCGGTCTCTTGTATTGCGGCCACCGCCTCGCCAAGCGACGCGCCCTCGGCTAAATTGAATGATAGGGTTGCGGCGGGAAACTGCCCCTGATGATTAATTACCAAGGCCGCCGGCCGTCGCTCTACCTTCGCCACACTGCTCAGGGGCGCGGGCACACCAGAAGCCGTTGGCACATACAAACTCTTTAGTGCCGCCAAACCGCTGCTCTGCACAGGGTCGACTTCTAAAACCACGCGGTATTGATTCGACTGGGTAAACAGCGTTGCGATTTGGCGCTGGCCATAAGCATTCTGCAATGTATCTGCGATAGACGATACGCTAACGCCAAGCCGCGCCGCTGCGTCGCGGTCGATATTGATATACGCCTGCTCGCCCTGCTGCTGCAAGTCGCTGGCAACATCAACAAGCTCTGATCGCTGCTGCAGTGCTGACATAAGTTTAGGCACCCACTCCGCAAGTTCCGCGGTGCTGGCTGCGGTTAAGGTGAAACGATACTGGGTGCGACTAATTTGATCTTCTATGCTGAGTTCTTGTACTGGTTGAAACCACGCTTCAATTCCCGGTACATCTTCAGCGCGTTCTCGCAGGCGCTCCATCACCGCAAATACTGATTCGCTGCGTAAATGATGGGCGGGCAAATTGATAAACATCCGCCCGCTATTCAGGGTGGTATTGCTGCCATCGACACCAATAAAAGACGACAAACTCGACACGCCCGGATCTTCTAATAAGGCTGCCGCCAAAGCTTGTTGACGGCGCGACATGGCTGCAAAAGACGAGTTCTGTGGCGCTTCAGTCACGACCTGAATCACGCCGCTGTCTTGTACCGGAAAGAAGTCTTTATCGACGGCAAAATATAATAAAACCGTCAGTAAAATCGTCGCCAACATCGCCAGCATCGCGGCGGGCTGACGAGCCAATACCCAGTCCAGCATCTCACCGTAGCGCGCAATAAATTTATCCATTGCACCCAGTTCTTGATGTTCAGTTTGCAGTGGCTCGCGCAACATACGCGCACACATCATCGGCGTGAGTGTGAGCGACACCAGTAGTGAAATACCGATAGCCACCGCCAAGGTAACGGCAAACTCGTGGAACATACGGCCAACCACATCCGCCATAAATAGCAGCGGAATAAGTACGGCGATTAAAGACAGCGTTAAAGATATTAAGGTAAAGCCAATTTCCTTTGCGCCTTTTAAGGCCGCCGCCAATGGGGTTTCGCCGTTCTCGCGATGACGGGCAATATTTTCTAACATCACAATCGCGTCATCGACCACAAAGCCGGTGGCGATAGTTAAAGCCATTAAACTTAAATTATTAATTGAAAACTCCGCCAAATACATAAAGGCGAAGGTACCGACCAATGACAAAGGCACGGCGATGCTGGGAATAATAGTGGCGGGCACGCTGCGCAAAAATGCAAAGGTCACTAATACCACCAAACCGATTGCGAACAGTAATTCTTTTTGCACATCTTTCACTGAGGCGCGAATACTATCCGTGCGATCAGTCAGCACCATGACATCGACAGCAGTAGGCATAGTGGCAGAAAGCTGCGGCAATAGCGCCCGCACGCGGTCAGCAACTTCAATTACGTTGGCGCCAGGTTGTTTTTGAATATTCAGTAACACCGCCGCCTGAGTGTTTGCCCATGCCGCTAAGAATCTATCCTCCGCGCCGTCACTAATTTTAGCCACATCGCCAAGACGCAGCGGCGCGCCATCCTGATAGGCAATAATGAGCTTTTCATAATCTTTGACCGAGCGAATTTGGTCGTTAGCATCTAGCAAGGTCGTGCGATTAGGTCCGTCAAAACTGCCCTTGGGTTGGTTCACATTGGTGGCAGCAATGACCGAACGAATTTCATTTAAACTCAAACCATAGGCGGCAACCGCAGTAGGATTAACCTGTATACGCAGCGCCGGACGCTGCCCCCCCGCCAAACTCACCAAACCCACGCCCTGCAACTGCGCCAGCTTTTGCGCCATGCGGGTGTCCACAAGATCGTGAACCTCTGGTAGCGCTAAGCTTTCGGAGCTGATCGCCAAGGTCATGATCGGCGCATCTGCCGGGTTTACCTTGCGGTAGATTGGCGGCGTTGGTAAATCATTCGGCAATAAACTATCCGCCGCATTGAGCGCGGCCTGCACCTCTTGTTCAGCCACACCTAAATCGACTTCTAGCGCAAACTGCAGAGTAATTACCGACGCGCCGCCGGAGCTGGTAGACGCCATTTGCTTAAGGCCGGGGATTTGCCCCAGTCGTCTTTCCAGCGGTGCGGTAATCGTGCGTGCGGTGACATCTGGGCCTGCGCCTGGGTGAAAGGTGAATACCTGAATAATTGGATACTCAACCTGTGGCAAGGCAGACACCGGCAATAGGCGCCATGCCAAAATACCCGCCGCCAATAACGCAAGCATCAGCAGCGAGGTGGCAACCGGCCGTAAAATAAAGGGGCGTGAGATGCTATTCATCGTCGTGCCTAATGATTACGGGGCGCGGAAGTAGCAGCGCTAGCGTCACGATTTGGACGTTGACCACCGGCACCATTCGGCCCCTTGCCCGCGCCTTCACGCATCGGCATTCCCTGACGCTGACCGCCTTCACCGCGCTCCATTTTCTTCCCATCGCGGGGCCGCTGTCCCTGTACTGAGTCAATCCCAGTTGACGGCACATCGCCTTCAACAATCACCTGGCGACCATCGCGCAAACGATCTAAGCCTTCTAGCACCACCCTATCGCCAGGCTTTAATCCATCAGTAATCGCAACGCGACCACTATCTACCACACCAGTTGTTACCGGACGAATATAGGCCTTACTATCTTCCACCACATAAACATAGCTGCCCTGCGAGCCATGCTGTACGGCATCGGCGGGAATCGTTAATACATCGTCAATACTATTTAAACGCAAACGCACATTCACAAATTGATTTGGGAATAATTCATTGTCGGCGTTTTCAAATACCGCCCGCACTCGCAAGGTCCCCGTGGTGGTATCAATCTGATTATCTAAAGTCGCGAGTTTGCCGGTGGAAATTACAGTTTGCTCATTGCGACTCAAGGCTTCGACCCGCAACGATTTATCGCCGTTAAAGGCTTTCACTAATGCTGGAACTTCCACTTCAGGCACGGTGAACATCACCGCAATAGGTTTGGTTTGAGTAATGGTCACAATACCGTCGCTATCGTTAGCAGCAATTAAATTACCGGCATCTACACGGCGCAAACCTAAACGGCCAGAGATCGGCGCTTCAATACGCGTCCAAGACAGCTGCAAGCGGGCGTCGTCAACCTGTGCCTGCTGACTTTTATTAGCGCCTTTTAATTCCCGCACTAGCGCCGCCTGACTATCTAACTGCTGACGGGCAATAGAGTCTTCAGCGTAAAGTCCTTGATACAAATTTAAATCAACTTCCGCATTGGCAAGCTGCGCTTGGTTTTGTTGTAACTGACCTAGCGCCTGTTCTAATTGCGCCCGATATGGTGCGGGATCAATCTCTGCCAATAAATCGCCTTTGTTAACCTCCGCCCCTTCAGTAAAGGTGATTTTATTAAGTACACCGCCTACCCGACTGCGAACAATGACGGTATTTAAGGGTGTAACCGTACCAATAGAGCGAACCTGCACATCTAGCCCACCCATTTCAACAGGAACCACCTTCACCGAAGAGGTTTGGCCACCCCAGCCGCGTCGCATCATAGGCTCTGGTGCTGGCGGCGTGCGGCCCAATAAATACCAAATACCGACAACAAAGAGCAGCAATATCACAACCCAAATGACAGCCTTGCGAGAACTACTTAAACGCGGGGAATTATTCATTTATAAAAAACCATTGCGGGCGCTTCAGCGCAACATCAACAATCATCGCTGAGCAGTGAAAAAAGTATTAATGATTAAACACAGCAAGGGGAAAAACCCCTCGTTTTAAACGCAAAAAATTATGCTGAGTATACCCTCAAACCATCCTGTGGGTATTTCAGCCAGTATATTTCGGGTCAGTGTAAAAACTCAGATAGAAACACTCCTTACTCGAATATAGGCAAGAAGCCAACATTAAAGCAGATCATCGCGCTAAGCGTTTTTATACAGCACCCAAATATTAGTATACGTCGCGGCGGTATAGGCCGGCGTCGCTTAAGGCATCTACACGACTGTCGCCTAATATGGCGCGAAGTTGCCGGTCTACTGCGCTGGCCATGCCTTCGCGACTTCCGCAAACGTAAATTGCTGCCCCTGTCGCCACCCATGTTTTTATTGATTCAGCATTTACCAAAATGGCGTCTTGTACGTAGGCGGGTTGATTGGGATCCCGCGAGAAGGTCAAATCAATACGCGGCAAATATCCGCTATTTTGCCAATCTGCAATTTCATCTTTAAATATGCGGTCTGCATCTACGCTGCGCTCACCAAACAGCAGCCAATTGTCATGACGGGCAGCCAATTTACGGGCCTGCAAATGCCCGCGCAATCCGGCAAAGCCCGATCCATTACCAATTAAAATCATTGGTATATTCGACGCCGGCGCATGAAATAATGGATTGCTGCGCAAGCGCAGCATAACGGTGTCGGAAATTGCGAGGTGCACACCCAGCCAGTTCGACGCTACACCCGGCACGCCATCAGTGCACTGCACCCTTACCAGCAAATCAAGACATCCGCTTTGCGGGATCGACGCAATGGAATATTCTCGCTTGGCCAATAAGGGAAATTCATTAAGCCACGCAGTAACAGCATTTACGTTATCGCCATCTGGCGCCGCAGTGTTTTTAGCTGTTAAATCTCTGCGAGCAAGTTCTTCGAGTAGACTACGAGATTCACCCTGTATCGATAACACTAGGCTACCATCGAGTTGATGCTGCGCGGCAAACTCCGCACAACGCCCTGCGCTGTTACGCGGAATGATTTCTGCGATATCCCCCGCTTGCCACTGATCGTTTTCTTGCAAAGAGAAAAATCGTAAATGAAGCAATGGCTCACCTAAGCTGCCCTGATTAAGCACTTGGCGAGATTCTAAACGCCAAGCGTGATAGTCAGCCTCGACAAGCGTTGGCATTTGCGAAGGAATATCTGCACCGAAAGTTTGCAGCTGTTGATACCAGCGCTGCATGACACCTACCTTTGCAGTGTCGTCGTTTCCATCAAGTTCTAAAGGTGCAAAGACCGGCTCAGCACCATGGCCAGACAAACCCGCGTGCAGCTTGTGACCAAAAGCGCAAAAATGTTGGTAGGCGCTGTCGCCCAGCGCCAATACCGCAAATTTTAAATGAGAAAACTGCGAAGAATCGCTATTTAGGTAGCGCCTTGCAAAGCGATTGCCATTATCCGGTGGCTCACCCTCACCATAGGTGCTGGCAATAAAAAACGCGTGTTTGGTGCTCGCCAAGACCTCGTCATTCACTCGGTCTAGCGGCAGCACCCGCACCGGCCCAGCAGCCTGTAATGCGCTTGCGCTTTGCTGAGCCAAGCCTAGGGCAACGCCACTTTGGCTGGCATAGGCCACCAGTACGGAGGCCACAGACTGGCTTTCTGCATCAACAGGAAATTGCACGCCGCCGCTATTACGGCGGCGAAATTGCCATAGGCAATACACCCACAGCAATGCGTACAAAGTCGACACCGCCACAACCAGCAGTACTCGCTCCCAAATGGCCACGATAAATTAACGCGCAATTAAAACTTACTGTGGCAACACTTCCAATGTTGCTGAATAACTACCTTGCCGTGTTGTCGCCGGCTTCGCGGCCTTATCATCTTGGTATTCAGCTTCTAGCCAGTAACGTCCCGCTGATGGCCACTCAACGCTGACCACGCCTTTTTTATCGCTAACGACTTTAATTTCATTAGGACTGTTGCGGTAACGCGAGCCGTCTGGAATAACCGTAACTTCAACACCGACTGCAGGCTTGCCGTCGATCATAAAACGGAACTGCGCTGTTTCACCGGAGAACAAATCATTGGGGTGAGTAATGGGCTGCATTTCCAAGCCTTCGTTTTGCAATTCAAATACCACTTTACTAGGCTGACCGGCGGTAACGAAGGTTTCCATGCGACGCGAAGACTGACTTACCTGTAATTTTTTTGCATTTTTAGGTACGGCTTTTTCAAAATCGCCGGGTGCTGGTGTTTCACCACGGCCAGGCCAAAAACCGCGTTTGCCATCTTCGGTTTCCCAGCGCGCGCGAAGCCCACTGCTGGCACTGAATACTTTATATGTGCCTTCTTTACTTAGCTCTAAATCAAAACTGCTACGGTATTTACCAGTATGCTGGTTTTGCATTTCTACTTCTTTACCATCTGGGCCAATAGCCTTCATGCCCTTCAAACGCATAGGAGCGTGGTCGGTGTAAAAAATATCATTAGACACGGCCGCGTCAAAGGTTACCCAGGCATTCTCGCCAGACAATACTGTGGCGGCGGGTAAAACCCATGCGCGGTGAGCATTAGCCACTAGGGGCAGAGACATAGCTAGTAAAGCAATAAGTGGTAATTTAGTTTTCATCATTTTCATTCCCAATCATGTTTTGTATACGTGAATACGCAGCGAGCATCTCAATCGAAAAAATACTTACGGCGTAAGCTGTAGGGCAATTTTTCCTAACTCAGTTTTTCCTTGAGCCTCTAAGAGCTGATTAGATTTAGCCGGCCACTCAAATGGGATTTGCAACAACTCGCGACCACCAACTTCGCGGGCGGCCTCGACATATAATTTGTAACTACCCGCTGCTAAATTCTTCAGGTTTTTTGTATCTACCGTATGTACACCCGGTTGCTGAGTCGCACCGGTAATACCGTCCACGGGCATGTCTAAACTGCGACCACTACGACGCCACCACTGGCGCATATCTTTCAGCCACTGTTCACCTTTCTCACCGCTCTTATCAAGCTGATACCATACGACCAAATTAGTAACGTCGCCGCTATCCTTGTTCTGAACCCACATTGCAACATAGGGACGGTGATACTCCGCCACGTCGATGCGCGGCAACTCAACAGAAAGCGTCATGTCTCCCGCCCGTGCGGCGCTAATACATGCGAAGCCCAGCAAGGTCATCGCCGTCATTTTCTTGATCATCAAATTTCCCTTCCTTTGTTTAGGCCTAATTTCAGCGAAATATTTAGCTAACTTCGCCCCGAGAAGACAGTTAATGGACAAATAAAATAATTAATATCAGCGGTATAACTAAGCCCAAGCCAACCATTGGCCAGGTGCTAGGCCGACTGCCGGCATGGCGCTGCAATAACAACAGACCGGATACGCAAAACACCACACAGGCAATTGCAAATACATCAATGAACCAGCTCCATGCTGTGCCGGTATCACGCCCCTTGTGAAGGTCGTTTAAATACGCAATCCAGCCCCGCGTGGTGCGCTCATATAAAATATCGCCACCGGCTAAATCGATACTCAGCCATGCATCGCCACCTGGCCTTGGCAGCGCGACATAGACCTCTTCGTCGCTCCACTCGCCCCGCGCTGAGGCAGGAATATAAATACCCAACTCGCGCTCTAACCATGCCCGCAAGTCTTTACTCAACGAGGCTTTGTCGCTGTCGGGTACAATCACCGCGTCTAACACCGACGGCGGTAATACACTTTCTATAGAGGTCACTACCGGCGTCGCGGGAATTATCGCAGCGTGATTAAGGGTAATTCCTGTGGCCGCAAACAGCAGCATGCCCACGAGACAAACCGCCGAACTGATCCAATGCCATTGACGCAGGGAGCCAAGATGCCAGTGCGCAGGAATAATTTTTAGCGCCATAAATTAGGCTTCCAATACGTCACTCTAATTCCGCAATCGCGAATCATCACTGGGCTTAACTCTCTGGCTCGGTAACAAAGCCGAGTTTTAAAATTCCCGATCGTTGCACTGCCGCCATCACTTTTAATACATGCTCGTAGCTGGCATTGCGATCACCGCGAATATGCACCTCCGGCTGCACCGGACTCGCCGCCGCGGCGATTAAACGCTGTTCCAGCGCCTCCATTGTCATTTCAGTTTTATCCCAATGAATTATTCCCTCGGCGGTAATCGACAGAGTTACCGCATCAGGTTTGATATCGTTGGGAGTATTGTCAGCGCGGGGCAAATCCACTTTTACCGAGTTGGTTATGACGGGCACGGTAATAATAAAAATAATCAGCAATACCAACATAACGTCGACCAGCGGCGTCATATTGATCTCGCTCATTACCTCGCTGCTGTCATCGTCTAAGCCGCCGCCAAATGCCATGTCACACTCCCTCGCGCTTTTGCTGCGCCTTGGCTAAGCTGCTGACAACATCGCCGCTGCGATTTGCCGGCGCCGCGCCAGTAATAAGGTAGGCGTGGAGCTGGTGCGCAAAACGATTTAACTTACTGATGATGGCCTTATTGCCTCGGGCCAAGGTGTTGTATGCCAGTACCGCAGGAATGGCGACCGCCAAACCAAAGGCCGTCATGATTAAAGCCTCACCCACTGGGCCTGCAACTTTATCGATACCTGCTTGGCCAGACACACCAATGTTTACCAAGGCGTGGTAAATACCCCACACGGTGCCAAACAAGCCTATGAACGGTGCGGTTGAACCAACCGATGCCAACACCGCAAGTCCGCGTTGAAGATTTTCTGAACTTTCGTCGATTGAGCCCTTCAAGCAGGCGGTGAGCCATTCGGCTAACGGCAAATGCCCGTGCAAATCGGCCTTGTGATTTACATGGTGATCCAAGCCAGACTGGCCCTCTTCGGCAAGGTGGCGAAAAGGATTGTTTTGCTGATTACCCAGCATATGCAAACCCTCGGCAAAGCTTTGCGCATGCCAAAAATCAACCAAGGCGCGCACGGGTTTACGCAGGCGATACAAACGCCAAGAGCGAATCACAATGACATACCAAGATGCGATGGACATCGCCAGCAGCATTACCGCCACAACCTTGATGACCATATCGCCCTGTGTCCACAGGGCCTCTACGCCATAGGGATTTTCCATAAAACTACATCCTCAAACTTAATATTGCCGACTGCTAACAGCGGCGTAAAAAAACCTAAATGCCCCACCGCTACTGATTCAATGAGAATTCCAGCGGCTGCAAATACCAGTATGGAATCGGCTCATCACCGCGTTTAGCGGGTAAATAGCGCCAGCGTTTCACGGCCTTCATCGCCGTCTTATCCAATCGCTCAAAACCGCTGGACTGTTTAATTCTCACCTCACCCACGGTGCCGTTCGGCAAAATGAGTAGTTCTAACACCACAATGCCCTCTTCTTTTAAACGCCGAGAAATACTCGGATACGCGGGTGCCGGATTATTAAGAGGGTTGGCGTCGTGACGCGGCGGCGTAATCGGCGCCCCCAAGGTCTTGTTGTCATTTTCCGAAACCCGTGCCTGCTTCTGCGCGGGCGGCGGCGGTGCCGGTTGCTCTTCTGCCTGCTCTTCGCGGCTAATCGCCTTTTCCGATGGTGGCGCCTTAGGTGGCGGCAATTTCGGCTTGGGCTTAGGTTTTGGCAGCGGCTTGGGTTTGGGCTTTGGCTTAGGTTTAGGTGGCTCCGGCGTTTTTTCTGGCGGCGGCGTTTTTCTCTCACTCGGTAATTGCACTGCCTCGGCCGGTGGCGCGGGAATCAGCACCCCCTGAATACTAGGCATTACCACCTGCTTGTGCTCCGGCGATGGGATATACACCACCGCTGCGATAGCACCGCCATGTATGGCGAGCACCAATAAAAGCCCCCACCAAGAGTCGTATGCCGACTTCACAGTGCGGCTCTCTCGATAATCCAGCCGCCATTTTTCAGACAACCGTGTTTGCTGCCAGCATTTCCTACTCGCACTGTCGCCGAACCGTAGCTCTCCGCGCTGTATCGCGTTACCGCAGCCTTCATTTTGTCGCTTAAATTCCGTGAAATATGTGTAAGATCGCCGCCCCAGCCCGCCAAGTCTGCGAACTAAATAGTGCCCGCTGTGTATTTGCCTGCGCAGCTTTCTTAAGCGCGCAGGAATTCACCAGCACAATGCAGCGGCGCAAGAATACTATTAATGAGAATGATTATCAAAGGTAAAGTGAGAATATATTTAGTTACTATTGCTAGTCAACCAAGATATCGCTAAGTAGTTGCTCGGCAAGGCGAGCGCTTGCAGCCCAAAAATTCCTGTTTCTGATTCCAAATGGAATCCATTCAATCCCTCGCGCCTTCCGCCTTATTTCCGCCGCCTTAGTTTCATGTCAGTCGCCTGTCATCATTTCGTCTAAAAACTTCTATATAAACGCAATCAAACTGTAAACCTTTCGCCCTAGTCTCTTAGCCACTCATTGGTATTAGAGCCCTGCTCAATACCACCGCCCACAGCTACAGCCATGCCATACCGACAAAAGGAAATTTCAAATTTCCAGACTAGGAGCCTTCACATGCGTATAAGAACCGCCATTTTGTCAGGGGTATTGCCCATCGCAATTGCGTCCCACGCCGCCGCTGCGGTAATGCCCGCACATCAGACCAGCAACCCCTGGTATACCGACGCCGCCACTAGCACAAACGCTAAAGCCACAGCGACCACACCCAATAAAGCAAAGAACGTCATCCTCTTTGTAGGTGACGGCATGGGGGTGTCTACGCTAACCGCCGCACGCATCCTGCAAGGTCAGCAAAAAGGTAATCAAGGCGAGGAAGGTCTTTTAAGCTTTGAAAGCTTCCCTCATACCGCCTTAGTAAAAACCTATAATGTGGACGCGCAAACCCCTGACTCAGCCGGCACCATGACCGCGATGATGTCTGGAGTGAAAAGTGATGCCGGCGTGCTTGGCGTCTCAGAAAACATCGAACGCGGCGATTGCAGCACGGTTAGCGGCAATGAATTAATCACCGCCATTGAGCTAGCCGAATTAAAAGGCATGTCGACGGGTATTATTTCTACCGCACGTATCACCCACGCTACCCCCGCGGCAGCCTATGCAAAATCCGCTGACCGCGACTGGGAAGACGATGGCGACTTGCCAGACGATGCCAAAGCCGCAGGCTGCGAAGACATTGCATCGCAACTAATTAATTTTGAACCCAATCTAGAAGCCCGCATTGAAGGTGCAGACGTCGATGGTTTAGACGTTGTGATGGGTGGCGGTCGCCGCAGCTTTTTGCCCAAAGATGCTGCCTTTAACAGCGACGACGCGGTAAGTAGTGTTGAGGGCGATCGCACTGACAACCGCGATCTCACCGCGGAATGGAAAGCACGCTATCCAAACGGTGACTATGTGTTTGATCAAAGTAGTTTTGACGGCGTAAATGCCAACACCGCCACCAAACTATTTGGCCTGTTTAACGAGTCACATATGCAGTACGAGGCTGACCGTGGCAACGACGTTGCCGGCGAACCATCGCTGACCGAAATGACCACAAAGGCCATCGACATTTTAGACAACAATAGCAAAGGCTATATATTAGTTGTGGAGTCGGGTCGTATCGATCACGGTCATCACGCCGGTAGCGCTTACAGCGCACTCACCGATGCGATTGAATTGTCTAATGCAGTAAAAGCCGCCGCCGACGCCACCAGCGCAGACGACACCTTAATTCTGGTTACCGCCGACCACAGCCATGTATTCACCATTGCCGGTTACCCTAAACGCGGTAATCCGATTCTAGGTAAGGTGGTTAACGTAGGTGAAACAACGCCAACTACCGCCGCCGATGGCATGCCTTACACCACTGTCGGCTACACCAATGGTCTTGGCTTTCACGATCTTGGCAACGCCACCGATGGCGACGCGCTGTATTCTGAAGGCATTCAAGCAGGACGAGCGGATCTGGCCAGTGTCGACACGGAATCATCAGGCTTTCACCAAGAAGCATTAGTACCACTGGATTCTGAAACCCATGCCGGCGAAGATATCAGCCTTCACGCCCGCGGCCCTGGCTCACAATTTGTGCGCGGCGTTGTCGAGCAGAACCTAGTTTTCCACTTGATCAATCAAGCACTTGATCTGCTGGCCAGCGAATAAGGAGAGTGACCATGAAATATTTTAAAGTAGCAATTTTAAGCGCGGCCGTAGCAGGCCTCGCAGCCTGCGGCGGCGACAATGACAAAAAGAGCAGTTCAAACAACAATAGCAGCGCTGCCATTATTGAAAATACCCGCAGCAATGCATGGTATAGCGACGCAGAAGCAAAAATAGCCGCCACCACCCAAGCCAACCTCAATCGTGGCGCGGCAAAAAACGTTATTCTTTTTGTCGGTGACGGCATGGGTATTTCTACCGTGACCGCCGCCCGTATTCTTGCCGGCCAGCTTAAGGGTCAATCGGGCGAAGAAAACAATCTAAGCTTCGATCTATTCCCCTACACCGGCTTAGCAAAAACCTATAACGTCGATGCGCAAACTCCAGATTCAGCCGGCACCATGACAGCCCTGATATCGGGTGTAAAAACTGACGTTGGCGTTATTGGCGTGAATGAAAATATTGTTCGCGGCGACTGCACAACCGTTGCAGGCAACGAATTAGTGACCGCCCTTGAACTCGCGGAAATTGCCGGCAAGTCTACCGGCATACTGTCTACCGCCCGCATCACCCACGCCACTCCTGCGGCAACCTACGCAAAATCTGCTGATCGCGACTGGGAAGACGATGGCGACATGCCAGACGCAGCAATAAGCGCTGGCTGTGAAGACATTGCATCGCAGCTCATTAACTTTGAGCCTAATTTAGAAGCGCGAATTAATGGCGTCGATGTAGATGGTATCGAAGTCGTCATGGGTGGCGGTCGTCGCAGCTTTTTACCTAAAGACGCGACATTTAACAGCCCAGACGCCGTCAGCAGCGTTGAAGGTGATCGCACCGACGGTCGCGATCTAACCGCTGAATGGAAAACACGCTACCCCAGCGGCAATTACATTTTTGACCAAACCAGTTTTGACGCCATCGACACCGAAAGCACAAGCAAAGTACTCGGCCTATTCAATGAATCACATATGCAATACGAAGCCGACCGTGGCAACGACGTTGCCGGCGAACCCTCGCTAAGTGAGATGACAGAAAAAGCGATCAAGATCTTAGACAATAACGACAACGGCTATTTCTTGATGGTTGAATCTGGTCGTATTGACCACGCTCACCACGCTGGTAATGCCTACAATGCGCTAAACGACGCAGTAGAATTATCGGAAGCTGTTGCCAAGGCCGTTGAACTTAGCAATAGCGATGACACGCTCATTATTGTTACCGCCGACCACAGCCATGTTTTCACTATTGCTGGCTATCCTAAACGCGGCAACCCCATCCTCGGCAAAGTCGTCGGTATTGGCTCTAACAGCCCATCGCTGGCTGCCGATGGCACACCTTATACTACCTTGGGCTACACCAACGGTTTAGGCTTCCGCGATCTCGGCAATGAAACCGACGCCGACGAAGCTTACAACCAAGCAATTGACGCTGGCCGCAAAGACCTGTCGCAAATTGACACCCAAGCGCCAGGCTTCCATCAAGAGGCATTAATTCCTCTCGGTTCGGAAACCCATGCGGGCGAAGACGTTGGCGTTTATGCATCTGGCCCTAGCGCCGCATTGGTTAGCGGCACTAACGAGCAAAACATGGTCTTCCATGTAATGAATTACGCAGCAGACCTTGTGAACAAAGCCAATAGCAAGCAAGTGGCCCCTTGATTAAATAATAAAAACGTTTAGACCATCATGACGCTGGTTCACGCCAGCGTCTTTATTTTTAAAAAGTGACAAACTGACATTCGCAAGGATTTCCCCGTGACGTTCGCAACACGCTTTAAGCTTATTCTTAATCGTCCCAAAGCAGCGATGCTTTTCATTGGCGCCTTGATCACCGCACTGCCCACACACGCTGAAGAGTGCAACCCCAACACCCCTATCAGCGCCCACTACCAAGTCACCAGTCGCAATACTGCACAGTCAGAAAAACCCGCCACTAAACAACTGATATTATGGCGCCAGAAAAACAGTGTGGCCGAGCAATTTCCAGCCAAGGGAATTACAGAAATATGGGAACGCAACCACAGCAATAGCATAAAACTGAATCGCTATTTCGACGCCTATCAACGCGGCATAGAATATTCACCAAGCGAAGTGAAAGATGTAAACGGCAACGATGACTGGAGCATGAAAACCCAACTTGTCGCCGATTCGCTGTTACAAAAAATGAGTTTAAGCAATCGCGAAGGCAGCGGCTGTGACCGCGAAGAAAGCTATTTATTAGCCGAAAAAAATTACACTGCCACCCTAGTTTGGCTACCGGCCTATCGCCTAGTAAAGTCCTATCACATGCAAAGTGGATCGCGGGAACAAGTGTGGACACTAAACAAAATGACGACGGACAAAAACAGCATTAATCATTTTTTTAAGCAATATTCAGATTATAAAACCACAGACTACGCCGACATTGGCGACAGCGAATCAGATCCCTTTTTACGAAAAATGATTCGACTAGGATTTATCGAGCACGGCAGCTCCGGCATGTATGACACACAGGGCAATGATATTGGTGGAGAGCATCATCACTAGGAAGTTAAGCAAGTCTCAAATAGCGCAGCACTTGGCCTTTAAATTCCTTACTCAAAAAGCCGCTAGTTTCTGGCTTGTGCTGGCTGTGCGAATAACCGAGGGCGACCATCTTTTTACTAAAAGCCGCATGGTTCAATCTACCGGGATCGACCAAAATTACTTCGCAACTTGGCTTGGCGTGACGCTCAATAAATTCTGACAACAATACAATATGTTCACGCTCATACAGGACATCAGAGCCCACAATAACATCAAATTTCCCTAAGCCATCACTAGCATCATTCCAGCCTGCTCGCAAAAACGGAATTTTTCCCCCGCTATTCAAGCGCACATTTTCGATCAGAAAATTACCCGCCTCAGGGTGAATATCCGTGGCGGTAATGTCGGCCTGCCGCACTTTAAGTAGTAAGCTCGTCAACGCCAAACCGCAGCCAACCTCTAAAATGCGCTTCCCCTCAATTGCAAAGGTCGCCATCTCATTTGCCAATACCGCGCTAGAATCCCACACCACGCCAAATAAAGACCACTGAGCAGAAGAAATTCCCAGCGCCTCTGCTTCACCCAAGGCATCTGAAAACTGCTGATTATCGCGAAGACCGCGGACGTGAATATCAAAACCTTGAACATCGATGGTTTGGTAACGAAGGCGAACAGATTCCACGAACTACTCCAGCCAATAGGCATAAGCCACAAAGCAAAATAGCTCAGGACAGTAATGTCACTATAGACGCATATCCCCACTAAGTCTTGTACAGGCCAATTCTTGAATAGCGGCAGAGTGCCGGTGCAGATTTTTTGTCTTTGCCACATACAGACCAACCTGAAAGACTAAATTAAAATGTTAGATTTCGTGATTGCGCTCACATTCGCGGTGACTACGTATACGAATGCAGCTACTTAATCACCAAGATCACTAGGCATCTTCGAATAAACGCAGCATAGCCAAGGTGACCAGCCATGAGAAAATACCTATCTTACCCAATATTAATCGGATCTCTTTCCCTATCAATCAGCGTCTTCGCCAATATTGCAACAACGTGGAAAATTGACGACATTTCACGCTCTACGGGGTATACCGTCGTCGGTGAAAACAAGGCAAACCACCAGTTCGGTTTGGTAAAACACAGCAACACCTGTGGCAGCGACGAATTATATGTAAGCTGGTCTAGCAATAGCGCCGAGATCTGGTCTCTAGCGGGGCAGACTATTGAGATGGATGCGGAGTTTGACGGCATCTCGATGAGCCTGCCCCTAGAGGTAGTGGCTATTCGACCGCTGGTAGGTGACCGCCATGAGGTGATTATGGGGCATGTATTTGCCAATCCAGAATTACTGGACCTTATGACCAGCTCGGCCACGGTTAATATCTTTATACCGGCGGGAAATTCACTATCACGCCATTTTAATAACAACAGCGATCGCTTCCCCCTATCTGGCTTTAAAGAAGCCCGCGCTGAGGCACTCAAGCGCTGCTATAGCAAAAGCTCTTAAAATATAAGGCGTAAAAAAACCGACACTAAGGTCGGTTTTTTTACGCCTAGCCCAGTACTTATACTGGTGCTTTTGCCCGTGATTTATATTCACCGGTGCGGGTGTCTATTTCTATCCAATCGTCAATCTCACAGAAGTCGGCAACTTTGATTTCCGTGCCGTTGCTCAGCTTAGCAGGCTTCATAACCTTGCCAGAGGTATCACCCCGTGCAGAACCTTCGGTGTAGGTAATCTGACGAACAATCATAGTTGGCAGGTCGACGGAAATTACTTTGCCTTCAAAGAATACCGCTTCGCAAATATCCGTCATACCATCGACGATGTAAGGCAATACGCTTTCAATATCTTCTTCATTTAGTTCGTATTGATTGTATTCTTCGTCCATAAATACATAAGTGGACTCGGCAACATAGGAGTAAGTTACCGCGATGCGCTCAAGAATAACTGGCTCTACTTTATCGTCTGTTTTATAAACTGTTTCCGTCGTTGAACCGCTAAGCAGATTCTTCAACTTCATTTTAACAATGGCGCTGTTGCGACCAGATTTAGTAAATTCTGCTTTCTGAACCATCCAAGGCTGGCCGTCGATCAGAATCACGCTATTGGGCTTCATTTCTTGTGCTGTTTTCATAGGTTTATCCGAATGGAAATTGATATAAGCCAGCAATTTTTTTGGCTGCGTATCATACCCAATTCTGGTAAAACTGCACTAGCGATTCTGCAAGATTATTTTGCCCCTCTAAACGGGCGCACCATCGCGCTGAATGCCCCATCAGCTCGGCCCCTCCGGCAAATAGCTGACCCTGCATATCTGCCGGTAAAACACCGGCATTCCAAGCCCGCCACGAACCCACCACTGCGGCCTTAAGATCCGCACTCAGACCCTCGGTGTAACAATGTAAAAATGCATCCAATTTTGGGAAATGGGCGCCTTCTTGCTGAGGGTAGATATGCCATAAAAAAGGCTTGGCCGCCCACTGGGCGCGAACGAAGGAGTCCTCCCCTCTAACCACATTAAAATCACAGCTCCACAGCAGTAAATCGTAGTCGCGCTGACTCAAAAATGGGATGAACTGTATGCATACATTACCGCGCTGATAAGGCTCGCCCAATTCATATTTCTCCTGCCCCAACCAACGGCAGACATCAGCCACAACTCGGCCCGCTGGCACCAAAAAATGACGTTTTCCTTCGCCTTCAGATACCGCATCAAGCCACTGCGCCAGCGCTGGGCTGTCGTAACAAAACAAAGAAACCAAGGCGCTCTCAGCCGCCACCTCAACACCAAGAGAACGAAGAAACTGAATTTTGGCACACTCGCTTTGCTGAAATTCAGTCCGTCGTTTTAATAGGTCGGCTTCACGGAGCAAGCCGCCCGTCTCTGGGCTAAAACCAGGAAAGAAAAAATACTTCTGCAAACCGTTTTGCTGCAGCGACGGTAGCCCATGACAGCCAGCCACCCACTCTTCGGCACTCAAATATTCTAAGTTTAACCACAGCGACGGCCTTGAGCGCTCAGCCATTGCGACCAGATAATCTAGGGGGAGCTGACAAGCAAAGGCCTCTATTACCACATCGGCCGGCACTACATTCCGCCAGGTGCTAGACCAATAGTGAACCCAAACTCCGTCGATTAGGCGCGGGGTATCGCCGCTAATTTGGGAAGGTGCAAGTGCACACAGACGAGCTAGAGTTTCAGGGTCATCGACCCAAAGCCGCACCTCAGCGTCGTACTCAACTGCCAATTGCCGCGCCAAGCGCCAACACACGCCCGCATCGCCATAGTTATCAATAACATGGCAAAAAATATCCCAACTTGTACGCATGAATGCCCGCTATGAATAAGAACACGCTTGAATGAAATAACTAAGATGCGCAGTTTAAGCAACAATCGACTATTAAAGAATGCGAAATAGTAAGACTAGAAGAAGGGAATTAAATAGTGGGATTTGCTGATCCCACTATTTACGATTAGCTGCAGCTTTTTATCGTGCTGCTTTTACGCGGGGAAGGACTGGCTCGCGCTTTTCTAAAAATGCCGCCAGCGCTTCGCGGTGTTCTTCGCTATTGCGGCAACGCTGGAAGTTTTTAATTTCCTCTGCGATATAGCTTTCGCAACTCATTTCCTCAGCGTTTTTCAAATTGCTTTTTATACATCCCAGCGCATTTGTCGGCCCATCGGCTAAGCGCGTTGCCAAGCTTTCCACTTCGCCACACAGCGCATCCACCTCACAGACTTTACTTAGCAAGCCATTCTTAAAGGCCTCGTCTGCGCTATAAGTTGGACAAAGCAGACAGAATTCCCGCGCCTTACCTGCGCCCATCCACTTACTTAAAAAATAGGCGGCGGCGAAATCGCCAGACAAACCAATTTTGGTATGGGCATACCCTAGGGTGGCGGTGGTGTCAGCTAGACGGAAATCACAGGCCAAGGCCAAGGACAATCCACCACCTACAGCGGGGCCACGAATCATAGCAATGGTTGGCTTAGGCATCTCGTGCAATAGCATTGCAGCCTCTGCTCCCACCCGCAGCAACACTTCGGTGGAATATTTGCGCGTGTGCTCGATACCCAGCGCGAGATTTTTGATGTCTGCCCCCGAGCAAAACGCGTCACCCGCTCCCTCTAAGACCACCGCACCTACAGAATCATCCTGCGCTGCATCCCGCAGGCAGCGGTATAAGGAGGTCACCATCTCTTCATTTATGGCGTTTTTTAAGGCCGGACGACTTAAAATTACATGCAGAACTCTGCCGTGACGACGGGTGTGGACAGGGCCAATCTCTTTAATCATTATTTTTATCCCATTAACTACTTGGAAAGCACATCCTTGCCAATACTTTGCACATTGCTCCTAGCTTTTGTGCTATTCATGCATACAAAATACGGGACAATATCGTTAAAAACAATCGCTAAACAAGGCGCTTTTTAGACAAAACCCACATCGCGCGAATTAATAAGCAAACCACCTCCCAACCGCACCAAAGTTGCGCACGGCCTTAGACCTCAACCGCCATATTTACCTCCGAAATGCAGCACTTGGGTGCCATTCCAATTCGAAAGATCAAATAAAGCAATAATCTAAATACAAACTATTTGTGTTTGATAGTGATTCTCATTAATATACAACCCGACTTCAGGCTTTGCCTAAATTTACATCCACTGCCGCAACAAAAGTGGCATACACAATCGGCAGTTCTAGAGACTACTCAGGAGATTTTCAACGTGACCGACCTACAACAAGCAAACCGACCGCAACGCAAATTACTTGCGCAAGCCATTGGCTTGGCATTAGCCAGCACGGCACTGCCATCACTTGCAGCAGAAGAAGCGCAGCAGACTTTACCTGCGGTGAAAGTGGAATCTACGGTTATCTCTCCATATAAAGCAGAAAAAGCCTCTTCTCCCCAATACACCCAAAAGCTGGCAGACACCCCAAAAACCATCACCGTTGTACCTGAGCAAATACTACGTGACCAAGCCGTAACGAGCCTGCGCGATGCACTGCGCAATGTGTCAGGTATTACCATGCAGGCGGGTGAAGGCGGCGCAGCAGCCGGCGACAACCTAAGCATTCGCGGCTTTGATGCCACCAACGACCTCTACGTAGACGGTGTTCGCGATATTGGCGCCTATAGCCGCGACACATTTAACCTTGAGCAATTAGAAGTCACCAAAGGTCCCTCATCTACCGTCAGCGGCCGTGGCTCAGCAGGTGGATCGGTTAACTTAGTAAGCAAAACTGCCAAGTTTGAAGATTTTAAACGCGGCACCATCATGGTTGGTAACGAAGACCAATTGCGCGCCACCGCAGACATCAATGCGACACTGACTAGCAATTTAGCTGGCCGTATCAACCTTATGACACAAGACAGCGGTGTACCTGGCCGTGACGTGACCGAAAACAAAGGTAGCGGCTTTGCCGGTGCGCTTAGCTATTTGCTGTCAGATAAAACAACTTTGTCGGGCGGTATTACTTATCTAGACCAAGACAACGTTCCTGACGGCGGTGTTCCCTTACTCACTAACGCCAACGGCGAGCGCTACTTAGACGAAAAGACCGCAGAGAATTACTACGGTGTTGAAAATCGTGATTACGACGAAAACGAAATCACCACCTTTAAGTTCGCCGTTGAGCATAACTTCAGCGACACTTTGAGCCTGCGCAACCAAACATTTATCGGCACTACCGAGACCTCCGCTGCCTTCACTCGCCCCAGCTTTGACTCAGCGACCGGCGAAGCGCGCCGCGGCGGCGCTAAAGGTCGCGACGAAGATCGTGACATCCTCTCTAACCAGACAAGCTTGCGCAGCGACTTTATCAGTGGCGGCGTGCAGCACAACCTCGTCACCGGCTTTGATATCACCCAAGAGGAATACATCAACTACGAGCTGCTGTACACCGACGACAATGCACCCAATGTTGACCTATACAATCCTGTTACCAATGACCCTTACAACGGCTCTATTACCCGTGCGGGTGGAAAGCGCAAAGGGACCTACGACGCACTTTCTTTCTTTGTGAGCGACACTCTTACCTTTACACCGCAATGGTTGGTCACTGTCGGTATACGTGTTGAAGATTACGATCAAGATTACACACAGGATTACTCGTCTACCAACCGCGACGGCAGCATCACTTCGCCGTACACCTATAAATCTAGCGACACCTTAGTAAGCTGGAACGCCGCCGTTACCTATAAGCCCGTTGAAAACGGCAGCATTTATTTTGGTATCGGCAATGCACAAACACCGCTGGGCAGCAATTTAACACTGAGTTCCGACCAGCAAAATCTGGACGCGGAAGAAGACCAAATCTTAGAACTAGGCACCAAGTGGGAGCTGTTCGACGCCAAGGTACTTGCCAACGCAGCGCTATTCCGCTCAGTTAAAACCAACGCAGCAACTAACGACGTCGACAATGACGACGCATTGGTGCTCGATGGCGAGCAAGTTGTACAGGGACTGGAGATGGGCATAAACGGCACCATTAACGCTCAGTGGGCTATCATTGCCAACTACACCTATACCGATAGCGAAGTCACTGAATCTGGTGACCCGACTGAGGAAGGTGAAGTGATTTTCAATATTCCTGAGCACAGCGCCAGCCTGTGGACGACCTACCAAATTGATCGCGCATGGCAAGTTGGTGGCGGCCTGCAATACATCGGTGATTATCAGAATGGCAGCACCACAGAACTCGATGCCACCACCCTGCTTAACGCCTCCGCCTCGTTCCAAGCGACTGACAATGTGAAGCTACAGCTAAATGCCAACAATTTAACAGACGAAAAATATCTGCTAAAACCACGCGGTAGCCGTGGCGTACCGGGCACAGGTAAAAGCTTTACACTCACAGCCAGTCTGGAGTTCTAATTCCTAACACGCAATAATGTGAGTGTCAGGGAAAACCACCGCCCCGCCTATGCGGGGCGTTTTCGTTAAAGGTCTAAAAACATGCTAGTTAGAATTCCCGCAGTTCTCAGTAAAGCAGAGGTGGCGCACTGCCGCAGGGTGTTGGAAGCTGCTGAATGGGTAGACGGCAAAGTAACGGCGGGATACCAATCGGCAAAGAGCAAAAACAATATTCAATTGCTAGAAAATTCCGATGCCGCAAACCAGCTTGGCGACATTATTTTAGCCGCCCTCGCTAACAATAATTTATTTATGTCAGCCGCCCTGCCGCTAAAAATTTTCCCACCCCTGTTTAATTGCTACCAAGGTGGTCACTCCTTTGGGGTACACGTCGACAATGCGATAAGACAGGTAAAGGGTACGGCAGTTAAGGTGCGAACCGATCTGTCGATGACACTGTTTTTTTCAGAACCGGAAGAGTACGATGGTGGCGAATTAGTTATTGAAGATACCTACGGCACACAAAGCGTCAAGCTAGCAGCGGGAGATATGATTCTATATCCCTCCACCAGTCTGCACCGTGTTACCCCAGTGACCAGAGGCAGACGCCTCGCCTCATTTTTTTGGTTGCAAAGCATGATCGCCAGCGACGAGAAGCGCAGCTTGTTATACGACATGGATATGAGTATTCAGAACCTAAGCCAAGGCAATGAAGACCACCCTGCAATTATTCAACTCACTGGGGTTTATCACAATTTACTGCGGCAATGGGCGCAAACCTAAAAACAACGGAGCGCCCAAATAATTGTCGCCCTTAGGATTCATCGCCGCCGGTATTACGATATTTCAGCTGCAAGCCCTTTAAGAAATTACGCAATATCTGGTCTTTACAGTCGCGGTAATGCTTGTGATCTGGCTTACGGAAAAAAGCACTTAACTCGTGTTTACTAATTTTAAAATCAGCCAATTCCAAAATTGCCATAACGTCTTCGGCCTTAAGACTCAGGGCAATTTTTAATTTCATAAAAATCATATTATTCGTCAAACGCTTTTCAGGCACAGGTTTCGGCCCCTCTTTAGCGCCACGCATATCAATAATCAGACCATTCAAAAAGACCGCCAGCAACAAATCGCTGCAGTTTTCGTAACCTTCATCACCCTCTTTCTTTAACCACGCGCTAACTTCTTCTCTAGAAACGTGGTGATCTGCCAAACCGTAAATCGCCATCATTTTTGCATCGTTAAAATCAAAGATGTAACGCACTCGGCGCAACACATCGTTATTTACCATTGTCGATTCCTATTACGGTTTTATATCAATCGTCTGAGCGGCGAGAGCCTTCTTTAAAGCGGCGTTTACGCGCCAGTTTCTCTTCTTCCTTTTTCGCTTTGGCTTCGGCGACTGCGAGATTTTCACGTTCAATCATCGCTGGCGTTTCGAGGCTAATGCGACCTAATGTACCTGCGCGCAATTCGTTGATTAGCACTTCGCAAATTTTATGAAGGTTAATACGCCCACCAGCACTTAAGGCGCCACGGCGCAGTGCCGCAGCCTCTAAAAATGCCAGTTCGGTGTTTGGAATACTATCGAGTTGGTAGCGCGCCTGCAGTAATTCGGGATAGGCCTTAATCAAAAAATCAGCGGCGTAAAATCCGACATCGTCATATTCCATTGCGGTATTTTTAATCGCACCGGTTACGGCTAGCCGATAGCTGCTATTTGGGTTTTCAATTTTGGGCCACAAAATGCCAGGAGTGTCGAACAAAACAATGCCGCTGCCCAAATTAATGCGCTGCTGACTTTTAGTCACCGCCGGCTCATTGCCGGTTTTGGCAATAATGCGATCCGCTAAAATATTTATTAGGGTCGACTTTCCCACATTCGGGATGCCAACAATCATGGTGTTAATGGTTTTTAAACTGGCGTCTTTGGCGGGAAACATTTTGCGGCACAGCTCAATAAGCTGTTTGATTTTCGTCGGATCATCTGTGGTGGTGGTAAACGACTTTACACCGCGATCCCTTTCTAAATACTCCTGCCATTGTGCAGTGACCTTGGGATCAGCCAAATCAGCCTTGCTCAGCACCTTGATACAGGGCTTATCGCCACGTAATTTTGCAATAGCGGGATTCTCGCTGGAGCTGGGGATACGCGCATCTAAAACCTCAATCAGCAGATCAACCTGAGGCAAAACCTCGGCTATCGCCTTTTGGGCTTTGTGCATATGCCCTGGATACCACTGAATCGCCATCAACTACGCCTTATCGATCAAAGGCGCTATTGTACGTTAAGCGAAGCAACTTTGGGTAAACTCGGCTCGAATCACGCCGAAATTGCCACACCGATATACGCGATGCCACTGCGCGAACCGAACGCCTTTTTGAATTTAGCCCAGCGGCAGGTATACATCGGTCACCATATCCTGAGGCGCAATATCAGGGCCGACATTGAGGTAATGAAAGAAAATCGGAAAGTCCCCAAGCCGCTCACCGCTTTGTGGTAACCAATGCTCATATAGATAGGCCGCAGCCTCAACATTGTCACGGCAACCAAGGTGACGCGCCACTGCACACCGACAGGCCGGAATGCGTTTATTTATTACACCAAAGCTATTCGGCAACACATCGTCTATTACCGAAACCGCCAAATCCACGCGATACTCGGAAGCCGCTACCACCCGTGGATCATTGTAATGCAGGCCATAACTACGATGCGCTGGTGACGGTGCTAAACCATTTTCTTTTCGCCATGCTACGAGTTTAGCAATGCTCTGCCCCTCTGCTGCAGGCGCCCCCAAATGCTCAATCACCGCAATTTTGGTTTCGGGAAAATCAACTATTTTCACCTGCATCCTAGCCCCCTAGCTTTGTCCTAAAAACCAAACCTTACAATAACTCGGTTTTAGCTCGATCGCCCTCAGAGAACACTGCCACCAAGGAATAACGCATAAACCCGCTGCAGGTGCTCAAATAATCGCGTAATTCGTGTTTAACCACATCTGCAAACTCCTCACCTTTAAATTTCCAATGTGTCGATTCAAGAAGATAGGGCTGCAATGACGCCATATCGCAAACCACCCGATACGGCGACTCCTGCTGTTTGCTTTCGTCTGTTACTACAATGTTTAAAACCAAATTTTTATCAAATTCAAATAAGAGATAAAGGGAGTTATCGAGAATATTGCTATGCAATTCATCAACCGCTTTATTCACGCAGGCTGCCAGTAACGGCGCCAACTCGGCTTCTAGCTGCGCCGCGCTTTGTATGAAATACCTCGCCTTGACCCCATTTGTCGCCGGAGCTGACAAAACCTCCCATTCAATCTTCATCGCTGTAAAATCCTTAATTTTATATCATTCAAACATGGTTTAGCCGAGCAATATACGCCGCTATGCCCTGCACACTGCAAAACCAGCCGCCCCAAAAAGCAAAAGGCCCTTCTGCTAACAGAAAGGCCTTTGATCTTTGTGCCGCTATGTAAACTAACGAATACTTGCTGTTGTCCTCGCCGCAAGATACTCAGAAACCTTTTTCTTTTGGTATACCTGAGCAGCGGTGGCAACATTGCCGCCCTTGCCGGTTTCTAACCAACGCTTTATGCGGCCGGCATCGCCAATGGGGCTGGTTTTACCAAAGGAATCCAGCATCACAAACAATAAATTTTTACCATCAACATTGGCCTTCATCACAAGGCAGCGACCGGCTTCATTAAGATAACCTGTTTTGCTCACTGCCACGTCCCAACGCTGATAGCGAACCAGCGAGTTAGTATTCACATAGGCAAGATTATAGCCAGGGCGACGGAAATTCGCAGTATGGGTTGTGGTCGTCGAATACTCCGCGATCACGGGGTATTTAGCTGCAGCAGCTATTAACTTGGCCATGTCCGCGGCGGTTGACACATTGTGGTGAGACAGGCCGCTGGTATCGACGTAGTGGGTGTCCTTCATCCCCAAAGCGCGAGCTTTAGCATTCATTTTAGCGACAAATGCGCTTGTGCCACCTGGGAAATTTCTACCGAGGGCCGCCGCTGCCAAATTTTCGGAGGACATCAGCGCTAAGCGCAAGGCTTCGCCACGGGGCAATTCAGAACCCATACGAATGCGGGAATAGTAGTTATTGATCGCTTTGCGATCTTCTTGAGAAAAGCGAATCACTTCGCGCAGCGACTGCTTAGAATCAAGTACCACCATCGCGGTCATCACTTTAGTTAAGGACGCAATAGGCTTCACAATGTCAGAATATTTTTGATAGACCACTTCGCCGGTATCGGCGTCTACCACCATGGCGCTGACCGATGCCAACTGTAAATTTGCAGGGTTATAGCCCTTTGCCGGCGCACTGTTCGCCGCCATTGCAGGCAACGCTAACAGCGACAAAAATAGCGATATCATTATTTTAATCATTACGTCACTTCTAACCAATTAGTTAAGCGGAAGGTAGCACAGCCATCATGGCCAAACTGCCAACCTGTTCAATATTTCTACAAAATCCCTTTATTCGTCGTTTTTTATGCGTAAGGTGTCTAATATCTGGTCAACCGCAGCGCGATCCATATCCCGATCGTCTTCTGCGCAGGCATAGCTTACTAGCAGCAAATGACCACCACCTAGTAAGAACCATTCGCGAATATAGTCTCCTTCTTCGACAGTTTCAAACTCCCAACCCCGATAATCGTCACCTATTTTGCACGGTTTACCCTGTGCAAGTGGCATACCAACCTCTTTCATCAAGGTTTTTAGGTCTTGTTCGTTGGCCGGCTTACCGTGTTCCGCTTGCAAACTACTTAGGCTGATGCAGCCTAATTCGTCCTGATCAAAGATCAGAATGCTGTCCTCGTCCTGCTCGGTTCGCCATTCCTCGGGCAAACCAATAAACCACCAGTCAGACTCAACTTCCTGCATAATTTCTATCTCAATAAATACGCCAAGGGTTTGCGATTATTCTACTTACATTAAGGGCAGATCAGCGGACATCAGCATCGCGTCTTCGTGTCCATCGCCGAGCGGGTAGTAATTTTTGCGAATCCCGTCTTCGACAAAGCCCAGCTTGCTATACAAGGTTCGCGCTACTGTATTGGATACCCGCACTTCTAGCAAACAGCGCTGACCGCCAAACTGCTGCATCCACTCCAAGCCCTCGGTCAGTAAATGGCGTCCAACACCCTGCCCGCGAGAATCGGTATCCACCACAATATTTAATAAGCTGACTTCATCCAAGACTAGGCTATAAGCACTAATCGCCAAGAGCTCATTGTCCTGCCAATAACCAAGACAGTGATCATCGCGAAGACTGCGCAGCCAATTTACCCGCCCCCAAGGGTGCGGATCAGATCGGGTTTCTATTAATAGACACTGCTCAAGATGCTGTATACCAAGCATAGCGACACGGGGCATGATGTTAGACAGCATCCTTTGAAGCAAGAGACAGCTGGCGCAATTGCTGCCAAAGCACCGCTTTTAAGCTGCCGTCTGCCAACATTGCCGCAGGCGCGGCACTAAATACGACATTCAAGCCAGATGAGGACAGCAATGCATGATCAAAATAGGCTTTGATCTCATCGCCAAATACCACAACACACTGGGCATCTTGGCGCTCTGCGTGGGCCATCACATTCCCTAACAGGGCATCTTTTGCTGCCTCGACTCCCTGCGCCAAGCAGAGGGTCTTTGCCACCGGCCACTGGAATTTAGCACTCGAAAAAGCGGGAGCCGCCTCAATCTTGTGATGAACTTTTACCGCAACAGCAATATTAGCCAGCAAACGCTTCTCGGAGGGATTAAGTGGCTTATCGCTGGTATCGGCAATAAATATCACGCCAATATTTGTTCCAACCAAATCAACACTAAACTCGGGATTAGGCTGCACCGCAGCATCGCCACCAGCCACAGCAGCGGGGCGCTTCTGCGGTTTCTCGCCTAGCGTTAGCCCCTCTAAATCAGAGGCAATACGAGATCGACTTTGGCCCTTGTCTAGCGGAGCAACAACAGCAGAGCCCGATTGCTCGGCATCGCGCTGGGCACTATGACTTTGATATTCGTTTTCAATATCGTAGCTGTCTGCTGCGCTCGACCCGCTGTCATCGTATTCCGGCACGGGAAAATCAAGATCACACAGCGGTGAGGCCGCCGCCCCTTCCAGCACAAAGCGTGGCACATAGCTGTCCACGCCCATCGCCTGCAAATAATCTAAGCGCAGTGCTTCGTTCACTTACACGCCCCGCTGAGGATGCGCTTTTAACACACCGGCGGCGAGTAAATTCAGCGCATCGAGATAGGCCTTGACCGACGCGACGATAATGTCGGTATCGGCGCCGTTGCCATTCACGATAGTGCCGTCTTTTTCTAAACGCACCTGAACTTCGCCTTGGGAATCCGTGCCGCTGGTAATGGCATTCACCGAATACAGCTGAAGGTTCGCCCCGCTACTCACAAGGCTTTCCACCGCTTTAAAAGCCGCATCAACTGGGCCATCACCCTCGGCGGATGCCTGCTGGGCAGCACCATCAATCAAAAGTTGAATATCTGCCTTGGGCTTAACGCCGGTGCGGGAACTTGCTTCCAAACCGACAAAGCTATAACGCAATTCACGCTCGGTTGGCTGCACATCACTCATTAAGGCTTGCAGGTCTTCATCAAAAATTTCGTGCTTTTTATCCGCCAGCTCTTTAAAGCGCGTAAACGCTAAATTTAATGCCGCTTGGTTGTCTAGGGTAATACCCAGCTCTTCCAGTCTGGCTTTAAACGCTGCGCGGCCCGAGTGTTTACCCAAGACCAATTTATTCGCGTTCCAACCCACATCTTCCGCGCGCATAATTTCATAGGTTTCGCGGTGCTTTAAAACACCGTCTTGGTGAATACCAGACTCATGGGCAAAGGCATTCGCACCAACAATGGCTTTATTGGGCTGCACAGGGAAACCGGTAATTGACGACACCAAGCGCGACGTCGGCACAATTTGAGTGGCGTCTACGTTGACCTCAACAGGGAAAATATCGGCGCGGGTGCGCACCGCCATCACTAACTCTTCCAAGGATGCATTACCCGCACGCTCACCCAAGCCATTTATCGTACATTCCACCTGCCGGGCACCGTGCATTACCGCTGACAGTGAATTCGCAACCGCCAAACCGAGGTCGTTGTGGCAGTGCACCGAGAAGATCGCTTTATCGGCATTCGGCACCGAGTTCATTATGCGAGCCACCATCGCGCCATACTCCCCAGGTTCACCATAGCCCACGGTATCTGGCAGATTGATCGTACGCGCACCAGCGTCGATCACTTTTTCAATAATGCGGCAGAGAAAATCATGTTCAGAACGAGAGGCGTCCTCGCAGGAAAACTCAACATCGCCGATTAAATTACGGGCGTGCTTAACCGCAGCCACTGCGCGCTCAACGACATTGTCCGGCGCCATGCGCAATTTATATTCCATATGAATAGGCGATGTTGCGATAAAGGTATGAATACGACCCGACTCCGCAGGGCGCAAAGCCTCTGCGGCGCGGTCTATATCCTCAGCGCCGGTACGCGCCAAACTGCAAATAGTGCTGCCTTTAACTGCCTCTGCCACCGCCCTTACTGACTCAAAATCGCCAACACTAGCTATTGCAAAGCCCGCCTCAATAACATCGACACCCATTTTTTCGAGCATTTTTGCTATGCGCACTTTCTCGTCACGAGTCATTGACGCACCAGGGCTTTGCTCGCCGTCGCGCAGGGTGGTGTCAAAAATAATCAGCCGATCTTTAGCCATGAAAAGCTCCCGTCATCATCGTCATTCGTCGCCAGCTAACAGCAGCCGTGCAATCTATGCGGCAATTATAGTCGGACATGAGCCAGACTTCTTGGCTCTTTTCACCATCCAGAGGGGATTTTTCGTCGTAACACAGCCCAAACTCGGTAAAAATGCCAATGCCCGTAAATGAACTTAGGCCATTGTTAACGTCAAACTCGGGGAGGGTCACAGCAAGTGAGTTGAAGCAAAGCGCAATTTACAGGCGTTTCTATTGACGAATTTGTATACAATTTAGCCCACAACTGTGGCCTGATCGATATAACAGTTAACAACAAACCAGCAAGCCAACAGTTTGCTCACCCAAATTAACGGAGTAATCCGCTGTATCATGCGACGCATCTTTATTTTTTGCATAGCACTCGTCCTTCCACTGCTAACTCAACACGCAGTGGCAAACGAACAATCGCCAAAGACACTTAACGAGTCCCGCGAGCTCAATTCCACCACCGTCAGTGAATTGACGAAAGAGGAAGGGACGACCTTTACCTCAAATAAACGTAGAAACACCTCTTTAAACAGCGATTTTGATAAAAACGCTGATTCACAAAACTCTTCGGAAGTCGCCTTCACCATTCTAGGGCAAGATATTTTACGGGGCAGCTTTGAACGCCTGTATTGGACTGCAGGCCAAGCCATCGCCGGCTTAGCCATGCCGACCCCCATTCTCGTTGCGGCGGGCAATAATCCCGGCCCCACACTGTGCTTAACGGCAGCGGTACACGGTGACGAACTCAACGGCGTAGAAGCCATACGCCGCGTGATGTTCAGCTTAGAAAGTGACAAGCTCAATGGCGTGGTCATAGGTGTACCTATCGTTAATATGCACGGCTTTCGTCGTACCTCGCGGTATTTACCAGACCGCCGCGACCTCAACCGCTATTTTCCTGGCGACCCCAAGGGCAGCTCCGCTGGCCGCATCGCCCACAGTTTCTTTAATGAAATCATCACCCATTGTGACCGTTTAATAGACATTCACACCGGCTCCTTTCACCGCACCAACCTTACCCAGTTGCGGGGCAATCTCGGCAAAGAAAGCGTGATGCAGTTCAGCAAAATGTTCCATGACGTTACCGTATTAGACGGTGCCGGCGCCCCCGGCACATTGCGCCGCGCCGCTGTAGATGCCGGAATTCCAGCGGTAACGCTGGAAGCCGGCGAGCCGCTGCGACTGCAGCTTAAGGAAGTGGTACAAAGCGTTAACGGTATTAAAGCCGTGATGTACCACATGAATATGATCGGCCAAAAGCCCAGTCGCGCACCCAAGCAAAACGTGTTTTACAAATCTACCTGGCTGCGCGCCGATCAAAGCGGTGTGTTTCTTACCGAAGCCAAGCTTGGCCAAAACGTAAAAAAAGGCGACATTCTGGGCACCGTCACCGACCCTATTACCAACCGCAGTTCGGTTATTAGAACCAATGTAGACGGTCAAATAATTGGCCTCGCATTAAACCAAATGGTTATGCCAGGCTTTGCGGCCTATCACGTTGGCATTGCGGCTGATGAGAAGAAAGTCGCCGCTGACAAAGTGGCAGACAGCGTCGTTGCAGAAGCCCTAGAGCCCGTGGCCGAGAACATGAAGGAAGTTGCGCGGGAGGCTGCACAAACCGCTGCCAAAACCAGCAACGACCCCGCCGAAGTTAGCGCGGCTGCTCGCAAGGCCGTACAAGACGCTGCCCGCAATGCGTCGCAATTAGTGGATCAGCCGAAATCAGACAAGGACAAAGAAAGTCCTCCTAGTGAAATAGACAAGGTAATTGACCCTGAATCCATTAGCTCTCCACGACCCAATGACGAACTTGAGGAACACCCCGAGTAAGCCGAGTGTACTCGGCTAACTAGAGATTCTAGTCATACACGGGCACTGCGCTTATGATGAACCGCAGTGCCCGTGCAGTGATTAGAACATATTAAAAATATCTTCATATTTGTACTTAAACCCACCAAAGCCCCGCCCCTCCTAAATTTGATCTACACATGCGCAGCCCTTGTCTATAAACCCATTTTCTTATTAGCTTATAAGGCTGTCACGTACCATTCGGTATGTGCTAACTTCTGCTTAGAAATGCTGGTGCTCATTTAGCCCTACAAAATCCGCACCTAATAAAATCCCTGTACATAGGAATAATGTGTGAATAAGAGTGTTAAAGAAAAACATATACCTGGGGAGACCGGTATATGGGTATTTGTGCTTGGCGATATGTTTATCTTTGGCTTGTTTTTCGTCACCTTTGCCTATTATCGCAGCTTAGATATCGCCCTGTTTCAACAATCTCAGCTTGAACTCAATCAAAATTGGGGCGCCCTAAATACCGTTTTACTGCTCACCAGTTCGTGGTTTGTTGTTATTGGCATGAGTGCTATTCGTAAAAATCTTAGATCGATGTCTCGGGCTTGTTTGTCTTTAGCTTGGCTCTGCGGCTTCGGTTTTGGGGTCGTTAAATTCTTTGAATACGGTGAAAAAATAGAGCATGGCATCACCTTAACCAGCAATGATTTTTTCATGTACTACTACATTTTCACCGGCATTCACTTTCTTCACCTCATTATTGGCCTATGTGTTTTAGCTTATTTAATTTTGCGTCTAGGTAAGAATAAGCCTTTGGCTGAAGATTTGCCGCTGCTAGAGGGCGGCGCGACATACTGGCATATGGTCGATCTATTATGGATCGTGCTGTTTTCAATTCTCTATTTAATTAAATAATATGAAATCAATTTTCTTACAAACTAATACAGCTATATGGGCGCTACTAGCACTGGCAACGGTATTATCGTGGTATATGGGTAGCGATGCCGCACTCAATATTCCGGCGGCAATGCTTTTAATCGCGTTCTTTAAAACCCGTCTCGTGATTATGCATTTTATGGAAGTAAATCACGCGCCACTGGGCCTACGCCTTGTTTGTGAAGCCTGGGGAATAGTATGTTGTGCGGCGCTAATTGTGCTGTATCTACCAAGCTAACTTAGTAGCGAGCAATGAGTATTAGCGCCCAATAAGCCACAAACAAGCTGTGATTTATTTGCTATAAACTCGTCATATTCGCGACCGATGTAAAACCCAGTTCTCGTTCTAGCTGTGCAGCCAGACTAAACAAGGTTTCCTCATCATTCATACGTCCGGTAAATTGCATGCCAATTGGCAGACCGTCTTGACTGATATGCAGGGGCACCGACATCGCCGGTAGCCCAGTAATATTGCCCATCATTGTAAATGCCATTTTCTCTAATACCGGCGACGCCATTTGCTCAACAAGGCCTGAGCGCAGCAATAATTTGCCAACATTTACACGGTGCGAGGCAAGCATCAGTAGCTCTTCAAAACGACTATTTGGCAACTGTCCGTGTGGAACGGCTGGTGTCGGCACCGTGGGGCATAACATAAGGTCGTGATTTTCAAGCAAACGCCCCATCGCCAACTGAATATCGTGCCAGCCCTTTTTTGCGCTAACAAAATCTGCGGCACTCAATGAGCGGCCAATCATCGCCATATTTTTAGTGGCCGGCTCAAATTGATTGACGCATGCCGCGCCGTATACAGACTTATATCCCGCAACCATAGCGGCGACTTCTCCGCATACCACTACAAAAAAGTCGCGCCAAAATCGCTCGATATCAATATCGGGCTCAAGCTCAACCACCTCATGACCAAGCTCACTTAACTGCTTTGCGGTTTTATTTAAGGCGGCTTCTACGTCGGCATGTACGTCCGTATTCACCAAAGGCCTTCTGCTCAAAGCGATGCGCAGCGACTTAGGCTCACGCTGGGTAGCGGACAAAAACGACGCACTCGGCGGGGCAATATTATACGGCGCACCAATTTCATGGCCGCTGGAGCAATCAAGCATGGCGGCACTGTCGCGTACACTGCGCGTTAATACATGCTCGGCAACAGCGCCCTGCCAATCTTCACCTTGATCAGGACCTAAGGGGTTGCGCCCCCGCGAAGGCTTTAAGCCGAATACACCGCACCAAGACGCGGGGAATCGTATCGAACCGCCGCCATCGCCGCCGTGGGCCATAGGCACAATACCAGCAGCCACCGCCGCCGCGCTGCCGCCGGAGGAACCACCGGTGCTATATCCCCTTTTGTGTGGATTATGGCTAACACCGTGGGCCTTGGGTTCAGTCGTGATGATAAGACCGAGCTCAGGCGTATTGGTTTTGGCAAAGATATTCACTCCACTCGCCTTGTACCGGCGCACCAGCTCGCTATCGTAATTTGGCACAGCCGTCATTCCACGACTACCCATAGTCAGTGGCTCGCCGGCGAAGGCAGCTAGTAAATCCTTTAATACAAAGGGCACCCCCGTAAACGGGCCGTCTGCCAAGCCGGATTTAATCTGCTTAAAGGCCCGCTCGTCAAAGCGATGAATAATGGCATTAATCGCTGGATTGACCTCATTGGCACGGGCGATTGCAGCCTCTAGCACCTCGGTCGACGTCACCTCTGCAGACCTAATTAATTCCGCCAAACCAAGTGCATCGTATTGCCCGTATTCTTTAAACATTATCGGCCCCGCTTTTATGTTTTGATGATAGTAACAAGCAATTGCCACCCAATAACAATGCAGAAGCCCTAAAGAATCCCAGCCATGCACCATAATCCGCAAATAATCGAAATGCCTTTGGCCGTCGGCGCAATTTCGCGCTACAGTATTGCCTCTGGGCAGATAACAACGCTACCCTCCAGAATCAACAACAAAAGATCTATGCAAAACCTTTAATCCATAACAATACAAGGTTGTAGCTATGCCACTATCCAAAGACGTTTTAGACGAAATACGTGTACTCACCCAGTTCAACCCCGCTTCTGCCCTAGAAGGCATCAAGGTTCATCACACCGCAGAGGCAAGCACCATCGCCGCCACCCAACGCCTCTACGAAAAAGAGCTTATTACTCTGCCCGACGGCGGTTACCTTACCAATAGCGGCGTAGAAGTTATCCGCCACTTGGACAGCCTACTCACCGTATTACAATGCAAAGAGGCAGTCGCCAGCTAAGGCTAGCCGCACTGCCACCGGTTGGCAGCATGGATGTTTCTGATGCTGCCGCCTTAGCTCAGCCCCTATAACGTGATCCCCAAGCTCGTTTTCAGCTACACTCTCATGATTTAAATTACTGAGCTAATCATGGACCCTCTTACCCAAGGTTTACTCGGCGCAGTCGCCGTTCGCAATACCACTCGCAAACTGGCCAAACCTGGCGGTGCGGTTTTGCTAGGCTTTTTAGCGGGTATGGCGGCGGATTTAGACGTGCTGATTCGCTCAAACAGCGACCCCTTATTATTTTTAGAATATCACCGCCAGTTCACCCACTCGCTGATCTTTATTCCCTTTGGCGGCCTTATCTGCGGCTTAGTTTTATATAAGTTAATTGGGCGGCGGCAAAACTTAAGCTGGCGGCAAAGCGTCTTGTTTTGCACCCTAGGCTACGCCACCCACGCGCTGCTCGACGCCTGCACAACCTATGGCACCCAGCTATTTTGGCCATTTAGTAATGAGCGTGTCGCATGGAATATCATGTCGATTATCGACCCGCTATACACCCTACCAATAGCTGTATTGCTCTATCTTAGCTTGGCTAAGCAGCGACGCTGGGCAGCATCAGTAGCGCTGTTCTGGGTCTTCGCCTACCCCACACTGGGTTACGTGCAACGGGATCGCGCTGAAGCAGTCGGCCACAACATCGCCGCCGAACGCGGCCATAATGTGAATGACCTAGAAGCAAAGCCATCCTTTGGAAATATTTTGTTGTGGAAAATTGTCTATCGCACCGACGACGCCTATTACGTTGACGCGGTGCGGGTAGGCCATGACGCGAAGGTGTTTCCCGGCGGAAGTATTCCAATACTAGATTTAGCAAAGCTGCCTTGGCTAGTTGCCGACAGCAGACAAGCCATAGATTTAGCGCGTTTCCGCTGGTTCTCTAAAGGCTATATTGCTCAAGATCCAAACGACCCGAATCGCATTATCGACATTCGCTACTCCCTGCTTCCCAATGAACTCGACGCCCTGTGGAGTATCGAACTCTCACCCGATTCACCCGACAGTGCGGTGAGCTATCAAACCCATCGCACTGACGGTAGAACAAAACTTAGCCAGCTTTGGTATATGCTGACAAAGTAATTAATCAACGTCGTAACGAAAATATCAAATCGATAGTTAAGTACGAGCACTAAACTAGAGGACGCCCCTTTTTTAAAAAAGAGGCGTAATTTTCATACTAATCAACCGGTATCAAGCACGCAGTTGACGGATCTTTATCAGTACAAGCCGTCAATTGAGAAAGTACGTCGTTGGGAACAGCTGAAAATTCATCAATAGATAAGGGGCACAATGTACTGCTATCTCGATCAGTACAATAAATAAAGCACTGGCTATATGTGCGTATATCAAACAAATTACAAACACGCACCTCACAAGCGTCACCAATACCATCATTATCGCTATCAATTTGATCAGCATTAGGAATTAACGGACAGTTATCAACGTCATTAGGTACGTTATCGTTATCATCATCACTATGCATTACTGGATTAGAAAAACTATATATCGCTACAACCCCTTTGTATAAACCTATGCCACTACCTGGGGACGAAGAAACAAAATGATTTTCGTCAATATCAACGGCTGTACCACTTGCCCACCCCGAGCGCTCAGATGATCCGACAATTACCGTCTTAGAAACCAAAACCCACTCATTGCGGTCTACCCCTCTTACAAAAACATACGTAGTACCATTATTAGCCCCTTCGCCATCATTCCCTGGCTCGCCAACGACGATTTTGCTCCCATCAATAGCGATACTTTTACCGAATTTAGGCATACCTGTCGTTTTTACATCCGAGAAAATCGTCGCTACCTGTCCCCAACTACCTGCACTACCACCCTCATTTCGAGAATAAACATAAACAACACCACTCTCAGCGGAGCCTAACTCTGAACTTTGCGGGTCAGATACAATTGCTAACTCTCCAGAGACATCTACATCGAACCCAAAACTATTATTAGAAATATCTATGGGCGCCAACCGTTTTGCCTCCACCCACATACCACTCGTGAGATTCTTCTCAAAAATATATGCGGCTCCAGCCGATTCAGCGCCGACTATAACGATCCCGTTATCTATAGCGACAGATCTACCAAAATAGTCATTTATCTCACCGTCAGACGCCAATAGTTTCGCTTGTTGCTCCCATACCCCCTGCGAGTTTCTTTCGAACAAATAGACGGCTCCAGTCCTCGCAGTGTCTGCGCTCCCACCCCAAAGCGCAGACACTGCGATCACACCACCAGATACAGCAACAGATTCACCGAACTTTATATTAGCTACGGAATCGTCCGGAACAAGCTTTTGGACGAAACTCCACCCGGTCTCAGAGGACGAGCGAAAATACACATACGCAGCACCTGTCTCTTTATTCTCAAAATTAAATCCTTGAGGGGAGCCAACAATGGCAATATCGCCATCTAGCGCGACACTAGTACCAAATTGCTGATCTCGGTGTTCCACAGGAGCCTCAACTTTTAATATCTCACCCCAATTCCCTTCATTATCTCGACTAAAGAAATACGCCGCTCCATTATTTGAACTCTCTTCTTTAGCCCCCACAATTAGGGTGCCTCCACTAACAGAAACCGCCCCACCAAAATAATTATTACTTGGCTCTTCACCTGAGCTAACAATCTGCTCCTCAATAACATTTAAAAAATCACATGCGTCACCTAAACCGTCACTGTCTTGATCTTCTTGTCCGGAATTAGGTATTTCTGAACAATTATCTTCCTCATTATTTACATCATCACCATCAATGTCTAAATCGCATTCATTACCCTCGCCATCTCCATCTTGATCCTCTTGCAAAGGATTCGGAACCATTGAACAATTATCACTACTATCTTTTACACCGTCGCCATCACTATCCGTATCATCCGACGAATCACAGGCATCACCCAATCCATCTCCATCCACATCAGATTGGTTGCTATTTGCTACCGCCACACA
>NZ_PQGG01000044.1:47277-66588 GCF_002915595.1 Zhongshania marina
TTGGTTGCTATTTGCTACCGCCACACAATTATCAACACTATCTTTTACACCATCGCCATCACTATCCGTATCATCCGACGAATCGCAGGCATCACCCAATCCATCTCCATCCACATCAGATTGGTTGCTATTTGCTACCGCCACACAATTATCAACACTATCTTTTACACCGTCGCCATCACTATCCGTATCATCCGACGAATCGCAGGCATCACCCAATCCATCTCCATCCACATCAGACTGGTTGCTATTTGCTGTATTTGGGCAGTTATCATTCGAATCGCCAAAACCATCAAAGTCACTATCAAAGACCCCGTCATAACGACCATCGCTAAGATCATTTTCGGTTTGATCTAAATGTTCTTGAGCAACAAGAGAATCGACTAGTACTCGAGAATCACCGTTGCTCGTTTTAGAGAAGAGCGCAGCGGCAGTGGATTCAAAACTTGAACTTTCAAAATCAGCCGATGAGAACACAGCCTCTTTTGCAGCATCAATAACAACTGGATGTATAGCTATCCCGTTATCTTTATTCTTATCTGCATCCAGCGTCAAAAGAAATCTCACAACATTCAAAATACCAGTAGCGCTTAATGCTTCAAAATCATTTGGCGTGACAAAAGTATCTGCTACCGCGGTACCCAGCTTGATTCCTGCTAGTGAAAACGTAACCTGATCAGAAGGAAAATACTGGAACTCCCCTTCTTCGCCGGTAACACCAGACAAGCCGGATGACGTAAAATACCCTACCCCATGCACTGGTGAGTCAATGAAATAACCCGTCATTGTAGGCTGAGTAGTTGAATCAGCGTTTTGCCGACTACTATCGCCTCCGCAGGAAATTAGCAGAACACTAACACTTGCGATTAAAAAAATTCGGATATTTTTCATAAATTTGCCGACCTGCCAAAAGTTAACGGAACGCCGACTTACAAGGAAAAACACCTACCCAATCTCATACTTTACTAAGTTGATAATTAGATACACTATCCCTGCTTAGGAAATACTCTTAAGCAGGATGGTTCGAAGGGAGTCAAAAACTAGAACATTAGCCCTCCCTTCCTGGAGGTCTAGTAGAAAGAAAAAGACCCAAAAAGTCTGAACTATCTACTTCCTTGTAATTTCAGCAACATGTACCTGAAAAGTAATAATTAGCCAATCTGGTACAAAAATTCAATCTCTCTGGATTATTATTATCAAGATAATACATTTTGAATTAGCATTTATCTAGATGCCTTCCAAAAAATATAAACTCCTTCAAAAAGCTCCCACAACCGCTCCATAAATGTCATCTATCCGATGATTTACACCTGCCAATCACCATCACAAACCGCATTACGTTTACACCAGCCATAGCCCCGTATTCCTGCAGCACGCAAGCCGCCAACACCAATGGACACCACTCGCCTCAACTTTATTTCCATCCAGCTTTAAATGTAAATATCGCCCTACCTAATATAGGTAGTTCAAACTTGTTCCTCTTTCGTTAGCGGGAGCTACACACCGTCAAGTAAATTAATTCAAGCCACTCTCCATAATAGAAAATGAAAGTGTATCTATGAAACTCATAAGGAGCACTCGCACACAATTGCCTGATTCCCTAAAATGAACCGAAATAACTGCACGCTTCTCACCAACCGCAAACAACAAATACGGAATTTTCATGGTAAAACTTTCAGTTCTTGACCTATCTCCCATCACCGCAGACGGCGATGCGAGCACATCGCTCTACAACAGCCTGTCCTTGGCGCAACACGCCGAAAAATGGGGTTTTAATCGCTATTGGTTGGCTGAGCATCACAATATGCAGGGCATTGCCAGTGCCGCCACCGCCGTCGTCATTGCTCATATCGCCGCCGGCACCAAAACCATTCGAGTTGGTGCAGGGGGCATTATGCTGCCCAATCATGCCCCGTTAATTATCGCCGAGCAATTTGGCACCTTGGAGGCCTTATTCCCCAATAGAATTGATCTTGGCCTTGGTCGCGCCCCCGGCACCGATCAGGCGACCGCCTACGCAATGCGCCGAAATTTAGACGCCGATGTCGATCAATTCCCCCAAGACGTCGTAGAACTGATGGGGTATTTTGGCGAACCCCACCCCGATCAAAAAATTCATGCCGTACCCGGTAGTGGATTACATATTCCCTTTTGGATTTTGGGCTCCAGCTTATTTGGCGCGCAATTGGCGGCTTCGCTAGGCCTGCCCTACGCCTTTGCCTCACATTTCGCACCCGAGCAAATACTGCACGCCATCGCCCTTTATCGCGAGCGTTTCCGCCCTTCAGCACAATTGAGCAAGCCCTATGTCATGCTGGGATACAATGTATTTGCCGCCGACAGCGACGCCCAAGCCCATTATGTGGCTAGCTCAATGCAAAGAGCCTTCGTTAATTTACGACGTGGGCAACCCGGTAAATTGCAGCCACCTACCGACGACTACATGGCACAACTATCAGCCGGGGAGCAAATGCTGCTGAGACAAATTATGTCCTGCTCGGCAATTGGTACAGCGGAAAAAGTACAGGAAAACATGAAGAAATTTATCGAGCTAACCCAAGCCGACGAGCTTATGATTACCTCGCAGATATACTCCCACGAGGCGCGATTGCGATCTTACGAAATTGTCTCGTCGCTACAGTTTGACTAGGGCTTGGCCGGCAAAGGAGTAAACGCCAAAACTAAAAAAAGGCTTTTAATCAAAGACCCAAGTCCGCCGTTTACTTGCCCATACTCTCGTTGAGTACCCGCACTTCGCGCTGCGGGAAAGGTATTTGGAAGCCATTGTCACGCATGGCTTCAAAGATCATCAACAGTAAATCGCCGCCAACTCGATTTTTGCCATCATCAATACCCATCATCCAAAACTCGACAAACATATTCACACCGGAGTCGCCAAAACTGTCGATTTCGCAGTCGGGCCGCTCTTCAAATGGAATGCTCTCGCCGCTGAGAACTTGCTCATGGGATGCCACGGTTTCCTTAATAATTTCGACCAATTTGCGAATATCTGAATCGTAGGCCACTGAGAAATCAACGCGGTAACGCTGCTTTTTATTCTTGTGAGTCCAGTTTGTAAAACTCTCTGTCACAAATTTCTCATTCGGCACCATGATGTCTTTGCCATCATAGGTTTCTAAGGTCGTTGAGCGCAGCGTTAACTCTCGCACAAAGCCCGTGCGACCATCTTCGAGCTCAATATAGTCGTCCAAAGAAATTGAGCGATCGAGCAAAATGATAATGCCAGAAATAAAGTTAGAGGCTATCGCCTGCAGACCAAAACCAAGACCAACACCAAGCGCACCACCAAACACCGCTAGCGCGGTCAGGTTTATCCCCATCACTTGGAGGAGCAGCAAGAAAATCAGCACAAAAATAGCGACTTCAAATAATTTTGCCGCTACTTCCTTGGTTCTAAAGTCGAGCTTTTCCTGACGTCGAATGATCTCTTGGCCGGTGCTGTTTGACACCCTTCCCAGCCAAAAAAGTAGCGAGCCAAACAGGGCAACTCGAATCACGCCGTAAGCTGAAATTTGAATATTACCCACCGATAATTTCATTGCCTCGAGAATCGCAATAATCGGCTCAAGCACATTCAATAAATGTAAAAACAGTAGAGGTTGGCCAACCCAACGGAAAACAAAGGCGATAAAATCATTCTTTACGTAATCGCGAATAATCGTCCGCAATACCAGCATCATGGCAACGATCAGGGCCGTTCGCACCAGCCAAAATTGCCCCAATAGCCGTGCGCTCACCTCAACGGCAATGCTTAACAACAAAATCGTTAACAGTGGAAATATAAAATTTCCGAGCTTACCCGTGAGCTTGCGCAAAGGCTTAAGCGGTGCATTTGCAGGGGCATCGGCAAATAGTGGAACAAACTTTTTAATATAGGTGGCAATAAAAAAGCCAAGCCCAAATACGACAAGTACCAATGCCAGCTGCGCGTAAGTTTCGGGCTGCAAGGTAACACTAAGTATCTGGTCGAAAAGCTCGATTAACGCCTGCTTATAATTCTGTAAATCCACTTCTACACCCTTGCTAATGGCCTTTAGTCAGCACTTTTGACAGTCTTTATTATCTTGCACGACGAAAACACAATGCAATGACTCAATGATGTCGCCATACAGCCTAACCCATTATTAACAAAAGGCATATTTACGACCGTGCAATTTTTTTAAACCCCAAAACGCAAAAACGCCCTCTTATAGAGGGCGTTTCAGCATCAAACAAGTGGTCTACTGCACCAAGGCAGTCATCACCTTATTTGATAAACAGCATTTCTGAGTACTTAGGCAGCGGCCACAGATCATCAGAAACCAAGGTTTCCAATGTATCGGCGTGTCCACGCACTTCTACCATCAAGCTGCGCAAAGTGCCCGCCGCATATTGCATATGCGCCTCGGTAGAGTCGAAGTCATGCACTTCTAAGGCTGCACTCAACTTAGCAACGGCTGCCATCATGGCATTGGCTTCTTTAGCCACGGCGGCTGCAACACCACTATCCAAAGTGATATTTAATGCGGCCATTGATGAGGCGGTGCTTGCAAGCTGCGACAGGTATTCAACCGCCGCTGGGTAAATCATGGTCGTAGCCATGTCTACAACCAACTTGGATTCAACCTCAATTGACAGCAGATATTGCTCTGAATACACCTCAAAGCGGCTTTCGAGCTCTACTGGCGTTAATACGCCGGTGCTTGAAAACAACTTAACGACAGACTCTTCGCGGAAAGCAGGCAATGCATCGGCAGATGTTGGCAGATTTTTAAGACCACGATCTTCAACCGCCGCGCGGTGCCACTCAGCAGAGTAACCGTCACCACCAAAAATAACATTGCTGTGAGCTTCCATTAGCTCCTTCAGCACTTTTACTGCAGCAACAGGCTTACTAGTGCCAGTCGCCAATTCAGCCTCTAGCTTATCGGCAATCCAGTTCAAGGAATCAGCCAGCATAGTGTTCATGGCAACGAGGGGGCCAGAAACCGATGCAGAAGAACCCACCGCGCGGAATTCAAAACGGTTGCCGGTGAACGCGAAAGGTGAAGTACGGTTACGGTCGCCTGGATCGCGCTCAAACTTCAGAATTTGGCTAAGACCCAAATCCATAAATCCGCCAACTTCAGACTTCAGCAACTTGCCTTCTTTAATATCGTTGAACACACGCTCAAGCTGGTCGCCCAAGTAAACTGACAGTATCGCTGGGGGTGCTTCGTTAGCACCTAGGCGGTGGTCATTGGACGCCGATGCAATAACCGCACGCAAAAGCGGGCCAAAAAGGTGCACGCCGCGAATTACCGCACCACAAAAGAGCAAGAAGTTAATGTTGTCGTGGGGAGTGCTGCCTGGGTCTAATAAATTGCCCTGAGTGGCGTTACCAACTGACCAGTTCACGTGTTTTCCTGAGCCGTTCACGCCAGCAAAAGGCTTTTCGTGTAATAAACACACAAAACCGTGACGCTTGGCGGTCAATTTCAACAGGGTCATTAGCAGCTGCTGATGGTCAGAAGCGATGTTCGCTGCCTCAAAATAGGGCGCGATTTCAAACTGACCCGGTGCCACTTCATTGTGGTGAGTCTTAGCTGGAATACCTAAACGGTAAAGCTTGTCTTCCAAGTCCTGCATAAAGACCTGAACACGCTCAGGAATAGCGGCAAAATAGTGGTCGTCAAACTGCTGGCCTTTAGCTGGTGAAGCGCCAAACAAAGTACGGCCAGCCAACAGTAAATCAGGGCGGCTATTGGCGAAGTTGGAATCAATCAAGAAGTACTCTTGCTCGGCACCACAGCTTGAATTCAGCGCTGCAATCTCAGTCTCACCCATCAGCGACAATACGCGCTGGCCGGCTTTATTCATTGCCGAATTTGAACGCAAAAGTGGGATTTTCTTATCCAGCGCTTCGCCGGTCCAGCTCATGAATACGCTAGGAATCATCAGCGTTGCGCCATTATCAGTGTGCATAATGTAAGCAGGGCTGGTTGGATCCCACGCAGTGTAACCACGGGCAGCATTGGTCATCCGCAGGCTACCATTAGGGAAAGAAGAGCCATCTGGCTCACCCTTAATCAGCAAGCTACCAGTAAACTCGGTAATCGCATTGCCGTCTGGGTTGGTAATGATAAAGCCGTCGTGCTTTTCAGCAGTGGCGTTAGTCATTGGGTAAAAGATGTGCGAGAAAAACTTAGCGCCTTTGCTCAGAGCCCAATCTTTCATGGCGGCGGCGACAACGTCGGCCGTAGCAGAATCAAGCGGTGCACCGGTTTGCACGGTGGTTTTTACTGCCTTAAAGGCGTTTTTAGACAGGGCCTCCTCCATCTTCGCAAGATTGAAGACATCACTTGCCCAAATTTTACTGAGTGGCTCAGGCATCGTAACCTCTTTAGGCTTACGATTAATAATCTGGGAAACAGCTTGAACACGCGCTTGATTGCGACTCATTAAGGAGACCTCGCCTTATAGAATAATTAGGTAATGGGTATCACTCGAGCTTACTGAGAGGATCAGGAACTGAAATGATTAAATAGACGCTAGCAAAATTTGCACCAACGTGACGCAATTCGCCCTTGGTCCGAAAAAATATTTCTGTCATATTCATTCGCCCGCAGCAGTATAGCGCTAGGCAAAACAAAAGCTAGTGGGCAACGCGGCACCAAGACCAATAGCCATACAAGCTGTAGGCCATTCCCGTTATACTGTGCAGCTTTCACATACACTCCACAGCGAATCGAGCCCCGTGCCAACAAGCCAAGCATACTACGACGTCATTATTCTCGGTGCCGGTGCCTCTGGTTTAATGTGCGCCCTCACCGCAGCTCAGCGCGGGCGGCGGGTTTTGGTCTTAGAAAAAGCCAATAAGGTCGGCAAAAAAATTCTGATGTCTGGCGGTGGCCGCTGCAATTTCACCAATCATTTTGTAGAGGCCGACAACTTCATTTCAAACAACCCCCACTTCTGCAAAGCCGCCCTCACCCGCTACACCCAGTGGGATTTCATCGGCATGGTGGAGCGCTACGGCATACCCTACGAAGAGCGCCGTCACAGCCAACTTTTTTGCCTAAACTCCGCCAAGGACATACTCAATATGTTGCTGGACGAATGCGCCAAAGCCGGCGCAGAAATCCGCACCCACGCAGAATTAGTCTCAATCGCAGAAGACCAGCAAAGCGAGGGCTCATCTCGCTACCAACTTGTCGTAAACCAGCAAGACAGCCATCTTGAGCTGCGCTGCCACTCTTTTGTTGTTGCCTCCGGTGCGCTATCCATTCCCACCCTCGGCGGCAGTGGTATTGGCTACGATATTGCGCGGCAATTTGGACTGACACTCACCAAGCGACACGCAGGTTTGGTGCCGTTTATGTTCAGCGACTCAATGAAACAGCTCTGCGAAAAACTCGCTGGACTCGCTTTAGAAGTCGAACTAAGCGCAAACAAAATTAGCTTCACCGAGAATATTCTTTTTACCCACCGCGGTATCTCTGGTCCCGCCGCCCTGCAAATTTCAAATTACTGGAACCCCGGCGACACCATCACCGTTAATTTGCTACCCAGTATCGACGCCGCCGACTGGCTGCTAAGTGCAAAAAAAGAACAGGCAAAAAGCCTATTAAGAACGGTGCTAAGCCACAAATTATCGAAAAGTTTGGTCGCCGAGCTGCAATGGCTGTGGTGGCATGAACACGCTGAAAAGCCAATGTCCGAATTTTCAGACAAACAACTTATTAACATCGCTGAGAAAATAAATAGCTGGGTATTAAAACCCTCCGGCACCGAAGGTTACCGCACCGCAGAAGTCACCCGTGGCGGCGTTGACACCGCTGGCATTAGCTCCAAAACCATGGAAGCAAAACACCAAGCTGGACTGTATTTTATCGGCGAAGTTGTGGATGTTACGGGCTGGCTAGGCGGCTTTAATTTCCAGTGGGCGTGGTCTTCAGGCTATAGCGCGGGCTTGGTGGTGTGAGCGCAGACTTCAACATTCGTCCCTATCACCCGAGCGATGTAAATACCGTGATCGCGCTATTTCAACGCAGCATTCACGATCTCGGGGCAGAGTACTACAGCAAAGCACAGCTTGCGGCCTGGGCGCCGGAAGAAGTCGATCCGGAGGCTTGGCAGCAAAAACTAAGCACGGCACACACATTAATCGCGGAAGCGGATCGCCACATACTCGGTTTTATTTCTTTCTACACCGAAGAAAACACCAGCGGCTATATTGACCTACTTTATTGCTGCCCTCGCCATATTCGGCGCGGCGTTGCCGGCACGCTCTATAAGCAGGCGGAAGCAATACTCTGCAGCGAAGGTGCAAACACCGTCCATAGTCATGTGAGCTTAAGCGCCCAAGCATTTTTTACTCAACAGGGCTTTGTTACTGAACAATTAGAAACCGTACACCGCCGCGAGGTTGAGCTGACCCGTCACGCCATGCGCAAAGCTCTGTCAAAATCGCCGGTGTAAGTTTCCAACCCCACAATGCAATCATGCTAAAATCCGCCGCTTGATAGCCATCTCTGTTGGAAACCGCATCACCCATGATCAGACTGACCGACCTCAAATTGCCGCTAAACCACAGCGACGACGAATTGCGCAGCGCGATTCTCGGAAAACTATCACTGGCAGATGCCGAATTACGCGACTTTTCCATCTTTAAACGCAGCTACGACGCCCGTAAAAAAGGCAATATCCTGCTCATATACTTATTAGATTTAAATCTCACAGCAGACGCAGAACAACGCCTGCTAGCAGATAAAAAGCTCAGCAATATTGTCCGGCCAAGCCCCGACACCGAGTACAAATTCCTCGCCCAAGCCCCCGAGAATTTCCCCAGCGCCGATCAACAGCGCCCCGTGATTATTGGCTTTGGCCCCTGCGGAATTTTGGCCGCCTTAGTTATGGCGCAAATGGGCTTAAAGCCCATTGTTTTAGAGCGTGGTCAAGACGTGCGCCAACGCACCAAAGACACTTGGGGACTGTGGCGCGAACGCAAACTCAATACTGAATCCAATGTGCAGTACGGCGAAGGCGGCGCGGGCACCTTCTCCGACGGCAAGCTCTACAGCCAAGTAAAAGACCGCCGCTTTCTCGGTCGCAAAGTCATGAGCGAATTCGTCAAGGCCGGTGCGCCAGAAGAAATCCTAATGGTCAGCAAGCCGCATATCGGCACATTTAAGCTGGTCAAAATGGTAGAGAATATTCGCGCAGAAATTACCCGCCTCGGCGGCGAAATTCGCTTTAACACCAAGGTAGAAACAGCTCACCGCGAAGCCAATACCGACGACCAAGACCAAATTACGGGCCTCAGCCTAAGTAACGGTGAGTACTTGCCAACTCGCCACGTGGTTCTAGCTATCGGCCACAGCGCCAGAGACACCTTTGAAATGCTGCTACAGCAAGGTGTTTATATAGAACCAAAACCGTTTTCCATTGGCTTTAGAATTGAGCACCCCCAGTCAGTGATCGACAAGGCGAGATTTGGCGAACAAGCCGGCCACCCGATTTTGGGCGCCGCCGACTACAAATTGGTACACCATTGCAAAAATGGTCGCAGCGTTTACAGCTTTTGTATGTGCCCCGGTGGCACCGTGGTGGCCGCCACCTCTGAAGAGGGCCGCGTCGTTACCAATGGCATGTCCCAATATTCTCGCAATGAGCGCAATGCCAATGCCGCTATTGTCGTGGGCATCGAACCGGAAAAAGACTACCCCGATCACGTCTTAGCGGGCATTGATTTACAGCGCGAACTAGAAACCCTGGCCTACCACCTAGGTGGCGAAAACTACAACGCGCCCGCGCAACTGGTCGGAGACTATCTACGCAATACGCCATCGAGCGAACTCGCCAGCGTCACCCCATCATACAAACCTGGCGTCTCACTGGGCGATTTATCCAAGGCACTACCCGACTTCGCCAATGAAGCCATTCGCGAAGCCATCCCCGCCTTCGACAAGCAGATCAAAGGCTTTGCGATGAACGACGCCATACTCACCGGCGTAGAAACCCGCACCTCATCGCCAATATGCATAAAACGCGGCAAGGATTATCAAAACTTAAATACCCGTGGCCTTTACCCTGCAGGGGAAGGCGCCGGTTACGCGGGCGGTATACTATCTGCGGGTATCGACGGCATTAAAGTCGCCGAGGCGGTGGCCATTGATTTACTGGGGCTAGATATTCCGATACCGGACGGGCGCTAAAACTCGGCGCAGAGCAAGGGACAGCAATAAGCCCAAGCCCCGCCGCAACAATTAGCTTAGAATAGACAGTATTAAAAACCCAAATTCATCTCCACATATATAGAGGTTATTGCATGGCGTCTCTGCAAGAGCAGCTTCTGAAAGCAGGCATGGTCGACAAGAAAAAGGCCAAGCAAATCACCCAAGAAAAGCGCAAGCAAGCCAAACAGGCAAAAGGCACTGGCAAGGTGATTATTGACGAGGGCAAAGAGGCGGCAAAACGCGCATTGGCCGAGAAAGCCGAGCGCGACCGCGAAATGAATCGCCTGCGTCAGGCCGAAGCTGACAAAAAGGCGATTCAAGCCCAGATCGTTCAACTGATTACGCTCAATAAAATTGATCGCAAAAATGGCGAGATTGCCTATCAGTTCACCGATGGCAAAAAGATTAAAAAGCTTTACGTCGACGCATTGCTGCAAACCCAATTAATCAAAGGCGTGATTGCCTTAGTGAAATTGAAAGAAGGCTATGAGCTCGTGCCCGCAGCGATTGCCGACAAAATCAAGCAAAGAGACGAATCGGTCGTACTCGTTCACAACACCAAACCAGCGAATGAGCCTGTAGACGAAGACGACCCTTACGCGGCCTATCAAATCCCCGACGACTTAATGTGGTAATCCGCTATCTTACATACTGACACCAGCAACACCGAAGCCGCCGCCTTACATATTCTGCAAACCATCTACGGTTACGATGCCTTTCGCAACCAGCAAGCAGACATCGTAAACCACGTCAGCAATGGCGGCGACGCCCTCGTTCTCATGCCTACCGGCGGCGGTAAATCGCTGTGTTTTCAAATTCCCGCCTTGGTGCGCAGCGGCACCGCCATTGTCGTATCGCCACTGATCGCCCTGATGCAAGATCAAGTCATGGCGCTGCGCCAAAACGGAATTAAAGCGGCATTTTTAAACTCCAGCCAAAGCGCAATGGAAGCAAACGGTGTTGAAACCGCGCTAATGGATGGCGACTTAGACATGTTATACGTCGCGCCAGAAAGACTAATGATGCCGCGCATGCTCGACTTACTGAGCCGAGCGCCTCTGGCATTATTCGCCATCGACGAAGCACATTGCGTGTCACAGTGGGGCCACGACTTTCGTCCCGAGTACATCAAGCTTTCCATACTCCATGAACGCTTTCCGGATATTCCCCGCATTGCCCTCACCGCCACAGCGGACGGCCCAACTCAGCGCGAGATCATCGAGCGGCTGTCGCTACACGAGGCCCGCGTATTTAATGACGGCTTCGACCGACCCAATATTCGCTACCGCATAAGCGAAAATCAGGGCAATGCCCGCGAGCAATTACTGCGTTTTATTCTGAACGAACACGAAGGCGAAGCCGGCATTGTCTATTGCCTGTCGCGCAAACGGGTAGATGAAGTCGCGCAGTGGCTAAGTAGCAAAGGCATGACCGCCCTGCCTTATCACGCCGGTTTGGGCAACGAAGTACGCCAACAACATCAGGAGCGATTTCTGCGCGAAGACGGCGTCATCATCGTCGCCACTATCGCCTTCGGCATGGGCATAGACAAACCCGATGTACGCTTTGTCGCCCATTTAAATTTACCCAAAAGCATTGAAGCTTATTATCAAGAAACTGGCCGCGCCGGCCGCGACGGCTTACCCGCAGACGCGTGGATGGCCTACGGCCTGCAAGACGTCATCACCCTGCGCCAAATGCAGGGCAACTCCAGCGCAGAAGAGGGCCGCAAGCGCTTAGAACAACATAAATTAGATGCCATGCTCGGCCTGTGTGAACTTACCACCTGCCGCCGCCAAGCCTTACTCCGCTATTTTGACGACAATTTAGATCAACCCTGCGGCAACTGTGACAACTGCCTCACGCCACCAGAAACATGGGACGCCACCCTCGCCGCACAAAAAGCACTGTCCTGTGTTTACCGCACCGGCCAGCGTTTTGGCGTGAGCTATTTGGTCGATGTATTACTGGGAAAAGAGCACGAACGCATCAGTCAATTTGGCCACGATAAAATTTCGACCTACGGCATTGGCACCGAACTCAACGCCACCGAATGGCGCACCTTGTATCGGCAAATAATTGCACGTGGATTACTCAAGGTAGATGTAGAGGGCTATGGCAGCGTACAACTCACCGACACGGCCCGCCCCATTTTAAAAGGCGAAGAACAACTCACCTTAAGAAAGATGGTCAAAGCCACAAAGAACGCAAGCCGCAAAACCCGCGCATTTTCTGGTGCCGCAAACAACACCTTATGGGATGCACTGCGTGAACACCGCAAAGCACTGGCCACCGAACAAAGCATTCCTGCTTATATGATTTTCCACGACGCCACCCTCGCAGAAATGACCGAACGCCAACCCCAAACCCTAGAACAATTAGGACGTATATCCGGCATTGGCGAACGCAAATTAGACGCCTACGGGCAGGGCTTTTTAGACGTCATCCTTGCAAACGCTGGCACTGACAATGAGCAAAATGATGGTATCAACGACACCGCCGCCAATAGCATTTCACTTTTAAAACAAGGTAACACCGTCGAGGATATCGCCACCCAGCGTAAACTTTCACTCAACACCATTTACAACCATCTCTGCCAAGGCATCGCCAATAGCGAACTGAGCCTTAACGATGTTATCGACTTAGATGAGGCGCAGATAAAGGAAATTCAATTCGCCTTTGAACTAAGCGAAGACGGCAAATTGAAAACCGTGTTTGAATCTTTGGATGGGGAATATGATTACACTATTTTAAAGTGTGTGAAGGCGTCGTTGAGTAGTTCGTAAACGCATTGAAAGGGTTTATGCCTGCATATAAATTCGTATACTCACTGAAACTCGGAACGACAATTTACAGAACACTCAAATTCCACCTTCCTTAACCTAATTAACACGCCTCCTCACCAAACTATTGAGCAAACTATGAAATTTAACTGATTTCTATTGGCGGTCACTTAGCTTCGTCAGTTAGGATTAGTCCCTTCATAAAAATGCGACACGCAAAAATTATTTAGGAGCTTTTCATGGTCAGTATGATCGGCTTAGTTGGCGGCTTACTGTTGCTAACGACTCTGGCACTCCGCGGATGGAACCTATTCATTGCCGCCCCCTTATGCGCACTCATTGTTGGCTTAAGCGGTGGCATTCCGGTATTCCCCGACGACGGAGCAAATGCCTTTGTCACTACCTATATGAATGGCTTTGCAGGCTTTGTCAGTGCTTGGTTTTTAATGTTTTTGCTGGGCAGCCTGTTCGGCAAGTTTATGGAAGACACCGGCACCGCTGACAGCCTCGCCCGCTGGATTATTGGCAAAATTGGTATGAAGCACGCCGTTGCTGCGGTTGTGCTGGCTTGCGCAGTATTAACCTATGGTGGCGTTAGCGTATACGTCGTCGCATTTTCGGTTTATCCAATGGCATTAGGGCTTTTTAAAGACGCCAATTTACCACGTCGCTTTATTCCCGGCGCCCTCGCCTTTGGCTCTATCACCTTTACAATGACCACCGCTGGCTCGCCAGAAATCCAAAACTGGATTCCCGTTAAATTTTTGCATACCAGCCCCTACGCCGCTTGGGAAGTTAGCTTTATCGTGGCAATCTTTATGGCGCTTTGCGGATTTTTCTGGATTAACCGAATGATTCGCAAGGCCGTCGCCAACGGTGAACACTTTGAGCATCGCGCTAGCGACCCAGCTATCCCAGAGCGGGATCTCCCCCACCCTATCACCGGCTTACTGCCCTTGCTGGTAGTGCTTGCCGTGTCGTTTTTCTTCCATGAGTCGCTACAGCAATACGCACTGATCCTCGCCTTGCTCGGTGGCTGTGTTTGCATTTTGCTGATTAATTTTCGGCATTTTCACAACATGAATAAGGCGATAAATGAAGGCACTACCGGAGCACTGATCGCCATTGGTAACACCGCTGCAGTGGTGGGTTTTGGCACGATGGCAAAAGCCTCCCCCGCTTTTGCTGTGGCGGTAGACGCGATGACGGGGATTCCTGGCAATGAGCTAATCGGAGCCGCCATTGCTGTCACAACTATTGCAGGGCTAACCGGCTCAGCTTCCGGCGGCTTGTCTATTGCCCTGCCGGTACTTGGCCCGCACTACACAGATTTAGGGGTGAACCCAGACCAACTCCATCGCATTTCGTCCATTGCATCAGGAGCCTTGGATTCCCTGCCCCACAACGGCTATATCGTGACAACGGTAAGAGCGATTTGTGGCGAAACCCATAAGAGCGCTTACTGGCCAATTGCCGCGTTAACGATTGCCATTCCAACAATGGGATTAATTTTGGCGGTAAGCCTAATGCAGTTTTTTTGAGCGTGGCAGCACTAGGCTAGATATCACCATGAGTAATATCTAGCCTATAAAAAGCAGCGCTGTATAAATTTAAGAAGGTGGGGATTAGTGAATACCGCTCATCCACGCCAGCAATAAAGAACCCGCCGAAATCGTCGTGACCATAATCAGTAAAATACCGAGCAGCTTAAGTGGGCGGTAAGGTTTACGCTCAACATTGTTATAACCCTGCTTCAAGTAGGCATCTACTTTGGCCTGATCTTCTGGGTACAATTTATTGTGTTCGTTTTCCATCATTCCACCACTAGCTATTAGAAATGGCATTGCCCGCGTTAGCACAAGCAATAAAAAAGGCGGCACTATTATCGCAAGTCGCCGCCTTATTCACCAGTTTTAACGTAGTTGTAGCAATTTACGCAAATGCTTCCTCGGGAATATCCATCAAACTGGCGCTGCCGTTGCGAATTGATTCACTCAAACCCTTTGCCTGTGGCAACAGGCGCTGAATGAAGAAACGCGCAGTATGCAGTTTAGCTTGTGCAAATGCCTCGCCCTGCTGACTTTCGCCACTTAGCACGGTGCGCGTCATCATTGCCCACATATAGGTGTACAGCGTAAAGCCCATCACATGTAAAAACTCGACGGAAGCTGCACCAATCGCGTTTGCATCACCAGCCTGCGCCTGAGCTAATACAAACTCAGACAGCGATTCAAGATTATCTACAGCATCGTTTAATGGCGTTAAAAACTCGTCCATACCGTTCACTGATGCCGACGATGCCGCAAACTCCCGCATTTCAGCTATCAATACGTTCAGATTCTGCGCGCCGTTTGCCGCAATTTTACGGCCCATTAAATCAAGCGCTTGGATGCCGTTAGTGCCTTCGTAAATCTGGCTAATACGCACATCGCGCACTAGCTGCTCCATACCCCATTCACGTATATAGCCGTGGCCACCGAATATTTGTTGGCCTGCCACTGCGCCCTCTAAACCTTTATCCGTCAGGAAGGCTTTAGCAATGGGAGTTAATAACTCCACCATCCCTTCAGCTTTGGCTTTTACCTCACCGCTGCCAAACTTAGACTCATCTAGCTGCTTGCCCACATAAACAGCAAATGCTCGACCAGCCTCTACATAGGCCTTTTGGGTTAATAGCATACGGCGAACGTCGGGGTGAACAATAATTGGATCAGCTGCGCCAGCACTATTTACCGGCCCAGACGGCGCACGACTTTGTAGACGCTCACGCGCATAAATTGAAGACCATTGGTAAGCCGCTTCTGCCGCGCTCAGTCCCTGAATACCAACTGAAAGACGCTCATAGTTCATCATGGTAAACATACCCTGCAAACCACGATTGATTTCACCAACAAGGTAGCCCTGCGCGCCATCAAAATTCATCACACAGGTTGCCGATGCGTTAATACCCATCTTGTGCTCTATGCTACCGCAGTGAACACCATTGTTTTCACCGCTGCTACCGTCGTCATTGACCTTCATTTTTGGAACGAGAAACAGCGAAATGCCTTTCGATCCTGCCGGTGCATCTGGCAACTTGGCCAATACCAAATGAATAATATTTTCCGTCAGGTCTTGGTCACCACCAGTGATAAATATTTTCGTACCTGTGATGCTATAACTGCCGTCTGCAAGCGGTTCAGCTTTCGTGCGAATCATACCCAGATCGGTACCTGCATGGCTTTCTGTTAGGCACATTGCACCAGCCCATTTTCCAGAATACATATTGGGCAGGAATTTAGTTTTTAGCTCTTCCGTTGCATGACTCGCAATAGCCAATGCCGCACCGGAAGTAAGCGTTAAATACAGTCCCATCGCAATATTGGAGGAATACAGCATCTCCTCAAACAACAAAACCAACATTTTAGGCATCGTCTGGCCACCGTACTCTGGGGCGCCAGACAAACCAGCCCAACCACCATCAGCCAACTGCCGAAACGCGTCAGGATACCCTTTGGGAGTGGAAACAACACCATCCGTCCATTTAACCCCTTCTTCATGCCCTGGCTGACTAAGTGGTGCAATCAAAGATTCGTTGATTTTTGCACCTTCTTCAAGAATAGCGTCAGCCAATTCGCGATTGACCTCTTCCATCGCCGGCATGGTCTGCCAGAGGTTTTCGGCTTTAAAAACCTCATGTAAAACAAACTGCATATCACGCAGGGGGGCTTTATATTCGGGCATGAGTTGCTCCTTTAATAATCAGCACGACGGTCAAAAGACCGCCGTTAATCTACTCGACTAAATGGTTTTAAAACGCAAAAGACGCTTCTGGCATCGCCATCACACTGTCAGCACCATTCAACATCGCGATCTTATGAGACTCTGTGCGAGGCAAGATACGCTGATAATAGAACTGCGCGGTTTGGACTTTCGCCTGGAGGAATGCATCATCTGCGTCACCATCAAGCGCGATAGAGGCCATACGGGCCCACATAAAGGCCAGCGATACATAACCTGAGTACATCAAATAATCGACTGATGCAGCACCGACTTCATCGGCGTTACTCATGGCTTTTTCACCCAATTTACCAGTAATGTCGCCCCACTCTGCATTTAGAGCAGCCAATTTTTCTACAAATGGCGCCATACCTGGTTTGTCTTGCTGCTCTTTACAGAATTGATGGATGATTTTAGTGAACACCATCAACTGCTTACCACCGCTGCCCATTACCTTGCGGCCAAGTAAGTCTAAAGCCTGAATACCGGTGGTACCTTCATACAGGGTAGAAATTCGCAAATCGCGGACGATTTGCTCCATTCCCCACTCAGAGATAAAACCGTGACCACCAAATACCTGCATACCATAGTTGGCAGACTCTAGTCCGGTTTCGGTAACGAAGGCTTTCGCAATTGGCGTTAATAACTCAGAAAGCTCTTCTGCCTTGCGACGCTCCTCCTCATCACCAGAGAAATAAAAGGTATCAACCAACTGAGCAACCCAGTAAATAAACGCGCGACTGCCTTCAGCAAGCGCCTTTTGGGTTAAGAGCATACGACGAACATCTGCGTGAACAATTAGTGGATCAGCAGGGCCGTCTGGATTTTTTGGCCCACTCAGCGAGCGCATTTGCAAACGATCCCGCGCGTATGCCAAAGCACCCTGGAAGGACGCTTCACCGGCAGATAAGCCTTGCAAAGCAGTACCTAGGCGAGCCGAATTCATCATGTGGAACATGGCATTAAGACCGCGGTTTTCTTCACCGACTAAAAAGCCCTTAGCGCCATCGAAATTCATCACGCACGTAGCAGAGGCCTTAATCCCCATCTTATGTTCAATACTGCCGCAATGAACGCCATTACGCTCACCTACCTCACCATTTTCATCAGGCAAGAATTTGGGCACCACAAACAGAGAAATACCCTTTGTCCCCGCCGGTGCACCTTCTACACGGGCCAACACAAGATGGATAATATTCTCCATCATGTCGTGCTCACCGCCCGAAATAAATATTTTGGTGCCGGTAATGTTGAAACTACCATCGGCATTCGCTTCGGCTTTAGTTCTTAACAGCCCCAAATCCGAACCGCAGTGAGACTCGGTCAAGCACATCGTACCCCCCCAAGTTCCGTCGGTCATTTTTGCTAGGTAGGTTTCCTGCAATTCATCGCTGGCATACACCTCTAGCAAACGGGCTGCGGATTGAGACAAGCCCGTATACATACCCCACGCCCAGCATGCAGAGCTAACCATCTCGGTCACTACCAAGCCAAGGGAGTTAGGCAAACCTTGCCCACCAAACTGCGGATTTGCGGTCATAGAAGGCCAGCCACCTTCAGCAAACTGCTGATAAGCCTCTTTAAACCCGTCCGGTGTAGTAACGCCAGACTCTGACCAGGTGCAACCTTGCTGATCGCCAATTTGATTGAGCGGTGACAAAACGTTTTCAGAGAATTTGGCGCCTTCAGTAAGAATAGCGTCCATCAAGTCTTCACTAACCTCTTCACGGCTAGCAAGACTGGCGTAGTGCTTATCGCAATTTAATACTTCTTTTAGTACAAAATTAATATCGCGAAGTGGCGCTGTATATTGCGGCATGACAATGACCTCATGAACAAAAATATTGCGGGCAGCTATATACCCGCCAATGTTGACAGTGACAACTATAGCGATTTTATTACGTGTTGCAAGTTATTTTGGATTTTGTGATTAAAGAAAATTACCGGCGCACCGAGCCGCCCTTGGTAAAATTAACTTTTAAATCAAACAGTTAAACTTTATAAGCAAAAAAACCCCGGAAGACCGGGGCTTTTAATTAGCACTTATACATCACTCAGCGAAATCAGCCGCCCCCGAAAAGACCGCCCAAACCACCGAGTATATCTGTGATTGAAGTAGGATCAGCTATTAACTCCGCAATTGCATCGCTCACGGCTGCAGGGTTAGCCAATTCGGTTAATGTCGCGATTACTTCAGTTGGATCAGGGGCTCCATCACCGCCACCAGCCAAACCTGTGAGCAGTGCAATAAACTCTTCGGGGCTTGGCGCGCCTTCACCGCCACCGGCTAAGTCACCCAAAATGGCAAGCAACTCTTCTGGACCAGGGGTTCCTTCACCACCGCCAGCCAAATCCGTGAGCAGTGCAATAAACTCTTCGGGGCTTGGTGTGCCCTCACCGCCACCGGCTAAGTCACCCAAAATGGCGAGCAACTCTTCTGGACCAGGGGCACCTTCACCACCGCCAGCCAAATCCGTGAGCAGTGCAATAAACTCCTCGGGGCTTGGCATGCCTTCACCGCCACCGGCTAAGTCACCCAAAATGGCAAGCAA
>NZ_PQGG01000044.1:66638-176089 GCF_002915595.1 Zhongshania marina
AGCAACTCTTCTGGACCAGGGGTACCTTCACCACCGCCAGCCAGATCTGTGAGCAGTGCAATAAACTCCTCGGGGCTTGGCGTGCCTTCACCGCCACCGGCTAAGTCACCCAAAATGGCAAGCAACTCTTCTGGACCAGGGGCACCTTCACCACCGCCAGCCAAATCTGTGAGCAGCGCAATGAACTCCTCTGGACTTGGCGTGCCCTCCCCGCCCTCTGCCAACGACGCTAGCACGGCAATAAAGTCTTGAACTTGCTCGGGAGCACTCGCTGCCAGCATATCAAACACTGCTTGCAATTCCTCTGGATCACCACTTTGAAGGGCATCTACCAAAGCTTGCAGCTCCTCTGGCGTATTGTCAGCTAACTGAGACATCACATCGGCAATCGCGGCAGGGTCGGCAATTGCTCCAAATAAATCCTGAAGCTGCGCCGTTGGATCTACTGGGTCTTCAGGGTCTACTGGGACCGTAGGGTCTACTCCCTTCGGATATGCCGCAGTACAGGTTTCATACACTTTAACCGCTTCAGTTAAATCAACGGTTATAAGCTGCGCATCAATCACTAAGTCAATTCGGTCATAGTCATTTGGTGCGATAAAACCAATTAGATATTTCGCCTCATCATTCGACTGCGTTGGATCAGGGAAGCTAAACGCACCAGGATCGAAAAACGACGCAGGGTCTGCTGGATCAAATGCAGGGAACAAAGCATCGTTACTGTTGAACACGCCCTGACCAAGCAATGCAATCCCAGTATTTTGATCGATACCAGCACCACCATTTTGCGTATCGTTTAAGTAAGTTTTAACACTGATTCGACGTGCAATGCTAAGGTCAACAGTACTATTCGGAATGCTGATAATGAAGCCTGCAACCTGACCAGCAGGAATTACTTCAGGCATATCAACTTGTAAACTTTGCGAACCAGTAACACCGAGACCGCCATCCCCAAGCAATATTGCATCAAGTATACCCACGTCATAATTAACAATAGCGAACGAAGCAAAATCCAGATCTACAGCATTATCAGGCGAAATGACAGAACACCCGTCCAACAAAGGCGCGGTCAAATCAGTAATAGTACAAACTAAACCCGTTTCCTGAGCAGAAACTATAGAGCCCGCTGGAGCACCTGCTGTACATTCAAATGCATTTGCAATGGCATCTGGAGTACATGCCTCTGCACCACCTGGCAAAGGACATACGTCATCCTCATTACTGATACCATCACCATCTATATCATCATCACAAGCGTCACCCTTATTATCATCATCTAAATCAGCTTGATCAGTATTTGCAACACTCGGACAGTTATCCACATCGTCTAATACATTATCAGCATCATTATCAGCCTCACACGCATCGCCCACACCGTTATCGCCAGTATCCTTTTGGTCGAAGTTCGCTACCATTGGGCAATTGTCAACACCGTCAACTATACCGTCGCCGTCGTCGTCAACATCACACGCATCACCCTCTCCATCACCATCTGTATCAATTTGATTGGAATTTGATACCGCTGGACAATTATCAACCGGATCTACAACTCCGTCGCTATCAGAGTCATCGCAAACATCGCCAACATTGTCTCCATCTAAATCCTCTTGAGCTGGGTTAGGTGTATTCGGGCAGTTATCATTTACATCAGCAATCAAATCGCCATCTAAATCATCCTGACATGCATCGCCGAAACCATCACCATCAGCGTCTAGCTGATTTCCATTGGAAACGTCGGGGCAATTATCCGCGTCGTTTTCAATACTATCGCCATCCCTATCCGTATCACAAACATCGCCGAAACCATCTTCATCGTGGTCAGCTTGACCAATATTGGACGCCAAAGGACAATTATCGAATGCATCTATTACGCCATCCGCATCTGCGTCACCGCAGACATCACCCACACCATTATTATTGAAATCGGCTTGGTTAGGGTTAACGATAAACGGACAATTATCATCGTTATCCAATACGCCATCGTTGTCTGCATCTGTCTCACAAGCATCACCAGTACCATCATCATCTGTATCTAGTTGGTTCTGATTACTAACTAATGGACAGTTATCGGCACCATCTAATACATTGTCGTTATCGTCATCCGTATCGCAGGCATCACCCACACCGTCTTCATCAGTGTCTGTTTGACTTGGGTTTGATATAGTTGGGCAGTTATCTGATGCATCTGGAATACCATCGGTATCACTCCCCTCACAAACATCTCCAATGCCATTGGTATTGGCGTCAATCTGGTCTGAATTTGGCACGGTCGGACAGTTATCTACATTATTGAGTACGCCATCACCATCGATATCATCTTCACAAACATCGCCCACGTCATTCTCATCAGCATCTTCTTGACCCGGATTAGACACTAGCGAGCAATTATCTACGCTATCTATTTTACCGTCATTATCATCATCAATATCACATGCATCACCAGCCCCATCAAGATCGGTGTCACGCTGATCGGTGTTCGACACTACCGGGCAATTATCAACGTCATCAAAAATAGAGTCATTGTCACTATCGTCGCAAACGTCACCAGTATTATCGTCGTCACGATCACTTTGGTTAAAATTTGCAGTTAACGGACAATTATCTCCAGCATCCATAACGTTATCGTTATCGTCATCGCTATCGCAGGCATTGCCTTGCGAATCACCATCCGTATTTCGCTGATCAACATTCGATATGTCAATACAGTTATCAACAGTATCTGCGATACCATCACCATCGCTATCTTGGAAAGTGCTTGTATTTTCACCTCCAGATTTTCCGTCATTGGCTGACTTACACGCGGTCAACTGAAATGACGTGGCCGTCACTATTAGCAATGCCACAACTAACTTCTGCAAATGCATGTGGTGCTCCTTCAAACGATATTATTAATTACCGAGTAGTTAAACGAAACTCAACCCGTCGATTTGTTGCCCGCCCAGTAGGCGTATCATTGCTAGCTAGCGGTGATGCCTCGCCATAACCTCTCGCAACTAAGCGATTAGACGCGATGCCATTTTCCACTAAAAACTGCTTAACAGACGCCGCACGCTGCTGCGACAATTTTAGATTATAGGTATTTGAACCAACGCTGTCGGTATGCCCCGCAATTTCAATATTTACGTTATTTTGACTTTCTAAAAACGATACAGCCGACATCAACGTGTTCTTACCAACCGGAGTTAGTGTTGCAGAACCTGTCTCAAAAGTAATATTCGCTATATTGATTACTTGCTGCTCGATAACACAACCACGACCATCCACCCGTGCACCGGGCAGCGTATTCGGACACTCATCATACTGATCAACTACGCGATCACCATCAGAATCCTTTGGTTGAACTTGAACCTGCTTGTATACCACCTTTTCTACAACAACTTCTTTTTTCTCTTGAACTGTACCCAAAGCAATTTCTAGACCTAAACCAAAACGGATATCACTACGGCCGTCTAAATAATCGTCCTGTACATAACGTGCTTCACCACGATACCGCAACCATTGCAGATCAAAAATACGACCAACAAAACCTAGCCCTAGGTTCCAATAAAAAGAGTCTTCATCAAGCACATCTGGGACAACATCATTTTCAGCAACGCCTATACCCGCTAGTACGAACGGAGTAAATTGCTCTCTATTGCCGAATCCGTAATGAAGGTCTAGCCCGCCACCTGACTGATAAAAATCACTACCATTATTGTCGCCGGTCTCTAGGGTATTATCGAAATACACTCCCTCGACAAATAAACGCTCGTTTATCGGATAACCGAAGCCCAGCTGCCAGCCATTATTTGTCGACTCGACGTTACGCTCGGAATCCGTGTTGGTCATCGTGCCAAGAATATATATATGCGGATATACCTCGTCGGCGACACTTTGAAGAGGAGCTAAAACACTAACGCAAAGAAGACCAAACAACGCAAAACCACTTTTTTTGTGCATCCCTAACCCCGTTATTGTCGCAATTTCCTAGCTTATAAGTATTTATTATGTAGCTATTAGATCAGCATTTGCACTTTTAACCCGCATGCCGCGTAACCATAAGACCAGATTATTACGGAAATTTAACCTACTGTTAACATAAAACAACAAAATTACCGAATATTGCCACCAAATCCAGCTTTAAATCTAATAAAGCTCACTGCTCATCCATACAGATTGACGAAGGGGTCATAAAAAGCACAACTAATGCTAGTAGTTATATCATTAAACGCGAAATAGGAACGAATTTTCAGCTGCAATTCCGACACCCATCACAAATTAGTAATATCCAAGTGGGCGCCAACCGCCTCCAGCGTTAAATCAACGTCGGAGAAATGAGGCACGACACCGAGACAGGGCGCACCTAACATTGCCTTTAGCGCGCTAAGATTTTCATCAAAACATGACATTTGCGGGTCAATTTGATTGGCCACCCAAGCTGCGATACGCAAACCATCCGCTCGGATTGCATCAGCAGTTAACAATGCATGATTAATACACCCAAGCTTCATACCCACAACAAGAATTACCGGCGCTTGCAGTTCAACCGCCAAACCAGACAGTAATTCATGTCGATTTAAGGGGACCCGCCAGCCGCCGGCTCCTTCAATGAGTACTAAATCAGCCGCCTGCATCATGGCACCACGACATAGCCCCGCAAGCTGAGATACAGTTACTCTTTTACCTACCTGCTCAGCGGCGATATGAGGCGCTATTGGTGGCTCCAGTGGCACAGGATTGACCTGACTATACGGTAGTGTTTCCGTCATTGCCGCCATAAGCATAACGGCGTCTTGATTCCGCAAACCCTCGGCTGTGTTTTCAGCACCAGCTGCAACGGGCTTTATTGCAAGTGTTCGTAAGCCCCGCGCTTCTGCAGCTTTAAGTATGCCGCAGGCAACCAAGGTCTTGCCAACATCTGTATCCGTACCTGCAACAAAGAAATGTCGGCTACTTAACATAAAAGGGACCCACTAAACCTGTAATACCAATGTTTTGCTACTTAGCAGCGACACCAAACGTTTGCCATGCCTCACGCAAGCGCTCCTGGTTAGCGCGGATGTAAGCAGGACTTAAGCGATCACCATTAAAATAGCCATTGCGAAGATTGAAATATTCAGTTGGGATGATATTCGGGCCAAAAACTAGGCGGTTGCCCTGCTCACCCAGAATTGTATTCACATCATAGCGCCAGCTCGGGGAGCCCGTTAACTGAACACCAGCAACTCGACCAAAGTCTTTGCGCGGAGTAAGCGGTATCGTAAATCCAATACCCGCAAAGGCATCATCCTCTGACTTTTTATAAATAAGGTGTAAGCGTGTATCACCAATATGCTGGGTGAAGTCAATTTTATAGCCAGAGTCTTCATTGTAAAACTCACCGCCTGTTATATTCACTTCACTATTAGTACTTTGGAAAAAATATCGCCACGACGCTAAACGCGCGTTACGAGTTATACGAGGATCAAATTTGTCTTCAAAATCTGTCAAAATCACCCGAAAACGATTTCGCCCGTCTCCAGGCTCCCAACGACTTTCCAACGAGACCCCGTCATTAACCGAAAAAAATCGGCCGTACGAAATCATCGTTGTAAAACCTTGACCCAAGCGGAAAGTCTGGCTAATCACTCGATCTTTGACACCTTCTGGCACACGCTGCGCTCTAAACACACCACCGTAAATACCATCTCGGGTAAAATCTTCAGTCTCATACATCGACCAATCTTTTGTAATATTAAATGCTGCCCCCTGCCACAACGGAACAACAACATCAGCCCGAGCCGCTAGCGAATAATCAAAAACGCCGTACTCCGTTCCCAAGGTCGATGAAACAATTGGTTTTAACATTACCGTCGGGCGAAATGCCAGATACTCTTTTACATCTCTGAAAGTAGATTTAATAACACCATCGCCACTGCGACGACGCAATTTATTTGTCGGAGCCGCGATCATCACCGACTCAGGTAATCCACCGCCGCCATTCATATAGGCGTCCCAAGCACTCACCTCACCTCCGAGGCCAAACACAGGGATGCCGTATTTTTCCAGCTGCAAATAAAACCGATCGCCTTCAGGCAATATAGAAGCGGCAACACCAATCGCAACTGCCAAACCATCAATAGCGTTGCTATAACTCATATTCTCAAAGGCAATAACCCATTCTTTGCCGTAACGCTGTATACGTATCTTTTCTAAACTCACCGCAACGAGCTCGCGCTTTAACTGCGCCTCACTCTCTATTCGAGCACGTACTTTCGGATCGTTAATATTCGTATCTGGCGGGTACAGTAATGGATTTTTATCGAGCTCAGCATCCAAGCCGTACTGCTCTACTACAACATCTGCACCCCGCTCTTTATATGCCACACGCGGTTGCTTCGAAGGCAATACACGCTGATATTTTTGGCCAAGCGGGACCTTTAAATTAAACCCGTACCAATCATCCCGGCCGTCGGCACCCTCTTCACCTGAAAGCATCCACATCATCGATGCCTTCCAGCCCTGGGGCAGCAAATTACTCGGCGTCGACAGTCTAATTCCCGAGTTTTGCGAGTGGCCGTCATCTTCAATAAGAACACTCAACCAATCGGTAGCTACGTACTCAATACCGCCAAAAACACCATCTAAACGCAAGGTCTGCCCTGCACGACCATCATACTGCCCGAAACCCAATGTCGAACGGAATTTGCCATACTGCCACGTAGTTACTGCGTACTTTGTATCGTATTCATTGACTGAACCACCAAAATCCTGCTCACCTATGGCAAACGACAAACCATGCAGCAGCTCCCAAGGCAATTGCAATTTCACATTAAAGGATAAATCTGAGCCACCTGTTGTCGTTCGACCGGTTACATTTCGCCCAGCAATCTCGACATGCGGGAATATACCTGCACCGATATTAATATCATTACCGCGGTCATTTAAAAGACGGTTTCTTGAAAAACGCCCGTCAATTTGAGCATCCCAAGCAACAGTTGCGCTACCGTACTCCAATACAGATGCGTCCGGCACATTGAGTAAGCCGCTCATACCCTGCATGTTCATACCTCCCTGCGCCTGTACCACCGCAGGAAGCGCAAACACTAAGATCGAAGCAAAAATATCCTTTTTCAATGAACACCTCTCTTTATTATGTCGGCTTTAGGCATAAGTATATGAGTCTATTATATACGCATAAAAAAAGGGCGACTGCTTAGCCGCCCTTTTCAAATTATACTACTGAAAAAATTAATTTCAGCCGCCAGTAGCCGTACCACCAGTACCGGTAGGAGTAGGCTTAACCGCTGCGCCACCGTCACCAGTAGTGCCTGTCACAGTGAAACCTTTGTCAGCAGCAAACGATGCCGCGCTACTACCTAAATCACTTACAGTATCAGCATCAATCGGATCACCGTTAGCAACATCTTCAGCCAAAAGAGCACCTAATTCTGCAGGAGAGATACCTTTATCTTTCGCTACCTGAGCTAAACCAGCGAGGTATGAAGCATAAACACCGGCTGGCGTATTAGGTACAACTGTATCGCCCGCGGTAACAGGAGTAGGCGCAGCCAAGAGATTTACGCCGCCACCACCTGTACCCAATTCTGGCGCAAGAACACGCACAATCTCGTCAAGAGATGCAAGTGCTGTTTCAACCGTTTTATCACCAGCAGGAAGACTATTATACAATTCAACGGCCAAATCCGTCAGCGTTGTAACCGCAACGTTACCACCGACATTATTAAAGGTAGCCAAATCAGGCACTATAGACTTAATAACGCTCTCATTGGTTTTCGCCGGATCATCTGGGTTAGCTTCGTCAAAGTAGGTACCGTCTGTACAAGATACTATTAACGGGAAATCGCTACCTACTGTTTCAATAGTGATTGAAACGCTACCGTCGGCACCTGTCGTCACAGTTTCTAAAGTGCTACCCGCAGCATTAGTAATGTCGCATGTTGCTCCTGATAGCGCACCCAGCGCAGCAGTCAGGCTGCCATTTGTTACTGTAGGTGAATCCTTGTCTGCTGAGCTATCACTGCCACAGCCAACCATAACACTTGCTGACAATAAACCTGCCACAAGCAACTTACTATTAAACATATTCATATTAAACTCCAATTCCATTTCATAGACAGATTATCGCCAACTTCAGCAGCAAGAGCCACCCACACCTGCAAGTGGAAGCATAAAAGACCTACGCCCAACATTCAATCGTAAACAAGCCCACTAAACCTTTTATCAGGTATATATGGGACTAATTCCCACCCAAACTTATACAATATTAGTTGAATACTCTTTCAAACAGACTATCACCACCTTGAGTAGCTGTAATAATACCTGCAATTAATGGCACATTTATGAAGCCATTAGTTATTTTAAACCAAGCAAAAGACGCGCCAGGCCGCAAAATCGATCTGCGCTACGAACTATAATAAAAAGTAAGGTCAATCACCCCAACAATAAGCAAAAACCGGAAAACACCTCACTCAATTCGCACCAAATAGATGCCCAAACCTCCCGAGCGCCCCAAAATTAAGCACCCGATCACCGTTTCACACACCGCAAATACCAAACCTGATAAGTCGCTGGCAATAGACCATTCTGCCCTCTAAATTTCTCATAGACGCTGGCTAAGGCTTTGATGCGCGCGCGACTAGTCAATCCATTTGGACGGCCACTATTAACATTATGCGCCCCAATATTCTTTAGCTCTCGCGTCAAGCCAGACAGCTGTTCGTATTCCATTAACTCGATGTGCTCCTGCCACTCTTCGACACGGAGACCTGCCTTCTGAATAGCCAACTGGATTTCAGCTCGCTCTGAAAACTCATTCACGTGGGCGTAGGCATCCACCTGCCGCCACGACTCACGCAACTCATACAATGTGTCCGGCCCAAGGGTCGCAATAACGGCCGAGCCACCCGGCTTTAATACGCGCTCAATTTCCGCGTATACCGCCGGCAGGTTTTCACACCATTGCAGGGCAAGGCTAGAAAAGATTAGTCCAATACTATTATCTGCCAAAGGCAGATCCTCTGCATCGCCGCACAGCCAGCCATCAACTGTATCTAGATGATGTTCTTTTGCATAAATAAGCATACCGGGCGCGAGGTCCGCTGCAAGCAATTCGCCCTCACCAAGGTATTCTCGCAAAGCAGGTAGGCTATAGCCCGTCCCACACCCCAAATCCATTAATGGCGCATTTTTTGTCTGTGACAACAGGCTTATCAAGCGATCTGCTATGCGGCGCTGAAGCATTGCCGCGCCATCATAGCTCGCCGCTGCTCGGCTAAAAGAGCGACCAATATCTGCTTTATCAAGATGATGAAGCTTGTCCTCCCTGAGCATTTCTTTTAAGCGAGCAAACGCAAGCACTAGCGAAACAAACTCGTCGGGTGAGGACAAAAAGGGTAAATGACCGCAGCCCGCCATAATACTGTATTCATGATCGGGATATTGTGCTGCAAACATTGCGGCAGTAGCACTCGGCACAAGAGCATCCTCGGCGCCAAAAACATGCATTACTGGGCACTTTAAATTAGATAGCACTGAACGATTATCCATACTTTGTAGGCAATGCAGACCTTCAGCAAGCGCAGAATCATTCAATGGTAATTTTTGATTGCGCAACAGCGCTTGCACCGAATCCGCACGCTCATCGCCATGTAGTTGCAACAAGTTAAAACGACGTAAACCTTTGGCCGTGCTTTTTTCAAGCGCAGCCTGAAAGGTGAAAAAATCTGCTGCTGGCATTGCCGCCGACCATGCCTCATCTGCTACAAAGATTGCATTGCTGGCCACGGTCACTAAAGCGCGCACTCGCTCTGGGTGGTTTGCCGCAATCAAGGTGGCCAACATGCCCCCCAATGACCAGCCACAATAAATCGCAGATTCAGGGAGTATCGGCAAAAGCTGCTTAATTACCAGAGCCGGATCGCGGTGAAACTCGCAGGCAGCGCTGCGGCCAAAACCTGGCAGGTCTACTAAAGTGACGTGAAAGTGACGGCGTAATGCCGGCACCGAGCTTCGCCAAATTTCGGAATCACTCGCCCAGCCGTGAAGTAGCACCAACTCAGCAGCGCCACTGGCATATGAGGCAAGGCGCTCACGGTAAACTGCCGTCATGATACTCGGGGCGCCACACGCAAAGCCGCGGGAACCACTTTATTTAAGGCGTCAAGCAAGCGGTCGATATCGGCTTCAGAATGAGCCGCCGACAGGGTAATTCTAAGCCGAGATTGACCAGCGGCGACGGTAGGTGGGCGAATAGCAGACACCAAAACTCCCTCGGCCTCCAAGCCCTTACTAATCGCTATTGCTTGGAATTCCTCACCCACAAGCAATGGCTGAATGGCGGTTTCTGAATCCATCATTGGCAAAGCGAGCCCCGCTGCGCCGTCGCGAAAGTGCTTAATCAAGCGCTGCAAATGTTCGCGACGCCATGACTCGCTCTGTAAAATGTCTAAACTTGCCAAACTTGCAGCAGCCACGGCCGGCGGCATAGCGGTGGTGTAAATATAAGGACGAGCAAATTGAATCAAGCTCTCAATCAGCACTTCACTGCCCGCCACAAAGGCGCCGAAGCTACCAATCCCCTTACCTAAGGTGCCCATCAATACCGGCAACTGATCTTGATCCAAACCGAATAATTCACTGCTGCCCGCGCCAGCCTTGCCCAAAACACCAAAGCCATGAGCGTCGTCTGCCATTAAATAGGCATTGTAGCGCTTTGCCAAAGCGGCTAACTCCGGCAGCGGTGCAATATCGCCGTCCATGCTAAAAACCGCATCTACCACGATCAACCTCAAACCCTCGAGCGGCAGCTTTTTGAGGCGGCGCTCAAGGTCATCTAAATCATTGTGTTGAAAGCGCTGGAATCTGGCTCCACTCAACAGACCAGCGTCGAGCAATGAGGCGTGGTTTAGACGATCTTCAAGAATATGATCACCCTTACCCATCAATGCGGTAACGGCTCCAAGATTGGCCATATAGCCAGTAGAAAATAATAGAGCGCGATCTCGCCCTGTAATGTCTGCAAGGCGCTCTTCTAATTGATGATGCAGGCTTGAATGCCCGCAAACCAAATGTGACGCCCCGCCGCCAACACCGTATGTTGCGGCAGCATTTTGCATGGCGGAAACAAGCTTGGGGTGATTGGCTAAGCCAAGATAGTCGTTGCTGCAGAACTGCAAAAATTCGCGCCCATCGACAACAATCCTCGCGCCCTGCGCCGAGTCCAACACACGACGGCTACGATAGCGGGATTGCTCATGGCGCTCTGCCAGCCTTCGCTGCAGGGCCTCGGTCAACATAATTATCTCGACAGCGGGTTAGGCTGTAGCGTCATAGAAAAAGCGATCGTTTTGAGCTTGCTCTACGGCACCCAATAAAGCCTCGCTTTGCGCGTCGTCATCGTGCTCTACATGACGCTCTTCAGGCTTTATTCCTAGGCGCCCAAACAATTCCAAATCTTTATTCGCTTTGGGGTTTGGCGTAGTAAGCAGCTTTTCACCATAGAAAATGGAATTAGCACCCGCGAAATAGGCCAGTGCGTGCATTTCTTCATTCATAGATTCACGGCCTGCAGATAAACGGACGTGAGACTTCGGCATCATGATCCGCGCAACCGCAATCGTGCGAATAAAATCAAAGGGATCCAAGTCGGCGACATCAGCCATCGGCGTACCTTCAACTTTCACCAACATATTGATCGGCACGCTCTCAGGCTGCACAGGTAAATTGGCAAGCTGCATCAACAAGCCGGCGCGATCTTTGATCGACTCCCCCATACCAACAATACCGCCGCTACACACTTTAATACCGGCATCACGAACATTTGACAGAGTACCCAAGCGATCTTGATAAGTACGGGTGGTAATGATCTCACCATAATATTCCGGCGAGGTATCTAGATTGTGGTTGTAATAATCTAAGCCGGCCTCAGCAAGCTCAGCGGCCTGCTCGCCGGTTAACATACCCAAGGTCATGCAGGTTTCTAAGCCCATTTCCTTCACGCCACGAACCATCGCCGTCACGTAGGGCATGTCTTTCTTTTTTGGTGAGCGCCAGGCGGCGCCCATGCAAAAACGAGTTGTACCAGAGGCCTTGGCAGCACGCGCCTCGGCTAGTACTTTCTGGACCTCCATCAGTTTTTCTTTTTCCAGCCCCGTGTCATAGCGGTTGCTTTGCGGGCAATACTTGCAATCTTCTGGGCAGGCACCGGTTTTTATCGACAACAGCGTGCTGACTTGAACCGCATTTGGATCAAAATTTGCGCGGTGCACTGTTTGCGCCTGAAACAACAAATCGTTAAACGGCTGTGCAAATAAAGCCTGCACCTCTGCACTAGTCCAATCGTTACGAATTGTCGTTAAAGCGGCGTTAGTCATGATAAAGTCCGGCGTAAAGTTTGTGTCATTTCAATGTGACAATGATAAAGGCTTATCGCAAGCTGTCAACCAGCAAGGATGCTCATGGTTAACAGATTTCACATCTCGAGAATAAAAAACCTCAGTTATCGGCTGATACAGGGCCGCTGCATCTTGTGCCAAAGCCCCAGCAGACGGGACATAGACCTCTGCAGCCCCTGTGAATCCGAGCTTCCTTGGCTCACTACTTGCTGCAACTGCTGCGCTCTACCACTACCAGCAAAGTCCAGGCAAAATCGCTGCGGACGGTGTTTACGCAAGGCACCCGACTTCCATCAGTGCATCGCCGCATTGCGTTACGACTTTCCTGTAGACCGCCTAATTGCCGGCTTTAAGCACCAAAAGAAGCTCCATTACGGCGCCGTATTAAGCAAACTCTGGCTAGGTCGCTGCGCGGATCAGCTAGGCCCACTCCCCGATGCACTAATACCTGTACCAATACACTGGCGACGGCGCCTACAACGCGGCTTCAATCAGTCGATAGTACTTGCAAATGACCTAGGAAATGCCCTCAACATTCCCGTATACCATGCAGTCAAACACCCCCGCGCCACGCACTCCCAACAGGGCTTGAACGCCGCTGCACGCCGTAAAAATCTGCATCATGCCTTTGCTTTTTTACCAAGCGCAGATGTTAAAAATAAGCACCTCGCCGTGATCGACGATGTTGTAACAACAACCGCGACAGCCAATACTATGGCCGCTATACTGGCGCGCAACGGCGCTGCCCGTGTTGATATTTGGTGCCTAGCACGCACCCCCTAACACCAAATTATAGGAGGAGTTATTTATGTTTCACATTCACACCTCCTCAACGCAGCGAGTCATAACGTGAGTCAAAATGACTGGCTCGCAATAGTCTTAACCCTCAAGCTAGCGGGCCTAAGCACCCTTATACTATTAGCAATCGGCACGCCCCTAGCGTGGTGGCTAGCCAATACCCGTATTCGCTTCAAACCCATCTTAGAGGCGACCATTGCTCTGCCATTGGTGCTGCCCCCAACCGTGCTTGGCTTCTACCTGCTGATCGCCTTTGCGCCAAATTCAGCAATTGCGCAACTCTGGCAATACCTAACAGGCGATACCTTAGCCTTTAGTTTTAGCGCCCTCGTCATCGCCTCGGTCATTTACTCGCTGCCCTTTGTGGTGCAACCCCTACAAAGCGGTTTTCAGCAACTACCCAAACCTTTTTTGGAAACCGCCGCCAGCCTTGGCTCCGGCCCTATCGACCGTTTTTTTAGCGTTATTTTGCCGCTGTGTCGCAGTAATTTTTTAGTTGCCAGCACACTCGGCTTTGCCCACACCGTCGGTGAATTTGGCGTGGTCTTAATGATTGGCGGCAATATTCCGGGGCAAACCCAGGTGATTTCTATCGCCCTTTATGAGCGCGTGGAATCTCTGCAATACGACACCGCTCACTGGTTGGCTGGCGGCCTTATCCTGTTTTCTTTGCTGGTACTCAGCCTCGTCTATCTCTTCAACGGCTACCGCGGGCTTACTGCACCGTCGAACAATGGCGAGGCCAGCAAATGAGCCTCCTGCTATCTTTGCATTTACAACGCGGTGAATTCTGCCTCGATATTGACACCGCTATACCCTCCACCGGTATCACCGCTATTTGCGGCCCCAGCGGCAGTGGTAAAACCAGCTTGCTCCGCTGTATAGCCGGTCTCGATACCGCGCCAAGTGGCATGGTGCAGTTTGCAGGACAAGACTGGCAAACTGAACGCAGCATACTTAAAACTGAGCAGCGCGGCATTGGTCTCGTTTTCCAAGATGCCCAGCTATTTCCACACCTTAGCGTGATGGGAAACCTCGACTACGCTCGTAAACGCCAATTCAAAAAAGAAGGGCCGTCCAACGAGGAAGTGTGTGACTGGCTGCAAATCACGCCATTGCTAAACCGCCGTGTGGACAAACTTTCTGGCGGCGAACGCAAACGCGTCGCCATCGCCCGCGCGCTGCTTCGGCACCCGCAATTATTGCTCATGGACGAACCGCTTTCTGGACTCCACGACAGTGCCCGTGAACACATGCTCGATGTATTACAAGGCCTACCCAAGCACCTCGACATTCCCGTTTTATATGTCAGCCACAGCTTTCACGAAATCAGCCGGCTAGCCGATCACGTTATATTGATAGAAAAAGGTCAGCTAATTGCGGAAGGCGACCTGATTAGCCTAAGCACCCGCCTCGACCTGCCCCTAAGTCATCAGCAGGGTGCCGGCGCAGTGCTTAGCGCGCAGCTATGCGACCATGATTTAGATTACGGACTCAGCACCCTAGATGTGGACGCCGACCATCAACTCACCGTCAACTACCTTAGCGCCGAGCCGGGGCAGGCTTTGCGCTTATTCGTGGCTGCGCGGGACGTGAGCATTAGCCTAGATGCGCCACAGCACAGCAGCATCATGAATATTTTGCCCTGCACTATCGACACCATTGAAAGCCACTCAGCGAGGTCAACAAACGCTCAGCTTACTATTCGCCTGCGCTTAAATGAGCAGTTTTTATTGGCGCGCATTACTCACAAATCCTGCGACCGACTGCAACTTCGCGAAGGCCAACAGGTTTTTGCTCAGATTAAAACGGTCGCCCTTATTAACGAATACGGGCTGGCACAATGACAACAACTGAACAAACTGACTTCGCCAACCTCAATCCAGATCGCGTCATTGATGCGGTAGAAAGCCTAGGCTATGTGAGCGACCTAAGGGTATTTGCCCTAAACAGCTACGAAAATCGGGTTTATCAATTTGGATTAGAAGACCAAGAGCCCGTGGTGGTGAAATTCTATCGCCCAGAACGCTGGAGCGATGAGCAAATACTAGAAGAACACCGCTTTACTCAACAGCTAGCTGACACCGATATTCCGGTTATTCCCCCTTGGCAGAACGACGCGGGAGACAGCCTTTTCCATTTTGAAGGCTACCGATTTTCAATCTACCCCCGGCGTGGCGGTCATGCACCGGCATTAGACGACATGGACAACCTCTTTCAACTCGGCCGCCTTTTTGGCCGCCTGCACCTTGTCGGCGCTAGCGCTGCCTACCAGTTTCGACCCAAATTAGATGTTGTCAGCTTTGGCGACGACAGCCGCCGAGACATATTAGCGGAGGTAATTCCAAGCAGCCTAAGAGAGTCTTACGCGAGCCTCAGCGAAGACCTCCTGCGACTGGTTAAACAACGCTTCGACGAAATTGCCCCAACTTACATCCGCTGCCACGGTGACGGTCACGTCGGCAATATACTGTCTCGGAATGACGAAACCTGGCTAGTAGACTTTGACGACAGCCGCATGGCACCAGCGATTCAAGATTTGTGGATGTTTTTGTCCGGCGAACACGACAATCAGCAGCGCGCGATAATGGAGCTAATTGAAGGCTACCAAGAATTTTATGATTTCGACCCCCGCGAACTAGGACTCATCGAAGCCCTGCGCAGCCTGCGTATTATGCACCACGCAGCGTGGCTCGCTAGGCGCTGGCAAGACCCCGCCTTTCCCAAGGCCTTTCCCTGGTTTAATACCGAGCGTTACTGGGGCGAGCATATTTTGCAATTGCGCGAACAACTCTCCCTTATTCAAGAGCCGCCCCTGCGCATGCCCTACTAGGACTGCGCCTATCTCCGATAGATGATCCATAAGCAGTGTTTACACGTATTACATCAACTGCTATTTTGCGAGCATTATAAGCAAGGCTAAGCCTTCGAACTGCGCGTATATCCACTAAACTCTATAAATAGTCCGTTTTCAGAGCCTAGCAGCGCGCTTTTCGTGAACAAGCCCTGAGTTAAAATACAAAATAAGCCCGTGTAAACCTGAACCAGGCTCACACAGCACCGAAGCAAATAAGAAGCTGCTCACATCAGAGCACAGGAGAAACTATGTTCACCATCCGCGTAAACGGTATTGCTCACACCGTCGATGTCAGCGAGGACAAACCGCTGCTATGGGTTTTGCGTGAAAACCTCAAACTTACCGGATCGAAATACGGCTGCGGGCAAGCCTTGTGCGGAGCTTGCACGGTACATATAGATGGCCAACCCACCCGTTCCTGCGTTATGCCCATCAGCGCTGTTGGCGACAAACAGGTTCGCACCATTGAAGATATCGGCAACGAACACATCGGTGGCTTAGTCCAGGCCACATGGCAGGAGCTAAATGTACCCCAGTGCGGCTACTGCCAATCAGGCCAGATAATGGCGGCAACAGCATTATTAAAAGATAACTCCTCGCCAAGTGACCAAGACATCGATAAGGCGCTTTCTGGCAATATTTGCCGCTGTGGCACCTACCCCCGAATACGCAAGGCCATTCACAAAATTGCCACTGAACAGCTATAAGGGCCGCCGCTATGTCAAAGTTAACAATGCTATCTCGCCGTAACTTCATTCGCGTCAGCGTCATGGCCGGCGGCGGCTTACTGGTCGCCTGCGGTGGTGGCTCAAGCTCATCTAACAACAATACCGGCACACCACCAAATAACGGTGGCGAGCCAACAAGTCCCGCCGAAGCATTTCAGGTCGGCGAATTTATGCGCATCAGCACTGACAACAAGATCACCATTCTTGTTGGTGCGGCGGAAATTGGTCAAGGTGCACTCACCGCAATTCCGATGATTGTCGCGGAGGAGCTAGACGCCGACTGGAGCCAAGTTAGCGGAGAACTGTCACCCGTTGCCGCGAATTTCAACAACCCCTATTTTCAGAACCTACTCCAATTCACCGTCGCTAGCTCCGCCATTCGCGGTTATTTTGAGGGACAGCGCAGTGTTGGCGCCGCGGTTCGGCAAATGTTGGTCAGTGCCGCCGCAAAGCGCTGGGGAGTAGACCCATCATCCCTGCGCACCGAGTCCAGCTATGTTATAGACGACATCGGCGGACGCCGCGCCAGCTATGGCGAACTCTCTAGCGAAGCAGCCCAAGAGCGCGTCCCTAGCAATCCGAGTTTAAAGAACCCCGCAGACTATCGAATCATTGGCTCCTCGCCACAAAGACTAGATGCCGCTGCCAAAACCGATGGCAGCTTCCAATACGGTATCGACGTCGACATTCCCGGCATGCTTACCGCCGTTATTGCGCGACCACCACGATTTAACGGCCAAGCGCTGAATGTTGACGACAATGCCGCACTTGCCGTTCCTGGGGTACGCGGTGTTTACACTATTTTGGGTGGCGTTGCCGTTGTCGCCGATGATTTTTGGGCCGCCGACAAAGGCCGCAAAGCCCTACAAATTCAATGGAATGAGTTACTGGCTGGGCGCACCGATTCCGACACCCAGCGCGATGCTTACAACTTTAGGCTAAACCTTCCCGGCGTTCCCATTAGAAGCGACGGCTTGGTATTGCTCGCACAAACACTGGCCAGCGAAACCGTTAGTGCAGACTACTATTTTCCCTTTATGGCCCACGCCGCTATGGAGCCATTAAATGTCGTGGTCGATTACGACGGCAGTAGCGCCGAGATTTGGACGGGCACCCAGTCGGCAACCCTCGATAAAATTTTTGCGGGGCTGATACTCGGGCTGCTGCCAAACCAAATCACCTTCCACGCAATGCCCGCTGGCGGCGGCTTTGGCCGCAGAGGCAACCCCTTAGCGGATTATGTCCGCGATGCCTGCGGCGTTGCTAAACAATTACGCCAACCCGTCAAAGTTGTTTGGACAAGAGAAGACGATATGAAGGGCGGCTATTATCGCCCCGCCGCCGCCGTCAGGGTCTCGGCATCAATCGATAGCGCGAATAATATTTCCGCGTGGACCCATCGCTCGGTCACCCAAGATGTTACGGCACTGCTGTACGCCGAAAATCTTTTGGATAGTCTGGCGGACTTTACCCTGCCCCCACTAAAAGAGCTGACGGACTTTGAAACCGGCATGCCCTATAAAATCGACAATGTATTGATGGACGCGCACCTCACGGTCAACCTCAATATGCCGGCGTTGTGGATGCGCTCAGTAAACAAGTTCTCTGACGTTTTCGCGCAGGAAACCTTTATCGATGAACTCGCCCTCAAGGTAAACAAGAATCCCTACAGCTTCCGGCGCGACCTGCTCTCAGAAAAACCCCGCCACAGAGCGGTATTAGACGCCGTAGCAGACGCAGCCAACTGGGGTTTTCCAGTCAGCGGCAGAAGCCAAGGCATTGCTGTGATGGGCCACTGGAATAGCTTTGTCGCCCAAGTGGTAGAAGTGTCGGTGTCGGCCAATCGCGAGCTAACCGTACATCGTGTCGTCAGCGCAGTGGATTGCGGCACAGCGGTGAACCCAGACCTCGTCATCGCGCAGGTAGAGTCCGCCGTTGTCTTCGCACTCTCCAGCATTCTATTCGGAGAAATCCTGCTCGAAGATGGCGTTGTGCAACAAAGTAACTTTGACGATTACCCGGTACTTCGTATGCACCAAACCCCGACTATCGAAACCGTCATCGTAAACAGCGGCGAGCCCGTAGGTGGTGTCGGTGAACTCGGGGTTCCCTGTGTAGGACCCGCCCTCGCCAACGCCATATTCGGCGCCATTGGCGAGCGTATCCGCGAACTGCCGCTGACCCGCAGCAATTTCAAAATTGCCTAATCAGGGACTTAATCATGACCAATTCAATGACACGCACAGCTCGCCTGATATTCACACTGACATTGTTGGGAACCTCTACCCTGCTCGGTCACAGTGCGCTCGCTCAATCGCCGCTATTCCAGCCACTGTATGAAGTGCTAAGCCATCCGCGCTGTATGAACTGCCACACCATTACCGATTTCCCACGCCAAGGCGATGAGCGCCGCCGTCACGACCAATTAGTGGTTAGAGGGGCAGACAATCACGGCGCACCAACACTGCAGTGCTCAGCCTGCCACCAAGACAACAATGTGGCCGATGGCGCGGTACCAGGCGCACCCCACTGGGGGCTAGCACCGCTGAGCATGGGCTGGGAGGGTTTAAGCGCCAGCCAACTTTGTCAGGTACTCAAAGATAAGAGCAAGAATGGCGATCGCAGCCTTGCTGACCTTTTAAAACATATGAGCGAAGACGATTTAGTCCTGTGGGCTTGGACGCCCGGCGGCAACCGCACCACACCGCCACTGAGCCAGCCGGCTTTTGTTGAGGCAGTACAGGCGTGGGTAAATGCTGGAGGGCCGTGCTAAGGAGGGCAGGCAAACCACCTAGACCACAGGTGGTTTGCGCTTTTTAACTATTGAGGAATTTTGTGGCGAGTCTTACAGCGGCTTGTCTTTCATGTCACGCAGATTGCTAATGACTGATTCTAGGGCTCGATCAAACAAGCGATCATCGTCAATCAAAACCACTTTTTGCCCTGCTAATGCGAGCTGCAACTCGTCTCGATTAAGTTCAGCAACCTTAATACCCGAGCGATTAACAAAAATATATTTGCCAATGCCGTTAATCACCGCAGCGAGACGGCAACGCAGCATACGCCCGTCTTCCTGACGAAAATCAACCCAATTGCCCACCCGCAAAGTTTGAATCGCACTGTTTTCAATTTCAGGTCGAGAATCATCACTGCGCGGTGTAGCCAACGGCACAGAATGTACCTCTGGCTCAGACCAAGCGCCATCGTCGCCCAGGCTTTCAGCCAAGGATGCATCCAGGCTGGCAAGCTCAGAATCCTTGGCGCTTAAATCTACTTCTTCACGCCCTAAACCCGCTGCTTCATCAACTTCAATTCTAGCGGTAGTTGGCACGTTAGTGGGACTAGGCTCCACCTTGGTATCGCTGAAGGTCTCAGCAGACGAAGCCCCCTGCTCAGGCTCACGCAGAGGCTCAGCTACAGGTACTCGTACCACCTCTTTACGGCTAAGTTTTGCCAAGTGCAAGCGCTCAAGCTGCTCAAACCAGCGATCAGTTTCAAAGGCATTTAAAGAGACCCGTGCAAAACCTAAACGCAGCGTTTCCACCAGTAGCGGTAATGCCGCAATCAACTCGTTTCTATGCCCGGGTTCATCCGAGGGAAGCACACTCCAAAGTAAACGCTCGATCAAACCGGCGTCTTCGGCAAAACGCTCACTGTCTTTTCCGTGCTGGATATAACTTAAAAACAGCACCTTACTCCAACCCAGCTGCAAGATTTTGGTGACAACTGGCGGGCAATCAACGCCGCCCAATTTGCTTTCTAAAATAGCGGCAATATACATCCGCGCATTTTCTGCTGCGGCCTTACCGTCTTCGGCATCTACTGTTCTTCGCGCGACCAGCTCTGCTCTGCGCTTAGCCTTCTCATTAAATTCTGAGAAATCTTCGTAGGCATCAATAAATACTTGGGTGTCTACACCGAAATCACGCAGGATACGCATGACCACTTCTTCGGTCTTTTTGTACAGCGGGTCTCGGTCTACACCTGCTACCGGTGACCAACCAATACCAGCACTCACCAAGGCGCTCAATAATTTACGGGCGGGATGTTCGTCGTGACCAAAAAAGCCCTTGTCGAGCATCGCCATTTTCAAGACAGGAATCTGTAATCGTGCAATCAGGCCTTTTAAAGACTCGGCCAAGCCATCGCCATCTAAAATAAATTGGAACAAGGCGCCGACAAAGTTAATGGTGTCTTGATCACGCTGATAGGAAAGCGCCGACACGTCGGTGTTGGCAACCAAATTCACCTGCTGCAAGCGAGCCACTAGCTTCTGCGCCATCGCATTGAAGTCAGTGCTAGCACCGTCTACGCCCATCGTAACTTTCACGTTAAATTGGGCGAATTGCTCGTTCTGCATTTCCTGCAGGGCCACCATAAACGATGGCTTAGACAGTGCTGTTTTGGGTGCACCGCCATCCTGAGTCGTATTGCTAAGCAAACTATCTAGAGCATCAAACAGATGGCTAACTAATTCGGTAGATTGCCGGTGATCTAACTCTTGCTGCTGCTCTTTGGGCGAATTGGGCGAAGACAGCTCAGCGGAGCTTGCGGCTTTGGAATAAGATTTAGTCGATTTTGTCTCAAGCTTTTGTAGCGGTAAGCCCTGAGCATCGAGCACGGGAAGGAGAAGCTGATACAGATCGGCATATTCAGCGATAACCACAGTATCGAAAAGCTTATAGAGAATTAATTTAGCTTTAATGTCGATATTTAAAGACTGGCACGCAACACCCAAGGCTGCGGTAATTTTCGCCGGCCCCATCGGTAATTCTTTGGCTGCCACCACAGGACCGCTAACAAGGTGCTGCCAAGCGGTACACAAAATCCACACTTCATGAAGGAAACGCCGCTCCGCCTTATTTGCCATACCTTCAAGAGCAACCAGCTCTTCAAGGGCTTCAGACTCCAGCAATTTAAGCTTGGCCTGCCCGCGCTCCAAGGAGGAACTTGCCAACTTAGGCGCCGCAGCAAAAGTATTGATAAACGTTTCGGTAAAGCGCTTTTCAATACTCTCGCGATTAACGCGAATCTCGCGCATAGCATCGAAATACAGGTGCTGCTCGCGAGCATTGCTCGCCTCATCGGCCAATTCGAACAAGGCATCGTCAGCCTCGTCGAGGAATACTGCCATTCGCCCCTGTAAAAACCCACTGGCTTTATCGCGAAGCGCAAGCAAGGCATTAGGCAATGGCTCAGCAGACGCATCCGGCTCTCGCCGCGTGCTTAAATCCACTACCTTGGTGGGTTTATCAGTCATAACTACCTGTAGTTTTTCTCAAGTATTTCAAAGACAAAAGGCTTACTTATTAACTTGGCCCGCATAACTTAGCGCAAGTGACAGCAAACGCCAAGCATCATATAGTTATACTTTAAAAAGTCTTTCCGAAGCCATTGCTATAACTACTTACACACTACGCTAAAACCATACAAAAGGCGCACATTTCTACATGTGCTGGTAGAATGACTGGCTACTGTCATTTTCATTTCATTCGCTTGGAAAACCACCATGCAATTTTCTGACGCCCTGCAGCGTGACATCACAGAAACCGTGCGTTTCGCACTCGCTGAAGACATTGGTAGCGGCGATATAACCGCCCAACTAATTCCAGCAGAACACACCGCTACTGCACGGATCATTACCCGGGAAAATGCCGTTATTTGCGGGGTAAACTGGGTCAACGAAGTTTTTCAACAAATTGATAACTCAATCACAGTTACGTGGCATATTGCCGATGGCGACTACGTAACCGCCAATAGTGTGCTGTTTGAATTGTCTGGCCCCGCCCGTGCACTACTTACTGGTGAACGCACCGCGCTCAATTTTTTGCAACTGTTGTCAGGTACCGCAACGATCTGCAAACACTATTCAGACTTAGTCGCTCATACCGATGTGCGTCTGCTCGACACCCGTAAAACAATACCAGGGCTGCGAACCGCTCAAAAATACGCCGTCACCTGTGGTGGCTGCCATAATCATCGCATTGGTTTGTATGATGCATTTCTCATCAAAGAAAATCATATCGCCGCATGTGGAGGCATCGCCGCTGCCATTCTCGCGGCACGGGACATCGCGCCACTCAAGCCCGTTGAGGTAGAGGTTGAAAACTTAACAGAGCTCGATATCGCATTAGAGGGCAATGCCGATATTATTATGCTCGACAATTTCAGCCTTGAAGATATGCGCGAAGGTGTCGCCCGCACCGCTGGCCGAGCAAAATTGGAAGCCTCCGGCAATGTCAGTACGCAGACCTTGGCGGCCATCGCAGAAACCGGTGTGGACTTTATTTCGATAGGCGCCTTAACCAAACATGCGCAAGCCATCGATTTATCGATGCGCTTTGTATAAACCGCAGCCAGCTCAATAGAGCCACCAGCAATACTAAGATTACATTCAGCAGATAAAATATTGAGGATGCCAGTGCAACATAATGTGCTCGAGAACAAAGCTACTCGACTTTTTATCATGCTGGGCGGCTTCTTTGTTGCCAATGCCATTCTTGCCGAGCTGATTGGCGTAAAAATATTTTCCCTTGAACGCAGCGTAGATATTGCCCCCCTTAACTTCAGCCTCTTTGGCATTAGCGAGCTATCATTTAATTTAACAACGGGGGTTCTACTCTGGCCCTTTGTTTTTGTTTTGACCGACTTAATCAATGAATACTACGGCAAACGCGGCGTTCGCCTGCTTTCATACTTAACCGCAGGCCTCATTGTATATGCCTTTGCGATGGTCTTTGTTGGCATACACCTCGCTCCCGCAGACTTCTGGCCGCAATCGCATATCAGTCCCGATCTTACGCCAGACGAGCAGGCCTTGCTTCGCAGCCAAGTTGGCGACTACGACGCCGCCTTTAGATTGGTTTTTGGCCAGGGTCTATGGATTATTTTGGGGTCATTAGTTGCGTTTTTAGTCGGCCAAATTATCGACATTTCTGTTTTTCAGCGGGTCAAAAAAATCACCGGCGAAGGTATGATCTGGCTGCGCGCAACTGGCTCCACCCTCGTCAGCCAATTCATAGATAGCTTTGTAGTCTTATTTATCGCCTTTTACATCGGCGCAGATTGGAGCTTACAACTCGTGCTCGCGATAGGCGTCGTCAATTATATCTACAAGTTTTTGATGGCCGTTTTGATGACACCCTTGTTATACGCGGTGCATTTTCTAATCGAAAGCTATTTAGGATCTGACACGGCAAGCGCAATGAAACACAAAGCACTGCAAAACTAACTGCTGATATGCCCTGCTTGCGGCCGCAAAACAATATCCTCAACAACAACATTGCGATCCATGCGATAGATTTCTAAAAAAGCACGGGCAACATCTTCAGCCGGCATAAACTGCTCTTTTGCTATACCTGACGAATGCCAAGATGGGGAGTACGTAGGCCCAGGAGACACACAGGACACGCGAATACCTTTACCCCGCACTTCTTCCCGCAAAGCTTTTGTAAATCCACTAACGGCATGTTTCGCGGCGCAATATGCTGACACCCCAGCGTAACCCTCAAAACCCGCTGTAGAAGACATATTAAAAATATCGCCGTACTGACGCTGTAACATTGCCGGCAACACCATACGACTCATAAGAAAAGTACTGCGCAAATTTACCGCGATAATGCGATCGAAATCCGCCGCTGACATATCTGCTACCGTCGCGCCATGCCAACATCCCGCATTGTTTATTAATACACTGGCATCACCCATATCACGCTGCAAGTTTTGCGCAAAATCCAATACTTGCTGCTCGTCACTTACGTCAACAGCATAGCAAGCTAGATCATCCGCCCCAGTGCAATTTAAAGCCACCTGCTCGAGTGCAGCTTTGTTTCTGGCTAGCAATGCCAAACGCACAGGAAATTCTGCATTTGCAAAACATTGTGCGATAGCCGCACCAATACCCTGCGATGCACCAGTGATAATCACGAGGGGAATTTGGGACTTTTCAGACATATGCTTCACCAGCGCTAAGCAAACCATCAATAAATAAGGGTTTAAATAAGCGTCGAATTAATTGAAATAAACTACTATTTGGAGTGGGGCGTTTGGCGCCTGCCTTCATCTGTCGAACAACAAGCGCCACATAAATCTACTAAAGCTCGCACTACATTGATTTAAGCAGGCTTAAATCAACTTGTTTATCTGCATGGTAGGAAGAGCGAACCAAAGGACCGCTGGCGACGCTTTTAAATCCCAGTTCGGTCGCAATGCGGCCAAACTCGTCAAACTCTTCTGGTGTAACAAAACGTTCCACCGCCAAATGATCGCGACTGGGTTGCAAATATTGCCCTAGGGTAATCATATCAATGTCGTGGGCCCGCATATCCTTCATTACTTGAATTAACTCTTCCGCGGTTTCGCCCAAGCCCAACATCAAACCCGATTTAGTCAGCACGTCTGGGCGACGCTGCTTGTATTTTTTAAGTAAATCTAAGGACCACTGATAATCAGAACCAGGCCGTATTTTCTTATACAGGCTCGGCACCGATTCAAGATTGTGATTAAACACATCTGGGGCGTCTTTTTCTAGAATATCTAGGGCGACATCCATGCGGCCCCGAAAATCTGGCACAAGAACTTCAATGCGGATGTCTGGGCTTAGTGCACGCGTTTCACGAATACAATTTGCGAAATGTTGGGCACCGCCATCGCGCAAATCGTCACGATCCACCGAGGTCACGACCACGTATTTTAATTTCATTTCGGCTATGGCTTCTGCCAATTCACGCGGTTCGTTTTCATCCAGCGCATTGGGACGGCCATGGGCGACATCGCAGAAAGGGCAGCGACGGGTACAAATTTCACCCATAATCATAAAGGTTGCCGTGCCACCGCTGAAACACTCTCCCAAATTAGGACAGGCCGCTTCTTCGCATACCGACGCCAATTTGTGTTTACGTAAAATACTCTTGATCCGGCTCACTTCTGGACCGGTAGACATTTTGACTCGTATCCAAGATGGCTTGCTTGGCAACTCAACGGTGGGAATAACTTTTATCGGAATGCGGGCAACCTTTTCGGCACCACGCAACTTCTCGCCTTGAACAACTTTTTTTGCGGCGGCTTTTGGGATGATTCCCACTGCGCCTTCCTGCTCTGACTTCATAATACCCCCGATGTATCGGGTAAACAGTGTTCGCTCACCTCCCGACAATGTAAATAGCCTAGCGAGTTAGCCAATTCGGCACTCAATAAACTGGTAAGCTCATTTTGCGATGACAGCGCGGCGTTATTCTCACGACGAATATCCGTCACCGCCATGCCCTGATAACCACAGGGATTAATACGCTGAAACACGCTTAAATCCATATCAATATTCAAGCTCAGGCCGTGGAAAGTACTGCCACGACGCACCCGCAAGCCAAGCTGGGCTATTTTAGCACCACTCTCGACATAGACCCCAGGGGCATCAGCACGCGGGTGAGCGGGTATATCTAAGCCTGCCAATACCGCCACAATGCTATTTTCAATCGCAGTGACTAGGTCGCGTATTCCCACACCCAAGCGCCGCAAATCCACCAGAACATAGCCAACCAGCTGTCCTGGGCCGTGATACGTCACTTGGCCGCCGCGGTCAACTTGTACGACGGGGATATCACCCGGCATTAAAATATGTTCGGCTTTGCCTGCCTGCCCTTGCGTAAATACAGCATCATGCTCTAAAAACCAAAGCTCATCAGGGCTGTCAGCATCACGGGTATCAGTATAGTGCTGCATGGCGCGCCACACCGGCTCGTAGCTCTGACGCCCCAATTTACGCAACCAAAGCGTATCAGGTCTAGTCATTAAAGCACCATTTTAACAATGCCAGTCGCTTTCAACTGGGCAAATATGGTATCTAGCTGAGGCTTGCCCGTCGCGGTAATGACAACCGTCACGGAAACAAAGCGCCCTTCACTACTCGCTCGCTCAGTGATCTGCGACTCGTCAATATCGCCCGCGTTGGCGCGCATAATATCAATGACGCATTGGCGAAGATTTTGATCAGCAACACCAATTACTTTAATGGGGTATTCACAGGGAAATTCCAGCTGAGGCTTGCCGGTTTCAGCCTCGGTGGATTCAGTCTTAGTAAATCTATTCATAAGGTACTCGCGCGGGATTTTCCCGCGCACAAACAGGCTATCAGGAGATCAAATTCACAAAGAACAGTACTACGCTATCCCAAAGGCGCTTGAGAATACCGCCTTCTTCAACGGCTTCTAGCGCGACCAGTGGTACACGCAATTTTTCAGCGCCCTCCATATTCACCACTAGTTCGCCATGCTCCTGATCAGCAGCGATTGGTGCAATTAGCACCTCATCTACATTTAATTGAGCATCTAGAGTGTCGCTTTTACCCCTTGGAATGGTGATAAACACGTCTTTTTGCACGCCTAAGCTCACCTCTTCGCTAGCGCCCTTCCAAACTTTAGCGCGAATAAGCTCAGTACCACCTGAATACAACTGATGGGTTTCAAAATAGCGGAAGCCGTAAGACAGCAATTTTTGAGTCTCGCGCTCACGAGCCTGAGTGCTACTGGTTCCCATGACTACCGCAATTAAACGCATACCTTCGCGCTTTGCTGATGTAACCAAACAATAACCTGCGGTTGTGGTATGACCGGTTTTTAAACCATCTACGGTAGGATCACTCCACAGCAAACCATTGCGATTGCTTTGGCGGATGTTATTGAAAATAAAGTCGCGCTCGCTATAAAGCGCATACTCATTTTTGTAGGCGATAATAGCCTTGGATAAAATCGCTAAATCCCGCGCCGAGGTGTAGTGATCGGGATCTGGCAAACCGTGCGAATTAACAAAGTGGCTATTTGTCATGCCTAACATTGCCGCATGCTGATTCATCATGCTGGCAAAGGCGTCCTCGCTACCGGCAATATGCTCGGCAACAGCGACACTGGAGTCATTACCAGATGAGATCACCACACCCTTATGTAACTCACCTAGCGGCACCTGCTTGCCGACTTCGATCCACATTAATGATGAACCGTTAAAAATTGGGTTCTGGGCCCATGCATTTTTACTAATCGTTACGAGGTCATCATTGCTGACTTGGCCGCGCTCAAGCTCATAGGACAGCACATAGCTAGTCATTAACTTGGTCAAGCTGGCCGGCGGTAAACGCTCATCAGCATTGTGTTCGATTAATACCTTGCCGCTATTGGCATCCATCAAAAAATAAGCGGATGCGGCGACACTCGGAGCCGCTGGCACCAGATCCGGCTGCGCCAAACTTGCTGACGACATAACCACTGTTGCCGCAACGGCTGCAAACATTTGCTTAAACATAAGACCCTTATCTGCTCTCATTAACTTCTGGAATCACCGGCTTCTACCACCAAGTGGGAATCACCGGACCATTGTTTTTGTAATACTTTTTTTGCAGCCTGAACGGAGGAGTAATCTATAAACGGCCCCACTCTAACTCTGTGCATCGCAGACTCATCATTTCCGCTGGAGGCAACCATCACAGGGTAGCCCAAGTCTGCACTTAACTGCTGCCGCAAAGCCGCTGCGGAAGACAACTTACTAAAGGCCGCTACCTGCAAATAATACCGCGCATTACTCGCCTCTGCTGCTACATTGACATTATCCGTGTCAATGACCTCAATTTCCACCCGCGCGGTTCCCTTATCGGCATAGCCAAGCTTCACCGCCGCAGCGTAAGAAAGATCAATGATGCGGTCTGAATGAAATGGCCCACGATCATTCACTCGCACAACGGCCGTCCGACCATTATCTAAATTGGTGACTTTGACATAAATTGGAATTGGCAGCCTTGTATGCGCCGCAGTCATTTCATAGAGGCTATAAATTTCGCCATTTGAGGTTGCGTGACCGTGAAACTTGGTGCCGTACCACGAGGCAATACCCCTTTCTTTATAGCCGCGGTACTGGTCAATGAGTTGATACTCTTTGCCGCGAACCACATAGGGATTCATATTCCCAGCAGCCAATATCAGCTCGTGCCGAGGTTGAGCATCAACAATGGTGTTTGGGTCCAATTTTGCGAGCGGCGCCCCATCTTGCTCAAATTTATATCGAGATTTCCCCTGCGTCTTCACAGGAGGCTTAGTATCACTAGCCGCAGGAGAGCTATCATCTTCTATTTGTGGCAACGGCGCACAGGCCGCTACCACAAGTAAGGCCGCTATCGCGAGAACACGATATATCAAGATTCAGTAGCCTCACGCATTTCCGCCGCAATTAACTGACTAAGCTGATACGCCGCCATGGCATACATTGCACTGTGGTTGTAACGGGTAATAACATAAAAGTTCTGCAGGCCAATCCAGTATTCATCGCCTTTTTCACCGTCCAACTTCATAGCGGTGGCCTTTTGCTCCGGCGCGAGCTTTTGGTCACTCGCTATCCCTGCCTGCTTAAGCTGGGCAACTGTTTTAACAGGCTTAAGACCAGCGTTAAATAAACTGTGGTCGGCACCTTCCTTTAGTACCACGCTTGCAACAACAGGCTCACCACTGCGCCAGCCGTGACGTTTAAAGTAATTTGCAACGCTGCCAATGGCATCGACTGTATTATTTACAATATCGATTTTGCCGTCACCGTCAAAATCAACCGCATAGGCGCGGTAACTGCTGGGAATAAATTGACCATAACCCATTGCTCCAGCATACGAGCCTTTCAAGCTAAACGGCTCAATATCCTGTTCGCGCACCATCAACATATATTCTTCTAACTGGCCAAGAAAAAATTTGCTGCGGCGCGGAAAATCAAAACCCAAGGTTGCCAAGGCATCTACCACACGGTAGCTACCCATATTGCGGCCAAAACGCGTTTCAACGCCGATAATGCCAACGATCATCGAGGCGGGAACACCAGTCTCTTTTTCAGCCCGCGCCAACTCTTCGCGATGGGCTTTCCAAAACTCAACACCTTGGGAGACGCGAGAGTCTTGAATGAATATATTTCGGTAGCGCCCCCAAGTCATGACAGATTCGGCGGGACGGGACATCGCATCTAAAATAGATTGCTTGGGTTCTGCTTGTTTCAAAATCGCCATGACCCAATCGCGGTCAAAATTATGCTTTTCAACCATCGTTTTGATGAAGCCCTCTGCGCCTGGATTATTACTGTAATCCGCCTGTGCAGTAGCTGAAAGTAGCAGTGCGGCAAGCGCACCACCCAGTAATTTTTTCACTGTATATCTTTGCTTATTTTGTATTTTCACGTCGTGTCCTATCATTATTGATGTACTAAACGCTCATCTGCGCAAATACCCATCAAAACTCCAAACCCCACCAACAATGTTACCAATGAGGTACCGCCTTGGCTTACCAGAGGGAGGGGAACACCCACCACCGGCAGTAAACCTGACACCATGCCCATGTTTACGAATACATAGACAAAGAAAGTTAGAATAATACTCCCGCCCAATAGCCGGCCGAAGCAATGTTTTGCCTGCGATGCAATCCAAAGGCCTCGGCTAATGATCAAGCCATAGAGCAACAATAACAGCAATACCCCCCTCAGGCCGAATTCTTCTGCCAATACGGCGATAATGAAATCCGTATGACTTTCAGGCAAAAAGTCCAAATGTGACTGGGTACCCTGAAGCCAGCCCTTGCCCTCAAAACCGCCGGAACCAATCGCCGTTTTTGATTGGATAATATTCCAACCAGCACCTAATTTATCAAGCTCAGGGTTCAGCAAGGTCAAAATGCGCTGGCGCTGGTAGTCGTGGAGTACATATTCCCACATCGGATAGGCCATAAGCCCAACAAGCCCAAAGCAAGAGGCAATAAACGTCCAGCTGATGCCCGCTAGAAAGAGTACGAAAATACCCGAGGTTGCGATCAATATCGACGTCCCCAGATCCGGCTGCATCACAATCAGCACTGTGGGCAAAAATATTAACAACAGGCTAATTAAGGTATGACGAATACTCGGCGGCAAGGGGTGAGTTGATAAATACCACGCCACCGCCATCGGCAATACTAATTTTGCCAACTCTGATGGCTGGAAACGAAATCCGCCTATACCAAGCCAGCGCTGAGCCCCCTTTGCTCCCACACCGACAAAATCAACCGCCAGTAGCAACAGCAGTACGCCAATGTAGGCAAATGGCGCCCAGCGCTGCAATTGCTCAGGATGAAACTGAGCAACGATTATCATCACTACAAACGCGACGGATAAAAAGCGCCCCTGCCTAAGCACCGTTGCCATGCTGCCATCGCTGGCACTGTACAACACCGCCAAGCCAACCCCAGCTAAAATCAGCAAGAGCACCAGCAAGGGAATATCAATATGTAAACGCTGGCTGATACTGCGCGGATTACTCATACTCCGGCTATCGCCGGGCATTTGCCTTAAAAAGTCAGTATTACTCATTCGCTTCAGCTCCGGCGGAAACAGTCACCACCGGACCAGCAGTTTCCGCTGGAAGGGGGTCAGGTTGTTTAGGCTTACCTAGCAAATATGCGTCCATTACCTTGCGAGCAGCCGGCCCAGCCACGCTGCCGCCGTGCTCACCATTTTCAATCACCACGGCCACGGCAATTTTTGGATCTTCAGCCGGTGCGAAGGCGATAAATAAAGCGTGATCTCTATTGCGAGCATGTATTGCATTGGAGTCATACTTTTCACCCGCAGCAATACCAACAACCTGCGCGGTACCACTCTTTCCTGCCATGCGGTAGGTCAAACCTGCTTTCAAACCGCGACCAGTGCCGTGGGCGCCATTCACTACTTCTTCCATCGAACGAGTAATCGCGTCCCAGTGCGCCTTCGAGATATCTTCCATCTTACCCAAAAGCGGCGCTACCACAGCCTCTTCACCTACAGACGCCAACAAGCGCGGGGCTCGCAACTCTCCCCGAGACGCAACAACCGAGGTTGCCACCGCTAATTGCAGAGGTGTTGCCAGCATAAACCCTTGGCCGATTCCGACATTGATCGTTTCGCCGGGATACCAATGCCCACCTCGGCTTTGCTCTTTCCACTCTCGCGACGGCATTAAACCCGCGCGCTCATTGGTATTATCAATACCGGTAACATCACCCAAGCCGAAGCGCGTACCAAAGCTATGCAAGCGATCGATACCCAATTTATAGGCTAATTCGTAAAAATACACATCACAGGATTGCACTACGGCCTGTTCTAAATTAACGGTGGCGCCGTGTCCGCCACGTTTCCAATCGCGGTAGCGGCGACTGTCGTCCGGCAAACTAAACCAACCGGGGTCAGCAATGCGGGTCGCAGGCGTCACCACACCATAGTGTAAGCCGGCCAATCCCCACATCGGCTTTATGGTCGAAGCCGGTGGGTACTGTCCCTGCAGGGCGCGATTGTACAAAGGCAGGTCAGGATTATTTTGCAGGGCGTTGTAATCTACAGAGCTGATACCATTTACGAACAAGTTCGTGTCATAGCCTGGCGCACTCACCATCGCAATAATGCCGCCAGTGTTAGGGTCCATCGCAACAATTGCACCGCGCTGGTTTGTTAAGGCCTCGTAAGCTACCTGCTGAACGTAGGCGTCTACATTCAGGGTAATATCGCCACCAGGTAGCGGGTCGTGGCGTTCCAGCACCCGTAAAATACGGCCGTGGGCATTACTCTCTACGTTTTGATAGCCAACGGTACCGTGCAGCAATTCTTCGTAGTATTTTTCTAAACCGATTTTGCCAATATAGTGGGTGCCGCTGTAATTAACCGGATCAATAACATCCACTTCACGCTCACTAATCCGCCCCACATAACCTAGCATATGGGCAAACAATTCCCCCTGCGGGTAATGCCGCACCAGCTGAGCATCAATCTCCACCCCAGGTACACGATGGCGATTTACTGCTAATTTGGCGATATCTTCGTCGCTAACGCGGAATTTTAATGGCACCGCCTCATAGGGCCGGCGACGACTTAAACGCTTGCGGAACTGCTCTATATCGTCTTCGCTAAGTGGGATAATTTCGTTAATGATCGCCAGAGTGTCATCCAGCGACTTCACCCGTTCCTTCACTACAGTTAGGGTGTAGCTGGGAATATTCTCAGCAAGTAGAAGGCCATTGCGATCAAAAATTAGGCCGCGCTTAGGGGCGATCGGTAAAAGCTGAATACGATTTCGATCAGACTGGGTTTTATATATATCGTAGTCTGAAATTTGTAGCTGAGAATAACGCCCCACCAAGATCATGGTCATCACCATCACAACCAAGATTGAAATAGTGACTCGATGGCGATAAACGCGGCGTTCGTAAAACGTATTTTTAAGCTGCTGGCGTCGTCTCATTTCACTCAGCCATTAGCGATGATAGGGGTGATTGTTAAGAATAGTCCAAGCTCGGTATAGCTGCTCGGCAAAGATTACCCGCACTAGCGGATGTGGCAAGGTCATTGCCGACAGCGACCACTTTTGCTTGGCTAAGGCCAAGCACGAGGCACTTAGACCATCGGGGCCGCCAACCAAAATACTGACGTTGTCGCCATCCATCTGCCAGCTACGCAAAGCCTCTGATAACGCTTCTGTACTCACCGACTTTCCTAAGACATCAAGTGCAATCACTTTGTCGCCAGCCGGAATCGCCGCCGTCATGGCCTCGCCCTCCTGGGCAATCGCACGGCGTATATCGGTGTTTTTACCCCGCTTGGGCAGGGGCAGTTCTTTAATCTCAAAATTAATTTCCGCAGGAAGACGCTTACGATACTCCGCAACGCCTTCCTCAACCCACGCCGGCATTTTGGTGCCGATGCAAATTAGACTAACTCTCATCGCTTCCCGACACAGGGACTTGCCATAAACGCTCTAGATCGTAAAACAAACGCGCCTCAGGCAACATCACATGCACAACAACGTCACCCAAATCTACCAGCACCCAATCGCCAGTATTTTCGCCTTCCATACCCAGCGGCACGATGCCGCGTTTTTTTACTTCAACCCAAACATTGTCTGCCAAAGATTTAACATGACGATTAGAGGTGCCACTGCACACCACCATAAAGTCGGTTACACCGCTCATTTCACGCACATCTAAAGTCACAATATCGCGCGCTTTTACATCTTCAAGCGCGTCAACAACTACCTTTTTTACTTGCTCAGCATCCATCAAACAGGAATTCCTATGTCTTACACTGTGTATACAAACCGTGTTCAGCGATATAGTCCGCGACAACGTCGGGAACAAGGTAACTAATCGACTTGCCAGAGGCCAGCCGCTGTCTAATATCGGTTGCCGAAATCGGCAGTTGAATCAGACCTAACTCATAAAAACCACCGGCGCTCACCGCCGTTAACTCACTTGCATCAGCGACCCGTCGCGCCTCAACAAACGCTGTTACCGTCGCATCCGCCGCAAGGGGATAATCCGCTCGGTGCAACAACAGTACATTGGCCAAACTAAACAGCGACTGCCAATCTTGCCAGCGGTGTAACTGATTAAAAGCATCGCTGCCCATTACCACGGTTAAGGACACTGCTGCCCCTAGCTCCGCTCGCAAATCCCGCAGGGTATCTGCCGTGTACGAAGGCCCATCGCGGCGTAACTCGCGATCATCCACCCGCAAACCCGATTGACCATTTACAGCCGCCGCCACCATTGCCAAACGCTGGCGGCTTTCTGCCCCCGGCGCGCCGCGCAGAGGTGGTCGATGACTTGGCATCAAACGCAGCTCACCAACGCCAAGTGCTTCTTTAATTTCAATAGCAGAACGCAAATGACCATTGTGAACAGGGTCAAAGGTGCCACCAAAAATAGCGACCGAATTCACCGACTTTTGCTGCAAAAAATCCGTCATTTAGCCACGAATATGGCCATCACCTAACACAATATATTTCTGTGAGGTCAGGCCTTCTAAGCCCACTGGCCCGCGAGCGTGAATTTTGTCGGTAGAGATGCCAATTTCAGCACCCAGCCCATATTCAAAGCCATCGGCAAAGCGTGTGGACGCATTAATCATTACTGAGCTTGAATCCACCTCACGCAAGAAGCGGCGACCGGTAGTGTAATTCTCGGTAACGATAGATTCGGTGTGGCCCGAGCTGTATTGGGCAATATGGTCCATAGCCTCTTCGAGACCCGCCACCACACGAATAGACAATATTGGCGCCAAATACTCCGTTGCCCAATCTTCATCTGTTGCATCAGCGGCACCCATTAAAACCTGACGGGTGCGCGGGCAACCCCGCAACTCCACCCCTTTCGCTATCATTGCATCAGCAATTCTAGGCAGTAGCTCCTCGACACGACTCTCGGCAATAAGCAGGGTTTCCATCGTATTGCAGGTGCCGTAACGGTGGGTCTTTGCGTTTAATGCAATATCAAATGCTTTATCTGCATCCGCCGCGTCATCTATATAAACATGGCAAATACCGTCTAGGTGCTTAATCACCGTAACGGTGGCATCCCGCGCAATACGCTCAATCAGACCTTTGCCACCGCGTGGCACTACCACATCGACAAACTCAGGCATGGTAATTAACTCACCTACCGCCGCGCGGTCAGTGGTTTCTAGTACTTGAACAGCGGTTTCAGGCAGGCCCGCCGCCGCCAAACCTTCGCGAATGCAAAGCGCCAAAGCTTGATTTGAGTGAATCGCCTCGGAACCGCCGCGTAAAATAGCGGCATTGCCTGACTTCAAGCACAGACTCGCCGCCTCTAAGGTCACATTTGGACGGGACTCATAAATAATGCCGATCACCCCTAATGGCACCCGCATTTTACCCACTTGGATACCGCTAGGCCGATAGTTCATGTCGCTAATTGCACCAACAGGGTCCGCTAGCGCAGCAACCTGCGTCAAACCTTCGATAATGCCATCTATACCTTTGTCATTGAGCGCCAAGCGATCCATTAAGGCCGGCTCTAGACCGTTAGCTTCCCCTGCGGCGAGATCCTTGGCATTGGCAGCCAATATCTCTTGCCGACGCGTATCTACTGCCGCAGCCATCGCTAGCAAGGCGCGATTTTTCATACCGCTATCTGCAGCGGCAACTGCCCGTGACGCCTGCCGAGCCTGACGGCCCAGCTCAGTCATGTATTGTTTAATATCCATTGACGCAATTTTCTCCGCACCCTGCGCTATAAATATGCAGGTTTATGCACTGAACTCGTTTCGTAAAACGAAAATCCTCGGCGAAATGATTCTGCTGAGGATAAAAAATGACGGCTAGTATAACGGATTGGAAATGGTCTCACTATCGACAATTAGCTGGCGAGACCGTCGAGAACATTATGGAGGGTATTTAAACGCTGCAAGGGCTCATCAATACTCAATAATTGATAGGCCTGCTCTTCTGGCAGAGGTAATAGCTGGGCAAGACGGTTTGCTAAAGCGCCCGCCTCTTCAACATCCACCGTCATACCTAAACGCTGGACATGGGGGTGCTCACCAAGCTGGCGCAGCAAATCGTGCAATTCCTCACTGCGGGGCGGCAGGGGCTGATCAGATGGCTCAGCCAGCCAATCCACATCTCCCATATACAAACCGCTATCGGCTTGCCGAGCATGATTAATTTTAAAGCGACGCCCGCCCTCAACAACAATACCAAGAAGGCCATCGGGCTGCTGATTCCAATCTGCAATACGCGCCTCAGTGCCAATCAGCGCTAGACTTGCGGGCCGCTCTCCCGGCGACATCACTTCCTTGCCGCCCTCAGGCATCCACACAATACCAAAACTAGCTTGCTCCCTAAGCGTGTCGCGCACCATATCTAAATAGCGACGTTCAAATATCCGTAGGCCCATTCGGCCACCAGGAAATAAGACCGTACGCAAAGGAAATAGCGCTAGCTCGGTGGCGGGAGCAGACATCAAGCCTTCGCTCCCGCCTCTGGCCCCAGTGGCTTAATCAGCAAAATAAGTTTAGGAAGTAGCAGCATCGCACCCAGCAAGGCCGCTAGCATCGCGAGCCCCGTCAATAGGCCGAAATAAATACTCGGCGTGAAATTAGACAAGGCCAAAATGGAGAAACCGAAGACGATAATGATCGAGGTGTAATACATCGCCTTACCGATACTCGCGTGACTGCGGTACATTGCCGCCAAATAATTCTGGTCTTTGGCAAACTCCTCTTTAAAGCGGTGAACGTAGTGAATGGTGTCGTCAACACCTATGCCCACGGTGATCGCTGCGATAGTAATGGTCATCATATCGAGCGGAATTCCCACCAAGCCCATACCACCCAATACCGCTCCAGCCGCCAATAAATTGGGGGTCAGTGCAATAAAGGCCAAACTTAGCGAGCGGAACAGCACCATAAACATGGCCAAAATCGCCACAAATACTGCGCTTAAGGTCATAATTTGCGAGGTAAATAGGCTTTGCAACATATTGTTGTACAACACCAACATACCGGTTAAATGAACCTGTTCCGGCTCAAAGCCCAGCTCGTCTATTAAGTGAGCGCGCACATCTGTCAATAATTGCTGACGATGCAAAGTGCGACTGGTTTCCTTCACCCGCACGCTGATACGCACTTGATCGACATCCGTTGATAGATAAGGATCAACCAGTATTGAGGTGATCGACTCTGGCAATGAGCGCTGCGCCAATGCCAATTGCAGGTCATCGACATTACCCATAACGATTTGCATCACATCGTAGAACGTCGCCAGCGATAACACCTTGCCGGTCTCAGGCAGACTATCAACGTAGTCGTGCACAGATTGAACGCGCTTCATGCCGGCCACGGTGAACCACTCACTTTGCGATGCGCTAGCGCCACCACCAAAGTCATCACCGCCAAAATCATCCCCAAAGTCGTCGCCGAAATCATCACTAAAATCATCGGCAAAATCGCTGCTGAAATCGTCTTCCGCTGCCACAGCTTTAGCCGCCGCTGGCTTGGTCTTTGGCAGGTCTAAAATAATATCCAGCGGGATAGTGCCACCCAATTCCGCGTCTATCGTTTCCATGCCCTGATAAATTTCAGTGGTGTCATGGAAATAATCAATGAAGCGGTTTTCCACTTTAAGCTGCGTAATGCCCCACACACTCAGCGTTAGCAAGCCCGCAGAAACCACTAAAATCGTTTTGCCGTAGTGTTCGGTAGCCACAGCGAAATATCGGGTGAACGTCGCCGACTCGTCGTTGCCGCCTTTTTCAGCCCGAGGCTTTAATAACATAAGCACGCAAGGTAATACGATAAACGTCATGGCCAAGGCAGCTAATACGCCAATCGTCATCATCCAGCCGAAATCAATCACCGGACGAATACCACTTACCACCAAGGACGCAAATGCGACCAAAGTGGTTAATGCTGTGTAAATACAGGGACGCAACATAACGCCAACCGTTTCAGACACAAGCGTAAATTGATCTGCATTAGGTTGCGCCGCCGCGTATTCCCTAAAACGCACCACCAAATGTATGGTGATCGATAGGGTAATAATTAATAGCAGCGCCACAAAATTCGCAGAGATTACCGTCAAATGCCAATCTAGAAAGCTCAGTAATCCCAGCATAAATGTCACGGTGAGCACACAGGTAGACAAAGGTAATAGAGTCCAACGCCAGCTGCGGAAAATGGCAACCAATAGCACGACAATAAAAATTAAAATCCCCGTACCAAACACCCGCAAATCGCTTTTCACAAAATCGATCATGTCCACGGCGATCATCGGCACACCACCGAGGAAGACCGTCGCGTCGCCACGATAATCCGTCACAATATCCCGCGCTAACGCGACCAGTTCTGCCTGCTGCTCGTGCATTTCACCGGTATAATCTGCAAAGGTCTTTTCTAGTTCGGCCAGCTCGCTATTCTCCGCCGCGCTTAAGTCCCCCGACGCCGCTCTAGCGCGCAGTGCGTCGCGCTCATTCAGCAATTTAAAATAATGTTCATCGCGCTTTAAATTAACCTGAATCGCCGTGGTAGTACCGTCTACACTGGTAAGCAAAGATTTATAAATCGGACTATTCGCCAACTCTGCTTTTACTTGCTCAATATCAATATCTGGGCTGCGCAGAGTGGGAATTTCGCCACCAGTGACTTGGCTCAGTGAAACTCGGGGGCTTTGTAGTAGTGGAATATCGAGTATGGAATTAACAGACGACACATTTGGCAGCAAGGCCAAACGCCCTCGCAACTCATCCAAGGTCTGCAATTGCTCCGGAGCAAAAAGATCGCCATCGGGCTGATAGGTAACGAGTAAAAAATCTTCCGACCCGTAGCGCTTACTGATCTCCCGATAATATTCCAGCGAGGTATCGCCCTCGAGCACCAGCGCATCCGCAGACGCATCTAGCTTCATGACAGGAATATAGGTCGACAACCAGCCCACCCCAGCCAGCAGCAACACCATGACCCAGAATGCATTTTTTAAAATTATGCGTTGATATAATGAAAACAGCGCCGCAGCCATGCTAATCCCTCAATAAGCGGTTTCTCGCCGGATTGTGTGCATCCGGTACGTATTTTTAAATTGCTCGCCATCCGTATGACCAGCGGCAATATTACTTACTCACCCCAACGTGGCAGCAAAGATTGCTCAATACCCAAATGATCTAAAATCCGCGCTACCACAAAATCCACCAGATCAGCCACGCTTTGCGGCTGCCGGTAGAACCCCGGCGACGCCGGCATAATAGTCGCGCCCATCTGCGTCAAACTGAGCATATGTTGCAAATGAATTGCCGATAGCGGCATTTCCCGTGGTACCAGTATCAGTTGGCGACGCTCTTTGAGCGCAACATCCGCCGCCCGTTCAATTAAATTATTGCTGGCGCCACAGGCGATTGCAGACAGTGTGCCGGTACTCGCGGGACACACTACCATTGACGATGGCGCACCACTACCGGAGGCAACAGCGGCCATCCAATCCTCTGGCCCGTGTACTTTAAGCTGCTCTGGCGTACAAGAAAATCGTTCGCACAAGTGGGCTAACAATGCATTTGGCCGCGCTGGCAAGGGCTGATCGGTCTCGGTGGCAACGACCAATAATGCCGCCTTCGAGATCATAAAATGCACCTGACAACCCGCCGCAAGCAAACATTCCAGCAGGCGCAAACCGTACTGAGCACCAGATGCGCCGGTCATCGCCAGCGTTACCGACTTCATTCGGCTGCCTCCCAACGGCTTCGCAAGGCCTTCAACACACGCTGATGCACACCACCAAATCCGCCGTTACTCATAATGACTAGGTGATCGCCCGCTTTCAGCGAAGCCGCCAATTCACTTACGCTGCGATCCAGATCAGTACTTAATCGCGCCGGCGTAGGGCTATTTGCAATAACAGAATCCAAAGACCAATCCAAACCTGGAGGTTGATACCAAATCACCTCATCGGCACTGGCTGTGGCAGGCGCGAGACGGTCTTTATACACACCCATACGCATAGTATTCGAACGCGGTTCAATCAATGCCACAATTCGCCCCTCGTCTACGCGACCACGCAGACCTTCCAAGGTCGTCGCTATTGCCGTCGGGTGGTGAGCAAAATCATCGTATACCGCAATACCACCAACGATAGCCAGCAGCTCCATACGACGTTTTACACCTTTAAATTCACACAGCGCAGCAATACCATCTTTAGGCTGCACGCCAATATGATGAGCTGCAGCTAGCGCCGCCAAGGCATTATTTACATTGTGCTCACCGGTATGCGCCCAAGTCACTCTGCCCTGCACTACACCACAATAAAGCACATCAAATGTAGAGAAATCATCGCTTTGTATTTCTGCCTGCCATTGCGCGACTTGATTACGGTGCGGACTCACCCGCTCAACCTCGCTCCAGCATCCCATGTCGAGCACAGCATCTAATGCCGGCTCCGCCGCCGGTATCACAATGCGGCCAATAGCCGGCACAGTCCGCACCAAATGATGAAACTGGCGTTGAATAGCAGCCAAATCGTCAAATATATCGGCGTGATCAAATTCTAAGTTATTCAGAATAGCGGTATAGGGACGGTAATGAACAAACTTAGATCGCTTATCAAAAAAGGCGCTGTCGTATTCATCGGCTTCAATAACGAAAAAATCTGACCCGCCCAAGCGCGCTGATAAACCAAAATCCCCCGGCACGCCACCAATCAAAAAGCCCGGCTGAAAACCGCAATCTTCCAATACCCAGGCCAACATACTACTGGTGGTGGTTTTCCCGTGGGTGCCCGCACAGGCCAATACCCAGCGACTTTGCAATACATGATCGCTAAGCCACTGAGGGCCAGAGGTGTAGGGAATACCACGATTCAATACATGCTCAACCGCCGGATTGCCCCGCGACATGGCATTGCCAATAATCACCAGATCAGGCTCGGGTGACAAATGGGCGGGGTCATAGCCTTCCATCAAGGTAATACCCTGAGCTTCTAGCTGTGTACTCATTGGCGGATACACATTGGCATCCGAGCCCGTAACGGTGTGCCCTAATTCTCTTGCGAGAATAGCCAAACCGCCCATAAACGTACCGCAAATACCTAAAATATGTAGGTGCATATACAAAAACGCCACGCAGAAAATTCTGTGTGGCATGGTATCACCGCTATCGCGCCAGCTCTATGCTATGGCGATAGTGCTAATGTATTATCGATAATTAAAAGTTGACATTAAATGTTAGCCACACTTTTTGGGTATCAATCAGCGTCAAGCCACCGCCATTAAATGGCGATGAATCACCCGCACTGTAGCTGGCATAGCGCAACTCAGCGGAATAAGGCCCCCAAGCTTTGCCCACAACAGCTCCCAGTTCCGAACCCAAATCACTGCCGCCAGCGACGTTATCCTGATCGGAACTAAAGTCGTGGTAGGCCAGCTGCCAGTTCATACCATAAGCAGCACCTGATACCGTTAAATAAGCGTCTTTAACACCTTCGCTTATATTACCTAAACCCCTGTTTACAAAATTATCTGTCCAACCTTGGAATTTAAACAATGTCGCCAATGGCGTAATAAAAAAACCATCGTCATCAGCACTTAGGACTTCGTAACCTAAGCCAAGCACGAGGGGGGCAATATCAATATTTGCCTCCGCTAACATATAGTCAGCGGTATAATCCGCAGGGTTGTCACCATTACTTTTCTGGGTGGCATACTCAAGGTTATACGCGACAATGCCAGCCTTACCTTGCCAGCGCACACCGTAGGTATCGGTATCCACACGCTTAAAGCCGGCAAAATTGTCATCACTTTCCAACAAATAGGCATAGCCAGATAGACTACCGGCTGCAAAGCTATAATTCGCATTAATTAAATGGGTATCCATTTCCATATCGCCAACCGTACTGTCCTCACCAAAAATACGGTTCACATTCGATATATGCGTATAACTCACCTTAAGTTTATCGACACTAGAATTCGCCACCGACAGAGCATCGTATGTCTGCTCATTTTGACGCCACGCAACATGACCAACGAAACGTAAATTATCCAAGGTGATTCGCTGCCGACCGTATTTAAACTCGGTATTCCAGTTTTTATACGCAAGAAAGGCCTGATTCAACTCTGTACCAACCGGATCTGCAATTAATGGCTCAGAAATCTCACCATTTACGCCATCGTTTGAACTCCCCGCAAAATTGCTCACGTCGTCCATTTCTACAAAAGCAGTCAGACCATGATATGCCTCTGTTTTAAAATTCAGACGACTCTTCAGCGTCAAGGCGCTACCGGTATTTTCGCCAGAACTTTGATCCTCTGTTACCGACTCATAGCGCAGACGTAAATTTAAATGCGCCTCGCCCTTAGTAAAAGCCTCGCTAATTGATTCAGCGGCAACAGACGATTGAGTCGCACAAGCTGCACCGAGAATTAGCACAGCTCGCGAAAAATTCTTTTTCTTCAATATACACCTCTATGAATTTCAGGATTAAGCGCCTTTTTCTTGCACAACTCTGCAAGTACATTTGAAAATTAGGCGTCATCACCCAGCTATAGCAAATATAGAACCAATATTAAAAACCAACGGGAATATAATTTTAATTATATAAAAATCAATTAGTTAAAATATTAAAAAATCGGAAAAGCGAGAAATGAATACAAGATGCCCCATAAATGATCACACTGAAAATTGAGCAAAGTTCTTTTTTCGTGCAAAAATGCACCATAAAAATACCAATAAAAACACAAGGTTACAAAAGGTGCATTTTGCGCACCTTATGTGGCCACACTAGAAAAAAATAGAGCAGCCAATGTAGAGGCGACACCGACAGCGTTGTTTTTGATACACCTGTCCACTCAAAAGCCAACTGCAATCGATGAATTTCGATATCCTGTAACAAATGCACTATGATGTGACCTTGAAAGTTAGCAACCCCATTCAAACAATAAACAAGGGGAAGATAATAATGATCAAAATCCTGCGCATAGCTCGCCTATACGCCAAAGAGCTTGGCGTCCCGCTCTATTTGGCATTATTTTGCGCTAGCCCCCTGCAAGCTGAGCTAAATGGTTTTCAAGACAGATACTTTGCCGATGTTGACGGCAGTACCTGGGTACTGCAGCTCGAGGCCAACAAAACCTTCCAGTCTATGGTCACCGCAAAATTGCAAATGGGTGATACACGCAACCGCTACCTGCTGATGGGCGGCGTCGACAACACACAAATAAAAGGAAGTTATAAACCCCTAATTAGGAGTAGCGATTTCGGCGGCGAACGCAGCTTTGAAATACGACGGATCGACGACTCCCGCCTGCGGCTGACCTTGAATGACGATAAGGGCAAGGTAAAAGAACAGCTCACCTTCACTGCAAATTCCCAGCTAGCCCCAATAGACACGGCCATTTTAGGTACCTGGTTTACCACCGCTGAGCCCGACGGCAAACTAAACCAACCCTATCTAGGCGAGCAGTGGACAATTAGCTTTAGAGATGACGGCACACTCTGTGAGGCAAGCTATAGTGTAGACACTCGCAAGTCGCAAGACCCCAAAGATCCCTGTCGGAATGGCGCTGAACGGCGCTGGAAAGCGGTGGACGGAAAAGTGTATACATACGATAAAAACGAAGAATGGGCCATGCAATTTAACTACCGCCTAATGGGCGGCCGCATGGTAGTGAGCTATCCCGGGGGAAAACGCCGGGTAGCTAACATGGCGCAGAACTTAAAACTAAGTGCGGATAATCGCTAATAACTCATCCCCACGATAATCTCTGCGGCCACCCTCCTCAGCAAGCTGAACTAAGGCGCGAACCTGCTCGTTCACCGGCGCAGCAAGGCCATGTTCGGCGGCGAGGCGTATCACTTCACCATTTAGCCATTCCACTTCGGTTTTGCGCCCGCGCTCCAAATCCTCCCACATCGACGACCGCGCCAGAGGATCAATGGCCAGCATAGGCTGCGCAAGCCGTTTAAATACAAAATCAGGCAAACCTAAGACCGCCGGCAACCATTCAGCAGGCACCGCCGTCAATTTTTGCAGGGGAATATTGGCTGCCTTAATCGCTGCCAAGGCCTCGCGCTGCAGCGCAGCCAAGCAGCAACGATAAGCGCGTTGCGACAACTCATCTTTTAGTCCGATTCCCGACAGAGCGTTAATTGGGTTGTTTAAATTCAACAATAATTTAGACCACTGCACCGAACGCATATCGGCATTTGCCGCAAAGGGCGTCGCACTTGCCCTAAAATAGCCGGCTAGTTCTTCGGTAATTGGCGCATCTTGAATTATCACCTCGCCATCGGTTCCGGCATGAAAACAGCCTTTGCCGCTCTGCAGGACATTAAATGCAATCATACCCGGCAATACCGTGTTTGAAGGCATCGCACGTTTAAGCACCGCCGTGTTGCCAACCCCATTTTGCAAACTAATAATCGTAGCTCGTGCATCCAAGGCCGAGGCTAAATCTACGGCAATCGCTTCAGTGTCACCAGATTTCACCGTCACTATCACGCAATCGCGATCTGCCATTGCCGCTATGTCCGTGTAAAACCGCAGCTGGGTGGCGGGGATATGATGATTTAATCCACGGAAGTCACTAATCCGCAAGCCGTGCTCGGCCAACTCCGCAGCCATACGCTCGCGACCGAGAAAGCTCACCTCGGCGCCGCCCATCATCAGCGCGGCGCCAACATAGCAGCCAATGCTCCCCGCGCCAATTATGCCAACCCTTAAGGCCATGTATTACTCCGTCTTCACCATTCTCGCTAAAATCACTGCAAGATTAATAACGATAAGTAAGATCCAAGCCGTAGCTCAATGGATCACCCCATAACACCGCGCGGTCAGCATGGGGCAAATTATCGATGGCGTAGGTTTCATACTCTTCGTCCAATAGGTTTTTGCCCCACACGGACACACTCAAAGTACCCTTGGCTATCGCAATCTCATCCAAGCTCAAACGCGCATTCCACAGCTGATAGTCGCGCAAAATGGTATAGGCGTTTTGAACATCGCCGCCGCCCAAGCGAGTGTCCATATAGCTGGTATTGAGGTTGAAATTTAGTACCGCGTTTTCACCACGCCATGCCATCCAATCCGCTGAAGCGGTAAAGCTATTCACCGGCGCCGCCGAAAAGGCATAACGCTGCGTAACGTTATTGCCAAAGCTATCGATGACTTCGGTAATCTCAGCATCTAAGTAGGCATATTCGAATGCGATAATCAGGTCTTCGCCTAATAGGGCTGTGGCATCTAACTCAAACCCCGTCATGCTAGCCTTGCCCGCATTCAATACCTTAGTATCTGCGACGGTGCCATTGAGCAAAAAGTTCATCTGCATATCATCAAATTCGGTGCGATAGACATCGGCATTCACCCGCAGACGACCATTTAGCCATTCGCTTTTTATACCCAACTCAGCGCTAAGCGCTTTCTCCTCGCCAAAGCCATCGGCAAAGCCGACCCCGTAATCAATGCCATCAGACGCCGCACCTTGGCTGCCGTCCAACTGAGGATCGCGGGTATTGAAGCCACCACTTTTATACGCCTCGACGAGTTTGCCGTAGACATTAATCGCCTCTGACAATTCGTACTCCACCAGCACGCTATATGAATCGTCCTTAAAACGACGCTCACCAGTAACATTATCAAAACGGCGATCCCCAGGCAGGCCCGCCTGCGCCAAAACTGGGCTGAGAATGGGGCCCAAAACGGGGTTTTGAACTGCCTCTGCCAAAGGCAGAACCAAGGGCAAAGCACCCAGCGGCGAGTACTCTATAAACACCTCGTCGCGCTGGTTTTTTAAGGCGTAGCGATGGTCCCGAGAATGCCGAGCACCGAGGCTTATATGTAAGGCTTTATTGAGAATATCCGGCGTCCATGTCAGCTGCCCAAACACCGCCAAGGCTTGATTCTCTACCTGATATTTTTGACTAAGCAAATTGACGATATGCGCCCCTTCGAATCCATCAACCGGTGCCCTTAGCTGCAAATGAAATGGGCTATTATCTTCGACTGCGGATTCTTCAAAATAGTAAGCACCAACAATATACTCAATGCCGAGGTCATCAAACGCACTGCTAAACTGCAACTCGTGGGAACTTTGATGCTGCCTAATTTCAGGTCGCACCAAGGGCGTTGGCCCGCCGTTGGCAAAATCCGCTGCCAGGCCGTCATAGCGGTTGGTATCTAGTCGATAATCCGAGGCGCCGAGACCGCCACCCAAGTCTGTATAAGCAGCATCTTTTAATTCGCGATAAGAGCCAATGTATTTAAAATCACCCAGCTCAGTCGCAGCATCAAAGATAATAGCGTGCCCCTCAACATCGCTATTTGATGCCTCTAAGGGCGAGCTAGTCGCCATCGAACTCAGCATAGTGCTAGCAAAACGGCTGCGGGCCTGCGCGCTGTTTTTTATGGCATTTGACTGGCCCTTATTACCGTCGGGGTCAGGGGGCGTCACGGCCTGAAACATATAATTGTAAAATTCCAACTCCGAGCGATCATAGCTGTAATCCAAACGCATCTGCTCGCTAATATCCCAGCCCAAATCAAAACGCATGCCCTTAATGTCGCGATCCCCAAAATCGCCACCGGGGCCGGTATTTTCCACAAAGCCATCGCGATTTTCGCTTAAATAGGCAAACTTCACCGCCAAACTATCCGCGATGGGTAAATTCACGCTGGTCTTTGAACGCAGCAAGGCGCGATTCCCCGCCGACAGTACCTGAGTAAATTCCACAGCATCGGGATTGGGGCGACGGGTAATCAGATTAATCGCCCCACCGGTTGTATTGCGACCATAGAGTGTGCCCTGCGGCCCACGTAAAATTTCTATCCGCGCTAGCTCAGCAACATCCATCGACGTGCCGCTAGACCTGGCGATATAGACCCCGTCTAAATACAGCGTCACCGGCGTGTCCTGCGTCACCTGAATGTCACCAATTCCGATGCCGCGAATATAAATCCGCAAACTTCCACCATTTATCGGAAACGGCTCAATGGTCAGTCCCGGCACTTTACTGGCAATATCTTTTAGACCGCTAATACCCTCAACCGTCAAACGCTCCTCATTAAACACGGTTAGAGATATGGGGGTATCCTGCAGCGACTCAGTTTTCTTGCGCGCACTGACCAACACCTCCTCTAAACGGCTCTGTTCGGCGGCATCTGCAATATTGGCATTAACTGCACCACCCGTAGCCAAGGCTAGCAGTAAAGATCTAAATAAGACGAGTTTGTATGCGCTTGGCAGTTGCCGCGCCCTGGGGTTAACCATCGCTTGAGTAAACGTCATCGCATTCCGTTTCTGAGTCATTGTTCTAATTGTTTATCAGCCCATGCACGTCGCATGCGCAGCCTTCTGAGCATTAGCAAAACCGCCGCGCCAAGGCGGGATAACCATACCACAGGGGGCCTAAACAGAAACCTCGTTTACGTACTGCCCGCCTTAGGGAAAGTGCGCATACCACACAGCAAGATTCTGCGATAAGTTCGAAATCAACATAATTAAGCATCCGCCAGCGCTAGAACCTCACATTGTCATGAAGTGGTAACTGTTCTTGCCGGGAGGCTTTCTATAAAATGCATACTACTGTAATTATTAGACACCCGAGGCCAGACTCATGCCCGAGCAGACACAGCCTGGAAACATCGCTGCCGACGCCAAGCCACCACTGCTATGGATGCAAACCATACTGTTTTCTAGCACCTTACTCATCGCCCTAATCGGCGTACCTTGGTACGGCATTAGTCACGGATTTACATGGAGCGCTTGGTTGGGCTTTGCGCTGATTCTCGGCGCGAACGGCATGTCAATCACCGCCGGCTATCACCGCCTCTGGGCCCACAATAGCTACAAGGCACACCCGCTATTAAAGGTTCTCTTTGCCTTATTCGGCGCCGCGGCAACCCAAAACAGTATTCTTATTTGGGCATCTGGCCATCGCCGCCACCACCGCCACGTCGATCACGTCGATCACGACCCTTATTCTGCTAAAAAAGGTCTGTGGTATTCCCATATCGGCTGGATGCTGCGCGACTACCCTGCCAGCAGCGAAGACTTCTCCAACGCCAAAGACTTACAGCGTGACAAAATCGTGATGTGGCAACACCGCTACTATTTGCCCTTGGTGCTATTTATGAATATCGCACCGGCAGTTGCCCTCGGTTTTATCACCGGCCATATGCTAGAAAATATTCTACTTGCTGGCGTGCTGCGCTTAGTGGTCAGTCACCACACTACCTTCTTTATCAATTCTTTAGCTCACTACTGGGGTCGCCGTCCTTATACCGACGAAAACACCGCTCGCGACAATGACTTTTTGGCACTGCTGACCTACGGCGAGGGCTATCACAACTACCATCATATTTTTCAAAATGACTACCGCAACGGTATTCGCTGGTGGCACTACGACCCAACCAAATGGCTAATCAAGTCTGCTTCGTGGATGGGTTTAACCTGGGATCTCCGCAAAATTCCTGACTTCAAAATTCAACGTGCAGTCATGACCATGCAGTTCAAAAAGGCGGAGGAGGCTTTGCGCAATCGCAAGGGCGGCGACGCAAATCAGTTCACCGCCTTTTTAGAGCAGGAATACCAACAGTTCTGTGATCACCTAAATGACTGGAACGCCGTCAGCCAACGCTGGATGGAAGCCAAGCGTGAACACCTCGCCGCGCAAAAAGACGCGCTGCAGCTAAACTTGGCAGGCAAAAAAGAAACCTTACAACAGAACCTGCACGAAGCGTGGGAACACGCCACCTTGCGCACCCGCTTAAAAGAACTGGAATACGCGCTAAAAATGCAACGCAAACGCCTGCAAATGCTGACAATGGAAATGGCGTAATTTCCCACCCTTTCAATACGGCTTCACCCTGTCGCTTTTTCGCAAACAGAGTGAAGCCGAGTTACCCCCTGCCAACCCCCACTATTAAGCCGATACCCGCAGCACCGCTCTGGGGCAGCAATTAAATATATTGTATAGTTTAAAGCTGCTTATCTGCGTTCAACCCCGATAAAAGCCAAAACGGAAAATCAATATGGCCATCACCGGCGAATGTTTTTGTGGAAGTATCAAATACCAAATAGACGGTAAATTAAAAGACGCCAGATCCTGCCACTGCTCCCGCTGCCGCAAAGCGTTTAGCTCGGCAGCCTCTGCATATGCACTGGTAGATCCGGCAGAGTTTACATGGCTAAAAGGTGCGGATTTGCTGAGCAGCTATCAATCGATGCCGGATTTTGGTTTTCAGTTTTGCAGTAAATGCGGATCAACCCTGTGCGGCACCCACAAGGGCGCACCGCACGGGGTAACCTTGGGATGCATCAACGGCGACCCTGATATAGAAATTGGCTACCACCTCTACGTTGGCTCCAAGGCCAAATGGGAAGTGCTAGCAACGGGAATTAAGGCGTTTAATGAAGGACCGCCACCGCAAAATTAATCGATTCGCCCACGCACATTAAAGGCCGGTGATGCCAATTCCCCCTGCCACAACATAGCCGCAACGCCTTCAGTATCGGCCGCTGGCAGCGGCGGCCGATAAATCATACGAAAGCGCTCATTGGGCGCCGCAGCAGCAAGTGACGCAGAGCCCGTGACCCCGTCTTGTAAGACATACCAACGCGGCAAAGCCGTATCTAGCTCCACGCGATACTCCTCATTCGGCGCCAAGGTAAGCACATCGCTCGCCTGCAATTTATAAGTACTGCAGCGTGTATCCGCCATTGTGTAACGGCGCCCAGTATCTCCCTCTGCCTGCAAAGAGAAGCCGCAATGCAATTCGTTATCAACGATCTGCAAAGGCGCATCAGAAACATTTTTAAGCGTGACGATGAGTAAAGGACTTCTTGGCGGCGCACCCTCGCCGCGCTCCTCTGTCGCTAGCTCGGTATTCTGCTCTAAACGAATACCAATGCGGCTCCAACGGTAAGCCACTAGTACCGCTTGGCCACGGCTACCTACCGCAAGCTCCACTTCCATCGGAATTTGCAAGGCATTACCAGCGCCGCGCTTATCTTCTATTTCTACACCGCGCCCCTGCTGAACAAAATACTGTTCGATACCGTAGCGCAACTGTATTTGACCACCGCTGACATCACGATTCACTCGACCCAGTAAAAATACACCCGAGCTAGGCTTGCGATCGGTGAGATAATCTAGCTGATACACACCCATCGCGCTCGGCGCTAATACGGCATACACCTTAGCGTCGCGCTTTAATGAACTCGCAGGCGTGGATGAACGAAACCGACTAACATCAACGCTGTTTAGGGAATAACTTAAACGTACGAAATCTCCGCGAAATGGGTCACGGGGATCAATCGGCGCTGTACGTAAATACACTCGCTCGCCGCTGACCCGAATCCATTCACGCTCGCCAGCCATAAACGCCAAAATCACAATTTGACCCAGCACCAACAGTACAATAAATAGTTTACGCACGGGGCTTCTCCAATTTACGACGAGTATTTTGTTTGGAATACCGCACACCAATCACAAAGAGCAATAAGCCCAGTAATAGGAAAATAGCCGACCTCGCCAGTAAACTTTCGAATAAATCTGTAAAGCGCGCCACCGCCAATAGCACGAGCATCACACAGCCAAGTGACAATAATTTTGACCTTAAATGCTCAGTACCTCGGTACACATAAAATAAGGCATGTGCTAAAAATGCGAGGTTAAACACCACTCGACTCCAGCCGCTGAGATCAGCTCCCGACAAGCTGGGCAGCACCGCGAGCAATAACACAAACAACACCAAGCCACTTTCTAGCCACTGCTCCAAACTCGCTGGACGGCTACCCTTACGAACAAGTGCAACAAACCATGCAACTAAAACTAACAGTGAGGGCAGCAGAATATATAGGAGCCCAAATCCCGGTAATTCAGACATACCAGAAAGGGAAGGAAGTCCCGTAAACGTACCCACGTAAATCAAGGGCAGCCACAACAGGCTGCCGCAGAGTGAAAATACGCCACTACTTTCTGGGTAAGCACTGACAGAAACAATGCGCGCAAGCGCGAAGTAGCTCCCTAATAACAGCAGGCCAAGTGCAAACAAATATCTATCACCAAGACCGACTACCGTGAAGGCATACGACAGCGGCAACGCTAGCAACAAGACAGCCAATAGAGATGAGGCGCGCTGCATCCAGGCCAGCGGCAATAAGCCTAATAATAAGATCCAGGTCGCGAGCGGCAAATGACGACCAAACTCAAAGGTCTCTAAACCGCTCCACAACAGCAATAAAATCGTCGCCAATACTGCATGCGCAATCGATGGTAGGGCCCAAGCCAAACTCAGTGCGGCAAGACACCACAGAAAAAAACCATCGGGGTAATGCGCATCAAAATGATAAATTTGTGCAATCAACCAAATCCCAGCACCGAATAACATTGTGCCAAGCAGGTGGAAACTTTCTATCATTCGCGGATTGGATTTCTCATTCTTGGCCATCAATAAAGCCGCGCCGTGCGCGCCAAGAATACCAAGCCCAATTGCCGCCAATTTCATATAGCGGTGCATTCCCTCCCAGTTATAGGCGAACAGCAGAATAACCCCCAGCCCAAATACACCAACACCTAGCAGGGCAAAAACCACCTTCCCCCACGCACCATCACCCTTTGGCTTATACGCAACAAACGCCGGATAGCGGGCATACAGCGTTTGTGCCTGTTGATCGGTGATAATGCCCTCCCGCAGCCATTGCGCAATCTCTGCACGTAACCAAGGGTTATTGTTTTCCATAGTGCTCCCGCAGAATTCAACTTGCCGGACAAGCGTTCCAGCTTCTCGCCAATATTATGGACATTTGCCAGAAACATCGAAAGGGGCAAACCCTCAGATCAGAATATTTATCTAGCGCCGTTTAAATAAGCAAATACTGCAGAATAAAGAAAGCCCGCAGTCAAAAAGACTGCGGGCTTGAGCTTTATACTACTATTAAATTGATACTAGAACTTACGCATCAACACTATCGACTCTGGGTTCACCGTCGCCACGGAGCTACTAGGGGCAACACTGCCAGTGAGACTGGTGTCTGTCAGAAAGTTACGCCAGACTTGAATCGCACCACCAGCATTGGCTTTTTCTGCCACATACAAATCAGCGCCATCAAACGCGATATCAACAGGATTGCCCAGACCCGTCAGCGGTCCGGCAACGCGCTTCGTTACCGCCGTATCTCCGCTGGCTGTAGAGGCAAACTCCAGCGCCAATAGCGCGCCATCGGCGGCATCAGCAGCCAAACCCACATCGCTCAAAATAAGCGTGTCTGAACGCTGGTCGTAGCGAACAGCGTGTAAATTGGTCGCAGCTGGGATGAGCGTAATCGTCCTTGATACGCCATTGCTACCAAGATCAACGGAGAAGTTATCGTAAGCGTCGACACTGCCGTTGGTTTGAGCCACATACAAAGTATCGTTTAGTGGGTCATAGTCACTATCCCACGGCGTACCGGTACCCGGCAGCGTTGCCAACGGCGCCACATCACCTGCCGCGCAGCTGCTAAAAATAAGCACTCCACTTACACCGGTGTCAGACACTAAAATTAGACCGAGGTCGTCAGCAATTTCAACGCCCTTAGGAGTCACCAATGTGGTGTTGGCGCCAGAGATGGTGCGATCACGGGACACGTCAAAACCACCCCCACTACGACCATTCAAGGCACTTACTACAGCAATTCCCGGGGTTGCGCCGGCGTTATAAGCAATATAAGCATCGCCATTGCGGTCTAACACTACATTTTCAATACCTGTTAAACCAGTAGCTGCGCTGGCGGCATTAAAGGTTTGCACCGGAGTACCTACGTTACGAGAGGTCTTAAAAAGCAGACCTGCTGGGCCAGCACCGGGATTACTGGTGGTAAGTAAGCTATAAGCCGTCGTTGAGTCTGTAATATCTGTTGCACCCGAAACAGGTTCAGAATTTAGCAGAACCGCGATAGATTCCGGCTTAGTTGTTGCAAAGGCCACATCAGCGGGTAAATCTCCGCCAGCACTTTCAAAAATATTCCGATAAACCAAAATCGCATCATTAGATTTTTCGGCAATACGAACATCGCTGCCAACTAACTCAAGATCAACAGGATTACCCAAACGAGTATTAGGACCAAAAATAGTCACGCTCGGGGTGACACTACCAGTGGCAGTACTGGCATTTGCAAATACATACAGACGGCCATCAGTTGCATCGGCAGCTGAGCCCACATCGCTAACAACTAAGCGATCACCTGCTGGGTCATAGTCTATGCCGTGAAGATTGGTGGTGGCACCAGCAGTTGATGAAGTGAATATCCGCGGCGCCATCGCGCCAAGATCGGTTGAAAAGTCGTCAAACACCGCAACAGAACCATTCGTTTGGGCGACAAACAAACGGTCTTTAGTATCGTCATAAACAATATCCCAAGCGTTTGCACCCAAACTAACCGTGGCCAAAGGAGCTTGATCACCAGCTGCAGCCGCGCCAAATATCAATAGATTATTGCCACCAACATTAGCCACAACCACCAAACCCGCGCTATCTATTTTAGCAATGCCCTTGGGAGTCACTAAACCAGTGCTGGCGCCACTAAGCGCTCGACTTGCATCACCACTATTTCTACTGACCGCGTTACACGCAGTCACAATACTAGCCGGCATCACCGCATCTTGTGCCTGCACCAAATGCCCCGCCTGATCGACCAGCAAGCCTTCATTAGCACCACTACTATAGGTATTTAATAACCCCAATGACTCATTTCGTACCCTTACATTGCTATCACCCCCACCATTGCTGGCCACTAAAATCGTCGCCGGCGCAAAAGCTGGGGTGCCGTTTTGCCCGTCTAAACCATTACTACCATTAGTGCCGGGAGCCCCCGCTGCACCTGAAGCACCATCTCGTCCATCGTCTCCGTCACAAGCGGCTAGGCCCATAGCAGCTATCAGCACGGCTCCAGCCAGAGCCGTGCGATGAAATGAAGTATAGCCAAAGCGGTTTTGTGAATTATTATCTAAAATTTCCATACGCTAAGTACCTTTAAGTGAGGCAGCAACAAATCCTATGCACTGAAAAGTTAAACGGCAGCACCGCTTAACTGACTTTGACTAGCTACTGCACTAACTCATTTATTTAGACAGTGCTATCCACTCAGCGTACGAGAAGACTCGCTTTTTGGATTTAACAATAGGGAAATTTACTTAGACCAACTCTTCCATTACCCGCTCCGCAAAACCATGACCGGCTTCTGCGTAAAGATTAAAGGTAATACAGCCCATGCGGGTCAGCTCTTCATGTTGATCAGGGAATCGCGATACCACGGCGATCCGTCCTTGGTAATTAAGCTGTTGAAGCAGTTTAACAACATCCACATTCTCAGCATGGTTGGTTAAGCTAACCAGCACCGTTTTACGCCTATGCAAGTCTGCGCGCTCTAAAAAATCTCGGTCACTGGCATCCCCAGGCACACACAGTCTGCCGGCCAATCTCAGTTTTAAGGCCTTGTCTGCACTTTCCTCTACACCAATAATTTTATTGGGATAATGCTGACTCAAATAATCGTAGGCGCCACTGCCAATACGGCCCATACCAAAAATAAGAATCTCGGCATCACCTAAATCCACGGGTCGCTCCTGCAACAGCAACTCACTGCGCTCCATTTTTTGCAAACGTGTGGCCAAACGCGCATATAAAGAATGCACATGCGTATTAAATGGCACCGCAATAAACAGAGACAAGGCCATCGCCACCGCCAAGGTTGTTAACCACGCCGCAGGAAGCTGCCCACCTTTAACCGCCATCGCCGCCACTATTAGTCCGAATTCGCTGTAATTAAATAGTGACAAACCTACTAACAGCGAGGTTCGAGCCCGCAGGCGGAACATCACCAAAAGGGTAAAATAAATTAAGGGCCGCAATAAAATTAGGCCGCCGATAGCAAGAGCTACCAAGAGCATTTCACCGCTGGGTAAGCCGGCGTAGCCAATACTGAGAAAAAACGCGGTTAGAAAAATATCTTTAAAATTAATAAGGCCTTTATACAGTTCAACGCTTTTAGAAATATTTGACAGCAGCACACCAAATAATAGCGCGCCCAAGCCCCCTTCCAAATGCACCATTTCAAATAGTTCAGCACTACCAAGGGCCACTGCAATACCAAATAAAATTAGCAGTTCACCGTGACCAGCTTGCTTTAACAGAAACACTAACAGCGGCCTGAGTAGAGGTAGAGCGAGTAAAGCAAATGCCCAAGGCGACGGTGCCTGCTCGGCAGAAAACACCAAGTACGTAACGGCAAAAATATCCTGCACCACCAATATACCGATCGCAATTTTTGCATGCAGGGCAGCGCCCTCACCTCGCTCATCAAAAATTTTGACAGCAAATACCGTGCTAGAAAACGACAGTGCGAAGGCCAGCATCCAAGCCACCGATGTGTCTATCGCCTCCACGCTAGGCATGAGCCACACCAAGCCCAATAACATCCCCGCTGTTAAGGGCACCACAATAGCAGTGTGTAAAGACGCCGTTGCCCAAATTTGTGGCGCCAACAATTCCCTGATATTCAATTTTAGTCCGATGGTAAATAGCAGCAGGATAATACCGACTTCAGACAGAGTGTGGATCACCTCAGCATCGCCAATCTGCAAACCGCCCGCTAAAAACCCCGCCGACAAATACCCCAGCAACGGCGGCATACCCGCACGCCGAAAAGCCAATCCCGCAACAAAGGCGAGCCCCACTAAAATGGGTTCAATCATAACTACTAATCCGTCCTAATATTTATTCCAATTTAAATTCGGCAAATCATCAACGCAGCTTAGGAATCAATACCGGCGTCGTATTTTTATAATGAAGATAATCAGCATTACCCTCCCAGCGCCGATCCGCCCGAGCCTCTAGTAGCGGAACTCCGCTCACACGGCTTAACAAAAAAATAACAAAACAAGGTGACAATAAACCGAGATACATCCAAGCGTTTAAGACCGGCCACGCCACTACCGCAACACCAAGCCAAAGCACAATCTCGCCAAAATAATTAGGATGTCGCGATCTGGCCCACAAACCTGTGTTAATAAATTGGTCTTTATTTTGGGGCTGCGATCTAAACCTGCGCTTTTGCCAATCCGCTACGGTTTCAATAGTCATACCAAGCAGCCAGAGAATACCGCCCGCAATAGCAAATCCATCCAAGGGCTGAGTGTTTTGAACACTAATCGCCAAGATGGCACAGAGCTGAATAAAAAATACCCAAACACCCTGCAATGTCCATGTTAATAAAAAACGAAAGAAATTCGTTTTAATATCATCGAAACGACCGTCACCGCCGTCATTCAATATACGTACAAATAGAAAACTACCAAGCCGCAGCGCCCACAAAATAATTAGCACGGCTAAGAGCAGAGCACGGAGATCTCGGTGCTCTGCAAAACTCAATGTAAACGAGATGACAGTGATATTCGCTATGGCGCCAACTAAATCGTAGTAACGCTCTGTCTGATAAAAATAGGCGTGCACAAAACCAAACCACTGGCTTGCAAGGGCAATAATCAACGCCCACATCGGCACGGTGAGCCCAAGCTGCGTTGGCATACCTCGAGAAGACAGCAAGGCAACAACTACACTAATTGCCAGCATAACGAACAGCACCGCCATGCTAATTAGCGCAACTTTTGTATGTGATGTTTTAACGTCGTTTGCTAATTTCTCACTCATTAACGGCTAACTGACTCCTTGGCCGGCAAGCTTAAACGCAACACCGCATAGCCCAAACCACCCGACAATAAAGAGCCCAATATAATTCCTAAGCGCTCGTCAAACATTCGGTTCACCCCCGTTTCTTCGAAGGCCAAAGACCCTACAAATAAGCTCATGGTAAAACCAATGCCGCACAACAATGCAGTGCCATACAAAGAGGCCCAAGACATATCATCAGGTAAACGCGTTAAGTTTAATTTCACCCCCAACCAACAAAACGCAAATACACCAAGCTGCTTACCCACAAACAAACCCAGCGTAATACCCAAGGGCACGCCGTGCATAACGCTATCCAAACCAAGCCCACTGAAGCTAATACCAGAATTGCAAAAGGCAAAAATCGGTAGAATGAAGAAGGCCACCGCACTATGTAGATCGTGCTCTAGCGATTTAGCCGGTGAACTTTGCGAAGGATCTTTTGCCCGCATAGGAATAAACAGTGCAAGAATTACCCCCGCCAAGGTAGCGTGCACACCGGACTTAACCAGTGCGATCCACATCACCAAGCCTACAATCATATAGGGACTTTTTTCATCGATGCCGCGACGATTCAAACACCACAACACCACAATACAAGCGGCTGCTATCAGCAAGGCGGTCAGAGAAATTTTGCTGGTGTAAAAAAACGCGATGATCAGAATCGCGCCAATATCGTCAAAAATTGCCAGTGAGGTTAAAAATACCTTTAGACTTAGCGGCACCCGCGAACCCAACAAACTCAAAACACCAAGAGCAAAGGCGATATCTGTTGCGGTTGGAATTGCCCAGCCCTGCATAGCCACAGGATCATTCGGGTTTAAAAGCACGTATATCAGTGCCGGTACGACCATACCACCAATAGCGCCCAATCCTGGCAGAATAATTTTGCGCAGGTCGGAGAGCTCGCCCTCTAAAAACTCGCGCTTGAGTTCAAGGCCTACCAACAGGAAAAACACCGCCATAAAGCCGTCGTTAACCCACATCAACAAGGGCTTCGCGAGCGCTAGAGCGCCAACCTGCACCACTACTGGGGTGTCTATCAATAAATTATAAACACTGACAAGGGGGCTATTTGCTAGCACCATAGCAATGGCACTCGCCATAACCAACAAAATCCCACCAGCGGACTCTTGCTTTAAAAAATGACTGATAAATGAATCGTCTGATTGCGTCATAAACACCTGTGTGAATTGCCACGCCATTCATTATTTGGGTTTGCAGTCTGTAAACGCCAGCATCACCCGCCTTGTTATTGCGGCTTTTCAAAGATCATACCGCCTAGACAGTCCAACACAAGTTATTCCACTCCTTTATCGTCTGGCGCAATAAACAATCTGCGGCAGAAGGCAGACAGGCCTTGCCCCGTTCCCCAACTTGACGCAGCATAGAAGGCAGTCATTCGTAAGGAAATAATAAATGCCGAATAAATCAAAACTGCGTGGCGCCAACTTCCCATCCGCTCGCGAGGAAATGCCCAGTAATCAGCAAGACATTCCGGCCGCGTATCGACTAGCCTATACCGACCAAGACTTTTTACTCCGAGAGGAATTACGCGGCCTACGCTTCCACCTGGAACTGCAAAAGCCTGAAATGATATTGAAAGAACACGGCGTAGAATCCACCATTGTCATTTTTGGGAGCGCGCGCTTTCTGTCCCCAGAGGATGCCGATGCAGCCCTAAAGGCCGCTGAAGCCGACGGTGATCCCGCCAAAATACGTGCCGCAAAACGAGAGCAGCGCAATAGCCACCACTACCAACAGGCGCAAAAATTGGGGGAACTCATCGCCTCTCACTCTGCAAATTGCGATGAAAACGAACAGCTCTATGTAGTGACCGGCGGTGGCCCTGGGATTATGGAAGCGGCAAATCGCGGCGCAATGGAAGCAGGTGGTCGCTCTATCGGTTTAAATATCGTATTGCCCCACGAACAAGAGCCCAACCCCTATATCAGCCCTGAGTTTTGCTTTCGCTTTCACTACTTCGGCATTCGCAAAATGCACTTTATGTTGCGGGCGAAGGCGCTCATCGTTTGTCCCGGCGGTTTCGGTACCTTCGACGAACTCTTCGAGGCCCTGACCCTTATCCAAACCGGCAAATCTAAGCGGGTGCCCATCATCCTCATCGGTCATGAGTTTTGGCGTCAAGCGATCAATTTAGAGTTTTTACGCGACGAAGGCGTGATCAGCCCCGACGATGTCAATATGATTTCCATTGTTGATACCGCAGAGCAAGCATGGCAGCAAATTGTTGATTTCTATCAACTCAGCCCAGGGCAATGCATACGTTGCTAAGCATTGTCCGCAAGAGTATCAAGCTCCCTATTGATACTCTTGCTTATGGTACAATACGCGCCTATTTTTCTGCGTAACGGTTTCACATGTCAGCCCCTATTGTCCGCTTTGAACATATTCGCTTTGCCTACCAACTCGACCCCATCCTCGACGACTTTAATTGGCAGTGGCCACAGGGTCAGCACATCGCCATTCTTGGTGGCAATGGTGCCGGCAAAACCACCCTCGCCAAGCTGATCACCGACTCGCTGCGCCACAATAGTGGCGAGGTGAGTTATGCCGACGATATTGGGCCGGCGAATATTGCGCATATATCCTTTGACCTACACCGCGAATTAATGGAGCGCGATCGCCGTTTTGACGACAGTGAAACTCGCGAAGATGCCTTCGATGTTGGCACCACTGTGCAAAACATTATTCTGCAGGGTCAAAAAGCAAATGCCGAATTTAGCCAACTCTGTGAGCGTTTAGGTATCGGCCATATTCTTGAACAGGGCATTCGCTACATCTCGACAGGCGAAAGCCGCAAGACCTTATTAGCCCGCGCGCTATTCGCCAAACCCGCCGCCTTAATTTTAGACAATCCCTTTGAAGGCTTAGACGTAAAAGCCCAAGCAGAGATGCACAGCCTGCTCGCAGAATTAGTTAGCTCGCCAACACCGCTCGTGCTGCTCACCAAAGACGCCAACGATATACCTGACGCCATCGACACCGTATTCAATATGGCCCACGGCAAAATACTGGGGGAATGCAGCGCCAAAGATGCCAAGCAACAGGCGAAGGCCGTTCACCACTACGCCAAGCCCTTACCCATTGCAGACGCGCCCGTCCACCCCTCAGACACGGCATTATTAGAGCTGCGCGACATCAACGTAAACTTCCGTGGCAAACAGGTACTCAGCGATATTAATTGGACCCTCATGCCCCATCAGCACTGCTGTATCAGCGGGCCCAATGGCGCGGGCAAGTCCACTCTGCTCGGTCTGCTATGTGGCGAAAATGATAAAGCCTATGGCCAGCAAGTATTTTTATTTGGCCGTCAGCGCGGTAGCGGCGAAAGTATATGGGAGGTGAAATCTCAATTTGGCCTGCTCAATACCAGCATGCAAATGAGTAATTTAAAGCGCACCAAGGTGATAGATGTTGTCGCGTCTGGACTGTTCGACTCGGTGGGTTTGTATACTGACTACAGCGAAGGCCAGCGCCAGCTATTAGTTGCCTGGCTAGATGCGCTAGAGTTACTTCCCCTCAAAGATCAACGCTTCGACCGTCTGTCCTTTGGCGAGCAGCGCATGATTTTACTGGCGCGGGCAATGGTGAAGTCACCGCGTATTCTGATTTTAGACGAACCCTGCATTGGCCTAGACAACGAGCAAAAATCCAAACTGCTGGGCGCCGTCGATCAAATTGCCGCCCACGGCCAAACTCGGATTTTATTCGTCAGCCATCGCAGCGAAGAAGTGCCGGATTGCATCAACCAATTTATGGACTTAGTCCCCTCTGATAAAGGCGGCTATACCGCCCATATTCGCGAGCGCTAAGTCCGGCAATTAAAGGTGTGTTTAATTAATCAAACACACCTTTAAACCATTTCCACATTTTCTCGCCATCGGGGGCGCAGCCCCCACTTTCAGTCGGCGCACTGCCACTCATAAACGGCATATACCGAGCACCTTCACACCAAGACTGGGTTAATTTACCAGACTCGCCATCAACCCACTGGTATTCAACGCCCGCTGTTTGCGAGAACGGCATTTGCTCGGTGCTCGCTTCGGCCATAAACTGCCGCCACACGGTGAGCGCACCACTTGCGCCAGTTAAACCCGTGGATGCGTTATTGTCTAAACCCATCCACACCACCGCCATATAATCGCCAGCAAATCCAGCAAACCAAGAATCGCGGGTGTCGTTACTGGTACCGGTTTTGCCCGCCACGCGATAATCTTTAGGCAAGACGTTATATACGCCCTTACCTGTACCTTCGCGGACGGTTTCTAACATTGCATATTGCAATACATGCACAGCGGCGGGGTTAACCACTTGCTTGGGCTTTTGTGGATAACGCGCTAGCAACTTACCTTTGCTATCCGAAATTGCATAAATCGTTCGCAAAGGGGTATAACGCCCCTCGGCGGCAATCGTCTGATACATGGATGCCACTTCAATCGGTGCCAATTGCGCCGCCCCTAGTAACATCGACGGCACCTCCAGCAAGGGGCGCTGAATACCCAAGCGCTGGAACATATCCATCACATTACTTAAGCCTACTTCCATACCCAAGCGAGCGGTCGCGAGATTATAGGAATGCGCCAGCGCGGTGTGTAAAGGGACATTACCGTGGGATTTGCGGTCATAATTAGACGGCTTCCACAGCGAGCCATTGGCATTGGGTATCGTGATAGGTTCGTCAGATACCCGCGTAACTAAATTGTAGTAACGCGGCTGATTAAGCGCCGCCAAAAATACCGCTGGTTTAGCCAAAGAACCAATAGGTCGCAAGGCATCTAGAGCGCGGTTAAAGCCAGCATAACGCGGCCGTTTGCCACCAATTACCGCAACCACATCACCGCTATTAACCTGTGTAACCACCATCGCAACTTGCAAATCTTTTTGGCGACTTTCCAAGCGCGCCAAGGATTTTACTGTGGCTTTTTCAGCACGGCGTTGAAGCACCGGATCAAAGGGCGTGAAAATTCTCAGGCCGCTATTTTGCAATTCCTTGCTTTGATAGTCACGGCTGAGTTGCCGACGCACCAAATCCACATAGGCGGGGTAAACACCATCTAATGCCGAGGATTTTGCCAATTCCAGCGGCTCTTTTTGCCAGGCCGCCAATTGTGCGGGGGTCAACCAGCCCTGCTCAGCTAACTCACCCATCACGATATTACGACGATTTTTAGCGCGCTCAGGATGACGCCAAGGGTCGTAATAAGAGGGTCCTTTCACCAAACCGACCAGCATGGAAATTTGCGCAAGATTTAACTCGTCCAGCGGTCTATTAAAATAGTGACGCGCCGCCAAACCAAAACCGTGAATGGCTCGGTTGCCCTCCTGCCCCAAATACACTTCATTTATATACGCTTCAAGAATACGATCTTTGCTGTAGTGCATTTCGGTGAGAATCGACATCACCGCTTCTTTAGCTTTACGCCACAGGCTGCGCTCGCTGCTTAAAATGGTGTTTTTCACTAACTGCTGGGTTAGCGTGCTGCCGCCCTGCACTGTGCGACCGGCCTTAATATTTGCTAGAAACGCACGGGCGATACTGCGGGGCGAAATACCAAAATGGCTGTAAAAATGCTGATCCTCTACCTGCACCAAGGTTTCAATGAGCATTTGCGGCACTTCCGCCAAGCTCAGCATCAAGCGGTCTTCATGCCGACCAGGATAAACACCACCAATCACCATGGGGTCTAATTGCTCTTCAGCAATCCGCTCACCAAGGGTATTGCGCACCACACCTACCGTAGTCACCCCCATATCTAATTCAATTTTACGCGCAGGCCGATCGCCATCAGCAAAATTAAAGGGCCGTATAAATATTGAAAAATGATCGCCTTGGCGTCGGTATGTACCCGGCTCATCCACTAATTTACGAGAGCGATAGCCCAATTCACCCAGTTCCGACTCTAATTCATAGGCGGTCAAAATCGCCCCCGACGCCAAAACTAGAGGCCGCGCATACACCTTGGCCGGCTGCTCATAGCGCTTGGCGTCGAATGCGCCGCGCACCTTGGCATCGCTGTAGGCAAACAGAATAAGCAATAACACCAGACCAACCAGCGAGAGCTTCAAAAACAAGCTCAACCAAGAAATATTTCGAAACTTGAAATTACGAAACCTGCCGCCACCGCGCTTGGGGGATTTTTTAGCCATTCATCACAACCAAATAATTTTCATTGATACACATAAGACTTCATTCAAAGCATTAATACGCTGATGTTCACGCTATTACAGCGCTAGCGCATTGCAAATCGACATTCAAACCGGATAATAGCGGCACTTTACCGCAAGTAACTGGCAAATAAGATGAAAAAATACCACCTCTATGGCATTGGCGCTGCGCTGGTCGACACCGAAATTGAAATTAACGACCAAGAGCTCAGCTCTCTCGGCGTTGAAAAAGGTCTGATGACCCTCGTTGACGCCGCTCGTCAACAGGAACTCTTGGACAAGCTAAGCAGCCATATGGTTCATGCTAGTCTGGCAAGCGGTGGATCAGCATGTAACTCCGTTATTGCCGCCGCCTATTTTGGTGCCAAAAACTACTATTCCTGCAAGGTCGCCAACGATGAACACGGCGATTTTTTCATGAATGATATCAAAGCCGCTGGGGTAGATGCCGACTTTGACGGTGAAAAATCCGCAGGTGTTACCGGCAAATGTTTGGTACTCATTAGCCCAGACGCCGAACGCAGCATGAATACCAATTTAGGTATTAGCGAGACCCTATCGATCAGTGAGCTGAATGAAGCCGCCCTCGCGGATTCGGAATATTTTTATGCCGAAGGCTACTTAGTCACATCTGATACCGGCCGCGCTGCAGCTATTGCCGGCCGTAAAATCGCTGAGCAAAATGGGGTTAAAACCGCCCTAAGTTTTTCAGACCCAGGCATGGTCAGCTTCTTCCGCGACGGCTTAGTGGAAATGCTAGGCGACGGCGTGGATCTCATTTTCTGCAACGAGGCAGAAGCCTTGGGTTGGGCGCAGAGCGACTCTTTAGACGACGCGGTTTCGGCGTTAAAAACCGTCAGCAAGACCTTTGCCATCACGCTAGGCGCTGAGGGCGCACTAGTATTTGACGGCAAGGAACTGCACAAAGTCAGCGGACACAAGGTCAAAGCCGTCGATACCAACGGTGCCGGCGACATGTTTGCTGGGGCGTTTTTGTACGCCATTACCCATGGCTACGATTTTAAACAAGCCGGCAACTTAGCCAGTCGCGCCGCCGCTGAAGTCGTGTCCCAATACGGGCCGCGCCTTGCGGGACCAAAACACCGCGAATTGTTAGCAAGTTTTATCTAAGCAACACTGCGGACATAAAAAAGGCAGGGCCCCGCAAGGAGCCCTGCCTTTTTCTTAGCTAGCCTAAAAGCGCCTTAGCTCTTCTGTAAAAATGCCACTAGCTTAGGATCTGAAAACATACTCTCTAGCACTTCAGTCACCAACTCATTCACCAAGGTGGTGTTTTGAGCCCCGCTGGGCGCGTTAAAAAACTTCTGATTACGCTTTATGCGGTAGCGTCCTTGATAGTGCTCATTGCCCCGTCGCGCCTCAACCTCTACGGTCGCCGACATATCCATATCGTAACCAACACCGTCTTCTTTTGGGTGGTCGTAAACGAGGGAAGTAAAAATAACATGTAGATCAGCCGTGGCGGGATTCAAACTATCTACGTCGTAACCCATTTTTGCCATATAAGAAGACAGTGCTTTTTCAACCGGCAGCGACAGGTCATTCGCTAGCGTGATCACCGCCGTTTCTCGATAAGCACCCCCACGGCTACCCAAGACTTTATTGGCACGCTGATCACTAACCCGCACATGCACCGGACTCTGCCCGCCGTTTTGTTGGGTGGGCGCTGCAAAAGTCGGCGCAAGCTTTATCGCTTGCGGGCTCTGTGCACACGCTGTTATCAACAAGGCCGCCGTTAAGACAATTCCTTTCATCACTGTTGTGTAGCTCATCTCTTATCCTTGGGACAATAAATCACGTAAATCAGTAATCGCAGCATTGGCCCGAGTTATATACGAGGCCATGACTAACGAATGATTGGCGAGCAAACCAAAACCGCCGCCGTTCAACACCATTGGGCTATACATTGCCTGCTGGGTTCCCTCTAGCTCGCGGATAATTTGCCGCAAACTTACCGCAGCATTCTTATTAGCGAGCACATCGGCGAAATCAACTTCGACCGCACGTAAAAAACAAATCAGGGCCCAGGCCGTGCCCCGCGACTCGTAAAACACATTATCTAGCTTTAACCACGGTGTTTTCACCCGTTGCTCGCTTTCACCTGGCGTTGATTGCCGCGCATTGGCATCGTTGGCTAAATCCGTATTCAATCGCGGCCGTCCAACACTGGCGCTCAAGCGCTGCGACAAGCTGCCTAATCGCGACTCCACCCCAGCCAACCAGTAACGCAAATTGTCCGCCCGCGCATAAAACTGGGCCTGCGGGTCGTCTACATCACTCAGCCGCTTACGATAGGCTTTTAAAAATTTAATCCCCTGTCCATACTCAGACTCAGACGCCGGCACTGCCCAGCTATTATTAGAAAAATTAAAGCGCGGCTCAGCCTTGGCCAAATCTGCATCTTCCTGGGACTGCGACTGCGAGCGGCTAAAACTTTCGCGCATTGCCCTGCTTAAATCCCGCACTTGAATGAGCACGCCGTATTCCCACGCTGGCATATCATCCATAAAAATACCGGGCGGCGTAATGTCGTTGCTGATAAACCCGCCCGGCTTATTCAACAATACTTCGCTTACATCAATTAAGGCCGAGGTTGTCGCCGTACCTACCACCGCCTTTTTAGCATCTTGCTGTAAATAGCGGGTTTCTGGCATATCGGGTGTAAAGCTCCAATACACCCCAAATACCACCACTAGCAATAAGTACACGGGCACCGCAACCGCCGCAATGCGCCACGCCACACCGTTACCCAGCCAGTCCTGCATCGCTTCTTTCGCAGCGCCAAAGGCGCCTGATATTCTCTGCTTTATCATGGCTGATTTCCTATTATGTCGTTTAGTGCAGACGCTTCATTTAGCACGCTAATGACTGGCGCTGTCACGCTTAGCTCCTCACCATCTGCAGTTCTCAAACTAAAGCTAACTGACTCACCTTCTTTTAAAGGCCGCTTAAGATCAATCAACATAAGATGATAACCGCCGGGCACAAAGCGAAGACTCTGCCCCGCTTCAACACGCACTGACGACTGCATCTGCATCGACATCATGCCGTTTTGGTGCCGATGGGCGTGAATTTCAAGTTGTGCAGCGGCAGCGCTACTACCCGCCTGTAACTCAACTGCCTCAGCACCAGCGTTCTCCACGGTAAAAAATGCCGCAGTATTGCGCTGATTCGGCGGTAAACCGCGAACATAGGCATTTTTAATCTCAAGCGCCTGCGTCACAACTGGCATCACAAGACATATAAACAGGGCGCAAGCCCTAAACTTCACCACAATTTTCCCCCAGAATAGCCGCACCAGCATACACGGCGCATATTAAAATACCTGCATGCTGGCACCAAAGTTATACTCACGCGTCCAAGCTATCGAATTTAACGTATCATACCGCTACAGTTTAAGTGATTGTATTTATGAAGCCGTTTTTATTACTGGTAATTCTGCTATTCGCAGGCCCAGCCTACAGCGCAGATGATTTTTTTGCCGCTCCCAAAGCGGTGGCATTTGGCGACAGTGCACCGACATTTCTGCCGGTTGAAGAGGCATACCAGTCACAGCTGCTTTGGAATGAGCAGGATCTACTACTCAACTGGACCGCTGCGGACGGCTACTATCTTTACAAAGAGCGATTCGCGATTAAAGCCAGCCTCAATGGCAAACCCGTCGATATCGCAACAGAATTCGAAGCCGGCAAACTAAAACAAGACCCGAATTTTGGTGAAACAGAAGTCTACTACTACGGCACAAGCATCACCCTTAGCCAATTACCCACTAGCCCTTTCACCCTTTCGATCACTTCACAGGGCTGTGCAGATGCCGGGCTTTGCTACCCACCGCAAACCCAACACTATCGCATTGATCCCCAGCAGCGCTTAATCGATGAGACAGACTCGGCAAGCGCATCTAATGGCGCCCTTACATTGTCTGGCGAAGTAGAAAGCAATCACGCACTGTGGCTGATATTAGTTTTCGCCGCATTGGGTGGCGCTATCCTCAATCTTATGCCCTGCGTATTCCCCGTACTGGGTCTAAAGGTATTGAGCTTTACCAACACCAATAAAGGCAGCCCGCTGCAGCACGGCCTTGTGTACAGCATAGGCGTGATCAGCAGCTTTGTTTTAGTAGCGGGGGTACTCATTGCCCTGCAACAGGCCGGCCAAGCGATTGGCTGGGGCTTCCAACTGCAAACACCTTGGTTTGTCGCCCTGCTGGCCAGCTTATTTTTTATACTCGCGCTCAACCTCTTCGGCTTATTTGAGATTGGCGGCAGCTGGATGAATGTCGGCAGCGATATAAGTCGCGACAAAGGCTACCGCGGTAGTTTTTTCACCGGCGTACTCGCCACCGTGGTTGCCAGCCCCTGCACCGCCCCATTTATGGGCACCGCCGTTGGATTTGCCGCCAGCCAACCCGCAATTATCGCACTATTGGTATTCGCCTTTATCGGCGTAGGCATGGCACTGCCTGTGCTGCTGCTGACCCTGTTCCCCGCTGGCCTGCGCAAACTGCCCAAACCCGGCAACTGGATGATTACACTGCGCCAGCTTCTCGGCTTCCCGCTATTGGCAACGGCCATTTGGCTGGCTTGGGTCATCGGCCGCCAAACCGGTGCCAACGGTATGGCTATCACGCTAATAGCATGGTTATTGATAGGCTTTGGCCTATGGCTGCGCAGTCACGGCAAAAAAATACTGGCAGCGCTCTTCATTATTGCCAGCCTCGCAGGCCTCGTTCTCAGCTTAAACTCGCCGCCACGCGAGCCAACACTAGCAAGCGGGCAGTTCGACAAAAGCGAAATTCAACGGCTACGGGAAAGCGGCCAGAACGTCTTTCTTGATGTCACCGCCGACTGGTGCATCACCTGCGCAGCTAACGAAACATTGGTTCTCAACACCAAGACGATTCGCGACGCATTCACCCAGCATAATGTGCATTATTTAATCGCCGACTGGACCCGCTACGACCCCGCCATCACCGAGCTACTGGCCGACTACCAACGCAACGGCATTCCCCTGTATATTTACTACCCCGCCGATCTTAGCGCGACAGAAATTATACTGCCCCAGGTGCTGACCAAATCGATGATCATTGAGCTGCTAAACAGATAGGATAAGCCGCCAACGGTGTTAACACCGAAAACACTGGCATCTGCAAAATGCCGGCTAACTTCTGGAAACTTGCAGACAACTGGACGCTATCTTAAAAAATTCACGAGATGCGTTGGACTCATATATCCAAATAAGGCACAATCGCGCTACACCCTGAATGACTCATTCAAGCAGCGACTTATGGCATCAATACTCGTTCTTCACGGCCCTAATCTAAATTTACTCGGCACCCGTGAACCCGGCGTTTACGGCAGCACCACACTGGCGGATATTGATGCGCAGCTACAGCTCATTGCCAAAACCAATGGCCACCACCTGCAGTCTATGCAAAGCAATGCCGAATACGAATTGATCGAGCGCATTCATCTGGCACGCCCAGAGGGTATCAACTTCATTATTTTTAATCCGGCGGCGTTTACCCACACCAGCATTGCCCTGCGCGACGCACTGCTCGCGGTAGACATTCCGTTTATTGAAGTACATCTGTCCAATGTGCACGCAAGGGACAGCTTCCGTCACCACTCCTATTTTTCGGACATTGCTCGCGGTGTCATCTGCGGTCTGGGCGCCCAAGGCTACCAGTTCGCGCTACAAGCAGCGATGGACCAATTAAACCAATAACGTCTTTAACAACTAGCCATTCAAGAGAGCGACTATGGATATTAGAAAAGTAAAAAAGTTAATCGAGCTACTCGAAGAGTCAAACATTGACGAACTGGAAATTAAAGAAGGCGAAGAATCTGTACGCATCAGCCGTAACAGTGCCGCCAAGGGTATGCCTGCACCTCAGTATATTAGCCAGCCGATGATGCAAGCACCCGCCGCCGCGCCAGCTCCTGCCGCCGCCGCTGCCGAGCCAGCCAAAGCTGCCGAACCAAGCGGCCACATTATTAAGTCACCTATGGTCGGCACCTTCTACCGCTCACCTTCACCATCTTCTCCGGCCTTTGTTGAAGTTGGCCAGCACGTTAAAGTCGGCGATGTTATCTGTATCGTTGAAGCAATGAAAATGATGAACCAGATCGAAGCTGACAAAGCTGGCGTAATTGAAGCCATTCTTGTCGATGACGCTGAGCCGGTAGAGTTCGATCAATCCTTGATCACTATTGTGTAAAACGGGTACACCCGGAACAAACAATCGTCCGATCAACGCACCCCATAGGGATTGATTTCAAATGCTTAAAAAAGTTGTCATTGCCAACCGAGGCGAAATTGCACTGCGCATACTTCGCGCCTGCAAGGAGCTTGGCATTAAGACCGTGGCAGTCCACTCCACTGCAGACCGCGATTTAATGCATGTCCGCCTAGCCGATGAGTCGGTCTGTATTGGCCCCGCGCCATCGCCAGCTAGCTACTTAAATATTCCGGCTATTATCAGTGCCGCCGAAGTCACCGACGCCGTGGGCATCCACCCTGGCTACGGATTCTTAGCCGAAAACGCTGACTTTGCCGAGCAAGTCGAAAAAAGCGGCTTTGTCTTTATCGGCCCCACCCCCGACATCATTCGCATGATGGGCGACAAAGTATCGGCCATTAAAGCCATGAAGAAAGCGGGCGTACCGACAGTACCCGGCTCCGATGGCCCAATTACTGAAGATAATGACCACACTCTCGCCGTTGCCAAGCGCATTGGCTACCCCGTTATTATCAAAGCCGCTGCCGGCGGCGGCGGTCGCGGCATGCGTGTTGTTCACAGCGAAGCGGCCCTGCTAAACGCGGTCTACGTAACGCAGTCAGAAGCCAAGGCAGCCTTTGGCGACGACACGGTGTATATCGAGAAATTCCTTGAAAACCCACGCCATGTCGAAATTCAAGTTTTGGCAGACGGTCAGGGTAATGCGATTCACCTTGGTGACCGCGACTGCTCACTGCAGCGCCGCCACCAAAAAGTGCTAGAAGAGGCACCCGCGCCTGGCATTCCAGACGAAATCCGCAACCAAGTTGCCAAGTCCTGCGTTGATGCCTGTATAGCCATCAATTATCGCGGTGCGGGCACCTTTGAGTTTCTCTACGAAAACGGCCAGTTCTTCTTCATTGAGATGAACACCCGTATTCAGGTTGAGCACCCCGTCAGCGAAATGGTGACCGGTGTCGATTTAATCAAGCAACAGCTGCTAGTTGCCGGCGGTGAGAAATTATCTATCACCCAAGATGATATCAAAATCAAAGGCCACGCCTTTGAATGCCGTATCAACGCCGAAGATCCCAAAACATTTATGCCCTGCCCAGGCTTGATAAAACACTATCATCCACCGGGCGGGCTAGGTGTTCGGGTAGACTCGCACCTATACAGTGGTTACACCGTGCCGCCCCATTACGATTCGATGATCGCCAAAATCATCACCTGGGGCGATAGTCGCGAAATTGCACTAAGCCGTATGCGCAATGCCCTAGACGAATTAGTCGTAGATGGCATTCGCACCAACACCGAATTACATCGGGACTTGGTGCGCGACTCTGCCTTCCGCGAGGGTGGCGTTAGCATTCACTACTTAGAGAAAAAACTTAAGCTCTAAGCAGCCTAAGTCTGTAACATATCAGGGGCCTGTTTTCGGATAGGCCCCTTTTTTATTTCTGACAACTATACAAAAGAGCACGCCATGACCTGGTTACAACTGCGACTCGACGCCGACCCAGCCACCGCCTCCACTTTGGAAGACGCACTTTTAGAGGTAGGCGCCGCCGCAGTCACTATGGAAGACAATGCCGATCAGCCGGTGTACGAACCCGGCGTAGGTGAAACGCCCGTTTGGCAACACACCCGCGTCACGGGACTATTCACCGCCGACACCGACATGACCGCCACGCTTGCCGAACTGCAGGGGCACTATGGCCAAGAATTACCGCCACTGCGTATCGAAATTTTAGAAGACCGCGATTGGATAAGAGAGTGGATGGACAGCTACCACCCCATTCAATGCGGCGAGCGCCTGTGGATTTGCCCTAGCTGGCGCGAGCCCGTCGACCCCAAGGCTGTTAATTTATTACTCGACCCCGGCCTCGCCTTTGGCACCGGCACCCACCCAACCACATGGCTGTGTATGCAGTGGCTAGATCAGCAGGACCTCAGCGGCCTAACGGTAATCGACTACGGCTGTGGCTCCGGCATACTTGGCATCGCAGCGCTGCTGCTCGGCGCGCAAAAAGTCATTGCGGTAGACAATGACCCTCAGGCATTGCTCGCCACCCGCGACAATGCCCGCCGCAATAATATCGACGACAGCCGCATAGAATGCCTGCTGCCAGAGCAACTCCCCAGCGAGCTGCGCGGCGACGTCATGGTTGCCAATATCCTCGCAGGGCCGCTAACGTCGCTGGCACCAAATCTTGCCGCCACACTTAGCGCAGGCGGACCAATCTGCCTATCCGGCATATTGCACAGCCAAGCCAAAGAGCTGATGAATTGCTATAGCCAATGGTTCGATGAGCTAAACCTGACCACAAAAGAAGAATGGGTTAGGATATCCGGCAGTAGAAACAATAGTTAAAGCGACGACACCCACCAATGCATACAGAGCACAGCACAGCAAAAAGCATTCAATGCCCGCAATGTAACACTCGGTTTAGAGTAAAAGCAGAACAGCTCTTGCTCGCCGACGGCTTGGTGCGGTGCAGCGTATGCATGAGCATTTTTAGCGGTATCGACGAGCAAACCAATGCCTCGATTTTACTAACAGACATTGATGACAACACAAAAGCTGAGCCCCCCGTACAAACCGAGCTTGAGCGCCCCGACCACAGCGACGAAGAATCACTGCAGGGCAAACCACCTGAACCGGATTTACTGGCCGGCCTGAGCACCGTCAACCACGACTTTGAGCACCATCTTCCCCGCCGCCGGCCGATACAATGGTTTTGGCTCTTGGCCAACACTCTTGCGCTACTGGTGCTTATTGCTCAACTTGCGCTGTGGCAAAAAGCAGCGCTATTCGCCAGCCCAATCGGCGACGAACTACGCAAACTTTGTCCCCTGCACTCCTTACTCTGCGAAGATGCGCCAAAGCAACAGCAAGCCGCTAGCGACATCGTCAGCACCAAACTGGTCGTTCGCAAACACCCATCCAATAGCGACGCCCTGCAAATCGACACCATTTTATTAAACCGAGGTGCCGACAGCGCCCCCTTCCCCAAACTCGAACTTCGCTTCAGCGATATAAAAGACAACACCATCGCCCAGCGTACCTTTCAGCCCTCAGAATACCTCGCCGGCGAGCTGAACCAGCACTCCCTGTTAGCCAGCCAGCAACCCGTCCACATCGCACTAGAAATCATCCACCCCGGTCTAGACGCGGTGAACTACCAGTTAAAAGTGACGCAGTAAAGCTTATTTTTTGCGCTCAAAATTGGTTATTTTCTGAGCGCAAGACTTCCGGTGAAGTCTTTGAACGAGTATCATAGCTGCCCTGTTTTCCCACGGTTAATTTTCCCTTTACAGGGCATGGCGATGATCCAGATTGGTCCTCACAAGCTTCCTGCCCGTGCAGTATTGGCGCCGATGGCAGGCATTACCGATCTGCCGTTTCGCCGCCTGTGCCGCGAGTTCGGTGCCGGTTTAACCGTGTCAGAAATGCTAATCAGTGACACCTCGCTGTGGGATACCCGCAAAAGTCATTTGCGTCTTGCCCACGACGACAACACACCCCGCGCAGTGCAAATCGCCGGGGCTGATCCGCTGATGATGGCGGACGCAGCAAAACGCTGTGCAGACTTGGGCGCAGACATCATCGACATCAATATGGGCTGCCCAGCTAAAAAAGTATGTAAAAAAGCCGCAGGTTCGGCGCTGTTAAAAGAACCAGACTTAGTAAAAGACATAGTAAGTGCCGTAGTAAACGCAGTAGATATTCCGGTTACGCTAAAAATTCGCACCGGTTGGTCACGGGAGCAACGCAACGGCACAGACATTGCCAAACTTGCCCAAGATTGCGGCATTCGCTCACTGGCAGTGCATGGCAGAACCCGTGAATGCCGTTTTTTAGGCGCGGCGGAATACGACACTATTGCAGCAATAAAACAAGCTATAGAGATTCCGGTATTTGCCAATGGCGATATTTGCTCCGCCCAAGACGCCAAACGTGTACTAGATTACACCGGCGCAGACGGCGTAATGATAGGCCGAGGCGCACAGGGCAAGCCTTGGTTGTTCAGAGAGATAAACACCTATTTAGCAACAGGTGAGCTGGCCCCAGCAGTAAAGCCAGCGGAAATAAAACAGGTTTTGCTGAGACACCTCAGCGCACTTCACCGTTTTTACGGCGAACACAACGGACTGCGTATCGCACGTAAACACTGTGCATGGTATTTGCAGGAGCTCGACCCCTCCACTGGTTTTCGCGGCCTATTCAACCGCCTTGAGTCAGCCAGTGCACAACAAGATGCTGTACATCGCTACTTTGAACAGCACGAACAAAACCTACAGGAAGCAGCAGCATGAATTTGACCAGTATAGAAACCGCCCCAGTCGCCGAAGCCACCTCCGCCGCGACAACGGCTGCCAACGACGACATTAGCAAAGCCAAAACCCTGCGCGACAGTGTCGCGATTGCCCTTAACAACTATCTCGCCACCCTCGACGGCCAAGACGTTTGCGACGTTTACAATATGGTTCTGTCGGAAGTGGAAGCCCCCCTGCTTGAAGAAGTCATGCGCTATACCCGCAACAACCAGACCCGCGCCTCGCAAATGCTGGGGCTCAACCGGGGCACGCTGCGCAAGAAGCTCAAGCAATACGATTTACTGTAATACCGGCTCAGCCATTCCCGTTCGACGCTTTTTAAACTCAAGGTAAACCACTAGGCATGACTACAGACAACCAGGCCCGCCCCGTTAAACGCGCCCTTATCAGCGTTTCAGATAAATCCGGCATCGTCGATTTTGCTCGCGAACTCACGCAACTCGGTGTCGAACTACTCTCCACCGGCGGCACCTATGCTCTGCTGAACCAAAATGATATCGCGGTTACCGAAGTATCGGATTACACCGGCTTCCCAGAAATGATGGATGGCCGTGTGAAGACCCTACACCCCAAGGTTCACGGCGGTATTTTGGGTCGTCGCGGCATTGATGACGGGATCATGAGCGAGCACGGCATCGACACCATCGACATGGTCATTGTCAACCTTTACCCCTTTGAGGCAACAGTCGCCAAACCCGGCTGTACCCTTGAAGACGCGGTTGAAAATATCGATATCGGCGGGCCAACTATGGTGCGCGCCGCCGCCAAAAACCACCGCGACGTTGCGATTGTGGTCAACGCCACCGACTACCAAACCATACTCGCCGAGCTCCGCGCCAACGATGGTTGCACAACTTACGCCACCCGTTTTGATCTAGCCATAAAAGCGTATGAACACACGGCGGCTTACGACGGCATGATCGCCAATTATTTTGGTCGCCTCGTTCCCGGCGGCACCGAGAAATTCCCCCGCACCTTTAATAGCCAATTTATTAAAGCCCAAGATATGCGCTACGGTGAAAACCCTCACCAAGACTCTGCATTCTATGTGGAGCGCCATCCCAGCGAAGCCTCGGTTGCAACGGCAACTCAGCTACAGGGTAAAGAACTGTCTTACAACAATATTGCCGACACCGACGCCGCACTAGAATGCGTTAAGTCATTTGTTAAACCCGCCTGCGTTATCGTAAAGCACGCCAATCCCTGCGGTGTGGCCGTATCCTTAAACGGTATTAAAGAAGCCTATGACTTGGCCTTTGCCACCGATCCTGAATCCGCTTTTGGTGGCATTATTGCCTTTAACCGCGAACTCGACGCGGCAACCGCAAAAGCGATCTGCGACCGTCAATTTGTTGAAGTCATCATCGCGCCCAGCGTCAGCGACGAAGCCGCCGCGATAGTGGCAGAGAAGAAAAATCTACGCCTCTTGGCCTGCGGTGAATGGGGAGCAAACAACCCCGCCTTCGACTACAAACGCGTTAATGGTGGCCTGCTAGTTCAGGATCGCGACCTCGGCATGATCAGTGCCAGCGACCTCAAAATTGTGACCAAGCGCCAACCAGAAGAAAGCGAAATTCACGACATGATCTTTGCGTGGAAAGTCGCCAAGTTTGTTAAATCTAATGCCATTGTTTACGCCAAAAATCGTCAGACCATTGGTGTCGGCGCCGGCCAGATGAGCCGCGTAAACTCGGCCCGTATCGCAGCAATTAAAGCGGAACACGCTGGCTTAACCGTAAAAGGGGCCGTTATGGCGTCAGACGCCTTCTTCCCCTTCCGCGACGGCTTAGACAATGCTGCGGCCAATGGCATAAGCTGCGTGATTCAGCCCGGCGGCTCAATCCGCGACGACGAAGTGATTGCTGCCGCCGACGAGCACGGCATCGCGATGGCCTTTACCGGCATGCGTCATTTTAGACACTAAAAGACTTACGCTGGACGTCTGACGTCAGACGTAAAAAGCACATATAACAGGCGGCAAAGCCGCCCTGCTTTTACACCAGACTTTAGACGTCTGACGCCCGACCAAAATAAACAAACTCAGCGTGCGGACTACAAGCCCGTACCAACGGAACAACAACGCAATGAATATTCTTATAATTGGCAACGGCGGCCGCGAACACGCCCTTGCATGGAAAGCCGCCCAATCCACTCAAGTTGAAACCGTCTTTGTGGCGCCGGGCAATGCGGGCACCGCGCTCGACTCCGGCATTGAGAATGTCGCTATCGCCATCAACGATTTTGCCGCTTTAGCGAATTTTGCTGAGACCAATAATGTCGGCCTCACCATCGTCGGCCCCGAAGCACCATTAGTGGAAGGTGTTGTTAATTACTTCAACGAGCGTAATCTGCCCTGCTTTGGCCCCACCAGCGGCGCGGCGCAGCTCGAAGGCTCCAAAGCCTTTACCAAAGATTTTCTGGCTCGTCACAATATCCCCACCGGCAGCTACCAGAACTTCACCGAACTAGAGCCCGCCCTCGCCTATCTGCGCGAGCAGGGTGCGCCCATCGTCGTAAAAGCCGACGGCCTCGCTGCGGGCAAGGGCGTAATCGTGGCCGAAACCCTTGAGCAAGCAGAAGACGCTGTACGCGACATGCTGTCTGGCAACGCCTTTGGCGACGCTGGTTGCCGCGTCGTTATCGAGGAGTTTTTAGAGGGCGAAGAGGCCAGCTTTATTGTCATGGTCGACGGCGAAAACATTTTGCCAATGGCCACCAGCCAAGATCACAAACGGGTTGGCGACGGCGATACCGGCCCCAACACTGGCGGCATGGGTGCATACTCCCCCGCCCCTGTGGTGACTGCAGCTATTCATCAGCGGATTATGAATGAGGTCATTATCCCCACCGTTAAAGGCATGGCTAGCGAAGGCAATCGCTATACTGGCTTCCTTTACGCGGGTCTAATGATCAACGCCAACGGCGACCCAAAAGTCATCGAATACAACTGCCGCTTTGGCGACCCAGAAACCCAACCCATCATGTTGCGCTTAAAATCAGACTTAGTCGCGCTGTGCCTCGCAGCACTAGATGGCAAACTTGGCGGTTTTGAGGCTGAGTGGGACCCGCGGCCCGCAGTAGGCGTTGTGCTCGCTGCCGGTGGCTACCCCAGCTCTTACAATAAGGGCGACATCATTAGCGGTATTCCGGACGGCGACACTAATGGCAAGGTTTTTCACGCCGGCACCCAATTAGACAATGGCAATTTAGTCACCAATGGCGGTCGTGTGCTATGTGCCACCGCAATGGGTGACACCGTAAGCGCCGCCCAACAGCTTGCCTATTCAATTGCGAAGCAGATAAAGTGGAAAGATGCCTTTTACCGCACTGACATCGCTTACCGCGCCATTGCCCGAGAGTAAACGCTTGCTCAACTATCTGCTGTGCACGGTATTGCTATTGCTAACGGCTGCCGTGCATGCAGCCCCAGCCTTACCCCTCAGCTCTCAGCAGAGCAGCATCTCGCTTGAAAGTTTCAGCGACATCATTGAAGACCCCAATAAGCTCTATCGTATTGACGACATTTTAGCCCCCGAGCTACAGCGGCAATTTCGGCCCGCTGAAAGCGGCGACTTCAATTTATCTCACACAATTGGCCGATATTGGTTTCGCTTTAAGCTAAGCAATACCAGTAGTGAAATCACCCAGCAGTTGCTGCAAATCATGCCGATAGACCTAAATGCGGCTCAGCTATTTACCCAGTCAGGGCGACAAATTGCGCCAATGGTCACCACTGAGCTAATACGCAACGAAACGCTATTTTCAATTCCCGTTCACGCCAATACCACCAGCACGTATTATCTCGCCCTCGAATACCCCTTCGATCGCCAATTGGAATTGACGCTACACAATTACACCAGCTTTCTCGGAGAAGTAAGCCAACGCGAATTTAGTAACTCTATATTTTTGGGAGTGCTCGGTCTTCTGTGTATTTACAGCCTGATCAGCGCCTCACTGCACGCCGACTCACTTTTTCTTGCCACCGCCGGTTTCGCGTTCCTCATTATTTGTAGCCAAAGCATTGCATGGGGTTACATTGGTTCACCACAGGGCTTATTACCCCCTTGGGACGGCTACAGCCTGATATGTATTATTTTAGCGATATCCATTGTCGATTTAATTTACGCCCTGCGTTTTCCAATTTTCCCAATCAGCAATCCCGGTCACGGACCTAAAGTTATTCGCCTAGTGGCTATCGCCAATATCGTCGCTGTTGTAATTAGTGTGATCGCAGGCGCCGAAATTGCAGCTATCACCATCAATCTAATCATTCCTTTTAATTCGCTCGTTCTGCTATTCATCGGGCTCAATGGCTTTTTACAAACCTATAGCAGATTACTTTTCTATTATATGGTTGCCCGCACGGCCCTCGCGCTAATTGTCATATTAACCGTGGTGGGCTACTCCCTAAGCCTGATCACCACAAGCACCGCCAATATCATCTTGCTGCTGCTCGCTACGACCATCTGCACCACCCATACCGCCTTATTAATTGCGCGGCAAACTATTCGCCAGCGCAAACAAAACCAAGATGAGCAACGCATTGCAATATTGGGCGCGGTAAATCGAGCTAAAACAGATATCTTGGCGCGCATTACCCACGACATTAGAACCCCGATGAGCGCCATGCTCGGCGTCAGCGAACTTCTTCAAGACACCCAGCTCACCGCCAACCAAGAAGATCATATTCGTACCCTTCAGCGTTCTGGCCACGAGTTATTACAACTGCTACAGGAAGCCAGCCAAGCCACCCGCTTCAACGAAAGCGATATTGAACTGCGCAATGAATTATTAAATCTGCCAGAAATAATCGACGAGTCCGTTTCTGGCTTCCGCAATATTGCAGCAGAGCAAGCCCTAGAGCTTATTTGCGATATCGACAGTGACGTGAGTGAAAAGCTCATCGGCGACTCCTCCCGCATTCGACAATTACTATCCCATGTCATGAACAATGCCTTTGAGCACTTTGAATCAGGCTACATTCTGCTGAAGGTCGCCGCCTCAGACATCAATCAAGGTTTGCTCACTTTTGAAGTCAGCCACCGTGGCAAACCCTTTAGCAATTTAGAGAAGCAGGCGATCAATGGTTCTGTTTCTGAAGAAGGCGGCATCATCAACACACGGCTCGCCATCGCCTCACAATTGATTAGCTTAATGAATGGCAGCGCAGCGATTCGAAGCTCAGGCAGGGGCTTGCACTCTCTACGTTTTACACTGCAATTAGGTGTACCGAACAATAGTAACAACAATACCCTGCGAATTCGCACCGGCCTGCTCAGTAATAAACGACTTCTTGTGGTCGATAGCAATCAGACCTTTTGCAAAGTAGTCAGCAAACAATGCGGCAACTGGGGTATGCCGGTATTTATTGCCAATAGTGACAATGCGGCCATCGCCACGGTTCGCAATCAGTCCCTTATTAACGCCCCCATCGATATTATTCTCATAGACCACGCCCTGCCCGGTGGCGGTTTGAAATTGGCCAAACGAATATACGACGAAACCAAAGATCAACAGCACACACCCATCGGCCTATTGCTGGCCCATGCCAACATCAACTTTGACCGCGATGAATTGCAAGACGCGGGGGTTCGCCGCATTTTAAGTAAGCCACTGACGGGCGTCGCCCTGCGCAGCGCACTTTTGTCTGAATGTCACTTTGACGCCAATGCGGTCAATAGCGCGCCGGATCAATACCGCACCGACGCCCTAACGCTATCCTCACTGCAATGTTTGATCGCAGAGGACAATCCAACCAATGCGCAGGTATTAACCCGCATGCTGAAGAGCTTGGGGATCACCGTCCATCATGTCGAAAACGGCCAACAGGCGGTAAACACCTTTATGCGCAAGCGCTTTGATGTAGTGATTATGGATATCGAAATGCCGATCATGGACGGCGCCGAAGCAACCCGCCAAATCCGTCAGTTTGAAAAAGAAGAACAGCGCGAGCGCACCCCTATTATTGGCTTAACTGCCAATGCCTTAGATGAACAGCGCGACAGCTATCTCCGCGCGGGTATGGACCTGCATTTAGTAAAGCCTATTCGCCTGTGGGAGCTGGCCGAAGCCATCAAGCGCTGGACCGGCTATCAGCAGGACAAGTCATGAAGCGGCGATTCCGATACAATAGCGTGCGGAGGACTACGTCATGACACGCGAATACACCCTGCTAGATCGCGCCTTAATGGGAGCAGATCGCAGTCTAAAAACCCTTGTTAAAGGCAGCAGCACCGCCCAGCGTCACAGCCCTGCCCAGCACATTAGCGGCTCCCTCAATGCTGAAGAGCAACGCCGTCACGCGGCGGGCTTAATGCGAATCAACCACACCGGCGAAGTCTGCGCCCAAGCGCTGTATCAAGGCCAAGCACTTACCGCAAAAAACGCGCAGGTTAAGGCCGCTATGGAACATTCTGCGAACGAGGAGATTGACCATCTAGCTTGGTGCGAGCAACGCCTGAAGGAATTAGACAGTCATACCAGTCATCTAAATCCACTTTTTTACGCCGCCTCTTTTGCTATAGGAGCCGCGGCCGGCGCAATTAGTGATCGAATCAGCCTTGGCTTTGTTGCCGCCACAGAAGATCAGGTATGCGAACATTTGCGTGAGCATTTGCAAACACTGCCAATGGATGACGAAAAATCACGGGCGATTCTGCAGCAAATGCTAGAAGACGAAGCGGAACATGCCAGCAAAGCCATCGAGGCTGGCGGCCATATATTCCCAAGCCCCGTGAAAAAAGCCATGAGCCTAATGGCTAAGGTGATGACCGGTAGTACTTATTACGTTTAGCGGGCGGCTGATCGTCGGACGTCTGGTGTCGGATGTCTGAGGTAAGGGCATTCGCTTCCGACGTCAGACGCCTGACATCCGACCACTAATTGGCGGATGAAAAATCAGCTGCACGAGATTGCCATCGGGATCGAGGCAATAAAAACTGCGGGCACCATCGCGGTGGGTACGCGGCTCAGTTTTAATACTTACCTGATTTGCCAATAAAAACGCATGCCAGGCATCCACGTCATCAGGTGTATTCAAAATAAAACCGATATGATCTAAACGCTGCCCCGCTACCGGTCGTTGCGGCCCTTGATAACGGTGCAGAGCAAGATTGTCAGTTCCAGAACACAAATAAATATTGTCCGGATCCGGCTGCCACTCCACTGCCATCCCCATTAACTCAGTATAAAAATGCAGTGTATCGTCAAACTTCTCTACAAACAGGGCAATATGCCGCATGCCGCTGTGTGGATTAGGGCGACTTAGCTTCTCAGACACCGTCAACAATCTCGTGGCTATGACTCACTTCAACACCGGCGGCTTCCATCATAATCGAGGCCGAGCAGTATTTTTCTGCCGACAGCTCAACCGCGCGCTTTACATGCGCCTCCTTCAAGTTTTTACCACTAACAATAAAATGTAGGTGAATTTTTGTGAAAACCGCTGGCACCGCATCTGCGCGCTCAGCATCTAGCTCGCAGCGGCAATCCGTCACATCTTGGCGTGACTTTTTCAGCATACTCATCACATCAAAAGACGCGCAGCCACCCATACCCACTAGCAGCATTTCCATGGGGCGAACGCCCATATTACGGCCGCCGTGGTCCTCTGGACCGTCCATTACTACCGAGTGCCCGCTTCCCGACTCACCGAGAAACATCACGCCATCTACCCATTTAACCGTCGCTTTCATTTCACCCTCATAGCGATACCAAAAATTGCGCTAAGCTTACCACAGCGTCCAGATTCAAGCTCGCCAAGGCCGGCAAAGCAAGTCATACTTAGGCCAAGGTCGTTGTGGATAGTGAAACAAAGCCTAAAGTATTAAGAACCACCGTAACTCTGGGCAGCTACTATAATTCCAAGGCGCCCTCATTTATTAAATGGATTTTCTGCTTTATCGAGAGACCCGAACAGTGTTGAATTCCGCGAAACCAGAAATAGCTGATTTAGACAATTTTCTCGCTCACTGCCACCGGCGGCGCTATCCCAGTAAAAGTACGCTTATTTACGCCGGCGACGCTAGCGACGCGCTTTACTACATTACCGAAGGATCGGTGACGGTCATTATTGAAGATGATGAAGGCCGAGAAATGATTGTAGCCTACCTCAACAAAGGCGACTTTTTCGGTGAAATGGGCGTATTCGACGAAGACATCCCCGCCACCCGCAGCGCCTTGGTTAAAAGCCGCACCGAATGCGAAATCGCCGAGATCAGCTACACCAAGTTCCGAGAACTAAATAAACAATATCCAGACATATTGCTAGCCCTAGGCAAGCAAATGGCCAAGCGACTGCGACTAACTACGCGCAAAGTAGGCGACCTTGCATTTTTAGATGTCACCGGCCGCGTCGCTCGCACCCTGCTAGATCTGTGCAAGCAACCCGATGCCATGACCCACCCAGACGGTATGCAAATTAAAATTACCCGTCAGGAAATCGGTCGAATTGTGGGCTGCTCAAGAGAAATGGTTGGTCGTGTATTGAAGACCCTAGAAGAACAGGGCTTGGTGCAGGTGAAGGGAAAAACGATGGTGGTGTTTGGTACGCGCTGAATGCCAGTCGGAAGTCGGACTTAGCATCAGACGTCAGACCTCCGACATCGAGCTATTTACCCAAACAACTCCGCCAGCTTTTCACCCGGCTCCGCCGCCCGCATAAACGCCTCGCCTACCAAAAACGTGTTCACACCCTGCTCGCGCATCGCAGCCACATCTTCGGCGGTATGAATGCCGCTTTCGGTGATCACAATATGCTCGTCGCTTATTGCCGCCAGTAAATCAAAGGTGTTTTGCAGCGAGGTTTCAAAGTTATGCAAATTGCGGTTATTAATTCCCACCAATCGATTACCCAGCGGTAGGGTGCGCGCCAATTCCTCGGCGTTATGCACCTCGATCAACACATCCATACCTAGGCTCTGCGCCAATTGGTTTAGGCTTGTCATGGTCTCGTCGTCTAGCGCCGCAGCAATCAATAAGATGCAGTCAGCACCAATCGCCCGCGCTTCGTAAACTTGGTAGGGGTCAATAATAAAGTCTTTACGAATAACCGGCAGCGAGCAGGCACTGCGTGCTTCTTGCAAATACCGCTCAGCGCCCTGAAAAAAATCCGCATCGGTTAGCACCGACAAGCAAGCAGCACCGCCGGCCTCGTAACTTGTCGCAATATCCGCAGGAATAAAATTCTCGCGAATAACGCCCTTTGAGGGCGAGGCCTTTTTAACCTCCGCAATCACTGCAGATTTACCGGCAGCGAGTTTGGCTTCTATGGCCTTAACAAAGCCCCGTGGCGCAGACGCGTTGGTGATCTGTTCTTGCAGCTGCGCGATGGACACTAGCGCGCTGCGTTCAGCAACCTCCTCTCGCTTGCGATCAAGAATCTTTTTTAAGACCGTTGGGGTGCCGCTATCACTCATCATGCCTCTGTCTCTTTCGCGGGATTTAAGCCCTGGCTAAAGGTCGCTAGCTCACCCATTTTTTCCAGCGCTTGACCACCATGAATGGTGTCCTCGGCCAATGCCACACCATGCTTTAAGGTGCTAACCACACCCGCCACATACAGTGCTGCTCCAGCATTGAGGGCAATCATATCTGCCGCTTTCTTGCCCGCGTCTGTTTCACGCTTGCCCAGGGCATCGCGAATCAAAGCCAATGAAGCTTTACTATCTGCCACATCTAAGCCGACCAAGCTCTGGCTCTCCAGCCCTACATCTTCTGGAGTGATCAGATACTCACGAATCTCGCCATCTTTCAGTTCGGCCACTTCGGTTGCCGACGCCAAGCTAATTTCATCTAAACCATCTTTGGCGTGCACTACCATCACGTGCTCGGCGCCAAGGCGTTTCATCACCTCAGCCAAAGGCCGACAAAGTTCTGAGCTGAACACACCTAAAACCAAACGCTTTACGCCGGCGGGGTTCGTCAGCGGCCCTAAGATATTAAAAATGGTGCGCTGGCCAATGTCGCGCCGCACACCAATTGCGTGACGCATGGCACTGTGGTGGTTGACCGCAAACATAAAGCCGACACCCACTTCACGAATACAGCGTTCAACCTGCTTGGGATTCAAATTTAGCTGAATACCGGCGCTTTCTAGCACGTCTGCGCTGCCACTCTTAGATGACACCGAGCGATTACCATGTTTAGCAACTTTGGCACCCGCCGCCGCAATAACAAAGGTACTGGCCGACGAGACATTAAACAGATTGGCGCCGTCACCACCGGTGCCGACAATATCCACCACGTGATCTAGCCCAGAAATATCAACCGGCGTGGCAAGCTCGCGCATCACGCGAGCCGCCCCTTCAATTTCATCAAGGCTTTCACTCTTCATACGCAGAGCAATTAAAAACGCGGCAATCTGAGCATCGCTGCACTGCCCAGTCATGATGTCGCGCATCACCGAGGCCATATCCTCGGTGCTTAAACTCAAATTGCGTACCACCAAGCCCAGGGCATCTTTAATATTCATTGTGCTCATGCGCCGCGCTCCAAAAAGTTTTTAAACAGTTCGTGGCCCTGTTCAGACAAAATGGATTCAGGATGAAACTGCACGCCCTCAACATCTAAGGTTTTATGCCGCACACCCATAATTTCATCAATAGAACCGTCGGGATTTTGCGTCCAAGAGGTTACTTCCAAACAATCTGGCAGGCTGTCTTTCTCAATCACCAAGGAGTGATAACGGGTTGCCACCAGCGGATTATTCAAGCCAGTAAACACGCCGCTATTGTGATGATGCATTGGCGAGGTCTTGCCGTGCATCACTTCCCGCGCCCGCACAATCTTTCCGCCAAAGGCTTGGCCAATGCTTTGATGCCCTAGGCACACGCCTAAAATAGGAATCTCACCGGCAAAAGCCTTGATTGCCGCTAGCGAAATACCCGCTTCGTTCGGCGTGCATGGGCCTGGGGAAATTACCAAATGGCTTGGCGCCAGAGCGCGAATTTCTTCAATCGTGACTTCATCATTGCGCAGCACCTTCACGTCTGCACCTAGCTCGGCAAAATACTGCACGACGTTGTAGGTGAAGGAGTCGTAATTATCGATCATTAATAACATTATGACGCCTCCCCGTTGTTGTCAGATTTGCTCGCCGCGCTTTGCACCATAGACGCTGCCTTAAACACCGCCCGCGCCTTGTTCATGGTTTCTTTCCATTCCAAGCGTGGTTGCGAATCGGCAACGATACCTGCGCCCGCCTGAATATGAAGCTGATTATCTTTAATGACCGCTGTGCGAATGGCAATGGCGGTATCCATATTGCCATTCCAACTCAAATAGCCAACCGCGCCGCCATACACGCCGCGCTTCACAGACTCTAGCTCGTCGATAATTTCCATAGCGCGAACCTTCGGCGCACCGCTCAAGGTGCCCGCCGGCAAAGTCGCCCGCAGCACATCCATCGCGCTAATGTTATCACGCACTTGGGCGCGCACATTCGACACGATATGCATCACATGAGAGTAACGTTCCACCACCATTTTATCGCTCAATTCCACCGTGCCGGTTTTGGCGACACGTCCAGCATCATTACGGCCCAAATCGATCAACATCAAGTGCTCGGCAATTTCCTTGGGGTCAGCCAACAACTCTTTTTCAAGCTCTAGGTCTTCCGCCTCGGTATGACCGCGACGGCGAGTACCCGCTATCGGCCGCACCGTCACTTCGCCGTGTTCTAGGCGCGCTAAAATTTCTGGTGAGGAACCCACAATATGGAAGTCTTCCAAATTGAGGTAATACATATATGGTGAGGGGTTGAGATGGCGCAGTGCCCGATAAAAATTCAATGGTGAGGCCGTAAACGGAATACTCAAACGCTGCGACAACACCACCTGCATCGCGTCGCCGGCCAAGACGTATTCACGCACTTTCTCGACAGCATCTTTAAAATTGTCTTCACCAAAGCTCGACACAAAGTCGGTTTCGGCAACGCCGTCAGCATCCAAATTCAAGGTCGGCAGCATCGGTGATAAGCCACGCAGCATCTGCTCGTAGGAATCTAATCTTTCCTGCGCCTTACTATAGGCCCGATCATCGGCAGGGTCAGCGTGGGTAATAATCTTGACGATGCCCGACAGATTATCAAAAACCAGTAATTCCTCAGACACCATCAATAAAATATCTGGCGTACCCAACACATCCGGCGGCGTGCTTGGCATCAATTTTGGCTCAATATAGCGCACGCAGTCGTAGGCAAAATAGCCCACTAAGCCGCCGTAAAATGCCGGCAACTCGTCAATTTCTGGCACCTGATAACGGGCCTGAAAACCCTCGACAAAGGCCAGAGGGTCTTCACAGTCGTGGGTCTCTATTGTTTTGCCATCACGAGAAATCGTGATGTGGCTGCCCTCAGCCCGCAGTATGGTGCGCGCGCCAAGGCCAATAATGGAGTAACGGCCCCATTTCTCACCACCGTGAACAGACTCAAACAGAAAACTGTAGGGCTCGGCGGCGAGTTTTAAATAGGCACTAAGAGGGGTATCGAGGTCGGCCAGCACGTCGCGGTAAACCGGAATACGGTTATAGCTTTGCTGCGCCAGTTCATTGTATCGCTGGGCTTGCATGATAAATCCTTAAAAATGGGGTTCGGCTAGGTAATCTGCTATTTGCAGTAATTCGCTTATTGCAAGAGCTACCATCGCCATCGACGGCAATCACACAGCTGTGTCATGCGGGCGTTATGCACCATTTCTTCGGACTCGTCACACGTAATTAGAATGTCAAAACATTGTAACCGAGCGGGCCGCGTGGGGGAACCTCAAAAATACCAAAGGCATGCGCTTAAGCTTAGTCGGACGTCAGGGGTCGGATGTCTGACGCTAAAGGCATTCGCTGCCGCTCACATGGATACTCGGTCGTAGCCGAGTATAACGATCTAAGAATGCCCGCGAATCACCCCCCTTAATTCATCACCGGCTTGCGAATCAACTGCTGCATGCTCTGCTGAACATCCGGCCCCAGCAAGGCGACCCAGCGTTGAGAAAACGCTTCTAAACGCTTATCTACCCGTAAAAATTCGCCCGCCTCCTGCTCGTCAGCCAACAGCAAGCCCTGCTGAATCAGGGTATCGATATAGCCGCGGAAGAGGTTTTTATCGAAGTATTCCGGTGCCTCACGGCCACTTAAAATAGCCAAACGCTGGGCCATTTCAATAGTGTTCTGCTCCACATCATCCCGCAGTGCCGCCACCTCAGAAATATCCTGCACTAGCAGCAAGCTGGTAATGGTGTAGCGCTCGAAGGTCTCGCGGAGAATTCGCCCCAAGCCCGTCAATACTGCATAGCCTTCGGTGCCAACATTGGCGCGACTCAGACTAGCGCTATCGTCATTGCGCGACAGTAAATTAAGAGCAACCAAATTATTAATCTGCTCCTTGACCGCCTCTGCGCAATCGTCAATCTTGGTGCGCAAGAACAGTTCATTTTTTACAAAGGGATATAGCAAGGTACAGCCTTCAATTAAATCCGCTTCGCTGACGGTTTGACTGTGGCGGAAAAACCGCGCAATCAAGCTTGGCAAGGCCAGAACATGCATAACCGAATTGCGGTAATACGTTAGCATCACCGCTTCTTTACCGGTGGCCGTAATAATCGGCCCCCAAGGGTGATCAATTCGAGAAAGCCCAGCCGTGCGCGCCGCCTGTTCAAGTATTTCCTTGGCGCTGCCTTCTGGCAGTGTAATATCTGGGCTGTATGGGAGGCGGCGCAGAATGGCAATAAAGTGATCTATCTGCAGCAGCAGCTCATCTTCTGCCATCGCCCGCTGCGGGCTAGAAAGCAATATCATGGCGACCAAACCAATAGGGTTTACCACCGCCGCCGCATTGATACGTTCCATATTTTCCTGGGCAATATAATCAATCACCGCAGGAACAAAGGAATGGTCGCCGGCTTGGGTGCGTTTACGCCAATCCGGCTCGATGTGACTAAAACATTCATCCAAACTAATAGGCTGACCAAATGCTACATGCGGGCTACCGTAGGAGGACTTAAAAATCTTCCGCGCCTTTAACAAGCCACCCGCCGACTCACTTTGCTTAGCTGCACCACGCAACTCTTTGACATAGGAGGCACTCTCTACCAATTTGTCGTAGCACACGTAGATCGGCACTAACGCCACTTTGCGCCCAGGCTGCTGAATAAAACTTTCCACAGTCATTTTCAGCATGCCTTTTTTCGGCGGCAGCAAACGCCCCGTGCGGCTGCGGCCACCCTCTGGGAAAAACTCAACGGGATACCCACGTCCCAGCAACACATCTAAATATGATTTAAACACTGCAGAATATAATTTTTGCCCACCAAAACTGCGGCGAATATAAAAGGCTCCACCTCGGCGTAACAAACCACCCACAGGCCAAAAATTTAAATTCACCCCAGCGGCAATATGCGGCGGCACCAAGCCCTGCACATAAAGCGTGTAAGAAATAAGCAGGTAATCAAAATGACTGCGATGGGACGGCATATAAATTAATTGCCGGCTATTTGCGGTCTCCCGCAGGCGATCTATATGGTGAATTTTTAAACCGGAAAATATCTTTCGAAATGCCCAAGTTAAGATCAGCTCTAGTGCGCGAATCATCCGACCATCAAAATTAGCGGCGACTTCTTCCGCCATTTTGCGAGCCTGCTTATTCACCACCTCCGGTTTGGTAATGGCCGCGACCTGCTCTTCGGCAATGGCGTCACGCACCGCCTGTCTACGCAAAACCACATCAATAATCTGCTGACGCGATAATAAGCTAGGGCCAAGACTGGCGGTTTTACGGCGAGAATAATAAAACGACAACATCCGTGCCATCACCGCCGCTGCCGCCACCGGATCTTGCTTGCGGGCAACAAAGGTACTGAAGCGCACGGGCTGCGCAATATGAATAAGCACATTGCGACGCTGCACTAGAATAACCATGAGCTTGCGAAACGCGCCGGCCCGCTCACCATCACCTAATAACAATTTGAAGAAAGAGGTTTCGCTGCCAGGATCGCGCCCCCAAAACACCGACACCGGCACAATTTGCAGGGGATAGCTGCCATCGGCGGCCTGCGCAATCAAGGCAGCCATCGTTTTCTCGCCACGGGAGCCGCCGCGCTGACCGCTCAATACCGGTAGATACAAACATGCAGCGCGTTCGCTGTCCGGTAACTTCCCTGGGCTTGCGCGTAATAAGGGCAAATTATGAGCTTTAAAAACCCGCTCTAATAAAAACCGATCAGTCCAGCTATGCTGCCTAAGCACATAGCACACAGGCTTGGCATCTAATTGCTCGTGCAAAGATTCATCAAACTGCACCAGCTTTGGTTTAATACCGGCAAGAAACGGCGCGGATAAGATCCGACATAACACAAAAAATACACGTGCAAACCAAGGCATAGCGCTAAAACCCTTTTAAAACGACGCTGCGTGTCCACGCCCAGCTGACATGAACCGATTCATTATTTAATACAGCCACAGCGCGCAATTTTACTTGGTCTGTCGCGCTGCGTCGCGGTTTTCACCCCAGCACCAAGTAAAACACCCAAAACATCGCACTTTACACGGTTAGATTATCTGCCTAAGCGCCGCGAGGTGCAGCCGATTCATGTACAATCGCCCCAAATAGGAGGTATAACAAACCTACCTGAATTGTCTTACCGTTTTATGCAGGCCATGCCATGACTTCCGCAAACAGCCCCACTTTTGACAATAGCTATGTAAAACAAGCGGATCGATTTTACAGCCCACAAGCCCCTGCCACCGTACCGACACCCGCGCTCATTCGGGTCAATCATCACCTTGCGAGCAGCCTAGGCATAGACCCGCAGTGGCTGGCATCGCCTGAGGGCATTGCCACTATGGCGGGCAATCATATTCCAGATGGTGCAGAACCAATCGCCACCGTGTATGCCGGCCATCAATTTGGCGGCTGGAATCCACAGCTAGGTGACGGTCGTGCGGTTTTACTCGGTGAACTCATTGCCGACAGTGGCACACGCTACGACTGGCAATTAAAAGGCTCAGGGCGCACACCATACTCACGTGGCGGTGACGGCAAGTCACCATTGGGACCGGTGCTGCGCGAATATATTCTTTGCGAGGCAATGACGGCATTAAAGGTGCCCACCACCCGCGCCCTTGGCGCCGTGTGCACGGGAGAGATGGTATTTCGCGACCAAGCCTTGCCCGGCGCGGTATTTAGTCGCGTTGCCCAAAGCCATATTCGCGTTGGCACCATGCAATTTTTTGCGGCTCGACGCGACACCGAAGCCCTACATGAATTAAGTCATTATGTAATACAGCGTCACTTCCCAGAGGCGGCACAGGCCGACAATTCAATCTTGGCTATGCTCAATGAAATTGTCGCACGGCAGGCCAGCCTCATTGCCCAATGGCAATCCATCGGCTTTATTCACGGCGTCATGAACACCGACAATATGCTGCTCTGCGGGGAAACCATAGACTACGGCCCCTGCGCATTTATGGAAAACTACGACCCCGCCACCGTATTCAGCTCCATCGACCACAATGGCCGTTACGCCTATGGCAACCAGCCGGGCATCGCCCACTGGAATTTGGCCCAGCTTGCCCAAGCACTGTTAGCGATTTTAGATAATAGCGCAGACGCGAATGAAGACAGCGCCGTTGCCCTAGCCCAGCAAGCGCTAGATGCCTTTCCGGATTTATTCCTAAGCGCTTACCAAAACATTATTAAAAACAAACTGGGGCTAAATAATTTTACAGAATCGGATGACGCGCTCTATCAAGACCTGCTCAAATTAATGCAGCAAGAAAAAGCCGACTTCACACTGTGCTTTAGACGCCTTGCCGAACTCAGCAACGAAGCCGCCTGCATCAATAATAGTATTCGCGAACTTTTCGATTTTAACGACAGCTTTACGCCGTGGTTACAACAATGGCGCCAGCGTTTAAAAGAGGACACCCTCACCCCAGAGCAACGCCAAACCCTTATGTTTAAGGCGAATCCTGTTTTTATTCCGCGCAACCACTTAGTGCACGAGGCCATTGTCGCCGCCGAGCAGCACGGCGACTTCAGCTACTTTAATCAATTAGTAGACGTACTCGAAGCACCGCATATATTCGACCCCGCCAAACTTGCATACGCCAGACCGGCAAAACCGAATGAACAGGTGTTACAAACTTTTTGCGGCACCTAAACTTTTTTAAAATCCCCCAGCGTGAGACAACAATATGAATTTAGACAAGTCTAAAAAGCGCATTAGCAAAAGAGTTAAAATGGGGGATCAGGGCTACCCAAAAATTGCTATTGAATACCACGGCAAAAACGCCGATCTAGCCACTGAAGTAACGGTTACTTTGATATTCGAAGAAGGCGCTGAACCAATGACAGAACGATTCAGTAATACCGCCGACGTGCGGGAGAACGACGTTATTCAATCAGCCCTAATAAAGATTATTGAACGTACCGGCGCCAAAACTGTTTCGCAAAAAACTGAAGTCACTATCATTTAAAAACGCATTTTTAAAAATTTTTACCAACACCACATCAGCCTGCACTAACAAGGAATCACCATGAGAATTTGCGGCGTAGAACTCACCGGCAACGATGCCGTCATCTGCTTACTCAATTTAGAAGGTCAGCAATTTAATATCCCAGATTGCCGAGTGCGTAAACTAAGCCTCCCCAAAGAACACAGCCGCGACGACTTAAAACAATTTCAAACCGCCTTTGCCCAACTTATGCGGGATTACAAAGTCGATAAAGTCGCCATCAAAGGTCGCCTGCCAAAGGGAAAGTTCGCGGGCGGCGCAGTCAGTTTTAAACTTGAGGCCGCAATACAACTCCTAGCCGATATCGAAGTTATTTTACTTAGCTCCTCACAGGCCAAAGCTGCACTGGCAGACAATCCCTTGCACATCCCCTTTGCAGACACTGAGCTAAAAGGCTTTCAAGAGGCGGCATTTATCACTGCCTATGTCGCCCACCATAGCAACGCATAAATAATATTTAGCGTCGCTGACATATAAGCCTTCATTAAAGCGGGCCCATAAAGGCCCGCTTTAATCATTTGGCGACGATAGAATAGCCGGCGCGGGGAAAGTGGATATGCAACAGCCCAAAATCGCTAGTTTGCCGAGCAACAATAATACGATTCTCGGTCAAGGCCGTCAGTGTTCCCGCTACGGGCACAAGACCATAGTCTGATGGCGCAACCTGAACCGCCGAACCAATGGCAACAGGGGTATCTTTTATACTGGCAGGCAAGGCACGCGGCTCCGCCTGCCTTGCGGCATTAAAGGCATCAGCCTGAGTGATTTCGCTGCGCGTGCCGTGACCAATATTTTCTACTCGGCTATACCATTGCTGTATTTTTTGGCTGGCCTCTAGCGGTTTCCGGTTACAGCTAACATGCAACCACAAAGGATGGTATACCGCTAAATCTGCAACAGAAGGACTATCGCCGCCCACCCATGCACTTTCAGCCAAGCTTCCCTCAAGAGCATAAAACAGAGATTCCATCACTACCTTTGCCTTGTCGCCTTTAGGTGGCCTGCTCGTTCCACCCTTCAATAGAGAAACACGGTCTTTTATAAAACGATACGTTCCGATTGGTCCAAAACCTTTCATCATGGTGGTAAGCAAGCGCAGTGGCGGTACCGTAGCAATTGCCGCAAAAAAAGCCTGTCCCTCAGCTTGCTTCATCAGTTCAAGTGCGCGACCATCCACCGCAGTAGGATCAAGAGCGGCGCTGCCACTTAGTCTCGCCACTTCTTGCGCAATTAACGCTGTATCACAAAAAATGTCAGCACCAATCTGCGCAACAGGGATTCGACGGTATCCGCCGGTTAAGGGATCAAGGTTTGGCCTAGGTGGCCATGCGGGTGAAAGCAGGGAAGACCACGACATATTCGTCAAACCAAACATTAAACGAATTTTTTCCGCATAAGGTGAATTGTCGTAGTGGTGAAGAATGATCATTTCTTGCATTTTTCATATCTCTATTAAGATGCTCGCTAATAATTGGCTGTCGCCACTAACTTATACACAATCAAGAATGAAGCGAAATACTCAGCGTAAGCCTACATCTTCTTTATTAAAAAGGGTAAGTAATACTGCCCAACGACGAATTAAGTAGATCATTACGACAAATCACTTTAACTAGATGACTAAATCATCAAAGGCATTGACCAACTAATCCAGACAGAATGCCTATATAATATTTACTCTGTCTCCTCAGTATTTGGAAAGGCCCTATGTTTTTGGACAAAAATGATGCTCCACTCCTCACCCTAACGCGAGAAGACCCTAGTCACCCACTGGCATCTTACTCTAAGCATGCCTTTGAATTAGACGGATTCGAGTGGCCTTCTGTGGAACACTATTACCAAGCTATGAAATTTGATGACGCCGCCTATCGCGAACAAATTCGCTTGGCGGCGCATCCTGCTGATGCAGCAAAGCTCGGCAAAAGCAAAAAATTCTCGCGCCGCAAGGATTGGAAAAAAAGCAGTGTCACCTATATGACCCGAGCGACCTACATAAAATGTCGTACCCACGCAGACGTAGCGAAATTGCTACTAGACTCTGACGAACAAGAAATTAAAAACGTCAGCCAATACGACTATTTCTGGGGTAGCGGTCGCGATATGCGGGGAGAAAATATCTTTGGCAAAATGCTGATGGGGGTTAGGAAAAAACTAAAAGAAGAGCAAACTGCATAATAGTTTATTCAAATTTATCAAAGCGATGACTTTGCCAAGATCAGCCACCTACCTGATAAAACCCCTATAAATGTTGCTTTAAAGACTTCATCGAAATCATCAAAGTCATAGGCTCCAACGGCGATTCTTTAAACCCATATTTTAAATAGAATCGCTTCGCTTCTTCAGAAATGGCGTGAACCAGCAAGCCTCGCACACCGACGCTATCTGCTATATAAAGCGTCCTCAGTATCGCGTCTTTGAGTAATGACGCACCTAGGTTTCTGCTCTTAAATTTTTCATCAACTGCTAAACGACCGAGGATAATCACCGGTATTGGGTCAGGCATTTGGCGGGATAAACCACTTGTCGCTAGCCCCCTTTCAACACTACCGGTAGCCAGCGCATAAAACCCTATTACTGTTGAATCAGACTCACAGATTACAAACGTCTTGCTGGCCCCACTACTTTGATTTTTAAGCGCACGCTTAGTGAGCCAGTCGTCTAAGACACTAATGCCGCAACAAAAGCCACTCGTATTATGCTCTGCGCTCAGCAATGTAGGCGCAATTAACTTTCCCAAGGAGACGGCTCTTTCAATAATGCTTTCAATGCGGCATTTTCAGGAATCGGGGCTGCCAAAGCCTGCTCAAACGCAGCAAAATCGTCCTCATCAAGTTGAAATAGACGCTGATCCAGCAATACGTTTTGTGCCTCACGACAAGCAACATCGAGAATGAAGGCACTTCTGTCCTTATTCAAAAGCGCAGCGGCTTTGGTCAACAAAGCATGCTGACTCGGCTCAACCCTCATATTAATCGGTGCGGATTTAGACATGGCACAAACCTCCGTATATCCAATAGATACACATTCTAGTATATCTATTGGATATACGCAATATCATAATGCCAGCGCCGTTACTTACTGCGTGCTCACAAGCACTCGGCAGTTCTTGCTCAAATCAGCTACCATAGCGATCTTGTAAATCACCCACTCGTCACGAAGCCTAGTCATGAGCCCCACCAGTCGCCGTGTATGCCAAGCCCTGCTCTACGAGATAGGAGCCGTTGCTATGGTTACCCCCATACTTAGCTTTGCCTTTGATGCAGAGGTATCCTCCACACTGCCGCTGTCAGTGCTTATGGCAACAATCGCCTTAAGTTGGAATTATGTGTTCAATGCCTTATTCGAACGCTGGGAGAAGAAGCAAACCACTAAAGGCCGTTCTTGGCAGCGGCGCTTGGTTCACGGCGCGGGTTTTGAAGGCGGTTTGGTGCTGGTATTGGTGCCACTGACTGCATATTGGCTGAGCATCAGTCTGTGGCAGGCTTTGCTGGCGGAAATTGGTTTACTACTCACCTTTTTCATTTACGCCATTGTTTTTACCTGGGCCTTCGACAAAGTATTTGGCTTGCCGGCATCTGCACTGGAAACCAAACAATGAGCAAGGAAGCAAATTCGCTTCGCCTTAAATATTTACAGGGCTATTCTGAGCAACTCTTAAATCAGGTACGAAAGCTGATTGACGACCAAGGCTTAGGACATTACATAAAGCAGCGCTACGACAACACCCACACGATCCAGAGTGACAAAGCGCTGTATAGCTATGTAAATAAAATTAAGCAGGAAAACCTTCGCAGCGCACCGCAAATAGATAAGGTGCTATTCGATAACCGACTCGACCTTACCCACCGTGCACTGGGTTTACACACTGCGGTATCGCGAATCCAAGGCGGCAAGCTCAAAGCCAAGAAAGAAATTCGCATTGCGTCCTTATTTAAAGACGCAGCGCCAGAATTTTTAGAAATGATTGTAGTGCACGAACTCGCTCATTTAAAAGAGCAAGATCACAACAAAGCCTTCTATAAACTTTGTACTTATATGCTACCCGACTACCACCAGAAGGAATTTGATTTGCGGGTGTATTTAACCGCAAAAGAACTCGGGCAGATTTAAGTCTGCCCGATCTAACTTAGGCGATTTCAAACAAGGCTGCCGCCCCCATACCGCCACCAATACACATTGTCACTACCGCATATTTAACACCACGGCGCTTTCCTTCAATCAATGCGTGACCCACCATCCGCGCACCACTCATACCAAAGGGATGACCGATAGCAATCGAACCGCCATTCACATTTAGCTTGTCGTTATCGATGCCCAATTGATCGCGACAATAAATTACCTGGCAGGCAAAGGCTTCGTTCAATTCCCACAGACCAATATCATCCACTTTTAAACCGGCACGTTTTAGCAATTTGGGAATGGCGAACACAGGGCCAATGCCCATCTCGTCAGCCTTGCAACCTGCCACCGCCATGCCGCGATAAATACCGAGGGGCGACAAACCTTTTTGCTCAGCCAATTTTCTGTCCATGACCACACAGGCCGACGCACCGTCTGACAATTGCGACGCGTTACCAGCGGTAATAAAGCGGCCCTGTTTAACCCACTGACCGTCTTTAAATACCGGCTCCAAAGAAGCGAGACTTTCTAAACTGGTACTCGGGCGATTGCACTCGTCGCTTTCTAAGATCACATCCTTGAAAGTCGTTTCTTTCGTATCCTTATTAAATACCGACATACTGGTGGCAAAGGGCACAATCTCTGCGCTAAACAAACCCGCCTGCTGCGCCGCCGCAACACGCTGCTGGCTTTGCAATGAATAGATGTCCTGCGCTTCGCGGCTTATACCGTAGCGATCTGACACTATCTCGGCGGTTTCTATCATTGGAATATAAGCAGTGGGATCAATATCCAACACCGTTTGCGACACATTGCGGTAACTGTTTTTATGTTTGGTCTGCACCAAAGAAATAGACTCAAGACCACCGGCAACCGCAATATCGATTTCATTACACATAATGGATTTTGCTGCCCAGGCAATCGACATCAAGCCAGAGGAGCACTGGCGCTCTATCGCCATACCCGGCACGCTGTCAGGCAAGCCACCCGCCACCGCACACAGGCGACCGAGATTGTAAGCCTGCGTACCCTGCTGCGCAGCTGCACCAAAAATAACATCCTCCACCGAGGCGGGATCAATACCCGCCCGCTCTACCGCCGCGCGAACAACGTGACCGCCCATTGCGGGAGCTTCGGTATTATTTAATGCGCCGCGAAAAGATTTTCCCATTCCGGTGCGTGCGGTTGAAACGATAACGGCTTCTTTCATTATTTTGATTCCTGTATGAATTTTATTTATGCGTCGTGGCGCACGACACTAATTAGTCCAACACGCTGGACGGAAGACGGGAGACGCTAAACCTACTTCTCTCGCGTTTTCCGTCTCCCGTCTAGCATCTCCCGTTCATTAGGCTCGCTGTGACGAGCAACTCACTATTTCGCCCGTCATATAACTGGAATAATCCGAAGCGAGGAACATCATGATATTTGCTACTTCCCACACTTCGGCGCCGCGACCATAGGCTTCGCGGCTTTCCAATTCAGCCAGCAGTTCCTCTGGTGCAGATTTTTTCAGCATGGCGTGTACCGCCAAGGACGGCGCCACGGCGTTGATACGCACTCCAAAGTCTGCCGCTTCTAATGCTGCGCAGCGCGTAAGCGCCATAACACCCGCCTTAGCAGCGGCGTAGTGAGCCTGTTCTTTTTGCGCCCGCCAACCCAGTACAGAAGCGTTATTCACAATCACGCCGTGCCCACGCTGCTTCATCACTTTCATCATGTAGCGGGTCATACGCATGGTGCCGTTAAGGGTAACGTCGATAACCTTATTCCACTCGGGGTCTTCCATCTCGATGAGTAACTTCGTCGTACCCAAGCCGGCGTTATTAATTAATATATCAACACCACCAAGCAACTCTTCTGCGGTGTTAATCAAGGCCTGCACGTCTTCTTCTACCGCGACATTACCGACCTTGCCATAAACCTGTTCGCAGCCAGTTTCTGCCTTCAGCTTTTCAACCGACGCTGCCAAACGCCCCTCATGAATATCGCTAATCACAATGCCGCGACAACCTTCCTCAATAGCGCGTTGCGCAGCTGAAAAACCAATACCCGCCCCCGCCGCAGCGGTAATAAGAACGGACTTAGCTTTTAAAAGACCGTGGCCTTGAACGTATTCTGGGACTTTGATGTTCATTATTTTCTCCGCTTAATGCTTGGCTGTATGCTTGACGGGAGACGGGAGATGCTGAGCAAAAAACGCAGTATTTCTCGACACCGGTATTTTCTGAAAAATTAATCATACTTTTAAATTCGTTATAGTTACCTACGCTGGACGAGAGACGGAAAACACAAAGGCAACATCGATAGGGTTTTGAATTAGCATCTGCCGTCTCCCGTTAAGCGTCTCCCGTACGACTACGGCCTCAACTCCTTAGGCATTCCCAAGCCGCGCTCGGCAATAATATTGCGCTGAATTTGGTTGGTGCCGCCGTAGATCGTATCTGAACGGGTAAATAGGAATAGCGACTGCAAACGACTTAATTCATAGGGTGCGTCGAGCAAAATATCGGCCTCGGCACCTAAGATATCCATCGCTAACTCACCGAGGTTTCGGTGCCAAGTTGCCCAGTACAATTTATAAATCAGCGCTTCTTTTTGCAGGCTGCCGTCGCCACTATTGCCCGACAGCATGCGCATGCTGTTGTAACGCATAATTTTTAGGCCAATATGTGCATCGGCAATTCGCTGACGAATAACAGGATCTTTGGCGGCACCATTTTTCTTTGCCAATGCCACCACTTCGTTTAATTCATTTTGAAAGGCCATTTGCTGACCAAGGGTCGATACACCGCGCTCATAGCCCAGCAAGCCCATCGCCACTTTCCAGCCGTCGCCCGGTTCGCCAACAATGTCATCTGCGTCACATTCTGCATCGTCAAAAAAGACTTCGTTAAATTCTGAAGTGCCGGTGATTTGTTCTATGGGCCTAACCGTAACATTGGGCTGATCCATTTTTATCAAGAAAAAACCTAGGCCCTTATGGGCTTTTGATTCGGGATCGGTTCTGGCAATCACGAAGCAGTATTCAGATTCGTGGGCCAATGAAGTCCAAACTTTTTGGCCATTGATAATCCACTTACCCTTGGCCTCGTCAAACCGCGCCTTCGTTTTTACATTTGCCAAATCCGAACCGGCGCTCGGCTCGGAATAGCCCTGACACCAAAATTCAGTGCCCGCCAAAATACCCGGCAGATACTTTTGCTTTTGCTCTTCGCTGCCGAAGGCGATTAAAGTCGGCCCCGCAAGACCTTCGCCAATATGCCCCATGCGCCCCGGCGCACCGGCACGAGCATACTCTTCAAAGAAAATAACTTGCTGCTCAATCGACAGACCGCGACCACCGTACTCCTTCGGCCACCCCACACAGCTCCAACCGCCTTCAGCTAATTTACGCTCCCACTTTTTACGCTCCTCCGGAAACATATGCTCATCGCCGGGACCACCACGAAATTTTAATTGAGCGAATTCGCCCACCAAATTGTCAGCGAGCCACGCGGCAATTTCGGCGCGGAATTGTTCATCTTCGGGACTGAATTGTAGTTTCATGATGCAATGCTCGCTTTATGCTGGACGGGAGATGGAAGACGCAAAAAATGGCTTCCCCTGCGTCTACCGCTTGTCATATTAAATCGCCAGTCGGATGTCGGGTGTCTGACGTCGGAGGTAAAGGCTATGTTCAGAGTCATCGTCCGACTTCCGACCTCAGACATCCGACTTCCGAATTCCGACTAATCAAGTAAGCCTCCCGCTACTCGCTCACGGTGATAGCTGCTATTACCTAAAAAGTGTTCGCTCGCTTTTGCGCGTTTAAAATATAAATGCACATCGTATTCCCAGGTAAATCCGACGCCGCCGTGCATTTGTAGGGCTTCGCCCGCGTTTTTGAAATACGCTTCTGAGCAATAGCATTTTGCAATACTCGCGGCCTCGGCTAGCTCATCCGCTAAGGGGCCTGCGCTGAGTGCATCATCCGCAATGCAGGCGGCGTAGTAGACCGCTGAACGCGCGACTTCATTGCGCAGCATCATGTCAGCCGCTTTGTGCTTTATGGCTTGGAAACCAGCGATTGAGCGACCAAATTGACTGCGGTTCTTGGTGTAATCCACCGTGATATCTAAAATTTGCTGCATGCCGCCAGCTTGCTCTGCCGCCAAAGCAATGGTGGCGAGATCTAGTATTTTCGATAAGGCTTTTGCGGCTGTTCCGAGCTCACCCATTACACTCTCAGCGGGCAAGCGCAGATCAGTTAATTCGATAGCCGCTTGGCGCCGGCTCTGATCCATGGTCGGCAATAGACTGCGCTGAATGCCATCGGTATCGGCGGGGCAGACAAATAGACTTACACCGTTCTCGCCGCTACTAGCCTCTTCGCGCGCGGCAATAATTAAATAATCGGCGCTGTGGCCATCGAGCACATAGCGATACTGGCCGTTAAGAATAAGATCATTCCCATCGCGCCGGTAAGTCGCCGTTATGGCTTCGGCATTCCACAGATTGCTGCCGCCGTTAAAAGCGAGGGTGGCGGTTTTACCTTCAATAAGCTGCGGAAGAATCTCAGTTTTTTGATCGTCAGTACCGGCGATCAATAAGGCGTTGGTAGCCATTGCCACGGTGGCAAGGTAGGGAGAGCACAGCAGATAGCGGCCCATTTGCTCCAGCACTGCGACCAGCTCGACATAGCCTAAGCCCATGCCGCCGTACTCTTCTGGAATATGCAAGGCCTGCCAGTACATATCAATGCAGATGCGCTGCCATAGATCGGGGGAGTAACCGAGGTCGCTTGCCATAGCGCTGCGAATAGCGGCGCTAGTGGAGGCGTCTTTAAGAAAAGACGCCGCCGTGTCGCGAATCATTTCTTGTTCTTGTGTAAATGCGAATTCCATACTGTCTCCGAATTAGACAGCCATCTTCGTATTTACACAGCCAGTGGCACCTTGCGTGCCACCGGCCTACCACAACTTATAGCCGCAGTTGCAAACGTACGAAGACGCCGTCTTCAAACTCAAATTCGCCGCCTTCAGCGTCAAATTCCATATTGCCGTAGCCAATCTGTATGGCGGAGTTTTGGAAAATCGTAAACTCCGCACTCACCGACCACTCTTCATAGCCTTCTATATCGCCAAACCCCGTGGTATCCGGCGCGTAATACAGACCGCCGCGCAAGCGAAGAATGTCATTTAGCGGCAAGCTCAAATCACCACCAAAGGCCACTGCACCACCACTCACATCAGGTTCGTCAACTTCAAGACCAATAGCTTTGGCACCAACCCGTCCGGTCAGCGCGCCGCGCTGGCCATTAGCAAACAGTCCCAGTGCCACCATATCTGCGTCATCTTCATGGTGAAGCCAATCCAGTTGCGCGCTGCTTTCTGCACTCAGATCACCGGCAAACGACACGCCAAAGCTGTCATCACCAAAGCGGAAGGCAACACCGCCTGCAAATGCCGAACTAGATGCAATAGCTAACACGGTGGCTGCAATTAAAGGGGCTTTCATGGTCGCGATTCTCCTGATGTAAACGTCAAAGAATAAAATCAACTACCATACACTTTCTGAGCGGGAATCGCCTCCGCAAAAAGGGTTTTTACCGCTTCACCAACCTCCGCAGGCTCCCAACGAGCGCCCTTATCGACCTCGGGGCCTTTGCGCCAACCGTCAGCCAGGGAGATTTTTCCGCCCTCTGCCTCAAACACACAGCCGGTGACATGAGCAGACTCGACACTGCCAAGCCACACTAATAAAGAGGACACATTCTCCGGCGCCCAAAAATCAAAGCTGCCGTCTTCAGGCTTGGCCATACGCGTCGCCATTTCTTCCACTGCCGTGGTCATGTTGGTACGTGCTGCAGGTGCAACCGCATTCGCAGTAATACCGTAGCGGGCAAGCTCAGCACCCTGATTTAAGGTTAAGGCTGCGATGCCCGCCTTAGCCGCCGCGTAATTTGATTGCCCAATCGAGCCCTGCAAACCAGCACCCGAAGTGGTGTTAATTATGCGCGCATCAACAGGCTTGCCCTCTTTAGACTTAGCCCGCCAGTAATGCACCGCGTGTGAAGTAATACAAAAATGCCCCTTCAAATGCACGGCCATAATGGTGTCCCACTCGGCCTCAGTCATAGAAGCAAACATACGGTCGCGGTTTACCCCGGCATTGTTCAGCACAATATGAAGGTCACCAAAGGTGTCGATAGCCTGCTTCACCGCATTTAAACTATCATCGTAATTAGTAATGTCTGAGGTGTTCACCACGGCCTTACCACCGGCGGCGGTAATCTCATCTACCACTTTTTGCGCAGCCGCTTCGTTAATATCATTCACTACAACCGAGGCGCCCTCAGCAGCAAATACCTTTGCATGTGCAGCGCCTAGGCCGCCGCCGGCTCCGGTGATAATCACCACTCTGTTATTACAAATTCCCATTATTGTTATTCCTCGTTTAACTGATTAGTCGGACGTCTGGTGTCTGAAGTCAGACGTCCGTCGTCCGACTAAAGCCTCTCAATTATTGTTACATTCGCCTGACCGCCGCCTTCGCACATGGTCTGCAGACCATAGCGACCACCGGTGCGCTCAAGTTCGTGTAATAAGGTCGTCATTAATTTGGTGCCGGTTGCGCCGAGTGGATGACCGAGTGCGATGGCACCGCCGTTGACATTGGTTTTTGCGTGGTCGTAAGCCGTTTCTTTTAGCCATGCCAATACCACTGAAGCAAAGGCTTCATTTATCTCAACTAGGTCGATGTCTTGCAATGACATGCCCGCTTTCTTCAATGCGTATTCGGTTGCAGAAATGGGGGCTGTTAGCATCCAAATTGGATCATCAGCTCGCACACTCATATGATGAATTCGCGCGCGTGGTGTTAAGTTATAGCGCTTTAATGCAGCTTCGCTTACGACCAAGACCGCGCTTGATCCATCGCAGGTTTGGCTAGAAACCGCCGCAGTGACTTTGTCGCAGCCAAATAAATAATCTAATTCCGCCATTTTTTCTAAGCTGGAATTTCGTGGCGTTTCGTCCATAAGCACATCGCCGTAGGGAACAATCTCCCGATCAAACCGACCTTCAGCTATCGCCTTCAATGCACGCTGATGAGATTCATAAGAAAATAATTCCAAATCCTTGCGCGATAAATTCCACTTATCGGCAATCATCTGCGCAGATTTAAATTGCGTTGGTGGCTCTGCACCATAACGCTCTACCCAGCCAGTCGAGCCAGAAAACGGATCGCTAAATCCCAGCGGCGCAGCCAACGTCATCGCTGAGGAAATAGGAATCTGCGTCATGGTTTGCACGCCGCCGGCAACCACCACATCCATACAGCCAGACATAATCGCCTGCGCCGCAAAATGTACGGATTGCTGAGAAGAACCACACTGCCGATCAATCGTCGTGCCCGGCACTTCTTGCGAGAGCCCCGCTGCCAACCATGCACTGCGAGCAATATCACCGGCCAAAGGGCCAACGGTATCGACACAGCCAAAGATGACATCGTCATATTCATTGTCGGGAATACCATTGCGCTCAACGATAGCCTTTAAAACATGCGCGCCTAAATCAGCACCGTGCACATGAGCAAGACCGCCTTTACGGCGCCCGGTAGGGCTGCGGATTGCGTCTACGATGTATGCTTCTGCCATGTTAAATCCTCTGTTTTTTGGTCAGACGTCGGATGTCTGATGTCTGGTGCTTTATTCAATACTGATCGGGCTGTGTTGGTCGTCCGACATCTGACACCTGACGCCAGACTAATAAGCTATGCCGCAAACGTATTCCCCGCCCCTAACTTCGCTTCATCACTAAACACATACTCCGCAATACGCTGCTTGTGAAAACCTGCGGTGCCGTAACTACTATTTAGTGCCCATGCGCGCTTCATGAAAATATGTAAATCCACTTCCCAGGTGTAACCCATGGCACCGTGAACTTGAATGCTGTTTTTAGCCGCCAAGTCCGCTACTTCACAGGCAACCACTTTGGCGTGACTTACGTTTTGCGAGGCGCTAGATAAATTATTTGCTAATGCGTAAGCAGCGCGATAAACCGGTGTTTTTGCGTATTCCAACTTGTAAGCGATATTAGCCATATGATGCTTAACGGCTTGGAAGCTGCCGATGGCAACACCAAACTGCTTGCGGTCGCTGGTGTACTGCACCGAGATATCAATCATCCGCTGGGCAACGCCAAGCGCCTGTGCGGCAGCCGCTAGGGCACCACGATTTAGCGCAAATTGAACAAGCTCCTTCGCCTGTTCACCCTCAGCTAATTTATGTGCTGCATTTACATCAAACTCGACAGCAAATAATTTACGACCCAAATCAATAGACTCGTTATAGCGCAGCGTAACCGCACTCCCCTCCACCGCGTAAACCGCACCAGCTTTTTCAAGAATTAAAAGGTCGGCAATGTGAGCATCTTCAACTAAATTATTAATTTCTAAACCGACAATTACTTTCGCTTCGCCGCTCGCAATTTTTGGCAGCCACTGCTCAGCAAATGACGAATTTCCAATTTTTATAATGGTCGGCACAGCTACCAGCGCGCTGTGAACCAGCGGCTCAGACAAAGCAACGTAGCCTGCCTCCTGCGCCAGCAAAATAAAATCCAACTCATTCATACCCAAACCGCCATGCGCCTCGGGAACAGTGATTCCAGTTAAGCCCATCTCGACAAACTGCTGCCACAGCGCATCACTGCGACCAGACTCCGTTTGCCAAGCCGCACGAATTGATTCCGGCGTGACCTCGTTAATCAGAAAATCACGCACTGATTCTTGGAACAGCAACTGGTCTTCGCTAAATGTAAAATCCATAAATCATTCTCCGAGCGCTCGTCAAGAAACTGAGACAACCCAAAATTAATTTTTAATTTCTCTCTACCGAACCAAGCAGCGCAGTTTTTTGTGCGCTGGCAAGGCAAAAATGCGCGCAGGGCGGGAGCGTATATTTAATACGTGACCAACCGAGCACATTTTTAACGCAGCCAGCGTGCAAAAAGATCGCTGCGATCCAAAACCAAAATTCGCGCAGAACGGGAGCGTATATTCAATACGTGACCAACCGAGCACATTTTTAACGCAGCCAGCGCGCAAAAAGATCGCTGCGTTCCCTTCAGTAAATATTTTCGCTGCAGAGCAAGGCGAAATCGCGCGGAAGAAGGGAGCGTATATGCAATACGTGACCGACTGAGCACGATTTCAACGCCGCTATGCGGTGAAAAGATCATTTCCTCGGCATACCTAACAGACGTTCTGCGATAATGTTGCGTTGTATCTCATTGGTCCCGGCATAAATCGGCCCCGACTGAGAGAACAACCATCCGTCCAACCACGTCCCTACATCACCGGCATCGGGCGCGTGCGGCACTAGCTCCGCTCGTGCACCTAAAATTTTCAATCCCAGACCATGCATTTGTTGATCAAGCTCTGACCAAAATATTTTATTCGTGGATGCTTCCGCACCAATCTTGCCGCCCTGCATTAAGCGACAGGCAGTTTGATAGGTCGTTAGCGCATAGGCTTCTGCATCTAGATAAGCACGCAGCACCGCATCGCGAACAGAGGGGTCTTGGTCTGCACTCTCTTGATTGGCCTTGTATAAATTCACTAAGCGCTTTGCGGTTTCTTGAAAACGCGCAGGCGAACGCAGCATAAGACCGCGCTCAAATCCAGCGGTTGCCATGGCCACATTCCAACCTTCGCCTTCACCACCTAGACGGCAATCGACGGGCACTTTTACATTGTCGAAAAATATTTCTGCAAATCCGGGCAAGCCATCGAGCTGGGGAATCGGACGAACGGTAATGCCTTCCGACTCCAGCGGCACCAAAATAAAAGTGAGCCCTTTGTGGCGCTCGGATGATGGATCTGTTCTAAACATACCAAAACACCAATCAGCCCAAACTGCGCGGGTAGACCATGTTTTCTGGCCGTTAATCACGTAATGAGAACCGTCTTCGCTCAGCGTCGCAGTCGAACGAATCGCTGCCATATCAGAGCCTGCATTGGGTTCAGACCAGCCTTGGCACCAGATGTCTTTACCTGTTGCCATACCAGTTAAAAACCGCTTCTTCTGCTCGTCGCTGCCATATTCCATAAGAGTTGGCCCGAGCAGGAATATGCCGTTTTGATTTACGCGCAGCGGTGCGCGCGCTGCGTAATACTCTTCTTCAAAAATCAGCCATTGCAGCAAATCGGCACCACGGCCACCCATTTCCTCTGGCCAAGTAATCATGCCCCAACGGCCTTCGTAGAGCTTCGCCTCCCACTCGCGGTGCTGCTGAAATCCTTCTTCGGTATCGAAAGACTTCAAGGGCTCAGCAGGCACATTGGCTGCAAGCCAAGCGCGAACTTCGGCGCGGAATTCGGTTTGTTCTTGGGTATATTCAAGTTGCATGTTGATGTCCAATACCGCGTTTATACTTTGTTAAGGTGCGCGTCGGACGTCTGACGTCAGACGCCTGACTTGCCAATCAAAATTTCGCATCACGCTTTTCCACAAATGCATCTTTGGCTTCCTGCGAATCAGGATCCGCATAGGCCTCTTGGGTAAAGCCCTGCTCCCAGCGATATTTATCTTCAAGATTGCCGTCTTCAATGCCGTTCAATGCTTCTTTGGCAAGTTGCACCATGCGGGGTGATTTCGCGGCGATTTTACGGGCGATGTCGCGGGCGGTATCTAATAGCTGTTCACGCGGCACAACCTTTTCAACAGCACCTAAGCGATAGGCTTCCTGCGCGTCGATGGGCTCGCCGGTGAAGTACATGTAGCGCACTTTTTGCACGGGGAACATACGCTGCAAATGCGCGCCGCCACCCATTGCGCCGCGATCGACTTCTGGCACCGCAAAGGTAGCGCACTCAGAGGCAACCAGCACATCAGCGGCACCGCTGATGCCAATCCCGCCGCCTAATACAAAACCGTGCACGGCAACAATCACCGGCTTGGGATTGCGGTGAATCGCTTTAAAGGTGTCGTAATTGCCTTTGTTTACTTTGGTAATCATCGCGCTATTAGCTGCGAGTTCTTTTATGTCTACACCAGCGCAAAAACCACGCCCTTCGGCGGCGATAATAATGGCCCGCACATCAGGGTTTTCACCCAGCGCATTTAACTCGGCGGCTATCGCCAACCAGCCTGCACTATTAAAGGCATTTACCGGTGGATGATTAAAAATTAATTCGGCAATTCCGTTATTAATATTTATAGAGAAAGGCTGAGTCATTATTATTTCCCCTGCGACTGCAAACGATGTAACTGTGCTTCGGCCTCAGCAACTAGGCCGCTAATTAATTCTTCGCAACTTAATAATTTATCGATAACGCCGGCCACTTGGCCGGAGGGCAAAACGCCATCATCGGGCCGTCCATCCACCATCGCCTTTTGAATAATCATCGGTGCATTGGCCGACATAATCGCCTGTGCAGGAGTGAGATCGCCGTCTTTACTCATCGCCAATGCGGATTTGAGTAAGCCGAAAATACTGGCGCCAGTGAATTTGCGAAACGCCAAACCATTGCGCAGTGCAATCACTAATTTTTTAAGATTTCCCGCGCGCTCTAACTCACCTAAAAAGCGGTTTAGAATCATGCGCTGCTGAATACCGTCCAGCGCTTGTGAAACGATAATGTCGGCTGGATTTTTGCACTCTAAATAACGCTGTTTAGTGGCCTCTGGAACAGGGCTTTCCTTGGTCAATAAAAACCGCGTTCCCATCGCGATGCCATCAGCGCCAAAGGCCATTGCAGCAATAAGGCCGCGACCGTCTTTAAAACCACCTGCACCCAATACCGGCACTTGGGCACCCACTGCGTCAACAACCTGCGGTAGCAACAAAGTCGTTGGCACCGATCCGGTGTGGCCACCACCCTCGCCACCTTGAACAGTGACGGCATCCGCGCCCATTTCTACCGCTTTAATTGCGTGTTTAGGCAGACCAATGGTCGGCATACAAATAACGCCAGCATCTTTTAACTTGCCGACCATATCCTTACCCGGTGAACGCGAATAACTCACCGCCTTCACCTTATGCTTAATAACGAGGTCAACAATCTCGGCGGCGTTAGGCTGATACATATGAAAATTCACGCCGAAATTCGCATCGGTCAATGACTTCACTTTGAGAATGTCGGCTTCCATTTGCGACGGCGGAATCGTTGCCCCCGCTAAAAAACCAAAGCCACCGGCATTGCCAGTGCCTGCCACCAATTGCGGATCGGCCACCCAGCCCATCGCAGTTTGAATAACGGGATAGCGGCAACCGAGGAGTTCGGTAATGCGGGTGTTAAGTAGGTTTGACATGATTTCAGCCTATGGCTTCATGGTCTGAGGACTGACGCCAGACGTCGGACGTAATACCATCGTCAGACATCCGACTTCCGACGTCCAACTCACAGTCGCACCCCCGCCGGATTATCTTTCAGCTGCTTGCTGCGCAGATTGTGCGGATCAATCTGGCGGATAATCGCTAACTGCTCTTCTGTCGGTGCAGCAGTAGTCGCAATATTTTCTGGCACATGCACCTCGAAGCCCGTGTTAGCAATAACCTCTTCCACGGTCACACCGGGGTGCAAACTCACAATCTGCATTTGCCGGTTCGGGCCGTTAAAATCAAACACACCTAGATTGGTATATACGCAGCGCAGATCGATTTCGTCGAAGCTATAGCCCTTTGGCAGGCGCTCTGGATTAAAACCAATGGTGCACACCACATCGCATTCACCTTCAATAAATACGCGACTACTGTGAGCTGGCACCATATAACTATTGGCGTGACAAATTGAGTTACCGGGAAAACCGCGCACACCCAGCATTTGCACTTTGGGCTTTTGGTAGTCGCCACCCATGGCAGAAATATTAGCCTGACCAAAGCGGTCAATTTGAGTTGGGCCGCCGGTAAGATGACGACGACCGCTCCAAACGTTGTCGAAAATACGACTAAAGCCCATCCAGTTTTCATTCATTTGCACAAAGTCATCGGGACGTTTACCGACCGGATTCGGAGACGACAAAATCCACGCCTCAGAGTCTGTCATCATAATGCCGGGGTTCGTCGTCAACATGGCAAGGCTCGCGGCAATACGCTGCAATACACCAATACCCGTCACCAGCACTTCGCCATCGTGCTCGTAAGCCGCCGCGTTCGCGCAAATCATTAATTCTGCCAAACTGTAATCGCTTGCAGGTTTACTCATCATCAATTCTCCTCTCACCTGTTAGACGATTAATAGACGGGTTGTGGCAATTTACGAATCGCATCTAAGCCGCCAACTTTGGCCTGATACTCTTCCTCGCTGCTGTCTTTAATGTACTTATCAAAATAGGCAGCAAAGCCACCCTCTTTGGCAGACGCGTTGTATTCCTGAAAGTGGGGAATATCAAAACCGTAATTGGGGCTGCATGAAGACGGATGAGCGCCACCCGGAACCGCCGCGACGCCGGTGGTGAAATTGCGCTCCCAAAACACCAAGCGCGCCTCTGCCGGATCGGCGAACGCCTCAGCGCCGACTATCTCTTCGCACGTCACGTAGGTTTTGTCAGCGGCACGCACAAACCAGTCATCCATATGGTGATCTGGTGCTTTAATTTGGCAAACACCGCGCACATCCGCACGATCAACGTGAACCAATGCCGCGTCTAACTTCAAAGCCGGCATAGCCACCCACTCTTTGTCATCGTAGGGACTGTCGATAACTTTAATATCGGGATTGAACTTGATAACGTCTGTGCCCAAGCCAATCTTGGTCGGAATAAACGGACAACCCCAGGCTGCGGCACGCAGGCCCAGCAGCATCATGCCCTCATCAATTTCCATGACCTCTAGCTCACCGTTCTGGCGCGCAGCGCGGAAATAGGGTTCCAAGGGAATAAAATCTAGGGAGACAAAGGCAAACACAAGCTTGCGCACCTTACCCGCCGCGCACAGCATGCCAACATCAGCGCCGCCATAAGAGACGATGGTCAAATCCTTTAAATCTGAATTAAGAATCGCGCGAATCAAGGCCATCGGCTTGCGGCGAGGCCCCCAACCACCGATACCAATGGTCATACCATCGCGGAGTTGGCCAACAATCTCCTGCAAACTCATCTGCTTATTCACAAGCGCTCCTTAAATGTCTGAACCAGCCCAATGCATTAACACCCCATAACTCAGGTTTTAATACATCACAATTACGATATACGTAAATATAACACCAAATTATTATGCAAAACATTAATTACCGTCATGATTAGCCGCCAGCTAAGCCGTTTGAGGTAGGTAATGGGTAGAGTCGGAGGCTTGAGGCCGGAGATCGGAGATCGGAGGTCGGGGGT
>NZ_PQGG01000045.1 GCF_002915595.1 Zhongshania marina
AATGACATTGATCATACGAAGACGAAAGCAATGCATCCGCAAACCAATGGGATCTGCGAGCGCTTCCACAAGACCATTCTGCAAGAGTTCTATCAGATCACCTTCCGCAAGAAACTGTATGCCGATATTAACGAGCTACAAAAAGATCTGGACGAATGGATTAAATATTACAACAATGAGCGAACTCATCAGGGCAAGATGTGCTGCGGCAGAACGCCAATGGCAACTTTACTTGATGGTAAAACGATCTGGGCTGAGAAGAATTTAGCTCAGATCTAAACTGGCAGACACCGGTAAAAAACGGGTAACTGTCAGATCAAGTCTGAGCTACTACACCTTAAGATCTCTTTTTGCTTCTATTTTTAAATTATCTAGGCATTTTGTGACCGCTGCTAAATCCCCATCTATCCAATCATATATATCATCGGACTGCTCGGCTTCGGTCTTTTCTTTGCTGTATAGATCGAGTATTTCGACAGCTTTGTCGCTAAGTTGAAAGGATGCCAAATCCATTAATTTTCTCAGCTCTCTCGAGTATTTCTTCCAGTCCGAGGTTAATTCCTCACGCTTTTCTTCGTTCATATCTTTTCGAAGTAATTGCCCTTCATAATGCTCGGAAGCATAGTTTTTTAAATGATGAAGGGCCTCAAGAAGATTAGAATAGGTTTGCTGCTTTTTCTCCCACCATTTCTCTTCATGAAACTTACGAATGGATAATTTGACAGTAATTATTGAAGTAAATATGGCAATTAAAATTCCAGGTAATACAATTTTAGCTACACCTATCATTAAATCTTGCATGTTCTATCCTGAAAACCTAACGCCCACGCGAGGGGCAGGCAAAGTGGAGCGCGTTTTTGTGCAAAAATGAGCGCAGCGATTGCACAAAAAGGTGCGGAGCTTTGGCTGTCCCGCCGCGCTTTTCAGCGGCTAACTCCGCGTGCTTGTTAAATGTTTGCATTTGAAACCCACATGTAAACTAACCACGCTATCGTGAGACCGCCCAAACACCAGATAATGACTTGATGACGTTTTGGGTGCCGAATGGCATCACTCCACTTTCCATCTGGATTGTCAAAGCCGCCTGGCGAGCTGTCTTCAACATTCGCGATTGCGCCATTAACCAAGATTGCGACCACGGCAACCACTATAACGACTATGGCAATTCCTATGAACTTCATCTCAGGCTCTTATACATTTAACGCTCGCAGCAGGGGCGACTAATGCGCAGCGTTAGGCGTCCCGCGCAGGCCCGAAGTGCCGGAGCATACTGGCTGCGCTTGTTATGTGACTCAATCACCACCAGCACCATGAGAAGAATTGCTACTAGACATTAGCGAAGCCTCTCTATCAATTGGCTGGAAGGACTGCCGCCACTTCGGGTTCATTCTACGATTTGCTATATATGCACCAGCGAAAGGGATAACCCATATTAAAAGAAGCAGCAGAGTTAGCTCACTTCGAAATGGCACCTCATTGACAGCTTGCCTCGTGGAGAACGTTGCATATAGAGCATGAATAAAAATCAAAACAACGGCACCAGCAATATAAGTATGATTCATTAGAATCTACTCCTCTCTCATGGCTACATAACGCCCGTAACAGGCGAATTTATGTAGGTGATTGTTTTTTGGCAGCATAGCGGCCGCCACAAAACGCGTGCCAAAGGAGTCAAGTCTTGCCTTTTGCCTGGCTAACAATTCGGCTAATCCTCGAATAATGTAACCCAAAATAGTCACCGCCTCCTTCATGCTTTAACCCCGACTTATTACTGCTTTTATGATAGCCTCCTGCCGATTCTTCCTCAACATCGCAGACGTGACATGATAAAGCGCGCCTGCAAACTCCAATCTCATCGGTCTTGCCAAGCAACCTCCTGACTGGCTTAATTGAGCCAGCGAGGTGTACCAAGGCAAAAAGCAAGACTTGACCCCTTTAGCTCTTGCATATGCATCTAGAGGCTTGACATTATTGCACTTACGGCAAAGCTTTTCTTTTAGGTATTCATCGTAGCCAGCCTGTGGAGCTATCTCATGCTCATTACGCATATGGGTGATTATTGCTGACCACTCCATCACTCTATTGCAGATTGGACACGGGCGCTTATTGCCACCAGGCTTCATGCATTCAATACATTGAGCTCTATGCCCGTAGTTGTTTCCCTTATCAACAAAAAAGTTATTTATTGGCTTCAACTCTTTGCATTTGCTGCAAAACTTATCGGCATTACGGTTAAAATCAAAATATTCAACTGCTGACAAGTCATGCTCTTCCTTTAAATGCTTTAACAGCTACCTGTTTGTATGTATGCCCATATCACAAATAGCACATTTCATATTTAATTTCCCTGGCGAGCCTTATTGACTGCTAACTCTTTAGGCCATAGATATTTTCACCTAACGCCTGATTTCTGGGGCGCTTGAGGCGATGCCGGTTTTTGCGGCAGCAAAAGTGGGCAGCGGGTCAAACGTCCCTTGCAACGATTTGTTATGTTTCTACACGCAACTCTACTGCTCCCAATGGGTGCGTTTCTGAATTATAGAAGTGCAGCTGTTTCCCACTGATGTCGTGCGCGATACGTGACTTAAACGCCACTATCGCTTCAGCGTCTTGATGAGGCCAGACACCAATCGCGATTTTTGTTAGAGAGCTAGCCGCCATTGAGTCAACAATGTGTTGATCGTAGTCTTTATGCAGGGAATGGCCCAGTACAACAAGGCCCCCATTGAGGCGACTAAAGCCTTCAAAACAAAACCGCAAGTAGTCGTTGCGTTTGATGCGGGACAACTTGCGCTTCCAGCTCCCCTCTGAAATAAAGAGTGGGAATTTATCCTCCGCGGCCAGATCGAAGAGCTCTCGAAGATTGCCATCCTCACCACATGTCAATTTTTGGGTCTTTCCGTCGGCAAGCTCGACCAAGTGTATTGCGCCATGCAAATAGTGGATCTTTGTGCGATCCGCAGGGACTTCTGTGTCGGTAAGATCAAATGTGCTATTCGCTCCCCAAAAGTAGTCTTTGAATCTCCATATTTCGTCATGCAAAATTGACCAGTAAGGCAAAAGGTCGTAGTTGGTAGAAAAAACGTCACTGAACCGACGAAGCTCTCTGTTAATCGTCGTTACATCTGCTTGGCCGTGCGGTACATGAGCAAAATTAACAGCCGATGCAAGGGCGTTTTTTGTGTTCGAGTAGAGCTGCGAAATCGCTTCCTGCTGGGGATTGCCAATTTGCTCGTCAACCAACTTCGCGTGGAAAAGAATTCTTAGGACATCCTCAAAGTTTGCGCTCCCAACGTGGCCAAACAAAGCAATCGACTCATTAGTCAATCGATGTTCGAGATCTGGAAGTTGAGCTAATTCGAAAAGCGTCCCATATCCGAATCTCGTCCAGACATTCATGCTAAAACCATTTCCTAGGAGAAGGGACTGCCAACCAGCTTCAGCGATTTCGTTCCAGTCTATGAGGTGTTCGTCGATGCGGTGTTCAGTCACTCCATTTTTCCCCGAGAAACATAGCAGCTTTGTTATGAAGACTCGGGCCTTGGCCCCCTATCTCGGGGAGAATATTTGGGAGGTCATTGAAAAACGCCATTCGATCAAAGGCTTGGGTGTGTATCGCGGAAAATTCTGTCGGTGTTAGCAAGACTGACTCCTTATATCTGTTCTTTATTCCCTTCTCTTGATCATAAACCCGCTTGAATATAAATCAACAACTTAGACTACTGTAGACAGAATTAGTGAGCCCGCTTCTACTGAACACGCTATTAATAAGCGTAAATGAGATTTTACTCTGCCGAAGAATAGGTCGATCTGAATGTCCGCTAATCTGACACAACTGCCGAAAATAATGTCGATCACTATGTCTGCAATTGGCACGTACTGGCCGTTTCAGATACTTCCCGGTAACTGTTAGAGGCAAATCCGAGAATTACACTATTTAATCACTAACTAGGTAGTGTAATTTGAAAACTAAACTAAGCTATCTGTGAGTCAGATGACCAGCCTCCTGTTGATTCAATAAGTTATATATCCGCCTTCATTGCTGTCCCACAAATATTCATAGCAAATGAAGCTGCGGGTGATTGGGGTTGTTGGGTAACTCAGGCGGATCCCCTCTCAACAGAGAAAGGAGATCTCGCCGCTCAAATAAATTGAGCTGAAGAAGGCGAATCATTTGCTGAAGGCTGCGATCAATTTGGCTGCTGAACTTGATCCAGGCCAGCAGTAAATAGGTGCACATGGCGATCCAAATTTGAGTCATAACAGCATTCTTGGACGTGCCTACAAACGATTTGATTTTCAGGTTTTGCTTGATGCATTTAAAGAACAGTTCGATTTGCCAGCGGGATTTGTAGATGTCCGCAATCGTCTTGGCGGCAAGGTGGAAGTTATTGGTTAAGAACACATAGTGCTTGCCGGTTTCTGGATCGCGATACCCGATCCGGCGCAGAGGAACGGGGCAAGTTTCCGCCTTGGTACCTGTGAGCAAAATGGTCTGGTCACAGGTCAGGCCCTTGGATTTAATCACGTCACGGCGTTCGATGATGCGGTATATTGCATTCCGTTTCTGGCGAGTGACAAAGAATACCCCATTGTTATTCAAAGAGTTAAACCATGAGTAATCGACGTAGGCACGATCCATGACCACAATGCTCTCGGCCGGTAGTTCCAGAGCACGAGCGACAGTGACATCGTGTTTCTTGCCGTCGCTTATGCTGACAAAACTGGGGAGCAAGCCTTCATGATCGAGGCCAACATGGACTTTTACCGCCCCTTTGGCACGGCGGAATTTTGCCCAGGGAAACACGGAGAGACACAAATCAATCGTCGTGGAATCGAGGGAATACAGCTTGTTCCCGAAACGAAATCCATGCTTAGGCGCTACGCCCTGGCAGCGGGAAAGCAACTTATGGAACAGCGCCTCGTACAGCGTATAAGGTTGGTTCTCGTTCACACGGGAGAGGGAGCTTCGCGTTACATTCCCCGCGCCAAGATGGTAGAGCCTGGCGGCTTGCGCGGACAGGTTGCTGACGATATCACGCAAACTAGAGCGGCCAGAAAATTGTGCCAGGCTCAGTGCGACGAACTGGGACCAGCGCGACATCTTGCGCAGTTTTTGACCCTCGTGGTGCTCTTTGGCGAGGGTTTCAAATTCATGTCTCGATACCAGTTTCAGCAATTGAGAAAATACCGTGTTATGATGTGCCAAGGCTTGAATCTCCCTGTTATTACAGTGTTTGGTAGCACATCTATTGTAACAACTTGTTGAGGTTCAAGCCTTTTTTATGTCTGTTTTATGGGACAGCAATGATCCGCCTTCAGAATCAAACTGTAGTGGTCAAGTAAAACTGGCCACGGTTTAGTGGCTAATCCAATACTTTCCCTCGGCGGC
>NZ_PQGG01000046.1 GCF_002915595.1 Zhongshania marina
TTTGAACGTAATAAGCCCCATTTGAACGTGGGCACCATTGGTCACGTTGACCATGGTAAAACCACGCTGACAGCAGCGCTGACGCGCGTATGTGCGGAAGTATATGGTGGTAAAGCGGTAGCGTTTGATGGTATCGATAACGCACCTGAAGAGCGTGAGCGCGGTATTACCATTGCGACCTCGCACGTTGAGTATGATTCATCAACTCGTCACTACGCTCACGTCGACTGCCCAGGTCACGCTGACTACGTTAAGAACATGATCACTGGTGCTGCTCAGATGGACGGCGCTATTTTGGTATGTGGCGCGACTGACGGCCCAATGCCACAAACGCGTGAGCACATCCTGCTGTCACGTCAGGTTGGCGTACCTTACATCGTTGTCTTCCTGAACAAGGCAGACCTGCTAGCTGAAGATTGCGGCGGTGTAGGCAGCGAAGAATACAATGAAATGCTTGAATTGGTAGAAATGGAGCTGCGTGAGCTGCTCGATATGTACGAATTCCCAGGCGACGACACGCCAATCATTGCTGGTTCAGCATTGATGGCATTGAACGGTCAAGATGACAACGAGCTTGGCACTACTGCTGTAGCGAAATTGGTTGAAGCTTTGGATACTTACATTCCACAGCCTGAGCGTGCGGTTGACCTGCCGTTCTTGATGCCAATCGAAGACGTATTCTCAATCTCTGGTCGCGGTACTGTTGTAACCGGCCGTATTGAGCGTGGCATTCTGCGTACTGGCGACGAGATTTCTATCGTTGGTATTCGCGACACCACCAAAACCACCTGTACTGGTGTTGAAATGTTCCGCAAGCTGCTTGACGAAGGTCGCGCTGGTGAGAACGTAGGTGTGTTGCTGCGTGGTACTAAGCGTGATGACGTAGAGCGTGGTCAAGTATTGGCTAAGCCTAGCTCAATCACTCCACACACTCGCTTCGAAGCAGAAGTGTACGTGTTGTCAAAAGAAGAAGGTGGTCGTCACACGCCATTCTTTAAAGGCTACCGTCCACAGTTCTACTTCCGTACCACAGACGTAACTGGTGCGTGTGAGCTGCCAGAAGGTACTGAAATGGTAATGCCTGGCGACAACGTGAAAATGGACGTAACCTTGATTGCGCCAATCGCGATGGAAGAAGGTTTGCGTTTTGCAATCCGCGAAGGTGGCCGTACTGTTGGCGCCGGCGTTGTTGCTAAAATCGTAGAGTAAAATCCCAGTAGTATTGGGTGTAAGGCCGGGCTTAGTCCCGGTACTTGTAGGCCAGTAGTTCAATTGGTAGAGCACCGGTCTCCAAAACCGGCTGTTGGGGGTTCGAGTCCCTCCTGGCCTGCCATTTACGTTAACACCGCTTCGCGTAATGCGTAGTGGTGTTTTGCGCTTAGCAAAAAAGGATATGACTGAACAATGAGTGCTAAGGCGGAAAACGCTAGTCGCTTCGATGGCTTGAAGTGGAGCATAGTTGCTTTACTTGTTGCGGTCGGTGTTGGTGGCAATACGTATTTTTCAGGCGAGTCTTTGCTTTATCGCGTCATTGCCTTGTTGGTGTTGGCGTCAGTAGCGGCTTTTATAGCGTATCGTACCGAAAAAGGTGCGGCATTTTTTGAGTTGTTAAAAGGTGCGCGTACGGAAATCAGAAAAGTAGTCTGGCCGACGCGTCAGGAGAGCACACAAACCACACTGATCGTAGTGGCGTTTGTCGTTGTGGCGGCATTGATTCTGTGGGGGTTAGATACTCTGCTGGGTTGGCTGGCATCCATGGTTATCGGCTAGAGGTAGGGCATGACAAAGCGTTGGTATGTTGTACACGCCTATTCTGGGTACGAAAAGAAAGTGGCTCTTGCATTAAAAGAGCGCATTGAGCTTTCGGGCTTTGCAGAGCGTTTCGGTGAAGTATTAGTGCCGACAGAAGAAGTGGTTGAAATGCGTGGCGGGCAAAAGCGCAAAAGTGAGCGCAAGTTTTTTCCTGGCTACGTTTTGATCGAAATGGAACTCGGAGATGATACTTGGCACTTAGTTAAAGAAACGCCAAGGGTCATGGGTTTTATTGGTGGTAAGGCGGATAAGCCTGCACCAATTACTGAGCGAGAAGCGCAGGCTATCCTGCAGCGGGTTGAAAGTGGCGACAAGCCTAAGCCTAAGACCTTGTTCGAGCCGGGTGAAATGGTCCGTGTTATTGATGGGCCGTTTAATGACTTTAACGGCGTAGTTGAAGAAGTTAACTACGAGAAGAACCGTTTGCATGTCGCAGTATTGATTTTTGGTCGCTCTACTCCTGTCGAATTAGATTTCGGCCAAGTAGAGAAGACCTAGCGTCAGGCGTCCGACTTTAGGCGTCTGACTGTTTAAACCGGGGAGCCGTTGACGAGCCGCAAGGCTTTGAGGTGTTACTACCCAATTGGAGAGGTAATATGGCTAAGAAAGTACAGGCTTATATCAAGCTGCAAGTTGCTGCTGGTGCAGCAAACCCAAGTCCACCAGTTGGTCCTGCATTGGGTCAACACGGTGTGAATATCATGGAATTCTGTAAAGCATTCAACGCTCAGACCCAGAGTCTTGAGAGTGGCATGCCTATTCCTGTTGTTATCACAGTCTACTCTGACCGTAGCTTTACATTCACTACCAAAACGCCACCAGCATCGTTTTTGCTGAAAAAGGCAGCTGGTGTGAAAAGCGGATCGGGTACGCCTAACTCTAAAAAAGTGGGCAAGGTAACCCGTGCGCAACTAGAAGAGATCGCCACTATTAAAATGGCTGACCTTACTGCTTCTGATATGGAAGCGGCAGTGCGTACAATCGCGGGCAGTGCTCGTGCCGCTGGTATCGAAGTGGAGGGTGTGTAATGGCTAAGCTAACTAAGCGCCAAAAGGCAATTCGCGAAAAAGTTGTTGCTGGCAAACAATATAGCTTTGAAGAAGCTGTGGCTTTGTTGAAAGATGTTTCAGTTGTTAAGTTTCCTGAAGCTATCGACGTGGCAATCAATCTAGGTGTTGATGCGCGTAAATCTGACCAAGCGGTTCGCGGTGCAACGACGTTGCCAAACGGTACAGGTAAAACTGTACGTGTTGCGGTTTTCACCCAGGGTGAAAATGCAGAAAAAGCAAAAGCTGCCGGTGCAGATTTTGTCGGTATGGACGATCTAGCCGAGCAAGTTAAAGGCGGCATGATGGATTTCGACGTAGTTGTTGCTTCTCCAGATGCAATGCGCGTTGTTGGTCAGTTGGGTCAGGTTCTTGGTCCACGCGGCCTAATGCCAAACCCGAAAACTGGCACTGTAACTGCTGACGTTGAAACTGCAGTTAAAAATGCTAAAGCGGGTCAGGTTCGCTACCGTACAGATAAAAACGGCATCATCCACGGCGCTATCGGAACAATCTCTTTCGAAGCTGGCGTATTAAAAGAAAACCTAGAAGCCCTGTTGGGTGACTTGCGTAAGGCCAAGCCATCATCGGCTAAAGGTGTCTATATGAAGAAAATCACTCTTTCTTCAACTATGGGTCCTGGCATCGTAATCGACCAAGCGAGCTTGGCGGTAAAATAATTTTTGGGCGCTAGCGCCCAGAATTAAACACCTTTTTCGGAGGGTGTTTACTGGCTTTGTGGTCTTTGACAGCTGACCTACTGTGTCAAAAGACAGAGACCATCAAAGACCGTAGGTGGGATTAGGTTTTATCGATCTAAACCCTTAATAGGTGTGTTGACTTGTCAACGTTACCGGCACCGGCCTACGCAGATGGTGGATTGGATTTGTTCACCAGCAAACGACTTTAAGCTTTGTGTTTTTAGTCTACGGTAATTAACTGACAAATCCAGGAGTTATCCAAGTGGCATTAAGACTCGACGACAAAAAAGCGATAGTAGCTGACGTTAACGAGACTGCCGCTAGTGCATTGTCATTGGTTATTGCTGACGCCCGTGGGTGTACAGTAGGCCAAATGACTGAGCTTCGCAAATTGGCGCGTGAATCCCAAGTAAACGTACGAGTAGTGCGTAATACCTTGGCGAAACTTGCGTTGAAGGGAACGGAATTCGAGTGCGCAGAAGAGGCCTTTAAAGGTCCTTCTCTGTTGGCATTTTCGATGGAAGATCCTGGTGCGGCGGCTCGTATCTTCAAAGATTTTGCAAAAGAACATGCAAAATTTGAAGTGAAAGCACTTGCGGTTAGTGGCCAATTGATGGGTGCAGATCAGTTGGATGTACTGGCTAAACTGCCGACCCGCGAGCAAGCGCTGTCTATGTTGATGAGCGTGATGTTAGCACCGGCAACCAAACTGGTACGTACAATGAACGAAGTCCCAGGCAAATTGGTTCGTACATTAGCTGCCGTTCGCGAGCAGAAAGAAGCTGCGTAAGCGGCGTTTAATTTTTTTAGTAATTGACACAGTAGGGAGTTTCACATGGCTCTGTCACAAGAAGATATTTTGAATGCAATCGCTGAAATGAGCGTAATGGACGTAGTTGGTCTAATCGAAGCGATGGAAGAGAAGTTTGGCGTTACTGCAGCTGCTGCAGTTGCTGCAGCTCCTGCTGCCGCTGCTGAAGGCGGCGCTGCTGCTGAAGAACAAACTGAGTTTGACGTTGTTCTGACTGCTGCTGGCGACAAGAAAGTTAACGTGATCAAAGCAGTACGTACGATCACTGGCTTGGGCTTGAAAGAAGCGAAAGAAATGGTTGATGGCGCACCATCTACTGTTAAAGAAGGCGCTTCTAAGGCTGATGCAGACGCAGCTAAAGCAGCACTTGAAGAAGCAGGCGCTAGCGTCGAGCTTAAGTAAGTTGCTTGTTGGCCTGCTTGCGGGTCAATCTCAAGCGAGGCTGGTGGGTTAAATCCCGCCGGCCTTTTGTTGTTTGAGAAATTACAGTCGGAGCCTGCTAAAGGGGTCTGACTCGCGACAGATAAACTGTTGCACTAACGACACCGTCGCCGGTCGCGGCGGAGTCAAGAGATGATGCTGGGGAGTACTGATGGCTTACTCGTACACTGAGAAAAAACGTATCCGCAAGGATTTTGGCAAGATGCCGCACGTCATGGACGTGCCATATCTCCTTGCGATTCAGCTGGATTCCTACAAAAAGTTTACGCAGGCAGGCGTACCTGCCGCTGAGCGCGGCGAGCATGGTTTACACGCCGCTTTTAAATCGATATTCCCGATAGTCAGCTATTCCGGTAATGCGGCCCTTGAGTACGTCGATTACGTACTCGGCGTGCCTGCGTTTGATGTAAACGAATGTCAGCTGCGCGGTGTGACCTATTCTGTGCCGCTACGGGTAAAAGTTCGCCTGATTATTTATGATCGCGAATCGGCAAACAAAAGCATCAAAGATATTAAAGAGCAAGAAGTCTACATGGGTGAAATCCCCCTGATGACTGAAAACGGTACCTTTGTTATTAATGGTACTGAGCGGGTAATCGTATCCCAGTTACACCGCTCACCCGGCGTGTTTTTCGATCACGACCGCGGCAAGACCCACTCCTCAGGTAAGCTGCTGTATTCAGCGCGGATCATTCCTTACCGTGGTTCTTGGCTCGATTTTGAATTCGACCCTAAAGATCAAGTCTTTGTGCGTATTGACCGTCGTCGTAAATTGCCGGCTACGATCCTACTGCGCGCATTGGGCATGGCGGCGGAAGAGATTCTTGACCTGTTCTATGACGTGAACACGTTTAAGGTTGCCAAAAAAGGCGGCTTTACTATCGAGCTGATTCCAGAGCGTTTGCGTGGTGAAGTCGCGACATTTGATATCTGCGCTAAAAATGGCGAAGTTATTGTTGAAACTGGTCGTCGTATTACCGCTCGCCATATTCGCCAAATAGAAAAGGCGAACCTAACGGAGCTCGAAGTACCTGTTGAGTATCTCGTTGGGCGTGCTCTGGCGAAAGATATTATTGATAAATCGACTGGCGAAGTGCTGTTCCCATGTAACACCGAAATTACAGCGGAAATACTTACCAAGCTAGAAGAGTCAGGTGTTACTGAAATTGACACCCTATATACCAACGAGCTTGATTGCGGCCCCTACGTAAGTGACACGCTGCGTGCCGATCCAACCAATAGTCAGCTTGAGGCTTTGGTAGAAATCTACCGCATGATGCGTCCCGGCGAGCCACCAACTAAAGAGTCGGCAGAGAACTTGTTCCAAAACTTGTTCTTCTCCGCTGAGCGTTACGATCTTTCTACTGTTGGTCGTATGAAGTTCAACCGTCGCATCGGTCGTGAAGAAATTCTCGGTTCCGGTACGCTGGATCAAAGCGACATTGTTGCCGTTATGAAAATGCTGGTTGGCATTCGTAATGGTAAGGGTATCGTCGACGACATCGATCACCTTGGTAACCGCCGTATTCGTTCAGTTGGCGAGATGGCTGAAAACCAATTCCGTGTTGGTTTGGTTCGTGTAGAGCGCGCAGTTAAAGAGCGTCTCTCTATGGCTGAAAGCGAAGGTTTGATGCCGCAGGATTTAATCAACGCCAAGCCAGTTGCTGCCGCGGTGAAGGAATTCTTTGGTTCTTCGCAGCTGTCCCAGTTCATGGACCAAAACAACCCGCTGTCGGAGATTACCCATAAGCGTCGTGTTTCTGCGCTTGGGCCCGGTGGTTTGACCCGTGAGCGTGCTGGCTTCGAAGTGCGTGACGTACATCCAACGCACTACGGTCGTGTATGTCCTATCGAAACACCTGAAGGACCGAACATCGGTCTGATCAACTCATTGGCAACCTACGCGCGTACCAATGAGTACGGCTTCCTAGAAAGTCCATACCGTAAGGTAGTGGGCGGCAAGGTAAGCGATGAGATTGAATATCTGTCTGCAATAAACGAAGCGGAAGAAGTTATTGCACAGGCTTCGGCAGTAATGAATGACGCCGGTGAGTTGACCGACGAAATGGTTGCGGTTCGTCATATGAACGAATTCACCGTTATGCCGCCTGAAAAAGTAACCTATATGGACGTTTCGCCGAAACAGGTTGTATCGGTTGCGGCGTCATTGATTCCTTTCCTCGAGCACGATGACGCTAACCGCGCATTGATGGGTTCGAACATGCAACGCCAAGCGGTGCCAACACTCAAGGCCGATAAGCCTTTAGTAGGTACTGGCTTCGAGCGCTATGTGGCATCGGACTCCGGTGTTTGTGTAGTTGCTCGTCGCGGTGGTGTTATTGATAGCGTTGACTCGTCGCGCATTGTTGTACGCGTAAATAACGACGAAGTTCAGCCAGGTCAGCCGCCGGTTGATATTTACAACCTAACTAAATATACCCGTTCTAACCAGAACACTTGTATTAACCAGCGTCCGATTGTGAGCGAAGGCCACGAAGTTGTACGCGGTGATATTCTGGCTGATGGCCCGTCTGTCGATTTGGGTGAACTGGCGCTTGGCCAGAACATGCGTATCGCATTCATGCCTTGGAATGGTTATAACTTCGAAGACTCTATTTTGGTGTCTGAGCGTGTTGTAAAAGAAGATCGTTTTACGACTATCCACATTCAAGAGCTAACCTGTATCGCTCGTGACACCAAGCTTGGGCCAGAAGAAATTTCTTCGGATATTCCCAATGTTGGTGAGGGTGCGCTGGCTAACTTGGACGAGTCCGGCATTGTATATATCGGTGCAGAAGTCGGTCCGGGCGATATTCTAGTTGGCAAGGTAACGCCGAAAGGCGAGACCCAGTTAACGCCAGAAGAAAAGCTACTGCGTGCTATTTTCGGTGAGAAGGCTTCTGACGTTAAAGACACGTCTTTGCGCGTTCCATCTAGCACAAAGGGTACGGTTATTGATGTTCAGGTCTTCACTCGTGATGGCCTAGAAAAAGATAAGCGCGCCTTAGAAATTGAAAAAATGCAGCTCGATCAGTTCCGTAAGGATTTGAACGAAGAGTACCGTATCGTTGAAGAAGCGACGTTCGTGCGCTTGGCCGACGCCCTGGATGGTCAAGCGATCTTAAGTGGTCCTGGCATGAAGAAGGGCGACAAGCTTTCTGCGGCGGCTTTGCAAGAGCTGAAAAAGGATGATTGGTTTAAGTTGCGCATGGCGGATGAGCCGCTGAATGCTGCCTTGGAAGATGCAGACAAGCAGCTAGGCGAGCATCGCAAGACGCTGGAAGAACGTTTTGAAGATAAGAAGCGCAAGCTGACTACTGGCGACGATTTAGCACCTGGTGTTTTGAAAATTGTTAAAGTGTATTTAGCAATTAAGCGCCGTATTCAGCCGGGCGATAAGATGGCGGGTCGTCACGGAAACAAAGGGGTTATCTCGGTCATTATGCCGGTTGAAGATATGCCTTTTGATGAAAACGGTGAGCCGGTCGATATCGTTCTGAATCCTCTAGGTGTTCCTTCGCGGATGAACGTTGGTCAGGTTCTTGAGACTCACTTAGGCTTAGCGGCCAAAGGTCTGGGTCGTAAGATTGACGACATGATTCGCGAGCAGCGCAAAATTGCTGAAGTGCGTGCATTCCTCGGCGAAATCTACAATGACGGCGCCGGCCGACACGAAGATCTAGATAGCTTCAGCGATGAAGCCATTATGGATCTGGCTAAAAACCTGCGCGGCGGTGTGCCAATGGCAACACAGGTATTTGATGGCGCGAACGAAGCCGAAATCAAAAATCTGCTTACCTTGGCAGGCTTGCCTGACAGTGGTCAGTTGAAGTTGTGTGACGGCCGGACTGGTTTGGAATTTGATCGTCCAGTCACTGTTGGCTATATGTACATGCTGAAACTGAACCATTTGGTTGATGACAAGATGCATGCGCGTTCAACCGGTTCATACAGTTTGGTAACCCAGCAGCCACTTGGCGGTAAAGCTCAGTTCGGTGGCCAGCGTTTCGGTGAGATGGAAGTGTGGGCGCTAGAAGCATACGGCGCAGCCTACACCTTGCAAGAAATGCTGACGGTTAAGTCGGACGACGTAAATGGTCGTACCAAAATGTATAAAAACATTGTTGATGGTGATCAGCGTATGGAGCCGGGCATGCCCGAGTCTTTCAACGTACTGGTCAAAGAGATCCGCTCACTCGGTATTAATATCGAGCTGGACACGGAATAAACATCGACAACGACTATGGCAAGGGGCGCCCGGCTTAGTGGGCGCCTGAAGAATACCCTTGCGGAGGAACGGCCTTGAAAGATTTATTGAATCTATTGAAACAGGGACAACCGAACGACGAGTTTGACTCTATTCGTATCGGTTTGGCGTCACCGGAGCTGATTCGCTCGTGGTCATTCGGCGAAGTAAAAAAGCCGGAAACCATTAACTACCGTACGTTCAAGCCTGAGCGTGACGGTTTATTCTGTGCCAAAATTTTTGGACCAGTTAAAGACTATGAGTGCTTGTGCGGTAAGTACAAGCGTCTTAAGCATCGCGGTGTAATTTGCGAGAAGTGCGGTGTTGAAGTTGCGCTGGCAAAAGTGCGTCGTGAGCGCATGGGTCACATTGAGCTGGCGAGTCCAGTTGCCCATATTTGGTTCTTGAAATCACTGCCAAGCCGTATCGGTTTGTTGCTAGACATGACTTTGCGTGACATCGAGCGGATTCTGTATTTCGAATCTTACGTTGTTACCGACCCAGGTATGACTACCTTAGAGAAAGGCCAGTTGCTGAGCGACGAGCAGTTCTTTGAGGCGATGGAAGAGTTTGGTGATGATTTCGTTGCCAAGATGGGTGCTGAGGCGATCATGCATTTGCTGATTGAATTGGATTTGACAGCAGAGATCGATCGTCTGCGCGAAGAAATCCCGGCGACTAACTCAGAAACCAAAATTAAAAAGCTATCAAAGCGTCTGAAGCTGATTGAAGCCTTGGCCGACTCGGGCAATAAGCCTGAGTGGATGGTCATGAAAGTGCTGCCAGTATTGCCGCCAGATTTACGTCCTTTGGTTCCTCTGGACGGTGGCCGCTTTGCAACCTCAGATCTAAACGATTTATACCGTCGTGTTATTAACCGTAACAACCGTTTGAAGCGCCTGTTAGACCTGAATGCACCTGACATCATTGTTCGCAATGAAAAGCGTATGCTGCAGGAGTCTGTTGATGCGCTGTTGGATAACGGTCGTCGCGGTCGTGCAATTACCGGTTCTAATAAGCGTCCTCTGAAATCTCTTGCCGATATGATCAAGGGTAAGCAAGGTCGTTTCCGTCAGAACCTGCTCGGTAAGCGCGTAGACTATTCTGGTCGTTCCGTTATCGTTGTTGGTCCTACTTTGCGCCTGCATCAATGCGGTCTGCCTAAGAAAATGGCGCTTGAGCTATTCAAGCCGTTTATCTTCGGTAAGTTAGAAGCACGTGGCTTGGCAACAACCATTAAAGCCGCTAAGAAAATGGTAGAGCGTGAGCCGCCAGAAGTATGGGATATCCTCGCTGAAGTTATCCGCGAACATCCCGTTATGTTGAACCGTGCACCTACTCTTCACCGTTTGGGTATTCAGGCATTTGAGCCTGTACTTATCGAAGGTAAGGCTATTCAGCTCCACCCGCTGGTGTGTGCGGCATACAACGCTGACTTTGACGGTGACCAAATGGCGGTACACGTACCGCTGACAATTGAAGCGCAGCTAGAAGCTCGCGCGCTGATGATGTCTACCAATAATATTTTGTCACCTGCAAACGGTGAGCCGATTATTGTTCCATCGCAGGACGTTGTACTAGGTTTGTACTGGATGACGCGTGAGCGCGTTAACGGCGCTGGCGAAGGCACTGCCTTTGCTAACCCTGAAGAAGTGCATCGCGCCTACGTTGGCGGCCGTGCACATTTGCAGGCTCGTATTAAGTGCCGCTTAGTGCAAGTGAGTTTTGATGAAAATGGTGAGCGCAGCGAAACGCGCACATTGATCGATACCACTGTTGGCCGTGTTTTGTTGTGGCGGATTGTGCCAGAGGGTCTTCCCTTTGAGCTGGTTAACCAAAACATGACCAAGAAGGCGATTTCTCGCTTATTGAACGAGTGTTACCGTCAGGTTGGTCTGAAGGCCACCGTAATTCTTGGTGACCAATTGATGTACACCGGTTTTGAGTATTCTACTCGCTCTGGTTCATCTATCGGTGTTAACGATTTTGAAATCCCAGATGCTAAGGCGCGCATTGTTTCCGCTGCCGATGCGGAAGTGGTTGAGATCGAAAAGCAATATGCTTCTGGTCTGGTAACCCAAGGTGAGAAGTACAACAAAGTTATCGACATTTGGTCCCGTGCAAACGACATGGTTTCCAAGGCGATGATGGAAGGTCTGTCTAAAGAGTCGGTCATAAACCGCAAGGGTGAGGAAGAGATGCAAGACTCTTTCAACTCGGTTTATATCTACGCTGACTCCGGTGCGCGTGGTTCGCCAGCTCAGATTCGTCAGTTGGCTGGTATGCGTGGTTTGATGGCTAAGCCAGATGGCTCGATCATCGAAACGCCAATCACAGCAAACTTCCGTGAAGGTCTGAGCGTACTTCAGTACTTCATCTCAACTCACGGTGCTCGTAAAGGTTTGGCTGATACGGCTCTAAAAACAGCTAACTCGGGTTACCTAACTCGTCGTCTAGTTGATGTTGCCCAAGATTTGGTAATTACCGAAGACGATTGTGGCGCAGATCAAGGTCTGACCATGACGCCTGTTATCGAAGGTGGTGACATCATCGAGACATTGGGTGATCGGGTATTGGGTCGTATCGTTGTTCGTGATGTGTTCCGTCCCGGTACTGACGACATCGCAGTTGAGGCGGGCGTGATGCTCGACGAGAAGCGTGTTGTTGAATTAGAAGAAATGGGTATTGATGAGATTGAAGTTCGCTCACCAATTACCTGTGAGACTCGTCACGGTGTTTGTTCCGCATGCTATGGTCGTGACTTGGCGCGTGGTCACTTGGTTAACCGTGGTGAGGCTGTTGGTGTTATCGCTGCTCAGTCAATCGGTGAGCCGGGTACACAGCTTACCATGCGTACCTTCCACATTGGTGGTGCGGCATCGCGGGCAACCGCTGTCGACAATATCCAAGTTAAGCAAGATGGTAAGGCGCGTTTGCACAATCTGAAATGGGTTGTGCGTGAAGATGGTCACTTGGTTGCGGTTAGCCGCTCTGGTGAGCTAGCGATTACAGATCGAAGCGGCCGTGAGCGCGAGCGCTATAAACTGCCATACGGCGCCTTGATTAAAGTTGCAGATCGCGCAGAGGTTTCTGCAGGCGATATCGTCGCAACATGGGATCCGCATACTCACCCCATCATCACGGAAGTTGCCGGTATCGTTAAGATGTCGGGAATGGAAGAGGGTATTACCGTTAAGCGTCAGACAGACGAATTAACAGGTCTTAGCAGTATTTCTGTTATGGACCAAGGTGAGCGCCCAGCGGCCGGTAAAGATATGCGTCCAGCGGTAACCTTGGTAGATGCCAAGGGCGACGAACTGTGCTTGGCGGGTACCAATGTGCCAGCGCATTACTTCCTGACTGAAAATGCGATCGTGTCTCTTGAGAACGGTGCAGAGGTTAAGGTTGGTGACGTTATCGCGCGTATACCACAAGAGAGCTCGAAGACCCGTGATATCACCGGTGGTCTGCCGCGTGTTGCTGACTTGTTCGAAGCGCGTAAGCCGAAAGAACCAGCAATATTGGCAGAGATTTCAGGTACGGTGAGCTTCGGTAAAGAAACCAAAGGTAAGCGTCGTTTGATTATTACCCCCGCCGACGGCAAGCCATTGGCAGATGGTTCTGATTACTACGAAGTGCTAATTCCTAAATGGCGTTTGCTGACCGTGTTCGAAGGTGAGCAAGTTGAGAAGGGCGAAATTGTTTCTGAAGGCCCGCTGAGCCCACACGACATTCTGCGCTTAAAAGGTGTTGAAGAGTTGGCGAAATATATCGTCAATGAAATTCAGGACGTTTACCGTCTGCAAGGTGTAAAAATTAACGATAAGCACATTGAAGTTATCGTTCGTCAAATGCTGCGCAAGGTCAACATCCTTACTTCTGGCGATTCGTCGTTCATTAAAGGCGAGCAGGCAGAATACGTTCGCGTGGTTGAGGAAAACGAAACTCTGCAAGCTGCAGATCGTATTTCCGCAAGCTATGAGCGTGAATTGTTGGGTATTACCAAGGCATCCTTGGCGACTGAGTCGTTTATTTCTGCGGCTTCGTTCCAAGAAACCACTCGTGTTCTTACTGAGGCGGCGGTTACCGGCAAGCGCGATCACCTGCGCGGCTTGAAGGAAAACGTGGTTGTTGGTCGCTTGATTCCAGCCGGTACCGGTTTGGCTTATCACCGTGATCGCAAAGTTAAGAAAGACGAAGCAATGAAAACCGTGTCGGCGCAAGACGTTGAAGCGGCACTGTCAGAGGCACTTAGCGATAACGGCTGAGTAAATTTGACTACTTGACGGGAGTGGGGCGCGTCTTTAGAATTCGCGCTCCACTTTTTTTATAAACTATCGGCGGTATCGGTAGTCAGTTGGTTAGCACATTGGTGTGCTGGCTTTAGTTACTGGAGTTAATTAATGGCAACGATCAACCAGTTGGTTCGTCAGCCGAGAAAGCGCAAAGCGGCTAAAAGTGATGTTCCTGCATTGCAGGCATGTCCACAGCGTCGCGGCGTATGTACTCGTGTTTACACCACTACACCTAAGAAGCCGAACTCGGCATTGCGTAAAGTGTGTCGTGTACGTTTGACTAACGGCTTTGAAGTTTCATCTTACATCGGTGGTGAAGGCCACAACCTGCAAGAGCACAGTGTTGTGCTTATTCGCGGCGGCCGTGTTAAGGATTTACCAGGTGTGCGTTACCACACTGTTCGCGGTAGCCTTGATACTTCTGGTGTAAACAATCGTAAGCAAGCCCGTTCTAAATACGGTACTAAGCGCCCTAAGTCGTAATTCGACTTTAGCCGTTTTAATTATTAATAGACCTTAAGTAAGGCCAAACCATCGTCTCTTCGCTGCAAGGCGACTCGGTGTTTGGATTTACCTGAAGACATAGGAATAGAGTTATGCCTAGAAGACGCGTCGCCGCCAAGCGGGAAATACTGCCGGATCCAAAATTCGGTAACCTGACACTGGCCAAGTTCATGAACCACGTTATGGTAAGTGATAAAAAATCAGTCGCAGAGACCATCGTATATGGTGCTTTGGATCTGGTTAAAGAGCGGTTGAACACCGACCCTCTTGAGGCCTTCGATACCGCCCTAGAAAACATTGCCCCAATGGTAGAGGTTAAGTCTCGCCGTGTGGGTGGTGCTACTTACCAAGTGCCTGTAGAAGTTCGTCCAAGTCGCCGTACTGCGCTAGCCATGCGTTGGTTGGTTGACTACTCTCGTGGCCGTGGCGAGAAATCTATGCGTCAGCGTTTGGCTGGTGAAATCATCGATGCGTCACAGGGCAAAGGCTCTGCGGTTAAAAAGCGTGAAGACGTGCATCGTATGGCTGAAGCTAACAAAGCGTTCTCTCATTACCGCTTCTAAGCGGCGCTATTTACTAGGTTCAGGGGAGTATTGTGGCGCGTAAAACACCAATATCCAGATATCGCAACATCGGTATTTGTGCCCACGTAGATGCGGGCAAAACAACGACTACCGAGCGCGTGCTGTTTTACACTGGCTTATCTCACAAGATAGGCGAAGTGCATGATGGCGCGGCGACTATGGATTGGATGGCGCAGGAGCAGGAGCGTGGTATTACCATTACTTCTGCTGCCACAACATGCTTTTGGGCCGGTATGCAGCAGCAGTATGAGCAGCACCGCATTAATATCATTGATACCCCGGGGCACGTCGACTTCACGATAGAGGTTGAGCGTTCCCTGCGGGTGCTTGATGGTGCGGTGGTTGTTCTCTGTGGTTCGTCTGGGGTTCAACCGCAGACAGAAACGGTTTGGCGTCAAGCTAATAAGTATGAAGTGCCGCGTATGGTATTCGTCAATAAGATGGATCGCGCCGGTGCTAATTTTGAGCGAGTTATCTCTCAGTTGCGTACGCGCTTGGGTGCGAATGCGGTGCCGATGCAAATGACGATCGGTAGCGAAGAAGACTTTCGCGGTGTTGTAGATCTTCTCAAAATGAAAGCCATTATTTGGAATGAAGCGGACCAAGGGATGACCTTTGAGTACGAAGATATTCCGGCGAATATGCTCGAGTCCTGCGAAAAAATGCGGGAGTACATGGTTGAGGCCGCGGCCGAGTCTAGTGACGAGTTGATGGAAAAATACCTCGAAGGCGAAGCGCTGAGCGAGGAAGAAATTAAGGCGGGAATCCGTAAGCGTACGCTGGCAAATGAAATTATTCCGGTGTTTGGTGGTTCTGCGTTTAAGAATAAAGGTGTTCAAGCGGTGCTTGATGCCGTAATAGATTATATGCCGTCGCCTACTGAAGTTAAGGCGATCGAGGGCACGCTGGATGACAAAGGTTCAACTGTCGCCACTCGTGAGGCAAATGACGATGCGCCGTTTGCTGCATTGGCATTCAAAATTGCAACAGACCCCTTTGTGGGTACCCTCACTTTCTTCCGTGTGTACTCCGGTAAGTTGGAAAGTGGTACGGCGGTTGTAAACTCCGTAAAAGGTAAGAAAGAACGCGTAGGTCGGATGGTGCAAATGCACGCTAATGACCGGCAAGAAATTAAAGAAGTATTGGCGGGAGATATTGCCGCCGCAATCGGTCTGAAAGACGTGACTACTGGGGATACATTGTGCGACCCCAATAACGTCATTATTTTAGAGCGAATGGAATTCCCTGAGCCTGTTATTTCGGTGGCGGTTGAGCCTAGAACAAAGGCGGATCAGGAAAAGATGGGCATCGCCTTGGGTAAGTTGGCTCAAGAGGATCCCTCATTCCGTGTTAAGACCGATGAAGAAACTGGTCAGTGCATTATTTCTGGGATGGGCGAACTCCATCTCGATATTTTGGTTGATCGTATGCGTCGCGAGTTTAGTGTCGAGGCGAATATCGGGAAGCCGCAGGTTGCTTATCGCGAAGCGATTCGTAATACCTGTGAAATTGAAGGCAAGTTTGTTCGTCAATCTGGTGGTCGTGGTCAGTTTGGTCATGTATGGATTCGTTTCGAGCCGGGTGAAGATGCTAACGCCGAAGGTTTAGAGTTTGTTAGCGAGATTGTGGGTGGTGTTGTTCCTAAGGAATACATACCTGCAATAGAAAGAGGTATCGCCGAGCAAATGCAGAATGGCGTGCTTGCTGGTTACCCGTTGCTTGGCTTGAAGGCGACGGCATACGATGGTTCATATCATGACGTCGATTCAAACGAAATGGCGTTTAAAATAGCGGCCTCTATGGCGACAAAAAAATTGGCTCAATTGGGTGGTGCAGTGCTGCTTGAGCCGATCATGAAAGTCGAAATTGTTACCCCTGAAGAAAATATGGGTGATGTAGTCGGCGATTTAAACCGTCGTCGCGGCATTATTCTCGGAATGGATGAGAGTGTGTCGGGCAAGGTAATTGATGCGCAAGTGCCTTTGGCGGAGATGTTCGGTTATGCAACCGATCTGCGTAGCGCAACCCAAGGTCGTGCAACATTTACGATGGAGTTCGAAAAGTATTTCGAGGCACCGCGTAATGTTGCCGAAGAAATCATGGCTAAAAACAGAGCTTAATTTTTAATAACCTTTATGCGAGGAATAAACCGTGGCTAAGGAAAAGTTTGAACGTAATAAGCCCCATTTGAACGTGGGCACCATTGGTCACGTTGACCATGGTAAAACCACGCTGACAGCAGCGCTGACGCGCGTATGTGCGGAAGTATATGGTGGTAAAGCGGTAGCGTTTGATGGTATCGATAACGCACCTGAAGAGCGTGAGCGCGGTATTACCATTGCGACCTCGCACGTTGAGTATGATTCATCAACTCGTCACTACGCTCACGTCGACTGCCCAGGTCACGCTGACTACGTTAAGAACATGATCACTGGTGCTGCTCAGATGGACGGCGCTATTTTGGTATGTGGCGCGACTGACGGCCCAATGCCACAAACGCGTGAGCACATCCTGCTGTCACGTCAGGTTGGCGTACCTTACATCGTTGTCTTCCTGAACAAGGCAGACCTGCTAGCTGAAGATTGCGGCGGTGTAGGCAGCGAAGAATACAATGAAATGCTTGAATTGGTAGAAATGGAGCTGCGTGAGCTGCTCGATATGTACGAATTCCCAGGCGACGACACGCCAATCATTGCTGGTTCAGCATTGATGGCATTGAACGGTCAAGATGACAACGAGCTTGGCACTACTGCTGTAGCGAAATTGGTTGAAGCTTTGGATACTTACATTCCACAGCCTGAGCGTGCGGTTGACCTGCCGTTCTTGATGCCAATCGAAGACGTATTCTCAATCTCTGGTCGCGGTACTGTTGTAACCGGCCGTATTGAGCGTGGCATTCTGCGTACTGGCGACGAGATTTCTATCGTTGGTATTCGCGACACCACCAAAACCACCTGTACTGGTGTTGAAATGTTCCGCAAGCTGCTTGACGAAGGTCGCGCTGGTGAGAACGTAGGTGTGTTGCTGCGTGGTACTAAGCGTGATGACGTAGAGCGTGGTCAAGTATTGGCTAAGCCTAGCTCAATCACTCCACACACTCGCTTCGAAGCAGAAGTGTACGTGTTGTCAAAAGAAGAAGGTGGTCGTCACACGCCATTCTTTAAAGGCTACCGTCCACAGTTCTACTTCCGTACCACAGACGTAACTGGTGCGTGTGAGCTGCCAGAAGGTACTGAAATGGTAATGCCTGGCGACAACGTGAAAATGGACGTAACCTTGATTGCGCCAATCGCGATGGAAGAAGGTTTGCGTTTTGCAATCCGCGAAGGTGG
>NZ_PQGG01000005.1 GCF_002915595.1 Zhongshania marina
ATGTGATAATACCATTTTCCCCGCCTTGCCACGCATCCAACCCGCAGATCGCATGAGTTGTGACAAATAAGTGCTGAAAGTGGAAGTAATAGCCATCTATGTTGATTTCTAACTACATGTAATTATGTACTTTATAATTCTCAGTGACTAGAATGATGCATAAACACACAATCTAGTCACTTATAATGGCGTAAGCAGTATGCAACCCAATGAAACGCTGGAAATCGCAAGGCTGGCATTAGAAGGCAAGCCTTCCGACGTGAGGCTCTACATCGCCAAACTGGTGCGGAAAGCGCGTAGGACAGACCCGGATTACGCGTCAAAACTCGAGGCGTTGCTGAAATCGGAGACCTCCAGGTCAAACGGGGTCTTGCGGAAAGGGCGCCACCCTGAGCAGGAGATCCCTGAAAAGTTAGAGCTGGCACTGCTTCGGCGGTATCATGGCGCGCCTGTGGCAGCGCCACTCCTCGACAGCGCCGTAAGCGATCAGCTGCAGCAGATATTGATGGAAAGGCGTCATGCGAGTCAGCTCGCGCTCAAGGGCTTAAGCCCTGCCAGTGCATTAATCTTTCAAGGACCGCCAGGGGTCGGCAAAACCATGACGGCGGGTTGGTTGGCTCAACAACTCGACCTGCCTCTCTATGTGCTGGATCTTACGGCGGTGATGAGCAGTCTGCTAGGGAAAACCGGTAGCAACCTGCGGTCGGTCCTGGACTATGCGAAAAGTCATCCTTGCGTTTTGTTTCTTGACGAGATCGACGCCATTGCAAAAAAACGTAGCGATGACTCCGATGTTGGCGAACTCAAGCGCCTCGTAAACGTGCTTCTACAAGAGATCGAAAACTGGCCAGATCAAGGGTTATTGGTGGCCGCCACAAATCACCCCGAGCTTGTCGACCCTGCTTTGTGGCGCCGGTTTGATCTGGATGTCACCTTTAGTTTGCCGAATGACGAAAATATCAAGAAAGCGGTCATCGAATTCCTTGGCGATGACCGCGTTGAATTCACAAATTACCTGGATTTACTGGCCGACAGTCTGAGGGGCGAATCGTATAGCAATATTAAACGAGCTATTTACAAACTTCGCAAAATGAAGCTGATCAACCCTGAGGGATTTGAGAATTTTGGCATCCAGCAATTAATTCCCAATATCGATACGCTTTCGCGGCAGGAACGAATAACGCTAGCGGTTAAACTTGTCTCCCAGCATGCCTTTCCAAAACAACGCGCCGCTAAACTTCTCGGCGTGAGCAGGGACACCATTCGCAAGAAATTGGGCGAGAACGAATAATAAGGACATTATTATGGCGAAAAAGACAAACTACCTGATCGGCAAGGCTGAAGAGCTGGCAAAAATAACGCCGCCACCTAAAATTAACCCTCAGAGTAGAGACCTTTACACCATCAACGAGGTAGTGGCGAGGCTTCGACCACAGCTCGAACACGTCAACAAGGAATTTTCAACGCTTGATGCCGATCTTTGCCCACGGGGATACGCCGTCGCGGAAATGACGCTGCATCCATCGTTTATAGCAAAAGGCCACTATCCAAAGCAGCTGCTCCGTGACATGGGGGTAAGGTCTATTGGCAGCAAGGCGACTGAGGTCAAGCCAGACAAATGGATGAGAAAAGGCGCGCCACAGCCATCCCCATCGACGAGCCTTTTTATTGCTGGGAAAATCACAAATTTTGAAGATTATGCCAATAAACTTCAAGGCATTACGGAAGAGTCGCCTTTTTCTGAGGACTTAATGAAGGTCTGGCGATTTAGCAGTGTTTCCGCAGCGTCAAAGCTAAAACAGAACGAATCCTCCAAGCCGGGATATTTTGAGGTCGGGATACAATTCATACCGGGCGGCACCTCCGAGTTTATTAAACAATCCTTTCTCGCTTATGCGCATAAGCTGGGCTTCCAAAGCAAGGATGAGTTGTCACTGGAGGTATCAAGTTTATGGTTTATTCCCGTAATAGGCGATCCAGATAAAGCGATCGAGCTTGCACGTCACTCCTTCGTGCGGGTTGTAAGGCCGATAGCGCCTCTGCGGTCATTCCGGCCCCTGGTGCGCTCGCTGCCAGGTTCAGCGATGGCCAAACTACCCACGGCACCGCCGTTGGCATCAGATGTGCGCGTCGCTATTCTAGATGGAGGGCTTCCTGAAACTCACGCGATTAAGCCGTGGCTAAATGAATACAAGCTGTCTGATTCAGCGTCGTCAGACTACCCAGGTGGCACGGATCACGGCCTGGGCGTGACATCGGCATTTCTATTTGGGCCGCTACCCCACGAGAGTGAGGCACCTCGACCGTATTCATTTGTTGATCACCATCGAGTTCTAGATTGCGATATTGATACCGAAGATCCGCTTGAGCTATATAGGACGCTAACCCATATTGAGGATATCTTAATTTCCCGCCAATATGAGTTCTTAAACATCAGCCTCGGCCCTGATCTACCGATAGACGACGATGAGATTCATCCATGGACATCGATGTTGGACTCCTATCTCGCAGATGGTGAAACCTTATTAACTATAGCCGCGGGCAATAACGGGGAAAATGATGAATCGCTGGGGTTGAATAGAATACAAGTGCCCTCCGATAGCGTAAATGCGATAGCTGTCGGCGCTTCAGATAGAATGAATCAGAGTTGGCAAAAAGCGAGCTATAGTGCAAGCGGGCCAGGGAGAGCGCCAGGTAGAGTAAAGCCGGATCTGCTCGCCTTTGGCGGCTCTCATCATCAATACTTTCATGTTTTAAACTCCTCAGCCATCCCAGAAATTGTTCCGCAACAAGGCACCAGCTTCTCCGCGCCCTATCTTTTGCGAAAGGCGGTCGGCATTCGCGCCTTATTTGGCCACGATATTTCTCCTCTTGCGATAAAGGCGCTACTGATCAACTCCGCCCAGCGAAACGAACAAGAGCAATTTCAGATTGGCTGGGGAAAAGTGATCGATGAGGTTGAAGACTTAATACGATCCCCATCAGGCGTCGCAAAAATACTGTACCAGGGCGAACTCCTACCTGGGAAATATTTGAGAGTCCCGCTACCGATCCCCAAAAGCGGAATTAACGGAATGGTTCGCATTAGGGCGACCTGCTGCTTTTCAACCCACGTTGACCCTCAAGACACGTCCATGTATACCAAGGCAGGTGTTGAAATAGCGTGGAAGCCCAAAAAGGACTAGCGGGGGCATTTGAACAGAAACTTACGGTTTCGCCCTCGCGGACCCACCTCAAACCGTAGGTTTTCGCACGAAAACCCCTTCGTTGAGAAAGTGGCTAAATTAAGCGCGTATACTGGGCGTGGCCTCCAGGCTATAATTTCCGTACTTAAATACGGTCTTGTTAATGCCACTATGTATACTATTAGCCAGCTCGCCAAGTCCGCAGGCGTGAATGTCGAAACCATCCGCTACTACGAACGGCAAAATCTTATCGAACAACCGAACAAGCCGCCCCAGGGCTACCGGCAATATCCCGAAGATACTCTGACCAAAGTGTTGTTTATCAAGCGTGCCCAGCACCTGGGGTTTACGCTTGCCGAAATCCATGCATTGATTGAATTGAGTACTGGGTCTTGTCACGAGGTTCAACACCTGGCAGAACATAAGCTTGATATTGTTCAAGCCAAAATCAAAGATCTGAAACGCTTGGAGAATAGTCTGAAACAGTTGGTTACTTCGTGCCAGTCCAATCCCGATACCGCTTCTTGCCCAGTCATCGACGCGCTGGTTCCGGTAGGTCGCCGTCTTTCTTGACTCCGTAGTATAGTACGGAGTTTATACTGCCTCTCAGAGGTATTTCGACATGAAAAAAAATACACCTGCCTGGTTATTGGGTGGTGGCATGGTCGCTGCCATTGGCGCGAGTGTTTGTTGTGCTGGCCCCTTTGTTTTGCTGCTACTGGGAGTTAGTGGTTCCTGGATCAGTACACTAACAGCCTTTGAGTCATTTCGTCCGTATTTCATTGCTATTGTGGTTGCGCTTTATTGTTGGGCTGGTTGGCAGGTTCATCGACCTATTGAACGTTGCCCTGAAGGTAGCGTGTGCGCTATCCCCAAAAATCGACAGCGTTATCAGCTCTTCTTCTGGATTTTTACTGTTGTAGCACTGTTGCTGATTTTGAGTCCCTATTGGCTGGTCTGGCTCGCATAGGAGAAAATGGTATGAAACAGGTTTTAATTTTTGCCCTACTTATGAGTGGTTTGTTAAGCGTTGCGTGGGCAGATACCCGTACCGTGAAGCTGTCGGTACCGAGCATGAATTGCGCGATGTGTCCCATCACCGTGCGTAAAGCCTTGGAGAAGGTCGATGGCGTCAAGCAGGCTGATGTGGACTATAAAACCAAATCAGCTGTAGTCGTCTATGATGATCAAAAAGCCAGTGTGGATCTGCTTACCAAGGCGACACAAGATGCAGGGTACCCATCGACAGAAGTCATGCAGGAGTAGTTATGACGCAAGACGTTATTCTGGAGTCCGAACTTACCTGCCCGGATTGTGGGCTCAAGAAACGGGAAACCATGCCGACGGATGCCTGTCAGTGGTTCTATGAGTGTGAGCAGTGCCATACAGTGCTGAAGCCCAAGGCGGGCGATTGCTGTGTCTATTGCTCCTATGGTTCGGTTCCCTGCCCACCCATACAGCTCTCGCCACAAAGCAAGGGCAGAGGCTGCTGTTCGTAACTCGTCATTTTCGAGGGTTCTTCCACTGGCTTCCTTTGGCGGCGTCGATGTATTTATAGAGCGTGGGCTTTGAGATCCCCATCATTTCGCAGATCTGATCCACGGTGTGTTTCTTTTCATCGTAAAGCTTCACGGCCAAGGCCTGCTTATCTTTGTTGAGCGACTTAGGTCTACCGCCTTTTCGTCCACGCGCTCGCGCTGCCTGGAGTCCGGCCTGGGTGCGCTCACGGATCAGGTTCCGTTCAAATTCAGCCAGCGCTCCGAATATATGGAAAATTAGCTTGCCGGAGCTGGATGAGGTGTCGATGGCTTCTTGGAGGCTCTTCAAGCCGATTCCCTTGGATTCAAGCAATGTCACCATCTCAATCAGGTCTTTGAGTGACCGGCTCAGGCGGTCCAGCCGCCAGACCACTATGGTGTCACCCGCTCTCGCGTACTGCAAAGCCTGGTGTAGCCCTGGGCGTTCCGCTTTGGCACCGCTAAGCTGATCCTCGAAGATTTGCTCACACCCAGCCTGGTCGAGGGCGTCTCGTTGCAGGTTGAGGTTTTGATCGTCAGTCGATACTCGTGCATAACCAACCAGCATGTGCTTTTCACTCTCCAGGCAAACTTTACAGATTTGGGGGTTCTTCCACCGGGCCAAAAAAGTTGGCGGTTATCACAGCTACCCGGTCATCGCTCGCAAAAAGTTAATTTACTCGTAATTGCAGCCTGTATATTAACATTGAATTATTAACCGAGTATATTAACTTCAGATATACTGCAAATCCGTTGTCTTTCAAGGCCTGTGCGAATCAGTTAATAAAACGAGGGTTTTCTTTACTCTACAATTATTAAAGTAAATATATATTTTATAGTTATTGTGGTATAGTGCCTGTAATTGGCATTGAGCACTTGCTGGAGGTACCGCGATGCAGGCCGTAAATGATGAAGCCATCCAGGTAGAGAATCTGAAAATCCGGGCAACCCTGGCTCGCGCCGTGCGCGATACTCTGGTTCAAAACCATCTGACCCAAATCGAAGCCGCCGAGCGTCTTGGCATTTCCCAGCCACGGGTAAGTGCGTTGCTTAAAGGCAAAGCCAGAGAGTTCCGCGTGGACGCCCTGGTCAACATGGCGCTCAAGTTGGGTTTGAACGTATCCCTGGAGGTCGATGCACTCCCTAAGCGGGATGTTCTGACGCCCGGTGGTGTTCTGGATCGCATGTGCGAATCAGCCATTCAACAAGACACAGTGGCCTTTATGGATGACGTGCAGCTTTTCTGGCGCAAGGAGTGGGATTTGGCCCTGGTGCCGGATCCCCACGAAAAAGATGCGCTGAAATATGCGCTCAAGGCCTGCTTCCTGGAGCGCATGGCCGAAGTCTGGTCGGAGCCGCCGAAGTCTCACCCTGCGCAAGCACCTGACTGGTGTCAGCGCGTACCGGCAGTACAAAAAGAATTTTCTGTCATCCCTGAAGAATATCGGGAATTTTACGAGGGAGACTTGGTGTCGCCCATTTTCAGCAAGCGCAATATTTTTGCGCCACGCGACTTCATGTTTTTTGTATAAGGACTTTTCATGTACCAGTATTCCAGCACCGGCAAACAAATCAGTATCCATACCTTGACCCAAGCACTTAAACGCTTGGGTGATTTGCTCCAGAAGGAAAACAAGCGGCTGGAACTCACCTGTTGCGGCGGCATTATCAGCTTGATGTATTTCCACTCCCGCGCCATGACTCAGGATGTCGATGCTATCTTTCCCGAGAATCCGGCCAACAAACAGTTGCTGATTAAACTGATCAAGCAGGTCGGTGAAGAAATGGGGTTGGCGGCTGATGAAAAATCGCTGTGGTTCAATGACAGCGTGAGCTTTTTCGGTCTGGAAACCACGTCCAATGTTATTATTTTTCAGCATCCCTTCCTGGTCTTAAAAGCCGCGAGCTGGGAAGAACTCCTGGCCCACAAAGTTCACGCCTCACGCCATGACAAAGACATTCAGGATGCGGTGCGCCTGTTGAAAGAAATCAAGGGTAAGGAGAAAGAGCAGATTTACGAGGCCGTAAAAAAGTACGCGCCTTTTACCCCGCACGTCCCGGAACCCTTGCTGAGAAAACGTTTTGAAGGGGTCTGGAATATCGCCTTCAAGAAATAGCCTGGGATTTCGTCATGACCGCCAAAGAGAAGTTCCTGACCCAGAGGCAGCGTTACCAGCCGGTGACATTGCCGCAGGACTTCTCCGATGAGGAAATGGCCAGGGACTGGACGCTATCTGAGACCGACAAGAAAGAAGTCAATCGCTACCGCACCAACTCCCGCTTATTCATTGCCATCCAGCTTTGCGCCGTGCGCCTGTATGGCCGCTTCCTAGTGGAGGTCAACGACCTGTCGCGGCGCATTGTGAGCTACCTGAATAGCCAGCTTGAATTGCCGCCATCACTGACCATCAGCACCCCGGATCGAGATGCCACCTTTTCCGAGCAACGCAAGAACATCCTGACCTACCTGGGCTTTTCCAAATACGACGATACCGCACAGGCCAGTCTGGAAACGTGGTTATCCAAGCAAGCGGAACAAGGTTACTTGCCTGACGAATTGTTTCTGCGTGCAGAGCAATATCTTCTGAGTACCAAGGTAATATTGCCGGGGCCAAGTGTCATGGAGCGCTTGATTATCAGTGTCTGCTCCGATGTTCATGAGCGACTGTTTGAATCTCTCTACCAGCAACTGTCCGTGGAAATCCGGCAGGCCATCGATGAGCTGTTGATTGCCGCACCAGGTGATCAACGATCACTGTTCTACCTTCTGAAAGAATATCCACCTTCAGCCACCATCACCTCGATTCAAAGCTACCTGGAGCGTTATCGCTCCCTTGACGGTACCGGCATCGATGCCATTGAATCCAGAATCGTGGATCCGGCGTTTATGGATTACCTCTACAAACTGGCTCGCCGCTACAACGCCAAGGACATCAAACGGTTCAAGGAAAACAAGCGTTACTCGTTGATGCTGTGTTTCCTGCTGGAAACGCGCAAGGTACTGCTGGATCACCTGGTGAAAATGCATGATCAGTACATCCTGGACATGCTGCGCAAGGGCAAGCAGGTTCATGAGAAAAAGCACCGTGAATTTCGCAAACGCCAAAAGAAAGCCATCGATACAGTGCTGGACGCGACCCACTTGGTTCTGGACTGGCCGGATGAGAAGCCGCTGACCAAGGTGGATCTGTGGCAACGCATCGATGAAAAGAAGCTGCTGGAATCGGTGGATGATTTGCATATCTTCAAGCGCCTGGAAGAGCGCGGCTACGGTGATTTGCTGCTGGCTCGCTATCCCAGTTTGCGCAAGTATTTCCCGGAGTTCCTGCACCTGCCGTTCCAGGCCAAACCCGGTACTGAACCCCTCCTGAAGTCCATACAACTGATTCGCCAGCTCGATGCCGGGGAGCTGAAAACCCTGCCCGATGACAAGGCAGAAATCCCTGAGGCGGTGAAGAAACTCCAGAAGGTCATCGATGCCAGTATGCCCACCATTCGCATTGAAGAATTGCTGATGGAGGTGGACAGGGAAACCAATTTCACCCGGCACTTTATCCCGGTGCAGCAACATCACTCCAGGCCCAAGAATTTCTATAAAACGCTGATTTCGGCCCTGATTTCCCAGGCCACCAATCTTGGTGTCGTGGCCATGAGTGCAAGCGTTGATGACGTAACTGTGGACATGCTGCGCCACGTCTTGCAGTTTTACGTGCGCGAAGAAACCATTACGGCGGCCAGCGCCGAGATCGTGAACCAGCACCACCAATTACCGTTCAGTGAGGTACACGGATCCGGCCAGGTGTCGTCATCGGATGCGCAACGCTTCCGGATCCGGGCCGACAGCCTGTTGGCGGCCTATTATCCCCGGTACTACGGCTACTATGAGAAAGCGATCGGCATCTACACCCATGTGTCCGATCAATACTCGGTGTACAGCACCAAGGCCATTTCCTGTAATCCCAGGGAAGCGCTGTACGTCCTCGATGGAATATTGGAAAACAACACCATTCTGAAGATCCGCGAACATACCACCGACACCCACGGCTACACCGAAATTATCTTCGCCTTGTGCTATTTGCTGGGGTATTACTTCATGCCCCGGATCCGCGACCTCAAGGATCAACAGCTCTACCGGGTGGAGCGTAACGTCAATTACGGCGTGTTCACGCCCTTACTGAACAAGACGGCGGATCTGGATATTGTTGAAGAGCAGTGGGATGAAATGATTCATGTGGCCACGTCGTTAAAGGAACGCACGGCTCCGGCACATGTGATTGTGGAGCGACTGACCAACAGCTTTCCCTCCGACCGGCTGGCGAAGGCCTTCACCAACCTGGGCAGGATCATAAAAACCGAATACATCCTGCGTTACATTACCGACAAGGATTTGCGCCGCACGGTTCAGCTCCAACTCAACAAAGGCGAGTATCGGCACAACCTGCCGCGCTGGATCTTCTTTGCCAACCAAGGCGAGTTCACCACCGGTGATTACCTAGAGATTATGAACAAGGCCAGCGCTTTAAGCATGGTGTCCAATGCGATCCTGTACTGGAACACCTCCAGGATCAGCAATATCGTTGATGAACTCAGAAAGCAGGGTGAGACAGTGGATGACGACCTGCTGGCTCATATCTCCCTATTGCCATATAAACATGTATTGCCCAATGGCACTTACTTTATTGAACAAGAGGATACGAAATAGATGGGCGAAATCCACAACTTCCTGCCACGCCTGACAGTCAATCAATTGTTGATCCGCGATCTTATGGCCGCGCAAGCGCCGTGTTTCGCCTTGGGTTATGTGGAGGATCGGAAAGAAAAGTGCGGTTTCATCGCGGTGCGGCCAGAGAGTCCAATACCGAACCAGGTAACGCAGCGAGGCATGAACTTCGGCCACTCAGTTCTTGGCACAAGCCAGTACAAGGTGCTTCACTTTGGGTTTGAATTCTATGGCCATGCGACGTATCACGGCCTGGTACCTGCCGGAAATCCGATCATTCAGGCCGTAATTGCAACCATGCTGGATACCCAGGACTACTTTTTCTTCGCCATCAATCCGGATCAAACCGTCACAGCCTTTCGATCACAATTCGAGGCCCAAGACCTTGCGGGACTACGTACCAACCAAGAACAATTTGGCGAGGACAGCTGCTCTTTAGAGCAGTACGAAAGCGCGGTAAAGACCTTTACTAAAAACCCGGATCCACCGGGTACAGTGATGAACTGGGTATGCAGAAATAACTGGGATTACCTGGATTTAAAGAAGTATCCGCTAGATCTCAATCCCCGGCCATGAAATGAGGCAGGTGAATATTGCGCAGGAATTTACGGTTTGAGGTGGATCCGTGAAGGCGAAACCGTAAGTTTCTGTTCAAATGCCCCCGCTAGTCCTTAAAGCAACCAACATTTCTCCCGAACAGACTATGGCTGACCTTTCCGCTCAACTGATCCAGTGGGCGAAAGAGTACTACCTGCTCGATTCACCTACCGTCTGCGATCAACGCTACGACCGCGCCTTCCGCGAGCTTCAGGAGCTGGAAAAGCAGTTTCCAGAATTCATCAACCACAATTCGCCAACTCAGCGCGTGGGCGGAGGGCGGCTGTCATCCTTCGGCGAAATCCGCCATGCCACACCCATGCTATCCCTGAACAATGCCCTCGACATGGACGAGCTAAATAAGTTTGTCGTTGGCACCAGCGAGCACGAATGGGTCGCTGAACCGAAGATAGATGGCTTGGCCCTGTCCCTCTACTACGTGGATGGCAAGCTGGCCTATGCGGCTACTCGCGGCGACGGACAGGTGGGCGAGGACGTCACGCACAACGCCAAAACCATCCAGAGCATTCCGATCCAGCTTGAGGGGCCAATGATCCCGAATAGGCTTGAAGTCAGGGGTGAAGTATTCATGCGTAAGTCCACGCTGGATCGGCTTAACAAACAGGGCGGCTCGGATCGCAAGTTCGCCAACTGCCGCAATGCTGCTGCCGGAACCATGCGTCAGTTAGACTCCGCCAAAGCCATGCGTCGGCCCTTGGATTTCTTCGCCTACTCCATCGCTGAATGCAGCGGTTTACCGAAAAGCATCAAGACCTCTCCAGCAGCTGAGTACCATTACTCCGCGCTGAAATTTTTGAAGCAGATCGGATTTCAGGTGAACGAGTATTCCCAAGTGCTGACCAGCAAGGACATGGAGAGCTATTGCGAAAAACTGGCCTCCGTCCGTGACAGTCTCGACTATCTGGTTGATGGCATCGTGTTCAAGGTTAATTCTCTTTTCAGTCAGGCGGAACTGGGGTTCGTCTCTCGCGCCCCCCGGTGGGCCATCGCCTATAAATTCCCCTCAGACACCCGCGAAACCACCCTGACAGCCGTTGACTTCCAGATTGGCAGTTCTGGCGTTCTCTGCCCGGTGGCGAGGCTTTCACCGATTGCCATTGGTGGCGTGACCGTATCCAACGCCACTCTCCACAACATGGAGGAGATCGAGCGGCTCGGGCTTGCGATTGGGGATACTGTGGTGGTGTCGCGCGCTGCCGATGTCATCCCCAAAGTATCATCAGTCTCAGCACGACCCGAAAATCGCACACCAATCTTGATGCCCTCCGTTTGCCCGTCCTGCTCAAGCCCCGTGGCTAGAATGGAAGGGCAGGTGGCGTATCGCTGCACGGGCGGCTCCAGCTGTCCAGCACAAGCCGTCGCGCTGATTAAGCGGTTTGCCCGTCGCGACATCATGGACATTGATGGCCTTGGCGAGCGCCTGGTGGAACAGCTTTACGAGGCCGACTTCATCCGCCGACCCAGCGATTTGTATTACCTCTGCTACCACGCTGTTGCAGAGCTGCCGGGGATGGGCAAAAAATCTGCCGAAAAGCTCAAAAAGGGCATTCAAGCCAGCCGGGAAACCACGCTGGACAAAGTTCTCGCCGCCCAGAACATCCGGGAAGTTGGGCGCAGCGCCTGTCGGGAACTGGCAAAACACTTCCACAATGATTTGGACGCCATTTTGGCAGCCACTCAGGAGCAGTTGCTTGAGGTGGAGTTGTTCGGCCCCGTGATGGCAGAGCTGGCATACGAGGCCTTTCGAGACCCCGAATTAATCAAAGAAATTAGCCGCCTCCGCTATGGCGGCATGCAGTGGCCGGAAGGTAGCCAACCAGTTCCCAGTAGTGAATCCACGCTATCTGGTGAGGTGTGGGTGCTGACGGGGACGTTTGATTCCATGACGCGCAGCGAAGCCGAAGCCAGGCTCGCAGCCAAGGGGTGTCGCGTCGCCTCATCGGTAAGCAAGAACGTCACCACCCTATGCGCGGGAGCCAAGGCGGGATCGAAGCTGGCCAAGGCCGAAAAGCTCGGGGTGAAGGTTGTTGACGAGGGCTATTTGCTTTCTGTTCTTGAAGCCTAACCACGAAGCACTGAGCCGGGGCAATCCCCGGCTCTCACCACCGACCAGGAGAACACCAATGATTTTGAGATTCAGCGCAAGCGAAGTGCTAACCCTTGTGGAGCACGCAAGACAACACCCGGCCTGCAAGCCCACTTTCGAGCACATCTCGAACCCAGCGTTTTGGAAGGCTGGCGCAAAGCCCAATGAAAGCGGCTTTATCGTCCCGTCCGGCATCGACACAGCAAAGATCCCGACAACCCTCCAATTCGTTGTTGGGTACGGGGTCTACCTCTACAGCTCGTCCACAACCCCGTTGCTTGATGACAACGCCATCCTCGACGCCCCCGGCGACACGCCGCACTTAAAAGTGTATGCAGAGGGCTGCCGCCCGTCCGGCGATATTGACCAACTTACCGATACCCTTGAGGAAATGGGGACGAATGATTTTCAGGCATCTCTCCCAATAGAGATGTTCCATGACGAGCTGTTCCAGCGCGACACCATTTACCTCGCCTTTTCGCGCTGGAGTATCCGGCTTGTTGGGAGCGACGAGGTATCGGAGACATTTTAGGGGAGAGACTTATGCCCCAAAATGGATATTTTTTTGCCAAATGAGCTGACAAGATGTGTCCTAACAGCACTTTTGGGTGTCCATTGGTCTACCATAGACGCAAAAAATCAACTATGGAGCACAAATAGATGGAAAGGACAAGAAAACTGGGCATGGCACTGGCGCTCACTGGGGCGGTGTTTCTCGAGGGCTGTGCCTCTGGTCAGCACATCACGACCGCAGACGGCACTTGCCTGACCTGCATGAATAACCCCATCACGGGAAAGCCGATCAACTACGACCCAGGCACCCATCCTGGCAGCACCATCGCCGGAGGCCAAAGCGCGTCTAACCACGCCAGCTTCAGAGTGGAAGCGGCCCAAATGGTCAACCGGGGGTTTTCCTCTCTGCCCCAGGACAATCTGTACTTTCGCGACCGTACCGCCTACGTTCACGCCGATGGAATGGTAGTTGGCAACTCCATCTGGATGCCGTCAATTACCAGCCTCAAGCTGAAACAGTTCTTTGGCGTGAGGTCTGCTGATGAGATGCGCGCGCAAGGCATGTCGCAAGAGCAAATTCGCCTAGCATTGCAGGAAAAGCCCTATCGCCAATCAGGTGACACTTACTACCTGGGAGGCACATTCAACGGCGCTGCCGGCCCTATTACGGGCGTAATCGCTGCCTATCCCTATACCAATGAAAGGGGACAGTCGCTCGTTGCAGTTAATGTAATCGGCTATGACAAGGCTTACAGCAGCACCAAGGCGGCGCAGTCTAGCCTGTATAACCTGGTGCTTCAGGCAATTAACTACAACAAAGCAAACTAGGGGTTGCTGGTTGGAAAAGGTGGGGTAGCTTTAAATGGAACGTACTATTAAAGGACTATTTCAATGAAACTCCTCACCGTTTTTGTATTCGCTTTTTTAGCTATAGGGTGCGCTTCCGGACAGCACACTTACACCAAGGATGGCACCTGCCTGACTTGCATGAATAATCCAATCACCGGGAAGCCAGTGAACTATGACCCTGCTGTTGACTCTCCCTACAGCCCGCGCCAGAAAGCCGCTCAGGAGCGACAAGCCACTCACTCAGCCGGAAGTATTGGTTTCGAGGTTCCCTACAGCGTAGAGCACGCCTATTACGTCGTACAAAGGGAATTCAGCTTTCCCACCCCGCTCGATGATGAATTCCACCGGGCCAGAGTTGATCCCGTCGATCCTGACTTGAGACGCAGCGGTAAACGCAACTTTGATGTGCCTTCCAAATTCCGGTATGCACAAGGCTTCCGCCAGCATGGCGACTTGTATTTGGTTATTGGTGCAAAAATTCAGCGCGTAGATCATCGGACCAGCAAAATAACGCTGAGCTACCTGTCTGATGACCCCTCCCTTGAGGTTTGGGATATTTCCAGATCCTTGAGGGAGCGAGTCCGAAGCGCTCTTGAGTATTACCGTTGCGATTCAAATATCAATCGGGACTACGATAACAGATACCGCTATTCAGACCCTTGCTAACCAAGGGGAAGGGGGGGAAATGACGGACTATTTATTCTTCGGGGCAGCGGTATCCAAGATAGACGACGATTTCCAAGACTATCTCCAGCGCGCCCACACAGAAAGTCATCACCCCCTTTGCCTTTGCAAGTCTCCACCAGTGCCAATGTACGTTTCCAGGGTCAACAATTCCTACATTTTGAAGCGTATGCCCAACAAGGGGTCTGAACATCACCCCGACTGTGACTCATACGAGATCCCCGTTGGTCTATCTGGCCGAGGGTTGGTACAGAATCGAGCGATCGTTGAAGACCACGATTCTGGCCTGACATCCCTGAAGCTCGCATTCCCCCTGTCAAAATTGGCATCCAGCAGAGACCCGGTTACCGCAAGCGCCGGTGAAAAGAAGACCGTTCATGCCGATCCCGCAAAACTTTCTATGCGAGCCTATTTTGAATACTTGTACGAAGAGGCTGGATTAACCCGGTGGTCACCCAAAATGAAGGGGAAGCGAAACTGGCACATTGTCAGGCATCACTTGCTCCAGGCTTCACAGAATAAGCTCTCTCGACGAAGCCCTCTCGCCGAATGCACATGGGTACCAGAAGTATTCTCCGTAGACAAAAAGGATGAAATAGCTGGCCGTCGGCGCCGATTCCTTTCTGGCCTAAAGGCTGAGAAGGGCAAGACCCCCTTTGCGTTGATGATAGGGGAGATAAAGGCAATAGAAACATCGCGGTTTGGCGGCAAACTGATTATCAAGCACATGCCAGACGCGCCGATCTACATGGCGGAGGACGTCTTCGGCAGAGTCAACAAGGCTTTTGCTGCAGAAATCGCGCTATTTGAGGAAGACGAATCGATCCACCTTCTCGCAATGATGACGTTCTACCTATCTGCATCTGGGAACCCACAGGTCGAAACCATCACATTTATAACAGTAGATCAAAACTGGCTTCCGTTTGAGTCCCTGGATGAGCGGGAGCTACTGGAAAGGCTTGTCTCGGATCGACGCTATTTTATCAAGTCCATGCGGTACAACCTTTCCTCCACTGATGTCGTTGCCGCAGCAATAATCACTGATACAAAGCCAGACCCAACTGCTTTTTATATTGTGCCAATGGGTGCTACTGAATCCTTCTATGACGAACTGGATGAACTTTGCAAATCGACCGGCATCCCCAGCTCCATCTGGGACGCGAACGAAGAAGCGGCAATGTCCCTGCCCCCCGCTGGCCGATCTACGCTCGCCAGAGAAACATCTGGAGGACCAGATTCAGAGGAGTCGCTACCTGGTCAGCATTACGACGACTACCCCGAGCCTGATGGCGAAAGATTTGATATGTACGCTGACGAAGACCGGGGCTGAGGCCGCACTATGGACAATTGCAACTTTGTCACGGCCTACGTAACTGGCGTGGGCTGGTGTTATATGTGCGACGGCGAAATTGTAGAGGTTATCGACAATGGCCACGACCAAGAGGGACATGGCACCGACACAAGCAGTCTGTCTATCCGCACAGGTCAAACAACACCAATAGCGGTAAGCGACAGAAATTAACAGCGCGCACCTCAAAACCTGGTGGAGCGCGACAATCCAGGGTCGGTGACGCGGATAGATGCCGACCTTTCACTCAAAATTTCACGATTTCATATGAAAGTAGGCTTGCTGGTTTCGGCTTCCATGATATTGCTAAAGATACACATCATTAGCCGGAGCTAAAAAATGAATTTTCAGTTTACAAACGGACTTGAGATGCAAAAACAGAGGATCGCAGAAGAAGTTCTCAGATCAGGTTTTTACATCGACCACCAGGCTGGGCTGGCCGGGGGCAACAAGAGCACCACTGTCGGCTTCAACCGAATAGGCCTGCCAGAAATGCTCATCCGCGGAGAGGATCTTGACACGGCCCACAAATACTTCGGCAACCTATACCTAGCCGCTCAAATCGGCCTGACTAAGCTCACCAAGGGCGGCCTGATCGAGGATCTCTTTGATCGAGCCGTTCGGTTCTCCGAGGTCTCTCCCGAAAGAAAAAGATCTGAGTTCATTGTCGCCAGGCTCTACCACATGACGTGGGATTTCCCTGTTCTGGAAATGACACTGGAAGGCACGGACCCTTGTCAACGGAGTCAAGATGCGGCCTAAGCACCAACACCCAAGCATGCCACCGAAACAAGGTCGATGAGAAGCCTAGTATCGTTAACAAAAAGGGAGAGGGCGCCCCTGTGCGCATTTTTCTTCGTGCGAAGAAAGTTAGCCTACGGTTGCATCCTCTGTAAACACCAGACACACCTATCATCCGAAGAAGGATTGCATAATGAATGTTGATTCAAAGGAAAAGCATCCTGGCCCGACCAACAAAACTGCAGAATTAGTCGTCACTATTGGAGTCTGGGTCGGATTATTAGGACTACCGTTCGGACTGGTGGTAACAGGGTCCCAGCTCTTGCTATCCCCGAAAGGGTGGCCAGATATAGGGATCGCGCTGACCCTCTTTTTCGGTGCAACTCTCATGCTATCTATATGGAAGTTCAAATAATGCAGAAAATCATAATTACCGTCGCTTTGCTATCTACGCTTAGTGGGTGTGGTCTGGCCAGCATCCCTATTAACCCGCTTGGCGGAAATCTAGACTACATGAACAAACTGGCCGATAAATACTCCAAACAAGATTTCGACGGCGAACTTGAAAAATGCGTTGATTTGCAGTCAGCCGATGCTGTTGAGGGCTGCTATAAGAGAGAGCGAAACAAGATCATCAAAGACTTGATGGCCATCGTCGATTGGCGGTATCAAACTTACGAGGGGAATATCAGCGCCAACCAAAGCCACCGCGATTTCGGCTTCGGCATGGGAGGATCACTTCTTTCGCTGGGATCGTCAGTCTCGACAGTAGAGACAACTAAGACCATTTTCTCCACCCTGTCCTCCGCTATTCAGACAACAGCTACCAAGTATGACGAGAGCTACCTCGCAGACCAGGCTTCCGCAGCACTGATTTTGCAAATGAGAACCGATCGGTCCCTGATTCGCCCGCGGCTTCTGGCGGGTCTGCAGATGGACTTTTCCGACTACAATCTAGCCCAGGCGGTGGGCGACATCTTGCAATACTACAGGGCAGGTACCTTGGCGGATGCAGCTCAATCACTGCGCCAGTCTACTTCGTCGAACGCACAAAACGCCGAGGACAAGACTACCGAGACAGTTGAAACGCTTCTTCGAGACAACAAGAAAACCAAAGGATTGGTGGGCGAAACAGAGGCGCAGAGCAAACTAGAAAATGCGGATACAATGGTGGGTACAGATGCAGAAGGAACTTGAGGAAAGGGAACTGCCGTAGGGGTACGTCCGTGAACGCGATTGAAGTACTAAAGGAGTTAGCCTGAAGTTATATTTTTTATGCATTTATCGCACATCCAAACTTGGCAGATACCTCCCCGCCGAAGAAGACTAAACAAAATTCGTCATGAACACCAAGCGTTACCATAATTTTCACCTGTTTATACGCTCAGGATACCAATTATAGAATTAGCCAATATTCAGTATGATTAAAATATATCGTTCAAATCCACTGATTCATCCACAATCCTACCAGGGTCAGCGGTTTTACCCTCGGCCAGAAAACGCTTGGCCAGCATAAACTCCTTGGGTCGGTTGATGGCATCGACCGCCAGCAATTTGTCGCCTTTAAAGTAGAACGCCGCAAAGCTGCGACCTTCTGTGGCATCGCCGCGCAGCACGACATTGTCAAAACCGGCGGAGAAACCGGCAATCTGCAGCTTCAGGTCATATTGATCTGACCAGAACCAGGGGAGTGCGCGATAGGCTTCGAGCTTGCCACACAGGGTTTTGGCTGCGACCTTCGCCTGGTCGTTGGCGTTCTGTACTGACTCCAAACGCAACTGGGTATCGTAGATCGGATTGTAGTGTCGGGTGCAGTCTCCAGCCGCGACGATATCGTGGTCACTGGTGCGTGCAAACTCATCCACCACAATGCCGTTATCAACCTCCAGACCGGCGGCTTCGGCCAACTCGGTCGCAGGCAATACACCTACACCGATCAGTACGATATCGGCAGGAAGAACTCGCCCATTGGCCAGACGCACACCACTGACAAATTTCTCGCCTTCGATTTGTTCAATCGAGACATCTGTCAGCACCTGAGTGCCTTCCTCGTTGTGAACACGGGTGTAGAAGGCGGAGATTTCCGGCGAAGTTACACGCGCCAGTACTCGAGGTTGTGCTTCCAGTACGGTGACGTTCATGCCCATTTTGCGCATTGAGGCAGCCGCTTCTAGGCCAATATAACCCCCACCAATAACGACCGCGGATTTGCCACTGCCGATAAATTTACGAATCTGATGTGCATCGCGCAGATCACGTAGATAGCAGACGCCTTCCAGTCCGCTGCCAGGAATGGGAATCTTGCGGACTTTGGCGCCGGTGGTCAGAGCCAGCCTGGTATAAGCGATTTCCGCGCCATCGTGGAGGATCACTTTTTTGTTATTGCGATCGATCTTGGCGACGTCACAGCCAAGCACCAGATCAATATTGTTCTTCTCGTAAAACTCGGCGGGACGGATCAGCAGATCGTTGTCGCTCTTGTCGCCGTTAAGGGCGCCTTTCGACAGGGGTGGGCGGTGATAGGGAGGTGTAGGGTCAGCACCGACGATTGATATCATCCCTTCCCAGCCTTCCTGACGAAGTGACGCCGCCAGCATTGCCGCTGCATGGCTGCCACCGATGATGACGCAATGTTTTTCCATTTATTTTACACCTTAGTGATGTTTTATATTCTTTTAGATTGGCTTAAAAAGAGAAGTGATGCTGTCCTAACGTTTAGAATTTACCCATTCGGATAAGAGAGGCGCGGGTTAGAAATCTTTCATAGATTATTGGGTCATTAACTATAGTTTTATAAGTACCATCCAATTCCTTCACTTGTTGAATAAGTGTAACTTCGTTGGTCTGTATATCCGAAGCAGTAAGTTGAGTCCAACTCCAATAAGGGTGTTGCCCATCCATAACCACGTTTTTATCAGTTTGATACAAGCTGTAAGACCCATCAAATGAACGGAATGGTTTACCATTACGATCGTACGTTACCATACCAATCAGTACCTGATTGCGTGCATCGAACCATAAATGTTTCTTTGACACAGGTGCTCTGGAAAAGGCCGTGGGCTTGGCTTCTACAATAATGGCCTCTGGCACCAATTCAACTTTGGTGTTGAAAAAAGATTTCCCTTCTGGACCACCGTGGCGGATCTGCTCCCAGTTATCGTGGTCGTCACTCCAATTGTCAGAGATACCGGCTAGAAACGGCCCTCGGCCAACAATTTTGAATTCACCCCAGGTCCGCATAGGGTCGCCGGCGCCCCAAGCATCAGATAAATACAGCGTAGTGCCGGGTAGTAGTGGTTCAAAGCGTTGATCGGTCGGAAACTGCCTAATGCGTCTGAATTCTGGAATATAGCCGTACAGTAAAGGGAATTTATTCTGGTCATAGTCCCATATACTTAGGAACGAAGTGCCTCTGGATTGGTTCGGCGATAAAGCGATAAAGGATTGAAAACGCAATTTATCTTTGAATTTTTCCCAATAGGGTTTCGGATCCATGGCGACTCGGGATACGCTATTCATCTCGGCCCATAATCCATTATAGGAAAATTTATCCCGGCCATTTTTATCCACTGTCTGCATTTTCATTGCATAAAGTGACGCGTCGTGCCTTCCCCAGCTGAGTACCTGAGCTGCATAGATTTCTTCAGCTGAAGTCGGATTCGGAAACGGGTTACCGCCAATCCAGGGCTCGCCTTCAGTCGTTACGACATTACCTTTCTTGTCAAATCGCCCAAGGCCTGCATTACGCAGTGTCGCCTCTATGTACTCCCACGGAGAAAGTCGCATAATATCCGTGGTTGTGTGACGCATAGTTAAAGTGCGTCCCTGAGTAAGTATTTGCTGATAACGAATGGGCTCGAGTAAATCTTTCACGTACTCGACATTCGAGGCATCGATGGTGTCACCGGCGCTGATTTTACCACCAGTATATTCTTCGATAGAAAGCAGTTCGTCAGGATATGCACTTGCAACATCACCGGTACTGGCGATGGCCTCCCACAATGGTGAGAGAAGGCCGGCGCCTACAATACCAGCAGAGGTGCGTCTCAGAAATTCGCGTCGATGAAAAAATTTAGGATACTTGCGCAGGTGCATTGAATTTTCCTTCGAGCAATCAACCTGTCGATTTCTATCTCAAACTAAATTAAAAAAGCCCGGCAAGGTCGGGCAAAAGTCCCATCTACTTTCAAAGACCGGGATGGATAGGTGTTAGTAATACCCGAAATAATTGTTCGTTCATCAAAATCGATGTATTGTTACATAGGGTTTAAAACCATGTCTTCGCTGCTCTGTTCTAAGAGTCTCTTTATTCGCACATTGACCTACTTCTAGCATGAGTGAATTATCTTGTTTCAGAAGAATGCATCTGGACAAATTGAGATAATTAGCTAATTTGTTAGGTTTATAATTAAATATGTTACCACTCTGTCTTACGCTTCGTCGTTATAGCAGGGATTTTAGATATGGAGCCTATTAGCGTCTAATACTTTAATTGTCCGATACTGATACTCATTCGGTATCAGCGCTATGCTAAGTAAATTGCTCGGATGGTACGCAGCGGGCCGCCTTAGCGTGCGCGGAACTGGGCGTCAATTTATATTTTGGTCATAACGCTATTCTAGCGCCATGAAATAATTTCCATTTAATAATTTTACGCAAGTAAGTCTTTTCTCAAAATCTTTCTCTGACAATTACTGGCATGCCTTCAATTTAAAGTAGGTGCGTTAATTTTACGTGGCCTCCGAAATGCCATCACTTCAGCAATTAGTTAACTCATTATATAGCGGGCACACGAATAGCAAGCGGTCTAGCCGTGCGATACCCAAGGCGTATCGCATCAGGAGGTTAAAGGTATTGGACGCGATCGCGTCGAGAGAGCTATTTTCTAATCAACTTGCCATGCGAGCTGTTCACTACGGGCTGCATTCACTGGCTGGGAAAATAATATTGCGATCCCGCTGAATCCTAACAGCATATCTAAGCTGGCAGCGAGAAAATTGGGTCTAAAGTTATAAAGCAAAACGATAATTTAGGTCGCTAGCGGCGACCGTGAAAGCTTAAATAAAGGTACTGGAAATCGATGACTGCTCTAAAATTTAGAATAGCTGCGTGGCTCATGAGGCACCGAATATTAGCATGGATTTTTTTCGTGCTAGCAACGGCATTTTTCGCTGCCGGATTACCCCGTGTGCAGCTAAAAACTATCTTTTCAGATTTGCTTCCCGCCGATGACCCGTATGTACAAGTTTACCAAGATCACCCTAACTTTGGCAGTCCTCTCACCCTGACCTTAATGATCGAAAACAAGAATGGTGATATCTACAACCCGACATCACTCCAAAAGGTATGGGACCTAACACGTGAGATCGACCTTGCTCCCGGAGTGGATCACGATCAGATTCTGTCGTTAGCTTCTTCAAAGGCCAGGTTTATCGAAGCCACGCCATATGGTATTGATGTTCGACCTCTTATGGACGACAAGGTTCCTCAAACGCCAGATGAGATCGCAGAGTTTAAGGAGCGCGTTGAGCGCTCGCCCAATGCGAACACCTTTCTTGTTGCCAAAGACGGTAGCGCGGCCATTGTAACGGCGACTTTTATTGAGCGCCTACTGGATTATGGCGACATTTTTAAATACGCCACCAGCCTAATTGAAAAGCATAGTGACGACGAACACGTCATTCACATGGCTGGTCAGCCCGCATTGACGGGCTGGGTCTACCACCTGGAAGGGCAAATGTTCTGGATCTTTGGTGTCACTTTGTCCGCGCTGGTCCTTTTCCTTGTCCTGTACATGAAAAATGTTGTAGGAGTCATCACCCCAATCGTGACTAGCGCTGTAGCAGCTATTTGGGGTTTTGGCCTCACTGGGTGGATAGGTGCGCCGATCGAGCCGTTGCTCATGATTGTTCCGCTGCTGCTTGTTGCGCGCTCCTTTTCTCACTGTGTCCAGTTTGTCGAGCGTTACTACGAGATCTACGAGCAGGTTCACGATAAAGGGAAAGCTGCCGAGCTAACCATGGGAGTAATGCTTGCGCCAAGTGTTTTGGGGATTCTAACTGACGCATTCGGCATTCTGCTGATCTCTGTCGCCCCGATTCCTGCAATGGAGAGATTTGCTTACTTTTGTGGGTTTTGGGCAATATCAATGATTCCTACAGGTGTGGTGCTCATTTCTCTGATGTTGGCGGCATTGCCCAAACCATCAAATATCGACAAGTTAGTATCTGGTAAAAACGGTGGCATGGGCGCCCAGGCTATCCTCCACAAAATATTGTTGGGAATAGCCTCCTTGAGTAGTAGGAGGCATGCAAAGAAAACAGGAGTGGTAATTTCGATTCTAGCTGTTTTTTCAATATACACCGCTTTGCAAATCAAGATTGGCAACCCGGTGGAAGGGAGTAATCTTCTTTGGCCTAACTCAGAATTCAATACTGCGGTATCAGAAATTAACAGCAGATTCCCCGGCGTAAATACCTTGGAAATTATTCTTGAGTCCAAAGATCCAGGAGGTGAGGTCAGAGTCGCTCGCCAAGCGGAAACAGTTGCGGCCATGCTGGGCTTACAGAGCCTGCTGGAAAGCAGTGATCAAGCTCCTCGCGCATCATTGTCGTTCGCTGACTATATGAGTGAGGGCAACAGGCTGTTTTCCGGAGGAAATCCAAAGTGGTTGCCTCTGGACTCAAATGATCGCGCAACGAATGCGGCCGCTAATGCGGTAATGATGGGCTCGAGCGCGAAAGCCTTTTCTCACGTGACTGACTTCGAGCAGCAGCACGCGACGGTTTCTTTCTGGTACAAGGACAACAAACAGGAAACCGTGGATGCCGCGCTTGCAGCTGCCAACGCAGCCGTTGAAAAAGTTGGCCGGGACCATGATGAGTTTTCAGTCAGGCTCGGTACGGGAACCATAGCGCTGCAGCAAGCCACTAACAATGTCGTATCTCGCTACCATTGGATCATTATCGGCCTTCTCAATTTATTCATTTTTGTCAGTTGCAGCTATGCCTACCGGACTCCAGTGGCAGCACTGATGCTGATGATTCCAGTTAATTTGTCCACCTTTATGCTCAATGCCACCATGCATCTGCTGGGCATTGGTCTGGATATCAACTCACTGATGGTTGCCGCAATCGGTGTTGGTGTCGGTATCGACTACGGAATTTATCTGTTGTCGAGAATCTGTGAAGAGTTCGACGTAGATGATCACGACATTGAGGGCGCACTAACACGAGCGCTAACTACCACGGGTAAGGCAATTCTATTCACTGCGTCCATTATGCTAGTCAGTATCGTCCCATGGTATTTCCTAGCAGACTTGAAGTTTATGGCTGACATGGGGCTGTTACTGACATTAATCATGTTAGTAAATATGGCATTGGCGCTAATTGTTTTACCCCTTCTGGTAATGCTGATACGTCCAAAGTTTCTGTATCGACATGACTTGCTGGTCGGTGAAAAATTGGATTTAGACGTGTTGAAAGCAGCTAATACGAGCCTGAACGAGCTCATTGAGTCAGATGCTGCTGAATCTCGGAAGGTTGTTTGTTGAGCGAGCCCTGTCTCATTACAAAGGGCTGATAATAAGTACTTGTGGAGGTAATTCGTATGCACATTAGAAAATATGACTTTAACTACGGAAGAAGATCATTGTTAAAAAAAGCTGCGCTTGGTGCGTCAGCAGGCGTGTTGGCGCCGTTGTTTCCACTGATTGCCCGCGCGGATGATCCAGCAAAGGCTTACCCAGAAGAACTAACCAGCATTGAGATGCTAACCAAAGGCAAAGTTAAAGTTGGCGATGTAATCAACGCCAACAATGTGGAGTACGTCAAGGATCTGATGGATCCGATTACCTACATGCAAATAAAAGATATGGGGCGTGAGCTAGAGCTAGTCGCACCAATTACCGATGCGTCTAAGTTATTTGGACACGATATGTTTGAAGCTACTATCAAAAATGCAGGTAAAGCAGGTCTGGACAAAGACGGAAACGTTATAGTAGCCGCAACTGGGGAACCATGGATAGGGGGAATGCCATTTCCGGATGCAAAATCAGGTTTAGAGGCGACTGCAAACCTAACATTAAGTTGGGGACGGAACAATTTCTCACTCTATGCTATTCGCGACTGGGATATCGATCCTGAAGGCAACGTAACTTATCAATACGATTTCCCTTGGGCGGAATTGAACGCAACAGCAAGAGTAGGAAGCGACGGACCTTACCTTGAAGGGAAAAAAGATTATTTGCGTTATCAGTCCGTATGGTTTACCGCGCCAAACGATGTGGCAGGTACGTCGTTCTTGAACACATGGCATTATGATCAGCGTAAATTTCCAAATTTAGTAGGTTATCTTCCAGCGTTTCGAAGAGTTCGAACCTTCCCGACAAACCAACGATTCGAACCACTTGTGCCAGGAATTTCATTTTTTCTATCGGATGCATGGTCGGCTGGCGACCCAATGCTAACGTGGGGAAATTATAAAATTGTAGAGCGTAAGCCGTTCCTTGGGGCTATCGGTAATAACTGGGATGGCAAACTGGAAAATTGGGAGAAACCAGTTCATGGAGGCCCTAAAGGCCAATCTTTCTTCCGCACAAGAGTGCAGTTGATTCCTGAGGTTCTTGTAGTAGATGCTGAACCTACGGGTTATCCACGCGCTCCTGTCGGAAAGAAAAGAACCTATATAGATGTTCGCAACCAAATGGTAGTTGATTATGTGACCTACGATCGCCGAGGTGACGCATGGCGCAAAGGGGAGCCGAGTTTTGGTCAATTTGTCGACGGCGATAAAGTTTTTAAAGATGGAAGTGGAAACACTGCATGGAGCTTTACTCATGTACAGTTTCACGATGTGCAGAATAATCGGATAAGCAGATTCTCTCAAACTAAAGAAATCACGGGCGGATATAAAAGTAGGCATTATCAAGGTGATGAAGATGTGTATAACAAATATCTAACATCTGCTGCCATGCAGCGTTTAGGTCAGGTTTAGCACATTGATATTTAAGGGAGGCTTTCGCCTCCCATAGCTCTCGGGATTTACAATGAAATATTTACCCACTTCGTACCTCTTACGTGGATTACTCTTTCTGCCATTATTGACGATGTCTTGCTTAGTGAGTGCGTCTGAATTAATTCAGGTACATGGAGGTACCCAACATGAGGCAATTTTTGACGTTACACAATTTGAAGGAAGCATTGTAGCTGTTGGATCATCAGGAACAATTCTACTCAGTAATGACGCTGGAAAGAATTGGAAAAGGTCTGCTACAAATATTCAGGATTCCCTTTTAGGTGTCACTTATATCGACAGTCATATTGTCGCGGTCGGACAAGCAGGTACTGTTTTAGTAAGTCATGATAGCGGAAGCTCCTGGAGCTCGATAGAACCAATAACCAATGAAAGATTACTAGATGTAGCGATGCGTTCAGATGGAATGATCGTTGCAGTAGGAGCGTTCGGAACAATATTAAAATCGAATGATTATGGCGATACTTGGGATCAGATGGTTATTGACTGGGCAAGCATTACCCCTTCGGGATTTGCGCCTCATATATATAGCGTCCGATTATTACAATCAAACATAGTAATCGCTGGCGAATCCGGTTTAATTGCGAAATGGAGTTTTGAGACGAATGAATGGATAGCGCTACACAATGGGAATGTTGAAACACAGACTGACGATGCATCAATTTTTGCGATGGAGATAAATGAGCAATTAAATGGATTTTTCGTTGGACAGGATGGTTTCCTTCTTCGTACTACTGACGGCGGCAAGTCATGGATGCGGTTTAATAATCTAGATACTAACGAGCTGTTTCTTAATATTGTCGCAAAAAGGAAGAATATTCTAATAACAACAATATATGGTGTTCTGCTAAGTACAAATAGTGGAAAGACTTGGCGCCGAATGGCTCCCGACACTATGGACACTTTATGGATATCGGGTGCAGTTTTATTAGATAACGACAATGCCGTGATTCTATCGGGGAAAAATGGAAATATTTATCGGATGCCAATCTAAGGCACCTCTGATTAATTCGGCAATGGCTCAGCGGAGCCTCTGGCGCGCACTGGCAAGGAGCAGCGAGAAGGTCAAGGGTGACTCTCCTTGACGAGCGTTGCGACGCCGTCCAGGGTGCGCCAGAGGCCCGCCCTTCGGGGCTTTGCGTTGATCCGCCTGGCCTCGTTGCGATCACTTGAAAGGCAACCAGCCTTCCTGCGCGACCGCGCCTTGCCAGTCGAATCAACGCAAAGCCTGAGCTATCGCCGAATTAATCAGAGGTGCCCTAATATTAGAAGGAGATAATTAAAATGAAAAATAGTGTATTTAAATCTACATTATGTTCAATGTGTAAATATCCAATCATCTTAGCAGGATTAATTAATTATACTCAGGCTGGAATTTTGGAAGAGGTTTCTATTTCATCAAGCGGTTTCATACGTTTAGAAACGGCTTTTTCTACTAGCAACGATCAAAACGTAAGCAATCAAACAGGAAATCCCTTTAATAACGTTTCTATATCTCGTCAAGCATATACTCCACCAGCGCTGATTCCGAATATATCTTCTGTTCTTGGCTTGCCAGTTCCTGAGGTCGGGACATGGTCCACTTTGCCACTGCCAGCGATAGATGGAACTTCTCCTGGTATACGGAATGTTGAAAGTAAAGAATCCGACATTAATTACGGAATCATAAGAGGTGAACTTGATACAAAAGTAAACTTTAATGACAAGATTTCGCTGAATGCAAGAATACGCGGTGTTTTTACATCACCTGATCTTTATGAAACTCATTTCGACGCTTCTGAATTTGATAGTTTTCAGGGAGGAGTTTCGGGCGGACTTTCATCACTTTATCACGGAGAATCAAATTATTTCGAATATCGAGTTGAAGGGAATGACAAGCCAAATCCTTTGGAGATAGCGGGTGATAATTATTTAATTGATTTTCCAGCGCTGTTTCTTGAGTACAATACTGGGCCTTGGAATTTTAGGTTAGGAAATCAACAAATTGCATGGGGTCAAACCATTTTTTTTCGAGTTTTTGACGTTGTAAATGGGCTTGATCTTCGGAGGCACAGTATTCTAGATTACGCACAAGAAGAGTTTGCTGACGAGCGTGTTCCTTCAATTTCATTACGCGCAACTTGGCAAGCAACAGATAATATTCTCCTTGATGGTTATATTCAGAAATTTCAACCATCTGTCTTCGGAAATCCAAATACACCTTATAATGTGATTGCATCGCAATTTACTGTTCATGATCGGTATGATGAACAGGGTCTTAATGATTCTTTAAACTTTGGCTTGAGAGCAAAAGGTGACTATGGAAATTTTGGTTGGCAAGCAATGGCAGTACGGCGTTATAACCCGGATGGCGTATTTCGTTGGTCCAAATCCGGAGTGGTAAAAGATCTCCCAAATAATCTAGGCACCGTAGGGAATTTGGTTAATCTTGCATATGCAGGAACATTAGATCGGCAATTTGCATCTTCAGGTGAAGCACTCGCTAATTCTCCATTTGAGGTAGCGCCGACTGGGGTATGCTCAGCCACTGAATACTTTTATTATGCTGCCGAATCTAGGCTAGATGGATATAACGGTCTGAACGCTGCTATAGAAGAATTTGAAGGTCCTAGCGAGTTGTTCGCTTCCACTGTAAATACGATCGAGGATGCAGTTGCTCAATTGGATACCTTTTTCATGGCAGCAGGTGGTTGCATGAGAGGCCATATTCAAAGAGAGTACTACCGTGAAGATGTGTATGGAATCGGCGGTTCTTATGTTACTTCCGGCGAACCGGGTAGCATTTTTGATCAAATGATCATTAATATTGAGATGTCAATTACCCCAGATCGTGTTTTTACAAACCCTTCACTTAGCAAGAAGCGTATTGTAGAAGATGCGTTTGTCGGGGCTTTAGTGGCTGAAAATTATTATCGGTTTACTCAAAATTTTCCCGCAACATATCTAGTATTTCAATATATGTATCGAAATGCTGATGACCTGGTTGGACGCTCACTGGAAGGTTATGGTGCTAGCGCTCCAGTTGGAACTCCAAGTCCAGGTGATATACAAATTCCTGGCGGCGTGAATAATGCCCAATATTTAGCATTCGCAGCTCAACAGCCTTTTCCTCAAGATATCGTCCGTCTCGGTTTCGCTGTATTGTATGATGTGCGAGGCGGCATATTGTTGCAACCAGGCATCCGATGGAAGCCTAGTGGCGATGTTACAGTCGAAGCTTTTTATACACATATTGATGGAGATCTCGGTGGAAATCCTAACGAGAATACTCTTTCAACTCTAGATTTTGCAGATGAGTTAACCATTCGTCTTGGATATCAATTCTAAAATTAATCTCGCATTATTATAGGGAGGACTCTTCCTCCCTCTTCTAGTTAGTTATGATTAATCAAAGTGATTTTTTGACTGCATTTACAGTACTTATGAACGCTTGAAGTATTGGAGAAATATCGTTACGGCGATAAATAATATTGAGGTCAAAAACTGCACCTTCACTGGGGCTTAGTGGTATATACTCAACATTTGGCAATTTAAGATTGCATGCTGACTCTGTAACAAGGCTAATACCTAATCCACTTGAGACTAGAGCTACTGCTGTCACCACATCATCAACTTCATGTGCAATATTTGGGCTTAACTTTTGCTCATTAAAAAGTGAAATCATCCGATCAATAAAGCTTGGGCGGGCAGTTTTTGGATATAGAATGATAGGGTAATTAATTATTTCGCTTAACTTTAGAGATTTCTTTGTGGCCAACATGCTACTACTATGCAACGCAACGCTCATTTTTTCTGACTGAATTTTCTCCCATGCAAGGTCTGGTTCTTCCCTAAAGAATCGATTAAAACCAATAGCGATACGTCCATCCCTCAAAGCCTTAAGCTGCTCCACGCGGTTTAAATTGTGAAGTACTATTTCAACATCCGGAAAATCTTCCCTGAACTTTTGGATAACAATTGGGATGGTTCCAAAAACTGCGGAGCCAAATATCCCAACATTCAGCTTGCCTAATTTACCTGCACCTGCGCTATTCGCACGCTCAGCGGCCTGCTGTATCAGAGTAAATATATTTTTGGAGTCTATAAACAAGCTTTTTCCGGCCTCTGTTAATTCTACTCCTTTCGGGGTTCTGAGAAACAAATCTGTGCCTACAATATCCTCCAGCTGTTTAATTTGACGGGTCAAAGGTGGTTGTGAGACATGGATTTTTAAGGCCGCACGCCGAAAAGATGCCTCTTCGGCGACAGCTATAAAATAACGTAAATGCCTAAGCTCTATGCTCTGATTAATCACTATTTTAGCTCACATTGTGTTTTCTGATACGATATAGGTATCGGGGGTGAAGGTCAAAGGTATTGGACGGTAAGCTCCAATAATCTTTAAATAGCTAGTGTGCTGTCTACAATAAGATCACAATTTATAAAGATTATGCTTTCTTAAAATATCCATATTTTAATAGCTATATCGAATTACATTTTTGTATTTATATGCCATCTGCGATGGCTCGCAGTAAAAAACGATTTGAATGGCAGGGACATAATATTTTATGAAGGAATTCAAGCATTTTATCAACGGGAATTTTGTTACCAGCAAACAAACTTTCGATAATTTCTGTCCCGCAAATGGGCGTTATTTAGGTGTAGTGTATGAGGGATTGGAGTCTGAAGTCGATCTAGCCGCTGAGGCAGCCCATGCAGCACTACGTGGGCCTTGGGGAAAGTTTTCATTGGACGAGCGAGTTTCAATACTGAACAAAATTGCGGATGAAATTACTCGCCGCTTTGATGATTTTGTTGAAGCGGAAATGGCCGATACAGGCCAACCTCGCTCTGTAATGGAACATGCATTTATTCCCCGAGCAGCTGCTAATTTCCGTATTTTTTCTGATGTAATTAAAAGCGTTCCAAACGAATCTTTTATGACGGATACACCAGATGGTGCCGGAGCGCTGAACTATACAAGGCGTGCTCCCAAGGGGGTGATCGGTGTTATTTGTCCTTGGAATGCACCTTTATTGTTGATGACTTGGAAGGTGGCGCCCGCCTTAGCTTGCGGCAATACCGTCATTGTAAAACCTTCAGAAGAGACCCCAGCAACGGCGACACTATTAGGTGAAGTGATGCAAGCGGTGGGCTTGCCCGACGGGGTATATAACGTTGTTCATGGGAAAGGTGAGAAATCTGCCGGGGCGTTTATCACTGCCCACCCTAAAGTTGATGCCATTACCTTTACTGGAGAGACAAGGACTGGTACCTCAATCATGAAAGCTGCGGCGCCAGGTATGCGCGATGTGTCCTTCGAGCTTGGAGGAAAGAATGCTGGGATTGTGTTCGCAGATTGCGACTTTGATAAAGCTATTGACAGCTTTGTACGCTCAGTATTCCTCAATTGCGGGCAGGTTTGTCTAGGTACGGAACGTGTCTACGTTGAGCGGTCGATTTTCACACGCTTCGTTAACACGCTGGCTGACCGCGCAAGGGCACTGAAACCCGGTGACTTTAATGACAAATCGACTACCCTCGGTCCATTAATTAGTCCTCAGCACAAAGAAAAGGTGCTGTCCTACTATCGCAGGGCGGTCGAGGAAGGCGCGAACATTGTCACGGGCGGGGACGTAATGGAGATGGAAGGCGAGTGGGTCGGCGGAAATTGGGTGCAGCCCACCATATGGACAGGGCTTCCTGAAACTGCATCGGTAGTGCAGGAGGAAATCTTTGGCCCCTGCTGCCATATAGCTCCTTTTGATAAAGAAGACGAAGTTATCGAGTTCGCCAATGCATCTGAATATGGTTTGTCGACCACCATCTGGACCTCAGATTTGTCCCGGGCCCACCGGTTAGCTGCGGCAATTGAGGTTGGGATTACTTGGGTTAATAGCTGGTTTTTGCGTGATTTACGTACTGCTTTCGGCGGTAGCAAACAATCCGGTATCGGTCGTGAAGGCGGTGTTCATTCTTTGGAGTTTTACACCGAATTACGCAATATTTGCATAAAATTGTGAGTAAGAATTAATGAGTGATTTTTCTGTTCGGACATTGGGAGACGAGCTGTATGAGGCCCTTGTTGGCAGGCGTACCGTCGCTCCTCTATCAGAGCGATTTCCTGGCTTAACCATTGAAGATGCTTACCGCATTCAGGAGCGAATGCTGGCCCGTAGGGTGGACGCAGGCGAAAACATCGTCGGTAAAAAAATTGGCGTTACTAGTAAAGCGATTCAGGATTTGGTCGGCATTGATCAGCCCGACTTCGGTCAGTTGACCTCAGGGATGGCTTACTTTGATGGTGAGCCCGTGCCCCTGTCGGGCCTGATTCAGCCGCGAGCTGAAGCCGAAGTGGCATTTGTATTAAAGAAGGATCTGGTCGGTCCAGGTTTGACGGCCTCCGATGTCATTGCGGCAATTGATTATGCCTGCCCCTGTTTTGAAATTGTCGACTCCCGCATCACCGATTGGAAAATTGCTATTCAGGACACGATTGCTGATAACGCCTCCTGTGGCGTGTTTTTGCTAGGTGATGTCAGGGCCAAAGTGACCGACGTTGATTTTAATCTGGCGGGCATGGTGGTGGAGCGCAACGGCGAACTATTCAGTACGGCGGCGGGTGCGGCGGTGCAAGGCGGCCCCGTCAATGCGGTGGTCTGGCTGGCCAATACCCTGGGGCGTTTGGGCATACCCTTTAAAGCGGGGGAGGTCATCCTTTCCGGTTCCCAATCGACTCTGGTACCCGCCATGGTGGGTGACACCCTGCGTTGTTCGGTAGGTGGCCTGGGTAGTTGTGAAATTCACTTTGTAGATTGAGTCAATAATCATGCTTGCAGACAACATTATTAACGAGCTTGCCCATAAAGTGGTGAGCGCCCAGGATGGCGCACATACTATGGAGAAGTTAACTATTGCCTACCCAGAAATGGAAATGGCAGATAGCTATCGTGTTCAGGACGCACTACGGAACATTTGGATTGCCCGCGGAGAAAAGGTGGTCGGACTCAAAGCAGGTCTGACCTCGAAAGCTAAGATGGAACAGATGGGTGTTCACGAGCCCAGTTTCGGTATATTGACTAGCCGGATGGCGGTACCAGAAAACGGCATTGTCAAAATGACAGAGTTGGTTCATCCCCGCGTGGAAGCCGAGATTGCCTTTGTGATGGAGCGGGAACTGCGTGGTACACATCACTCAATCAACGATATTATTCAGGCGACGGATTTTGTGATCCCTGCAGTGGAAATCATCGATTCCCGCTATGAAAAATTTAAATTTGATCTGGTCAGTGTAATCGCAGATAACGGCTCCTCTTCGCGTTATGTAACCGGCGGTAAACCGCGAGATCCTAAACAGGGTATGGATCTTCAAACTATTGGCGTGGTGATTGAGAAGAATGGCGAAATCGTTGCCCTTGGAGCTAGCGCTGCAGTGTTAGGTCATCCAGTAAAAGCCATACAAATGCTGCTAGAACACCTCGATGCAAGGGGTGAGTCACTACCAGCAGGCAGTATTGTGCTAACCGGAGGTATTACTGAAGCGATCGCCGTGGAGGTGGGGGATTCTATCAATGCCCGATTCCAGGATTTGGGTAGCATCACCATCAAGTTTGGAGAGTAACGGTGAGCGCCGAACAGAAAATCTTCTCCCAGGACCGGCCGGAGCGACTGCAAAATAGTCTGTACTGCGATATGTTCTTGCCCGATGAGACAACGGCGATTCGCCGTGAAGTACGGGCTTTCTGTGAACAGCATGTGGCGCCAGTGGCCTGGAAAATAGGCCATACCGAAGAAAGCGTGGCCGCCTTCCCCCGGGAACTGTTTAAAAATATGGCAGCGGCGGGGTTGTTTCGCATCCCCTTTCCCGAGGATGTGGGTGGCCGAGGATTAAAGTACCCCGCAACTGCGACGGCAACGGTTATTGAGGAGCTGTCCTACTACAGTAATAGTGTTGCCGCCATTTATGACGTGCACTGCATTCTCGCCGGCCACGCGCTTGAGTATGGCAGTGATGCGACGCGCGAGAAATTTTTGGCCCCGCTATTGTCCGGCAAAGTGATTGGTAGCTTTGCGACCAGCGAGCCCAATGCCAGCACAGATTTGTCGGTTAGTGCACTGGAAACCGAGGCCATTTTTCACAGTGACCATATTGTTATCAATGGTCGCAAGCGCTGGATTACTAACTCACCAGTGGCCGACTTTGTGGTACTGCTTTGCAAAGACGACGGTCGTATGACCGAGGTGGTGGTGGATTTGCACGCCAAAGGCGTGACAGTGGGAGCCCCCGATAAAAAGCTAGGTAACCACGGACAGCTAACCGCCGATATTACTTTTGAGAATGTGGTAGTGCCTATTGGCAATGTGCTGGGTAAGCGCGGTGAGGGGTTAAAAATTGCCTTGCAAGTATTGACCTATGGCCGGATAGGCATTTCCGCCAGCGGTGTGGGGATGGCCCAAGCCATTTTGGATCACGGCAGTCATCGATTGAAAACCCGACGGGCCTTTGGCCAGGCAATGGCCCAGTTCCAGCATTGGCAGTTCAAAATGGCAGAGCGTGCCACCGAGATTGAAAACGCCCGCAATCTTTACATTAAGGCTGCCCGTCGAATGGACGAAGGTCAGGCTTTTCCCGAACCGGAAGCGGCCATGGCCAAGTGGTATGCCACTAATCTTGCAGGTGAATTTGCCCGGGAAGGTGTGCAGATATTTGGCGGCTACGGGTTTACCAAGGAATTAGCGGCAGATGGTTCGCACTATCGCGTCGAGGAAATTTATCGGGACTGCAAAATTGCAGAAATATATGAAGGGGCCAATGAAATTCAAAAATGGGTAATAGCCCGCAACATATTCGGCAAAGATTACACGGGGTAAGAGCGATGCCAATTATTCAATTTAATTTGATGACCGGCCGCAGTGCAGAAAGCAAACGTCGACTGGTAAACGAAGTAACTAAAACTGTCAGCGATGTTCTTGAGGTGGCGCCAGAGACAGTGCGCATTTTGATCCATGAGCTTCAAGAGGAAGACTTCGCTGTAGCAGGGGTCTCGGTGGCTGAATCGAAAGAGCGACTCGCTCGTAGCAATGGCCACGTCAGCGCGGCAATGACGCGAGAGTTGGAGGAATAGTGATGAGCAAAATTAAGTGCGCCTTGATCGGTTCCGGCAACATCGGCACCGATCTGATTTACAAAATTCAACGCAGCGAATTTCTTGAGCCGGTGTGGATGGTGGGCATCGACCCAGAGTCTGAAGGCTTGCGCCGGGCTGCGGATATGGGACTCAAGACCACCGCAGAAGGCGTTGACGGTCTGTTGCCTCATGTTCTTGAGGATGGCGTCCAGATCGCCTTCGATGCAACGTCCGCTTACGTGCATGCTGAAAACAGTCGCAAATTGAATGCACTTGGCGTGTTTATGGTTGATCTGACCCCTGCCGCCATTGGCCCCTTGTGTGTGCCTCCGGTTAATCTGACGGAGCTAGCTGGCGCCACCATGAACGTCAATATGATTTCCTGCGCGGGGCAGGCCACTATTCCCATCGTTAACGCCGTGGCTCGAATACAGGATGTGGACTACGCCGAAATCGTGGCCAGTCTGGCCTCACTGTCTATAGGCCCCGGCACCCGCGCCAATCTCGACGAGTTCACCTACACCACCTCCAACGCCATTTGCAAAGTGGGTGGTGCGCGCCGCGGCAAGGCCCTGGCGATTATCAACCCTGCAGATCCACCGATGATTATGCGCAATACCATCTCCTGCGTGACGGATGCAGAACCTGACAAGGAAAAAATTACCGAGTCGGTTATGGCGATGATTGGCGAAGTGCAAAAATACGTCCCCGGTTACAAATTGGTCAACGGGCCGGTGTTCGAAGGGAACAAAGTGGTGGTGTTTATGGAAGTGGCTGGTCTTGGTGATTACTTGCCGACCTATGCCGGCAATTTGGACATTATGACTGCGGCGGGTTGCCGCACCGCCGAAATGTTTGCCCAGGAAATTCTGGCCGGGCGCATGGAGCTGAAACCTACGGAGGCTGTGGCATGAGCGTGATCAATCGAGAAGGTAGACAAGTTCTGGTTCACGATATGTGCCTGCGTGATGGCATGCATGCCAAGCGCGAGCAGATTTCTGTTGAACAAATGGCCACGGTGGCCAAGGCGTTGGATCAAGCTGGAGTGCCAATGCTACAGGTCTCACATGGCGGTGGTTTGGGAGGCAACTCATTACAACATGGTTTTGCGATGCACAGCAATGAGGAGTACTGGGATGCCGTTGGCGACGTGATTACCCAGGCAACTATGTCGACCCTGCTTATTCCTGGCTTGGGTACCATGGACGATTTACGGGTGGCCTATCAACATGGTGTGCGCAGTGTTCATGTTGCGACACACTGCACAGAAGCGGACACCTCACCCCAGCACATTGCCTGCGCTCGGGAACTGGGCATGGATACTACTGGCTTTTTGATGATGGCCCACCTAAACAATCCAGAAGGCTTGGCCCAGCAAGGAAAATTGATGGAATCTTATGGTGCAAAAACTGTTTATATCACTGATTCAGCGGGTTATATGTTGCCTGCAGATGTGGTAGCTCGGGTCACTGCATTGAGGGAGGTTTTACTACCCGAGACCGAAATTGGCTTCCACGGACACAACAATATGGGCATGTCTATAGCTAACTCCATTGCTGCTATCGAAGCCGGGGCTACCCGTATTGACGGTTCAGTAGGCGGTCTTGGAGCCGGAGCAGGGAACACTCCTGTGGAAGCCTTTGTGGCCGTGTGCGACCGGATGGGCATTTCAACGGGTTGCGACCTATTTGGGCTGATGGATATGGCTGAGGACACCATTTTCCCGATGATGGAGCATATTGTTCGCGTAGATAGATCATCACTCACTATGGGTTACGCTGGTGTGTACTCCACCTTCCTGCTGCACGCTAACCGAATTGGAGAGAAATACGGGATTCCACCACGGGATATCCTTGTTGAGTTGGGACAGAAGAAGATGATCGGCGGCCAGGAAGATATGATCGAAGATACAGCTTTAACAATGGCCAAAAAACGCGGATTAAACATAAACGTAGCTTAAAAACGATTTTTCATAATACCGAGGATATATAAATGTCAATGCGAGGCGTACTTAGATTGGGCGAAGTCCAAATTCGAGTTATGGACATGGAAGCCGCTAAAACTCACTACGGTAAATGGATGGGTTTGATAGAAATGCACACTGATGAAAACGGATTAGTTTATTATAAAGCTTGGGATGAAAAGGATCATCATAGCGTTATACTCCGACACTCAGACAAACCCGGATTAGATCACTTCGCATTTAAAGTTTACGATGATGAAACATTAACTAAGCTGCGCTCTGGAATTGAAAAATTTGGAATAGAAGTTACCGAAATACCAAAGGGCGATTTGTATAAATCAGGAAGACGACTGAAGTTTTTTCTTCCCACTGGGCAGGAAATGCATTTATATGCAGAAAAGGAATATGTAGGTAACACTCTAGGCGAAATAAATCCAGGAGTATTGCCCGACGAAGGAGTAATCAGGGGATTTAGAATCAACGGATTAGATCACTGCTTCATTGCAGGCCCCAACGCCAAGGAATCAATTCGTCTTTTTTTAGAGGTTTTCGAATTTGATTTGACGGAAAAAGTAGTCGATGAAAATGGGGAGCCAAGACTTATGTTTGTAAGTTGTTCCACACGCGCTCATGATATTGCTATAGCCGAAGGGCCAGAGTTGGGGCTATTTCATCACGCATCTTTTAGACTAGATTCAACACAAGATCACGTACACGCTTCCGATCTGATTGGAAAGTATAATATACCTGTAGAAATGATTGACCGACATGGTGTAACCAGAGTTAAAACAGTCTACTATTTTGATCCATCTGGAAATAGAAATGAAATATTTTGCGATGGATATACATGGTATCCAGACAGCCCGACACTAACCTGGACTATGGATAATATTGAACCAGCTGCTTTTTCCCAAGCTAGGTATGTACCAGAATCATTCTTTGTATCAATGACATAATAGATTGCCAAAAAATGTACAAAATAAAGGTTCTAGGGAGTGATTTACTGCAAACCACAACAAGCAATGAACCTATATTAAATGCATTAATAAAAGGAAGGAAAGAATATCCCATTTCCTCAGGATGTAAGAAAGGTGGGTGTGGGATTTGTAAAGTAAGAGTTATAGATGGTTCATTTGATACTGGAAATATGAGCGCATCACATGTGAATAATGATCTAGTGGAAAATGGTATTGTTTTAGCATGTCAAACATTTGCATGCTCTGATCTTACCGTGGAAATTCTACCTATCAATAAAAGGCGAATGGGCTAGCATTAGATGCTAGAAATGTATTAATTTAACCGAAGGTTTATAATGGAAGATATTATTGTAGTTGGGGCTACCGGTGAAATTGGTAGTGAGATTGTTAAACGATTAATAAATAGGTACAGAATTATAGCCGTTGCTAGAAGCTCAGAATCACTTATTGCAGCGAAGGAATCGCTCGGCAATCCAATAAACTTTGTACCTTGTGTCGCCGACATCTCAAATGACAATGCAATAAATGTCATACAGGAAAGTATCAAGGGAGAAGTTCGCGCTGTAATTCACGGCCCTGGCGTGCCGACTGCCGGTGGCGTTTTAGAGGCACCTACCGAAGCGTTGATTGAAGCAACCAATATCAAAGTCGGAGGTATGATAAGATTAATCCGCGCAGCAGATCCATCACTTATAAAACATTCTAGACTGATTGCAATTGGTGGTCATTATGGCTTCGAGCCAACTGCTTATACCGCAGCTGCGGGAATAGCAAACGCAGCTTTAGTTAACTTAATGAAGCAATACTCATGGGCTATGGGTCCACGTGGTATAACTTCTCATGTCGTTGCACCAGGGCCCGCGGATACAGAGAGGCTACGTAGAGTCGCTAACGCAAAGGCTACCCAAGAAAATAAAAATATTGAAAATGTTCTATCCAGCATGCGCGAAGAATCAGCTATTGGTGAATTTACTGGCACTAATCAGGTTGCCTGGGCAATTGAAATGCTATTGGCGGAAGAAGCCGACGCACTTGCAGGAAGCACTTTATTCATGGATGCCGGCCGAAGGAAAAGTACCTAATTGAACGTATTCACTAAATAATTAGTTGTTGATAATTGAAAGCTGGCATTATTTTGCAAGATGACTAATTAGAGTACCGAAACCGCGTAGTAAATTAACTTCGGATCTTTTAGAGCGGATTTTAAGAAATAATCATGGTGTACGCTGGCAAGTGCGCACCATGATTGCGGATGAGCAAACTAAATAACAGGTTTGAAAACGGCTTCCGGTGGCCAGCAGACGAAGCGCGTTAGCGGGCTTCACCTGGCACAGAATTTTGGATTCCCTCTCGGAATCTAAATACACAAATGAATTACCTTTCCAGTCGGTAATATAATTGAGAGCGTGTAATACCCAGCAATTTTGCGGCCAAGGATTTATTTCCATTAGTTTGCTCTATCGCCTTGTCGATTAGAGTCTTTTCTAATTCTTCAATTGAAAAGTTTTGGTCGATAACATTATTTCCATTTTTAATCATGTTAATAATTTGGGAAGTATTACTAATCTCATCCTTAATATCATTATTATTCTTCAAATAAGCATCTGAAGTGATAAGACCCTCACTTGAAACAGTTAAATATTCCATGTTTTTTAGTTCATCTTCAGTGAAAATATGATGAACATCAATGACCCGATCTTTTGCAGCAAGAATAACCCCACGCTCAATCAGATTTTCTAGCTCACGTATGTTTCCGGGCCAGTCATAACTAAGCATGGCTGTGATTAATCGATTGGTATATCCTTTTATATCTTTATTATGTCTCCTGCAGTATTTCTTCATAAAATAATTCATAAATATTGGTATATCTTCTAATCTTTTTCTCAATGGCGGGAGCAAAATTGGAAAAACGTTCAATCGATAATATAAATCCTCACGAAATCTACCTAGTCGTATCTCTTCTTTCAAATCCAGATTTGTAGCAGCTACGACTCTTACATCAGTTTTGATAAGACGATCACCACCTATTCGCTCTATCTCCCTTTCCTGTAAAACCCTCAAAAGTTTACCCTGAGCTGAGAGGTTCAATATTCCAATTTCATCAAGAAATAGCGTTCCTTTATTTGCACGCTCAAATCTACCTTCTCTAGTTTTATTAGCTCCAGTAAACGCACCTTTTTCAACACCAAATAACTCTGCCTCTACTAAATTTTCGGGAATTGCAGCACAATTCACCGCTATGAATGGCATAGACGATCGTTCACTAATGTTATGTAAACTTCGTGCAAATACCTCCTTACCAACACCACTTTCACCTAAAAAAAGAACTGTCGCATCAGTTTCTGAAACTTGCCGTAATTTATGACACGCAGCATTGAAACCCGCAGATGCACCAACGACTCCGTCTAAACCAAGACTTGAACCAGGATCCGAATTAGAGATTGCAAGTCCGTTTGTTAATTTATCCGCTTTTAAATACTCAAGATCTTGTTCATCTCCCCACTCTTCTACGGGCTTGCCTATGATTCGGCAGCAAGGGGCTCCCTGGCCAACACATTGTACTTCTTTAAAAAGAACGGGCCGCCCCATGTAGCTACTCACAAAACCAGAGGCATACCCAATTTGCATCCAGCAAACAGGTTGATTTCCTATACCATACTCCTGAACGTGGATTTCAGCTTCAGAAGATCCCTCCCATAAATATTCTCCATGAAACAAACCAAGCTCAACATCAATATTGGTAAAGACCTCTATAACAAGGCCAGTACCTTCTAACATATGCAATTGAGGCCCTAAAAGAATGAACTCTTCGATGGTTGAGCTACGGGATTTATGCAAATTGTGGACGAGTTGGGCGTCATGGGCTCCATTATGATAACCCATTCTAGTCAATAACCCTCTAGCCTCACTATTACCAATGGTTTCTATAAGTTCTCGCCGAAGCACACCAAACCCTGAAGCATGCACTAATAACATTCGGTTTTCAGCTAATAGAATGCGTCCATCTTTTGGTGAAAACCTAACATTTGATAGTAGATTTTCGCTATTTGTAAACAAACCTTGTCGATTATCGTCACCTAGCATAAAACCATATCTCCGTATTGAAGATGTTTGGGGGTCTAAGGCCGCAATTCTTTCGGCCATACCCTATAGCACCCCTGCCTCTCATTACCGTCAAAATTGACCATTATTGTACAGTTTCAGGCTAAGGCCATGCCTGTCTTGTATATTATTGTACATTTTTAGTGTGATATCTAGTCTTTAAATGCAATAACTTATGGAGGTGGATATGCTATTTTCCTTTATATTCAATAATATAGGAACATCTTCGCAAAAATAAACCAGCAATGAGGTTTTGGCACGGTAGCTGCTATATAAATTTATAAAGCCGCCCTAGTGATGATAATTAAAGATAAGCATACAAAATATGGTAAATGGCAAAACAAGCACCCCACTGATTTTTAATCGCAACGAAAACCTGTTTGTTCGCGAATTAAATAACGATAAAAATGGTTTTGTAGAATTCCTATTCGGAATAGGAACGACTGATCTAATGGTTGAACTAATTCTACCCAAAAAAGCCTTCACAGATTTTTGCCTCGAAAATAAGGTAATCAAGCTCACTAGAGAGGAAATCGAAATACAGGATTCTGAACAGCAGAAATGGAAATATGGTTCGCCAGGAATTCAAGAATAATTAATCAATAAACACGCTAAAAGAGGAAATATTCAATGGCTGTTGAAATTAAAACATCCGGAGTAAAACCACTACGCAATACCTTTGATCACTTGGTGGCGCGCTTCGGCGACAAGCCTGCCAATAGATACCAGGAATTTTCATTTGATACGCAACCAGCGACAAATTTTCACTATAAACCATTGTGGAATCCAGACAGTGAAGTCTATGACATAAATGCATCTGCTATAAAAATGAATGACTGGTACGCACTTAAGGATCCACGACAGTTTTACTACGGGAGTTATGTTAGTGCTCGAGCAAAGCAGCAAGAGGCCATTGACCAACAGCTAGCATTTATCGACGATATTGGATCGCTATCATCGCTACCCGAAAAAGCCAAGAACCTCTTAACAGAAATTATAGTGGCTTTACGACATTATGAATGGGGTGCTAATACGAACAATAACTTTATTGCAGCTTATGGATACGGTACCACGATAACCCAAGCTGCGACGATTGCGACTTGTGATCGACTTGCAATGGCTCAGCACTTGTCGCGAATTGGTTTGCTCATAGATGAAAAGACCGGAGAATCACTTGATAAGGCAAAAAGGATATGGATAGAAAGTCCAGCCTGGCAGGGTATTCGTAAAGATATCGAAGGGGTCTTTGTTCTACGAGATTGGTTTGAGGTCTTTGTCGCACAAAACCTAGTCGCTGATGGACTAATGTATCCTTTGATATTCGATGAATTTGTAAGTTCATTCAGTCGAAATTATGGAAATGACCTAAATTCCCTCACAAACTACTCGGTCAAATGGCAGTCAGATTTCGCACGCTGGGTAGATTCAGTAGTAAAGACCGCATCGTCCGAAAGTGACGAAAATAAAGAACAAATAAACAAATGGATTGATAAATGGCATGCTTCGATATATTCGTCGTTAGGTGATCTAGCAAAGTTGGCTTTTGGAATTGAATGTGATGAAAGTTTAGAAAAAATAAATTCATCTTTCATTGCAAGAATTTCAAAACTTGGGTTGCGTTAAGAATTTTCATAACAGGGGATATAGTATGAACGAGTCCAAACATCCAGTTTTTATTGCATTTCAAGCAAACAACGACACACTCCCAATTGTAAACGCAATAACAAGAGATAATCCGCTAGCAATAGTTAATGAAATGCCCGCTATGGTTAAAATCGATTGTCCTGGTCGTTTAGTAATTAAAAGATCCTCCATTGAAGAAGAGGTGGGTCGTGAATTTGATTTGCAAGAGCTACAGATAAACTTAATCTCATTGTCCGGAGAAATTAACGAAGATGATGATGAATTTACACTATCGTGGAATTAGAGCTACCGAAATCAATTCAACGCTAATTTAGTACACAACTAATAGGTATAAATAAATGGCTAATGGAAAGAAATTAAATTTAAAGCAAAACTACAGCATGCTCACGAAAGGTCTAGACTGGGAGCCGAGTTACCAAAAAAAACAAGATATATTTCCACAGCTAGAATTCGAAGGGATCAAAATACACGATTGGAGTAATTGGGAGGACCCTTTCAGACTAACAATCGACGCTTATTGGAAATACCAGGGAGAGAAGGAGAAAAAATTATATGCCATCATTGATGCATTCCAACAAAATAACGGACAGTTCAATGTAACTGATGCTCGATATGTTCAAGCTCTAAAGATTTTTATAAATGCAGTAGTGGGTTTAGAATATAACGCTTGGCGTGGATTCAGCCGATTAGGAAGGGAATTTGGCGCCGCTAGTCCTCGGATTGCAGCACAAATGCAGGCTATTGACGAGATGCGCCATGCTACAACCCAAACTCATGCGTGTAGTCATTATGCTAGATTTTTTGAGGGTATGGGGAATGCTCCATACCAATTTGACAGGACGTGGTATTTATCAATACCAAAGTCATTTTTTGAGGATGCATGTTCATCCGGCCCATTCGAATTTGTTGTTGCAATTTCTTTTGCTTTTGAATACGTGCTAACCAATCTCGTTTTCATGCCCTGGATGTCTGGCGCCGCTTACAATGGCGACATGTCTACGGTCTCATTTGGCTTTTCAGCACAGTCTGATGAAGCGCGCCATATGACTCTTGGTTTGGAGGTGATTAAATTCTTGCTAGAGCAGGATCCAGATAATGTCCCAATAGTACAGAAATGGATCGATAAATGGTTCTGGAGAGCCTATCGAGTACTTTCGTTAGTTGCAACAATGATGGATTATATGCTACCCAAAAGGGTTATGTCTTGGGATGAAGCATGGACAATATACTACGAGGAAAATGGCGGTGCTTTGTTTGCTGACCTCGCTAGATATGGGATAAAACCTCCACGTGATGCCGACGTAACAATCAAGGAGAAAGAAAGGTTATCTCACGAAATGTGGAGCATTTTCTATGCGAACAGAGACGTTGTAGGCTTCCCCCTTTGGCTGCCATCTCAAGAAGAGATGAATTGGATGTCTGAGAAGTACCCCAATACATTCGATAAATATTATCGGCCTAGATTTGAATATTGGAAAGAACTAGAAGATAACGGTACTCCTTTTACAAACACAACACTGCCACAATTATGTCAGGTATGTCAGTGGCCATGCCTGTTTACAGAACCTGATGATCCAACGGAATTTTCACATCACCAAACGGAATATAAAGATGAGCATTTTCAATTTTGTTCGGATGGTTGTCAGCATATATTTGAAAATGAGCCAGAGAAATATATTCAAGCATGGTTGCCAGTACATGAGATATACAAAGGTAACTGCATCTTAGATGATGTGGATCCTGAATCTCCCGATTATAATCCAATGGTAGAAGCGATTAGATATATGGGGCTAAAGCCTGGTATAGACGGTGGGCTTTTTAAGGAACACAACGATGCTATGAATTGGGAAAAATGGACTGAGCGCCCTTCTAATATTCATAATCAACCGGCTACTGATTTTGTTCGAAAAACCGGTTCTGACAAATAATCGTAAGGAATCAAACAATGACAGTTAAAGCAATAAATCCGAATTATTCTGGGCGGTATCGAGATGGAGTTGAGAATTTCCACGGAAATCAACTATTAAATATTTGCTGGGAAAAACATACAATGATGGGGTGGCCAATGTGCGTACCAATATCACCAAACACCACATTTAAAGAGCTGCTAGACGTAGTCATTCCCCGAATTTATTCCATGCATCCTCAATTTGATAGTGTGGATCTATATAAAGCTCACTGGTCAACAAGTAAAGGAGCTTTTATCCCAGATATGTCAAAAACCATTTCGGATCACGGGTTTAAGCATAAAGAGCAAATTAGGTTTCGTACTCAACCACTTAGCAATAATCCACATAGAGGTTAATCTGTATGAGTTATCAGTTAACGATTGAGCCTCTAGGAGAAACCATTGAGGTAGACGAGGGGCAAACAATATTAGATGCTGCACTACGTGCTGGCATTTATCTACCCCATGCTTGCTGTCATGGTTTGTGCGCAACTTGTAAGGTACAGGTTATTGAAGGGGATATAGAGCACGGAGATGCATCTCCCTTTGCTCTTATGGACTTTGAGCGTGATGAAGGAAAAATTCTGGCCTGCTGTGCCACGCTTGAATCTGATATTTCGATAGAAGCGGATATTGATGAGGAACCGGATGCTGAGATTATTCCCGTCCAAGACTATCAAGGGAAAGTATCGAAAATTGAAAGCCTTACACCCACAATTATTGGGGTATGGATAAAATTGGAGAAACCTATTCACTTTCAAGCGGGGCAATATATTAATCTAAACATACCTGGATCAGATATTACTCGGCCTTTTTCATTGGCAAATAAGCCAAGTGAAAATTTTGAAATTGAACTAAATATACGAATTGTTCCCGGAGGTGTAGGGACAACTTATATTCATGAAAGATTAAAGGTTGGTGACCAAATAGGTTTCAGTGGTCCATACGGTCGTTTCTTTGTACGAAAATCAAATAATAAACCAATTATATTCATGGCCGGCGGGTCTGGCTTATCCAGTCCGCTCAGTATGATTTTGGATTTATTTGAGAATCAATTTACACAGTCCATCACTCTAGTATACGGCCAGCGGAACAAAGAAGAACTATATTACCATTCAATATTCTTAGATATGGCCGATAGATATCCAAATTTCAATTACGTTCCTGCGCTTTCCGACGAGAATAGCGATAGCGCATGGGATGGTTATAGGGGGTTCGTACATGAAGCCGCGCAAGAATATTTTAAAAACAACTTTTCAGGTCATAACGCATACCTCTGTGGCCCCCCATTGATGATCGATTCTTGCATCACGACTTTAATGCAAGGGCAGCTATTTGAAAAAGACATCTACCTTGAAAAGTTTATTTCTGCAGCTGATGCACAGAAAAGTACTAGCCCATTATTTAAGAAATTATAAAAAATATAGAACTATAATTATTAACAGATTTAACATGAATAGGTTTCATAAAGGAGATAATAATGTTTGTTAAAAACGCATGGTATTGCGCGGGCTGGGACTATATGGTCTCGCAGGGGAAGAACTCAATTGTTGCAAGGAAACTTGCAGATATTAGAGTAGTTTTGTATCGAAAGCCTAATGGAGAAGTTGTTGCACTAGAGGATCGTTGCCCTCACAGAATGGCTGCATTGTCGTTAGGTAAAAAAGAGGGCGATTCGATTCGGTGCATGTATCATGGAATGCGATTTTCGCCGGATGGAATTTGTGTGGAAATACCAGGCCAAGATCGAATTCCACCAAAGGCATGTGTTAAATCATTTCCTGTAATCGAGAGGAATAATTGGATTTGGGTTTGGCTGGGTGATCCGAAAAAGGCAGACCCTAAACTAATTCCATACGCTGTAGGGCCAAGCGATAGTAATTGGAACATGAAGACCTCACATATGCATGTCGATGCAAATTATCGATTTGAGATTGCAAATCTTGCTGACTTGAGTCATTTAACCTGGGTGCATGAAAAAACACTAGGTGGTACCGACAAATACACTCGTTCAAAAGTAGAGCATACTTTAACCGACCAATCACTGATAACCCATTTTATCGCTAGAGATGTTCCAGCACCTTATTTTCTTCAGCACCTCTTTCCAGTTGATGCAAGATTTGATCTTGAATTTAACGTGACGCATTCTATTCCATGTACGTGGATATTGAATTTTAAGGCATTCACCGCAGGCACGGCTTCTAGTGGCCCTTCAAATGGTGAGCTGGTTGCAAATACCATGACATGTCAAGCCGTGGTCCCAAATGACGATAAATCCGTAGAGTACTATTTCTCATGGGGTTCTCATATTGATTATGATTTTCCAGGCCTTAGCGATCTACTAAGAGAAATATTAGATGAAGCTTTTTTGGAGGACGCTGCGATGCTCGAATCACAGCAAGTAAACTATGAAGCTAACCCAGAATTTAAAATGATGGATATCTGCCATGACGCCGGACCAAATAAAATACTTTGGCTCCTAGACAAGCTCATCAAGGATGAGGCCGCAGAACCCGTAAACTGATACCTAATCTTTCGCTGTTAGTTTTTGCCCTGAATTTTTAAATAAATTGCAGGGCTTTTTCATTCCGGATTAGAAAGTTTCGATATAAGATTTATTTTTATCATTCTGGATGATATGGCATGTTGTTAAATAATAAAACCTACCCACCCGATATCGCATGATACCCATTTGGTATTGCTTAATCACCTATAAAGTATTAGTAATTGCAACCGCCTGCAAATATTATCATCGGGAAAACAGGCGAATTTAGTCATTAATTATCGCCAGCTGCTATTCAAATATCTTTTTTACACGAATCTATTAACCATAATTGGTCGAAGGGGTGTCACTATGGATGGAAATTTTACCGGTGGATGCGAGCACGTTAGTACATTTTGTAGAGCGGAACCAATTGACAGTCATATATGCCATTGCTCTGTTTGTAAAACAGTAACTGGTCAAAGTTCTACACATGTTGTTTTTTTTAAGTTTAATGATGTAGATGTAAAAAACCAGGATAAGTTAGTTCGTCAACCTTTCAACGTCAACAACCCAAACGGTCCTTTAGAGTTATGTGTTTGTAGCGTATGCAGCTCACCAATAATGCTTGATGATAAAGAGAGCCGTATTAGAGTAATAGTTCCAAATTTAATGGGGCATGATCCTATTTCTATGCCCGCAACTTACCATGCTTTTTTTGATCCCTCAAAAGGTGGAAGCCTCCCGGATGATGGGCGCCCCGTATACGATGCTCTCCGACCCGATTTTACATGGCCAGCCGGGCAATAATGCTCAAGGCTTTTGTTTATTTTGAGTAAGTATTTATCCACAACATTTACCGGGACCACATACATTGCGCGAATTATAATTATTCTATGCAATTTTTAATTCGCGTTTTCTTGGATGTTATTTTTAAAAATCTTTGACTTAAAATAATTTAAATCAAAGATTCAAGTAATATTGTTATTCATTGATTAGGTGAAATTATGCCCGTTATTCATTTTCATATCGTAGAAAATACATTGTCGGATGATCAATGTAGTGCCCTCCTTGTTCGTGCAAGCAAGATCTACAGTACGGTCCTAAATTCTCCGATGGAAAGAGTTAGGGCTTTTATTAAAACCTATCGACCCGAGCTGGTAGCTACATCGGGTAATGTTATTTCTGAGGGTGGCAGGCCCGCGCCTTACTTTGAATTCATCGTTTTAGAAGGTCGGCCGCTTAGTGAGAGGCATGAGCTTATGAAACAATTTTCCAATCTCATTGCAGAAGTTTCAGGAGTGGAGCTTAGTCTTGTCCGTGGCGCTTGCTGGCCGGTTCCACCAGAAGATTGGGGCATTGGCTCTGTACCTGCAAGCGAGCTGAGGAAGGCAGAAATTGATGCCAGGCGATAAGTCGATTTAATGGAGTTTGAAAATATATTTATGTGGCCTGATATATTTTCAAACTATGCAATAGTCTCTTTAAGAGAATGGATTCTTCTTGATGTCTGATATAACTGGTCCTCAATATAATAAATTCCCATTATTAATAAAGGAAATGTTACACGCCCCTCTCAGGGTTTTTCCAGATCAAGAAATCGTTTATTCCAATCAAAGGCGCTTTCAATACAAGGATCTTTATTGTCGGATAACGAAACTATCTGGTCTATTATCTCGATTAAAGGTCGAACTAGGGCAAACGGTTGCTGTTATGGACTGGGACAGTCATCGGTACCTAGAGTGCTAGTACTCTGTGCCTATGCACGGTGCAGTTTTATTTACTGTTAATGTGCGGCTGTCCCATATGGTCACGTCGCTGGTACTTGCCGGCTCACCTATGGACACCCAGGCTGGCGATGGCTACATAAAAGCCATGGCCAATCGACTACCGATGGCCTATTTTCAGGCCATTGTGACGATGGGGGGCGGTCGCTTGCGCGGGCGCTATATGTTAAAAGGCTGGAAAAACATGCATCCCAGCGAACATTACTGGGGAAAATATATCGATCTGTTCGACAATATTACCAACACCGAGTACGTGAGGCGGGCGCGTCATTTTGCCCGTTGGTACGAACATGTCGTTGATCTTCCCGGTCGCTTTTATTTGCAAGCAGTCAAGCATTTGTTTAAGAAAAACCGGCTCGCACGAGGCGAGTTCATTGCCTTGGGTGAACGGATTTCTCTGAAGGATATTACCGTACCCATATACCTGCTCGCTGGAACAGATGATGATATTACAACCCCAGAGCAAGTCTTTAATGTGGAAAATCTGCTCGGCACTGATTCCGAAAAGATCCAAAAGGACCTAGCTCAAGGTGGACATATCGGTTTGTTTATGGGTCGTAAAACATTAAATGAAAACTGGAGACGTATTGGCCACTGGTTGATAGATGCCGACAAAAAATAAACACCTATCCTTCCTATATTTACACATGCTGCCAAAGGCGGACTGTCACATATTTATATCGCGCAAACAGTCGATCACTTTAAAACCAATAGTTATACGTGGAGCTTTGAAGCGTGGGTTGAGCCCCGGCTATGTGTACGCCTTGAATTGTACTAACTCAAGCACGTATTGCCTAACGTTTTTGGGAGATACCAATCCCCAAGAACTGCTCAGCGACAAGCGCAGCCGGTACATCAAGGGTAAAATAAATAGAGAGCTATGTTTGGCAAGTGCTCATTTGCAAATTAGATGTTTACTCTACCTTAATATGTATTTTGTGAAAGGCTACAAATACTCGATTTGTTCAATTTCTGTAATTAGGTAGTCGATAAACAAACGTACCTTAGGTGACAGGTGACGCCGGCTAGGATAGACCGCCCACACGGCCATATCCCGCGGCTTAAATGCTGACATTATTTCGATCAGCCGCCCAGCAGCCAGTTCATTGTGCACATAAAACTCTGGCAGCTGGGCAATACCTATCCCCTGCTGTACCGCAGAAAGCAGCGCGTAACCATTATTGCTGCGCCAGGTACCCTGAACAGCTACATCGAGATGCCATCGGTTCTCGGGGTCGTACAGTCGCCAATGCTTGCGAGAACCGAGAAGGCAGTTGTGATCTTTAAGTGACGAAATAGAATTAGGTGTACCGTGTTCGTCGAAGTAATGACGGCTTGCGCAAAGGATTAGGTTACGTGAAGCAATGCGTCGTGCTACGAGGCTTGAGTCCTCTAACACACCGGCGCGAATGGCTAAATCGTAGCCTTCCTCTACTATATCGACATTGCGATTACTGAATTCCAGCTCTATCTGAAGCTGTTTGTGCGTGGCCATAAAGCTCGCAGCAGCTGGCGCTATATATCTCTCGCCAAAAGCTCCAGCGACACTGATACGTAGTTTTCCCCGCGGTTCAGTTTGTGATGCCAGAACCATTTGCTCAACGTCATCGATCTGTTCGGCAATTTCACGACAGCGATTGTAGTACACCCTACCTGTATCAGTGAGCACTAGTTTTCGTGTTGTGCGATTGATCAATTTGCTGCCGAGGTGGTTTTCAAGCTCACTAATTTTCCGACTCACATGAGACTTGGACAATCCAAGTGTGTTGGCTGCAGCGGAAAAACTGCCTTTCTCAATAACTTTAATCAGTAGCTCCGTAGCAGACCAAGGATTAAACATATAGGCATCCCATTGTTGTTATATAACAACATTGTTTTCAAATAATATTAATTATAGTCATTTTAGAAACAAATTATAATACAAGGTAGGGATCGTCTCAGCTTGACCAACATGCACTATGAGACATCCAAACCAATCCATCACAGCTGCATATTTTGTTGGTCACGCAGTACTCATCACCGGAGAACAAGACAATGAAAACACGAGCCGCCGTAGCGCTGGAGCCAGGTAAACCGCTAGAAATCATGGAAGTCAACCTCGAAGGCCCTAAGAAGGGTGAGGTGCTGATTGAGGTGAAGGCGACCGGTGTATGCCACACCGATGAATTTACCCGTTCAGGCGCTGACCCTGAAGGCCTGTTCCCGGCAATTCTCGGCCATGAAGGTGCCGGCGTCGTGTTGGAAGTTGGCGAGGGTGTGACGACCCTGAAGCCCGGTGATCACGTAATTCCGCTTTACACCCCCGAGTGCCGTCAATGCCATGCCTGCCTGAGTGGAAAAACCAATTTGTGTACCGCCATTCGCGGCACCCAGGGTCAGGGCCTGATGCCGGACGGAACCACCCGTTTCTCCATGCTGGACGGCACCCCGATTTACCACTACATGGGCTGTTCGACTTTCGCAAATCATACTGTGATGCCAGAAATTGCATTGGCGAAAGTGCGCGATGACGCGCCCTTCGACAAGATCTGCTACATCGGCTGTGGTGTGACCACGGGCATCGGTGCGGTGATCAATACTGCGGGTGTTGAGATTGGCTCTACCGCAGCGGTGTTTGGCCTCGGCGGTATCGGTTTGAATGTTATTCAGGGGCTGCGTATGGCCGGTGCCGATATGATTATCGGTGTCGATCTGAACTCTGACAAAGAGGAAATGGCGCGGAAATTCGGTATGACCCACTTTGTTAACCCCTCGAAAATCTCTGGAACCGTAACAGAGGCGATTGTTGAGTTGACCAAGACCGAGAAAGACCAGTTCGGTGGGGTAGATTACTCCTTCGACGCCACAGGCAATGTCAAAGTCATGCGCGATGCGCTTGAGTGTTCGCATCGCGGCTGGGGTGTGTCGGTCATTATCGGTGTGGCGCCGGCCGGGGCCGAAATCAGTACGCGGCCCTTCCAGCTGGTAACCGGACGGGTCTGGAAAGGCACTGCCTTTGGCGGCGCGAAAGGACGCACCGATGTACCGAAGTTTGTTGACTGGTATATGGATGGCAAGATCGAGATTGACTCTATGATCACGCATACTTTGCCTCTGGATGACATCAACAAAGCTTTTGATCTGATGCATTCTGGCGAAAGTATTCGCTCGGTCGTCGTATATTAATAGCCGGACGGGAGATTGATGGTGGAAAAGATTGCAGAAAACCGATGCTTTGGCGGCAAGCAGCAACGCTATACGCACCATGCCGAAAGTCTGGGTTGCGATATGACATTCGCGATCTTCCTCCCGCCGCAGGCTGAACAGGGTGCAGTGCCAGTGTTGTACTGGTTGTCGGGTCTCACCTGTACCGATGAAAACTTTATTCAAAAGGCCGGTGCGCAACGTATTGCGGCTGAACTGGGTATCGCTATTGTGGCACCCGATACCAGCCCGCGCGGAGAGGGCGTGCCGGACGATCCGGAGGGCGCGTATGACCTCGGTCTGGGTGCCGGTTTTTACGTTAACGCGACAGAAGCGCCCTGGTCACAGCATTACCGCATGGAAGAATACGCTTGTCGCGAGTTGCCGGCGCTGGTCGCCGAACAGTTTCCGGTAGACACCGCCCGCTGCGGGATTTTCGGACACTCCATGGGCGGGCACGGCGCGCTGACGCTGGCACTGAAGAACCCTGCGCTGTTTCGCTCTGTGTCGGCCTTTTCGCCGATTGTTGCGCCATCGCAATGTCCTTGGGGCGAGAAGGCTCTGGGTAATTATCTGGGTGCTGATCGTGGTGCATGGGTAAACTACGATGCCTGCGAATTGATCCGTCGCGCTGAGGTCTTGCCTGCCGAAATTCTGGTTGACCAGGGCGCTGACGACACCTTCCTCGAAGAGCAACTCAAGCCGCAGTTGCTGGTTGAGGCCTGTGCGGATCGCGGGATAGATCTCGAACTGCGCATGCAGCCGGGTTACGACCATAGCTACTTTTTTATTGCTAGTTTTATCGAAGATCACCTACATTTTCATTCTAGGAATTTTAAGTTTCTAGAATAATTTATACTCCTTACTTTCTTGTCGGTTAGTATAGATGAACTTCTTGTTTGGCAACCCTAAGGCAAAATATTTTCTATTCTTGATGTAGGTATAAGCAGCCTCATATTTTCTTAACATTGGGAGTGAGAAAATTTCTAAAGCATCGATTTATCAAAAATTTTTATAGATGCTCTTAGAAAAAATAATTCCCAAAAAAGTAATCATTCACCATCATGATATTTTTTTCCTAAAAGAAATATTCTATGTCCGTATTCGAAAGATAGCGGCTTGAAAGGCCGACAATTATGCCTTTAAAGAGGATTTTTTATGTCAGACAATGTAGCTGAAGAATTGGAATTGTTTAGAAGCATGATTCTGCGTTTTCTTGAGCAGGAGGTTTCACCATACTACGAGCAATGGGAAAGCGATCACCAGATTCCTAGAGCATTTTGGAACGCTATGGGCCAAGCAGGTATATTGTGTGTTGACCTACCTGAAAAATATGGTGCAGCGGGAACTAACTACCAGATAAATCAGTTAATCGCCTGGGAAATGAGTCGCCTTGGCTATGGTGGTTTGGCTACTAACTACAATATTCACGCCAATATTGTTTCATCTTATATCTACAATATTGGCACAGAGACGCAACGCCAAAAATGGCTGCCAGGTATGGTCAGCGGCGATGTTGTAGCCTGCCTAGCAATGACAGAGCCGAGCGCAGGTTCAGATCTTGCTAGCTTACGAACTTCGGCTGTAAAGGATGGCGATGAGTGGGTAATTAACGGCTCCAAAGTATTTATCACCAATGGTATACATGCTGATTTGGCAATCGTCTGTGCGAAAACCGACCCTTCCGCAGGTGCCAAAGGTATTTCTTTGTTCCTTGTCGACACCCACCTTCCCGGGTTTGCAAAAGGTCAATCAATCAAAAAAATAGGGCAACATGCTAGCGACACCGCAGAGCTATTTTTTGACAATCTCCGGGTGCCACAAGATGCCATTTTGGGCGAGGAAAACCGCGGCTTTTTTTATCTAATGCAAGAGCTTCCTCGGGAGCGTCTGGGTTGCGCAACCCAAGCTGTAGCCCAAGCGCAAGGTGCGCTTGAGCTGACCGCTGAATATGTTCAGGAACGCAAAGCCTTTGGACAAAATGTCAGTAAATTTCAAAATACTCGATTTAAATTGGCAGAAGCGAAAACGGAGATAGCATTGAGCCGCGCACTGCTGGATCAAAATATGGCTAAATTTGAAAAGGATAAAATGTCCGCTGAAGATGCGGCTATATTAAAATTAGCGACAACTGAAATGCAGCTCAGGGTTGTAAATGAATGTCTTCAGTTATTTGGCGGCTACGGTTACACGACTGAATATCCTATCTCACGCTATTATGTTGATGCTCGGATCCAAACAATCTATGCAGGAAGCTCGGAAATCATGAAAGAAGTGATTTCTCGAGGCATTGTGGGTCGCTAGTTACAATAGTTTCTCTAAGTACGCATTTTTATTTCTATGAATACACAATTCGGGGAATAAAGACTTGTTAAGCAATTGGTGCTTTTTTGATGCCACCAGAGACCACATTGGCATGCTAAAAATTTTCAATTGGTATATTGATAGATCATCTGCAAGTCCTAATGATTAATCACCCTCAGAGTCTTTGCTAAATAAAGGAGGGGTTGATCTGGCGTCCAAATACATCGCCGTTTATTGAGTTTTAATTATGAAAATCCATTCACAACACCTCTGTTTTGGAGGCACTCAGTACTATTGTCAACATTCTTCAATAGCTACTGGTACTGCGATGAATTTCTCTGTGTTCCTTCCCTATCAGGCAAGGATTCAGGAGTTGCCAGCACTTTATTATCTTCCCAGCCTCAACTGTACCGAGGAAACTTTCATGATCAAAGCGGGTGCACAGCGCATTGCCGCAGAGCTGGGTATGATCCTCGTCTCAAGTGACACAAGTCCTCGTGGTCTAGCTTTCCCTAGTGAATCAGACCACCGGGATCTCGGTGTCGGCGCCGGATTTTATCTCGATGCCACCAAGGAACCCTGGGCAAAGCACTATCGAATGGGGAGCTACATTAATCTCGAGCTGCCAACCTATATCGAGAAGCACTTTCCAGCTTGTAATAAGTATCGCGGCATTTTTGGCCACTCTATGGGGGGGCATGGTGCGCTCGTCACTGCACTTCGAAATCCGGATCGCTGGCATTCTGTGTCGGCTTTCGCGCCAATCTGTAACCCGAGCCAGGTACCCTGGGGGGAAAAGGCCTTCACAAACTATCTGGGTGATAATCAACTTCATTGGCAAGACTGGGATGCTAGCTTACTTTTGGCAAAGTCTGCTTACCCTGGGGATATTCTGATTGATCAGGGGCTGGACGATGAATTTTTGCAGCGTGAATTACGTCCTGATGCATTAGAAAAGGCAGCTGTAACGTCACACCGAAAACTGAATCTAAGGCGACATCTCGGCTACGGCCATGACTACTACTTTATTCAAAGTTTTATCGATGATCATTTGCAGCATCATGCACGACAACTGCAGCGCAGTGTCAAGGCATGTGTTGGTCGCTAGACTTTGAGAGATCTCTCTGTCTGGTTTCTATTACCAATCCGACTGAATGGGATCGTCAAGATGGCAAATGTAACGCGACCGTGGTCGCACCTTTTTTCTATGAGAGGGACAAGCTAGGCCAATACCGCTAAGGTATCTCATTCTGTGTCAAAAGGTATTCGACGGGCGAAGCTTACAAGTTTAATCTATTAAAGTTATTTCTAGTCAAGCATTCCGCCTATTTAAACATGGTTAATGTGCTGACGATAACCATAAAACGTGACAAATGATAATACGATACCAACTGAATTGTATTAGTAAATTATCCAGTCAGAGCAATAATTTGATGACATATTCTGAAATTTTCGACCTTGAAGCGCGGCGTAACTAACGAGAAGCTTACCAATTTAAGGCAAGGTGATTCATATTCAGCAAGGTTATTAGAGACGTTTATCAGTCAGTTTTTTTCTGCTGGTTCTTTGCTCAAACTGGCGAAAGCCTATTTCACAACGTTATTTTTACTGCACAGCGGTTGTTGTATTGTTAACCCATTGCAAGTTAGTGGAGAGCACTCTAGCAAAGCGCTGCTCACATTTTTCTCGGTGTATACGTATTGATGAAAGGAACTGTGGTACCGATAAAATCAGCCCAAAACGACTTCGGCTTTATGTTTGACATCAGCGGCAACGGTCAACCCATGATACTGCTTGATAGTGCCTTTAATACTGCACCATACAGCGAAAATTACAAGCAGAAGCTGCTGAGAAAAGGATTTTCTTTGATTACCCTACCAGTAAACAACGACGAGGACCCGGCCAACGTCAGTCGTCGTCTACACCAGTTAATAGAAGGGCTAGAACTTAGCGCTGTAACCTTGGTAGAGCGCGGTAGTACGTGGCATGTGCTGTCTCATTACTTAAATGCTTATGGGCCTACCCGTATAAAAAAATTGCTTATTGCGTCCGGCTGAAAATTTGAGATCTGTTATGAAAGTGATTGGCGGCGGCCCCAAGAAGGTCCTCTACACATTGAACACCGCCCGCAAGATTGGCTTGCTGAATTCTGCCAAGGCACTGAACTCCAAAAATGCCTGTAAAGCCTGTGGTTTGGGCATGGGTGGCCAGCGCGGCGGCATGACCAACGAACTGGATGAGTTCCCCTCTGTCTGCAACAAAAGCATTCAGGCCCAGTCTACGGACATTCAGCCGCCTATTCCCGCGGAGGTGTTCGGCCACAGTCTGACGGAGTTCCGAGCATTGTCAGCCCGGGAGTTAGAAACCCTGGGGCGCTTGGGCAAGCCGATCTACAAAGCAGCAGGTGAAGATCGATACCGCGTGGTAGATTGGGACTGGGCGCTCGATAAGGCCGCAGCAGGATTAGCCGCAGTAGCGCCTCAGCGCAGCTTCTTTTACAGCTCCGGTCGCTCGTCTAATGAGGCAGGCTTTGTTCTGCAATTGATGGCGCGTCTGTATGGCACCAACAATATCAGTAACTGTTCCTACTACTGTCATCAGGCAACCGGAGAAGCTCTGGGCAATACTGTGGGCACAGGCACCGCCACAGTGGAGCTGGAAGACATTGCCCACTGCGATTTGTTTTTCCTGATCGGAGCCAATCCAGCATCCAATCATCCCCGCTTACTGCACAAACTGATCGGCCTGCGTCGTCGCGGTGGTACGGTGGTAGTCATCAATCCCTTGCGGGAAGCCGGCCTCGTCCAGTTCGCGGCGCCGAAAATGATCAGCTCCATGATCAAGGGCGGCGATGAGGTGGCCAGTATTTACCTGCAACCCAAAACCGGTAGCGATATTGCCGTGTTTACTGCCATTGCCAAGGCAGTAATTGAAAAGGGCGGATGCGCGATAGACTTTATCGAACGCTATTGCAGTGGATTTCCCGAGCTCTCTGCCCATATTGAGTCGCAATCCTGGTCGGAATTATTAGATCGTTGCGGCTTGGATCACACCGAAATAGACCTAGTTGCCACGCTCTATCTAGGCTCGGAAAAAGCCATTTTTGCCTGGGGCATGGGGATGACCCATCATCGTCACGGCGTGGATAATATCGAGTGGATCAGCAATTTAGCTTTGCTGCGGGGCATGGTTGGAAAGCCCCATGCGGGTCTGCTGCCGCTACGTGGCCACAGCAATGTGCAGGGAATTGGCACCATCGGAGTCAAACCGGTGTTGAGCAAGGATGTGTTTCAGCGCATCGAAGATTGCTTTGGCGTGACACTGCCCACCGAGCGGGGCATGCACACCCTCGAATCCCTTGAGCGGGCCTATGACGGCGGCATTGATGCGGCGCTTATCATGGGCGGCAATCTCTACGAGGCCAGCCCTGACAGTGTCTGGTCGGCCAAGGCGCTGGATAATATCGGCTTGAAAGTGTTTTTAACCACCACCCTCAATCGCGGCCATATCACCGGAATCGATCGGGGTGAAGCACTGATTCTGCCAGTGTGCGCCAGGGATGAGGAGCCCGAGCCAACCACCCAGGAGTCCATGTTCAACTATGTGCGCCTCAGTGATGGCGGGATTGAACGCATTGCCTCGGTGCGCTCCGAGGTGGCTGTGCTGGCTGATATCGCCGCCCGCTTAATGCCGGATTGCCCGGTGAATTTCACTGAGTTCAAGCGCCATCAAAACGTTCGTCAGGCCATTGCCAGAGTGGTGCCGGGTATGGAGGAGTTAGCGGACATCGATGTGGCTAAACGGGAGTTTATGGTGCGGGGCCGCATCAAGCACCGTCCCGAATTCAGCACTGACAACGGCAAGGCCAATTTTGTCGTGCCTACGGGACCGGTCTCAGATCCTCAGTCCCGCCCCTTTACCTTGATGACCATCCGTAGTGAAGGACAATTCAATTCAATTATTTATGAAGAGAGTGACAGTTATCGGGGTGTTAGCCATCGCTGGACCGTATTGCTAAATCAGCAGGATGCCCTGGAGCTGGGAGTGAAGGAGGGCGATAGGGTAGATCTTTGCTCCGACTTTGGAAAAATGGAGTCGGTAGACGTTAAGCTGTTCAATCTTCCCCGCCACTGCGTAGCTGCTTACTACCCTGAGGCCAACATGCTTAGCTCCCGCCTCACTGATCCACGCTCCCATACGCCTCAATTCAAATCAATTTCGGTATCAATTGTTGCATCCAGACTAAGCAAAGATGGCAGTGTCGCACATGTGGAAGCTGGATAAAAAGCTGAGTGGCATAGAAGCCAACTATTTTAAATTGTTTCATAGGACTTAACATGAAAGTAATTTTTGTTAACAGTGAGAACCAACGGGTGGAGGTTCCGGCTTCACCAGGTGAAAGCTTAATGCTTGCCGCAGTAAACAATGGCATTTCGGAAATCGTTGGCGAATGCGGCGGCGCCTGCAGTTGTGCAACTTGCCATTGCTACATCGACGGTGAATGGCGAGAAAAACTGACTGCAGCTGAAGGTGTAGAAGCCGATATGCTAGATTGTGTCATCGATCGGGAGGAGGGGAGTCGACTGGCCTGTCAAATAGAGCTCAATGAAAGCCTCGATGGAATAACAGTGAGACTTCCTGCTTCGCAGTGCTAAGCCCCGGAAATCATAACTTATCAAGATGGGGCATGAGATGATGGACGGTTTTGACACTATCACCACAACCATCGTAGCCCAGAAAATCCTCGCCGGAGCGGAAGAAAATTATGAAGATTGGCTTAGGCGTATCATCAAAGTCGGCAGCGGCTTTCCCGGGCATCTAGGGGTCGATATTGTCAGGCCGTCACCGGGAACCAGTGGCTTACATGTTCTGCCGGTTCGCTTTGACAGCCAAGCGAATATGCAGCGTTGGGAAAATTCGAGCGAGCGCCAAAGCTTTCTGCGCGAGTTGGCAGATTTGACAACGGGTGAAACCCTGCAAGCCAAATCGACGGGGCTGGAGAGTTGGTTCAGTGTACCCGGTGCGCCAATGCCACCAAACCGCCATCGCATGACATTGCTAATCACGGTAGTGGTTTTTCTACTAGTGCTGCTTATACAAGGTGTCGCCGGGCCATTGCTAGATCGCCTGTCGTTGATTCCACGCGCAGCCTTGCTATCAATTCTGCAAGTTGGCCTGTTGAGTTACGCGATCATGCCCTGGCTGAGCCGTTGGCTCAGTCGCTGGCTTCATTCTTAATTAAAGGTGTAATCCATGAATGTCTTGATCGTTCACGCCCATCCTGAGCCAAAATCATTTTCGTCTGCCCTGTTTCGTGAGGCCGTGCATCAATATCGTCGTCAGGGACATACTGTACAGGTCTCGGATCTTTACTCAATGAATTTTAATCCCGTTGCGTCTGCAGCAGATTTTTCTACACCAATTAACAGTGATTATCTTAACTATGCGCTGGAACAACGCCATGCCATGTCTGAGGGCACCATCGCGCCAGATATTGCTCAGGAAGTTGACAAAGTGATTACCGCAGAATTGATTCTGTTCAATTTTCCCTTGTATTGGTTCTCTGTGCCGGCAATTTTAAAAGGGTGGATTGACAGGGTATTTGTGTCCGGCAAATTCTATGGTGGCAAGCGAATTTATACTCAAGGCGGTATGTTGGGGAAAAAAGTACTGGTATCGGTCACCACCGGTGGCAGAAGTGACATGCTTGATGAGGGGGGCATCCACGGAGACTTAACGGGGATTTTAAAGCCGCTCCTACAAGGATCACTGGGATATGTGGGAATGGAAGTATATGAACCGTTTTACGCGTTCCACGTGCCATATTTAAAAGATGAGAAACGACAACGTATTCTGGATGACTGGGGTAATGTACTGACTAATTTGGAACAGCGCCCCATACTGGATATGCCAGACCTTGAGCACTTTGATGATCGGTTTTATCCCATCCAACAGTAGTCAGGAAGGAAAGCAAAATGGGCATTGGTGGAATCAGTATTTGGCAACTGCTTATAATCTTCGCGATTGTTATACTGCTTTTTGGCACTAAGAAATTGAGTGGATTGGGCTCTGACCTCGGCGGAGCTATTCGTGGCTTTAAGAAAGCCATGAAAGACAGTCAAGAAGAACTGGAAAATACTGAAGGAAAAAATGACAACTGAACCTCATTTTCGATATAAATAGTGCGCATAGAAGAATTTCCACAAAATCCACTATAAGAGGTCCGGCCGGTAAAAGCGTTGGAATTAGCCACTTCGCGTATAACACATTGAAATATATGACATTAATCAACAAGCAGCTCAAATATCATCGGCTTAACTTGCTTGGTCAAATCTAGCTCAAAACTTCCCAGTCTTCCCAGATGCTCCGTATGGTACGGTGAGAATGCAGCCATATGGTCTCGGGTGATGTTATGCCCTTCTGCTTTCAATTGATTGAACACCTCAGTCATCGCATTGACGTTGTACAGAATCGCAAAGTTAGCCAGCAAATGATTGTATTTCACGATTTTACTTTGCTCATGCTTTAAGTTGGCGGGAATTTTTCCTCCATTTGCAAAAAACAGCCAGCGGGCAAATTCATTGAACTCCTCGCTCTTACAGGTCGCGGCCTGGATCGTTTTGCGCAGGTCAACGTCGGTAATGTATTCGAGCAAAAACATGGTTCTGACCACGCGTCCAAGCTCTCGAAACGCAAAGTACAGCTTGTTTTTACGGTTCTTTGTGCCAAACCGACGCAAGATCGTTGACGCAGTAATTTTCCCTGCTTTCACTGACATTGCTGTTCGAAGCATATCCGCATAATGCTTTTCAATGAGATCCCATTTTATCGGATCTTTAAACAATGACTGAATATGCTTTAGCACCATGGTTCGGTCAGGCTTGTAGAAGCTGAGATCTTTAATGTTGCGGATACGCGGCATGAGCTTAATGCCCAGCAAATATGCCAACCCAAAAACCAGAGTGGATTGTGCCTGAGTGTCGCCGTGGACGGTGTCTGGATTAAAATCAGATTCATCGTTGAGCAAGCCGTCAAGGATATAAATCGCCTCGTAGACGCCGCACGGTATAAACCGACTGAACAGCGCAATATAGGTGTCCGAGACATGATAATAGGCAATGCCACCATAGCTACCGTATCGAATATGGTACTCCGACAGCAGATTGTCTTCGTAGAGATCCCAAAGCTTGCCATCAGCCGATGGGTGTTTCGATATATACGGTTCCGTTCTTCCATAGAAATATGTAACTCATTGAAATTATGTTACTTTGCTTAGGAACACTTTTTCATACCCCGAGGAAAAAACGTGTCTTATAGAAATGAAGCCGTTATTTACGTGGATATGGATCACGTTCTGTGTGACTACGAGGAGGCATGGACTAGACAGAAAAATCTATTCCCTGACCTAGAATTTCCGCAAAGCCAGCCTGGCATGTATATAGGAATGAATCCGCTGCCTGGTGCGATTGAGGCCTACCGGTGGCTAGACGACCACCCCAAAACGGATGTTTATATTCTGACGGCGCCGTCAGTCCATAACTCTCATTGTTATTCCGAAAAGCGAGATTGGGTAGAAAAGCACCTAGGGTTATCCGTGGTGGAAAATCTCATCATCACACCGCACAAAAATCTGAACAAAGGCGATTATTTGATCGACGATATGGCGTCAGGTAAAGGCCAGGATCGATTCGAAGGGATGTTAATTCTCTTCGGCAGTGATCAATTTTCTGACTGGGCATCGGTTCGTACCTTTTTTGAAGAGACGTTGAATCTTGGCGGTTCTCCACCTAAAGCTGGGCCATGGGATGCCTTCTTTAACTCGGAAGCCGGTGTTACCGACGATTTCGGACTCGATCAGGACGATCGTGATTGGTTGGACATGAAGCCTGTGGGTAACGAAAAACTGGACTGATATATAAAGGAGGCTCTGTTGAACCCATTTTTAACCTGAAACCTCACTTCTTGGCCAATAATCCGTTAAAATATCATTATTACGGATTAATATCGCAGCCCTCTTCGAGGTATTTCATGCCCAAAACTGGCCAGGCGCGCGTACTCACCGCTGAGCAACAAGACCATGTTTTCGACGTGATCCAGCATCACCGGCATCCTGAAAAGAACACGGCGATCATGCAGATCAGTTTCAAGCTCGGACTTCGTGCCCAAGAAATCGCCCTGCTTCAGATCAAAGAGATTGCGAAGCTCAATCCCTCAGGTACTGACTTCAAGCTACTTGAAGTCATGAGTCTGCCGGCGGCCTATACCAAAGGCGCTGACGCCATGGGGCGCTCCCAAAGTCAGTACCACCGTAGAACGGTGAGTTTCGATTTGGCAAGTTTTGATCACGTGGTCCGCCAGGTCGAAGCTCTAGCCAAAGCTGGCGCTGAGGTGAATCCGGAGGATTTCTATCCGCCGGTCAGGAAGCATCGTGGCAAATCGCGGGATCTTCCTATGGTAGATGCCGCCCTTCGTGCGTCGTTGACTGACCATTTGCGTTTACGGCTTGAAAAGGCCGGTACGCTAAAGCCCTCCTCCCCTCTTTTTATTACTCAAAAAGGTGGGCCCTATTCCCCGAATACTCTGCAGGAACATATGGCTGTCATCCTGCGTGCTTGGGCCAGTGTTGAAAAAGCGAGTTCCCACAGCGGGCGCCGCTCCTTAATTACAAATGTGATTCACAAACAGAAAAAATCAGTGAAAGTTGCGCAGAAAATAGCGGGACACGTTAATCCTTCGACAACTTTGATTTACGAGGAGCCGCCCGAAGAACAGATCAAAAGTGCTCTTGAGAATATCTGAACGAAAACGAGTAACCGAGCTTTAGCAACTGCGGACTAGGCCTCTATAACTTGATAAGCATTACTCTTTTCTCGCAAACGGAAGAACGTAGCTAAAATATTCATTTTGATGTGTTCGCTGTACTTCCCAGCGTTTTGTATATCCAGTCGGGCGTTCACGTTGGTCAGCATGAGTAAGCACTAGCCGATTTTTTGCCCGAGATACTCCAACAAAAAATGCGCACCGGTTTTCATCTTTATTACCAAAGAAAATCTCATTTTCAACAGCCATTATGATAACCGAATCGAACTCAAGGCCCTTACTCTTATGGATGGTTAGGATTCGTACTGCCTGATCGTCTGAAAAACGCTCAAGCGTTTTAGGCAAATTTGGTTCCTGCTTCAGCAATTCCTCAATTCGATCCTTTGTATCACTAATTACCGCTTTTAGCCTGTCATGCGACTCATAGTCTGGGGAAAGCGACACCAGTGTTTCGATACCGACTTGCTTCAAAAATGTCCGAACATGCTGCCACCAATCTGAAAATGGTTCATCGACCAGCTCGAGAAAGGCTATCGCCTTTCGTTGCCGCTTGACGAGCTGATCAAGGTCCTTGCGGGCATTCGATTGAATCTCTTCATCAGCAAACGGTATCAACTGATTCATGAGCCGAATCCACGCCTTGGGTTCTCGATGGCCGTAGAGGCACGATAGATAGTCCACTATTAAACGTGCAGCGGGCTCAACTGTGATGTCCTGCATATGCTGTTCGTTGCGAAATGGGATGCCACGTGTCTCCAATGCTGCCATCAGATGATCCGCGTACAAGTCAAGCTGATTACGAATGAGGACCGCAATTTCTGCGGGTGGTAGTTGTTCAGTATTTATCCAATTTTCAATTAGGTTTGCGAGATACTCAGCTTCCTTGCGACTATCTTCGAAACGCCAAGCGAATACCTCTCCTTCGTCACCGGCAAGCTGCTCGTCCGGCATGATGGATGAGGGATCAAGCCTGCGAATGATCTCGTTTTGAAGGCGCAGCAATTTCGGCTTCGAACGAAAGTTGCGGTACATGTTGAGCGGGGTCGCGGCAAAGTCGACAACAAAAGCTTGGAAAATGCCGTCCATGGCCCCGGCCCAGCCCATGATTTTCTGCTTCGTATCACCTACGGCGGTTAATCGAGTGCTAGTATCTTGAAAGGCTAGCTTGAGAAGCTCGTATTGCTGGTTTGTACAGTCCTGAAATTCGTCGAGGAAAACGTCGGTGTAGGTTTGACGGATAGCGTTTCGCGCGAGAGCAGACTTTTGTAGGATCGCTATTGCTCGAGGGACAAGGTCGGCAAACTCGATTTCCTGACGGGAGGGCTTCACTTTTCTTTCAACGATTTTGTAAGCAACATCTAGGGCATCCTGCCCTGTCAGGATAGGCCGGAAGCGGTCGATGATGCGCTTGGCGAATGCGTGGAAGGTGAAGCTATCAAACCGTATTGCGAGCTCTGATCCACAGCGTCGCTTGACCCGTTCTTTCAGGTTACTGCTGGCATCGACCTTGAATGAAATAGCTAGAATCCGCTTTGGATAACGACAGGTACCTGTACGAAGCAAAAAATCTGCCCGCTGTGCAAGCATTTCGGTCTTTCCCGCGCCAGGCCCAGCTGTCAGGGCGAGGTTGCCAACCTGCTCCTTCGACGCAAGTAGGGCGTTGGGTTCAAGCGTTAGCCCATCTGCGGGCTCCCAGACATCAGGTGCTATCACTCCGGCAGCTCCGCGAGCTTGACGATTACGGCATCAGCCAAACGGGCAAGTGATTGGGGCATATTAGCGAGCAGATCTACATCACTGAGCTTGGCGAGCGATTCAATGTGCGCAGCTGGTTTGCTACCCAGCTTGAAGCTGTGGTGGTAAGTGCTGAACAGTTGTCGTTCAACTTCGCTATATTGGTGTGCTTCGTGATGACTCTTGCCAAGGACTGCATTAGTTGTGAATACATCGGGCTCGTCTTCCAATACGTCATAAGCATCCGGATAGGCAAGCAACATGGCAAAATCGAGATCCATAGGATATGAGAAGTACACATCTCGATCCTCAAGCAGATCAAGGTAGTTGTCAAAGTCCCGTACCATGCTCTCTGTCGAATTCCACTTCGGGATGCCGTGGTCTTTGGGAAGTTGCAGTTTTGGTCGGTACTTTTTGAGCTGATCGTTCACATACTTGATTCGCCCCCAACCACCTTGGTAACGCGCGACATCAAGATCCAACAGAGTGAGATATGGAATCTCCAGTGCAGAGAGCAGCCTCCAGAAGTGATTGACGTGACGCCCTCCCAAGGGCGCTATCGAAACCGCTGACTCATCAACTGGAACTCCCTTCGCTTGAAGAACACGTGGCAGCACAATTTCTTCACTGTCCCCCTCCCCCAGTACTACTAAGCGGGAGAAATAGACTTCCGGAAAGGCCTGCACCGCCTCGCGCACAAATTTGTGAGCTTCGTCAGTTGCGTCTGGCAATTGGATATGCGTGACGCGCGATGTTCGCTCTTCGTTCAGACGTAAATATCGGATACGCTCCGGCGCGACGCGCCGGAGCATTGATGGGGCATGGGTTGCGATCAGCGCTTGAGCGTCGCCTTTGCAGACCATACCGTTGAGGGCATTGACGATCCTCCCTAGGTAATGGGGCGAAAGGCTGTTTTCCGGCTCTTCGACCGCTACGATCGTGAACACAGGCGGGCGCAACCTGTCTGCATCAAATGAAACATCGTCTTCCGCCAAGACAGCGCGGCCGATAGCTTGCGAGGACAACACGAGAGACAGATAAAGCATCGATTTCTGACCATCGCTCAAGCGCGAAAAATCAACTAACTGCTCGTCATGCCCGGGCGCGAAAGACACCGACATGTGCCTCAATAACGAATCGATCTCGGAGGCGACAAAAGTAAGCTTTGGATCAGCAAAGAAGCTGCCCTTGTGTAAATCGGCCCAAGCCTTCTTCAAACTTATGCTGAAAGCATTGATTGATGAATTTGACGCCAAGCTGTCGCTGATTTGATCTGTCAGCCCCTTGACTACATCTCGCTCAGTATCCCAGTTCACCGCCCGGAGCATTCGACCAAGTAAAGCGTTGGCACCATAGGCAATGTGATCAGCAGGGTCTCGCCGTGCGGGCAAATAGTGGACGTGGATATGATTGCGCTCAGTTCTGGGAACTTGTGCGGTGGTCAATGGCGAACCATCAGGGTTTATATCAAGCACATAGGCCAGACTTTCTTCTATATCCCCATCCAACCCCATAGCTGCAGTGAGACGAAAACGCACACGCGGTATGCCATCAACTTCGTCCAGCCGCATGTGGCCAAAATGTGGGGCAACCGTACTGTTTTCCAAGTCTTCTCCGAGCTCAGGGAACAGGAAGTCCACCTCGATCCATAACTGACGTTCATCTGGTGGAGAAACCTCATTGTATGGAACATGAAAGTCTGAGCGTGTGATCCTGCGCTGGGAAGGGTCGAAAGCGAAGAGTCGGCACAAGGCTTGAAGCGCGGCTGTTTTACCAGATCCATTGGGCCCGATCAGGTAAGTGATCTCTTCAAGTGTAAGTTCCGTTGGTTCGCTACCAAAAGATTGGAAGTTCGATAGCCGAACTGTTTGAAGCTTCATTAAATATCCTCAGCCAAAAAAACTTGGGACTTAACCGTTTCTACGGACGATGTGACTCCAGAATTGGGCGGATGTATCCAGGATTCTCTGGGGAAGTCCGCGAGCTTCTTTAGCGTGTCCGCCAAAACGAGCCTGAACCTACTAAATTAGAAGGTGACGCGAAGGAAATACATACGCACGTTTAACAGATCTGCTACATATAAAATTTGAAATTGTGTCGCCAATATTCTCGACTTACTTCAGGATTTGCGAGCAGTATTTCACCAATTGCACTTGAGTACTTGACTGTTATTGGTTCACTTTCGCCCAACTGGCAGCCATTGTAGTTTAGCTTCGTCAGGCCGAGAATGTCTTTTGCTATTTGACCTAAATTACCATCCCCATGCTGAATTGTAATTGAAAGAGGCACAGGAATTTCCCATCCATCGTAGGCTCCAATCCTCGGCTTAAATCCACTTGTAAACAAGTAACCACTTCGTGGATTGCGTTGCCAAAATGTGCCTCGGAGAATTGGATACATCCCTCTGCGCCCCACTTTCGGATGCTCGTCCCAGCGAAACAGTCTAGGCGCTAGTTTATCTTTTCTCACTCTGATAACTGTAAGCTCAACCCCAGCAGGCAGTGCCCTTCGGAACGCATGGTATTCTTCTTTGTTAATTGAAGATCTCGAGTGAAGGAACACTTCCTTTAATGGTCGTCCGTCTTGCTCTTCGTATGCGGACAATGTGCCCCGAAGCATCTTTTCGGCGGAGTCAGGGGGGAGATGAAATTCATCGGAGGTTTCTGAATACCACGGGCCGAAATCACCCACAAAAACAATACCATCACCGCTATCGAGAAAAAGTTGAGCTGCGCAGCATGCCGTTGACTTATCTTTCTCTGACCTTTTGTAAGCAAGTCCGACGTAGCACACGCCATCCCTAGCCCAAGGAGTTTTCCATGGCTTTCTCCCGCATTTATAAAATAGCCCTGTACCTAAGTTCCAAAGTCTGTCAGAGAGTGGATTAACACCAGGATCGCCATTCCGAATCTGCTCCGTGACAGTAAGTGTAGACTCTTTCACAATTTGAATTGGGATGTCGTTTTGCATCACTCGAGCTTTCAATTGGCGACGAAAATCTGGCGACAAACCATATTGTTCAAAATTATCCGGTTGCTGGAAGGCAGCTTCGTCGTCGAATATGTCAATTCTTAACTGTCCTGAGTCGTGATCTTTAATCGCCCTTTTTAGGTGAATATTCTGCTCCCTGCTTCTGGGAATGTCGCTTTTTACCTTCACAGAGGACTTTGGCCGGCAGTTTTCGTAAACCTCATCAGGGACAACACATACAATAAGAGCGGGTCGATTATCCAACCTCTGCACTTTTTGCATTTCGCCTAAATATAATCCAGCAACTTCATATGCCCTCTCATTTTTATCAGATTTGTGTGCAAGACTACTCAACGTTTCAGTATTAAGGGTGAACTCTTTTATCGGGAGGGGCCACGGGGAACCAAATGCAATATCAAAACCAGGATATGGTGGCCATGGCCTCTGGCGATTAACTTCAACGCACGCAGACGGAGAATTTAACTCAACGCACCAACTTTCCCACAACTTTATGCCTGCTTTTGTACCTATGACGACATGATTTGGCATGGTACCTGTGTTTTCGAAAGGGCCAAAAAGCGATAAACCATCCCTGGGGTCTTCAGCAGTCTGTCCCTGGCCGAACGTTAACAACGGCTCTTCAATGTAGTGAAAAAAGTCACTCATTCGTCTTCTAACTCTTCGTCGTAGTTGTAATAGCTCAGAGCGGCTAATTCCTCATGGATATCGCCGATTTTATCCACAGCCTCAACGTCGATGGCTATTGGGCATTCCCAGAGTAACGGGGTAGCAGAAATAGACACTTTTCGCTTTCCCTCTCCAATCTCTATATTTCCATCCCCATTAGCTGCACACAAAGCCTGCATCAAGCCTAAAGTGCGGGCAGACCACTGCTTATTCCACCAGCTTTTAGTGACCTTTTTTCGTCTCGGGCCAATATACCTGTCTTCGAAAGGAACGCCTTTAATATCAGTTACGCGTACATAAATCCTTGTCGTTATCCACCAATTTTTTTGATCATCGAAACTGACTTTAAACTTTGGGCCAAGTTGATATCGAATTGTAGTTGCGCGGTCGCCATATCCCCACTGCCGCTCGCCAGTCATGTTCACTCTCGATTTTTCGCCATCAATAAGCGTAAGCGCGATGGATTCAGGTTTTTCGTCTCGCATAGGGAAGTAAAAAACCTGTCTGTCAGGGCAGAAAGCCAAACCACCTTTTACACAAGCAATTTCTGCAGATTTTCTTACTAATTGTTTGATAGCATTTATTGTTTTAATTCCTTCACGCTCCGGGAAACTATCCCACGCAAATTCAGCTTGCCGACGCCCCTTAAGGGGTACCTCTGGCGGAGGATAATCAAATGAAATCAGCGTTTTTTCACTGGCTACAACGAATGCCCATTTACCTCGCAAGTTTTGTATATCTAAATCATCTAAATTTCTAGATAACTCACAGATTAAAAGAGACTTGGGAATGGTTACGGCAAAGACATTTGTGTGTACTAACTGTTTTTCAGCCCGTGTTAAGGGGTCTGGCATGTAGGCTCTAAGAGCGATTGACTTGCCCTGTTCCCGTGATAACTCACGCCGTATCCCACGATTTTCCAGCGAAGCAAGTAAATCTGATAGTCCTACCGACCATCCTTCATCAAAACGAGCAGGCTCACTTTGGAAAAGCTTTCTGAAAACATTACCTAATGAAACTGCTTTCACTGCACAAGCTATTATTCGCCCTGGTGTAGTGCTTGCGATTGCGGCTCTCGCCATTAAATCGCCATTGGCTAAGGATGATATTGATAAAACTGGGAGATATAGGGCTGCGCGTGTTTCAATCAGCTTTCTGATCGATGTATCTGCGTCTTCTCCTGCAAGTGGCGCGGCTCCATAACACCAAGTCTTATAACCAGCTACCGACAGTTTCCGCGATAGCCATACTGCAAAGGCATGATCTTCTTCTGTGTGATCAATTATCAAAGTATCTCGAGATTCTTCGATTGATAGACCACCACGTCGGGGAAACCAAGGAGGACAAAAGATAGCTGGGTGTTTTGGAAGCAAATATCGCAAAGGTCCGGTTAATAAAACCCTGAGTCGTTCTAAATCAAAGAATTCTATGTCCCAGCCATATTTATCGGATATATATCGCCGTTCCTTATCTCGGTCATCTCCTGATAGGGTAGCAGTACAGACAAAGACAACATCACTAGGATTGTGCCGTTCGTTTAAAATTCGGTCGCAATCATGACGAAGTTTGATCCGCCAGTCTGATCGTACGGAATAAGCGAAAATCGTCTTCTTGTTGTCTGTTTCCTCGTAGTGAAGAGCGTCTCTACCACGGTCTCCAGTCCCTCCTATCGGTTCTATATTAGGGTATAAAGTGCCTGACATTACGTCGGAGCAAAGCCTTTCAAATTGAAGATAATCTGTTAGATGCTCGAGGCAATAAATTATTGGATCTGCCGACATTATCGCTTGTCTAACTTCATGTGAGATAGCTTAATCATAACGTTATTAGTCTTCTAAAAGATTAGTTAGATTAATGAAAATCCACCCCGTCCAAAAAATGCCCGCCATCGGCGGTGAGCACATTGGTGTAGATCTCGGTGCTTTCAATGGACTTGTGCCCGAGGAGCTGGCTGACAATCTTCAGTGGCCGTCCGTGTAGCAGCAGGTGAATCGCGAAGCTGTGCCGAAAGGTCTTACAACTAATGTTTATAGGTGCATCCCCTACTCTCTTCACTAAGGCGCGAATATGTCGGCCTACCGTTTGGCGCTTCATCGTAAAAATCCGCTCGTCCTTCCTAAAATGCCCCGCGTACAGGTAGCTCTGAATACGGTCGATCAACATCGGGTCCACGATGGGAATGGCGCGCCTGGGGCTGCGGGCGAGCTGCACCTTGGTCGGCCGCCCCGGCCGTTGCTTCAAGGTGCGTAGCACCACCATGAAATCGTAGCCGTCATCGACGAAATGACTGGGCGTGAGCGCCAGGACTTCGGATATACGGGCACCGGTGGTCCACATCAGGTCGAGGATCAGGCGGTAGGTCGGGTGTTTTTCGGCGTCGAGCAGGCCGAGGATTTCGGGTTTGAGCAGGTAGGCGGGCATGGTGTCGACGGTATCGAGCACCATCTCGCGCTTGGCGATCAGGCGTTTCCAGTCGATCTGAACGTGCTGAATGGGGAACGTATCCAGGCGCGGCTCATTCGGGTAGAAGAGCCGTTTGGGCCGGGGCGCCGGAAATGCCCCGCCGCTGTCCTGAATCCGTACCATTTCACCTGAATCCCTGGTGCACTTTTGTCCCTGTTATACGCCCCAGTTTTGCCCTATGCAACCCCAAAAGACACGGGGAAAAAAGCGCCCACATGCAATGTGCCAAACTAGGGGTAGTGGGTGCAATCGTTGCGCTTCCTTGGGGTGTTACTCACCAATGCAGCGGTCAAAAATCATCGCCAATTTCCGGTAATCACAGTCGACAGCCGCGATGTTCGCCTCGATCCATTCGTCTTGGTTGATAGGGCTCCAATCGACCTCAAAGCCAACATTGATAATCAGGTGTTCGAACAACAGGCGCAGCGCGCGACCATTGCCTTCGCGAAAGGGGTGCAGCATGTTCAGTTCGCCGAAGCATTCAGCGACATCGCTTATCAGCTGGCCGCGTGATGCGTTAGCTAACCATTGTTGCTTTGCCAATTGCCGGAAAAGCCGCTCCCCTTCAGGCGCAATTCTGGACGCAGTACAAAACCGCGTGCGGCCTTTGCTGATATCCGTCTTGCGGATCTCGCCGGCCCACGGGTAGATCGCCTGGAATAAATGATGATGGAGCGTTTTGAGGTAAGTGAAATCGTACGGAGGTGGCTGAAAGTCGAGGGTTTCGGCAGCGGCAAGGGTCAGGGCAATCTCCGCCTCGGACAAGGCCGCATCATCCTGGAGGTTGAGGTGATTAATCAGCACCGACGTACCGGGATAGCAGTCGGGGTCGTGCTCTACGCCGTATTTGTCGCGCGCCACACTAGGCTTTAACCTGCCAGACGGACTGAGAAGTTACCCGGGTCTGCTTGCGCTCCCCTGCTGCGGGATCCAGACCTTCAAGACGGAGGCTGGCGGCATAGTTGCGACGACGCACCTTAGCAAAATAGGCCTTCTTTTCTTCGAGCGTCTGGAATTTCATTGCTACATCGCCATTGCAGTGATTGCTGCCATTTTAGCACATTTTTTGACGGCTTTGCTGATGGATCTAACGTGGTACCGATTCTTAGAAATGTTGGCTTATTCGAATTGTGCACGTCATCGATTGCCGGGCACACATTAGCTTAAAAAGGCGATAGCGCGTTCAATTTCCTCCAAGCCTGGCAACTCTCCGTAGACCAAATCGGAAAAGCTTCCCAGGTAGGTATTCTCCAGCGACGCTTTCCATTCGGGAAACTGCGCAAACAGCGGTGCACTGCTAAGCGGTTGCTCCAGCCAATGGCAATTGTCGAAGTTGCCTTCGATTTCATCGCTGATACAGACCTTGCACAGCACCTCAAAGTCTTCGCTCTGGATAAAGTCCCGCTGTTCCGGCTGCCGCAAAATAAGGCAGATGTCGTAGAGGTGCCGGATACGACGAGAGAGCTGCGCGATAGGGTCATCGTGATAGCTGTCTTTGATCAGTCCTAACAGTTTTTCTACGAGCGTGCGACGGATGGATAAAACTTGGATAGAGAAGGGCTCAAGGCCATATTCTTCAATCAGATCGTGGCGATCCTGAGCAATAAGCGCGTCCGCAATCAAGCTCTGAAGGCATCGAGCTTCGTGCGGCTCAGGATGAGTAAACGCATTGACCTCAATCATCAAATGCGGGGAGGCCTGGCCAAAACCGTGTCCTTCCAGAAATCGAGGGTAGGCATAGACCGTTCGCCGAAAGGATGAGCCCTTGCTTACCCTCGTATCGTCGATGGCGTTGAGGCCGCAATTGGCCGCGGTCTCCACATCTTTGATACGTTGTTTGATCGCGTTGCCGCTGAGTCCTACAGACAACACCGCCAGATCAATGTCCTCCGAAAACCGCTCAATGAGACGGTACGCCTTCGACAGGGAGGTGCCGCCCTTGAAAACAGCGTACTGGGCATGAGGCGAGGCGGAGAGGTGCTTCAGCGCATTGGTTACCCAATAGTCCTTTTCTACATAGACTTCAGGTAAGCCAATGCGCTCAGCCGCGAAGGCAACCAGCTCAGCAAAGGTATCGGGGGCGTCATGAAGGCGCACTATCTGATATTCCACATTCTGGCATGCGGCCACCGCTTTTCATCGACACCCAGTTTATAGACCGTCGTGGGATTGAGCGAAGTCGCGAAATCCTCAGGCAGGGCCAATTTCAAATTGGAATACACCAAGCCCAATAGCGCCTTGGTCTGCGGCGTGTAGTACGCCTCCGCCAAGGCGAGCAAACCACGCTGGTCATTGACACTGAGCTTTGCGATCAGGTCATTCATTGTCACCAAGGCGTCGTCCACCGTCGTATCTGAAATGCCTTTGATGTCTTTCAGCACATCGAGATATTGCAGTAGTGTCACGTTGTCCTCGGTTACCGGCGCACGGGCGATCACCGTTTGCACTTTGATCGTTCCGAAGTCCCGCGATTGCCGGCCGCCATTCAGCGCCACCGTCACGGTACGGGGAACCTGGGTGCTCAGGCCCAGCCGATTAAACAGAGATTGCCCGGTGACATAGCCGCGAAGCCGCCCATTCTTGTAGAGGAAGGCGCGGATTAATTCGCTGTCGGCAGGCTTACGTGGCCCCAGAGCGCCCTTCCTAGGGAGGTAAAATTTGCCTTTGGCGAAGCGCGCCAAGCGCTGCTCTTTGACCAGGCGATTGACCGCCTTGACTACGGCGGTGGGCGACGAAAAGTAGTCGGGCAGCACCTCGTACCCGAAAATCTGGCCTTCAGGCATGGCGCGAATGCGATTTTGTACCGCCTGTGCAACCGTCATGGGCGTACCTCCTTACGCCATTCAATGTACCACCAACCCTGCACTCGTCGCAAGTTTATCGTGTTATAAACATGACATTGCCGCCAGGGTGGGAGCGACACAACATCCCTGCATGCGGCGCCCGCTTGACCAGGCGCGCCCCTGCCAGCACCGGACTTCGCACACAGTGCGCCACCCTTTCGGCCGCGCATTTTGGCAACGCTTTGCTCAGATCGACCTATTACCCGCGCCCTTTATAGAAGGAGACCCGTCGGGGTGCGATGCGATGCCAGAGCCCATTGCGCCGGTACGCCCGATATCGTGAGACACGGACAACGGTTGAGTTTCCTTCTCGGCGAGGTCATTGGCCAAACGCTGATTGGCCTCCAGGTAGGCCACCGCACTGCGGATATCCTTCCACTTCACCCAGTCCATCAGATCTCGCACATCGGCCTGATGCGCGATGGCATGATTGGCAAAGCCCCGGCGCAGCGAGTGGGTAGAGAAGCCCGCGGCCTCCATGGCGGCCCGAGCGAGGGCGCGCTTCATCAGCTCCAGTACACTATTAATATGAAGCGGCGCGTCGCTCGCATGCCCCCAGCGCCCGACTTTCACAAACACCGGCCCTTCATCGGCCATCATCGCCGCCCGCCAGCCAAAGAGTGCGGTCACCGGGCAGAGTTCTTGCATCTCATGAAGGGTCCAACTCCGACCCTCGGCGCCGCGGTCGCCCTTGGACGCCGGCAGGAACACCTCCAGGGTGCGAATCGGCCGGCCGGTCTTTGCGTCTCGACCCTCGCCAAAGGTCAGGTATTCCCAGCGCAGATTCACCAGCTCATCAGAGCGGAAGGCACACCAGAACCCCAGCAGGAAAAAGGCCTTGTCCCGTCCGGCGCTGCGGGTCTGCGCCAGACTCTGTTTCGGATCATCCAGCTGAGCGGCCGCCACAATGGCGTCGTCGCAGGCCTGGACAACGCGGACCAGGTGATCCCGGCTCAGCGGGACCGCCTTCTTCGGCGCCTTGCGGTAGCGACTTCGCGCCCCTTTGAGTACGGTTTTCACCAGGCTGTCCTGAGTCGGATTCGGGTAGCCCATTTCCTCATGCCAGGTGCCGAGCAGCGACACCCGTTGGCCCACGGTAGAGACCGCCAGCCCTTCCTCCAGCGAAAACGCGATATAGTCGGCGATCGCCGTGAGGCTGGCCGGCAACAGGCCGCCAAAGGTGTGCTCGAAGTGGCGCACCGCGCCGTCGGCCGCCCGCAGGGTATTCTGCCGCAAACCGGCTTCTTTCAGGGCCGCGACACTGACGCCCTCCCGCCGTGCTCTTTCCACCTACCACTCCCCGCTTTTTCGTTCCGCTCGGTCTACATGTGATAATACCATTTTCCCCGCCTTGCCACGCATCCAACCCGCAGATCGCATGAGTTGTGACAAATAAGTGCTGAAAGTGGAAGTAATAGCCATCTATGTTGATTTCTAACTACATGTAATTATGTACTTTATAATTCTCAGTGACTAGAATGATGCATAAACACACAATCTAGTCACTTATAATGGCGTAAGCAGTATGCAACCCAATGAAACGCTGGAAATCGCAAGGCTGGCATTAGAAGGCAAGCCTTCCGACGTGAGGCTCTACATCGCCAAACTGGTGCGGAAAGCGCGTAGGACAGACCCGGATTACGCGTCAAAACTCGAGGCGTTGCTGAAATCGGAGACCTCCAGGTCAAACGGGGTCTTGCGGAAAGGGCGCCACCCTGAGCAGGAGATCCCTGAAAAGTTAGAGCTGGCACTGCTTCGGCGGTATCATGGCGCGCCTGTGGCAGCGCCACTCCTCGACAGCGCCGTAAGCGATCAGCTGCAGCAGATATTGATGGAAAGGCGTCATGCGAGTCAGCTCGCGCTCAAGGGCTTAAGCCCTGCCAGTGCATTAATCTTTCAAGGACCGCCAGGGGTCGGCAAAACCATGACGGCGGGTTGGTTGGCTCAACAACTCGACCTGCCTCTCTATGTGCTGGATCTTACGGCGGTGATGAGCAGTCTGCTAGGGAAAACCGGTAGCAACCTGCGGTCGGTCCTGGACTATGCGAAAAGTCATCCTTGCGTTTTGTTTCTTGACGAGATCGACGCCATTGCAAAAAAACGTAGCGATGACTCCGATGTTGGCGAACTCAAGCGCCTCGTAAACGTGCTTCTACAAGAGATCGAAAACTGGCCAGATCAAGGGTTATTGGTGGCCGCCACAAATCACCCCGAGCTTGTCGACCCTGCTTTGTGGCGCCGGTTTGATCTGGATGTCACCTTTAGTTTGCCGAATGACGAAAATATCAAGAAAGCGGTCATCGAATTCCTTGGCGATGACCGCGTTGAATTCACAAATTACCTGGATTTACTGGCCGACAGTCTGAGGGGCGAATCGTATAGCAATATTAAACGAGCTATTTACAAACTTCGCAAAATGAAGCTGATCAACCCTGAGGGATTTGAGAATTTTGGCATCCAGCAATTAATTCCCAATATCGATACGCTTTCGCGGCAGGAACGAATAACGCTAGCGGTTAAACTTGTCTCCCAGCATGCCTTTCCAAAACAACGCGCCGCTAAACTTCTCGGCGTGAGCAGGGACACCATTCGCAAGAAATTGGGCGAGAACGAATAATAAGGACATTATTATGGCGAAAAAGACAAACTACCTGATCGGCAAGGCTGAAGAGCTGGCAAAAATAACGCCGCCACCTAAAATTAACCCTCAGAGTAGAGACCTTTACACCATCAACGAGGTAGTGGCGAGGCTTCGACCACAGCTCGAACACGTCAACAAGGAATTTTCAACGCTTGATGCCGATCTTTGCCCACGGGGATACGCCGTCGCGGAAATGACGCTGCATCCATCGTTTATAGCAAAAGGCCACTATCCAAAGCAGCTGCTCCGTGACATGGGGGTAAGGTCTATTGGCAGCAAGGCGACTGAGGTCAAGCCAGACAAATGGATGAGAAAAGGCGCGCCACAGCCATCCCCATCGACGAGCCTTTTTATTGCTGGGAAAATCACAAATTTTGAAGATTATGCCAATAAACTTCAAGGCATTACGGAAGAGTCGCCTTTTTCTGAGGACTTAATGAAGGTCTGGCGATTTAGCAGTGTTTCCGCAGCGTCAAAGCTAAAACAGAACGAATCCTCCAAGCCGGGATATTTTGAGGTCGGGATACAATTCATACCGGGCGGCACCTCCGAGTTTATTAAACAATCCTTTCTCGCTTATGCGCATAAGCTGGGCTTCCAAAGCAAGGATGAGTTGTCACTGGAGGTATCAAGTTTATGGTTTATTCCCGTAATAGGCGATCCAGATAAAGCGATCGAGCTTGCACGTCACTCCTTCGTGCGGGTTGTAAGGCCGATAGCGCCTCTGCGGTCATTCCGGCCCCTGGTGCGCTCGCTGCCAGGTTCAGCGATGGCCAAACTACCCACGGCACCGCCGTTGGCATCAGATGTGCGCGTCGCTATTCTAGATGGAGGGCTTCCTGAAACTCACGCGATTAAGCCGTGGCTAAATGAATACAAGCTGTCTGATTCAGCGTCGTCAGACTACCCAGGTGGCACGGATCACGGCCTGGGCGTGACATCGGCATTTCTATTTGGGCCGCTACCCCACGAGAGTGAGGCACCTCGACCGTATTCATTTGTTGATCACCATCGAGTTCTAGATTGCGATATTGATACCGAAGATCCGCTTGAGCTATATAGGACGCTAACCCATATTGAGGATATCTTAATTTCCCGCCAATATGAGTTCTTAAACATCAGCCTCGGCCCTGATCTACCGATAGACGACGATGAGATTCATCCATGGACATCGATGTTGGACTCCTATCTCGCAGATGGTGAAACCTTATTAACTATAGCCGCGGGCAATAACGGGGAAAATGATGAATCGCTGGGGTTGAATAGAATACAAGTGCCCTCCGATAGCGTAAATGCGATAGCTGTCGGCGCTTCAGATAGAATGAATCAGAGTTGGCAAAAAGCGAGCTATAGTGCAAGCGGGCCAGGGAGAGCGCCAGGTAGAGTAAAGCCGGATCTGCTCGCCTTTGGCGGCTCTCATCATCAATACTTTCATGTTTTAAACTCCTCAGCCATCCCAGAAATTGTTCCGCAACAAGGCACCAGCTTCTCCGCGCCCTATCTTTTGCGAAAGGCGGTCGGCATTCGCGCCTTATTTGGCCACGATATTTCTCCTCTTGCGATAAAGGCGCTACTGATCAACTCCGCCCAGCGAAACGAACAAGAGCAATTTCAGATTGGCTGGGGAAAAGTGATCGATGAGGTTGAAGACTTAATACGATCCCCATCAGGCGTCGCAAAAATACTGTACCAGGGCGAACTCCTACCTGGGAAATATTTGAGAGTCCCGCTACCGATCCCCAAAAGCGGAATTAACGGAATGGTTCGCATTAGGGCGACCTGCTGCTTTTCAACCCACGTTGACCCTCAAGACACGTCCATGTATACCAAGGCAGGTGTTGAAATAGCGTGGAAGCCCAAAAAGG
>NZ_PQGG01000006.1 GCF_002915595.1 Zhongshania marina
ACCCGTAGTGCATTTAGGAAGGAGGTAAGTTACTCACCCTCATAAAGAGGTTATCATTAGTTTACGAGAAAAATGGTAACGAGATGAGTAACTTACACAGCGTTTATAGCAAAATTCTGTCTCTTTTGCACGAAATTGAGCCAGCCGATAATTTTTTGAATCAAATCAGAACACCTAAGCTAAGCGATAAGGAGCTACTCGCGCTCAGTCTTGCAGCTGAAACACTGGGCATTGATTCAGAACACTTTTTGTTCAAACAGCTGCCTGCGTGCATCAATGGGAAAATTGAGCGCTCCGTTTATAACAGAAGAGCGCGAAGGTTGAGTTTTAAATTAGAAGAAATCAGAAGCGCTATTGTCACGCGATTAGATGTTGATAACGATATAAATATTGTCGATAGCATGCCATTGGAAGTGTGTAAAATGAGTCGATCTAATCGCAGTAAAATTTGCCAAGAATTTGAATCTAGCTCGCCAGATTTTGGTTTTTGTGCAGCACAAAATATGCGCTACTTTGGCTATAAGTTACACGCGGTTTGCTCACCGAGTGGCGTGTTAAAAATGTACGATATATCAAAGGCTTCGGTTCATGACATCCATTACCTAAACGATATTGAAGGCCAGTTAAACAATTGTGTTTTGATTGGCGATAAAGGGTATTTGAGCAGAGTTTGGCAAACAGATTTATTTTCATCAAGTTGTATCAATTTGCAAACACCGATGCGAAAGAACCAGAAAGAGTTTAGAGACTTTCCGGCTAAATATCGTAAAGCCAGAAAGCGGATCGAAACATTGTTTTCACAACTTTGTGACCAGTTCATGATACGGCGGAATTATGCAAAATCGTTCAAGGGTATTTCGCGCAGAATTGTGACAAAGATAGCGTCCCTCACATTAATTCAATGGTTCAACCAACGTGAAGGGAATAAATTAAACAACCTGAAAGTGGTCATTTCCTAAATGCACCACGGGTAAGTACTTGTATTATTGGTTGACAACTGAAGCTAAAAAGTACGTTTACTCAGGTATGGGTAATCCGAAGCTAATGAGTCATCAGGTTGAAAAAATTGCAGTCCCCATTCCATGCCCAGATAACCCAGAAAAATCACTGGCAATACAAGCTGAAATAGTGCGTATTCTGGACGCATTTACCTCCATGACCACCGAGCTGACCGCCGAGCTTAACATGCGCAAAAAACAATACAACTACTACCGTGACCAGTTGTTGAGTTTTGAAGAAGGTGATTTTGAATGGATGACCCTAGGTTATGTCACAAAAAAATGGTACTCAGGTGGTACACCTACTGCTGGAAAGCCTGAATTCTACGAAGGCGGCAATATTCCTTGGTTGAGAACTCAGGAAGTGAAGTTTTCTGACGTATCTGAAACTGAGGTATTTATAACGCCAGCTGCGTTGAAAAATTCATCAGCCAAATGGATTCCAGAAAACTGTGTAATAATTGCTATCTCTGGAGCAACTGCTGGAAGATCAGCAATTAATAAGATTCCACTAACAACAAATCAGCACTGTGGATGTTTGGAAATCGACGATAAAAAAGCCCTATACCGATACGTCTTTCATTGGGTTAGTTTCAATTATGAAAACATAAAAGCTTTAGGACAAGGTGCAAGAGGAGATCTAAATTCGACAATCATTAAGAACTTTAGGTTACCTGTTCCTTACGCAAATGAGCCTGAGAAATCATTGGTCGAGCAGGCGCGAATTGTAGCGATATTGGATAAATTCGACACCTTAACAACTTCCCTGCAAGAAGGTCTCCCACGCGAAATCGAGCTACGCCAAAAGCAATACGAGTATTATCGTGAGCTGTTGTTGAGCTTCCCCCAATTCCCCTCCTCTGGAGGGGTGCCCGAAGGGCGGGGTGGTTCTTGATGAGAAAAACCAATGCCTACAAATCGCTGCCTTACAATCCAGCCTTAAAAGATAAAGCTAAGGCTCTGCGCAAAGCCGGTATATTGCACGAAGCGTTGCTTTGGTTGGAATTAAAGTCAAATAAACTTAATGGATTAGACTTTGATCGTCAAAAAATTATTGGCAATTATATTGTTGATTTTTACTGTGCAGAAAAATCCGTTGTGATTGAAGTTGACGGCAGTTCTCACGACGGTAAACAAGCGCAAGATGCTAAACGAGATGCTTACTTGAATGATTTAGGACTGACGGTAATTCGTGTTCTAGCAAAAGATGTTTTGCAAAATATGGATGGGGTTGTTGTGTTTTTAAGGAACCACCCCGCCCTTCGGGCACCCCTCCAGAGGAGGGGAATTATCCCGCCCTTCGGGCACCCCTCCAGAGGAGGGGAATTATCCCGCCCTTCGGGCACCCCTCCAGAGGAGGGGAATTATCCCGCCCTTCGGGCACCCCTCCGAGGGAGGGGAATGATGAGATATAAGCCGCCTTTCACCCTTACCAGCGAAATCCTCAATTTAGTGGCAGAAATCAGCCAACAGGTGGGTGAATTAAATGCCAGCCAGTTGAATGCATCATCCCAACTGCGCAAGCAAAACCGCATTAAAACCATTACAGGCACACTGGCGATTGAAGGTAATACGTTAACCGAGGAGCAAGTGACCGCCATTGTTGAAGGTAAGCCTGTGCTAGGTAGCATGCGCGAACTGGCCGAGGTAAAAGGTGCCATTGCGGCTTACGATGCACTTCCTACATTTACCCCTAGCGCCATTGACGATTTACTTACTGCTCATGGCTTAATGCTGTCAGATATTTTTGCCAATGCGGGTGAGTTTCGCAGTAAAGGCGTGGGTATCCATAAAGGCGGTGTGGTGCATCACGTTACGCCGCCTGCCCATCAGGTATCCGGTTTAATGGCTGATTTAATTCAATGGCTCAAACAAACCAAAGACCATCCATTGATTGCCAGCTGTGTATTTCATTATGAATTTGAGTTTATTCACCCGTTTGCCGATGGTAATGGTCGCATGGGGCGACTATGGCAAACGCTGATTCTATCTAAATGGCAGCCCATCTTTATTAATATCCCGGTGGAAAGTTTGGTACACCAGCATCAGGAGGCGTACTACCTTGCTATCCGCAACAGTACCGCCCAAACGGATTGTTCGCCGTTTATCCGATATATGTTGCAGATGATACTGGATGCCATTGAGGACAGTACTTCCCGCCAGTTTGAAAATGCGGGTATAAGTGCAGGTATAAATGCAGGTTTAAAACTGTCGCCTCTGGATCACGCCATTCTAGAATTGATAAAAGCAGACCGCTATATCACAAATGCCATGCTAGCCGAACAGACAGGAAAGGCACTCAGTACCATTGAGCGCCGCATTAAAAAACTGAAAGAGCATTTATTTTTGAAACGGGTCGGTGCCAAGAAAACCGGACATTGGGAGGTTCTTTCGTGAGCGATTACAAAGCAATTGCCGAATCAAAAAACTTTATTGTTTTAGACAAATACAGCAAAGAGTGGAAAGTCGCTGAAAGCTTTCAAAGCGAAGGGGATTTAGAACGTGAGCTTATTGAAGATTTAAGCAACCAGGGCTATGAGTATTTACCTGCACTAACGACACCCGATGCCATGATGGCGAATGTGCGCAAGCAGCTACAAGCCCTTAATAAGGTCGAGTTTACTGATGCCGAATGGGCTCGCTTTTGCGAGCAATACCTGAACACACCCAGCGACAATATTCTCGACAAAACCCGCAAGGTGCACAGTGACTATATCTTCGATTTTGTCTTTGATGATGGCCATATAGAAAACATCTACCTGTTCGACAAGAAAACCATTGCGCGTAACAAAGTGCAGGTCATAAAGCAGTTTGAGCAAACGGGAAGCCATGCCAACCGTTACGATGTGACGATTTTGGTCAATGGTTTGCCTTTGGTGCAAATCGAACTGAAAAAGCGTGGTGTGGCGATCCGTGAGGCGTTTAACCAAATACATCGCTACAGCAAAGAAAGCTTTAATAGCGATCACTCGTTGTACAAGTTCTTACAGCTGTTTGTGATCTCTAATGGCACCGACACGCGCTATTTTGCCAATACCACTAAACGAGACAAAAACAGCTTCGACTTTACGATGAACTGGGCGAAGTCAGACAATACGCTGATCAAGGATTTAAAAGACTTTACCGCCACTTTTTTCCAGAAAGAGACCTTGCTTGAAGTAATTTTGCGTTACTCGGTATTTGATGTCAGCAATACCTTGCTTGTAATGCGCCCCTACCAGATTGCGGCCACTGAGCGCATTTTATGGAAGATAAAGAGCGCGTTTAACGCTAAGAACTGGAGCAACACCGAGAGCGGTGGGTACATTTGGCACACCACAGGTTCAGGAAAAACACTCACTAGCTTTAAAGCGGCACGTTTGGCCACCGATTTAGACTGTATAGATAAAGTCTTTTTTGTGGTTGACAGAAAAGACCTCGACTATCAGACCATGAAAGAGTACCAGCGGTTCTCGCCTGATAGTGTGAACGGTTCGGACAGTACCGCAGGGCTTAAAAGCAACCTGAATAAAGACGATAACAAGATTGTCGTTACCACTATCCAAAAACTCAACAACTTAATCAAAAGCGAAAGCGATTTAGCTATATACCACAAGCAAGTGGTATTTATTTTCGATGAGTGTCATCGAAGCCAGTTCGGTGAGGCGCAGAAAAACCTGAAGAAGAAATTCAAAAAGTACTACCAGTTTGGCTTTACCGGTACGCCAATTTTCCCTGAAAACGCCTTGGGTGCTGAAACCACGGGCAGCGTGTTTGGCCAGCAGTTGCACACTTATGTGATCACTGATGCCATTCGTGATGAAAAAGTACTCAAGTTCAAAGTGGACTATAACGACGTTCGCCCTCAATTTAAGAGCATTGAGACTGAGCAGGATGATAAGAAGCTCAGTGCCGCGGAGAACAAGAAAGCGTTCTTACACCCGATGCGCATTCGTGAAATATCGCAGTATATTCTGAGCCATTTTAACCAGAAAACACATCGAGCCTATTCTGGCGCCAAAGGGTTTAACGCCATGTTTGCGGTAAGTAGTGTTGATGCAGCGAAAGCATACTATGAAACCTTCAAAACATTGCAGGCCGAAGCTGAGAATGGAGCCACAAGTAAACCTCTGCGCATTGCGACTATCTTCTCATTTGCTGCCAATGAAGAGCAGGACGCCATTGGTGATATTTTAGATGAGAGTTTTGAAGTAAGTAGCCTAAACAGCAGTGCGAAAGAGTTTTTGAGCGCCGCGATCATTGACTACAACGCTATGTTTAAATCTAACTATGGCGTGGACAGTAATGGTTTTCAGAACTACTACCGTGACCTTGCCCAGCGCGTGAAGAATCAAGAAATAGATCTGCTCATAGTGGTCGGTATGTTTTTAACGGGCTTTGATGCGCCTACGCTTAACACCTTGTTTGTTGATAAGAATTTGCGCTATCACGGCTTGATGCAGGCATTTTCTCGCACCAATCGCATTTATGATGCGACGAAGACCTTTGGCAATATTGTTACCTTCCGGGACTTAGAGCAGGCAACCATTGATGCTATCACCTTGTTTGGTGACAAAAACACCAAAAACGTGGTGCTGGAGAAGAGCTACAAAGAATACATGGAAGGCTTTAACGATATTGCTACTGGCCAAGCGCGTCGAGGTTTTGTTGATATCGTAAAAGAGTTGCAAGAACGCTTTCCAAACCCAGAAAATATTGAAAAAGAACAAGATAAAAAAGAATTTGCCAAGCTGTTTGGTGAATACTTAAAAGCAGAAAATATTTTACAAAACTACGATGAGTTTGCTGGATTAAAAGCGCTGCAAAGCTTAGATACCAGTGATGAACAAGCTGTTGAAGAGTTCAAGGCAAAGTACTATCTGGACGATGCTGACATCGAGGCAATGCAAACCATCGATATGCCGAGCGAACGTGCTATTCAAGATTATCGCTCTACCTACAACGATACCCGCGAGTGGTTGCGACGCGATAAAGAAGGTCAGGACAAAGATAAGTCAACGGCAAACTGGGACGACGTGGTCTTTGAAATTGATTTGCTTAAATCCCAAGAAATAAACCTCGATTACATTCTTGAACTGATTTTTGATCACAATAAGAAGAACAAGAGCAAAGAAGGCTTGATTGAAGAAGTCCGCCGTATGATCCGCGGTAGCCTTGGCAATAGAGCGAAAGAAAGCTTGGTGGTTGATTTTATTAACCAGACAAACTTGGATGAGATCAATGACAAAGCCAGCATTATCGACGCCTTTTTCAAATTCGCCCAGGCGGAGCAGAAGCGCGAAGCCGATGCCATTATTGCCTCTGAAAAGCTCAATATCGATGCTGCCAAACGCTATATTGCCTCATCACTCAAACGTGAGTACGCCTCTGAAAATGGAACTGCTCTTAATGAAGCGCTGCCCAAACTTAGCCCATTGAATCCGCAGTACCGAACCCAGAAGCAAACGGTGTTTCAGAAAATTGCCGCTTTTGTTGAAAAATTCAAAGGTGTGGGTGGGCAGATATAAGTGTTGGCAGGGCGGGTGGAAAAGTCCCTTTCACAAAGATGCAGGATTTTCTGTCTGAGCAGAATTCGGTTGCCGGTACGTCGCTAAACGCGCCAAGCATTACTAAGAACACTGTTTTATTGCATCTATTCCAAGACTATTATACTCAAAGCATATTTTGAATCAGGGAGGATTCACAATGGCTGCGCTTCAATCCGTTTATTCGGTCTACATAAACTTCTCAACACTACAGCTCGCGCTGCTATTAGTATTTTTATCATCTAGCGCACAGGCAGAAACACAGCCTAAGCTAATGCTCGCCAACACCTATCACAGCAACATCGAGCTAAAGGACTACTGGGTAAGTGAAAAATTTGATGGTGTGAGAGCCTACTGGGATGGCAAAACGCTTCTGTCTAGGCAGGGCAATGTCTACCACGCCCCGCCTTGGTTTACCGCCCAATTTCCAGCCACACCCTTAGACGGCGAGTTATGGCTTGGTCGACAACGCTTCGACGAACTTTCTGGTGCGGTTCGTAAAGACACGCCAGATGAATCCGAGTGGCGTGAAATACGGTTTATGGTTTTTGACCTTCCAAGGGCGGAAGGTAGCTTCGATCAGCGCTTAAATAAACTTAAAAACATTATCAGCCAAAACCAGTCACCCTATTTAGTTTTGGTCGCACAGCAAAAATTTGGCGATGAAAAAACGTTGATGGCGCATTTAGTCGCACTGGTGGCTGAAGGTGCCGAAGGGCTTATATTGCATTTAGGCAGCGCTCCCTATCGCTCCCAGCGAAGCGATGATCTACTTAAGTTAAAACTCTATCAAGACGCTGAAGCCACTGTTATTGGCCATATAGGTGGCAAGGGCAAATACAAAGGTATGTTAGGTTCATTGCTAGTAGAAACCGGTGACGGAATTAAATTTAAAATCGGCAGCGGATTTTCAGACGCCCAGCGTCAGTCACCGCCGGCCATAGGTACGACTATCACCTACAAATACTATGGCCTGACTGGAAGCGGCACGCCTCGGTTTGCTAGCTTTTTAAGAATTCGAGAAGAGTAGTAATCGGCGCCGCTAGTCTTTATCGCTAAGCTGCGCTGCCTTTTTCATTTGTCGGTATTCTATTGGCGTGAGCTCTGTCCAGCGCTTAAACGCGCGATAAAAAGTGCTGGGTTCAGAGAAGCCAGTAAGATAGACCACATCGGCAATACTTTCGTCGGTGCGGGCCAGCAAGCGCTTTGCAAGCACACAGCGATAATCCGCTAACACCTGATTAAAACTGGTACCCGCCTCGGTCAAACGGGCGCGCAAAATGCGCTCGTTCATATTTAATCGCTCAGCCACATTCTCTAAGCTCGGCTGGCCTAGCTCTAACATCTCGGCAATTATCTGCCTTACGTCTCCAACCACATCTTGCCGCGACAAACGCTCTAACTGTTTGCTTGCCAGCTTTTCATGGAGCTTGAGCAAATCCGGCTCGGCATGGGTAGACGGCGTAGCAAGAATAGACGAAGCAAAGACTAAGGATGACTCCGAGCTACTAAAATTTACCGGACATCCAAATGCCTTTTCATATTCACTAACATCGCCAACTGCAGCGTGGGTCAAATTCACCGCATCAGGCACGAATGCCCCGTCGGTCACCGCCTGAAAGTAGCGAATTAGGAACCGTGCAAAACATTCATTGCGATGACGGAAGCTCGGATCATCATCGCCGGCAAACTCCAATATCAACCGTGACTGCGGCTCTGCAATTTGCAGCTCAAATTGCATGGCGTCGGTAACTAAGCGCTGATAATTTTGCGAGCGTTTTAAGCCTTCGCCAAAATTTGGACTGCTGAGAAAGAGGTATTCCAATACCTGACCGCGATAGACCTGTACCGCGTCTGCTAGATGTAGGCCTATATTCTGGTCGCCACTGACCTCTTCAAGCACACGCCAGAACTGTAGCTGTGCGGTATGGGGAAAACGCGCGCTGCGATCCTGTAGCAAGGTCGGCGATATGCGGCATTCGCTCACAATGCGATCGACATCCAAACCCATGCTTTGCATAGCCGGATAAACCAGCTGAATTAAGAAGCTGGAGTCGCTGAGGTCAGAAAAATGTTTAGGATTTGATGCTGTCATTCAAGTTGGTATCTGTTATACAAAAATATCAACACTGGCATGCATTGACCGAACTGCCGTAAACGACACTGAAGCCGGCAAATTCCTGATGCCGCGTTTTTCATTATACTCTAGGGTTTGTTGACGTGTATTACAAACCACTGTGCCAAGCTCAGTATGGAGATAGAGTCGAATGACCGCAAGCAATGAGTTAAGGCTAAACGCGCTGCCAAGTACCCCACCTATGCTGTTAAAGGCTGCGATTACCCGAAAAAAGCCCAGCAACTCCCCCTCGTTTCCAAACTATGTATTAGAAGTTGCCAATATTCGCTGCAATAGCAAGCAACTGCGTCGCTACAATCGGGCCTGTGGTTTTGATGAAAACACCAGCACACTGTCGATGAGCTTTTTACATGTACAGATGTTTCGTCTGCATATGAAAATGATGTTAGACAAAGCCTTTCCCTTGGCGCCTATGGGCTGCGTACACTTAAGTAATACCATTGTTCAGCATCGCCCCATCGCGGCAACAGAGGTACTGCGCCTACGCTGCAATATTGCCGAGCACAGCGTTACTGACAAGGGCTATGAATTTACCTTTCACTGCGAAGCCTATAGCGGTGACGAATTAATTTGGGAAGATGACAGCCGCTATTTGTCCCGCGCCAAAACAGGCATTCCCGGCGCACCCAAAGCCGCCCGTGCAGAGCCTCGCAGCTACGCACAATCTCGCACGATTACGATTAGCCGCAGCGACGCGCGCAGCTATGCCCGTGCCTCGGGCGATTTCAACCCCATTCATTTGCACGACATCAGCGCCAAAATTCTTGGGTTTAGGCGTATGGTCATTCACGGTATGTGGAGCAAGGCTGCGTGCTTAGCAGCACTGAACAAGGAGATTCAAGCGGACGCCTACCGCTGCCAGGTTGAGTTTAAAACGCCGATATTTTTGCCCGCGAGTGTCCGTTTAGACTACGAAGCCAAAGGCGCTAGCCTAGAATTCGAGTTGAGAGATAAGACTGGTGTTAAGCCACATCTGATAGGGCAAATCCAGCCGCTATAAACAAGCGGCTGCTCTCTTTTCTACCCGATTAGCGAAGCAAGTTCGGCGCGAGGTTTTCAATCATCCCACGAAGCCCTTCGCGCCAATCCACGCGGGTTTCACCGATTAATTCGTGCATCCGCGTGGTGTCTATCGCCAAACTGCCAAAGGCCGTGGTTTTCTCGCTAAATTTAGGCTCAAACCCCGTTAATTCGGTCAAATAGGCACACCACTCTTCAATGCTCACCGCCTGCGAGCCGCCAAAATTAATGGTTGTAACCTCCTTGCTCGCCGCTGCCAATAGGTAGGGAATCTTCTCTATATAATCATCGGCGTGAAGCAAGTTATAGCTATTCGGCCCCTCGGGGTGAATATCAATTTCCATATTCTCTTTCATCATTAGCAGATGAAAAAACGGCCAACCGCCATTATTGCCATAGGGCACACTCAAGCGTGCAATCGTGGTTGGAATATCAAATTGCTTAGCCGCAAACCGGCACACCGATTCCGCCGCAATTTTTGCAATGCTATAGGTGGGGAACATCGCGCGGTGATTATCTCCCAGCGGATCAGTTTCTTTCCGTGGCACTGGCCCAGCGTATTCGTATACCGCCGTAGAAGAAAAATGCACAAAGGCCTTGGCGCTGCGGCATCGCGCCATCAAATTTCCCACCCCCTCAGCATTTGCGGCAAGGTCATAATCAAAATTTCCGGACTTAACCACCGCTAGATTCAACACATAATCAAAATCGTCTGGGCAGGCTGCCAAACTGCCTTTATCGGCAAGGTCTGCTCGGATCACCTTTACACCGCGCTGCTCTAATGCCGTTTTGTCACTGTCTTTGCTAAAGCGCGCTAGGGCGGTCACATTGGCAATTTTACTCAAGGCGTCAACAATGGGCGCCGCTACCTGCCCTGTCGGGCCGGTAATAAGAATATTGCTATTGTGTAAATCAAGAGGGCTTACTGGCATGACTTGTCACCTGTGTTCATAGAATTATTATCAAAGGCGATACCCGCATAGCGCATATCGCCCCTATAAGGCAGTTCTGAAAACAGGAGTGTAACTAAGGCATTTTAGAATATCGCCATCCAAACGGATGGCGATATTTAGAAGGGGAATTACAGGTAACTTTCTAACTCGCGCAGCCAATTTTGTAATTTGGCCATATTGTCTGGGCCAAGACGCCACATCCATTTACTGAGAGGATCGGCATTTTCCAAGGCCGGATCAACATATTCATACAGCACTTTGGGCTGTTTTAGCGCCGCGTCTGCGGGAATGGGCTCGACGATCAAAAAATGCTCAATCATGGTACGAAGCTGATTATCAAAGGACTGAGGATTACCCAACTCATTATAAGTCCCCTCTAAAAAAGGTGACCATTTCTTGTAGTAAATCGCCAAATTCTTAGGGTCAATTGCCGTAACCGTATTGATTAAATGATCCCAACGCTTGTAATTACCAGGATCATTCTGAAAGCCATTTTCCGTTTTAACCGCCAAAAATGGCTCTTTGTTATATACCACCGGCAGATGCTTAGTCGGAAAACGGTAGGTCGCTAATTGGTCAATGACCGACACCCACTTACGCATTTGCTCGGCGGGCTGCAACCAGCCAGCCAAAGGCTCGGAAAGCGTTGCCGCCGCGTCGCGAATTTGTCCGTCGCTACCATCTATGGCCACCGGTGGCGCCGGTGCCTTGGCCGCTTTCTCGCTGTAGTCTTCCTCAGACTCGACCGCCAGAGTTTCCTTCACCACCTTTTTAGGTGTTAAGTCCTCAACCGTTTCGATAACAGTGTCGTTGTATTCACTGTTCGCAGAACGATCCAAGACATACCAGACAAATCCGGCTATCCCGACTATCACCACTACCGCAGACAAGGCTTTCCAATTCATTACTAAATCCTGTTTTATTTATGACGCACGGGTATTTTTTGCCGCCACCCCTAAGGAGTAAGGATAATAACCCTAACGCCGGCAGCTAATACATGCAAATTCTCTCTGCATGTTATAACCGTCGCCGGTTTTCAGCAATACAAGCCCTTGTGGGGAGTAAAGGAGATAGGAAAGGAAAAGAAAAACGCCACAAAATGTGGCGTTTAGACGGAAATTACACCAAATGTCAGAGAATTAGCGTCTTTACAGGTCGAAATCGTCCAGTAAATCCAATTCATCCATAAGGCGTTTGCGCTCTAAGCGCTCTTCGATTTTGCGACGAATACTGCTATCGCCACCACCCATTAAACGGCGCTCCTCAAAGTCATCTGAGGAATCGTCATCTATGATGTCGTCGATATCATCATCGGCTAGGTCATTTGCCATTACTTGCCCACTCCAGTACTTCGTAGATACAGAATGAACCCCTCGGCTAACCGTGGTTGTTCAGGGCACTATTTATGATGAACTCGATTTTCTGTCAACAAATATTTATACGTATACCGCAAATAATTTAAAAAATTGTGCCCGCCCTCTAAAGCAAGGTAATCACTCACTAACCGGCAACGATTAGCGGTGACGACTATAGACGATTCAAACCATTCAGCGCCGCAGTGCGATAAGCCTCTGCCATCGTCGGGTAATTAAAGGTGGTGGTCACAAAGTAACGCAGGGTATTACCGCCATTTTGCTGCTTCATAATGGCCTGACCGATGTGAATAATCTCCGCCGCTTCGGCCCCAAAGCAGTGAATCCCCAAAATCTCTAGGGTATCGGGGTGAAAGAGGAGCTTGAGCATACCCACTGTTTCGCCACTGATTTGGCCACGGGCGGTATCCTTAAAAAAGGCGCGACCTACCTCGTAGGGAATCTTTGCCTCGGTCAGCTCGCGCTCGGTCTGACCAACAGAGCTGATTTCAGGCAGGGTATAAATACCGGTGGGGACGTCATCGACAAAGCGGCAGTGCTCTTTTCCTCTTGCCGACGCCGCCGCCGAGCGACCTTGGTCGTAGGCAGCACTCGCCAGGCTAGGCCAACCGATAACATCCCCCGCGGCGTAAATGCCCGGTACACGGGTTTGGTAGTGCTCGTCTACCACCAATTGACCGCGATGATCGGTCTCTAAATCAATATTTTCTAGCCCCAGGTTTTGGGTATTACCGCTGCGGCCATTACACCAAAGCAGTGCATCTGCATGCAGGCGTTTGCCGGACTCCAGCAGTACCTCTACGCCCTTATCGCTGGTCACTACCGATTTATACACTTCGCGATGCCGGATCATGACGCCGGTATTGCGCAATTGGTAACTGAGCGCGTCGGAAATTTCGTCATCCAAGAATTCCAGCAGACGGTCGCGGCTGTTTATCAGCTCAATTTTGATCCCAATGCCGGAGAAAATTGACGCGTATTCGCAACCAATTACCCCCGCCCCATAAATAATGATTTTGCCTGGGGTGTTGGTCATTTTAAGAATGCTGTCGCTGTCGTAGACCCGCGGATGCGAGAAATCGATATTTTCCGGCTGATAGGGCCGTGAGCCCGTTGCAATAACAACGCTGGCAGCGGTCAACAACTCCACCTGCCCTTCCTCAGAAATCACTTCGATGGTGTGTTTATCGACAAAGCGACCACGACCAAAAAATAGGCGAATTTGGTTGCGGTAATAAAACCGGCTGCGCATATCTACCTGCCGCGCAATAACCTCATTGGCGTGGCTTAACAAGCGCGGATAAGTCAGTGTGCGCGGGTCGCCAATATCGCGGAACGCCGGCGTGGTGTTGTACCGAATGGCCTGGCGCACCATATGCCGCAGTGCCTTCGATGGAATAGTACCTTGGTGGGTACACGCCCCGCCGACGGTATCCTGCGCCTCAATCACCGCTACGCGATGTCCATGCTTCATCGCATTTAGCGCCGCACTTTCGCCCGCTGGGCCACTACCTAATACCAATACGTCGTAATCAAATGTCGTCACAAACTCTATCCTTAGCTTCAATCAAACCAATAAAAGTGCCAGCCCCACACCATGCAATTCTCGGTGCTAATTATGGTATTGCCTCTGTTTCACAATTAAGATCGCTATTTTAAGCTTGCCAGCACACGTAAAAATTAACAGACCAAATGTTAGTAGGAATACCCATGCCAAGCGCATCCGCTACCCACGTTCGAGAATATTTTGGTGTTCGCACTTTGCTTGCAGCTCACCCCGATATGCGCCGCCTAAAACGCGCCACCAAAGCCACCCATTTACACGGCAACAAACTCTGGGGCAGCGCCTACCTGCTCATAGACTACCTGCGGGAAAACCCATTACCCACAGCCAGCAAAGTGCTTGATTTAGGCTGTGGCTGGGGATTAGCCAGCATATATTGCGCCAAATACCTCAACGCCGACGTAAGCGCAATGGATGCCGATTCTGCTGTTTTCCCGTATTTATCGCTGCTAGCTGAGCACAATGATGTTGCAATCAAGACCCAGATTGCGCGCTTTACGGAACTGAGCGGCACTGAACTCGCCCAAAACGACACCATCATCGCCAGCGACATCTGCTTTTGGGATGAAATGAGTGAAGAAGTCTTCGATCTAATTCATCGAGCGGTAGAAGCCGGTGTTAAAAAAATCATCATTGCCGATCCGCACCGCCCACCCTTTCTAGCCGTTGCCGAAGCCTGCATAGACGATTTTTTTGCCGAGCTAATCCCCCGTGAAGTCATCACCAGTCGTCATCATCGCGGTAGCATACTACTAATCGAAAACGCCTAGGAACATCAGCGCGCACTGTCTTTAAACTGCAATATAGTCGTCACAATACTGAAAACACATCAGCGTATGGTTTCAGGTGTGAGGATAAAACTATGCGCTTAATACAGTCGATAAATCAGTTCGATGTGCGAATGTTTCTGGCTTGCGTTAACACCCGCCACCAGCAGCAATTGTCTCGTGTAGCCCGCAGTATATCAAAAACCGGCGACGGCTACGCTCAACTCGGTCTCCCACTTTGCGTTTACGTCATGGGTGCGAGCCAAGGCTTAAGCTATTTTAGTGCGGTTATTATTAGTTTTGCCGCATGGCTTCCCGCCTACTGGGTGCTAAAAAACACCTGCCGCAGAAAACGTCCACCGGCGGCTATTCCAGCCTTTAGCGCCGCCATCATCGCCTCGGACGAATTCAGCTTTCCTTCGGGACACACCGCAGCGGCATTTTTACTGGCGACCATGACGGTATTGTTCTTTGGCGCTATCGGCGCACCCCTATTTTTGTGGGCAATCGCAGTAGGTGCTTCTAGGGTCATTCTCGGCGTGCATTTCCCCACCGACACCCTTGCGGGTGCCGGTTTAGGCATTGGCATTGCACATCTAGGTCACTCGATTGTCACGGCCGTCTAAACGCCTTAAGCATCGCGGCGACGGCGCTACGTCCATGCCATTTATAAATCAGTCCCCCACTCCTTACCGGCCAATTCAGAATGAAAGCGGTCGGCACACACTCACTTCAAGAGAACGACTATGAAATTGCTTTACGGCGTACAGGGAACCGGCAATGGCCATATTTCTCGCGCCCGCATGATGGCCCAGCACTTCGCAGAAAAAAATGTAGACGTGCAATTTTTATTTTCTGGACGCGACCCAGAACACTATTTTGATATGGACATTTTTGGCGACTACCAGCTGCGCGACGGACTGACCTTTGCAACTGAAAAAGGCAGTATCAGCGCCGTCAAAACATTGATGCAAACCAAGCCATTCCGCTTTATTCGCGACGTTCGCAAACTCGATTTAAGCAGCTACGACGCCATAGTCACAGACTTTGAGCCAGTCACCGCATGGGCGGGACGACTGCAGAAAAAGCCAGTGATCGGCGTAGGCCATCAATACGCCTTTGGTTACCCCAATGTGCCGCAAAGCGGGGTAGACTTGCGAAATCGACTTATCATGAAATTTTTTGCGCCTACCCAATATCGACTCGGCTTACATTGGGACAGTTTTAACGCCAATATCGCGCCCCCCATTATTAACCCCGACGAGATTCGTCAACCCTGCACCACGCCCCCACATATTGTGGTGTATTTGCCCTTTGAAGATCAGCAAGAAGTCAGCGCAGCATTGGCAAAATTTCCCCAGCAGAAGTTTATTCAATATGCGCCTCAGTTAGAGCGTGAGGAGCGCGACAATATCAGCCGACGCCCTACCAGCCTGCACGACTTTAAACACGATCTATGCCGAGCAAAAGGTGTTATTTGCAACTCCGGCTTTGAGCTAATTAGCGAATGCCTACACATGGGTATTCCCGCACTGACAAAGCCCGTTGCAGGCCAGTCTGAACAACTCGGCAATGCCGCCGCGCTGCAACAGCTCGGCGCGGCCACCGTGATGTATGATTTTTCTGCAAGCCATATCGAAAAGTGGCTAGCAAATATTCCTCCTCAACAAGCTTGCCACTACCCTGATGTTGCCGCAGCGATCTGCGACTGGCTATTAAGTGGCGAGTGGCACGACAGTACTAAATTGGTAGCTGAACTCTGGGAGCAGACCGGTAGACCCATCGAGGCTATTGCAGCCACAGGTTAATTCCCGCCATGAGTCACCAAGAACCAGCACGTATTCTCGAGCCAGAAGGCGACATGGAGGCCGCTCTCTGCGGCCCCGATTTACCTGACTTCACAACGGTAATGGATGCTTGCCGAGGGCGACTTCGCCAGCGCCTGTCTGAACTCATTTCTATGGAGCAGCTTTGCCGTCAAGCCGGCGACTTAATCTCCACGCGCACCGAAGCACTCGTTGAAGTAGGCGAATTTACTCTACCCGTCGTCTCACTCACAATTGGCAATCCCAACACCGCCAAGCACTGCCTAATTCTTACCGCCGGTATTCACGGCGTTGAACGCATCGGCACGCAAGTCTTGTTGGCATGGCTAGAAACCGTGATAGAGCGCTGCCGCTGGGACACCCATTGGCGAGCGCAATTTGAGCAGGACATTGCAATAGTTGCCGCACCGATAGTAAACCCCGGCGGTATGCTGCAGGATTCGCGCTGCAATCCCAATGGGGTTGATTTAAATCGACACGCACCGATAGATGCCGAAGACAAAGTTCCTTTTTTAGTCGGCGGCCAGCGCATATCCAAGACCATCCCATGGTATAGGGGAAAACGCGGCGCCGACTTTGAAGGGGAGTTTGTCGCACTACAAAATATTATTAAACGCTACTGCCAAGTTGGTCGCCCAAGCATCGTCGTGGACTTCCACTCCGGCTTTGGATTTCAAGATCACTTATGGATTCCCTACGCCTATCGCCGCCAACCCATCGACGACATCGGCAGCTACGTCGCCCTAAAACTTTTATGGGAACGCAACTTCCCCCATCACAACTATGTATTTGGCCCCCAAGCCATGCATTATCTAAGTCATGGTGATATATGGGATTACTTTCATCGCCAATGTCGCGCCGATGGGGTTACCTTGCTACCCCTCACCCTAGAAATGGGTTCATGGCTTTGGGTAAAAAAGCACCCACAACAGCTATTTAGTTTTGCCGGCTTATTTAATCCCACCGTCCCCCACCGCCACGCGAGAGTCTTGCGCGGCCATCTTTTACTAATCGACTTTTTATTGGCCGCAGCGAGAAATATTGAGCACTGGCAACCACGTGGCGAGCAGGAAAGAGAGATGCAACAAATGGCCCAAAGCCTGTGGTATAGACAGCTATGAGTCAGCTTGCACTGGAAACTAACGCAATCAAAGATTGGATATTTCTGCGCGGCCTCAGCCGTGAAAAAGCCCATTGGGGCGATTTTATTGCGCGCTGCGAAACCGAGCTGGGCTGGCGCTGCCATGCTATAGATCTTACTGGTTTTGGTAGCGAACACCAGCGCCCATCGCCGCTATCTATCGCTGAGATCCGCCAAGATGTTCAGCAACGCCTACCTGCAGCCATCTCCAAACCCTTCGGCATCGTAGCGTTATCTTTAGGGGGGATGGTCGCACTTGATTGGCTGGCAAATTCAAATGGCGACATTGCCGCAGCTATTTTAATCAGCACCAGTAGCGCCGATTGCGGCCTACTAAACAGGCTAAAACCTAGCGCCATTCCCGCAACACTCCATGCTTTATTATCACGCTCAACACAGAGCCAAGAGCGCGCCATACTCAATATGGTGAGCAATAACAAAGCACAACACGCCGAGCTATTGCCGCAGTGGTGCCATATACGTGAACGCCGCCCTGCCACAAAAACGAATGTGGTAAGGCAATTAATCGCCGCCTCGCGTTTTCAATCACCGCACATGGATAAACTCAATAAAGTGCAAGGCTACTTCATAAGCAGCCGAGCAGATCGAATGGTCTCACATAAATGCAGCGAATATTTAGCGAAGAAATATCATTACCCACTAATACTGCACAACAGCGCAGGCCATGATTTACCCATCGATGATGCCGATTGGTTGATTGGGGTATTTCGGCAACTGATCGTTGCCGCTTGAATAAATTTTATTATTCTAGTGTGCTTAAAGCAGATTGCGCCAAGAGTGGCGAGCAAGGAAGACTCCCTACCGCCGATACATTCATGTTTACGCTGCCTCGCTATTTTGCACACCAGAAGGCTGTTCACCTAAATAGCGCTTACGACGCGCCGGCTTCATTTTTTCTAAATCAACTAACACCAAACCATCGATGCAGTCAGCAAAATCAGGATCAACATTAAAGGCGGTAAAACTTACCCCACCCTCGTCGCACAGTTCAGTGTACTGCTTGTATAAGGTGGGTACAGCGCAGCCCATATCTGCCAGCTTCTCTTTAAGTATCGCAAACTCAGTGCGGTAGTCTTGGCCGCTAAATACTGCTTCTGACAACTCACTTTTATACGGACTATTGGCATTCGCCCAGGGCTGACTCACAGGAAAATGCGCCTGATAGAACTGAATAATTAAATCCTTGGCGCCACGCGGCAGACTGTCACTCAAGCTAACGGGGCCGAATAAATAGCGTACTTCGGGGTAGCGACGCAAATACGTACCTAAACCCTGCCACAAATAATCTAGGCCGTTTCGCCCCCAATAGCGCGGCTGCACAAAGCTGCGGCCTAATTCTGCACCACACTCAAAATACTCTTCAGCATAGGGAATTTGATATTCAAATAGCGATTCGCTGTAAAGCGTTTGCGCGTCTTCCAAATCACTTACCCGCTTCAATCGGTAGGCACCCACCAGTTCTAACTGGGTTTCGTCCCACAATACGATATGGTCGTAATAGGCATCAAAAGCATCCACGTCGCGACGGCGCCCGGTACCTTCACCCACCGCTCTAAAACTCACTTCGCGAAGACGACCAATTTCACGCATGACGGTGCAATCACCGCTGTACTGATAGCAATAAATTTCCATGCCATCGCGGGTACTGCCTAGGTGATCACATTTGCGAATTGCGCGGCGTAATTCCTGACGATCTTCTGGATGAGCTACCGCTTGGGCAACCGGCATAAAACACGGTTCACCACCACGCTTACGGCGACCCAATTTATAAATATGCTTTTTAAATAAACGCACTTTAGCGGGTGCGGTTAGTGGCAACTTCTCATAAACATCAGCTTCGATAGCCGGCCCAATCGTCACCCGCACGGTACGATTATTTTGTTTAAACATTTCCCGAATCAACCATAAAGTCGACAGCGGCTTTGCCAGCATAGACAGGGCATAGAAAAACACCGAGTTTCGCGCATTGATATGCACCGGCAAAATTGGCGCCTTGGCTTTACTGGCAAATTTAATAAAACCATTACGCCAGCGACCGTCGCGAATACCAGCGGGACTAAAGCGCGACACCTCGCCAGCTGGGAAGATAATCACTGCGCCTTCGTCATTTAGGTGATTATGAATTGCCTGCAAATTTTCTTTGCGATTGCGCTTGCCACTCATATTATCGACGGGCAATAAAAGTGAACGCAGCGGTTTGATGGCGTAGAGCAATTCATTGGCAATGACTTTTACATCACTGCGGACTTCTGACACCAACTTAAGCAAAGCTAAACCATCAAGGCTGCCGATGGGGTGATTAGAAATAATCACTACGCGCCCACTTACCGGAATACGCTCTTTATCCAAGGCGCTAATGGCGTAGCCAAAATCAAAATAGTCCAAGCCCTTTTCAACAAAATCCAAACCCTGAACGTAGGGGTAATCGCGTTCAAACTGTTTAAACTCTGCCTCGTGAAACAAATATTTAAACAATACCGTTAAGGTCTTTTTTAAACGGGGACTATTCTTAGAAATTTTGGGAAATTGCTCATCAATCACAGAATCTACAGAAATCATGACATTTACCTCTGATTATTATCCGGCGCGACGCAGCGGGAGAATATCCGCTTTAGCTGGGCCGCCATTGCCAGCCATGCTTTGCAATAAAGTTTGATGCTCAGTCCACTGCAGCAACTCAAGATTGCCCTCATGGGTTTCGCCTAATAAAGTGCAGTTTTCGATCCAATCGCCATCATTGCAGTACAACAAGCCCTTTATTTTTTTCAGTGCCGGCTGGTGAATATGGCCACAGATGACGCCGTCCAAACCGCGTCGGCTTGCCTCTTTCACCGCGGCTTCTTCAAATACATTAATAACCTGACGGGCATTGGGAATACGCTGTTTGATATACGTAGCCAGCGACCAATAATTACGCCCAAAGCGACGGCGGAAAAAATTAGCCCAGCGATTCAAAAATAATAGGAAGTCGTAAGCGGCATCACCGATTAGGTTCTCCCATTTACTTAAGCGGATATGCTCGTCTAAACAATCGCCGTGGAACATTAATAAGCGTTTGCCGTCGACGGTGCTGTGAATTGCTTCGCGCTTAATCTCGATTGGACCAAGAATATGGCCAACATAGTCGCGCATCGGCTCGTCATGGTTGCCGGGAATATAAACCACGCGGGTTCCTTCGCTGGCCTTGGCGAACAACGCCCTTACCACATCGTAGTGGTTTGCCGGCCAGTGAAAAGTACGCTTTAACGCCCACAGATCGACCACATCGCCTACGAGATATAGCGTCTCGCATTCAACACTGTTCAAAAAATTAAGGAGGTAGTTGGCTCGGCAATCTTTAAAGCCGAGATGTATGTCGGACAACCAGATGGTTTTGTATCGATTCCTTGTTTCCACGCTCATGCATCCTCTTTATGCATTTGTGGCAAGATTAGGACTTTAAAGTGACAAACAGAGGGCTTTTTGAAGACAAATTTATGACAATTTAGCCCGAGGCCCTTTGCCAAAAATTCAGTATTGAGTAGCGAGGATAGTGTCAGTTGATGACGAGAGCATGACGGCCACCTTCACAGATAGCCATCACGCTGCTATTTTACGCGCCGTTTTACAGCATTAAAATTGATAAGCTATTGAAGCTCTAAAGGTTCTTGGTTCCATAGGATGCGAGTGAAGATCGTCAATGGGATCTATACCCGCTAAACGCTCCTCAGCAGTGCGCGAGGCATAATAATAGGTAATATCATCGTCGCTATCATCCAAGACATTTATCACTTCTAAGCCCAAAGACACCCCATTATTAAAGCGGTAGCCAATATTCGCATTCAGAATATGCGAGGCGCTAGACTCAACATCACCCGCTTCATTTAAATTGCGCGGGCCGAAATATCGCAATCTCGCACCGCCATAAATGCCGTTGTCGAGCTCAATACTCGCGCCCATCGCAAATACATTCTCAACACTGTCTGGCACGTTTTTACCTAGTGCGGTAGCGCCGTCGAACTGCTGATTTTTAAAACGTGTTTTCGATCTTGCATAATCAACATCTAACACAAACCACTCTACCGGCTGATAGAACACACTTACTTCAATACCCTCGCGGCGAGTGGCATCCCGAGGCTCAGTGATGGACTCATCGCCAACAAACACCAGTTCAGAATCTAAATCCAAACGGAAAAGCACTAGCGACAACTGCACATCTTGCGCTAACAGACTGCGCAGTCCTAGCTCGTAACCGGTAGATTCAGACAGCAATGGCACCGAATCACCCGCTGCGCGGATCACGCCCCGCGCGTCATTGCTATGAAAACCTTCACCATAATTTATAAAAAATTCAGTTTCTGCAAAGGGGCCAAATCGCAACGATAATTTCGGTGATAGTAAGGCCTCCCTATCATCACCTTCATCGTCGCCAATGCGCTTTGCCTCCACCGACACATCAATAGTCTGGTAGCGTAAACCGGCAATCGTCGCAAACCAGTCAGACCACTGACTATGAACACTGCCGTACACACCTAAGGCGGTTTCATCGATAGCTGCCCGCGCAAATAAATCGTATATTTTTGCTTGCTGACTAAAGCCCACACCAACATCACTAATATTATCAATGCGCAATTCTGCGCCGTAATTTAATTCGTGCTGTTTGCTTAATATCTGGCTAAATGCCAAGTGACCGCCATAGCCCATACGATTATCAAACTGGGTAAATTGGTCGCCGCGGAAATCCGGGTCATCAATATCGTCACGAGAAAAATAGCTGGCGTTAGAGGTTAGGCGCAGCTCATAGTCGAATACATAGAATTGACTATCTAGGCGTAAGCTATCACTCAGTTGTGACCACAATTCTGCTGACAAACTATAGCGATGGGTATCACCACCGGTGCTGTCGTCAAGCGAGCCGTAACGATCAATAGCGCCACTGCGCACCAAGCGCTGGGGAATTTGGTCTGTAGACGTCCAGTCAGCCTCGTATGCCAAGGCAGTTAGGCTGTAACCACGATCAAATTCACCGTGGCTAAATTTAAGGACTGCATTTTTCTTATCAAAGCCCTCCTCTACCTGCCAAGGGCCGTCGTTCTGCATGGATTCAACGGCATACACTAAATGGCCCCCCGCCATATCGTCACCGCCGTATACCAAGACCCTACCATAGCCGTTTTCACCCACCGTCAGTTTTATGTTTTGGGTATCGATTTGCCGTTTATATGCAGTGCGTGCAGAACCCGCAGAGGAAAAATCGCCCGACTCCGCGTTGTATGGCCCTTTGCGATAAACAATGCGATCAACCAATTCCGGAATAAGAAAATTCAAATCGGTGTAACCTTGGCCGTGACCATGACTCACCATATTCACCGGCACGCCATCAACATAATTCGAAAAATCACTGCCGTGATCCAAATTAAAACCACGCAGAAAGTATTGATTCGCCTTGCCATCACCACTGTGCTGGGTAACCACCATGCCCGGAATAGTTTCTAACAGCTCCGCTGGACGCAGGGCCGGACGATGCTCAATTTGAGCCGCCAACACAGTACCCACCGAAGCGGCCTCAGAATTAGCCAAGCTTTGCGCGGTCGCGGCGTCACCCGCCACATACACCTCTTCAACATCTCTAACTAATTCACCGCTCACACCTGCGGCAAATACAAGAGAATGGGGCGCAGCCAAACTGACTGCCATCATAATGTAGAATAATTTTTTCAAAAGAATCGCCTCTCGATTATAAAAATCTTGATGGCGTCGGGAAAAGTAAAAGGGATCGCTCACTGCAACGACCGGCGGCCGTTTTGTAGACGTTCACTCCTGATTGCACACCCCGACCATCAGGTAATCGCATATCAGGCAGGTCTACTGGCTCAGGTCTTCAAACAGCGCTATGGCAGGGCCACAATCATCTATTAATGCACCAACCTCCTTCCCAAGCATTCCTTCCAAACAAAAGGAATAAAACTCAGTGGCTACGGCTAATGCTAAACGCATACAGTTGCGGGGACAGCTTCGATTCAAGCAAAAGCGGTGTATTACCGCCTTGCTAGCGAATTCCCTATTAATCTCAATAACAAGAGAACCTAAAAATGCGCCGCAACTCTAACTCAATAGAAAGTAAAAATCACGCTTCTTTGGCAGCAAACAGCGCCGTTAGCGCGCTGGGATTAGACGGGAAAAACAAATGTAAATACGATGCCGTTAATCCTTTCGCTCGGAAAATTGCCTCTCCCGGTGCGGGGTGCCGCTGACGACGCCCATAACTTATTGGCGCGGGCGTATTCTCCGCTGCTGAACGGTGATGGGAATGAGCACGCAACTCCCCTTCCGGCAGAACTGCGAATTGCATACCCTGACAACCTCCGCGCTCACGCATAGCCGCATCACCGTCTAATAAGCCTAGCATCGAAAATTGCTGCCCCTCTAGATCACGCAAGGATTCTAGGCAGTACATAAAGCCACCGCATTCAGCCAATATTGGCTTATCAGCGCAATAAAAATCGCGGATCTGCACTTTTAAATGATGGTTTTCTGCCAATGCCTTGGCGTGCAATTCAGGATAGCCACCGGGTAGCCACAGGGCATCAGCAGTGGGCAACTGTTCGTCGCGAATAGGAGAGAAATACAGCAATTCCGCCCCCATATCCTCTAGCAATTGCACATTAGCCGCGTAGATAAAACTAAAGGCTTCGTCCCGCGCTATGGCAATACGCTTACCCTCTAGAGTGCGTGGTACTGCCGGCAGATTACATTGTTTGAATTCGACGGGCTCAGGCAGACTTGCAAGCTCCCCCTGGGCAATCATCTCCGCCGCTTTATTAAAGCAGGCCTCTAGTTCAACACTCACTTCACTTGCCTGCACCAAGCCCAAGTGACGCTCTGGCAAACTGATTTCAGGATCTCGACTGATTGTTGCCAACAAAGGTAACTCGCTAGGCAGGGCATCAGCTATTAATTGGCGGTGCCGTTCAGAGGCACAGTTATTCGCAATCAAGCCGACCACACGCACATCGTCGCGATAATTTGCCAACCCCGTTGCTAGAGCTGCGGCGGTCTGAGCCATGCCCTTAACGTCCATCAGCAATGCCACTGGAATACCAAAAGTCGCGGCCAAATCTGCACTTGAAGGCTCGCCGTCAAACATGCCCATTGCGCCTTCGACTAAAATTAAATCAGCCGTTTCAGCCGCCTTATAGAATTGATGACGACAGTATTCCTCCCCCGCCATCCATAAATCTAACTGCACCACGGGGTGCCCCGAAGCCTGCTCTAAAATTTGTGGGTCGAGATAGTCTGGCCCCATCTTAAAAATACGAACCTTACGTCCCTGTAAGCGATGGTAGCGGGAGATTGCCGCAGTGATGGTGGTTTTTCCCTGACCAGAAGATGGTGCGGCTATGAACAATGCCGGACAAAAAATACTACTCATAACTAAGTATCACTAATTTAATTCGATTTCGTAGGCATATTAGAATTCAAATTAACAAGAATAGCGATAATTAAGGTAGCTCACGTACACTGCGAGGATAAAATTCTGCTAACACGCCGTCTAATTTTTCAATTGTTAGTGGCTTGCTCGAAAAAGCCTTTACCCCGTCGATATTGTCCGCCTGCGCTTCGTCATCGGGGTTTAAAGAGGTTGTTAACATCACTACCACAACGCCGGCCTGCTGATTACTGGGAAGGTGTTTGTAGCTTTCTAGAAACTCCCAACCGTTCATAACCGGCATATTTAAATCGAGAAAAATTAGCTCTGGCGTTGGAAACTCGCCATCCACCTCCGTCGAGAGGTAGTCTATTGCCTCTTTGCCATTCATAAATTCCGTTATCGCTTCCGCAAAGCCATATTTTTCTATGATTAAACGGTGGATGTAATTCGTTGCCTTGCAGTCGTCAATCAACACCACACTCTTCAACTTATCCATTATCGATATCCCTCAAACTAAAATAGAACGTGGAACCCTCTCCGAGACTCGACTCCAACCAAATTTTACCACTGTGCATCTGAACGATTTTTTTACAGTGCGCCAAACCTATGCCAGCGCCTTCGAAGTCTTCTCGATTATGCAGACGCTGAAAAATATTAAAAATTTTATCAAAATGCGCTGAACTAATACCTATGCCATTATCCCGCACGCGGAATACCCATTCATCCTCTCCACGCTCGGCACTTATGTGTATACACGGTCTAACATCTTGCCTTGAGAATTTTATGCCATTGCTAATCATATTCTGAAACAGCATTCTAAGTTCGGTGCGCTTGCCAGCAATACACGGCAAATCAGAATAGTGTATTTCAGCCTGGGTATCTTCAATCCTTGCACCCAAGTCCTCGCACACGTCATTTAATAACTGCTGGCAATCAACTTCTTCTCGCTCAGAATCAGCCCCCAAGCGACTGTAGTCTAGCAAGGCCGTCACCAAATCACGCATACGCTGAACCGAATCAAGTATAAAGCCATGAAACACTTTCACCTGTTCATCCTGCTGTTCAGCATTATGCTCTACTAGCAAATCAACAAAGCTAGCTACTGTACGCAGTGGTTCCTGCAAATCGTGGGAGGCAATATATGCGAACTGCTCCATCTCTCGATTCAAGGAAACTAGCTTCTTATTATTTTCTTCAAGCTCTGCTTGCGCGCTTTTTCGCTCCTGAACTTCGGCATGCAGTATTTTTTGGCGACGCGAAAGCTCAGTTATAAATTGCTCAAATACGCGAGCAAGATCTCCAACCTCGCCACTGGAAGTAAGCGGCAATTCTGTGCTTTGCGTATTGAGGCCCTGATCCGTCAAGGCGTTTCTCATCCGCACAATTGGCTTAGCTATTCGTCTAGCAACAATAATAGACAGCAACACCGCTATTACTGTTATCAGAATTAGTAAAAAATAGATCTGCTTTAATAAATGGGATTTTACTTGCAGCGCTGCAGATAAATCATAACTTGTGGCAACAATTAAGCGGCTACTAGGACCGCCGGAACCATAAACAATAGTCCGCAAAGAATATACTTGCTGCTCACCCCCCTTACCCGCGATACCAGTCTCAAAGCTATCACCCGTAGCTGCCAACAATTCTTTAGCCGCTGGATAATCAGCAAATATGCTTGAACTGCGATTATATTCAAACTGGAATCGCTTATTTGCCTCGGGATGTAAGATATATTCTCCGACGCTATTACTCAGCAACACATTGGTGTCGTCACCTGCCAAGCTCCGCAGGCCCTCAAAATCATCCTGTAAATTTTCATTAAAAACTAAGATACCAAAAATAGTGCCATCATCAGCATACACCGGCGTAGACGCTCGAATTACGGGTCTTTCAGGCAGAGCGACCTTTCCAAACTCACGATTCAATTCAATATCCGACAAATACACTTCGCCAGATTTTAACTTCAAGGTCTCCTGAAAATAGTTTGTTGCGGACTTGTCTTGTAGTTTTTCATCATCGACAACGCGCACTGCGTTTTGATCACCATGACGATCTATCCGCAACCACTCTGTTCCATCTGCGAGTATTAAACGAATCTGGTCGTAGCGACCTTTGAAACCGAGGATTTCAGTAAAAATTATACTTAGCTGGTGCTTCCATGCCTCGACAGATATACCGCCGCTCACACTGGCGTTCTTGCCAACGCTTTCATTCGCTATTGCCCTTACCGGTGCCGTGCGCGAGACAATCAACACATCATTAATAAGCTCATTAATGTTTGATGTGAATTTTACAGCCTGCAATTGAGATATTTGATTTAGCTTGTGCTGTGCCGCCGACAATAGCTGCGTATCTAACTGACGCATAATAATTGATACAACGACAATATTGCTGACGACAATGAGCAGCAATAAGGGAAAGAGTATTTGTCGTGCGATGCTGCCTTTCTCGCCTATGGCTAACACCCGAGACTCGCCCTGCATTCCAACGCCCTTGTCTGATAGTAAATTACGGAGACACCACTAAGAAATACCACTATAAAATGCAGGGCGGCCGTTTACTATTGCTATAATCGAATGCCATATACGTATTAACGCGCATAGCATCGCAACTAAAGAGAAGACCTAAGTCGAGAAGATATTTAAGAATGGGCGAACGTTCTTTAATAAATTTTACGCAGTACTAGTTAGCGAGCAAGTCTGAAAAGTGGTCAACTAATAAGTCAGGATTTTCATCCGCCACCGGCGCGCCGTGATTGTAGCCATAACTCACGCAGGCTACCGGCATACCCGCTGCCCGCGCGGCCCTTACATCATTAACAGAATCACCCACCATCACCGTATTAGCAACATCAACACCTAGTTGCTCGCAGGCTAAAAGCAAAGGCGCGGGGTCTGGTTTGCGTACGCTGAGTGTATCGCCCCCTATCAACACCGGCATGAACACATCCATACCAAAGTGTTTCAAAATAGGCTGACTAAAGCGAGCAGGTTTATTTGTCACGCAAGCCATGCGAACACCCTGTCCGTGCCAACTAAGCAGCGCGCTATTAACGCCGGGGTACAGAACCGTTTGCTCACAGCTTTGCTCACCGTAATAGCCAAAAAACACTGTGAGTAATTGATCTATTAAGGCGGAGCTAACAGATTTTTCTGGAATTTCTAAGGCGTGGGCCAATGCGCGCTGTACTAATTTTCGCGCGCCATTGCCAACCCAAGATCGCGTACGCGCAAGACCTGCCGGCGTGTAATTTAGCTGCTCTAAACTTGCATCTAGCGCGGCAGCCAAATCCGGCACACTGTCAATTAGAGTGCCATCTAGATCGAATAAAATAGCTTTTAGTTCTCGACCTTCAAGCAAGTCCTGCAGTTTTTTCATACGCCAGCCAATTCACTTCGCATTTTTTCAATAACCTCAGCATAGTCGCCGCCGTTAAAGATTGCAGAACCGGCAACAAACGTATCTGCCCCCGCTGCGGCAATTTCCGCAATATTTTTTGCAGAAATCCCACCATCTACTTCAAGGCGAATATCGCGACCTGAGGCATCAATAAGTGCCCGCACTTCTTTTATTTTATCTATGGTTGACGGAATAAAACTCTGGCCACCAAAGCCAGGGTTTACCGACATTAATAAAATCATGTCGAGTTTATCCATCACATACTTCAAAACCTCTGGGCCGACTGCGGGATTTAAAACCAAGCCGGCTTTGCAACCCGCATCGCGAATCATCTGTAAAGAGCGGTCAACGTGGGTAGAGGCATCTGGATGAAAGGTAATAATACTCGCGCCTGCCTCGGCAAAATCGCCAATCATACGATCCACCGGCTCGACCATTAAATGCACGTCAATCGGCGCTTTTACACCATGTTTACGCAGCGCCTTGCACACCATAGGACCAATAGTCAGGTTTGGCACGTAGTGATTATCCATTACATCGAAGTGGACGATGTCGGCACCGGCCTCTAGCACGGCGTCAACTTCCGCGCCCAAACAGGCAAAATTTGCTGATAATATTGAAGGGGCTATCCAGTAATCTGCCATCTTGGTTTCCGCTTAATAAATTGATTGTAGGTGTTCACAGGCCACAAACGCCGTCGGCGCATTTTACGGCAATCTGCCAAGAGATTCAGCCATCGCCTTATAGCGCCAAAAATGCATCCAATGCCGCTAGACGCTCGGGGGTACCAATGTCCCACCAATGCCCCTCGTATAACTGTCCGCTTAAGGCCTTGTTTGCGATGGCGGCATCCATGATGGGCTTTAAGGCGCGCTTACCGCAGACAAAGCCACTAAATACCGATGGCCGCCAAACGCTAATCCCGGAGAAGGTGTAAGCGTCCTCGCCGGCGCCTGATTTTTCCGCAAGTCTATTATTCTCACCCAATGCAAAATCACCCTGCGGATTATGCGGTGGGTTTTTTATCATCACCAAATGCCCGGCTACCGGATGAATATCCCGCAGGCTCGCAAAATCGAAATCTGTCCAAATATCGCCATTCACGACCAGAAAAGGATCATCACCGCCATCCTCACACAGCAAGGGCAGGGCTTGCACAATGCCGCCGCCGGTTTCCAAGGGCTCCTCTTCCCGAGAAACAAAGATGCGGACACCGTAACGACTGCCGTCACCCAAGTATTCTTCTAGCTGATCTGCCAGCCACGAGCAGTTGACCACAATATTGCAAATACCGGCCGCCGCCAGTTTTTCGATATGGTAGTCAATCAAGGCTTTGCCGCCTGCGCGTAGCAGGGGCTTTGGCGTGTGGTCGGTCAAAGGTCGCATCCGCGTACCCAAGCCAGCGGCAAGAATCATTGCCCTCACAGCTCAACGTCCTTATACCAAGGCTGTTTGACGATACGGGGCATGAGCTTCTCGACAAACCAAGCACAAAAATCTTCAAACTCGGGATACTGGCTAGCCACGCTAAGGGTGTAAGCAATCACCAGCGGTAAATCACCTAAATAGCCAGATTTGCCATCGCGCAGATGCAGGCGAGCAAATATTCCCAGCACTTTTATGTGCCGCTGCACGCCCATCCAATCGACGTCCTGCAAAAAATCCGCTTCACTTACATTTGTCAAAACACCGGCGCGTATCGCCATTTGCCGGTAAATGCCAATCCAGTCGTCTACCTGCTCCGGCGCCCAACTGATGTAACAATCTCGCACCAGTGAAACAAGGTCATAACTGATAGGGCCGAGCACCGCGTCTTGGAAATCGATCATGCCAAGGCGCTCATCTGCCAATACCATGAGGTTGCGACTATGGAAGTCTCGATGCACCACTACCTGAGTTTGCTGCAAAGCGCGCTGGCTCAGCTGCTCAAAGGCCTCATTTAACATGGTTCGCTCATCGGCGCTGAGGGTGTAATCCAATAAACCCTGCACAAACCACTCGGGGAACAGCGCCATTTCCGTGTGCAAGCGCCCGCTATCGTAGTGGGGCAAACTGTGCTCTTCTGCCGGAATGGCCTGCATGGCCAGCAGAGTGCGAAACGCTTGCCGATAATAATGGTCTGCCGCAGCGCTGTTCACGAGCATCGGACACAGCAATTGGTCGCCAAAATCCTCCTGCAATAAAAAACCTCGGGGCTCATCCCAAGCCAGCAATTTTGGCACCCGCGCACCGTGACGATGCAGTAATTCCTGAACCGTTGCGAAGGCCAAATTATCTTCTTTCTCTGGCGGCGCGTGGACGGCAATCACGCTGCCACCTGCCGTTAAGGGCAAGCGGTAATAGCGCCTAAAACTGGCATCCCCCGACACAACCTCTAACGCATTCGCCGCATCTGCTGAAGACAAAGACAACTGCTGAAGGCACCAGCTGTGCAGTTCGCTTAAAATTTGATCCATATTTTGTTCCGTTAACGACCTTGATGAGACCTCTGCAGACGAGATTTTCAGCCTTTTATGCACTCAGGCGGGCATCCTAGCAGAGAATGCTTTATTATCCACCTTCGCCAATCCGGGCTCCATCATCAGAATAAAATCACTAACCGATGCCAGTGTTTCGTCTATCTCTTTTATCACTGCTCGCCGCCCTATCGGGTTCGGCAATTGCGCAGGTAGATACCACCGCAGATTGCGGCAGCACCGACGCATCGGCACTTAATACTGACACCTCGGATTTACCAGCGTATTACCAGCATTGGCACTGGGTTCCCAACTCACATTTAAGCGAAGCATCAAAGTGCGGATTAACCCCAGGCTGCCAAGGTCGATTTATCGAACCGCTACGGGACTGGGAGGGCGCAAACCAAGCCCCTGTGCGCGCACCATTAAATGTCTCGGCCGACACCATCGAATCGGTCGGCAGCAAAGCAACCATGACCGGCGATGTGCAGCTTCGCAAGGGCGATCTCAGCCTAGATGCCGGCTATGCCCAATACAACCGCAGCAATAGTACCGTCATGCTCCGCGACAATGTGGTTTTACGCCAGCCAGGGGTTTTACTGCGAGGCCAATACGCGCAGATCGACACCAACAAAGGGTTTGGCGAATTAGAACAGGCCGAAATTCTCAGCTTTGACACCGGCGCCCGCGGCACCGCTGGACGCATATCTCGCCCAGGCTACACTCGCTTTGAGCTAGAAACCGCCAGCTACACCCAATGTACGCCAGACAATGAGACCTGGTCGCTACACGCCGACAGTATCGAGCTCGACTACGAAAGTGGTCGCGGTGTCGCGCGGGGAACGAGCATTAGAGTCTATGACTTTCCCGTATTTTATAGCCCTTATTTGAATTTTCCGGTTGATGACCGCCGAGCCACGGGGTTTTTATTCCCATCATTTGGCGTGGCCGACAGCAGCTTAGACATTTCGATTCCCTACTATCTAAACCTCGCGCCAAACTACGACGCCATTATTACCCCACGCTTTATTGAGCAGCGCGGCGAGGCTCTGGAAACCAAGCTGCGCTATTTAAACAAGTACAGCGAGTGGGCAGTCAACACCAGCTACCTAGCCAACGACAATAAAAGCGAAACCGATCGCTGGCTGCTGGGGGTGAGCGAAGAAGGCTATATGAATGAGCACTGGGGCACCGAAATTGACTTCACCAAAGTCAGTGACGACGATTATTTCAGCGACCTAGGTTTGGCAAATTTAGCAGTAAAACGCAGCACCCACCTCAATCAACAAGCCGCCGTCAATTACAGCTCCGACGACTGGACCGGCCGGATAGAAGTGCAGCGCTACCAAACCATCGCCGCCGTTGAAGACCCCTATCAAAAGCTGCCCCAACTGCGGCTAAATTATCAATCCCCTGCTAAAAACTTCCAGCTAGAACCCAGCATGGAGTTTGAATACACCCAATTTGATCACCGCGACAAACTCCGCGATGGCGGCAGCAAAATTACCGGCCGCCGCCTATTCGGCACCGCCGGTGCGAGCCTGCCAATGCGCTGGCGCTGGGGCTTTATTGAACCCGCCTTTAAAACCCGTCACGTAAGTTACGAGCTGGAAGACGCCAATCTTGCCGGCGTCGATGGCAGCCCCAATGCCAATAGCGGCCAAATCAGCATAGACAGCGGCCTTTATTTTGAACGCGACTTAGCGGTAGCCGACCAAGATTGGACCCAAACCCTGGAGCCACGGCTTTTCTATCGCTACTCCGAATATGAAAATCAAAGCGACCATCCCGATTTTGATAGCTCTGCACTTACTTTTACCTATCAGCAACTCTTCCGCGACACCCGCTTTACCGGCCACGACCGGCTAGACGACGCCAACCAAGTCGCCGTGGGCATCAGCAGTCGCTTTATTAATAACGACGCCGGTCGCGAAATATTAACCACCAGCATTGGCCAACTGCACTACTTTGACGAAGGTCGCGTACAACTGCCCGGCGACCCAGAGCGCAAAAGCAGCAATTCAGACTTAGCGGGACAAATTCGCATTTTACCCAACGACAATAGCTGGGTAAGTGCCGATATTCTGTATGATGCCCGCCAAGGGGTGCTTAATCAGACCAATCTGAGCTACCATCAGCGCAGCGATAACGGCACACTGTTAAATGCCGGCTACACCTTCCGCCGCGAAGGTAATAATCTCGGCGGTTTAGAAAACGATGTTAAGCAGGGCGATATCTCACTGAGCCTACCGATCAACGACCAGTGGAAATTATTCGCCAAGACCCAATATGATTTTGAAGACGACCGCCCCGTTGAAAACCTTATTGGTGCGGAGTATCAAAACTGCTGCTGGCTCACCCGTATTGTTTATCAGCGGGCGCTGGAACCCGACGACGACAATGGGTCTAACATCAGTGGCATCGGCAATACCGGAACTCAAAACAATTCCGCAGTGTTGATAGAATTTCAGTTAAAAGGACTGGGGGGCCTCGGCACCGCAGTTACCAGTGTTTTAAAGGACAGTATTTTTGGCTACTTATCTGATGAATAATATGCGTTTATTTAAAGTTTTCTCCGCTGTGCTCCTGATAGCACTCGCGCCGCTCACCCAAGCTGAAACTAAATGGCTAGACAAAGTGGTGGCCATCGTCGATGACGACATTATTCTCGCCAGCGAACTTGACGAGCGCTTTGATACCATAAAAGCCAATATTGCCCGCACCGGAAAGCAGGCACCGCCGGATGACGAGTTGCGTAAAGAGATACTCGACCTGCTCGTGCTTGAAAACATTCAAATGCAAATGGCGAATCGCTACGGTGTGCGCATCGACGATGAAGAGCTCAATGGTGCGGTGGCTCGGATTGCGGCTAACAACAATATGACGCTGTCTGAATTCCAACAAACACTGGTCGCCAGCGGCGCCTCCTACCTTGCCATACGCGAACAGATCGCCCGCGAAATGATTTTGCAGCGCGTGCAAATGGGTAATGTGAACCAGCGAATTCAAGTGACCGAGCAGGAAATTCAAAACTACCTGCAATCATCAGAAGGTAAAGAAGTTACCTCACCTGAGTTCCATTTCGCCCACGTGCTTATTCCCGTTCCCTCAGAGGCAACCGTCGCCGAACGCGCGCAAGCTGAGAACAAAGCCAAGTCACTGAGCGCGCAACTGCGGGCCGGCAAAGACATCGACAACGCCAATGACGACATTAGCATTAGCGACCTAGGCTGGCGCAAAGGCACTGAATTACCAGCACTCTTTAAAGGTGTCGCTTCAAAAATGACTGATGGCGATGTGTCTGAACCGCTGCAAAGTGCCAGTGGTTTCCATATCATCAAACTGCTGGAAAGCCGCGGCGTAAAACAACTTGTTAAACAAACCCGCGCTAGCCACATCCTGCTAAAGCCTTCAGCAATCCGCGACGAAGCGCAGACCATCGCCCTAGCCAAACAGCTGCGCCAACGCGCGCTAAATGGCGAGGATTTCCGCGAGTTAGCCAAAGAGTATTCTGAAGATATCGGCTCCGCACAGGAAGGCGGCGACCTCGGCTGGACTAGCCCAGGCCAGCTAGTACCGGAATTCCAAAAGGCGATGGACGAAACCACCCCCGGTGAAATTCATGTTCCCGTTGCAAGTCAATTCGGCTGGCATGTGATTAAAGTTATCGACCGTCGCACTAAAGACGTCACCGAAGATATGCGCAAGCAAATAGCTCGCAATGCACTTCATGAGCGCAAATACGCCGACGAACTTGATATCTGGCTACGCAAAATCCGCAGCGAAGCCTTTGTCGACATTAAAATTTAATGCCCCTACGTATTGCCATCACCCCCGGCGAACCAGCCGGGGTTGGACCAGAACTTCTGGTGAAGCTCGCCCAGCACGACTTTGACGCAGAACTGATTGCCTTCGCAGACCCCAGCTTGTTGTTGCAGCGCGCCGCCGATATTGGCCTACCGCTGGAACTCAGCGAAGTCGACTTTGCTGCGCCTGCACAGGCGCATCGCAGCGGCCATTTAAAAGTGGCGAGCATTTCCTGCCACAGCCCTGTCGAGGCGGGCAGCCTCAACGTCAATAATGCGAAATATGTTTTAGAGACCCTGAGCCGCGCGACTGATGCCTGCAAAAGTGGCGACTGCCAAGGCTTGGTCACTGGGCCGGTGCAGAAATCTATTATTAACGATGCAGGTATTCCGTTTAGCGGCCACACCGAATTTCTGGCCGAGCGTTGCGAAGTCGACAAAGTCGTCATGATGCTGGCCAGCGAGCAACTACGCGTCGCCCTAGTCACCACCCATCTCCCCCTAAGTGCCGTGCCAGCCGCCATTACTGGCGACAATCTGCAGCGCGTGACCGAAATTCTGCACGCCTCATTGCTGCGGCAGTTTGGCTGTCAAAATCCGCGTATTCTGGTCTTGGGCCTAAACCCCCACGCCGGCGAAGGCGGTCATATGGGCAGAGAAGAAATCGATACAATTATTCCCTGCCTTGAGCAGCTGCGCCAGCGCGGTTGGCAGCTCGAAGGCCCACTACCCGCAGACACAGCATTTACGCCACGGCACTTAGATAAGTGTGATGCGGTATTAGCCATGTATCACGACCAAGGCCTTCCGGTACTCAAGTATCAGGGCTTTGGCAGAGCCGTCAACATCACCCTCGGTTTGCCGATTGTTCGCACCTCCGTCGACCACGGCACCGCATTAGATTTAGCCGGCAGCGGTCGCGCCGACAGCGGCAGCTTCTACGCCGCGCTCACCACCGCCATTTCGATGGCGGAGAACAGCAGCAGGAATCATCATTAATGCAGTCTCCACCGCTTCATCAAGCACGAAAACGGTTTGGCCAAAACTTCTTAAATGACCAAGGTATTATTCGCCGCATCGTGCGCTCGGTTGCACCCTTAGGACATCAGCGGGTGCTGGAAATCGGCCCGGGCCAAGGCGCCATTACCGAATCCATTCTTGCCTCGGGCTGTCAACTCGACGTTATAGAGCTAGACCGCGACCTCATTCCCATTCTGGAAACCAAATTCGGTGGCGAAGCGAATTTTCGCATCCATCAAGGCGACGCTCTTAAATTTGACATCACCGCCCTAGCTGCAGGCGAAAAGTTGCGCGTAGTCGGCAACCTTCCCTACAACATCTCAACGCCGCTCATTTTTCACCTTCTGACCGCCCATAACTGCATTACTGACATGCATTTTATGCTGCAAAAAGAAGTAGTCGACCGGCTGGCTGCGCAGCCCGGCAGCAAAACTTACGGGCGCCTTGGCATCATGGCCCAGTACTATTGCGAAGTAGAATCGTTATTTGACGTTCCACCGGAAGCTTTTACCCCTCGTCCCAAGGTACAATCCGCCATCGTTAGACTTACACCCTACGAAACACCACCGTGCCCAGCGAACAACGTCGACACTTTGCAAACGGTCCTGCGCAGCGCATTCAACCAGCGCCGAAAAACCTTGCGCAACACCCTAAAAGGGATTATCGATAGCGAGGCGATAGAAAGCTTGGGAATCGACTCAGGCCTTCGACCCGAGCAGCTGGGCTTAGCGGAATATGTCGCCATCGCCAACGCGGTCGACAGCAACAGCGAGTAATTTGCGGAGCACATCATGCCAGAATCAGCACCAGTAGAAATTCAAGTAGAAAGCCAATTTCTACCCGACCAATCAGAGCCCGCACAACAACGCTTTGCCTTTGCCTACACCATCACCATTCGCAATACCGGCGACGAAGCCGTGCGCTTACTCAATCGCCACTGGATCATTACCGACGGCGACAACCAAGTACAAGAAGTACAAGGCGAAGGCGTTATTGGCAAACAGCCCCTAATTGGCCCCGGCGAGTCTTTTAGCTACACCTCCGGCGCCGTCATCGACACCGCTGTTGGCACGATGGAAGGCAGCTACGAAATGATTAGCGCCTCTGGCCGGCCATTTATTGCACCGATTGGTATTTTCTCCCTCGCTCGCCCCTCGGCATTGCACTGAGAGGATCCCGTGAGTCGTTACGCCGTAGGTGATTTGCAGGGCTGCTTAAAACCCCTGCAATGCCTGCTAGAACTCGTCAACTTCAAGCCCGAACACGACCAACTCTGGCTGGTGGGTGACCTCGTTAACCGCGGCCCCGACTCCCTCGACACTCTGCGCTACCTATACAACATCAAAGACAGCCTGCGAATTACCCTGGGCAACCACGATCTGCACTGCATAGCCTTAGCCCTCGGCACCACCGACCGCGGGCGCCACCCCAGCCTTGAGGCACTTCTAAACGCGCCAGACTGCGACGAACTCATGCACTGGCTGCGCCAACAGGCTTTAATATTAAAGTCTGAGGATGGCCGCTACCTAATGAGCCACGCAGGTATCCCCAGCGCGTGGACAAGCGAGCAAGCGCTGGCGCTTAGCCGCGAAGTAGAAACCGTATTACAAAGCCCCGACGCCAATGACTTCTTCCGCAATATGTACGGTGATGAACCACGAACATGGGACGACAGCCTTAGCGGCTATGATCGCCTGCGCGCCATTACCAATCATCTAACCCGTATGCGAATCTGCGACGCCGACGGTCAACTGCAACTAAGCTTCAAAGGCTTCGCCGCAGACATCCCCGCACCGTATCGGCCCTGGTTCGAATGGCAAACCGAAGGCAGCCGCGAAGAAACCCTCATCTTCGGCCACTGGGCCGCGCTGGAATGTAAAACAGATCGCAGCGATATTATTGCGCTAGACAGCGGCTGCGTTTGGGGACGGCATATGACGATGCTGGATATGGATAGTGGGGAGTTGCATAGGTGCTATTGCTAGTCGGACGTCAGACGTCGGGGGTCGGACGTAAAAAAACTCGCACCTAACTGCTTTTGACGTTTCGTCAGACTTCCGACACCCGACACCCGACTCGCTCTTCGGCATCCGACGCAGGATTTCGCTAAAAGCCTGATGTAGGACGTAAAAGCATTCGCTGCACTCATCTAAAACTCGCTCCTAACCGCTTTTGACTTTTCGCCAGACTTCCGACACCCGACGCCCGACTCGCTCTTTTTGCTATACTCCCTGAAATTTCCCAACACCGAACCCTGCACCATGAAAACCTACCTCGTCGGCGGCGCCGTGCGCGACAAATTATTAGGCTATCCCTTTCATGAGCGGGACTGGGTGGTGGTGGGTGCACGCCCTAAGGATTTACTCGAGCAGGGTTTTCAGCAGGTTGGTAAAGATTTCCCGGTTTTTTTACACCCCAAGACCAAGGAAGAATACGCCCTTGCGCGCACTGAGCGAAAATCCGGTGCCGGCTATCACGGTTTTATCTGTGACTTCAGCCCAGACATCACTTTAGAAGAAGACCTAAGTCGTCGCGACCTAACTATCAACGCGATGGCGGAGGATACCAAGGGCGATATCATCGATCCCTACGGCGGCATGCAAGATCTCAATAGTCGCCTACTTCGTCATGTGTCACCGGCCTTTAGCGAAGACCCGCTGCGAATTTTGCGAGTGGCGCGTTTCGCCGCGCGCTACGCCCACCTAGGCTTTAAGGTCGCCGACGAAACCCAAGAATTAATGCGCAAGATGAGTGACAACGGCGAGCTGGCTACCATCGCCGCCGAGCGTATTTGGGTGGAATTATCCAAGGCCTTAAACGAAAAATCTCCCGCTGTTTTTTTTAGTGTTTTACTCGACTGCCGCGCCTTACACGCGCTGTTTCCACTCTGGCCTAGGGCGCTGAATAACACTGTTTTAGACAGTTTAAACAACGCCGCTAAAGCAGGTGCCGATGCCGACGTCCGCTTTGCCATCAGCTGCAGCGACTTAAATATAGAGCAATGCAAAACCCTGTGTAACGAATTGCGCGCCAGCAATAGCGCTGCATGGCTTGCTGAGCGCTGCGCAGCGAATATTCCCCTGCCGCCGCTAAGCAAGGCCGAGGAATGGCTAAGTTTGCTCGAACAGTTTGATTACACACGACGCCCGCCATTACTCGACGCCTTCGTCACGGCCGCAACATTGCTTTTACCGAATGAAAAACGCCTAGGGCTTTTGCAAAACGCCGCTGCGGAACTACGAGAAGTTCAAGCTGCCGATTTAATAGCACAGGGATTTAAAGGCCCAGCCCTAGGTCAGGCGATGCGCACGGAGCGTCTAAAACGATTAAAAGAAATGGAGTGCGGCGAATAATCGCTAGCACTGAGAAATATCACGGCCCTGCCACCGAAACGGCACCGGCCACAACTTCTGATCCGACTCATAAGCCTGCCATAAATCGCGATAGCTGCGACCAGCGATGGGGTGGCGATGATCCGGTGCTATTTCACTGAGCGGCAATAATACAAAGGCATTGTATAGGACCTCATCCCGCGGCAATTCTATTCCGGCGTGGCAGCCCGTAAGCTCACCATAACTTAAAATATCAATATCGAGGGTACGGGGGCTAAATTTAGGCGCATCCGCCAAGCGGCCATTGCTTAATTCAATGTCCCGCAACTGGGCAGCTAAATCAGCCAAGGGAAGATCAGTGGAAAAACTCACCGCCATATTTAAAAACAAGGTGCCGCGAAACCCCACCGACTCGCTTTCATACACCCGCGACAGACTCAATGAACCGTATAATTGAGTGAGGGTATCGAGCGCAATAGTCATGTGTTTATAGCGGGCGGTATTACTGCCTAAGCTCAAAAAAACCTCGGCCATAATCAGCGCTGACCACGCTCAATAATAATACCTACGTCGCTAGCCTGGCGCATCGCCCCCGGCTTGCTCAAACTCAGCCGCAACCACGGCACATTGAATTCGCTCATAATCATTTCTGCACAGCGCTGCGCCAGTGTTTCAACCAAGGCAAAATCGCTGTCTTTTACAAAGCGCTCAACCGTTTCGGTAACAGCCTTATAATTTAAGGTGAGACTAATATCATCCCCCGCCGCCGCAGGACGAATATCGGTGCCCAATTCCAAATCCAGCACCAAGCTCTGGCGATGCGCACGCTCAAAGTCGTAAATGCCGATGACTGTATCGACCCGCAAACCACGTATATACACAATATCCATAAACGGCCCTTTGCCCGACGATTAGTAAATCAGACTGAGCTTAATTCAGTCATCGGCCAACGGGGCCGTATTGCAACACCAAGATCCTCGTGCTGCCCTGCCAGCAAACGACAGTGCCCCGCATAGGCGATCATCGCCCCATTATCTGTGCAAAATTCTGGCCGCGGATAAAACACCTTGCCGCCGGTTTTGGCTAATTTTTGCGCCAAGCGTTCACGCAAAACCTTATTCGCACTGACTCCCCCCGCCATAACCAAGGTGCTTAAATTCTCTTGTATAAGCGCTCGGGTACATTTAATGACCAGCGTATCGACCACCGCCTCTTGAAAGGCGGCGGCAATATCTGCCTGATCCTGAGCATTATAGGTGCCCGCCTCACGGCTTGCGGCCACGGTATTTAGGGTAAAGGTTTTCAAACCGCTAAAACTAAAATCCAAACCCGGGCGATTCACCATCGGCCTAGGAAAAGTGTATTTGCCGACTGTTCCTCGCTCTGCGGCCTTAGCGACCTGCGGCCCACCGGGATAGCCTAAATCGAGCATTTTTGCGGCTTTATCAAATGCCTCGCCGGCTGCGTCATCCAGTGACTCACCTAAAATTTGATACTGACCAATACCATCAACACGCACAAGCTGGGTATGCCCCCCGGACACCAGCAGGGCGACAAAGGGAAAGCTCGGTGCATTCTCTTCCAGCATCGGCGCCAGTAAATGCCCCTCCATATGGTGCACCGCCACTGCGGGAATCCCCCAACCGTAGGCCATTGCCCGACCGGCGCAAGCGCCCACCATTAAGGCCCCCGCCAAACCGGGGCCATTGGTAAAGGCTACGCCATCTAATTGCTCGCCACGCATTCCAGCCTTGTCTAAGACTTCGCGCACCAAGGGCAGCAGTTTGCGCACATGGTCTCGCGACGCCAATTCGGGCACTACACCACCAAACTCTGCATGCAGCGCAATCTGGCTATATAAAGCTTCAGCAAGCAAACCTTGCTCAGAATCGTATATCGCCACACCTGTTTCGTCACAGGAGGTTTCCAGTCCTAAAACACGCACTTTCCGACATCCCACACTAATTGAGCGCGCATGATACTGGCTCAACAGGATTCACACCAGTTATCGCCTTAATGGCTTTGCTTTTTGCCACAACAGAGTATAGAATTCAGCGCCCTTGGAGTGCCGCTTTCAATTTTGCGGTGCAAACAGCAAATTTTGCACATTGATTAGGACAGGTTTAACGAATGCCTTCAGTCAAACTCAAAGAAAACGAACCATTTGATATCGCCCTACGCCGTTTTAAGCGTTCTTGCGAGAAAGCAGGCGTATTAGCGGAAGTTCGTCGTCGTGAATTCTACGAAAAGCCAACTTCTGTTCGTAAGCGCCAAGCAGCAGCCGCTGTTAAGCGTCACGCTAAAAAAGTATCACGCGACAACAAAAAGCAGCAGCGCCTTTACTAAGATCTCGAATTAGCGAGTTCTTAGCAGCACTTTGCGCTTTAGCTACACCCTCCTTATATAGGAATCTCTGCGAGCCATGGCAGATCAAACGCTGAAACAAACACTCACAGACGCGATGAAAACCGCGATGCGAGCCAAAGAGAAAGCGACATTGAATGCCGTGCGACTCATACTCGCCGAGATAAAACGCATAGAAGTCGACGAGCGCATCGAATTAGACGATGCACGCGTGCTCGCCATACTCGACAAAATGTGCAAGCAACGCCGCGATTCGATCAGCCAGTATGAAAATGCTGGCCGTGAAGAGCTGGCCGAGCAAGAACGCTTTGAAATGAGCGTTATCCAATCTTATATGCCCACCCCCTTGAGCGACGACGAACTGGAAGGCCTCATTAAAGAAGCCATTGCCAGCAGCGGCGCTGAAGCGGTAAAAGATATGGGCAAAGTAGTCGCCGTACTCAAGCCCAAGGTTCAGGGCCGTGCCGACATGGGCGCCGTGAGTCAAAAAATTAAGGCACTACTGGCTTAGCACTGCCAAGGCAATTGCTAGGACTAACATCAGCTGATACGCTCACTCAACTTCTGCTCCGGAAACACTAACGTGGCCGCAAAAGGACGTATCCCCCAATATTTTATCGACGAGCTGCTCTCCCGAGTCGATATTGTTGATGTTATAAATCGCCGCGTTCCCCTCAAAAAAACCGGCAAGAATTACAGTGCGCGCTGCCCCTTTCACGAAGAAAAAACGCCCTCTTTCAGCGTTAACCCAGACAAACAGTTCTACTACTGCTTCGGATGCGGCGCAGGCGGCAATGCCGTCGGCTTTATCATGGACTACGAGCGCCAAGATTTTCCAAGCGCAGTAGACAATCTTGCCCACATCGCCGGACTAGAGGTTCCCCGCGAAGAACTCAGCCCGCAGCAACAGGTAAAGCAAGAACGCCGCAAAACTATTTACGATCTTATGGAGCAGGTCTCGACCTATTACCAAAAGCAGCTCCGCGTAGATCCACAATCCCAGCGCGCCATCGACTATTTAAAACGGCGCGGCCTCAGCGGACGTATCGCTCGGGATTTCAATATCGGTTTTGCGCCCCCCGGCTGGGACAATTTGCTAAAAACCTTTGGCGACACCGACGAGCACAAACAACAGCTGATCGACGCTGGCATGCTTATCGAAAAAGAAGACGGCAAACTCTACGACCGTTTTCGCGACCGAATTATGTTCCCCATCCGCGACAACCGCGGACGCGTGATCGCTTTTGGTGGTCGAGTATTAGGTGACGACAAACCCAAATATTTAAACTCGCCAGAAACCGATATATTTCACAAAGGCAAAGAACTCTACGGCCTGTATCAAGCTCGCCAAAACAACCGCCACCTAGAACAACTACTGGTGGTTGAAGGCTATATGGATGTCGTCGCACTGGCCCAGCACGGCATCATGACAGGCATCGCCACCCTCGGCACCGCCAGCAATACCGAGCATTTACGCACCGCATTCCGCTATGCCAGCGAACTTATATTCTGTTTCGACGGCGACGCCGCCGGCCGCAAAGCCGCCGAGCGCGCATTAGAAAATGCCTTGCCGGTAATGGAAGATGGCCGCCGAATCCGATTTTTATTTTTACCCGAAGGCGATGACCCAGATAGCGTGGTTAACCGCGACGGCGCCGCCGGCTTTCAAAAACTTTTGGCTGGCGCTGCGCCACTAGAGCGCTATTTTTTTGAATCTCTGCATGAACAAACCGATCCAGACACCCTGGAGGGTAAAGCGCGACTCAGTAAATTAGCCCTGCCCCGACTAAAGCTCTTACCCGACGGCGTGTTTCGCCAGCTTATGCTGGACTCCCTAGCCGAACGTACTGGACTTAGCCGCCAATCTATCGACCAACTGCTAAACGACACTGAAGCCGCTCCAGTGGAAGATCAAGCAGTAAAGCCAGCAGCGCCAGAGCAACGTCGCAACACCGCCCAGAAACTGACGGCAAAACTACCCGGAACCCGTCGCGACCCGCTGCTTTTTGCCTTGGCGATGTTGCTATACAACCCCCGCGCAGCCGCCACCAGCACCGCTAATGTCGGTGATGTAGAGGCGTCGCCAGCGGCCGCACTTCTCAGCAACACCATCACCCTACTTAAAAAACGCCCAGAATCCAGTACCGCCATGCTGCTCGGCCACTGGTATGGGCAGCCAGAATATGAGGTGATGACCGAAGCGCTCAAAACCATTGAGCTGCTCGGCACGGAATTAAGCGACGAGAAGGCCGAAACCGCCTTCGCCGACACCTTAGCGTATTTAGAAGCGCAAAAATCGACCCAAATCCTGCGCGAACACGTAGATAAATTAAGGGAAGGTAATGAAGTCGACAAAACCGCCAGCGCGAACTACGCTGAACTAAGTGAGACGGATAAACAGCAATTATTAGCGATTCAGCAGCTTTTAAAGCAAAAGCATCGCTTGTAAAACCAGCGATCCGCCACCACAACAGTGGTATCAACAATTTATCGCAGCACGCAGACACACCGGCCACAGACGAATTAGCTAAGCGCCCCTGAACAAGTCCGGAATTTACTGGTCGTACGGGGGGTAAATAGAGTATAATTCGCGGCTATTTTTTAACCTGCACCTAACGAGTAATTTGAAAGAATGAGTGACTCAAAGCATCAATCGCGCCTCAAACAACTCATTGCCAAAGGCAAGGAGCAGGGTTATCTAACGTACTCTGAGGTCAACGACCACTTACCGGAAGACATTTCTGATCCGGATCAGGTCGAAGAAATCATCCAAATGATCAATGACATGGGTATTCAGGTGTTTGAACACGCACCTGATGAAGATACCCTGATCATGGCTGGCAGCGATTCGCCAGACGATATCGCCGCCGCCGAAGCTGCAGCAGCACTTGCAGCAGTAGAGACGGAAACTGGCCGCACCACCGACCCAGTGCGTATGTATATGCGCGAAATGGGCACGGTCGAGCTACTGACCCGTGAAGGCGAGATTGTCATTGCCAAGCGAATCGAAGAAGGTATTCGCGAAGTTATGGCCGCACTGGCCTACTACCCCGGTGTTGTTACTGGCGTATTAGCCGAGTACGACAAAGTTGCCACTGAAGAGCGCCGCCTTGGCGACATCATGAGCGGCTATTTAGATCCCGCCGACAATGTGCCGTCACCTCAGGCGCAGGCCGCCGCCGCTGCCGAAGCCAGCGACGACGATGAAGAAGCCGTTTCTGGCCCAGATCCAGAAGAAGCAAAAATCCGCTTCGCCGCCCTGAAAAAGCAATCAGACAAAGTAGAAAAGTCGATTGCCGAACACGGCCGCTATAGCAAACAAACCGCAAAAGAATTAAATGCCCTAGGTGAGTTGTTCAAATACTTCAAACTTACCCCGAGCATGTTCGACCCATTGATTGAAGAAGTTCGCACGACGCTGAGCTCGATCCGCGCAATGGAGCGCGAGATCATGACCGTGTGCGTGAAAAACGTCGGGATCGATCGCAAAGAGTTTATTCGCAGCTTCCAAGGCAATGAAGCGAACTTGAAGTGGGCTGACGAGCTATTAAAGAAACACCCCAAGCTCGCCGACTACAGCGATATTATCCGTCGTATTCAAAACAAAATTGCCTATATAGAAGAGCGCCAAGACCTCACGATTTCTGACATAAAGGAAATCAACCGTCGCGTGTCTATCGGTGAAGCCCGCGCCCGTCGCGCCAAGAAAGAAATGGTCGAGGCCAACCTGCGTCTGGTTATCTCGATTGCGAAAAAATATACCAACCGTGGTTTGCAGTTCCTCGATCTGATTCAGGAAGGCAATATCGGTTTGATGAAAGCAGTAGATAAGTTTGAATACCGTCGCGGTTACAAGTTCTCTACTTATGCGACATGGTGGATACGTCAGGCCATTACCCGCTCTATTGCGGACCAAGCCCGCACGATTCGTATTCCGGTACACATGATTGAAACGATTAACAAACTGAATCGTATCTCTCGTCAAATGCTTCAGGAAATGGGTCGCGAACCCACGCCAGAAGAACTCGGCGAGCGCATGGAAATGCCAGAAGACAAAGTTCGCAAAGTGCTGAAAATCGCCAAAGAGCCGATTTCGATGGAAACCCCCATCGGTGACGACGAAGATTCGCATTTGGGCGACTTTATTGAAGACAGCACCATCTCGTCACCCATTGAGTCTGCTACCGGCGAAGGCCTGCGCGAAGCAACCAAAGACGTGTTGGCTGGACTGACTGCCCGCGAAGCGAAAGTACTGCGTATGCGTTTCGGTATCGATATGAACACCGACCACACGCTAGAAGAGGTTGGCAAGCAGTTCGACGTAACCCGCGAACGTATTCGTCAAATCGAAGCCAAGGCATTGCGCAAATTGCGCCATCCTACCCGCTCAGATCATCTGCGCAGCTTCCTAGACGAATAACGACAGCACCACAAACCGAGCTTGCCCGCCAGTACACACTGGCAGGCAAGCTCGGAGCTCACTTAGACAATGGAATTATTACGATGCTAGCTAAAGCTCCACAACTGCTACGCACCGCTAGCATTTCACTTGTATTAGCAGCCCTTCTTGGCGGCTGCCAATCTGCTCCGCCAAACACTGACAGCCCCGCACCGCCAACATTCAATACCAGCATCCAAACCACCAGTCTTAGCCAAGCTCTGCAACAACTTGAGTCACGGCAATTTGTGGCCGCTGAAGCTGACTTCCAATCAATACTTAGCGCTAGCTCAGATCAAGCCGCTATTCAACAGGCTTTAGCGGGTCTGACACTGGTTTATTTATACGACGACAGCCCACTTTTTAGTCTGCCGCTGGCTACCGCAACAATGGACCGGCTATACCAGCACATCATGCGCTGGCCTCAAAACAGACCGAGCATAAATATGCTACTGCTAAGCTTAAATATGTGTTTTGACCAAAGGCTAAAGCTGAACCAAGAAATTGATCTGCGTGAAAAAACAGAAGCGAGAGAGCAAAAGCTCATAAACGAAACCATTGCCCTGCAACGCGCAATCGAAAAATTACGACGCCTCACACTGCATTAAATTTACTTGCGGCTCACGCACCGCGATTCAAATACGCCCCAAGCTGTTCGCGCAGACTTTGAATTTCCTCTTCGGTCTGCGCCATTAACACCGGTACTGTGCGCCAATGTTCGGTCCGTAAATGTGCAACTAAACGACTTATTTGACTGCTGTCATTATGCGGCCCCATCACAATCAACTGCCACGGAAGTTCAGTGAGCAATTCAGCCACCCTCGCCAAATCGCCGGTGTGATAAATTTTCCAATGTTCCGCCCCTGGCAACTGCTCAATAACCTGAGCGAGAATATCTCCCTCTTCAATCAACAGCATATTTCCAACCGCCGTCGCCGGCAGTAAGTCCCTCACCACCGCTGTTAATTCAGCACTCTCTACGGGTTTAACCAAATAGCCACTTGCGCCTAGTAACAAGCCCAGATCATGCTCATTTAACATCGACAGCATTAACACCGGCACACTGCCCAACACCGCGTCGCCACGCAAACTATGTAAAACCTGCCAACCATCTAGGCCTGGCATCATGACATCCAACACCACCAGATCTGGGCGATGCTCCTTGGCCATTGCCAAACCCTCTGCGCCGGATGAGGCCGTGCGCACGCGGTAGCCTTCGCGACTCAACGCCCTGTGGCTCAAATCTAGCGCCGCCAAATCGTCATCGATCACCAAAATGTCGCCACTGGCGTTTTTCTCTAAATTAGCGAATTTGCTGTCACTCACATCTATCGGCAGTCTTAGTTCAAAACGTGAACCCAGCCCCAACTCGCTACTGGCGGTAATAGTACCCCCCAATAATTCCGCAAACTTTCGCGAAATCGTTAAGCCCAAGCCAGAGCCGCCGTATTGTTTGGTGGTTGATAAATCAGCTTGCACAAAAGCATCAAATACCCGTCCAAGCTGTTCTTCGCTCATGCCAATACCGGTATCTTTCACCTCTGCGAGTAAATAATTTCGCCCCCCCTCGGCCAACTCAGACACCGTTAAATGCACGTCGCCAGCGCGGGTAAATTTGGCGGCATTACTGAGCAGATTGAGCAATATTTGCCGTAGGCGGGTGACATCGGTGCGAATACGTGCATTCTGCAAATTGAATTCACAGCGCAAGGTATTGCCATTTTTTTCCATCAGCGGTGCCACGGTAATTTCCACATCCCGCAGCACTGTCTCTAGGGCAACATCTTCCCAATAAACCGCCATGCGGCCGGACTCTATTTTCGAGATATCCAAGACATCATTAATCAAGGTGAGCAGGTGCTTGCCTGCCAATTGAATTTTTTCGAGGTCGGGCTGCAAGTCATTCACTGAGAGCTGCTCTTCCTCGGCTATTTCTTCTAGCAGCATTTCGGAATAGCCGATAATGGCATTCATCGGCGTGCGCAACTCATGGCTCATATTTGCCAAAAAACCACTCTTGGCCTGATTAGCGGCATCTGCGCGACGGCTCGCCTCCCGCACCCGACCCATCGCCTGACGAAGACTGGCGGCCATATCATTGAAGGAGTTCGCCAATTGGCCAAACTCGTCATGCCCCATATCACCTATGCTGTAATCAAAATTCCCGCCACCCCACTCAGAAGTGCCCTTCTGTAGTTGGCGAATTGCTCGGCGGGTATAGCGGGTCATGTAGTAACCCAACACAAACGTCGTAATAAGCGCCAATAAAAACACCCCTAAGGCGACCTTATTGGTTCTGCTCACCACCTCTCGCAAGCCCATATTGATTTCGTCAGAGCGCGCCAATAAATACCATTCATTCGCGCTAATACGCGAACTCAGCGCGTCATATTCACGCTGCAATTCCTCCCCTGTAGGGCTGCCATTGCCAAGTAGAAATTGCTGCCAATATTCAAGCAAAAGCGAGGCTTCCAAAGGCTCATAGCCGCCCTCTTCTAAGTACTCCTGTAAATCGCCACTCAACTCTTCTTCTAATGCTGCAAGGGCTTCTATGCCACCCAACAATTCACTGCGCTCTTCTGCTGTCACACCGTTTTGAGCACCCGACTCCGCCAGTGCATCTACCACCAATATTTTGCGATGCGCGCTATACATACGCTGACTAAAATCATTAAGCTCAGATTGCGTTCGTATCACGTGCTGAAGCAACCACACATTGCGCCTACGGGTGTCATTACCCCATATTTGAATTAACACACTTCCCAGTGACAACACCAAAATTGCGACAAAAGATAAGGTCAGGCGGCGGGTAAAACTCATTCAGCAGCACCTAGCAAATGCGCAATTTTTCCGAGCAATCTTGGCAGATCAACGGGCTTGGTATCGTAATCATCGCAGCCCGCCAACAAGGCGCGCTGGCGGTCATCAGCCATTGCATGGGCGGTCAGGGCAATAATCGGAATATGCTGCAAAGCGGGGGTCGCCTTCATTTCTCTTGCGACCTGCCATCCATCTTTAACCGGTAAGCTCATATCTAACAGCATTAATGCGGGCGGGTTCTGTAAACACATATCTATGCCCTGTTGGCCGTCCACTGCTAGCACCACCTCGTAACCCTTGCGCTTTAAACGGCGACTAAGCATATCGCGGTTCATCTCATTGTCTTCGACCAGCAATATTGTTTGCATTAGCGCCCCCGTGAACTATTCATTTGCAGCAGGCTTCGCAGCTGCGTATTTGCGGAGGTCAGCGTTAAAACATACTCCCTGCCCGAGAGCTGCTCGGTAATTTTGGCGTAACAAGCCACCTCAAATCCCTCAATACTGACATCGGCCAACACCGGCAAGACCTCGGCGCTAACAACACGCAGGCTCTCACCGGCACGGGCACATACCTCAACCTTAAACTGCTTTGCCCCATTTTTCTTTCCCGCCATAACACTAAGCGTCAAGCTGATATTTTCCTTATAGGACTGCCATTCTTCAGGCGCTGATTCCAGCAGTAGGTCATAGGGTATCCCCACGCCAAGCACCTCAGTCAACATCACTGCATCGCCCATGCCCTTCAGTGACACGCTGATTCGGCGTCCAGCCAAGACCTGAACCGTTGACGCGGCAATGGTCGCTGGCGCCGCCAATATCTGCCCACCCACCGTACAGGACTCGATTCGTCCCGTCAGATTCACATTGTGACCAACAACACCGTACTTAGAACGCAGCTCAGAGCCAATATTGCCCGCCACCACATCGCCGGTATTTAAGCCGATACCAATCGTAATTTCCGGTAAATTATCGGCACGGTTGCGCTCATTTACCGTTTCAACCGCCAACTGCATTGCCACAGCACAAGCTAATGCGCGGTCACAATCGTCGCTATCACTTAACGGCGCGCCAAAAATGACGAGTATTCCGTCGCCAACAAACTCATCCACCGTTCCTCTAAAACGCTGAATTACCTCCGTCATGGCCGCAAAATAGTTATTTAATAACTGCACGCATTGCTCAGGGGCAAGCTGCTGGCTCAGTGCAGAAAATCCACGAATATCCGCCATTAAGATGGTGACTTGGCGCAGCTCGCCCCCCAATTGCAAGCCGTCATTGTCATCGAGCAAACGCTGGACGATCTCGTCAGACAGGTAGCGCCCGAAAATCTTACGTATAAAGCGCTGACTTTTTTCCAGCTCAGCAAGATACTCCCGCTCGCGGTCTCGCCAGCGTTTCGCTTCTAACGAGGCGCCAATCCTTGCTCGCAGCAATGTGCCGTTTACGGGCTTAAGCAGGTAATCGCTGGCGCCCGCGTCAATGCACCGCACCGCGCCCTCCTCGTCCTGCATTCCACTGACCACCACTACCGGAATACGGCGTAGAGCCTCGTCAGCGCGAATAACCTGTAATACCTCATAGCCGTTCATATCCGGCATCACCAAATCCAGCAATACCAAATCTGGCTCGGCGCTGCGCATAATCTCCAAACACCGTGCGCCGCTGGCGGCCTCAATTACCATATAATTTTGACGTTGCAACTGATGGGCCAATAAATCACGGCTACTGTCATTGTCGTCAACCACCAAAATGCTGGCGGCCATATGCTCGCGATCATCGCGGATAATACCGCGCTTAAAACTCTTGAAAATTGCCGCAATTGGGTCTGATGCGACCTTGCCGTCATCACCCAGGTTAAATTGCTCTAAACGCCCCTGAAACAAACGCGACTGGTGGCGAATCTGCCTAATATAGTCGCCAGCCACCTCGTCATCACAATCCTCAAGCAACATATCGCCGTAACCATCGACAAGACCAATGGCATTGCGTAAATCGTGACGTAAACGAGAAAGCTCGGTTTGAGAATCTTGCGCAAAACCAGATATAGACGCCAACATTTCCGTCATCGTCACCGCGGCCTTCGCAATTTTTTTCACATCGGCCTTTAATTCAGACGACTGCGAAATAGCATCCTGCTCCAACAAAGACTCGGTAAACGCCTGCACCGACGCCAAGGGCGCCTGCAAAGACTGGCGCTGATCATCCAAATACGCCCTGAATATACGATCGCGATTACTCAAGCACCGTCCCCCCTGAAAAATTCTAAATGAGATTATCAGATTTCGAGCATCTAATGCGCTCAATGCCTATTTCTGTGCAGCGAATATCGTCAAGCACTGGCCAACCCAGCCACCGCGCACTATAATGCGCGCACGTTTTTCGACGGCAGCAGAAATTAGGGCCCATAGCTCAGTTGGTTAGAGCATCCGACTCATAATCGGCAGGTCCCAGGTTCAAGTCCTGGTGGGCCCACCATTTATAGAAGTCGCGACACAAGTCGCGCATCCGACCTTAGTCTAGTTGATTTAAGCGAGCTAGACTAAATACCCTCTCCTCCGTATCCCGCAATACCTGCAGTCAAGGCGCAAACCTATCTCGTCGATTCCGACGATTTTCTTGTTATCTTGAACTGCTATTATTTTTTCTCATTAACAATCTATAAATTTGAACACAACAATTAAACGAGACCCACATGAGCGCCCTCTTAAAAACGCGGGAAACAGCGGTATGGCTAATTCTGATGGTGGTATCCATTAGCAACTGGGTACTCGGCAGCCAACGCAGCTCGCTTGAATCCGACAGTTCCGCCGCCGTTATCATTTTACTGACACTCGCCTTTTTCAAAGTCAGTTTAATCATGCAGTATTTTATGGAGGTGCGGCACGCCAACAACGAGTTAAAGGTCAGCTGCAATCTTTGGTTACTAGCTGTATTTTTATTGGTGACTAGCGCAAATGTAGGAGTGTTCAATTGAATACCGGCATCAGCAGCATGAGCAAACCAAAACGAATTACCGGCGACGCCATCATTTGGGTAATGATTCTGGGCGATATGACCAATTTTATGATTGGCTTTGCCTACTATGGTTATTTGCGCAATGCCGACCTTGCCCTGTTTAGGCAATCGCAAGAGACACTTAGCATTCCCATAGGTGCAAGCAACTCACTCATTATGCTATTTAGCTCTTGGCTGATGGTATTAGCCCTGAGCTGTGTTCGTCAGGGACGGCACAAACAAGCGGCAAATTTTGTCCTTGGCGCCCTCGCTTGCGGCCTCGCATTCACGGCACTTAAAGCTTGGGAGTTTGCGCAAAAGGCCGAGGCCGGCATCCATTTTCTGACTAATGATTTTTATACCTTGTACTACACACTCACGGGGCTGCATTTCACCCACGTAGTGGTCGGCACCGGATTACTGGCCTGTTACGCCTATATTTTAAAAAATAAGCCAATGACTCCCGGCAAAGTATTCTATTTTGAAACCGCCGCGATTTACTGGCATATGGTTGATCTGCTGTGGATAGTTATATTTACATTGATGTACTTACTACCCTGAAACAACAGCCAACATCTCAACCTGCTCATGCTCTCTTAAACTCTGTTTAACTTTAGCAGCCGCCCCGTACACCTATATACGGAGCGGCTGCAGCTACATGCCGCCAATGCAAATTTGTCTTAAATCAAAATTCAGTGCGAATTAACACACTGACGCTAGCTTCATGCTTTTGATCTCGATTTAATTAATTCCTATACACGTACGGGCCGAGATGACGCGTTAGCACAGCACCGCAAGTCTTAGGTATTGAGTATTGGATTCGAGAGAAACAAACAATGCATGATAAAAAGGCAAATTTTGTCGGTGATGCCAAGCGAGGCAGTTTATATACCGAAACCACCTTAAGTGCGCAAGAATTCACAGAATTGAAGCGTCGCATACTTAGCGACTCAGCACGCAAAATTAGTATTGATGAAAAAATTGAAAGCCTAAAGAAAGAGCTAGATTTTTTACGCAGGACATCACAGAAGATTCTATAAGCCCTGCGTTCGCAGCCCGCTAAGAAATGTCGTTTCTAGAAAATCCGACCTTAGGGTGGCTACGTCCTTTGTATTTATGCAAACCCAAAATAGAACGAATTAATCTACAGCCTCCAAATGTTTGTTAATGCGCAAGGCTAGTAGTGTACACACCGCACCAGAAATCAAATATAAGCTCACCGCCACCAAGCCTAAATGTACTGATAGGCCCAGCGCAATAAGGGGCGCAAAGGCCGCCCCAAACAACCACGCAAAGTCCGACGTTAAAGCTGCACCGGCGTAGCGGAAACGGCGCTCAAAGTTTGCGGTTACCGTTCCTGAGGCCTGCCCATAGGAGATACCTAGCAAGGCGAATCCGATAAGAATAAAAGCGTCTTGCATCACGGGTGTTCCGCTCATTAGTAGCGGCGCAAATAATGCAAATATTGCGATCAGTACCGCCATTAAAGATACGGTGGTGCGTTTGCCTATACGGTCAGCAATCACTCCAGACAGAATGGTTGCGACAATCCCGATGCACGCACCAAACACTTGAACAATTAATACATTGCCAATGAGCTGCGATTCACCAAGCAATATCCACGACAGCGGAAAGATAGTCACAATATGAAAAAGTGCGTAGCTTGCCAAAGCAGCAAAGGCGCCAAGGAATATGTTTGGGCCTTGCTTATCTAGCATTTCGCGGGTGCTGATTGGCTCTAACTCGCTTTCTTCTAAGGCCATTGTGTACTCTTCTGTGAGTACCAAGCGCAGGCGAGCAAACAGAGCTACTACGTTAATTGCAAAGGCAACAAAGAAAGGATAGCGCCAGGCCCATGCTTGAAAATCTTCGCTACTTACGCTGTGAATCAAATAGAAGAATAATAAATTAGCAATTAAAAAACCGATTGGCGCGCCGAGCTGCCCCATCATCGCATACCAGCTGCGCTTGGCTCGCGGAGCGTTTAATACTAATAGCGACGGCAAGCCATCCCAAGAACCGCCAAGAGCAAAGCCTTGTAAAATACGGAACATGGCCAACAAGAAAATGGAGGCCCCACCCAAGGTGCCGTAACCCGGCAAGAAGGCGATACCGGCCGTGGCTGTACCTAGTAAAAACAAGGAAGTGGTAAGTTTTACGCTGCGGCCCCAGCGGCGCTGAATATTCATAAACAAGGCGGTGCCGAAAGGTCTGGCAATAAATGCCATAGAGAAAATGGCAAATCCGTATAACATGCCTTCTAAGCTACTGGCGAAGGGAAAGAACACGCCGGGGAATACCAGTACGCAGGCAATGCCAAACACGAAGAAGTCAAAGTGTTCAGAGGCGCGCCCAATAACGACCCCTATGGCTATTTCGCTAGGAGCAACGGAGGAGTGCCCCGCTGGCGTTTGCATATCATGTGTGGAGGAGCTATTTGTGGTACTGGCCATGGCGCGGCTTACTTCCAAAATTTGTGAATATCGAAAGACTACTCTTATTGCGGCGAGCCAGCCATAGGACAAATTGTCCAATTCTTTCCCCCAAGCAATTAGCTTAGAGTTTGCACCCTCTCCTAACATCTGGACTTGCGAGTGGCGATGTCGATTCTCAGAACTCTGCACAAAACATCTATTGCGGCCCTTGGTTTCGCACTATTAGCGGGCTGCGACACGGTGGTCATGTCTCCTTCAGGTGATATCGCCGCGCAGCAGGCGAGCTTGATTATATGGGCGACGGTATTGATGTTGATTGTGGTTATACCGGTCATTGTTCTCACCCTGCTATTTGCATGGCGCTATCGTTCCAGCAATAAGAACGCGACCTATGCACCGGACTGGGATCATTCCACTAGCTTAGAACTGGTCATTTGGGCTGCACCGCTCGCCATTATTATTGCCCTAGGCGCCTTAACTTGGGTTAGCACTCACCAGCTAGACCCTTATCGCCCACTGGATCGTATCAGTGAAGGCCAGCCTGTTCCCGAGGGCGTAGAACCACTAATCGTTGAAGTCGTAGCAATGGATTGGAAGTGGCTGTTCTTCTATCCCGAGCAAGGTATTGCGGTAGTTAATCAGCTTGCGGCCCCGGTAGATCGCCCCATTAAATTCAAGATCACCGCCACCACAATGATGAACTCGTTTTATATTCCAGCCCTAGCGGGACAAATCTACGCTATGGGCGGTATGGAAACCCAGCTACATGCAGTCATCAACGAAGCCGGCAGTTACGACGGCTTTTCTGCAAACTATTCTGGCGCCGGTTTTAACGGTATGCGTTTTAAATTTCTTGGTATGTCTGAAAGTAATTTTGAGCAATGGGTGGCCAAGGTGAAAAGCGACGGCGATGACCTCAGCCGCAAAGCCTACAAAGAGCTAGAAGTTCCTAGCGAATACAACCCTGTTCACTACTACAGCAAAGTAGAGCCAGGACTTTACGACGCCATTCTCAATCGCTGCGTCGACCCAGGTAGCATTTGCATGAAGGATTTAATGTCCCACCACCATCGTGATGATAAGGCCGCAGAAAAGTCGAATGCGCCAAGTGAGAGCCACCATGCCCACTAAATCATTTGATGTATCTATAGCAAGCGCCTCGCGCTCTTCCCTTTCACTGACTAAGCCTTGCGGGCGCGGGTAATTCGTATGTCTGAACAGTTCGAACTAAGCAAGCTAATATTCGGCCGACTCAGTTGGGAATCCATCCCACTTCACGACCCAATTATTTTGGCGACTTTTGTCATGGTGCTATTAGGTGGTGGCGCAATTGTTGGCGCACTCACCTATTACAAAGTGTGGGGCTATTTGTGGCGGGAATGGATCACCAGCATTGACCACAAGCGCATCGGCGTGATGTATATGATTTTGGGTATAGTCATGCTTTTGCGGGGCTTTGCCGATGCCATCATGATGCGTATTCATCAAGCCATGGCCTTTGGCGATGCGACCGGATATTTACCTCCCCATCATTACGACCAAATATTTACTGCCCACGGCGTCATCATGATTTTCTTTGTGGCCATGCCCTTTGTCGTTGGTCTAATGAACTATATTGTGCCGCTGCAAATTGGCGCCCGCGACGTCGCTTTCCCCTTCTTAAATAATTTAAGTTTTTGGATGACGGCAGCAGGTGCAGCACTCGTTATGGCATCGCTATTTATAGGCGAATTTGCCAAATCTGGCTGGCTAGCTTACCCGCCATTAACGGGGATATTACAAAGTCCGGGGGTCGGGGTAGATTATTATATTTGGTCCCTGCAAATAGCAGGGGTAGGGACGCTACTTTCTGGTATTAACTTCGTAGTGACCATTGTAAAAATGCGTGCACCCGGCATGAATATGATGAAAATGCCGGTATTTGTATGGACGGCGCTATGTACTAATATTTTGATTGTCGCCGCCTTCCCTGTGCTTACCGCGGTGATGACCTTGCTTTCCCTCGACCGCTACTTAGGTATGAATTTTTTCACCAATGATCTTGGCGGTAACGCCATGATGTACGTAAACCTAATTTGGATTTGGGGTCATCCAGAAGTCTATATTCTAATTCTGCCTATTTTTGGCGTGTTCTCAGAAATAGTGTCTACCTACAGTGGCAAGCGTCTTTTTGGCTACTCGTCGATGGTCTACGCCACACTCGTCATTACCATATTGTCGTATTTGGTATGGCTGCATCATTTCTTTACGATGGGTTCTGGTGCAACGGTGAACAGCTTCTTTGGTATCACCACCATGATCATCTCGATACCGACGGGTGCAAAAATATTTAACTGGCTGTTCACTATGTACCGTGGTCGCATCAAATTTGATGTCCCCATGTTGTGGACGGTTGGCTTTATGATTACCTTCGTTATTGGCGGCATGACTGGAGTGTTATTAGCTGTACCACCGGCTGACTTTGTACTGCATAACAGCTTGTTCCTTATTGCTCATTTCCACAATGTCATCATTGGTGGTGTGGTATTTGGCACCTTCGCCGCTATTACTTACTGGTATCCCAAAGTCACCGGCTACAAACTAGATCCATTTTGGGGTAAGGCATCATTCTGGTGCTGGTTCATCGGCTTCTATCTCGCCTTTATGCCGCTGTACATGCTCGGATTTATGGGCGTGACTCGACGTATGAGTCATTTTGATGATCCGTCATTGCAGATCTGGTTCCAAATTGCCTTGGGCGGCGCGGTATTAATTGGCTTGGGTATCGCCTGTTTCTTAATCCAGCTTTACGTCAGCTACAAAAAGCGCGACTCACTGCGCGACGAAACCGGCGACCCTTGGGATGGCCGCACGCTGGAGTGGTCAACCTCTTCACCACCACCAAAATACAACTTCGCATTTACACCAAAGGTGTATGACAACGACGCGTGGTGGCACATGAAGGCAAATGGATTTGTGCGTCCAACAAGCGACTTCCTCGCCATCCATATGCCCAAAAATACAGCGGCGGGAATTATTGTTGCCGGTATCAGCACCGTATTCGGCTTCGCGATGATTTGGCATATGTGGCTACTAGCCGGCCTTTCTTTTACCGGCTTAATTATTGCCATCATCATTCATACCTTTAACTACAAGCGCGACTACTATATTCCCGTCGAAGAAGTCGCTCGCACTGAAGCCCAACGCACAGAGGTACTAGCCTGAGATGTCACATTCTGCAGTAATACCCGCCGCCGGCGAATCTAGTAAATTTGAATTTTTAGAACGCGGCGAACACCACGTCGCCAATGGCACCCTGCTAGGTTTCTGGCTGTACTTGATGAGCGACTGCCTTGTATTCGCGGCGCTTTTTGCCACCTACGGTGTGTTAAGCCAAAACTTTGCTGGCGGACCAACTGGGGCAGATTTATTCGACCTTCCTCTAGTCGCCATCAACACTAGCTTTTTACTTTTCTCGTCGATCACCTACGGCTTTGCAATGTTGCAAATGCAACAAAAAAAGCTAAAAGGAACCATGATTTGGCTAGCCATTACCGGCGTGCTCGGCTCGGCCTTTCTAGGCTTAGAACTATATGAGTTCTACCACTTAATTCACCAAGGCGCAGGCCCACAGCGCAGCGCATTTTTATCATCATTCTTTACCTTGGTCGGCACCCACGGACTGCACGTTAGCTTCGGTATAATTTGGTTGGTCACACTGCTGGTACAACTCAAGAAGCACGGACTTACCACCGCCAACCGCCGCCGCTTATTCTGCCTATCCATGTTCTGGCACTTTCTTGACGTAGTATGGATTGGCGTATTCACCATTGTTTATCTTATGGGATCAATGTCATGAGCGAACATCATTTACACAGCTCGGAACATCACGAAGAAGAAGGCCCACACAGCAGTTTTAGCGGCTATATGATTGGGTTTATGGCCTCGGTTATACTCACCGCCATTCCCTTCTGGTTAGTGATGGCAGATGTACTCAGTTCACGCAATGCAACGGTCATCGTCATTCTTGGCTTTGCCTTGGTGCAAATTTTGGTTCACATGATCTTCTTTTTGCATATGAATTTTCACTCCGAAGGCGGCTGGAATATGTTGTCGCTAATATTTACGGTGGTGCTTTTGTTTATTACTTTAGCCGGCTCGCTCTGGGTGATGTATCACATGAACGTGAATATGATGCCAGGCATGATGGGCAGCAGCTAATTAATAGCGATCACATACGCTTTGGTGACCTATGTTTAAGCGCCAGACTTTAAAAAAATGGGGATTCGCTATTGTTGGGCTGATCGCATTTATTGGTTTTATTGCACTTGGCAATTGGCAGCTTGAGCGACGTACATGGAAGCTAGATCTTATACAGCGGGTCGAGGAACGGGTTCACGCCCAAGCTGAGGCCGCACCAAGCCCCGAAAGCTGGGCAAACATCACGAAAGCTCACGATGAGTATCGAAAAGTTTTTCTCACCGGCAGCTATGTTCCCAATCAAGACGCATTGGTTGTTGCGGCAACGGAACATGGCAGCGGCTATTGGGTGCTCACCCCCTTCAAAACGCAAGACAATAGCGTCGTCTATATTAACCGAGGTTTTATCACTCAGGGCGTTAAAGCCTCAAGCCCGCCAGCGGGCCAGCAGCAGGTCATTGGTCTACTCCGCCTAAGCGAACCCAAAGGCAGTGTACTTCGTGACAACGACCCAAGCTCCAACCGCTGGTATTCTCGAGACACGCAGGCACTAGCCACCAAACACAATATTGTTGCTGCGCCGTTTTTTATCGATATTGAAAAAAGCGCACTGGACAATTCACGCCCGCTAGGCGAAAACCAACAACATCCGATTGGCGGCCTAACTATTATTAACTTTCATAACAGCCATTTAGTTTATGCCATCACCTGGTACGGCCTCGCCGCAATGGTGGTAGTCGCAGGCCTAATTGTAATTAGAGAAGAACGCGGCAAGTCGTGATGTAAGGCTGGCTGCGACATTGCCGCACTCATAGGTATACTGTGCCTAATCCAGCAATAAGATAACGATGACAATAAGCGCACTTCAATGACCGACGATATACGCCAGTACATTCAGTTTGAAAGCAGCGATGCCGATACCCTCGGCAAGCATATGCGGCAACTCGTGCAACTGCGTTGGTTGGCCGTGCTCGGACAGCTCCTAACCATCCTGCTCACTCACTACGGCTTTGGTGTTGAGCTACCCTTACAAGTCATGCTCAGCGTATTGGCAGGACTTGCCCTTTTTAATGCATTTAATGAATTAGGACTGCGACTCAAACATCGGGTACGAACCGCCGAGTTGTTCATGGGCCTGTTAGTAGACATGGGCACACTCACCATTCAACTTTACTTGAGCGGTGGAGCAACCAACCCCTTTGTATTCCTGTATTTACTGCAAGTTGGACTCGCCGCCGTACTCTTAGCCCCCTCGTTTGCCTGGGCATTGCTCGGCGTTGCAACACTGTGTTTTCTTTGGCTTGCCGAGGCTGGGCGACCACTTGATTTACCGCAGGATTACCATTTAGGTATACGAAGTTACTATGTAGAGGGAATGCTAATTTGTTTGGTACTTAACGCCGCCTTATTAGTGGTGTTTATTAACCGGATTAATCGCACTCATCGAGAGCACGATGCACGATTAGCTGAACTGCGCCAACGCGCAGCAGAGGAAGAACACATATTACGCATGGGGTTGTTAGCATCTGGCGCCGCCCACGAACTTGGAACTCCGTTAGCAACCATTTCAGTCATTCTTGGTGATTGGCGCCACATGCCCAAGCTCAATTCTGACCCAGACCTTTACGAAGAAATTACCGAGATGCAAACCCAGCTCCAGCGCTGTAAAACCATCGTCAGCGGTATCCTTATGTCTGCAGGCGAAACCCGCGGCGAATCATCCGAGGAAACCAGCGTTTGTGATTTCTTTAATGAACTCGTTAACGAGTGGAAAAACACAAGAAAAGTACGTGAATTCAACTTCCAAAATCGCTTTGGAGAAGATATCGATATCGCTTCTGATACCGTATTAAAACAGACTATCTGCAATCTTCTCGACAATGCCTTAGAAGCGTCACCAGATTGGGTGGGACTAGACCTTAGCCGTGACGAGGATATGCTACTTATTCAAGTTTTTGACCGCGGTCCTGGCTTTGCAAAGGAAGTATTCAATCGCCTCGGACAACCCTATCAATCTACCAAGGGTAGACCGGGCAGCGGACTAGGTTTATTTTTAGTTTTCAATGTTGCCCGCATTTTAGGCGGGCAAGTTAGCGCTAGAAACCTTGAAAATCGAGGAGCGGAAATCAGCCTTCGCCTCCCCATTGATGCACTCCGGCTAAAGGAGGTTTAATTCGATGCCAGACCACACGGATCACTCTGCCGCACCTACGGAGCCTAGCTCGCCAACCCTCCTGCTAATAGAAGACGATGCCGCCTTTGCCCGAACTTTAGGGCGCTCGTTTGAGCGGCGGGGTTACACAGTGATCAACGCCAATAGCCTAGAGGCCACACAGCTACTATTAAAAACACATTCGCCGGCTTATGCGGTAGTAGACCTAAAACTTGACGGCGAAGCCTCTGGTCTATCCTGCGTACAAGCCTTGCACAAACACGATCCAGAAATGCTTATCGTCGTTCTAACTGGCTATGCGAGTATCGCCACCGCTGTTGAAGCGGTAAAACTTGGGGCCTGTCATTATCTAGCCAAACCATCTAATACCGATGATATAGAAGCCGCGTTTAACAATGCCGAAGGCAATGTAGGGGTCGAAATTCGCGGCCGCGCAACGTCAATCAAAACCTTAGAATGGGAACGCATACACGAAACACTGGCAGAAACAGGCTTTAATATCTCAGAAACGGCGAGAAGGCTAGGCATGCACAGACGAACTCTGGCCAGAAAACTCGCAAAGCAGCAGGTAAAGTAAGCTATTCAAGGACTTAGCTAAGTTTGTAAGTACTTTTCCGTGTTCACCCGCCCGCACAAAGCGTATAGATTCAATAATCCCTTATTCAATCGATATAAATGCCATGAACAGCCCATTAAGTCGCGGCCAAAAATGAGCAGTAAAGACGCCGTTAACGATTTACTGTCGCGAACTAAAGCGATAGTAGACACGATTGTGGACGGTGTTATCACCATCAGCGATCACGGTCTCATCGAAACCGTGAACCCCGCAGCAGAAAATATATTTGGCTATAGCAAGGAAGAGCTCATAGGCAAAAATGTGTCTATGTTAATGCCTGCACCCTATCAGCACGAACATGACGGCTATTTGCGAAATTACCTCAACACCGGCAATAAAAAAATTATCGGTATAGGCCGCGAAGTAACTGGCCGCCGTAGCGACGGAAGCACCTTTCCATTAGAGCTTGCGATCAGCGAAATGGAAGTAAATGGCCAACGAATGTTTACCGGCATCGTCCGTGACATCTCTCAACGCAAAGACACTGAAGAAAAGCTACGGGAATTATTAGCTCGAACCAAAGCAATTCTAGACACGATTGTGGATGGCGTTATTACCATCAGTGATCGCGGCCTGATAGAAACGGTAAATCCGGCAGCGGAAAAAATTTTCGGCTATAAACTAGACGAGCTTGCAGGCAAAAATGTTTCTATGCTCATGCCCAACCCATATCGAGCGGAGCACGATCAATATCTAAATAACTACCTAAGCACAGGCGAGAAAAAGATTATTGGTATAGGCCGCGAGGTAACAGGCCTACGGAAGAACGGCAGCACATTCCCGCTAGAGCTCGCCATTAGTGAGATGGAGGTCAACGGCCTCCGTATGTTTACAGGGATTGTCCGCGACATCTCTGAGCGTAAAGAAACGGAAGACCAGCTTCGTAGCGCTATGCGACGAGTTCACGAACAGCAAATTAAAGACGAATTCATCGCCACCGTAAGCCACGAACTTCGCACGCCGCTCACCTCGATTAAGGCGTCATTAGAACTGATTATTGGCGGTGCAATAGACAAAAAATCTAGCCAAGCAGATATGCTAATCAATATTGCACATAAAAATAGCGACCGCCTGCTTTTATTGATTAATGATATTCTCGATATATCGAAAATTGAATCAGAAAAAATGCAGTTCAATCGGCAGGATATTCGAGTCAAACCCTTTCTCGAAACTGCCATATTCGACAATCAAGCCTACGCCAAAAAGCATCAGGTCAAATTCGTACTAAAGCAATGTCCGGACTCTCTCTACATCAATGTAGACCCAGACCGTCTTATGCAGGTCATGAGCAATCTCATGTCTAATGCGGCTAAGTTTTCACATCATGATTCTATAGTTGAAATTAGTGCCGACAATATCAATGGCAGCGTTCGCATTGCAGTATGTGACAAAGGGCGAGGAATTCCGAAAGACTTCCAAAATAGGGTATTCGATAAATTTACCCAAGCAGATACATCTGACAAGCGTGAAATAAATGGTACAGGCTTAGGATTACATATATCTAAAGCCATCGTCGAACAACACGATGGGACGCTCTCTTTTGTTTCAACACCAGGCAAAGGCAGTGAGTTCTACATAGATCTGAGTATGACAGAGGGTTCAGCGCAACAAGGGCATCATAGTGAGTGACACAATAGAACTTGAACGACTTATGTATATTGAAGACGAACCCGATATTCGTCTTGTTGCCGAAATTGCGCTCGCGCAAGTAGCGGGCTTTAATGTAAAAATATGCAAGGATGGAAATGAAGGTCTAGCGTCTATTAATGACTTTAAACCCCAATTAGTACTGCTCGACGTCATGATGCCGGGAATGGATGGCCCGCAAATACTGAATAAGATTAAGGCGCTGGACGAATTTAAACAAATCCCTATCGTTTTTATTACAGCCAAAGCGCAAGCGGAAGAAATAGCAAAACTCAAAAAGCTCGGGGCTGAAAGCGTTATAACCAAGCCTTTCAACCCAATGACATTAGGCGACAATATTAGAACGATTTGGCGGAATCACCATGAGTCAAAACAATAAACACACTCCTGAGTCCATAGACGCCCAACTAGCCGAGTTGCAAAAAGGCTATATATCTAAATTAAGTGAAAAACTGCAAGCAATAATGGTGCTGTGGAACACCTACACCGCTAATAAAAACGATGCCGATGAACTCCACAAACTCTATCGAGCAGTGCACTCTGTAGCAGGTACATCTGCCATGTTGAACATCACTGAAGTGCATCAAATCTGCGCTGAAATAGAATTAATTTTACTGCAAATGCTAAATCCAGAAGCTGACGAAATAAGTGACCATACCAAATTACATCAGCTATTTAGCCAGCTGCAGATATTGCGAAGCAACCATGACTTTAAAGCTATGCCAATTAACCTTAACGAGCATCTCAGCTAAGAACTTTAAACGCAGAACGCAGAACGCAGAACGCAGAACGTAAGCGTCCGGGCAACTCACCTTCCCATCCAATTTTAGGATAGTAGTCTTGGTGTCCACCTCATACTAAGTGGACACCAACGATGGATATTCAAGGATTACTTCCCGCGCCAGCCAAACCACCACGCCGCCAACATTCTCTCGAATTTAAGGAGCAAGTCGTGGCAGCGAGTTATACCGCCAATACTTCGGTGGCAAGCGTAGCGCAGCAGTTTAAAATCAATGCCAATCTCGTGCATAAATGGCGGCGCCAGTTTGAAGCGAAGGCGGCTGGGCGTGATGACTTTATTAAAGTTGCACCGCGAATTCCCGTCAAGGCAATGGACGCCTCATGCCCTGATACCACGCTAAAAGTCGAACTAAGCAGCCCCCTTGGTCCCGTCACGATCCACTGGCCAATGTCCGGTCTTGCCGATTTAGCTTCATGGCTGAAGTCCCAATCATGATTCGTATCGACGAGATTTGGTTGGCGCGTGAACCGCTGGATATGCGCGCTGGCCCAGATACCACTTTGGCGCGCGTGGTACAGAGCTTCGGCGAAGCCCGCCCCCATTGCGCCTACCTTTTTGCCAACAAGCGGGCCAATCGGATGAAGGTATTGGTGCACGATGGCTTTGGTTTGTGGCTAGCCGCTCGGCGATTACACCAAGGTAAATTCAGCTGGTGCGCGCTGCGTGAAGGGCGGGCAATCGCGCTAGATGAGGAACAACTGCAAGCGCTCGTCGTCGGCTTGCCCTGGCAACACGCGGGTGGCGCAGCCACCATCTCGGTGCTGTAATCTCGACCAAACGGCCTCTTTAATACGAGGTTGTGAGCACAGTTGCCGCACCTCGTCCATTTACAAAATCGTCATCGAACGCGGCGCCAAGTTCTGGCAAAGTAAGGTGATGACTCAGCCAGCCGACCTCCAAAACTTATCTCCCGACCAGCTTCGCAAGCTGGTCATGCAGTTGCAGGAGACGGTGACTGCCCAAACGCACAAGATCGCCGAACGCGATCAGTGCATTGCTCAACGCGAAGCCTCGCTCGAACAACTACAAACCCATAAAGACAGGCTGACCCACGAGTTGGCGCTGTTGCGTCGCCACCGCTTTGGTAAGCGCAGTGAAGGGATCGATAAGCACCAGCTCGCTTTATTGGACGCGCTGGTCGATGAAGACATCGCCGCGATTGAGGCTGAACTGGAAAAAGTCTCAATTACGCCACCACAGCGCGAACGCAAAAAGCCCAAACGCCAAGCACTTCCCCAAGGCTTGCCTCGCACCGAGATTCACCATGAGCCCGAGAACACAAACTGCGTTTGTGGCTGCGCAATGACTCGGATCGGTGAAGACGTTAGCGAGAAACTCGATTACCAGCCTGGCACCTTTAGTGTTGAGCGTCATGTCAGGGGTAAATGGTGCTGCCGTGATTGCGACAGTCTGGTACAAGCTCCTGTCGCAGCGCACATTATTGATAAAGGCATTCCCACCACCGGTTTATTGGCTCAAGTGCTCATTAGCAAATATGCCGATCATCTGCCGCTGTACCGCCAAGAACAACAGTTTGCCCGTAGCGGCGTCATGATTCCCCGTTCAACATTAGCGGATTGGGTGGGTCGTTGCGGCGTAGAGCTACGGCCTTTAGTGGATCATCTGCGCGAGCAACTATTAGAACAAGCTGTACTACATGCCGATGAAACACCGGTTGCGATGTTGGCGCCGGGTAAGCAGCGTACTCATAAAGCCTATGTCTGGGCCTATGCGGCAACGCGCTACTCCCCGATACAAGGCGTGGTCTACGACTTCAGGCCCAGCCGCTCAGGCAAAGAATCGAGAGACTTCCTCGCAGATTGGCGAGGGAAGTTAGTTTGCGATGATTACAGCGGTTACAAAGCGGGCTTCGCCAATGGCATGATCGAAATTGGCTGCTGGGCCCACGCTCGTCGTAAATTCCACGATCTGCACGTGGCCAACAAAAGCCAGATTGCTGAACAGGCGCTGAACTATATTAAACAGCTCTATCTCATCGAGCGGGAACTTGTTGAACTAAGTCCTGAGCAGCGAAGGCAACAACGACAAGAACAAGCCAAACCGATTATCGATCAGCTACAGCATTGGCTGATCGGAAAGCGGCAACAGGTACCCGATGGCAGCGCGACGGCCAAAGCAATCCAATACAGTTTGAAACGCTGGGATGCGCTCACGCGCTACCTTGATGATGGCGCTGTGCCCATCGACAATAACTGGGTTGAGAATCAAATTAGACCTTGGGCGCTTGGCCGTTCGAACTGGCTGTTTGCGGGGTCGCTGCGCAGCGGTCAGCGCGCGGCTAACGTAATGACCTTGATCCAGTCCGCGAAGATTAATGGCCTGAACCCGCAAGCCTATTTGAAAGATGTAATGGCAAGATTGCCGACTCAGCGGGCGTCAAAGATCAGCGAACTACTGCCGCATAATTGGCGGCCGTAGCAATGTGGGTTTGCCGGAAGCTTAC
>NZ_PQGG01000007.1 GCF_002915595.1 Zhongshania marina
CAGATCCCTGACAAACCCCCGTATTTTTACTGGGGTTTGTCGTTTCTACGGCTCGTTCTCACACAGGCATAGAATTTAGGCGATTCCCCAAATTAATCACCAAGGTGCTTAAATCGCCTTCTAGTCGGCTTTTAGGGTGCTAATTCAGAGGTTTTAAACGACAAAATGGCCTACGCTGCCATCAGTGCTATCTTTTTAATGTTTTGGGCGGCAGCTACCAATAAACATTGGCCTTGAACACGGTTTAATCCTTTATAACGTGCATAGCGGTAACCATGAAGCTGTTTTGCATCTGCAAAACTTCGCTCAACGGTTTCTTTTCGCCTCTTATAAATAACTTTCCCTTCTGATGTTAGCCTGTGCTGATTAATCCGCTCCTTGCTCGCTTCCCAAACATGGCGGGTAACCGTTTTTACCTGCTTTGCGTTCCTGGTACAGCGTGATAGATGCTCACAGTGTTGGCAAATACGTGGATCTGACTGGTAGTGGCGGTAACCTTCCCGATTAGTGGTTTTATAGATGAGCTGTTGACCCGCTGGGCACTTGTAGGTATCGCTATCGGCATCGTATTGATATTCACGTTTGTAGAAATAACCTTTCTTATGCGTGGGGCGGCGATAGCCCATTACACCGTACAGTCCTCGATCTTCAATGCCTTTACAAACGGCTGAGGTGAAGTATCCCGCATCTAGTCCTACTGCTTCTACTGGTAGGTCAAAGCGCTTAATTTGCCGGTCTAGCCGCTTCAGGTAAGGCACACTGTCATGGATATTCCCCGGCGTAACGTGAACATCGGTAACGATGTTGCATTTACCATCGACTGTTCGATGATCTAAGTAAAAGAACCCTTTAGGCTTTTCATCTCGTACCATGTAGCCACTGTCGGGGTCGGTAGTGCTTTTATTTATTTCTCTGGTGACTGGCGCTTTCGTTGTCGGCGCTAACGGCTTTTTTCCGTGGCGTAATCTGTCCTCCTCTACAGCGCTATCAAGCGCATCCATGTAATCTTGACGAGAGGCGGCGACCTGAACTTTGGTTTTCTTGTGTTTATTGGCGTTGGCTTTTAGGTGGGTCGAGTCGGTGAAGAGGTGCTTTCCTGATACCAGTCGTTTTGATATTGCCTGCAAAACGATTTCATCAAAGATTTGTTGGTATACACCTGACTCATTAAACCGCCTGCGACGATTTTGACTAAATGTAGAGGCATCTGGGATTTTGTCCGTTAAGTTTAAACCTAAAAACCAACGATAAGCGACGTTCACTTGCACTTCGCGAACCAGCTGGCGCTCACTGCGAACACCGAATAAGTAGCCAACTAACAACATCTTAAAGAGTAGTGTTGGATCTAAAGCTGGTCGCCCGTTATCAGCACAGTAGAGATCTTTGACGAGATCATGAATAAAGCTGAAATCGATATGTTTATCGACTTTGCGCAGCAGGTGGTCTGAGGGGACTAGCTCGTCAATACAGACGAACTCCATCGAGGATTGGGTTTGCGGTCGAGTATTTAGCATGCCCCATTATAAAAAATCCTCGCGCTTTGGCGAGGACTTTGTCAGCAGTCTGGGGTGCCAATTGGCACCCTTTTTACGTCTGTTGCTCTCAATCATTCGCTATCAGGCGTACGCGTAATAGGCCGCCCCGGCACGCTGGGAAAATGACGCACATTGCTAGCGCCATCAGAATCGACGATTTTACCCGTTCCCTCTTTTTCAACCTCATCAATCCGCACAATGGCGTGCATCGGAATATAGCTGCGCGTTACGCCGCTAAATTCATTTTTCAGCTTTTCTTCGCCCGGATTCACCACAATCTGACTTTGTTCGCCAAACACAAACTCTTCAATTTCTATAAATCCATACATATCGCTTTGGTAAATTGCGCGTGCGTAAAGCTCATAAACCTTGCTGTTATTGTGAAAAATGACTTTATAAATAGGGGCTTGGGCCATAGTCTTTCCATTGTCTCTGGTACTGCTTCAGGGCACTTTACTAAGTTGTAATACACCGGAAAACCGGGCCGCGGATGATAGCATAAATTTGCCAAATCCTCTGCACTTCTGGGTTTTAGACGGTATTTTCGCTATAATGCCAGCCCAATTTTATTAGCAGCCTGTTTGCAACTTATGCCAGAAGAACTCACGTCAAATAACGCCAATCCAAACTCGGTATCGCTACCGCCAAGTGTCGCTGACAAGCCTAAAAAGCTATTCATCAAGACCCACGGTTGCCAGATGAATGAGTATGATTCTTCGCGCATACAGGATTTATTGGGCGTCAGCCACGGCCTAGAGATTACCGACGACCCGAAAGAGGCCGACGTGCTGCTGCTAAATACCTGCTCAATTCGCGAAAAAGCGCAGGAAAAAGTCTTCCACCAGCTAGGCCGCTGGAAGAAACTCAAAGACAAAAACCCCAATCTTAAAATTGGTGTCGGCGGCTGTGTGGCAAGCCAAGAAGGTAGCGACATTGGCAAACGCGCACCCTATGTCGATCTCATTTTTGGGCCGCAAACCTTACACCGCGTGCCAGACATGCTCGACGCCAAAAAAGTCGACGGCCCAATTGTGGTCGACGTCACCTTCCCAGAAATAGAGAAATTCGACTCTCTACCAGAACCCAGCGTCGATGGCCCAAGCGCCTTTGTGTCAATTATGGAAGGCTGCTCTAAATACTGCACCTTCTGCGTGGTGCCCTATACCCGTGGTGAAGAAGTCAGCCGCCCCTTTGAAGACGTGATCGTAGAAGTGTCTCAACTCGCGGCCAAAGGCGTGCGCGAAGTAAATTTACTAGGGCAAAACGTCAACGCCTATCGCGGTGAAAACCACGAAGGCGACATCATCGACTTTGCCGAGCTTATTCACTTTGTTGCTCAAATCGACGGTATTGATCGCATTCGCTACACCACCTCGCACCCCGTTGAGTTCAGCGAGGCACTCATTCAAGCCTACGCCACCGTACCTGAGCTAGTCGATCACTTACATCTACCCGTTCAGCACGGCAGCGACCGCATTTTAGCGGCGATGAAACGCGGCCATACCGCCGACGAATACCGCGCCAAAATTGCCAAACTAAAAGCCATTCGCCCCAACATCAGCTTGTCATCGGATTTTATTATTGGCTTCCCAGGAGAAACCGAAGAAGACTTTAATAACACCATGCAACTGATTAAAGACATCGGTTTTGATCATTCATTTAGCTTTATTTACAGTGCCCGCCCCGGCACACCAGCGGCGCAATTGCCCGACGACACCCCAGAAGAAGTTAAAAAAGAACGACTGGCAACGCTGCAACACCATATATTGCAAAACGCCGCTCAAATCAGTCGTCAAATGGTTGGAACCCAGCAACGTATTTTAGTGACCGGCGTCTCTCGCAAAGATCCAGGCGAGCTGCAGGGCCGTACTGAAAACAACCGTGTCGTTAACTTCCCCTGCGCCGACCAAGCCGTTATTGGCCAATTCGTTGACGTGAATATTCTGCAAGCCTATTCCAACTCACTGCGCGGCGAACTGTGCTAAAACGATGCAACTGATGCTTTTTATACTTTCAAACCTGCCCCTCGGCACTCGGTGACCCATTGACAGCGACAGACACTCAGCGCGTACTCACCCTCGAACCCAACGACAGCCGGCTGCTGGCCGAACTGTGCGGTCACTTCGACGCCAACCTAAAATTAATCGAACAACGCCTTCACGTTCGCATTGCCGCGCGGGCCAATACGTTTCAAATCAACGGCCAAGCCAATGCCGTTGACGACGCGGTGCAACTGATCAAACAGCTTTATAACGAGAGTCAAAGCGGCAGCAGCCTTAATACCGACACCGTACACCTGCACCTCCAGGAAGCGGGCATAGAACAACTCAGTGAGCCCGCCAGCAGCGACGACATACCGGTAGTCATTCAAACCAAAAAGGCCAGCATCAAGCCCCGCGGCAAAAATCAGCAACTCTACGTAAAAGCCATTCAAAGCTGCGATATTAATTTTGGTATCGGCCCTGCGGGAACCGGCAAAACCTATCTTGCCGTTGCCTGCGCGGTAGAAGCGTTAATTTCGAATGAAGTGCAGCGCATTTTGCTCGTTAGACCTGCCGTCGAAGCCGGCGAAAAATTAGGTTTTTTGCCCGGTGATCTCGCGCAAAAAATAGATCCTTATTTGCGCCCGCTTTACGACGCGTTATACGAAATGCTTGGCGTCGAAACCGTCACCAAATTGATTGAACGCAATATTATTGAAATTGCGCCACTGGCCTATATGCGCGGCCGCACCCTGAGCGATTCTTATATCATTTTGGACGAAGCGCAAAACACGACCCGCGAACAAATGAAAATGTTTCTGACCCGCATCGGCTTTGGCTCAACAGCGGTCATTACCGGCGACGCCACCCAAATCGATTTACCCCGTGGCACACCTTCAGGCCTTATACACGTCATGAAGGTATTGGGTGATATCGACGGCATCAGCATGACCCACTTTGCCGCTAAAGACGTCATTCGCCACCCGCTAGTGCAACGTATCGTTGAAGCATATGCCGCATTTGATGCGAGTAACGAAACCCCGCGATGAACGACACAATCGAGCTGGAGCTAGATCTCCAGATAGCCTGCGAAGCCGCAAACCTGCCAAGCGAAGCGCAATTTATCCTTTGGTCCAAAACCGCACTGCAAGGGCATCGCAGTGAGGCTGAGCTGAGTATTCGCCTTGTCGATGAAGACGAAAGCGCCGAGTTAAATATACAATACCGGCAAAAGTCTGGCCCTACCAATGTCTTGTCATTTCCGGCTGATCTGCCCCCAGAGCTCGAACTCCCCCTGCTTGGCGACCTCGCTATTTGCAAACAAGTCGTGGAGCGTGAGGCCAAAGAGCAACACAAAGCCTGCCTAGACCACTGGGCGCATATGGTAATTCACGGTACACTCCATCTGCTCGGCTACGACCACATTGCGGACGACGAAGCCGAGGAAATGGAGGCGCTTGAAATTGCGCTTTTAAAAACACTTAATATCAGTAACCCCTATACCCCTATTTTGTGAGGACAGCACCCAAAACCATGAGCGAAGATCGATCTAGCAACGATCCAAGTGATAAATCTTGGATCGAGAAAATTGCCCATGCTTTTTCATCTGAACCCAAAACACGGGAAGATCTGTTTGAATTACTTGCTGTCGCCAAACAGAACGAAGTCATAGATGACGATGCAATCAGTATTGTTGAAGGTGCTATGCATATCAGTGATATGCAAGCCAGAGAAATCATGGTTCCACGCCCTCAGATGGTGGTACTAAAGGCCGACCAGCCCCTCAGCGAATTACTTCCTATCATTATCGATACTGGCCATTCTCGCTATCCCGTCATTGGCGATACCCTCGACAATGTCTTAGGCATTTTGCTATCCAAGGATTTACTGCCGCTGCTGTGGAAATTTGAGAACAGCGCCGACATCGACATCCGCGACATCTTACGGCCCGCAACACTGGTGCCAGAGAGCAAACGCTTAAACGTATTACTGCGGGATTTTCGTGAAAAACGCCATCACATGGCGGTGGTTATCGATGAATACGGCGGCGCGGCTGGCCTTATCACCATTGAAGACATACTCGAGCAAATCGTCGGCGAAATCGAAGACGAGTACGACGAGGACGACGATCTGCCCATTCGCAAGATCGCCGACAACGACTTTGTGGTGCAGGCCCTCACCCCCATTGAAGACTTCAACGACTACTTTAGCGCACGCTTTAGTGACGAAGAATTCGACACCATCGGCGGTCTGTTACTCAAAGCCTTCGGCCACCTGCCCAGTCGCAATGAGATAACGCGGCTCGAAGATTACGAATTCAAAGTAGTGAATGCCGACAGCCGGCAAATTCATCTACTGAGAATGCGTAAACTTGAAGAAAGCTAAAGTGCGGTAAATCACAATATCGAGGGGTGGAAAATACCTACCCCTCGAACTTCTGTCTCAATTAGGGTCTACAATGAGCCTAGGGCCAATAGGCCCTAGATATCGCTCATCTTTACCAGCGTAGAGGCCCGTATGTCCGATCAAACCCTAGACACACTCAATAAAATCGCCAGCACCTTTATAGAGTACAGCGCCCTGTTATTCTTGCTTGCGCTAGGCCTAGGGGCGATTTACTTGGTGTACATTTACATCAGTGACATCACGCAAACCCAGCATGCCATACGCCGCAACTACCCCGTTATTGGGCGATTCCGCTATATTTTTGAACACCTCGGCGAATTCTTTCGCCAGTACTTTTTTGCCATGGACCGCGAAGAGTTGCCCTTTAACCGCTCTCAGCGCTCTTGGGTATACCGCGCTGCGAAAAATATCGACACCACCATTGCCTTCGGCTCAACTCGGCCCCTAAACCAGAGCAATGAAGTGCTATTCATGAACTGCCTATTCCCCACACTAAGCCAAGATGCCGCCCCCACCCACGCGGTCACCATCGGCGAGGGTTTTGCAAAACACCCCTATACCAGCTCTGCGATTTTTAATATTTCTGGCATGAGCTTTGGTGCCATATCCAAACCCGCCATCCGCGCCCTCAGCGCCGGCGCCAAAGAAGCCGGCATTTGGCTCAATACCGGTGAAGGCGGTTTATCGCCCTACCACTTAGAATCTGGCTGCGACATTGTCTTTCAAATTGGCACGGCCAAATATGGCGTGCGGGATGCGGAAGGCCACCTCAGCGACGAAAAGCTCAAGGCCATCGCCGCCCATCCCGAAGTGCGGATGATAGAAATCAAACTCAGCCAAGGTGCCAAGCCCGGCAAGGGCGGCATTCTACCCGGCGGCAAAGTCACCGAAGAAGTCGCCAAAATTCGCGGCATAGAGATCGGCAAAGACTCCATTAGCCCCAACGGTCACACCGACATCCACAATATCGATCAACTGCTAGATATGATCGTAAAAATTCGCGATCTCACCGGTAAACCCGTGGGCTTTAAAGCCGTCATCGGTTTTTCTGAGTGGTTAGACGAGCTGGGAGAAACCGTCCACAAGCGCGGCCTTAAATACGCACCCGACTTTATCACCATCGACAGCGCCGACGGCGGCACCGGCGCCGCGCCGCAAAGTTTAATGGACTATGTTGGCCTACCCATCCGCCGCAGCCTGCCCTTGGTAGTAGATAAATTAAATGAATACAATTTGCGCAAGCGGATTAAAGTGATTGCCTCTGGCAAAATGATCAACCCTGCGGAAGCAGCCTGGGCCCTATGTGTAGGTGCCGACTTTATCGTTAGCGCCCGCGGCTTTATGTTTGCACTTGGCTGTATTCAAGCGCTGCAGTGTAATAAAAATACCTGCCCCACCGGCATCACCACCCACGACCCTGAATTACAGCGCGGTTTAGTGCCGGAGAACAAAGCAACTCGGGTAAAAAATTACGCCCTAAACCTTATGCACGAAGTCGGTGTTATCGCCCACTCCTGCGGTGTAAAAGAAGCACGCGCCCTCACCCGCGAGCATGTGTATCTCATCGATAATAATGGCAGCCCCGAACCGCTAACACACCGTTACCCAGAAAAAACGCCCAAACCCGAATACCTTATTGCTAGCACCGCAGACAATATGGAAGATTCAGAGACGGGCGTACACGCAGCTATTCCCATCACCACAGGCAAAGATAGCCGCCCGCGCTAATTCATATATTTGCGCTAGCACCCAAGAGAGGCCGTCGCTACACTAAGCCTCCAATTTATTGATGAAGGCCGGACCAACGCCCTGTGAAAATCAGTCACTACGTCTTTGCTGCAGCTGCCGGCGCCAGCCTTACTCTTTCTCTTGCCCCTTTTGATTGGTGGTGGATCGCCATCATCGCCATGGCTGCCCTTGCCGCCTGCCTGAACACCACAACAGCTAAGCAAGGTTTTATGCGAGCTTGGTGTTTTGGCAGTGCCAGCTTTGCCACCGGCGTGTCGTGGGTTTATATCGCCATGCACGATTTCGGCGAAACCCCCGCCATGCTTGCCGTCCCGATGACCGCGATTTTTTGTATCGGCCTAGGCCTCATCCCTGCACTATTTGGCTACTGCTACAGCCGCTGGATTCGCGACGGCATCGCCGGCAAAACCCTCGGTTTTGCTGCGTTATGGGTCATATTTGAATGGCTGCGCGGCTGGATATTTACCGGCTTCCCCTGGCTTTACTTGGGCTACGGGCATCTGCACACCCCCATGGCGGGCTGGTCTCCGGTTATCGGCGTTTACGGGCTCAGTTTTTGGGTCGCCTTAAGTGGCGCTGCCCTCGCCCTTTGCCTCACTGCGCCGGCTGCATTGAAGCCCTACGGCTATAGCACTTTAGCCGCCTGCCTAGCCCTTTTCGGGCTCGGTTTTTCGCTGCAAAAGCATGAATGGACACTTGCCGTAGACACACCGCCACTGCGCATTGGCGCGGTGCAATCCAATATCTCCCAAGAAAAAAAGTGGGCCTACACCCAATATTGGGCGACCCTAGAACAGTACGACCTCGCCTCAGAAGAGCTGTGGCCAGACTCCGACCTAGTCATTTGGCCAGAAGCCGCCATCCCCGCCCTATATCACAACGCCTTGTCGTATTTTGATTACATTGCCGAGCGCGCCCAAGCCAACAACAGCGCACTTATTACCGGCGTGCCCACCCGCTTTAAAGAAGACATGTACAACTCCGTCATGGTCATCAGCGGCGGCGAAGGCATCTATCACAAACAACGCTTAGTGCCTTTTGGCGAATACGTGCCATTGTCTCACTACATACGCGGCCTGATTAAATTCTTTGACCTGCCCATGTCCAGCTTTACCCGAGGCGGCTCTGATCAAGGCCACCTCACTGTAAAGGGTTGGCAACTCGCCGCCTCCATCTGCTACGAAATCGCCTACCCCGACCTCATTGCCGACAGCGCCCGCAATAGCGACCTACTATTTACCATCAGCAACGACGCCTGGTTTGGCCACTCCATCGGCCCAGACCAACACATGCAAATGGCGCAAATGCGCGCATTAGAGAATGGCCGCGAACTAATCCGCGTCACCAGTACCGGCATTACCGCCATTGTTGACCACCGCGGCAATATCCGCACCCGCATCCCCTCATTCGAAGCTGGCAATTTAAAGGGTATTGTTCACGCACGCAGTGGCACCACGCCGTTCACGCGTTATGGGTCTACGCCGATTATTGTTTTATGCTTTGGACTGGTAATCTACGCGGGATTTAGGCGCCGGCCGGATCAGGCAAGATCAAATACCATGACGGGCGTCTGACCGCAGATACTTTAAAGCATTCTCTAGCCGCTCACCTAGATACTCGGTCGAGGTCGGGCACGACGAGTTACTAAAGAATTTTCATCTTACGGTTGCGACAGTTTTTACCAAAATACTCTCTGCGGCCACCAATCCCTTCAGCAGCGCTGAGCACTGGAGCAAGTAACGGGTTAAGCGGGAAACTGTTTGAGCCGAAGGCGAGTTTTTCCCGCGCCGTTACTTGCGAAGCGCGGAAGGTATCGATGGCATTTTTTGTCATCGACGCTGCTGCAGGGTGCCTTTTTTCTTTGCTTACTTTCTTTTTGGGCATGCAAAAAGAAAGTGAGTCGCCCAGCGAGGGCGAAATCAAGACTTGCAGCAAACCGATGAACAAAGACATTGACAGCACCCACACGGATACCCAATCCAGCCGAACATAGCGAAACCAATAATATTTGGGGTCAGTGTAAAAACTCTGGCCACCGAGTATTTACGATTTCAAACTAAATATCCCCTGCTGCTGCCTATAGGTCGAAAAGAAAGTTTTTACACTGACCCAAAATATTTCGGCGCTGGACGCGCGAAAATAGGCACTTATTCATAGCCCGCTTAGCTGCTAGAATAGGCGCCCTTAAATTATTCGCCGCTGTACAGAGACCTGACACCGCCAATGGACCAACATTACGCCCCCCGCGACATCGAAACCTGCGCCCAACAATTTTGGCAGGATCAAAACAGTTTTGCCGCCGTCGAAGACGCCAGCCGCGAAAAATACTACTGCCTCGCCATGTTTCCCTACCCCAGCGGTAAATTACACATGGGGCATGTTCGCAATTACAGCATTGCCGATGTGATCTCGCGCTACCAGCGCATGTTGGGCAAAAATGTCTTACAGCCCATGGGGTGGGATGCCTTTGGTTTACCCGCAGAAAACGCGGCGGTTAAAAACAAAACAGCACCAGCAAAGTGGACGGTTGAAAACATCGCCTATATGCGCAATCAACTTAAGCAATTGGGCTTTGCTTACGACTGGAAACGCGAATTCGCCACGTGCAAATCAGACTATTACCGCTGGGAACAGTGGTTCTTCACCCGCCTTTATGAAAAGGGCATGGTCTACAAAAAAACCTCGGCGGTGAACTGGTGCCCCGTTGACGAAACCGTGCTCGCGAATGAACAAGTTATCGACGGTTGCTGCTGGCGCTGTGACACCCAAGTTCAGCGCAAGGAAATCCCCCAGTGGTTTATTAAAATCACCAGCTATGCCGATCAACTGCTCAATGATTTAGACCAGTTAGACGGCTGGCCTGAGCAAGTTAAAACCATGCAGCGCAACTGGATTGGTCGCTCGCAGGGCGTGCAGATGCGCTTTGATTTAGATGCCCCCATTGCAGGCACGGACAATTTCGAGGTTTATACCACCCGTCCAGACACACTCATGGGCGTGACCTATGTCAGCTTGGCGGCGGAACACCCCATCAGCTTAGAGTTGGCAAAAACCAATGCTGCACTCGCTGCGTTCATCGACGAATGCCGCAACAGCTCCGTGGCCGAAGCCGATATGGCAACCATGGAAAAGAAAGGCATGGCCACCGGCATTAATGCCCGCCACCCAATCACCGGCGAAGCAGTGCAGGTTTGGGTCGCCAACTATGTATTAATGGATTACGGCACCGGTGCGGTAATGGCTGTACCCGCGCACGATCAACGCGACTACGAATTTGCCAAGAAATACGACCTCGCCATCAATCAGGTTATCGCCCCTGAAAACGGCGACACCATTAATTTAGATGACGGCGCCTTCACTGAGAAAGGCGTATTGGTAAATTCCGCAGCCTTCGACGGCCTAAATTTTGACGCTGCATTTACAGCTATTTCCGACGAGCTAGTCGCTAAAGGCAAAGGCCAAGTCACGACCAATTATCGTCTTCGTGATTGGGGTGTGTCTCGTCAACGCTATTGGGGCGCGCCAATTCCGATTTTCAACCTGCCTGATGGCGGTGAGATTGCTGTTCCCGCCCACAAGCTGCCGATTCTACTGCCAGAAGATGTGGAGATGGATGGCGTGCAATCGCCCATCAAGGCAGACCCAGAGTGGCGCAAAGACGAATTAGACGGTGTAGCTGTCGAGCGCGAAACCGACACCTTCGACACCTTTATGGAGTCGAGCTGGTACTACGCGCGCTTTACCTGCCCAGACTTTGAAGACGGCATGCTCGACCCCGACCGCGCCAATTACTGGCTGCCGGTAGACCAATACGTGGGCGGCATCGAACACGCGATTCTCCACCTATTGTACGCGCGCTTCTTCCACAAGCTCATGCGTGACGAAGGCCTGCTGGATTCAGACGAGCCGTTTAAACAATTACTCTGCCAAGGCATGGTATTAAAAGACGGCAGCAAGATGTCCAAGTCCAAGGGCAATACCGTCGACCCACAGGCCCTTATTGAGCAGTACGGCGCAGACACCGTGCGCCTATTCATTATGTTTGCTGCGCCGCCAGAACAGAGTTTGGAGTGGTCCGACAGCGCGGTAGAAGGCTCGCACCGTTTCTTAAAGCGGTTGTGGAAGTTAGCGGCAACGCATCTTGAAGCTGGCCCAGCACCGGCATTAAGCCCAGAAAGTTTAAGCGGCCCGCAGCAGGATTTACGCCGTAAAACCCACGAAACCATTGCCAAAGTCAGCGATGATTACGGCCGTCGCCTGACCTTCAACACCGCCATTGCAGCGGTGATGGAGTTAGTAAATGAAATAAGCCGCTTCCAACGCCAAAGCGACCAGTGCCTTGCCGTTGAGCGGGAAGCCATTGAGGCGACAGTACGTTTGCTGGCACCTATCGTGCCGCATATTAGTCACCAACTTTGGCTAAACTTGGGTCACAGCGATGCGGTTATTGATGCGCCCTGGCCTCAGGTAGACGAGTCGGCCCTTGTTCGCAACACCATTGAAATGGCGGTACAGGTCAATGGTAAACTGCGGGCTACCATTGAGGTCGCCGCCGACGCCGATGCGGAAAGTATTAAGCAAATGGCGCGGGAGCAGGAAAACGTTCAGCGCTTCCTTGCCGACTTAACGATCCGCAAAGAAATTTTAGTCCCTAAAAAACTGGTGAATATCGTTGCTAACTAAACTGGCCACTAAGACGTTCATTGCAGCAGCCTGCCTAATCCTCGCAGGCTGCGGTTTCGCCCTGCGCGGCGACACCAGCATTGACGCGTCCTTACAGCCAATTTATATCCTTAGCGACCGCGCCAGCCAAGAGCTCAGTCTCTCCTTAAAACGCCAATTTGCGATAAATGATGTAAGCATTAGCAAAAGTCGCAAAAACGCCAAGCTCATTGTGATCATAAAATTATTGGATGAAGACAAGCGCAGTGTTGCCCTAGACCGCGAAGCCCGCGACGCCGAATACGCGCTTTTTGAATCCGCCAGTATCGAGCTGCAAAGCCCAGACGGCAAAAATCTGCGCGGCCCGCACACCCTGCAGCAACGCCGCCTGATCGTAAACGACCCCGACAACCCGGTTGGCGAAGAAACCGAATCCACCATCGTGCGCGCTGAAATGCGCGAGCAATTAAGTATTCGCCTCGCCCGCCAAGTCGAGTTCTGGTCACACCAAATTCAAGAAGCACACTAATGCGAGTACGCTCAGAGCAACTCGCCGGTCATTTAAGCAAGCAATTATTACCGGTGTATTTGGTCTGTGGCGAAGAGCTGCTTATCACTCAAGAATGCTGCGACGATATTCGCCAGAATTGCCGAGCGCAGGGAATTAGCGAGCGCGAAGTGTTCAATGTTGACCGCAGCTTCGACTGGGGACAATTGCTCGACGCCGGTCAGTCAATGTCTTTATTCGGCGAGCGTAAACTCATTGAGTTGCGACTGGGCGACAGCAAGATGGATCAAAAAAGCTCCGCAATCCTGCAAGAATATCTACAGCACGCCGACGGCAGCAATATTCTCTTAGTAAGCTGCGGCAAGCTCGACAGCCGCAGCATGAATAGCAAATGGGTAAAAGCCCTAGACAATGCTGGCGCGGTTATTCAAGTGTGGCCAGTCGACCGCCAACACCTCAATAACTGGATTATGCAGCGCATGCGCAAAATCGGCCTAAGCGCCGACGGCGATGCCGTACAGCTACTCGCCGACCGCGTTGAGGGCAATCTTCTCGCCGCCGACCAAGAAATATCTAAACTCAAAATACTGGCGGGGGATCAAGCCATTACCGCCGACGTAGTCGCCAATGCCGTTGCCAGCAGCGCCCGCTACGATGTATTTAAACTGATTGACACCGCGTTAGCTGGCAATGCCGGCAACGCCCTACAAATGCTTAACAGCCTATTGGCAGAGGGTGGCGAAGATATCGCCATGCTTGGCGCAGTTACCCGCGAAATACGCAGTCTTTACCAATGCGCACAACAGCTAGAACAAGGTGGCGGAATAGATCGTGTCTTAGATAACGCCCGCGTGTGGGATAAACGCAAAGCGCTTTATAAAAGCACATTGCGTCGATTAAAAAGTGTGCAGCTCGGTAAACTTTTATTACTAGCAAGCCGCGTTGATGCAGCCCAAAAAGGTCAGAGCAAAGAAAACAGCACCGTATTGTTTGCTAATTTAGTCTCGCTGCTCGCCGGTCAAAAATTAAGTGAAGTAGTCTAAACACAACAACATTCCCCCTCCCGTCACCGAAGTCCTGCAAGCAAGACTTCGGCAAGCTAGTAGGTCTTAGCCACCAAGGCCAGACAAACCATCTAACAGCCCACCTAAACCGGGAAGTGGCAGTCCGCCCAAGCCCTGCAGCAACGATTGCAGCACGGTGGTATCAAGGGTGTAAGTCACTTCACGCACCACAAGAAGCAGGCCGCTGCTTATAAAGTCTGGACCAAGCCCGATCGCATTGCTGACTTCTGCGGGTGCGAACTCTTCTATAGGCACAACTTTCAACAATAAATTAGAAAGCAAATCATCGGTCGTCGATACCAGCACCTGCCCTAATTCGCTGCTACTAACATTACCCACCGCGTCGATAACTCGGGTCACATCAAACAGCAGTTCAGACAGTAAACTCAGAGCACCGCCAGCCACCGGCACGCTGCCACCTTCTTCCTCAATACTGTCGACGATACCCTGAATATTGGCAGCTAGATTATTGAGCGGGTCGGTAAGGCTACGAAGATCCGCACTCGTCACATCATCTTCGCTACCGGCCTCACCGCTAAACTGCTCCAATGCCGCCGCAAGCTGGTCGAAGGGCGCGGGAAGACCTCCGGCACTTGGCGCAGGTATTGCGCTCTGCAAATTTTGCAGGGCGTATAACAGGGCCTGACTCGCGCGCTCACCACCGGCCAATACCAACTCGGGGTTTTGTTCAGTGGCTGCGCCCTGCAAACCGCTGATCAAGGAATCCACCACTTCCAATAAGGCATTGCCAGACTGGCCAACCGCAGCCACGACACCCGCCATATTCTCTTCGGGAATGGCAGCCGCCAAGCCTGCAAAACCCGCGGCAAATTGGGCTTGCACTGGATCGAGATTACCCTCTTGATCGTTCACGTCAAAATCTGACTCTCCCTCTAAAGGGTTTGTGAAGCCATCTGACTCGGGTAAACCAACAGCGGCCATCTGCGTTTGTTCGCGGCGAAATGCCGGTTGTGGCGCACTAAATGAACCCAGGCCTAGCGCAGCATCATCTGGGTCAACTTGGTAGACTTCGCCAAGCATTTTGTCGCCCTTGATCTCTACCCAAACAAAGCCGTAGCTGTCGCCTTTTTCGTAGTACACCGCATTGTCATCACGATTTTCCAAACTGCGGGTTTTACTCGCCGCGCCAGAAACCACAAAGCCAGTTTTACCACATGACGCTACCGGCATTAGCCATTGCAAATCGTGGTCATGGCCCGCGAAAAAGAAATCCGCTTTGTCGCAAATCGTTTCTTCCAAAAATGCCTTGTAACGACTGCCCGCCAATACCGGCGCCACAAAGCCCGGCACGCCGTCGTAATTGCCGGCATTACCGTGGGAGCCATTAGAAATGTAAGGATGGTGGGCGAAGGCGATTTTCCATTTTGCCTTGCTATTCGCCATCGCGTCTTTCAACCACTGCGCTTGGGCTAAGCCATAGCTGTTATATGAAAAGTTTTCGTCACTATCGGGAAAACCGCCAGCAACCTGATTGGAATCCACCGCAAATAATTCAAGTAAAGGCGCGGCCGCGTCACCACCCTTGGCTACGCGATAATAACGGGCTGGCATATTCCAGCGCTGGGTTTGGCGAGGTTGATCTGGGTGCAGCGCATCGCGGTAATGGTAGTCAACCTGATAGTCGCCATTCGAGTTGTTTGCACCGTCACCGCCAAAGAAACCACTATTGTCGTGGTTACCTAAAACCATATAGAAAGGCAGGTCGATTGGCGCAAATGGTAATTCAAATTTTTCTTCGAATTGCGGATCAAGTTCAGAGCTAACGCCAGACTCATAAATATTGTCGCCGAGCCCCAAGACTAGATCACAGCCTTTTACAGCGCAGACCTTAGCAACGGCCTCACCCACGGCATAGGCACCAGCGCTGCCGCTGCCGCCGTCGCCGATCAAAATCATTCTTACGGCGATTGGCTCAGTGACTTCGCCTGGAGTCTCACCGCCTGGGGTTTCCCCAACTGGAGTTTCGCCGTCAGGCGTTTCGCCCGTGGGAGTTTCACCGTCTGGAGTTTCATCGGTAGGCGTCTCACCTGAGGGCGTTTCATCAACAATATCGCCACCCACTGGCCCAGCATTATTTGAAGAAGAGCCTTTAGAAGACGAACCACCGCAGGCCGCCAAGCTCATCATGACAACAAGGAGAATTGAGCTATTAATATATTTCATCACATTTCTCTCACATTCTTTCGCAACACGAAAATACCGTTAGAATGACTCTAAAATCTACAGAAGCGGTCACACTTTAGGGTAAGACACAGGAGTATCTTCAATAATCCTGCTACTTCCGCTATTTACAGCCAGTGTTTTTACCTTGGTAGATTCCACCCCCGACTGCTCTGCCGAATCAATACTCGCGGCGTAGTAAAATTCAGCTTGGACGCGTTGATGATTGACATCTATAAGTATAAACCCGTGATTTTTTAAATCTGTGTACTTCATATGCGGATTCACCACCGGCAATACCGCAGACACTAACTCCGCCGCACCATCTGGAAAGCCCGGCGACGTCACACTGGGAGCAACAAATTCAACACCCAGCGGCTCTTCGAACACGCCACCGGTGAGTACCGCGCTGCTTTTATACAATTCACTGGCCCAACTAGTGTGAATATCACCCGTTAGAACAACCATATTTTTAATGCTGTTTTCGTCGACAAAATCGAGTATTTCTTCACGCTCAACTGGATAGCCATCCCACTGGTCCATATTAATCGCCACTAGCGGGCTAAACTCATCGGTCGGAACACCTGGCAACAAACGCTGAATTTCCAGTAGCTGCAACTGGGCAAACATGACCTGCTGACCAACAAACTTCCACTGACCTTGGGCCGTTGCCAGCTTGTTTTTAAACCACTCCTTTTGAGTTTGGCCGAGCAAGTCGCGGGCATCGCCACGGGCGGGATCTACCGGATTTTCCAATTGTTTAGCCCGACCCTCTAAGCGCGTATCCAGCATCATAAAATCAGCTAAATCGCCGTAGCGAAAGGCGCGGTAAATACTGTCTTCACTCTCGGTCGGCGGACGAATCGGCATCCATTCAAAGTAGGCTTGTATGGCCTGCGCTTTACGCGCCTCCCACTCCCCCTCACCGTCATTATGATTCTCCGCGCCATCTTTATAGGAATCATTTGCGGATTCATGATCATCCCAAACCGTAATAAAAGGATGAATTTGATGCACCGCCTGCAGGTCGGGGTCTTTTCGATAATGAGCGTAACGGCGTCGATAATCATCTAATACTAAAATTTCGTGAGGCGGATCGAGCAAGCGCTGGGCGTTGTCGCCGTATTGGCTATCACCATACTCGTAGATGTAGTCGCCTAAATGCAGTACAAAATCCAAATCACTGCGGTTGGCGATCATTCGATAGACAGAAAAATAACCGTGGGGATAACTGCTACAAGAACACACCGCATAGCGCAGACGTTCAGCATACTGCCCCGGTGTGGGTAAAGTCTGCGCACGACCCACCGGCGAGTACTGCTCCCCCACCGAGAAGCGATACCAGTAGTACTGTTCCGACAACAAGCCCGCCGCATCGAATTTAACTGTGTAATCCCGCTCGCCGCTGGTGGTGAAGACCTCCGCTAAAACAATACTATTAAACTCAGGATCTTCAGCCACTTCGCACAGAACATGAATTGCGCCGGCCGACTCTTGCTCTGGTGTCAGCCGCGTCCACAAAATAACCCGATCATCCAGCGGGTCACCACTGGCAACGCCATGAAGAAAAGAAACCTTCACATCGGAAACCGGTGGGTTCGACGAAGACGGTCTCGAACCGGAATTGCTGTTACCGCCACAGGCTGTCAATATTGGCACCGCAATAGACGCCGTGGTCATTGCGCGGAGAAAATGTCGTCGTTTCACGGAAAACTCACTCGTGCTGTCATCAAAAAGTAACAGAATGATAACTTCACGGTGTTACAAATAGATTTCAGTGCTTGTTTGTCACTGAAGCGTCACGGAGATACCTTCGCCAAATGAAAAAGTTAGTTATTTTGACAGTCTGCGCTTTGCTCATATCCTGCAGCAGCAAGCCAATTCCCTTCACCGACTACCTAGTCAAAAACTTACTGCGCGATAACCTCGAAGCCTTGGCCTCACCGCCAATTTTTAAGGTAGAAGATATTACCGTCAGAACCATAGAGAGTGGCGAAACTACTGGCATGGCAACCGCCGATGTCAGGCTGCGCTTTCCTGAAGATTTCGATACGGTGGTAAGTCTACGCAGGCTGGAACCATTTAACATCGCCTACCTGCAATACAAGAGTAGCTTTGGGAAATTCTCAGCGGGGGAAAGCCAAGTACACCACGCGGAATATCAATTCGAACGCCGCGACGGTAAATGGTTTATTGTGGGTAGCCGCGCCATTTCAGCGCCGGAAATTTTCCCCGCCGCCGGCAGCCAAACGACACAAGAATAATTTCGCGCGCTATTAATCAATAATGACTGCCTAATTGCACCCAGGGCGCCTTGCCGTCTTGGTGATATACCGTAAAACGCGTGAGCCCTGCATAGGGCACGCTTAAACGGGTCATCGCTCCCATTGGCATTCCCAGCCAATGACAGATCATCACGCGAATCACCGCGCCGTGCACCACCAGCAATACTGATTGTCCTTGGTGCTGCGCGGCAATGGCATCTAACTCCATGGTAACCCTCTGGCAGAAGTCCGGCATAGCTTCACCGTTTGGTGGACTTGCCTCAGCCGGTGATTCCCAAAAATCCGACCACTCTTGGGGAAAGCGCTGCCGGGCTATATCGTGGGCTAAACCTTCCCAATCGCCAAAGTGCATTTCGCGCAGATTATCGCGAATCGCCAACGGGGTACCGCGCTCCGCCGACAGCGTTTCGGCAAAGCGTTGGCAACGCTGCAGCGGCGAGCTAACAATATTGTCCCAATACACCTCGCCCATACTTAGCACTTTATCGCGCATTTGCTGCCAGCCAAGTTCACTGAGTGCGACATCGGTACTGCCACGAAATATCTCACCGCCTTCACAGGCGCCGTGACGCAACAAGTCGATATGAGTGCTAATCACCTTGGCCATAGCCAAACGTCCTATATTAATTGCTACCGCGACTAACACCCGCTTGCTCAAAGCTCGCCATCTCTTTTTGCAATCTGCAGGCGGCCTGCATAATTGGCAGGGCTAATGCAGCACCGCTGCCCTCACCCAAGCGCATATCTAACTGCAATAATGGCTCCGCCTCCATTTTATTGAGTAAGCGGCTATGCCCCGGCTCCGCTGAACAGTGGGAGAAGAACAGCCACGGGCGAATTGACGGGTTAATTCTTACCGCCGACATCGCGGCAGCCGTGCAAATATAGCCGTCAACTATCACCGCTATACCCTTCTGCGCCGCGCGAATATAAGCGCCCACTAGCGCATTAATTTCATAACCGCCAATGCGGCGTATGACTTCCATGCCATTTTTCATATGGGGCAGATGCCGCGACATAGCGCGGGTGACAACCGCGGATTTTTTCGCCAACATTTGATCATTTATACCCGTACCCCGCCCCACCATTGCCGTTGCCGACAAACGGGTGTGAGCCACAGCCAACGCCGCTGCAGAGGTACTATTGCCAATACCCATCTCACCGCCAACGAATACGTCGATGTCGCCGGCTTGATCGATAATGCTTCGCCCAACCTCCAGCGCTTCTTCGCACTGCTCCATGGTCATCGCTTCGGTCACGCACATATTTTGAGTACCGGCGCTGACTCGCATATCGAGGACATTGGGTAAATCTTCAAGGGCGTACACCGTGCCGACATTGATTACTTTAAAATCAACACCCATCGCCTTAGCCAAAACACTAATCGCAGCACCGCCATTGGCAAAATTGCGCACCATTTCAGAGGTTACCGACTGAGGATATGCAGACACGTCTTCAGTCGTCACGCCGTGATCGCCGGCAAATACCGCAATCAGCGCTTTATCAACATGCGGTTCCAAGGTGCGCTGAACCGCAGACAATTGAATAGCGACATCCTCTAAACGGCCCAATGCACCCAGCGGCTTCGTTAAACTTGCCTGCCGTGCTTGCGCGGCCGCGCGAAACTCTTCGTCAGCTTCTGGCGCCGACTCCTCATACCAATGTGACATACCTTTACCCTTTCAGAACTTGCTCTAAACCCGCCGTTACCAGCACGACCCGATCTGCCATAGCAGCGAGGTCCTGATGCAAGCGTCCCGACTCATCGACAAAATGCCGACTTAATGCTCCCAGTGGCACAATTCCCTGCCCCACCTCATTACTCACCAACACAATATGACCTTCTGCCTGCTGCAGCACCCGATAAAACTCATCACGCACGCCATACCAGCTGGCTAAATCATCTTTCATCAACCAATTACTTAGCCACAGGGTTAGACAGTCCACCAAAATTGCCGTATTCGCAGACGCACTGCCACTAATCGCCGCCGCTAGCTCCTCCGGCGCCTCCACGGTTTGCCAGCCATCATCGCGGCGCTGGTGCTGATGATGCGCAATTCGCGACGTCATTTCCTCATCGCCAGCCCTTGCGGTTGCTATGTATATGCGTTGAACATCGCTTGCAGCGCTGCAAATACGTTGCTCAGCTAGGCGACTTTTCCCAGATCGTGCACCACCAAGATACAGTTCCAGCACCGCTATACTCCCCATACACAGCCGTCAATACTGCCACCCTGAAGTGATCTGACGTATAGTAAACCGCTTATTCTACTAGACCGGCTGCAACTGAGGGAAATATGGGACATCGATTATCGAAGATTTATACGCGCACCGGCGATGACGGCACCACTGGGCTCGGCGATGGCTCGCGTATCGATAAAGATCACCACCGCATGGAAAGTATCGGTACGGTTGACGAACTCAACTCGGTCATCGGCTTATTAATGGCTGAACTACCCTCTGACGACGCCTATATGCCGCTGCTAGCTCGTATTCAACATGATTTATTTGACCTCGGTGGCGAACTCGCCGTGCCGGGCTACACCATGATTAGTGCCGAGCGTATCGGCGAGCTAGAAGCGAGCTTAGATACCCTTAACGAAGACCTTCCTCCCCTCAAAAACTTTATTCTACCGGGTGGTAGCAAGCCTGCGGCGCTCTGCCATATGGCAAGGTCAGTGTGCCGCCGCGCTGAACGCTGTCTAGTCGCCCTCAATAAAACCGATGAAGTAAATGCAACGGGGCGCCAATATTTAAACCGGCTGTCTGACTTTTTGTTTGTCATGGCAAGATTGCTAGCACGCCGCAATGGCGGCCAAGAAGTACTCTGGGTTCAAGCAGATAAACGATAAAACCGGTGGCCCTGTTGCAGCTTAAACAGGGCCGTTCACCACAGCCACGCCGCACCGCGAACACCACTGCTATCGCCGTATTTAGCTTTCACTAAGGCTGTGACACAGCTATCACTAAACACATAGTCGCCCCAATACTGGGGGACTTTTTCATAAATCATATCGATATTAGACACACCTCCGCCCAACACAATTGCAGCGGGATCTAATAAATTAATAACACCAGACAAAGCTCGCGCTAATTGATGGCAATAATTGTCTAAAACGTTATTAGCTAAAGCCTCGCCAGCCACTGCACGCTTGGCAATGTCGACTGCATTAATCGTCTCACCACCGGCAACAATATAACTGTTTGCCAAACCGCCACCACACAAATACGTTTCAATACAATTCAAACGACCGCAGTAGCAAACCCGCTGCTCCGCAGCACCTGGCATAGGGTTGTGGCCCCATTCGCCACCAATACTGTTTACACCGGTGAGCACTTTTTTATCAATAACGACACCGCCGCCAGTACCAGTGCCTATAATCACGCCAAACACAGTCGGGTAATCTGCACCGGCGCCATCGACCGCCTCAGACAGGGCAAAGCAGTTGGCATCATTAGCAAAACGCACTTCACAGCCAAGGCGAGCCCCCAAATCAGCAGGTAATGCGCGACCGCTAATAGCGAGGGTATTACTGTTTTTTATTAGGCCAGTGACTGCAGATATCGCACCCGGACCACCTAAACCTACACTGGCGCTACCGCCAGCTTTGATTTGCAATCCCTCGACAAGGGCCGTGATAGCGTCAAGCACCTCTTCGTAACTATGGGCCGGCGTAGCAACACGTTCACGTGCAAGCTGCTCGCCATTATCAGCCAGCAATACCCCTTCGATTTTTGTACCGCCGAGATCAACGCCAATCCGCAAAGCAGGCTCCCTACCCAATCACAAAAAGCCGCAGCCGGCTTATATCAGCTGCAGCACCGCTACAGCACACACCCAAACCAATAAACTGCGAGACAGCAAATGCTGCACCGCTAATAATTCATCGCTGGCCAATTTTACAAATTGCTCACCGTCGATCTGCCCCTCGGGCAAATACGCTGGCAGCGCCTTCATACCAATTTTATCTAGCACCTCAGCCGAAGGTAGCTCGCTATTAAAATGCTCGCGCCACGCGGCCATACAGCTATCGAAATTACCGATAATCGCAAAGGCAAAACCCAGCATCCGCGCCGGCAACCACTCCAAATAATATAAAGTAATCGCAGCGCGATCTCGGTCTTCCTGTTTAAGTTGATCGTCATTCGCCAATATAAACAATAATCTATAGGCTAGCGCCGCCGCTGGGCCCGCCACCACAAACCAAAATATCACTGCAAACCAGCGTTCAAAGCCTTGGTAAAACACCGCCTTCCGAACGCTTGTATGTAGCTGGAACGCATTTTCAGCACCCGTCTCGCAAAGCTCAGCACTAAAGCCGCGACCATGCTGATAGGCACCTTCTAAATCTCCGCGCTGCCAGCTATTTAAATAGAGCTTAAGTAATATCTGAAAATCACCACGCCCCAAGCTATAAAGTAGCAGGGCAACACTCAGCAGAAACACCGGCAAGCCAAACAGCAGTGGCGCCAACAACCACAGCACCGCAAACACCGCTAGCACAGGGGCTGCCACCAGCAACATCAAACGCAGCGTGCTACTGGCAATGCCTGCGGTCATTTCGCGATAACGTATAAACCAATTATCTTCTTGGATAACACCACCGCTACCCCAAAATTGCACCGCTGCCCAAGCGATGAGAATGGCAAAAAATTCCATGATCTATCCCAATGCGTTTTTATAATAGGTCCAATCAAAGGCTGCGCCAGGGTCGGTTTTACGGCCCGGCGCAATATCACAATGGCCAACTATACGTGCTGTGGTAATAGCCGGATAGTAGCTTTGCAGGCTTTCTGTAACCGCTAATAGCTCGCGATATTGGGCTTCGCTATAGGCGCAATCATCACTGCCCTCTAACTCAATACCAATACTAAAATCGTTGCAATTTTCGCGCCCATCAAACTGCGACACCCCCGCATGCCAAGCGCGGTCGTTAAATGAGACAAATTGAGTAATACCGCCCCGCCGATCAATAAACAAATGCGCCGACACTGTCAGTCCCTGCAAATCGGCAAAACTGGGGTGAGCGCTGCAATCTAAGCAATTCGTAAACAATTGCTGTACATACGGCCCACCAAAATTCCCCGCCGGCAAACTGATGTTATGAATAACCAACAAGCTAATTTCGCTGGGATCTGGCCGCTGGTTAAAATTCGGCGAGGGAATTTTGTTTGCATTAGCCAGCCAGCCCGAGGGCTCTATAAGGTACATATCCCTTCACCACGCTTATTTAGCTTTTGTTTGAGTTGCGAGAAATCACAGCATTCTGCCGAGAGTACATCGACCAGCTACACTCTGCAAAACTCCGCTATTACGCATTCTCACTAAATGATGCTTCCACGCCATCCGCCAATAGCCGCAGCAAACCTTCCTGCACCATCGTCGCGACCAGCTCGCCAGTTTCAGCAAAAAAATGACCAATCACCAAAGCCCTATCGCCAAAGCAATTGGCACTGTGGATGTCGTATAAATGCCAATTATTAAGATTCACAGGGCGATGAATCCACATCGAATGATTCAAACTCGCCATTTGTGAGGGCTGGCTAGATATTTGCTCTCGGTAAGGCAGTGAAGCCGTACGAATAAAATTGTGATCACTAATAAACGCTAACATCGCCCGCTGCAAAGCAGGATCCTCAGGTATGGCGTGCTTTGCCTTCACCCACATGCGCTGCATAGGCGGGCGCTTTTCTACCTCTAAGTAAGAAGGCAGCTCTAAACAGCGAAAATCAAAAACACTCTGGGTGACTAAAAAATCATAGAGCCGACTTAAACCGAGCGCGTTAAAATTTTCACGGTAGGACTCCATCGCGCGATAAGACTCCGGCCCCGCAACCGGTGGCATCAGTGGCTGCTGATCAAAACCTTGCGCTTCATTGTGAAAGGAGGCATCTAGCGTTAATAACTCCCGCCCCGCTTGTACCGCAGAAACCCGACGCACACTGAAATTGCGACCATCGCGAAGATTGGCGACCTTGAAACTGATAGGGCCCTCAAGATTGCCCGCGCGCAAGAACTGGGCGCTTAAGGAATGACATAAACGCCCCTCAACCGATTGATTGGCCGCCGACAGCGCCTGCCCCAAGACCTGCCCGCCATAAACGTGATTCTTAGCAGCAGAATAACGGCTATAACCGACAAACTCATTCTCGGCCCTACGCTCCAAATTCAGATGCGCGATAAACTCTTCAACTAAACTCATAAATACCCCGAAATTCGCAGGCGCTAGAATACAACAGCGGCCGTCGAATTTTACATATTGATCTCACGCCAATAAAAAATAATACGCATACGCACAGTGTTGGTGTAAATTTGCTATGATCTCCGTCAAGCGAAAAATGTTAGCTATAAAACTGAACTGGAGACCACAATGCGCGCTATAACCGTGACCAAACCCGCCTCACTCGACACCCTCACCGTAAGTGAATTGCCCGACCCCACTCCAGCTCAAGGCGAAATACTTGTGCAATGGCGGGCAAGCTCGCTGAATTATCACGACTACCTTGTTGCGAATGGCAGCCTTCCCGTTGTGGACGGACGTATTCCACTTTCTGACGGTGCCGGCGATGTGATCGCGCTAGGCGAAGGCGTCACAAAGTGGAAGGTGGGCGATAAAGTCATGTCTACCTTCTTTCCTAAATGGGTGGACGGCAGGGTCAATAAGGCCAAAACCATTGGCTTGGGCGGCGATACCGTCGACGGCTGCGCCGCAGACAAATCATGTGTGGCGCAGGACGCAGTAACCGCCATACCCGAGGCTTACAGCTACGCCGAAGCAGCGACCTTACCCTGCGCCGCATTAACAGCGTGGCGAGCACTGATGGTAGAAGGCGGCTTACAGGCAGGCGATAGCGTATTAGTGGAAGGCTCCGGCGGCATGTCAGTATTTGCTCTGCAATTTGCCAAAGCGGCCGGCGCTTACGTTTACGCCACTACCTCAAATGACGACAAAATAGATCAACTCAAAAAACTAGGAGCGGATACCGTCATCAACTACAAAACCGATCCTAAGTGGGGAGCAACCATTAATAAGCTTTCTGGTGGCGGGGTCGACCATGTGTTGGATGTTGGCGGCAACACCACCCTCGGCCACTCCATCGACGCAGCGCGCGTCGGCGGACATATCTCACTCATCGGCATTCTCGGTGGCTTCACTGCAGAGATAATGTTGCCAAAATTATTTGGTAAGCAAATGCGGATGACGGGAATCTCAGTTGGCAGCGCAGAAATGCAGGATGCGATGGTAAGAGCCATAAATATTGCTGGAATTCGCCCAGTCATTGATCGCAGCTTTAGCCTAGAAGAACTCGGCGCCGCCTTCCGCTACCAAGAAACCGGCCAGCACTTTGGCAAAATCGTTATCGAGTATTAAACCCCGCCAACAAACTGGCTAACTGATCGAAATGGCGGATAGTGATATCCGCCTGACCTGAATACTCGGAATTGCCACTGGGGTCATACAGGCAGCTCCGCATTCCCGCCGCAGCCGCCGCCTGTAAGTCATACACATAATCCCCGACGTAAATAGTATTTGCTGGCGCCACCGAAAACCTTGCAGCTAAATTTAGCAAGCCCGTCGGATCTGGCTTTGCCGGCGCATCTTCACGGCTGATTAAGGCAAGCGGTGGAATTCCTAGGCGACTTGCACACAAATCAAAAGCGGCGCGGGTATTTCTGGTCACAATTCCCGTAGCAATGTCCTGTTCGGCCAAAAACGCAAGCAAGGCCTTCGCCCCCGGCATCCACTCTGAATTCGCCGCCCCCGCCATTTCAAATTCATGAATCGTGTCTGCAGCTTTAGCGCGCTCCTTCGGGCAGGGTAACTCTGCCAAATACGCCAATAAATCTACCTTATCAGGCCATGCTAATTTTGTGCGCAAAGCGTGAAAATCCAAACCAGAATCAAGCAACGTGCCATCTAGATCGAAGAACACTGCGGACACATTTTTTAGCATGAGGCTTAACTTTTTAACCGATAGCCGGTGCGGAATATCCACGCAATACCAAGCAGACACAACCCCATAAATAATAAAATCATCGCCACGCTAACGCCGATATTCACATCCGCTACGCCGTAAAAACTCCAGCGAAACGCGCTGATCAAATACACTACTGGATTCGCCAAGGTGATGGACTGCCATAGCGGCGGCAACATACTGATCGAATAAAAACTACCCCCTAAAAATGTCAGCGGCGTAACAATCAACATGGGCACAACCTGTAGTTTTTCAAAACCGTCCGCCCAAATACCGATAATAAATCCGAACAAACTAAAGGTCGCTGCGGTAAGCACTAAAAAGGCCACCATCCAAAACGGATGAGCCACGTGGTAATCCACAAATAGATTTGCCGTAATTAAAATAATGCTACCAACGATGACGGACTTGGTGGTTGCCGCGCCGACATAGCCCAGCAGTATTTCCCGCATAGATATCGGCGCCGATAAAATTTCGTAAATGGTGCCGTTGTATTTAGGAAAATAAATACCGAAGGAGGCGTTGGAAATACTCTCTGTCAGCAACGCCAACATTACCAAGCCAGGAATAATAAATGCGCCGTAACTTACGCCATCGATCTCGACCATACGTGAACCAATAGCCGAACCAAACACCACAAAATATAACGAAGTCGATATTACTGGCGAGGCAATACTCTGCATAATGGTGCGCCAGGTGCGGTGCAATTCAAATTTGTATATTGCCTTAATTGCATGAAAATTCATTCGGCGGCCTCCGTGTCTGCGGTCGCGCGCTCACTGACCAAGCTCACGAATATCTCCTCGAGAGAACGCTGTTTAGAACGCAAATCTTTATAGTCGATGCCATGCTCATCAAGGCGGCGGAATAAATCTGCAATACCGGTTTGCTCACTTTGGGTATCAAAATGATAAATCAATTCAAGTCCATCATCGGTTAACGACAAGGGGTAGTCTTTTAATTCCGTCGGTAATTCAAGCAGAGGTTTTTGTAATTGCAGACGTAATTGCTTTTGTCCGAGCTTGTCCATTAGGGCGCTTTTTTCTTCGACGAGAATGAGCTCACCACGGCTGATCACACCAATGCGATCAGCCATTTCTTCCGCTTCTTCAATATAGTGGGTAGTTAAAATAATGGTAACGCCGCGCTCGCGTAGGCCGCGAACCATCTCCCACATATCTCGCCGCAGCTCAACATCTACCCCTGCGGTGGGCTCATCGAGAAATAATATTTCCGGCTCATGGGATAAAGCCTTGGCAATCATTACCCGCCGCTTCATTCCCCCCGACAACTCCATAATCCGAGAGTCGCGTTTATCCCACAGGGATAATTGCCGCAATATTTGTTCTATATAGGCCTTGTTAGGCGGACGCCCAAACAGGCCGCGACTAAAGTTTACCGTCGATAACACGCTCTCAAAGCCATCAGTGCACAACTCCTGTGGCACCAAGCCAATTTTGCTGCGGGCGGCACGAAAATCTTTAATGATGTCGTGGCCATCTGCAGTTATATGACCCGAGCTAGGATTCACAATACCGCAGATAATACTAATCATGGTGGTTTTGCCGGCGCCGTTGGGGCCAAGCAAAGCAAATATTTCACCCTGCTGAATATCTAAAGAAACATCGCGCAGTGCTTGAAATCCAGAATCGTAAACCTTGCTCAAATGTTGAACACTGATAATAGCTGACACGAACACTCCTCACTGACCACGGCTGAGATACAACACCGCATTGAAATTAAATCGCCCAAGAGTGTCGGCGATGTGGGGGAGCTTGGCAAGTGAAGTGCTAAAAACTACGCAGACAAATACGAGATCGCTAAGCCTGTATGTAAAGCTGCTGCCAAAACATCTTGGCAGCGGTATCACTCATCACATTGATCGCAGTGGCGTCGAGGTAGATACCGTCTATCAATAAACGGCTCATACCGTGCAGGGTGGACCAACTCACCTGAGCAAAACGCAGCGCATCAACAGTGCTCGTGCTAATAGATTGCTGCCACAAACGAATCTGCTCGATATACACCTTAAAGGCATTGTGGGCCTCAAGCCTCAAGGATTCGGTAAGCTGCTCGGACTTCCACAAACGCGCGCCGAACATCAACTCATAATATTCCGCATTGTCGATAGAAAACTGCACATACCGATGCACAAACAATCGTACCGCAGCTTCACTGATTTCTGCCCCTTCAACATAGGGCGGCGTGCGCACAACCTCACGTAAACGGCGAAAACCCTCTTCAGCAACACCGCACAACAAGGCCTGCTTGTCTTTGAAATGGTGGTAAGGCGCGGTGCGGGAGACACCGAGATTTTGCGCTAATTTCCTCATCGACAAGCCCGCCTCACCCTCTTCTTTTAGCAAACGAGCGGCTTCGTCCAATATTTGGCGACGCAAATCCCCGTGGTGATAGGGCTTATCACCCGATTCACAGGGTTCGACTAAAGATGATTGGCGGTTTGTCATGGCAACAATTTACCAAGCAATCTTGACACTGTCCATATTGAGCATTAATCTCAGCAAACTTGACACCGTCTAGTTTGCCTTATTAAACCCTAAGCGGTGTCGCTAGAAACAAAATATAAAGCCAGACAATCATTCGGAGAGTACGACCATGAGCCAATATCCCAATATGCTAAAGCCGCTGGACCTTGGCTTCACGGTATTAAAAAACCGCGTCATTATGGGTTCTATGCACACCGGATTAGAGGAGGCCGAAAATGGCTTTGAACGCATGGCCGCGTTCTTTGCAGAGCGCGCTCGAGGCGGTGTCTCACTCATTGTGACCGGCGGCTTCGGCCCAAATAAGCGCGCAGCCACCCACGAGCACACCAAAATGCTACGCAGTGAAGACGACTGCGTGGGCCACCGTATTGTCACCGACGCAGTGCACGCAGAGGACGGCAAAATCTGTATGCAAATTCTGCACACCGGCCGCTATGCCTTTAATGAAAACCCTATTGCCCCCTCGGCGATACGTGCACCGATAAACGCCTTCACCCCAGAAGCCGCCAGCGCAGATCAAATCGAAGAGCAAATTCAGGACTTTGTACGCACCGCAGTGCTTGCCCAAAAGGCGGGATATGACGGTGTGGAAATCATGGGTTCAGAGGGCTATTTCATCAATCAATTTTTAGCCAAGCGCACCAATCACCGCGATGATGAATGGGGTGGCGACTACGAAAATCGTATGCGTTTGCCGATCGAAATCGTTAGGCGCGTACGGGAAGCCACCGGCGAAAACTTTATCATTATTTATCGCTTATCCATGCTCGACTTGGTAGAAGGCGGCAGTAATTTTGACGAGATTCTCAGCTTAGGACAGGCGGTAGAAAAAGCGGGTGCGACTATCATCAATACTGGTATCGGTTGGCACGAAGCACGCGTTCCCACCATTGCGACCAAGGTTCCCCGCGCCGCATATACATGGGTAACAGCAAAATTCCGCACCAGCCTGAGTGTGCCGGTTATCACCTCAAACCGCATTAACACTCCAGAAGTGGCCGAAGAGGTCTTAGCCCGTGGCGATGCTGACATGGTGTCTATGGCCAGACCCTTCTTGGCCGACTCAGACTTCATCGCCAAAGCTGCCGCCGGTCGCAGCGATGAAATAAACACCTGCATCGGCTGTAACCAAGCCTGCTTAGATCACGTTTTTAGCGGCGTACTAACCAGCTGCCTCGTTAATCCACGCGCCTGCCACGAAACTGAATTAAATATTACCGTAGCCAAAGCGCCCAAAAATATTGCTGTGGTTGGCGCTGGGCCAGCCGGCTTGGCCTTTGCCACTACCGCTGCAGAACGCGGCCACGCAGTTACCCTATTCGACAGCGCCACCGAGATTGGCGGCCAGTTCAATATCGCCAAGCAAATCCCTGGCAAAGAAGAATTTAACGAAACCATTCGCTACTTTAGCCGCCGCTTAGACGTGACAGGTGTACAGACCAAGCTTGGCACTACGGTAAACCAGCAGGCCTTGAACGACGGTAACTTTGACGAAGTCGTACTAGCAACGGGTATAACCCCCCGCACGCCGCCGATTGAGGGCATTGATCACCCTAAGGTATTGAGCTACCTAGATGTCATTCGCGACAAGAAAGAAGTTGGTAAAAAAGTTGCGATCATCGGTGCCGGTGGAATTGGTTTTGACCTTGCAGAATTCCTCACCCACAACAGCGATGCAAGCACCAACATATCGACGTTTATGCAGGAATGGGGTGTCGATATGACTCTGCAAGCGCGCGGCGGCATCGAAGGCATAAAGGCAGAAGTCCCAGATTCACCCCGCGACGTGTATTTACTGCAGCGCAAAGTGTCAAAAGTCGGCAACGGTCTAGGTAAAACCACGGGCTGGATTCATCGCACCGGCTTGCAGAAAAAAGGCGTAAATATGATGCCCGGCTGTGAATATCTAAAAATTGATGATGCCGGCCTACATATCCGCATAGGCAATGAGGAGCGTGTACTGGACGTCGACAATATTATTATTTGCGCGGGCCAAGAGTCTCTCACCGAGCTTAAAGATGGGCTAAATGTACCTGTTCATTTGATCGGCGGCGCCCATTTAGCCACGGAGTTAGATGCCAAGCGTGCGATAGATCAAGGAACTCGTTTAGCCGCCACCATCTAGTAAGCAATCCACGGCGGGGGAGCACTTATCTCCTCCGCCACCCTCACACAGATAAACCTTGCTGCCGTAAACCTGGCTATGCAATAAAACCCCGCGCACTGTATTTCTCCGCCACATCTATAGGTTAGGATTGAGAATTCTCATAGAATTTGCTGCAAGCACGCAATCAATAGGGATAATCCCCAAGGGCCTACTCGGAACCAAAGTACTAACTTAGGCATCAAAACACCATCTTTCTCACACCAGCCGCACACTGAATTTTGTCGCCACCACCCGCGACCTTATGCAAGGATCTGAATGCCTCCATCACAAACTCTATTGCGCACCACCGCGATACTCCTGCTTTCACTTTTATTTGCGGCGGCCGTAGATGCCGATCCGCAGCGCCAACGCATTGAGGTGCGCAGTACTTGGTTGACAGAAATGAGCGGCGTTGCCGCCAGCCAAATTCATGCAAATCACTACTGGGCACACAACGATAGCGGTGACCGTGGACGCTTATTTTCCTTCGACAACAAGGGCAATATGCTCACTGAATTGCGCATAGACGGCAGCAGCGCCTTTGACTGGGAGGATATGACAAGCTTTAAAGACAGCAGTGGAGCCTACTTATTAATTGGTGATATTGGCGACAATATGATGCTGCGTCCCTTTGCTGATGTTTATCTAGTAAAAGAACCAAGAGATGTTAGCAAAGCAATTACCCACGCAAAGGTTGGCAGACATTATTCACTGATTTACGAAGACGGCCCCCACGACGCTGAAGCGATTGCCGTTGATGTCGCCGAACGCTTTGTTTATATCCTCACAAAACGCGACACCCACCCTAGGCTATATCGCTTTTCCTTGGATGCAATAGCCGGCAAGGCTATTCCACTGAATTACCTCGGAGAAATACGCAGCATTCCTAGCGTCGAAAATCACAAGGCTCAGCGCCAAGGCGGTATCAGTGGCGGCTCGCCAACAGCGATGGAGTTTAATGCAGATGGCGATATGGCAATGATCGTGACACTGCGGAACACCTATTATTTTAGACGCGGAAAAAATCAAAGCTGGTTGCAGGCACTCAATAAAACGCCATTTGCACGCACACCTAATCGCCTACGCCAAGTTGAGTCCGGCACATTTACAAAAGACGGCAAGCAGGTATTAATTGGGTCAGAAGGGCGGCCAGCAGTATTGGAATTTGTCGATATACCAGCGCAATCAAAAGAAAAAGAAAAAGAAAAAGAAAAATAAGACTGCCGGCACAAGATCTGTGCCGGCGCATTTATTTAGGCCGCGATAGCCGGTGTGATGCACAGCAGCGTTAAAATCACGCCAATGCCAGCAAGCCACACCAAGCTGCGCAAGGTCGCCCAATTTTGCAAATAGCAGATGGTAAAAAGAACGCGAACCCCAATATACGACATCGCCAGCTGATTCACGCAAGCCTGCTCGGCACCACCAAACTGCGCAATAATCACCGCCGCTGCAAACAGCGGAAACCCTTCAAACCCGTTTTGCATAGCCGCCACTGCACGGGCGCGACGCCCATCCAAGCGCGCCATCCACTCCCGTGGATGATTATTATCAAAACGGCCAATTTCCGGATTACCCAGCTTCGCAATTAACGCCGTTAAACCTGGCATAAGACCCGCGACGAACACACACCAAAACGCGATACTCATATTACTTCCCCCAAAATACTAGCTATTAAGTTTATTTTTCTTTTACCACTTTCAAGGGCGTTCACTATTGTGAAGCCATCTACAAAACACCGCAGTTTGGCTAACTGCAGCGTAATATTCTTTTGAAATTGTATAGTCATTAATCCGATTTATTTGGCTTAACTAAGGCTCTCAGCCAATTAAAAAAGCCGTTTTCCTGCAGCACCATTTTATCTACACCATCAAAAAATTTCTCTAACTGCTCAGGCTCAGCAAAATAATCAGCGCGGGTTTTCATTTCGATATTTGGATCAAGTGTTTTAACGACGACAGCCGGATTCCCCGCCACAATCACGTTTGCCGGCACGTCTTTAGTGACAACTGCGCAGGCGGCCACAACACTGTTTTCACCAATCGACACGCCCTTCAAAACTGTGCAGCGATCGCCCAGCCAAACATTATTTGCGATATGCACCGGCGTAAGTGCATTGCTGCGACTGCTGCGGTCATATAGATCGTGCCAATCGCTATCAGTGATATACACACCATTGGCCATCATAACGCTGTCGCCAATAATAATTTCGTGGGCGGCGGAGATGCGGGTGCCAGGGCTAATTAATACATAATCGCCAATTTTAATGCGGCCACTTTTTTCATCAGCACCCCACACCCCTATCTTTACGCGATTGTCAGGTTCACCAATCACCGTAGCGCATTTCCCAATCTCGATATTTGGCCCAGAGATGGAGATATACCAAGGCTTCATAAAAGTGGGATAATCACCGAGATAGTCGCAAGCAGGCTTCAGAAAATGCTGTGTGTACCACGCACGAAAGCGCAAATAATTTTTTTTAACCCAATAGGGTCTTCTGTCCTGCCGCATTAGTTATCCATCATTATTATGATGGGCTAGTGTCGCAAGGGAGGCCAGGCAGGGCAATCGGTTCAACGTTACCAATTCATGAAAAAACGCAGCGACAACAGTCCACCGCGAGAAGTGACTAGCAATCAATCTGACCTCCACCCCAACTTAGCAACAACGGTGAACAAGCACCTGCGCCACCGCTTTCAAAAGCCCTACGCGGATCACAATATCGAGGCATTTAAACAGGCCTGCGCGTGGCTAGCCGAACGGCCTAGCCCGATAATCCTAGACTCCTTTTGCGGCACCGGCGAAAGCAGCCGCCAACTTGCAAGGCAATTTCCCAGTGCAGTGGTCATTGGCGTCGATAAATCTGCCGCACGCTTGCAGCGCCATCAAGCTCAGGGCGATGAAATCGTCGATAACTACTTGCTCCTGCGCGCCGACGTCGACGATTTTTGGCGTTTAGCCGCCGAGGCCAACTGGCGATTGCAGCAGCACTATTTGCTCTACCCCAACCCCTGGCCTAAAAGCGCGCAACTGCAGTATCGCGTGCACGGCTCTGCGGTTTTCCCAGCCTTGCTCCAACTCGGCGGCTCGGTGACGCTGCGCAGCAACTGGAAGTTATATGTTGAGGAATTTGCCACCGCACTCACTCTCGCTGGGTACAAGGCTCTGGCGAGACCCTATCTACCCGAAAAGACGATCACCGCCTTCGAGCGCAAATATCACCTCGCAGAGCAAGCCCTGTGGGAGTGTCGCTGCGCAATAAATTCGGGCAGTTAAGTCAGACGCGGCGGGCCTCTATTATCTAGCCCGTCGGCGGCGTTATACTAGGGCTACATTTGACGACACCAAAATTAACGATGAGCACTCTCGCAGAAAAAACCGCTATCACCCAAGACCCCGTTTGGCAGACCATCCGCAAGGAAACTGCTTGCGAGGTTGAGCGCGAGCCTGTGCTCGCCAGCTTTTTACACGCGACTATCCTGAATCACGACAGCCTTGAAACAGCCTTGAGTTTCCACCTCGCGCATATTCTAAATAGCCCCGCCGCCTCAGCTCTATTAGTTCGTGAAGTGATTGAGAAGGCCTTTGCCGCCGACGCCAGCATTGGCCGTGCGATACGTGCGGATATCTGCGCAGTGTTTGAGCGCGACTCGGCCTGCTCTAGCCTTTCGGTGCCATTTTTGTACTTTAAAGGTTTTCACGCTCTGCAGTCGTATCGCATTGCCCATTGGCTGTGGGAGCAAGGCCGTACGTCATTAGCCTTGTTTTTTCAGAACCGTATATCCTGCGAATTCGGCGTTGATATTCATCCTGCCGCGAAAATCGGTCGCGGCATTTTAATGGATCACGCCACCGGTATTGTGATTGGCGAAACCGCCGTGGTTGGCAACAATGTATCAATTATGCAATCGGTCACTCTGGGTGGAACCGGTAAGGAAGAGGGCGACCGCCATCCCAAAGTCGCCGACGGCGTGCTACTCAGCGCCGGCGCAAAGGTACTCGGCAATATTCATATTGGGGAAGGTGCGCAGGTTGTGGCGGGAAGCGTGGTATTGCGGGATGTGCCTGCCCACACTGTCGTTGCTGGTGTCCCCGCAAAGGTGATCGGCAAGCCAGATTGCGCCGCACCGGCACTGTCTATGAATCATCGCGCCTGCTGCGACGAGTAAACTCGTCGCGCGGGCAATCTTCTAATAATCAACGCTTGCAAGAAGGCCGAATACCGTTTGCTTGCGCCTTCTGGTACAGCGGCTTCGCGGTGAGCATTTGTTTTTGCAAATCTTTTATACGCGATTCGTGAGAAGGGTGAGTAGACATAAACTCTGGTGGTTGCCCTTGGCTCAACGCCCCCATATTTTGCCACAGAGCCACGCTGGCCTCTGGGTTAAAGCCAGACTTAGCCATTAGGTCTAAACCAACAATATCCGCCTCAGACTCTTGCGCGCGACCGTAGGGCAACACCACACCGTATTGAGTACCTAAACCTAACAGGCCCATTACCGTTTCTTTGCCAGCGCCTTCACCCAGTAGTACGCCAATTAACTGGGTACCTGTGCCGGCAACGCTTTGCAGTGACATCCGCTCTGCACTGTGGTGTGCCAATACGTGCCCCACTTCATGACCTATTACTGTGGCGAGCTGATCGGCATTTTTAGCAACTTGTAATATACCGGTGTGTACGCCAATTTTCTTACCAGGCAAGGCAAAGGCGTTTGCCGATTTCTCTTCGAACACCACCACTTCCCAGCTACCACGCCACTCTGCGGGCAAAGAAACGGTAATCGCATCGGCAATACAACTTACATAACGGTTCGTTGCACTGTCTTTGCTGATAGTCATTTTCTTTTTCATTTCATCAAATGCCGTGCCGCCCATTTGCGACATTTCGCCATCTGAAAATAACAGCATCTGACGTCGTCCCGTTGGCGACTCAGCACAAGAGGCAAGTAAGCTCGCTAATACTATTGCCAAAATCGGCTTGAACATTGTCATAAATTTCCCCGCATGGATCTGCTATTTTGCAGCTATGATGGCATAGCCTTTAAGTTGATGAACGATATAAGTGTAGTCTGCCAGATAACGATAATGGAGTGTATAGCGTGAAAGAACCTTGTCCGTGGTGCAAAGCCACGCCTGATTATATTAAATATCACGATGAAGAATGGGGCGTACCCTCTGATGACGACCGCCTGCATTTCGAATTTCTGGTGTTAGAGTCTGCCCAAGCGGGCCTAAGCTGGCTAACAATACTGAATAAGCGCGACGGCTACCGCAAAGCTTTTGCAAATTTTGATCCCCGCAAAGTTGCTAAATTTGACGAGGCTATGGTCGAAACCCTCAAAGCCAACCCCGGTATTGTCCGCAATCGTCTAAAAATTGAGAGCACGATCAGCAATGCTCGGCACTTTTTAACAATTCAGAAGGAATACGGGAGTTTTGCCCGCTATATGTGGTCGTACTTTGACAACAAGCCCATCCAAAACAAATGGAAAACAATGGCAGAGGTACCTGCCACCAGTAAAGAATCAGACGCCATTAGCAAGGATCTTAAAAAGCGCGGCTTTAAGTTTTTTGGCAGCACGATTTGCTACGCGAATTTACAAGCGCTGGGCTTTGTTAACGATCATTTGCTAAGCTGCCCACGCCACAAAGTGTGTGCAGAACTCGGCAAAAATTTTCGGCCACACTGGTTATAACGACAAAAAAGGTGAGCACAATGAAATTATTCGCTTTATTCGCCCCAATCCTACTCATTGCGCTATCCGGCTGCAGTAGCACAGACGTCGTAACGGACTACAACCCCCGCGCCGATTTTAGCCGCTACGAGCGCTATACCATCGCTGACAGCAGCGGCGCAGATAAAGTCGTATCGCCCTTTATTATTGAGAATGTAAAAGAATCATTGCAGCGCCAACTCAGAGCCGGACTCTACAAACAGGCAGACACTCCTGCCAATGCTGATTTCCTTGTCCGCTATTACATTGCAGAAGCGGCAGAAACCATCGACAGAAGCCCACGCCTTGGACTGGGATTGGGTAGCTTTGGCGGCAATTTTGGGGTTAGCACCTCGGTTGGGGTTCCCCTCGGCAAAGACAAAATCAACCGCAATATTCAAATCATCATCGACTTACTAAACCCTGCCGACAAAAAGCTAACTTGGCGCGGTTCACTCGTAATCGAGTTAGATGACCGCGACCCAAAGGTAAACGCCAACACCATCGAACGCGCCGTCACCGAGATATGGAGCCAATTTCCCCCCGCCTAAATACGGTTTAGCCGCTGCGGCGGCTTACTCAAAACAATAGGGAAATAAGGCTTTAATCGCTTCACCATCCATATCTTGCAGCAGTGCGATATTCCGCTCAGGAATGCCCTCTGGATCTGGATGCGAAGCAATTGCCTGCTCTAGACTATCTTCCCTGAGCAAATGAAATATCGGATACGGGGCGCGATTACTAAAGTTTTCATGATCGCTCTTTTCTGTACCGGCAAATTGGTAATCGGGGTGGAAGCTCGCAATTTGAATATCACCCTCCCAGCCACCTTCCTGCAATACCGCATCGGCTATATCCAGAAAATCGTTATAATCATAAAAATCCTGCAGCATGTCAGGCACCACTAGCAAGCTGGTTTCCAGCTTATCCAGGCCGGTTTCTTCAATACGGCATAGCGCTTGATGCAAATCATTAAGCAAATCTTCTGCGCCGCGAGCTCGGCTGACATCGATCGCCACGCGCTTTTCCTGCAGGGGCTTAGCCGCAAAAGGGCACAAACCCAAACCCACTACCGCCTGCTCCAACCAGCGCTGAACCTGCTGCTGAACCACTTCATCGTCTACTGTCATTTCAATGCTTTTCTCTTAAGTTTTATAAACAAATTCGCAGCTAATCTGCACCAAGCCTTAGATTGTTCTGGAATCACAGCATCGCGGCTTAGGAATAAATACAATAATACAAGACCGCTGCAGCGCATCCGGACACTGCTACACTAAAGATGTGAATTAGGTTGGAGCCCGCCTTTACTGAGGCTAACAATTCTACCTAAGCCTGACATAGTTAGGAGCATAATATGAAACGTTATTATTTTCTGTCCGATAATCTCGACAAGCTCGCTGACGTCGAACACGACCTTGCCGACAACGGTATTTCTAAGCCCCAGATCCACGTCCTCAGCCGCGATGATTCCGGTGTCAGCAAGCGCAAATTAAATGATGTTGAAGCGGTACTGCGCAAAGATGTCGTTCACGCAATGGAACGCGGTGCCCTGATAGGCTTCGCCGCAGCAGCCTTAGTATTAGCGGTAGGTCACTATTCCGGTGCAACCAGCAGCGTAGGATGGATGCCATTTATCTTTCTATCCATTGTTATGCTTGGCTTTTTCACTTGGGAAGGCGGACTATTTGGCATACAGGAGCCACACCACGATTTCAAACGCTTCGACCAAGCCTTAGCCTCTGGTCGTCATTTGCTTTTGATTGATATAAATGAAAAAGACCATAGCATTCTAAACAGAGTGACCGCGCATTATCCCGAGCTAGAGTTTTCCGGCACCGGAAACGGCTCACCGCAATGGTTTATTGGCTTGCAAAATAAGTGGCGCCACTTCGTTGAGGTCATGCCCTAGAGATAGAGATTTTCTCAACTCAATTTACTCATAAAAAAATACCGGTGACGTAGGCACCGGTATTTTTTTATCTAAACAAACCTTGTTCAACTAGCTAGCATCACACTAACGCTGATGATATTGCGCCGACAGCTCGCGAACACACTCTATAAACGCACCAGCGTGAGCGGGGTCTACCTCTGGCGTTATTCCGTGACCAAGATTAAAAACATGCCCCGGCCCATTGCCAAAACGAGCGAGAATAGTTGCAACTTCTTCACGAATTCGCGCAGGGGAAGCGCGTAACATTGAGGGGTCCATATTGCCCTGCAGCGCAACGCGATCACCTACCCGCGCCTTCGCCACACCAATATCGGTAGTCCAATCTAGGCCTAAAGCGCTAGCACCGGTATCCGCCATCAACTCTAACCACTGGCCACCGTTTTTAGTAAACAGAATAACTGGCACAACACGGCCGTCATTCTCTTTAATTAAGCCGTCTACGATTTTTTTCATATAACGCAGACTAAATTCTTGATAGGCGTTGTGGCTTAAAGCGCCACCCCAGGTATCAAAAATCTGCACCGCTTGTGCGCCAGCGCGAATTTGGTCATTCAAATAAGCAGTCACACTCTGCGCCAGCTTATCTAATAAAGCATGCATTAATTCAGGCTGATCAAAAGCCAAAGCTTTAGCGCGCGCATGATCTTTAGAACCACCGCCCTCAACCATATAGGTGGCCAAAGTCCACGGACTACCGGAAAAACCAATCAACGGCACACTACCATTCAACTCACGGCGAATAGTGCGCACGGCATCGCAGACATAAGTTAGGTGCTTCTCACCATCAACAACCGGCAGCGCATCTACATCGGCCATTGTACGAACTGTTTTTTTGAAACGCGGACCTTCGCCGGTTTCAAAATACAGCCCCAAACCCATTGCGTCGGGAATCGTTAAAATATCGGAAAATAAGATTGCCGCATCGAGAGGATAGCGAGCCAAAGGTTGCAGTGTCACCTCGCAGGCAAGCTCAGGGTTCATGCACAGCGACATAAAATCACCCGCAACTGCACGCGTGGCTCGATACTCAGGTAAATAACGCCCCGCCTGCCGCATCATCCATACCGGAGTGTAATCAACAGGTAAGCGCTGAAGGGCGCGAAGGAAAGTATCGTTTTTTAGTTCAGTCATAGTAAACCTTAAGTCGGGCGTCGGAAGTCAGATGTCTGACGCGGCCTGCGCCCGACCTCCGACGTCAGACTTGTAAGTAATCCAATATTCCTTCTGCCGCCTGACGGCCTTCCCACACGGCGGTTACTACCAAGTCTGAGCCGCGGACCATATCGCCACCGGCAAATACTTTCGGATTGCTGGTTTGGAATTTACATTCCTGTTCTTCAGGCGCAACAACACCACCCCAGCTATTAATATCAACGCCCGCATCACTTAACCATGACGGTGGATTCGGCTGGAAACCAAAGGCAACCAACACCACGTCGGCAGGAATAACTTCTTCGCTACCGGCAATAGGCTCAGGACGGCGGCGACCATTTCCATCGGGCTCGCCAAGCTGGGTTGTTACAACTTTTATGCCTTCAACCTTGCCATTGCCAACGATGGCAATCGGCTGCCGGTTAAAGAGGAATTGAACACCTTCTTCACCAGCATTTTGTACTTCTTTGCGCGAACCAGGCATGTTTTCTTCGTCGCGACGGTAAGCGCACACAACGCTCTCTGCGCCTTGACGAATCGAAGTGCGGTTACAGTCCATAGCGGTATCACCACCGCCCAGCACAACAACGCGTTTGCCTTTCACATCAATAAAGTCGGCGGGGTTTCCTTCCCAGCCCATATTACGATTTACATTAGAAACCAAGAACGGCAAGGCATCGTAAACCCCTGGCAGATCTTCGCCTGGAAAACCGCCTTTCATGTATTTGTAGGTACCCATGCCGAGGAATACAGCGTCGTATTCTTCAAGCAATGAATCCATCGTCACATCGACACCTACGTCTACGTTACAACGGAACTCAACACCCATTTCTTCCAAGACTTTACGGCGACGCTGAATAACCGATTTTTCTAATTTAAACTCAGGAATACCAAAGGTCAGCAAACCACCGATTTCGGGGTAGCGATCAAATACCACTGGCTTAACACCCGCACGGACCAGTACGTCTGCACAGCCTATGCCAGCAGGGCCAGATCCAATCACTGCCACTTTTTTGTCTGTCCACACCCGCTTAGACATGTCTGGGCGCCAGCCCATAGCCAATGCGGTGTCGGTTATATACTTTTCGGTGGAGCCGATGGTAACCGCGCCAAAACCGTCATTTAAGGTACAAGCACCTTCACACAGGCGATCCTGCGGGCACACTCGGCCACACACTTCTGGGAGGCTATTGGTTTGATGGCTCAACTCTGCAGCTTCAAACAAATTCCCTTCACTAACTAGCTTTAACCAGTTAGGAATATAGTTATGCACCGGACATTTCCACTCACAATAAGGGTTACCACAACCCAAGCAGCGGTGTGACTGATGCTTCACTTCCTCTTCTTTGTACGGCTCGTATATTTCTACGAAGGCGGTACGACGCTGGGCAATGTCTTTTTTGCCGGGGTCTTGACGACCCACGTCGAGAAACTGGAATGAATTCTGTAAACGCTCTGCCATTTTCAAATTACCTCATTGCTACTCGGCGGGCTTATTCCGGACGTCTTCTGGTGGAGTCAAGCAAACGGCTGAGGCTCGCCGCCTTTGGCTTGATCATCCAGAATTTACCGATGTAGTCGTCAAAATTATCGAGGATATGCTGCCCCCACGCGGAGCTTGTTTCTGCCACGTACTCAACAATATTGCCGCGCAAGTGTGCTCGGTAGGCCTCCATCGACTCGGAGTTTATCCGGCACATTTCGACTAGCTCGCTGTTATATCGATCAACAAAGCGATTTGCCTCATCTAAGACGTAGGCAAAGCCACCCGTCATACCTGCACCAAAGTTGACCCCAGTAGGCCCCAAAACGGTGACAATGCCGCCGGTCATATATTCGCAGCAATGATCTCCCGCGCCTTCAACAACGGCGTGAGCGCCAGAGTTACGAACACCAAAGCGCTCCCCCGCAATACCCGCAGCAAAGAGCTTGCCGCCGGTCGCGCCGTAGAGGCAGGTATTACCGATAATGGCCGTATCTTGGCTGTTAAACACACTGCCTTTTGGCGGATAAATAACCAATTTACCGCCGGCCATGCCCTTACCGACGTAGTCGTTGGCATCGCCCTCAAGATACATATTCAAACCACCAGCATTCCACACACCAAAGCTCTGGCCTGCAGTGCCCTTCATACGCAGTGTCACTGGCGCATCTTCCATACCAAGATTGCCGTGGCGCTTGGCGATCTCACCGGACAAACGAGCACCAATAGAACGGTCGCAGTTGGTTACATTAAACTCAAGATCCGCGCCGGACTTCGCTTCAATGGCTGGCAGTGCCGCAGCAACCATCGCCTCGGCTTTCTCGCCCTTATCGAAAGGCGCATTTAAATCAACCTGACAAAACTCTGGCTGATCCTTGGCGGCGGGATCTTTGAATAGAATTGGCGACAAATCTAGCAATTCTTGCTTCTCTGTCTCGCCTTCCTTCTGCATCAATAAATCAGTGCGACCGATCAGCTCTTCCATCGTGCGAACGCCAATGCTGGCCATCCACTCACGGGTTTCAGTCGCTATAAAGGTGAAGAAATTCATCACCATTTCGACGGTGCCGATGAAATGCTCGTCACGCAGGCGCTCGTCCTGAGTAGCAACACCCGTCGCACAGTTATTGAGGTGACAAATACGCAAATACTTGCAACCCAGCGCCACCATTGGTGTGGTACCAAAACCAAAGCTTTCTGCGCCAAGCATTGCCGCTTTAACAACATCTAAGCCGGTTTTTAGACCGCCGTCGGTTTGTACTCGAACCTTGCCACGCAAGCCGTTGCCTCGCAGTGTTTGCTGGGCTTCAGATAAACCTAGTTCCCACGGTGAACCCGCATAGCGGATAGACGTAATAGGGCTCGCAGCGGTACCGCCGTCATAACCAGAAATAGTAATCAGATCGGCGTAAGCCTTAGCCACACCAGCGGCAATGGTGCCGACACCTGGCTCAGACACCAGTTTTACCGAAACCAGCGCCGAGGGGTTAACCTGCTTAAGATCAAAAATTAACTGAGCTAAATCTTCAATCGAATAAATATCGTGATGCGGCGGCGGTGAAATCAAGGTCACGCCAGGCACCGAGTAACGCAGTCTTGCAATCAAGGCGTTAACTTTACCACCAGGTAACTGACCACCTTCACCGGGCTTAGCACCCTGCGCTACTTTGATCTGCAGCACTTCGGCGTTAACCAGATAATGCGGTGTCACCCCAAAGCGGCCAGATGCAACCTGCTTAATTTTTGAAACCCGCTCAGTGCCGTAGCGAGCGGGATCTTCACCACCCTCACCGGAATTTGAACGGCCGCCAAGACGATTCATGGCGGTTGCCAAGGCCTCGTGGGCCTCTGGGCTTAAAGCCCCCAAAGACATGCCCGCAGAGTCAAAACGGCGCAATAAGCTTTCTATCGGCTCAACTTCATCAAGCGGAATCGGCTTGATATCGCCTTTAAAACCCAGCAGATCGCGGATAGTCGCAACCGGACGGTTATTTACCAAAGCCGCGTATTTCTTCCACTGAGCGTAATCGCCACTTTTCACTGCATCTTGCAGGGTCATGACCACATCTGGGTTAAATGCGTGGTATTCCTTGCCATGCACGTATTTCAGCAAACCACCCTGATCGATAGTTTTGCGCGGCAACCATGCTACCGTCGCCAAGGCTTCTTGGTCGCGCTGTAGCTCGGCAAAACCTGCACCAGCAATCCGGCTAGCCACACCTTTAAAGCAGGTATCGACAACCTCGGTAGCTAAACCAATCGCTTCAAACAATTGCGCGCCACGGTAAGAGGCAATTGTCGATATGCCCATTTTGGACATAATTTTCAGAAGGCCTTTGTTAATGCCTTTTACATAATTAGTGTGTGCGGTTTGCTCGTCACCAAGAATCTCACCGCTGCCCAACATATCGCTGATGACTGCATAAGCCATATACGGATACACCGCGGTCGCACCAAAGCCAAACAAACAGGCCATCTGATGCGAATCACGAGCACTGCCGCTCTCTACAACGATGTTCGCGTCACAGCGCAGGCCTTGCTTAATCAAGTGATGGTGAACTGCGCCAGTTGCCAACAAGCTATGTACGGCGAGTAGACCTGGCTCAATAGCGCGATCACTCAGCAATAAAATAACCTTGCCGTCACGCACTGCACTTTCTGCCGCTGCTGCCACATTTGCAACCGCCTCTTTTAGAGAGGTCAATGCGGGATCGTAGCTCAAATCTATTCGCGCTAAGGGATAGCGAGGCGAATCCACGTGCATTAAGCGGTCAAATTTGTCCGGTGACAAAACCGGGCTGGTTAGGATTAAGCGATCAGCGTGATCCGCCGTTTGCTCAAATACATTTTGCTCTGCGCCCAGCAGCGTTTCCAAACTCATAACGATAGTTTCGCGTAGCGGATCTATCGGCGGATTGGTAACCTGCGCAAACTTCTGGCGGAAATAGTCATATAGAGAACGCTTCTGCCGCGACAGCACAGCCATTGGGGTATCGTCACCCATTGAGCCAACTGCTTCATTGCCGCTATCTGCCAATGCCGACAACACCTGCTCACGCTCTTCAAAACTAACTTGGAAATATTTTTGGAATGCCGCCAAGGTATCAGCCTCGGGTAGCGCAGGACGATTACCCTGCCCCAGCTGATCCTGAAGACGATTTCCATTTTCACGCAACCATTGCTTATAAGGATGCGCAGACTTCAGGCGATTATCGACCTCTTCAGTGTGCAGCACCTCACCTGTTTCAGTATCGACAACCAGAATTTGCCCAGGGCCAACGCGGCCTTTTGAGACCACATCTTCCGGCGTATAGCCATAGGTGCCAATTTCTGAGGCAACGGTGATGAAACCATCTTTAGTGATAACCCAACGCGAAGGCCGCAGACCATTGCGGTCTAGCATACACACCGCATAGCGACCGTCGGTTAAAACCAAGCCGGCGGGGCCATCCCACGGTTCCATATGCATGGAGTTATATTCGTAAAATGCCTTTAAGTCGGCATCCATGTGCTCAATATTTTGCCAAGCAGGCGGTACTAGCATCCGCACAGCTCGGAACAAATCCATGCCGCCAGCAACTAACAACTCAAGCATATTATCTAAACTTGAGGAGTCGGAACCGGTGCGGTTAACCAGAGGCGCAAGCTCAGCAACATCCGGTAACAATGGGCTACTAAAATTACGCGTACGCGCTTCCGCCCAATTGCGGTTGCCCTCAATGGTATTAATTTCACCATTATGGGCCAGCATCCGGAAGGGCTGGGCCAAAGGCCAACGAGGCATGGTGTTGGTCGAAAAACGCTGGTGGAATACACAAATTGCGGTTTCTAACTCAGGATTGGCAAGGTCTAAGTAAAAGCGCGGCAAATCCACCGGCATCACCAAACCTTTGTATGAAATAACGTCAGCAGACAAACTCGATATATAAAAATCGGGATCGCCAGCCAAAGCCATTTCGGCCTCACGCCGAACGACAAACAAACAGGTGCGCAACTGCTGCGCATCCATGCCGTCAACATTAATAAATATCTGTTCAATACGTGGCAGGCTTGATAGTGCAATCTCACCGCAAACGGACTCATCTACCGGCACCACCCGCCAGCCTGCTGGTTGCAGGCCATTTTTACGCAAGACAGTTTCAAATTCAGCCCGCGCAGAAGCAGCAAGCTTCTCGTCGCGGCTGAGAAAAATCTGCCCCACGCCGTAATTTTCGCTCAGCTCACTACCGCAGGACTCTTTTGCCACCGCGCGTAAAAAGCCGTCTGGCTTTTTGAGCAATAAGCCACAGCCGTCACCCGTTTTACCGTCGGCGGCAATACCACCACGGTGCGTCATGCAGGTCAGCGATTCGATGGCAGTCTGCAACAATTTATGACTCGGTTCACCCTGCATATGGGCTATTAGGCCGAATCCACAGTTGTCGCGCACATCTTCAGGTCTGTACAGGCCTGTACTCATAAAACGACTCTCGCAAAATTACTAAGAAAAACAAAAAGATAGTCGAAAAGAATGTTCGGGGATCTTACACTTACCCGAAAAAAGGAGTGACATTCTACACGGACAGAGCAAAAGCAACAAACGTCACCGAGTAAGCGATCATTTTTTAAACAATGCCCTCACAACTAAGCACGAACACCCGCCGCACGCAAGACCTTGGCAATTGTCGCCTCAGGGGCCTCACTACTCACTACCGCCTCACCCAAGCCTTTCAGCAATACTAGGCGCAAACGGCCATCTAGCACCTTTTTATCACGCCCCATTAGCTGCAAAAATTGATCCACATCCATATTTTCTGGCGGCGAAGTAGGTAAACCAGCCAATTCAAGCAGTTTCTTTCCCCGCTCATATATATCAGCGCCCAACCACCCCAGCTCAAGTGACAGCGCCATTGCCAATACCATCCCCGCTGACACGGCCTCGCCATGCAGCCAATTGCCATAGCCTTCCGCTGTTTCAATCGCATGACCAAAGGTGTGACCGAGGTTTAAAATTGCTCGACGACCACCCTCGCGCTCATCCTCAGCCACGACCTCTGCCTTGTTTACACAGGAGCGATACACGGCTTCTTCGAGTAAATCCGTATTTCGGCTCATCAGCCCCGCAATATTGCTTTCTAGCCACTCAAAAAAGGGCGCATCGCAAATCAAACCGTATTTAATCACTTCGGCCATACCCGCGGAATATTCACGCTCCGGCAAGGTATCGAGCAGACTTAAATCCGCAAGCACGCAATTTGGCTGATGGAAGGCGCCAATCATGTTTTTACCCATGGGATGATTTACACCCGTTTTACCACCCACCGAGGAATCAACCATCGACAATAAAGTGCTGGGAATTTGGATAAACTGAACGCCGCGCTGATAGCAAGCCGCCGCAAACCCGCACATATCACCAACCACCCCACCTCCAAGAGCGATCAAGGTGGTACCGCGGTTATGATTTTTCGCCAATAACGTGTCAAAAATCTGCTCTAGGGTTGCCAACGTTTTATAGGCTTCACCATCTGGCAAAATCACCTCACACACGGATTTATCGCCAAGCTGGGCCTTCAACTTTTCAAGATACAAAGGGGCAATCGTATCGTTAGTTACAATACAGACTTGCTTGCCAGCAATATACTTCGTCCACAGGTCCGGCTCGCCAATAAGATCACGCGCAATAAAAATGGGATAGCTGCGCTCTCCCAAATCGAGTTCGAGGTTTTTCATCTGTGGTGTATCCGAGAAATGATTAATATACCGACCAAGTAGGCCAGTATATCAATATTGAGCACTCAGGTCGTCAGCACCGAGCTGGGAACATAATTCTTGCACAACCGACTTAGGGGTTCTGTTGTCTGTTAAAACCGTATAATCAGCAATTTCTTCATAAAGTGGTTCGCGCAAAGCCATTAAATTACGCAAAGTCGTCGCTGGATCACCGGTTTGCAACAAAGGCCGTTTGCGATCCCGCGCGGTGCGGCGTATTTGCTCATCTACCGACGTTTTAAGATAAATCACCGTGCCTTTGGCGACCATCAACTTTCGACTATCGCTGCGCAATACCGCTCCACCGCCGGTAGAAATAACTACTTGAGCAGCATCACTTAATTCGGCAAGCATGGACTCTTCGCGATCTCTAAAGCCTTCCTCGCCCTCCATGTCGAAAATCCATGGAATATCAACACCGCTGCGCTCTTCTATTTCGCGATCAACATCGCGAAAATCAAAGCGTAAAGTGTCTGCAAGTAAACGGCCAATCGTACTTTTACCAGCGCCCATTGGGCCGACTAAAAATACAGCGCCAGACTTCATTATCACAATATCAATCTACCAAACTGTCGGCCAAAATACGTGGCGTAATAAATATTAGCGTCTCCTGCTTCTCCCGCGACACTGTTGTGCTTTTAAACAAGCGCCCAATAAAAGGAATATCACCTAATAGCGGCACCTTTGTCTCCGAGGAAATATCTAGCTGATCATAAACGCCACCCAGAACCACGGTTTCGCCATTGCTAACTAATACGCGGGTTTTCAGTTCTGTTGTGTCAATTGTCGGCACCTGACCACCTAGGCCAGTGGCAATCACTAGTGAACCAATCGTATCTTGGTTAATGGTTAAATCCATAATGATACGGTCGTCAGGCGTGATGATTGGCGTCACATCTAGTTTCAAAACTGCCTCTTTAAAGGCGATAGTGGTTTCGCCGTTTGCAGAGGATTCTGGATAGGGAATTTCCGTACCAGATTTAATGATTGCAGGCTCTTTGTCACCAGTAACAACACGAGGCTGAGAAACAATTTCACCACGGCCCTTTGATTCTAGGGCAGATAGCTCTAGGTTGAGCAGCACGTCTGAGCTTATAAAGCCAAGCGCAAAGGAACCCGCCGCACCAGACACACCCAAGTCAGTTACCAGACCCGGCACGGCAGTGTAAGTAGGAGAACCGGCTGCAAGCGCAGACAAGTAATTGTTTTGCGTAGCTTGATCGCTAGCCAAATCCCCGTTCGCTGAGTACACCTTATCGCCATCGGCTTTTACATAAGCACCGCCCCACTTCACACCGAGCGAACGGTCAAAGTCTGAGCTTGCACGGACAATCCGCGCCTCGATCTGAACCTGCCGAACCGGCACATCAATAAGAGAAATCAGGCGTCTAAACTCATCTAAACGCTCCGCCGTTTCGGTGATTAATAGCGAATTAGTGCGCTCATCTACAATCACTTTGCCACGGGGCGACAAAATGCTACCCGTTGAATTCTCATCATTCTCACCGTTGCGCTCTGGACGGAACAACTTAAATAATTCTGCCGCGTCGGCATAGCGCACCCGTATAAATTCGCTTTGCAGCGGCGCAAGTTCTTCTACTTGCTTTTGCGCCTCAATTTCCTGACGCTCGCGCTCGGCAATTTCAGCCGCGGGAGCAACCATCAACACGTTACCAACTTGGCGCTTGTCTAAGCCTTTGGTTTTTAACACCAGCTCCAAAGCCTGATCCCAAGGTACATTTTGTAGGCGCAGGGTGATATTTCCGCTGACGGTATCACTGGCCACCAAGTTTAATTCGGTAAAATCTGCAATAAGCTGTAATACAGATCGAACTTCAATGTCTTGGAAGTTCAAAGACAGTTTTTCACCTACATAGGCAAATTCGCGTCGGCGATCTTCAACTTCTTTCTTGGTGAGTGGCTTCACACTAACCACATATTCCGTATCGGTTTGGTAGGCTAGGTAGTCGTACTCGCCACTCGCCTCCAGCGACAGTTTCGCGCCTTTTTCACCCATGCGCGCATCAATGCTCTTCACCGGCGTTGCAAAATCGCCAACATCAAAACGGCGCTGCAAATTCTGCGGCAAACTTACGCCGCCAAAATCCACTTTGATTTTTGAACCTTCTACAAAAACATTCACATCGGCCTTGGCATCAGCCAACTGAATCACTAATCGGCCTTCGCCTTTCTCGCCACGGCGGAAATCTAAATCTGTAATACTGTTGCTCACACTTACCGTTGGCGTAGACGCTGTTAATGGGCTGTTATATTTTTCTTTTAAATACGCTTGGCTACCGCCGCTACCAACCTCGACAATTAAGACATTGCCTTCTTGGCGGGTTTCGTAACTCGCCAACTTGATCAAATTTAATACTACACGGGTGCGATCGCGACCTTCCAACACCACTGCACTGCTAGCATTGTCGTACGCTAAGGGGAATTTCTTCTGGCTGAGCATATTGCCAGCACCCACTAAATCAAGGGCGATTCGCGCTGGCTTCTCGATGGTATAACCCTTCACCTCTGGCGCCGGCCCGTCGAAGGTTAATCGCGCTTCAAAGCTACCACCCTGCAGCGAATTAAATTCGACATTTTTTAAATTCGATGCCATGGCGGTAATAGATGCCAAAAACAACCATAAACCTGTTAGGAGTTGTCGCCCCAGCCCCGCCTTGTAACAAGGTCTTTTGCACTGCATCTGCACTCGGGTATTCATGTACTTCTCCGCCATTCGAATTCTTACTTACGGACTTTCAATTCAAGGGAGCGAGGCCGCTCAACCCAACCATCCCCGCCGGTAGATACAATCTCCACCACTGTCAGGTAATTTTCTGCTACATCAATAATCTTGCCGAAATTTCGCCCTAGATAATTATTTTTCCGCACACGATGCACACCGCCATCAGGGTCTTTCACCAAGGCCCAAAGAACACCATCAAGACGAACCGTTCCGACGACGGTTATGGAATCCAGCGAGAATTGCTCTAGGAACTCTTTTTCACGCTTTAAATCTGGTTTGACGTTGCTCGCTGCTTCCAAGCGCGCAATTTCCTTAACATCTACCGGCCGATTAAATGGCGCACGTAAACCAGATGCGGTGTAACTGAATGCACGGTAAGCCTTTAATGCGGGAATAGGCGCAATTTGGCCAGACGGCAAGGCGCGTTTTTCTGCCACGAAGGCATCTAAGTCTGCGTATTGATTGCCACCACTACACGCAGCAAGTACCGCAACGCCAAAAAGCAAAAGCAGGCGAGGGAATATCATCATTTGCCCCCCTCCTGATCTTTATAACGATAGGTTTTTGCCGTTATCGACATCGTTTGCTGACTGAGGTTTTTATCAGAACTGATAGTGTAATCATGCAGGGTAACAATACGTGGCAAACCCGCAATTCCACTCACAAAAGCTGCCAGATCGTGATAGCTGCCACTAACTTTAATAGCGATTGGCAATTCAACATAAAACTCTTTGAGTCGCTCTGACTGAAGTTGAATACTGCTAATATCAAGGCCGTTAGATACCGCTTTTTCCGTCATATCTTCCAATAGGCCCGGCACTTCGGTATCAGCAGGTAACTGGCTTAAAAGCACACCGAAGGACTCTTCCATTTCCAGCATTTGCTTTTTTAATGGCACTAGCTTTGCCGCTTTAAAAGCTTTCTTTTCAAATTCATCTTTAAGCTTTAACTCTTGCGCCTCAACACTGGCCAGCTTTACTCGCAAATCGGCGATAACGTAAAAATATCCACCTGCGAGACACAAAACAAACACCGCAACCCAGGCGCCGACTCTTACCAATAAGGGCCATGCGCCAATATTCTCGACATCTAAATCACTAAGATCGAAACTCTTAAGCTCGTCAACCAGTTCTTGCCACGCTGCCACAGCCATCGCCCCCTATTTCTCGTCGTCAGGCGCAGGCGCGCTGATTTTGTATGAGAGCTTGAAACTGCTCGCTTGATCACCGTAGGCGGACGCCGCACTAACCGCCGTTAAATTGGGATCGGCAAACCAAGGAGAGGCATCTAATTTTCTCATCAAGCTAGACACCCGGTTATTCGACTCCGCAATTCCCTGAACCTCAATACGGGAGTCTCTACGACTAACCGAGGTATAAAACAGGCCGTCCGGTAGTGTTCGCACCATCTCGTCAAATACTCGTACGATCAGCGGCCTTGTACCCTGTAAGTCCTGAATAATGCTCATACGATCTAATAATTGTTGGCGGCGGGTTTCAAGATCTTTTATTTCGGCGACTTCTTTATTTATTTTCTTTATATGCCCTTGCAGATACGCGTTTCGCCCTTCTTGGTGACTTATCGCGCTGTTCACTATCGACATTGCCAGCACTACCAGCAATATCGCCAAAACCGCCACACCACCCAAAACGGCTAAAAACTGCTGTTTTACCAGCTGGCGGCGCTCTTCGCGCCAAGGCAATAAGTTAATTGTTGCCATTAATCAAAACTCCTAAGCGCCAAACCGCAGGCAATGAGCATTGCCGGCGCATCGCTAGTCAGCTTCATGGCGTCCACCCCCGGCGCCACAGCCATCGCCGCAAATGGATTCGCAATAACGGTATTAATTTCTACTCGCTCTTCCACCATTTCTGCCAAACCCTGCATAGCCGCAACACCGCCCGCTAGCAAAATAATATCCACACTGCTGTATTGACTGGCCGAATAGAAGAACTGCAAGGATCGGGAGACCTGCTGTATAACCGCCTCACGGAACGGAGCTAAGACTTCGCTGTCATAGTCATCGGATAGCCCGCCTTGTTTTTTAGCCAAGCCAGCCTCTTCTGCTGTTAAGCCATAGCGGCGCTGAATTTCCTCTGTCAGCTGACGCCCGCCAAACATTTGATCGCGGGTATAAACCGTTTCACCAGCCACCACAACGGTAAGTGACGTCATACTGGCACCAACGTCGATAATGGCTACTACTGTGTTTTCGTCGCAGCCAATTTGCTTTGCGATCAGCTCAAAGCTACGCTCAACCGCGTAAGCCTCCACATCGACAACTTTCGGCTCAATACCGGCCACGTCCAAAGCTTCAACACGGGTATCAACATTATCGCGGCGACAGGCAACCAACATTACTTCTACCTGATCCGGACTATCTTCAAGCTCACCCAGCACCTCAAAATCGAGCGCAACTTCGTCTAGGGGGTAAGGTATATATTGATCGGCCTCTAAGGATATTTGGGTTTCCAATGCATTCTCATGCATGCCTGCCGGCATGTGCAAAACCTTGGTGATAACCGCCGACCCGGGCACAGCCACCGCCGCCCGCTTCAACTTGGACTTAGAGCGCGCATGGACCGCACGCACTATTTCGCCGACGGCCTCGACCTCGGCTATATTTTTTTCGACCACAGAATGGGCAGGCAAAGACATAACCGCGTAACTTTCTACGCGATATTTTTCGCCATTCCGACTCAATTCCAATAACTTTACGGCACTGGAACTAATGTCTATACCAAGCAAACTGCGGGAACCCTGACCGCCAAACAAGCCATCTAGCACTGTAATTTTCCTATTTACATCGTGGACTTAGGGCGTACTCTTACACATAAGATTAAATACCAGTGTATACCAATGCGCAAATAGTTCTGAAAAAAAGACGCCGAAAATGTCACGCTTTTGGGTATCCTAGCCTTCGAATTGTGATCACGACCTCTAATTAAAGGAATAATATGTCCAATACGACGCGTTATCTTCGTATTTTGATAGGCCTAAGCATCCTCGCCACCTGTGGCGCGGTAATGGTATTCGCTACCGCATTCCTTTATATCAGTCCCAAATTACCGTCCGTTGAAGCCCTCAAAGACACGCAACTGCAAACACCACTACGTATTTACACCGCCGACGGTAAATTATTAGGTGAATTCGGCGAAAAACGCCGCTCACCGGTTAGTATTCAAGAGGTCCCCGAACTATTTATTGACGCCTTTCTCGCCGCTGAAGATGATCATTTCTACAGCCACCACGGCGTCGACGTCAGCGGCCTATTAAGAGCAGCCTCGCAACTTATCACCAGCGGGAGCATTCAATCTGGCGGCTCCACCATCACCATGCAGGTGGCAAAAAACTACTTTCTCAGCCAAGAACGTACCTTTACGAGGAAATTTACCGAGATTTTCCTCGCGATTGAAATCGAACGCGCCCTCAGCAAAGGCGATATTTTAGAGCTCTATCTAAACAAAATATTTTTGGGCAACCACGCCTATGGTATCGAAGCTGCAGCGCAGGTCTATTACGGAAAACCCATAAAGGAATTGAATCTCGCCCAAATGGCGATGATTGCCGGACTACCCAAGGCACCTTCAGCCTACAACCCCGTAGCCAACCCATCGCGGGCCAAAGTGCGCCGCAACTGGATACTCGGCCGCATGCTGAGCCTTGGCTATATTAGCGAGGCTGACTACAAAACGGCCATGCTTGAACCCATTAGCGCCAAAGCCTATGGCACCCAGCTCGACGTAGATGCACCCTACGTCGCAGAGATGGTGAGACTAGACATGCTGGCGCGATTTGGCCGCACCGCATACGAAGACGGCTATACCGTCATCACCACTGTGAAATCCAATCTACAAGAAACCGCCAACAAAGCGCTTATTGATGGCGTGATTGAATACGATACTCGTCATGGCTATCGCGGTGCCGAGCGTCACTGGACGCTACCAAACGATATCGACTCAGACCAACGCCGTGATTTAAGTCAAAAGCTGGAGGAAATCGGCAGAATTGGCCCCTGGCACCCCGCCTTAGTTTTAGATGTAAGCGAAAAAAGCGCCTCCATACTTCTCTCCGGAGAACTACAAACCACGCTGGAATGGGAGCACGGCCTAAACAAAACCGTACGCTACATCAGCGAAGATCGCGTTAGCTACGCAGCTGAAACTGCATCAGAACTGCTCAAAGCTGGCGACGTCATTCGCGTCAAAATGAGCGATACAACACCGAGACATTGGGAACTTTCCCAGCTACCCAAGGTACAAGGCGCTCTTGTATCCTTAGACGCTGACAACGGCGCCATCCTGAGTTTAGTTGGCGGTTACAATTATCAAAAAAGCGCATTCAACCGTGTAACCCAAGCAGCGCGTCAGCCGGGTTCCAATTTCAAACCTTTTATCTATACCGCCGCCCTAGATAACGGCTTTACACCCGCCACTATTATTAACGATGCACCAATTGTCTTCGACAGTGACGCACAAGGTAATACTTGGCGGCCTAGCAATGACAACGGCCGATTTAATGGCCCCATGCGCCTACGGCAAGCGCTCTACCTGTCGCGCAACTTAGTATCGATTCGTGTGTTACGAGAATTGGGTATTGCCAAGGCAATTAACTACGTTAGCCGTTTTGGGTTTGACGCCAGCAAACTGCCTCACGACCTCTCCTTAGCACTGGGAAGCCATTCACTTACCCCCCTCGATGTCGTCACCGGCTATGCCGTCTTCGCCAACGGTGGTTACAAGGTGTCGCCCTATTTTATTGACCGTATTATCGACCGAGACGGCAATACCGTTTATCGCGCCGACCCCGAAGTTGTATGCCAGCGCTGCAACGACGACAACCTCGACGAAGAACCAATAGCGCGTATCGAGGCGGACTCTTTAGACGACATTCTTTCCGGCGACGACGATGCACTGCAGCCCCGCTACGCCAAACGAGTCATTGACGAAGAAGTTGCGTTTCTTATCGACAGTATTTTGCAAGACGTTATCACTCGAGGCACAGGGCGCAAGGCGCTTGTATTAAATCGTGGTGATGCCGCAGGTAAAACCGGTACCACCAATGGTCCTACAGACGCTTGGTTTTCTGGCTACAGTGGCGGTATTGTCACATCGACATGGGCCGGTTTCGACCAAAACCTCAATCTTGGCCGTCGCGAATACGGTGGTTCGGTGGCACTGCCAATCTGGATAGACTATATGCGCGAAGCCTTAAAAAATCGCCCAGAGCGCCATCAAAAGCAACCAGACAGCATTATCTCGGTTCGTATAGACCCCGATACCGGCAACCTAGCCCACCCAGGACAAGCCAACGCAATATTTGAATATTTCCGAACCAGCAACGCGCCTGGCGAAGGCTTTAACCAACCCACAAGCCCATACGAGTCCTATAGCGACGACCCAATCGAAATATTTTAAGACCTACCATACCCGTCAAAAAATCCATATGGCGGGTATGGTTTCCTAAATCGCCTCCAGCGCTTCCGCCAAGGTTTTCACCCCAATTACTGTCATTCCCAAGTCACCGCGGGGGGCATTGCCATGGGGCACAATTGCACGTCTAAAACCATGCTTTCGCGCCTCCTGCAAACGCTCCTGTCCGCTGGGCACCGGCCGAATTTCGCCCGACAGGCCCACCTCGCCAAAAACCACCAAGTCCTCTGGCAACGGCCGGTCTCGAAAGCTCGACACTATCGCAAACAATAGAGCCAAATCAGAACCCGTCTCAAGAACTTTGACGCCGCCAACAACATTAACAAATACATCCTGATCGCCAACTTGCAAACCGCCATGACGATGCAGCACAGCGAGTAACATTGCCAGTCGGTTTTGTTCCAAGCCCACAGCTACCCGGCGTGGATTACCAAAACCAGAGCTATCCACCAAGGCCTGAATCTCTACCAAAAGGGGTCGCGTCCCCTCCCACACGACCATTACCGTACTGCCAGAAGTGACCACATCGCCGCGATTTAAAAATATTGCCGACGGATTTTTTACTTCCTTTAAACCCAGCTCCGTCATCGCAAAGACACCCAGCTCGTTCACCGCGCCAAAGCGATTTTTGCTGCCGCGCAAAGTCCGATAACGACTATCACTGCTACCCTCAAGCATAATGGAGCAATCAATAATGTGCTCTAAAACCTTCGGCCCCGCCAAGCCACCATCCTTAGTCACATGCCCAACCATTAACAGCACTGTGCCGGTTTCCTTGGCAAAGCGTGTCAAGGCCGCCGCGCACTCGCGCACCTGAGACACACTACCCGGTGCCGAACTCACGTCGTCGCTATGCAATACCTGTATAGAATCAACCACCAACACCTTGGGCTTGATTTTTGCCGCCTGCCCCAAAAGCAATTCAAGGCTGGTTTCAGCACACAATTTCAAAGTGTCTGCCTGCAAACCCAAACGCTTGGCCCGCATGGCGATCTGCGGCAAAGATTCCTCACCCGTCGCATACAAACATTCACACTGCGCCGCCAATCGACACAGCACCTGAAGTAGCAAGGTACTTTTACCCGCTCCAGGGTGACCACCAATCAATATCGCCGATCCCGGTACCAAGCCGCCACCCAGCACACGGTCGAATTCTTCAAAACCGGTAGAGCGCCTCGGCAGAGCTTCAATGCTGACATTTGCCAACATCTGCACCTCCCCCGCCACAGAGCCCGCATAGCCCTGACGTGCGGGTGTGGCCTTATTTGCACTAGCCGGCCCCAAACGCAATTCCGACAGGGTATTCCATGCGCCACAGTCCTGACACTGGCCCTGCCATTTATTGTGCTCAGACCCACAATCCACACATACAAAGGCCGTTTTTTGTTTCGCCATAAGAATTAAAATCCATCATCATTTCTTTAAATTAAACTCGGCCAGACTCAGGGCTGACAGCCGGCCTACCAAGGCCGTACAATGACCCGCTATTGTCAGAGTAATTGAGATGTCCACCGCACTTGTAGAACGCCCATTACTGGTCTCTCCCTCCCTCGCCGCTACCCTAGGGCTAGAGGCCGCACTGCTGTATCAACTACTCGCCGAATGGCTCCCTCTGCTTAATGGACAAAGCAATCAAGGCCAGCACTGGTTTCTTATCGACAGAAATCAGCTCAGCAAACAATTGCCCTTTTGGGATGCAGACAAAATCAATGAGGTCTTGCGCACACTTCACGACCTAGGCCTCATTATTATCGGCGCAGCGCTGATGAGCAACGCACAAAATATTCGCATCGCCCTACCGCAATCAGAACCGCCACAAGAGCTGACTCACAACACTCACTATAGCGCCCAAGCTGCGGCCCAAAAGGAGCAGTCAACACACGCCGCTAAGCCGCTGCTTGGAAAATCCATGACCGCGTCACCGAGTCGCCCCGTGCCTGGCAACAACATTATTCCTGCTGATTGGCTACCCGACAAAGCGGGCATTGAATATTTAACACGCTTCAATCATGTGACCCCAGAATTCATTAACGCCGTACTTCCCGAGTTTATCGCCCATTACCGCGAAACCGGCGAAACCCGCAGCTCCTGGAATAGCGCGTTTAGCCAATACGTCAGTCGCCGCTGGAAAAAACAGCAGTACGCCAAAATAGAGGAGTCTCGCACCCAGCCCATTGATGGCAACTGGAAGCCAAGTATTGACGCCTTAGAAATACTTGAGCGCGATCACGTCAGTCGGCATTTCATTGAAGATGCCATCCCAGAATTTATTCTGTATTGGCGCGAGCGCGGCACCCCCGACAACAACTGGAATTCTCGCTTTATACAGCATATTCGTTTGCAGTGGGCTCGCTATACTAATACCGTCAGCAATGAGAATAAGATTGCACCTATAAAATCGGACTGGCAACCCAATGACGCAGTATTCGACATTTTTCATATGGCGCGCATTGATCCCGAATTTGCTCGGGCGCAGGTCCCCGAATTCATATTATTTTGGCAAGACAGCGGCACCGCCCACCGCTCGTGGAATACAAAATTTCTCCAACATGTAAAATACCGTTGGGCACACAGTCATCAATTGGGACAGAGCAATGCACGACAGCAACAAGCTACTGGAACAAGCCAAGCGGCAACTGGCTTCATCGAAAAACACACCGACCGCAGCTGGGCAGACGAACTCTGAGCCCACACCAGATAAAAACGCGGTCATCGATGCACTAAATCAAATGTTTGCCGAATTTGAATTGGTTTATCACAACCAATACAACAAGGCCTTCTCTAATCCAGAAAAACTGAGCTACGCCAAAAAACTGTGGTTCAGCAATCTTCGTCATATTCAGCCTGACGTCATTATTGCCGCCACCCACCGCGCCATTCGTGAGTCGGAATTTTTGCCCACTATCAAAGGCATTCTCAAATATTGCGAACCCGATAACCACGAACTCGGCCTACCCGACAGCCACAGCGCCTACCTAGAAGCCTGCCGCGCTCCGCAACCCAAGGCCGAATACCAGTGGTCGCATCCGGCGGTATACCACGCCGGTCGCGCAAGCGATTGGTTTTACCTGGCCAGTACGGCCGAACACAGTGCCTATCCGGTGTTTCGCCGCCATTATGACGATATTTGCCAGCGGATAAAAAACGGCGAAACACTGACCATACCGTCCCAAAAAGCGATACCCAAAACCATCAGTAAGCCGCTTTCACCAGCAGAACAACGCGAGCGCATGCAAAAAATGCGCGATGAATTGAATATTTAACAGGCGCAAGACTGCAGCTTCTTACATTTTTTTTGGAAGAGAGCCGTGGGAAAGGCAATAAACAAATTTAGCGGGATTTTACCGGCACTATATGCTCTAGCCGACGAGGCTAGCGATAAAAAAAGATCACCGAAAGCAATCGTGCAGGGAGCGCCGTCAAGCGCTACAATAGCGCCCTCGCAAACCAGCCCTGAGCGGCTGACGACACAGAACAGGCAAGCTTATGGCAGACAATAAAACCACCCACTTTGGCTATAAAACCGTAGATGCGCAGGACAAGGTCAAAATGGTCGCCGGCGTATTTCATTCAGTTGCCGCCAAATACGACCTCATGAACGACCTGATGTCGGGTGGTGTTCATCGCCTATGGAAACGCTTTACCATTGAACTGTCTGGGGTGCGCAACGGCAATGCAGTGCTCGATATTGCCGGCGGCACCGGCGACCTCGCAGCCAAATTCAGCCGCCTTGTTGGCCCCAGCGGCCGCGTTGTGCTCGCGGACATCAATGACTCCATGCTCACAGTTGGCCGCGAAAAGCTCACCAATAAGGGCATTGTCGGCAATATTGAATACGTACAAGCCAATGCCGAATGCCTGCCCTTTCCTGACAATAGTTTTGACTGCATTACCATCGCCTTCGGACTGCGCAATGTCACCGACAAAGACGCCGCACTGCGCTCGATGAACCGGGTATTGAAACCAGGTGGCCGGCTCTTAGTCCTAGAATTTTCTAAACCCGTCAACCCCGTTATTGGTAAACTCTACGACCGCTATTCCTTCGACATCCTGCCCAAAATGGGCCAGCTCGTGGCCAATGACGAAGAAAGCTACCGCTACTTGGCAGAAAGCATTCGCATGCATCCAGACCAAGAAACCCTCAAAGGTATGATGAGCGACGCCGGCTTTGTCGATGTGCGCTACCACAATATGACCGCCGGCGTAGTTGCCGTGCACCGAGGTGTAAAGCCGTGATCCCACCGGTTCTACAAGGCGCCGCCTTATCCGGTTTAGAAAACCTGATCAATAAGGCCTTGCAACTAGATCCCGCGACCAGCGCCAAACTTCAAGCGCTTGACGGCCAGCGCTTCTCACTTGAGCTAAAAGAGCCTGACCTTAATTTAGGTATTGGCATTAGCGGTAAACGGCTGCGGATCCTTGGACAACACCATGACAATGTAACAAGCCGCCTTAGTGGTCGCTGGAGCGAATTTGCCAAAGTGGCCAGCGCCAGCGACCCCGCCGCCGCACTAATCAATGGCGACATCAATATCAGTGGCGACACCGGCCCACTTTTAGAGCTGCGCAAAATTCTCGCAGAGCTAGACCTGGACTGGGAACAACCGCTTGCAGACACTTTCGGCGATGTGGCGGCCCATCAAATTGGCAGCGGCCTGCGCGCTGGCCATCGCTGGCTCAACAGCACGAGAGCAAATTTACAACGACAATTTAATGAGTTCATCGTCGAAGAAAGTCAGCTCGTGCCACACCCCTGCCAAGCAGAAGATTTTTACAGCGACGTCGACGAGCTAAAAGCACGCAGCGAACGCCTAGAAGCCAAAATTCGTCGCCTGCAACAACGCATGACACCCCCATCCAATAAAAACTAAGGACAAGAATATGGGGCTGCGCCGCCTACTCGCCATTTGCTGGATTATTTGTCACTACCGCCTAGACACCCTAATCCCCGCGGACAAACTACCTCTGCGGGCGCGTCTGCTTTTAAAGTTAGGGCCGTGGCGCATGTTTCCAAAACGGGGATACAGTCGCGGCGAGAGACTGCGCTGCGCACTGGAAAATCTCGGCCCCATCTTCATCAAATTTGGCCAAGTATTATCTACCCGTCGCGACTTACTACCCGACGACGTCTCGGAAGAGCTGACCAAATTACAAGACCAAGTTCCGCCCTTTGCCAGTGAACTCGCCGTCGCCGCCATTGAAACAGCCCTGGGCAAACCTATAGCAGAATTATTTGCGGCCTTTGACCGCGAGGCATTGGCGTCGGCGTCTATTGCTCAAGTTCACACCGCCACGCTGCACAATAATATCGACGTCGTCGTTAAAGTCGTGAGACCAGGTATAGAGCGCACCATCACAGCAGACATTCAGCTACTGCGCACAATAGCGAGACTCGTCCAGCGCTATGTACCTGACGGTCGCCGGCTTCGCCCCATTGAAGTTGTTGAAGATTATCAACACACCATTTTTGACGAGTTAGACCTCCAGCGTGAAGGCGCCAACACGTCCCAACTAAAACGCAATTTTAAAGACTCGGAAGTGCTTTACGTTCCCGAGGTTTACTGGGACTACACCCGTCGCAATGTCTTAGTGATGGAGCGTATTCACGGCATTCCCGTCACCGACGTACACACCCTGCGCGAGCAAGGGACCGACATGAAAAAACTCGCGGAACGCGGCGTGGAAATATTTTTCACCCAGGTTTTCCGCGACAGCTTTTTTCACGCCGATATGCACCCCGGCAATATATTTATAGCCCATAACCGCCCCGCCTCACCGCAATATATCGCAATTGATTGCGCCATCATTGGCAGCCTTAGCGATTTCGACCAGTATTATTTAGCCCGCAACCTTTTGGCTATTTTTCAACGCAATTACCGCGAAGTGGCCGAGCTACACGTTGAATGTGGCTGGGTGCCGCCTGAAACCCGAGTTCACGAATTTGAAGCTGCCATTCGCAGTGTTAGCGAGCCCATTTTCGAAAAGCCGCTAGCTGAAATATCCTTCGGCCAATTGCTACTGTATCTATTTCAAACCGCGCGGCGCTTTGACATGGAAGTGCAGCCCTCTTTAGTTCTGCTGCAAAAGACCCTATTAAACATCGAGGGCTTGGGGCGACAGCTTTATCCTCAGCTAGATTTATGGTCCACCGCCATGCCGTTTTTGGAGCGCTGGGTGCGCGATCGCTACTCGCCTCAAAGCATGCTCAAACGCGTGAGTCATAGACTGCCCGGCTGGCTCGAACAACTTCCCCAATTACCAGAAACCCTGCTTGAACGGGGAGTACCGAACAAAAGCAGCAGCGCCGCCGAAGAGCTTCGGCATAAAAATGAAGTCAGTCTGGTGCTTCGCGAACAAGCCGCACGTGCGCGCAATCAACGCATCGCCATTATTGCCTTAATAAGTGCCGCACTCATCGCCGACCCAGGTATAAGAGATAGCCTGCGCCACCTGCCTAGCAGCAGCGTGTTGCTATTCGGTGTCGCTTTATATTTCTTTATCCGCAGCCGCTGAGGTAAAGTAGTGCCCTCACAAAACAGTGCAACAATCATGAATACTGATTTTCTCCAACACATCAAATGGAACGACGACGGTTTAGTCGCGGCCATAGCCCAAGATGCCACTAGTGGCCGGGTATTGATGATGGCGTGGATGAACGCCGAGTCTTTGCAGATCAGCGTAGAAACCGGCGACGCAGTGTATTGGTCGCGCTCGCGGAGCAAATTGTGGCGCAAAGGCGAAAGCTCAGGCAATGTGCAAAAAATTCGCGCGATGGAGCTAGATTGCGACGGCGATGCACTGCTAATACAAGTTGAACAACTTGGCGGTATTGCCTGCCACACTGGCCGCCAAAGCTGTTTTTACCGCCGACTTAATGCTGGCGACTGGCAAACTACTGAAGCCGTATTAAAAGATCCGGCCACCATGTATCAAAAGGTGGACAAATCATGACCCAGTCTATTCTAGAGCAACTAGAGGTTGTATTAGCCTCCCGCAAAGACGCCGATCCCGACAGTTCTTATGTCGCCAGCTTACACAGCAAGGGATTAAATAAAATCCTAGAAAAAGTCGGCGAAGAAGCGGTAGAAACCGTATTAGCTGCAAAAGACGCAGAGCGCGACGGTGACAATAGCAAGCTCATTTATGAAACCGCCGATCTGTGGTTTCATAGCTTGGTCATGCTCTCCCATCTTGGCGGCAATCACCAGCAAGTGCTAAACGAACTCGCGCGTCGCTTTGGGCTTTCTGGTTTAGACGAAAAAGCAGCGCGAGACACTCAGTCTTAACGTCATACATTTACATAAAAAAGTAACAAGGAAACTATTATGGGCTTAGGCGGCATTAGTATTTGGCAACTGTTAATCATCCTTGCCATTGTTGTATTACTCTTCGGCACTAAAAAATTAAAGGGTATGGGCAGCGATCTTGGCGGCGCTTTAAAGGGTTTTAAAGACAGCATGCAGGGCGATGACGACGACGCAAAAAACATTGAGAAAAAAGCGCAGGAAGACGCCAGCGCAGCCCAGCAAACAGAGAAAAAAGACGAGTCAAAACTATAAATGTTTGATATTGGCTTTGCTGAGCTTTTAGTTATCGCCGTTCTCGGACTCCTTATTCTTGGTCCAGAGCGCTTGCCCGGCGCAATTCGCACCACCTCCCTGTGGATTGGAAGGTTGCGCCGCAGCTTTAACGATATTCGCTCAGAAATTGAAAAAGAAGTTGGCGCCGATGAAATTCGTCGCCAACTTCACAATGAGTCAGTGCTTGCCTCGCTAAAGGAAGGTAAAAACTCATTAGATCAAGAGTTAAACAAGGCCGGCAAACAGGTTTCTGAAATAGAAAACAGCATCCACCCTCAGCCGAAGGTCAATAAGCCGGCGGAGTCAGCCAGCACCCCATCCGAAGCCCAAACCGCGACCGACCAAGATAAGCAGCAATCATGAGTGATGCCGAGCAGGATCAAAGCCAACCGCTAGTAGCCCATTTAACGGAGCTTCGCGACCGTCTACTGCGAATTGTGCTGGCGGTACTGATTTGCACACTGGGCTTATTCCCCTTTGCCAACACCATTTACAGCTTTGTCTCGGAGCCCATGCAGCGCTTGCTACCTGAAGGCAGCAGCATGATTGCAACCGAAATTGCGTCGACCTTTTTAACCCCGTTTAAGCTGGTTTTAGTGTCGGCATTTTGTCTGGCTATGCCGGTTATCCTGCACCAAATATGGCAGTTCATTTCCCCTGGCATGTATCGCCACGAAAAACGCATCGCCGCACCACTGCTAATATCAAGCGTGGCCTTATTTTATGCCGGTTTGGCCTTTGCTTATTACGTGGTGTTTCCGCTGGTCTTTGGCTTTTTCAGTGGCATCACCCCAGCTGGGGTGAGCTATACACCCGATATTGCCCGCTTCTTAGACACCGCACTCAAGCTCTTTTTAGCTTTTGGCGTAGCCTTTGAGATCCCTATCGCGACGGTACTGGTGATCGCCTCTGGCGCAATCACAGCAAACGATCTTGCCGAAAAGCGGCCCTACGTCATCATCGCCTGCTTTGTATTTGGAATGCTGCTAACACCGCCGGATGTGATATCGCAAATGCTGCTAGCGGTGCCAATGTGGCTGCTGTTTGAGATAGGGATTATATTTGGCAGGCTGGTGAAAAAGAAAACCGCTGAAACTGATACCGACAATCAAGAATAAGCCGTAAAACCGCATCAGTACTCGTCTGGTGGCGCCTCGTAACCGAAGGCGAGGTTTTCGAAGCGGGTATGCTTACCAATAAAGCTCAAGCGTGCGGTACCAATAGGGCCGTTACGCTGCTTACCAATAATGATCTCCGCCATGCCTTTATCGGCAGACTCCTCGTTATACACCTCGTCACGATAGATAAACATGATGACGTCGGCATCCTGCTCTATCGCACCAGATTCCCGCAGATCTGAGTTAATCGGACGCTTATTTGGACGCTGCTCCAAAGCGCGGTTTAGCTGCGACAAAGCCACAACGGGGCACTCAAATTCCTTTGCGATACCTTTCAAAGAGCGAGATATTTCAGATATTTCAGCTGTACGCCCTTCGCTACTAGTACCTGCAACCTTCATTAACTGAAGATAATCGAGCATGATCATGCCGATACCACCGTGCTCTCGAACAATTTTCCTTGCGCGGGAACGCACCTCAGTCGGCGTTAATGCCGGCGTATCATCAATGAACAAGGCCTTATCTTTTAACTTTGTCACCGCCGCACTTAGCTTAGGCCAATCTTCGTCTTCTAGGCGACCTGTACGCATGCGGGTTTGATCTATCCGTCCAACCGACGACAACATCCGCATCATCAGCTGATTCGCCGGCATCTCCATGCTGAACACCAGCATCGGCAGTTCACTACTTAACAGCGCATTTTCCACCAAATTCATAGCAAAGGTGGTTTTACCCATCGAGGGTCGCGCAGCAACAATAATAAGATCCGACTTTTGCAGCCCAGAAGTCATCTCATCGAGCTTTTCAAAGCCCGTTGTCAGACCGGTGATGGCATCATCACTGTTAAACAGCTCATCGATTTTATCGACGGCTTGCTTGAGAAGCGGATTAATTGGGGTGAGGCCGCCAGTCTTTGGACGCTCCTCAGAAATCTGCATGATGGCGCGCTCGGCCTCATCCAGTATCTCGTCGCTATTGCGACCCTCAGGGTTAAAACTGCTATCGGCAATCGCGTTGGCGGCGCTGATCAAGGCGCGAAACGTTGCGCGCTCCCGCACTGCTTGCGCGTATGCACGGATATTGGCGACTGAAGGGGTGTTGCTGGCAATGTCAGCCAGATACGCCGCACCGCCAACTGACTCCAGCTCACCCGCCTTAGCGAGCGCCTCAGCGAGCGTAACGACATCTATGGGCTGCTGAAGCTGAACCAAACGCGCCATTTGCGCAAAAATTTTGCGATGCTCAGGGCGGAAAAAATCACCCTCACCCACTGCATCAGCTACCGAGTCCCAAGCTTCATTGGCGATCATCAATCCGCCAAGCACCGATTGCTCAGCTTCTACTGAGTGTGGGGGTAACTTTAGCTGGGCAAACTCGCGCTCTTCGGCAAAGTCTGGCGGTGATTCTGGGTAAACGTCGGGATGCACTGGACCATCACTAGGTATTATAAGATCGAGCATTGTTGCAAAAAAAAAGCACCACCGCTACAAACAGCGGTCGTGCTTTTTATCGATATAGCTATATCGCAAAAGTAGCGACACCCCAGCTCTATTAGCTGGGGTCAATCTAGCTATTTACGAGACAGTCTTACTCAGCAACAACAGAGATGCTGACAGTCTGCACTACGTCGCTGTGAACTTGAATCGCAACATCGTAGCTGCCTAGGTCGCGAATTGGACCTTCTGGCATACGTACTTCGCTCTTATTCACTTCAACGCCAGCAGCAGATACTGCATCAGCGATATCGCGAGTACCGATAGAGCCGAACAGCTTACCGCCGTCACCAGCGTTTGCACCGATAGTCACAGACAACTCAGCCAATTTAGCAGCACGAGCATCGGCAACACTGCGCTTCTCAGCGGCAGCGGCTTCTAATTCAGCGCGACGAGTTTCAAACTCAGCGACGTTTGTTTTAGTGGCAGGAACAGCTTTGCCATAAGGGATTAGGAAGTTACGTCCGTAACCGGATTTAACATTAACCTGATCACCCAGATTGCCAAGCTTGCCAATTTTCTCCAGCAGAATCACTTGCATGGTTCTAACCCTCTCAAATACGCCGACATTCGCGTTGCCCTACTGTGCAGGGCGAACCGGCAAACGCCGTCTAATATCAATCCAACTATCCACAATCGCTATCAATATCAGCGCCACCCAAAGTGGTCTCAACATCAACAGCGCTACATAAAAAACTATTAACCAAGCGCGGCCCAAACCTAAGCGACCAACAACACCATGCACCAAAGCCAAGCCAGCAATCACAATGGGCATTACACACATCACTGCCCAAAACCGATAATCACCGCCAATTTTGCTTAGCAGCAACATCATTGCCACAAGGCCGATAGTCACTGCCGGTGACAATCTAAGCTGCCACATCTCCAAACGAAATCCGCCCGGATTGTATAGTAGCGCCTGCCACCAGCGCGCCAACATCACCGCCATCGTACTCCACAACACCGCACTCACACCGATTAATGCAGCAATATCACCGGTTGTGATCTCCGGAAATACTCCCGGTGCCGATGCCTGCATCTTTTGCAACATAGGCTGCACAAGCTCAAGCACTGAGGCCAAGTAGGCATTTGCAAATTGCGTTAACAACAAGGCTGAAAACAAGCCCGCCGCTACCGCGGTGATTAATGCATTTGCCCACTGCTGGGTATTACGAAGTACAAGGGCTGTTGCGGAAGCCCCTAGCAGCATTGTCAGCGGACCGACATCTGCTCCGATTGTTGCCACAGCTATAGCCGGTAACAGTGCCCAAAAAACCACATAAGCACCTTCGGCCAAACCTTTGCGCAGCAACACTAGTACCGCTGCGGCTACACCGACCCAGGCAAAAACAAGCGTACCAACGCCCAAGCCTGCAACGGCCACCGCCTGCAAGCGCCCTTTCATTATAAATTCAGCTAAGGCGCGCATGGTTATAACGTCGTTTTCTTACTTATGGCTGTCTGTGTAAGGCAGCAAAGCCAAGAAACGAGCGCGCTTAATTGCAGTAGACAATTGGCGCTGGTATTTAGCATTTGTACCAGTGATACGGCTAGGTACAATTTTGCCTGTTTCAGAAACATAGGCTTTTAGGGTTTCCAAATCTTTATAATCGATTTGGCTAACACCTTCCGCTGTGAAGCGGCAAAACTTACGACGACGGAAAAAACGTGCCATAACTATTCTCCTAACTCAGTCCGCAATTATTCAGCGTTATCTTCTGCCAGTTCGGCATCAGAATCGCTATCGTCATCAGCTGCTGACTCAGAGTCATCACGGCTGCGCTCTACACGTTGCTCGCTGCGGCTACGGCGCTCGCGGCTCTCTTTTTCCGCTTTCATGATTGGCGACTCTTCAGTCACTGCTTCATCGCAACGGATAATGAGGTTACGCAATACAGCGTCGTTGTAACGGAAGTTAGTCGTCAACTCTTCCACTGCTTCAGCAGACGCTTCAGCATTGATCAGCACATAGTGTGCCTTGTGGATTTTGTTGATAGGGTAAGCCAGTTGGCGACGGCCCCAGTCTTCTAGGCGGTGAACTTTACCACCGTCTTTTTCGATGGCTTGCGTATAACGCTCAACCATACCTGGTACCTGTTCGCTCTGGTCGGGATGAACCAGGAACACAATCTCGTAGTGACGCATTTTCAGCTCCTTACGGGTTAAGTCACCCTTTACGGTGTGACAAGGAGGACAACCCCATCCTTAATTAGACGGAGTTACCATAAATCAAGAGCGCGGATTTTAGGCAAGGGCGCCGCCAGATGCAAGCAATTCGCACAAATATTAGCCAATAGATGCAGATTGCCGCTGACGAACCGCTTCAAACAGACAAATTCCGGTCGCAACCGAGACATTTAAACTACTCACAGTACCAGCCATAGGCAGCTTGGCTAAATAATCGCAGTTTTCACGAGTTAGCCTGCGCATACCGGCACCTTCAGCCCCAAGCACCAATGCCACCGGCCCACTGAGATCCCGTTCATATAATGACGCTTCTGCCTCACCCGCCAAGCCAACCACCCAAATACCGGCCTGCTGCATTTGCTGCAAACTGCGAGCAAGGTTAGTTACCTGAATAAAAGGCACCACGTCGGCAGCGCCACAGGCAACCTTAAATACCGTTGCACCTAGCCCGACGGAATTATCTTTAGGTGCGACAACGGCAGTGACCCCAGCCGCATCCGCACTGCGCAAACACGCACCTAAATTATGAGGATCAGTAACACCATCAAGCACCAATATCAGCGCAGCGCTCCCCGCTGCAGCCACTAGGTCGGGTAAATCTTTTTCGCGATATTCAGTTGCGGGCTCAACCACCGCAACGACGCCCTGATGGCGCCCCTCTACCATCTTGTCTAACTCTTCGCGGGGACGCTGAGCGACGCCAATTGACGCCGAGGCGGCCAAAGCCAAGACCTCTTGCAAGCGCTTATCGCCCCGACCATTTTGCACATAAAGATTTTTCACGCGCTCGGGGTTGCGGGCCAAGACCGCCTGCACGGCGTGAATACCAAATATTTTTTCTGCCACAATAAGGACTCTATCGACTGCGACGCTTGCCAGAAGCGCCCGATTTTCTTGCAGCGGCGGTTTTAGCCCCCACTCCTGTTTTCTTTGCCTTCGCGGTTGGTGCTTTTTTCGCCGCAGCCTTTGGTGCCGCTGCCTTAGCTTTAGCGCCGCGACGTTTCGCGGCACCACTCTTAGCCGGCGCCTTCCCCTTAGACGTTTTAGCCCCTGACGACGGCATCAATCCTTTTGCCAAAGCCTCCCGCACAGAGGGCTTTTGACGCTTGGCTGGCTCACCCGCAGGCAGCGCCAAATCGATTTTGCGCTGATCAAGATCAACGCCCATCACCTGCACCCGCACGGTATCGCCCAACTGGAATACTCTGCGCGCACGCTCACCAACAAGACGCTGATGGGCTTGATCAAACTGATAATAATCCTGCGGCAAGGCCGAGATATGCACCAAACCTTCTATATATAAGTCTTTCAGCTCGACAAACATGCCGAAGCCGGTCACCGCCGCGATCACACCGTCGAACTCACTGCCAACGTGCTCCTGCAAAAACTCGCATTTCAAGAAGGCCATCACATCGCGACTGGCATCGTCAGCCCGCCGCTCAGCCATAGAGCAATGCATACCCTGTGCGACCAGCGCCTCCATATCGTAGGGATAGATTTTTTTACGGCTTAGCGCCGGTGCGCCATCAACTTTATGGAAACACTTCGCTGCCTCTCCACCGCCACTGCGCACCAAATAGCGCAAAGCGCGATGCACGAGTAAATCGGGGTAGCGACGTATGGGCGAGGTAAAGTGGGTATACCCCGAATAATGCAATCCAAAATGACCTTCGTTGTCGGGCTGATACACCGCCTGACTCAAAGAACGCAGCATCATTGTTTGAATGACCGCCGCATCGGGACGCTCCCCCAAACTAGACAGCAGCAATTGATAATCCTTCGGACTAGGCTCAGCACCGCCGCGCAAACCTAGACCAATCTCTTGTAAAAATGTACGGAGATTTGTGAGCTTTTGTTCACTTGGCCCGCTGTGAACGCGGTACAAGGCCTCTAAGCCAGCACGCTCCAAGGCCTTAGCCGTCGCGACGTTCGCGCACAACATACACTCTTCTATTAAACGATGGGCGTCGTGGCGACGAATCGGCACAATCGCCTCGATCCGCTTTTCATCGTTAAAAACGATACGAGTTTCAACCGTTTCAAAATCAATTGCACCACGCTCTGAGCGCGCCTTGCGCAAGGTAAAATAAAGCTCGTGCAAATCTTTTAAATGCGGCAGTAAATCACGGTTTTCACCGCTGTCATAACTCGGATCAACATCCTTAAGCTCCAGCAGCGCGCCGACTTCGTTATAGGTAAGCCGCGCGTGAGAGCGAATCAAACCCTCGTAAAACTGGTAGCCACTGAGCTTGCCTGTCGCACTGATAGTCATTTCACAGACCATCGTTAAGCGATCCACATGCGGTTTTAAGGAACATAAGCCATTTGAGAGGGCCTCAGGCAACATCGGCACAACACGATCAGGGAAATAGACCGAGGTAGCACGCTTATTTGCCTCCTCATCCAAGGCCGAACCGACCTGCACATAGTGAGAAACATCAGCAATCGCGACCCACAAACGCCAACCACCCGATTTTTTCGGCTCGCAATACACCGCGTCATCGAAGTCACGGGCATCCTCACCATCAATAGTGACCAGCGGTAACTCACGCAGATCCACCCGATGTTTTTTATCCTTCTCTAGCGGCTCAGAACCAAAACGCCGCGCCTCCTCATCAACAGCCTCAGGCCACTCAAAAGGAATATCATGGCTGCGAACCGCCAACTCGGTTGCCACACCCACTGTGCGACGATCACCCAAAACCTCAGTAATCCGGCCGCGCGCCTGCTGACGCGCACCGGGTTGCTGAGTCAGCTCAACCATCACGTAATCGCCTTCTTTAGCGGTCGCGACGTCGTTATCTTCCAGTGCTAACCAGTTTTGGATACGGGTATTCTCTGGCACCACCTGCGGCAAGCCTCGATGCATCATCAACTTGCCAACTAATTGCTGAGTGTTATGCTCAACAACCTCAATAATCACGCCCTCACGCCGACCACGCTGATCGACGCCGGTTACTTCAACCTTAACGACATCACCATCAAAGACCTGCTGCATTTGACGATTTGCCAAATACACGTCTTCATCTTCGCCGTCAATAACCACGAACCCGAAACCGTCGCGATGCCCCTGCACCCGCCCGAGCATGGCGTCGCCACCACTAATCGCGCGCAAACGACCCCGCCGCCCTTCAATAACCTGACCGTCGCGCAGCATGGCCTTTACGCGGCGGCGCAACCCCTCCTCCTGATCTTCGCCCTCAATCTCTAACTGCCGGCGCAACTGCGACAGGCTCAAACCATTCTCAACATCTTTTAACTGCTCGAGAATAAATTCGCGGCTGGGGACAGGATTATCGTAACGCGAAGCCTCGCGCTCGGCATGGGGATCGGGCAGATTGCGGCGTTTTGCCATTCAGTAACGCTTCCTTTGAAAGGGATTTAAAAACTTATTGGCTAGTGTAACGCAACCGTTGACAAAAATACTTTCTATCAGTAAATTGCGCGCCTCGGCATAATAGCCGCACGCCTCCTGCCCAGGTGGTGAAATTGGTAGACACGCCAGCTTCAGGTGCTGGTCCTCGCAAGGGGGTGGAGGTTCAAGTCCTCTCCTGGGCACCAAAACAAAAACCCAAGCATTTTCAAAAACTTAAAATCAAAATTAGCTGAAATCACTGCCGTCAAATCACGCAAAAATTTAGCCCCCAACAGCAAGCTCTCGTATTTTCTGCTTTCATTATAGCTAAGCTCCCACGCTTAACTCCCTGCGCCCCACAATCTCTCAATAAAGCGACAAGAATAAAAGACCTGCAAATCGATTACATATTGCTCGCTACAGATTTACACTCCAATCTTTACAATCACGCGTCAAAACACCCATCGCCATATGAAAGAGGGGAATACACATATCAGCAATAAGGAATTGATTCTCGTCGGCGGTGGCCATGCGCATGTGCAAGTACTCAAATTGTGGGGCTTAAATCCACTTGCTGGCGTAAACCTAACACTCATTTCCCCGCAGCATCAAACACCTTACTCTGGCATGCTACCTGGGCTTATTGCGGGTCACTACAGCCAAGCCGCTACCCATATAGATTTAATTCAACTCTGCCAGTTTGCAGGGGCGAAATTTATTCAAGCTAGCCTCGCGCACATTGACCTTGCAGGCAAACAGCTACATCTAAACGAAAGCGACCACACCATAAAATTCGATGTGCTGTCCCTTAATAGCGGCATTACACCCAATTTGACCATTGAGGGGGCTAGCAATTTTGCCACCCCAGTTAAGCCCATCAGCGAGTTTTATCCGCGCTGGCAGCAAACGCTAGATGAACTTTGCTCAGGAAATACTGCTAAATCTATTGGAGTGGTAGGTGGCGGCGCTGCGGGGGTCGAATTAATCATGGCGATGCAGCACGCGGTATTGCATCACGCGGGCATTTCTCGCGAGGTCAGGTTTCACTTTGTTTATCGAGACGATGAGCCGCTTAAACAATTCCCGCGCCGCATTCGCCATCGCGTCCACACCGCACTAAGCAAGACAGGCATCGCGCTCCACAATCACAGCGAAGTGTGCGAGCTAAAGCACAACAAAATGTATTTTGCAGATCAGCGATCACTGCACTGCGATTATATATTTTGGTGTACCAGTGCGAGCGCACCTGAATGGCCAAAAAAATCAGGATTAGATACAGACAAACAGGGCTTTATTAGGGTGCATGACACCCTGCAATCGAGCAGCCATTCCTTTGTATTTGCATCTGGTGATGTGGCGCAACAATACAATCACCCTCGACCACACGCCGGTGTATTTGCCGTTAGACAAGGGCCTATTTTATTTCAGAATTTACAAAGAAAACTATTAGCCAAACCCTTGGTAAAACACCGCCCGCAGCAACACTTTTTAAGCATACTCGCATTGGGCGACAAGGAAGCTATTGCATATAGACGCTTTTTTCCCGCCCTGCAAGGCGGCTGGGTATGGCGCTGGAAAGACGCCATCGACCGGCGCTTTATGGCCATGTTTTCAAAGTTAAATTAAAGCAACACCGCCACAGCAAATACGAGCAAACCAGCAGCACTAAGCAGGATAGTTTTTTGTTTATACGCAGGCGACATCCAGCCCAAATACATTCCACTAAGCATAATCAGCATTAAGCCCACGGCAAACACAGTCTCGAGCAGGACATAAATTTTAGGTCCATGACCTTTGTGCAATTCCATCATCATGGCCTGCAAATTTGGATTAGCGACTTCTACATCCACCCCCGACTCAGTTTGTCTTAGCGTGTAATTTTGACGACTTGAGGGACGCGTATAAAAATTAGTACCACGCACCCTAACCTCTTCTACTCGAGCGTCGATATTAAGCGTGGTGAGAATTGCAACAACATCGCTTCTTAAAGTTTGGCTATCGGCGTCTAAACGAGCGTCGGCTACGTGCCCGACTTCGCCACGAACCACTTCACCCTCGTAGTCCAATAGATACAAGCCACCAGACAGCGCCATAATAATAACAATGGGTGAAAAGAAAGCGGCGAGGTATAAGTGAATAGTAACAATGAGTTTGCGCGACATCAGACTAAGCTCTTAACAATGAAAATAGCCCCGAATTATCCACGTTTACCCAGCACATTACAGCCATAGCCCACCATAAATTATAGAAATATTCAGCCGTCCATGAAATCAATTTGCCATATTGTGACCACACCCCATAGCCATATATTGGCGAGATAGCCTGAGAGAAGGATGCGACAAAGTGTCGCAGCCAAAGCTCGTCGCTACCGACAAGACCCGCGTATACTTATAATTTCACCCGCACTGAATATAACCAGGCCACCAAGGCACATAAAACGTGAGCTTAAATCCAAACACAGCCAACTTACGCGGCCTATGTATAATTCGCAGCTTGGTTATCGCCGGCCAATTCGGCGCGGTCTTTTATGCTGAAACCCAATTAGGCTGGTTGCTTCCCTACGTTATGTTAAAACTGCTGCTTGCCGCGATTTCCGTCTTCGCCGTATTCAGCTGGTGGCGCAGTTTTCGCAGCTGGCCAGTGACGGACATCGAATTATTTGTCCATCTGTGTGTAGATATTGTTGGTTTTAGCGCTGTGCTGTATTTCTCTGGTGGCGCGAACAACCCCTTTATTTCTTATTTACTCGTGCCCCTTTGTATTTCTGCCGCGACCCTAGCTTGGGCGTATGCGTGGACGCTTAGCGCCCTCGCCTGCGCGGCCTATAGCTTATTATTGTTTTTCTTTATCCCCTTAGAGGCGGTAGCACCGCTGCATCACCAGCATGGCATGTCGCCTAACACCCATATCCTTGGTATGTGGGCTAGCTTTCTCGTCAGCGCACTACTGATAAGTTATTTTGTATTTAAAATGGCTCAGCGCTTGCGTCAGCGCGAAAATGAATTAGCACGCAGCCGCGAGCACCGTCTCCAAGATGAGCAAATGCTAGCAGTCGCCACCCTCGCCGCAGGCACCGCCCACGAGTTCGGCACACCACTTTCAACCATGAAGGTAATACTGGAGGATTTAGCTGAGCAAAAAACCGCTGAAGACGCCGAGGATATCCGTTTATTAGAACAACAACTCGACCACTGCAAAGACATTTTAAATAAATTAGTCAGCACCGCCCGCGACCTAAGCGAGGGCGAAGTGATCTCGATTAATGCTGGCGATTATTTAGCAGAATTAGCCGAGCGATGGCAGGTATTACGCCCCGCGTGCGAACTGCAGACAGAAATTAGTGCTAATACCGCAGCGCTAGCATTACGGCTTGATGGCACGGTTAGCCAGGCAATTTTGAACTTACTAAACAATGCTGCCGATGTCAGTCCAGATCATATTGGCTTGGCATTAAGCCATAGCAGTAGCGAACTCATATTCGCCATAAAAGATCGCGGCCCAGGGCTTAGCCCCGAGCAGGCCAGCATATTGACCAAAGCATTTATCAGCACCAAGGGCAAAGGCCGCGGTTTGGGCTTGTTCCTCAGCCACGCCACCGCCAATCGCTATGGCGGTACATTAAGCTGGCAGCAGCGGGAAGGCGGTGGCAGCCAAGTGGAGTTAATATTACCGCTGGATAAAATACAGAGGCCAGCATGAATCACAGCTTAGAAAAATTCTTGCTTGTAGATGACGATATCACCTTTAGTACAACACTAAGTCGATCACTGAAACGTCGAGGCTACACCGTAGAAGTTACTCATAGTGTGGAGGAGGCATTACAGCGATGCGAAGACTTCACTCCAGACAAAGCCGTTATCGATTTAAAGTTAGAAACCCGCTCGGGACTAAGCCTAATTCCCCTGCTGCGCAAACGCTTCCCCCATTTGCGAATGATCGTACTTACCGGCTACTCCAGCATTGCCACCACCGTTGACGCGATCAAAATGGGGGCCGACAACTATCTGCAAAAACCTGCCGGAACCAGAGAAATCCTCTCTGCATTTGATGACCAATCTAGCCAGCATGACGTAGCCACCGACACACTCAGCCCACCGTCTTTAGACAGAATCGAGTGGGAACACATTCAGCGGGTACTAGCAGAAAACGATGGCAATATTTCTGAAACTGCTCGTCAACTTGGTATGCACCGCCGAACACTGCAAAGAAAATTGCAAAAGCGGCCCGTTAAATCCTAAGCCGCCCAAACGCCTATTAAAAGGCGAAAAAAAACCGCGCCTTAAGAGGCGCGGCTTTATTAACGCAAATTATTAATTACTGACTCACACCAGAATCAACTTTAATCACTCTTACATTACCTGTCTGGGCATTTGCAACAGCCAGATACGCACTGCCATCTAAGAAAAATGCGGTAATGCCATCAGCACCAATATCACCTGAACCCAGCCCTTGGTTACTGTTCGCAAAGTCGCGATTATTCACGTACTGCACAAACTGCACACCCAGCGGGGAGGTAATATCGTAGATTGCAATACCACCAGTGCGCTCCAAGCTAATAAAAGCATAAATGCGATTCCCGCTAGACAACAGAGCAACACCTTTAGGCTCTGCGCCGCTATCATCACTTGCTTGATCGCGATCATTAAAGCCGGCACCCACCACCGCCTGGCTTATTTTGGCAAGATCCGACCCAGAGTCATACATCAACACGCCCTCTTCACTCCAAATAGAAAATGATCGCGCGCCAAATGCAGAGATCTCATCAATATCGCCGTCGCCATCCGTATCACCAGCATCATTGCTTGCGAACAAACGCCCCAGCTGATTATTGTCTCGCGCCGCAAAATAATTGGGATTACCAACATCAATTTCAGGCTGACCAAAGCCGTCTAAATCCCTAGCCCGAACCGCGTCGTTAAAGACAGCATTTGTCCGCACCTTGCCTTCATTGGCCGTGACAAAATAATTTTTATTGCCAAATCTGTAGGCCGCAATGCCATCAGGTTGATACAGACCGTAAACGCCATCCCAGGTACGGATTTCAATTATGCCGTTATCATTTACATCTAGCTCACTACCTGGCACACCAAAATCTTTACTGCCCAGTGCAATGATGCGATCAATACTCAAACCGTCTAAATCAATAACCGCAACTGCATTATTTTCTTGCAGGGTAACAAACACCTTAGCGTTGTTTAATGACACGGCAAGATGCTCCGGCTCCAAATCCTGCGCTACGCTAGGGTTATTGGCGCCAAATATTCTCACCGCTGCTGGCAATTCGGCTGCACGGCCAGCGCCAACATTAAAATCATTAAAGCCAATCGTTGTAATAGTTGGGCTGTCTACGCCATTTGTAATATCGATAATACTAATCGAACCCACTGGATCAGAGCTGTAATCGTTACTCGGCACACCTTCGTTAGCGACAACGATACGAGTAGATAAACCATCAAACGCCAGCATCTTTGGTGAAGCTCCAACACTGTATGTCGCCTCTAAACTTAAATCAGCCAAGGAATAAAGAGCAACAATACCGTTCGCCTGCGGATTCACATTATCAATTGCCACCGCAACATAGCTACCGCCAATCGTTACCCATTTAGGCGCACCGATAGAAACACCGGCATTGCTTGCCGCAGCGGCAAGATTTAACTGACTACTGTTTGAAGGCGGTGTTAGCGGAGTGGAAATATCCCATACGTCTACCGAGTTAGCTTGCTTATTCACCACAAACATTTGACCAGTAGCGCTATCTGTTGCTACAGCAGTAGCCGCATTGGAGCCGAATATCGCATCACTACGCTTATACGATGCTGAATCAGCATAATCTAATGACGGCTCAATGGGTGCCGCAGATTGCACAACATAAGAACCAATTGGCGCAACCGCGGCAATACTCGCCTCACCGTATATGCCGTATTGATTGTCATTAAGCAGTACCGCGAAATTGGAATCCAGCAGCGCCAAACCTTCAATGTTTTTCACAAGCGCAGTAATAGTTGTTGGCAATGGCGTAGTCAGTGAATCAAAACCCAATTGCTTTGTTACAAACTTGGTATCAACTAAATTTTCCTGCTCTTCTAAACTGGGTACGGTGCCAACAAAATCCCAAGCGCTTCCAAGTATATTTGTAGCGTTCGCAAGATTAATTCTGAAATATTTACTAACAGTTCTCGCCTGCTCTACGACGACCAAATAATCTTCAGCAAGAGCGATCGCTTCATTTATAGTGACCTCACTTTGCGGAACGAAATCACCATTGCTCTCTAAATCGCCGCTATTAGTCGATTTGATTGCATAGTTCGATGCTGCGTCGAGCTTATATAAATACTCACCGACCATCGCACTAGGCGTGCCGTCTGCGTTCAGCTGAATTTTTCCAATACGCACGATCCGCGAATTATCCGCAGTATCATTATTCGGGTTCGCCAGCGGGCTTTGCATAATAAAATACAAATATTCATTGTCTGGGCTTAAAGCAAGAGCTTCGATACCGCGACCAATTTTACGGCGTGAAAAAATAGCCGGTAAAATGCTGTCACTCACCGTATAGTTCGAACCGCCAAGATCGTTGGCCGCACCAGACGGAACCTGACGCTGCACAACCCGACCATCAACATCTACTAGCAGCAAGCTAGGGCCGTTTTCTTCAGCTATCCAATACTTACCATTATCAAGTTTAACAATGGCCTCTGGATCAATACCATTTGCCGTTGGCTGCAATTCAATACCACTGCTATCAAAGGCTTTTTCATTCAGTGCATTGGTAAAATTATTGGGTAAACCATTCAGTTCAAGGCCATTGCTGCCCTTTAGGTTTATAACCTCGACTTGTTCCAGTTTTAGCTCGGTACCAATTCCACTGAGCTGCCACTTAACAATCTTAGGCACATAACTGGGAAGCGCAAAAATAGAACCTGTGCTCGCGCCGCAAAAATTGGCAACGCCAATAGCCGCTTGGCTATCTGCACAGTCAATGGTCGGTCCCCGATCACTAACGGTGTAAAACACATCATTTGATTCATTTAAAGGACGAAAAGCGCCGCTGCCCAAACTCTCGGTTAGATTCAAGGTTGAACCGCCGGCAAATGAAACCGTCGCCAAACTCTCAGTAATATTAAACTGCCTAGAATTAGGCTCTGTGCCTCTAAAGCGGGAAGTGTTATTACCGTCGCCACTGCAGGCCGCTATCGTCGCGACACCAACAGCAAAGGACATAATCTTAAGGCTGCGTAGGTAGTTTTGCGGTTCAAAAAAAGTCATTAATTGCGTCCCATTTTGCAAATACAGTCAGCGCCAACGGTGCACCGGAGCTTTAGCGTAGTGACCAAAAATATGGTCGTTATTGTTTTTTTAATCTTTAAAAGCAAAAAGGGGCTGTATCGCCCCTTTATTGTGCTGACAATCAAGACAGCTGCGAACGTCCCTTATTCGCGGCAATGCGCAAGCGCAAAGCATTGAGCTTAATAAAGCCCTCGGCGTCTTTTTGATTGTAGGCGCCGGCATCGTCTTCGAAGGTAGCAATCGCTTCGTCAAATAAAGAATTATCTGATTTGCGACCCACTACGACCACATTGCCTTTATAGAGTTTCAGTCGGACAACACCATTCACAAACGCCTGTGACTCATCAATAGCGGCCTGCAACATGCGGCGCTCAGGACTGAACCAGTAACCGTTGTAAATCAATTTAGCGTAACGCGGCATCAACTCATCTTTTAAATGCGCAGCTTCACGATCTAACGTAATCGACTCAATGGCACGGTGGGCACGCAGCATAATGGTGCCACCCGGTGTTTCATAACAGCCCCGCGACTTCATACCCACATAGCGGTTTTCTACTAGATCCAAACGACCAATGCCGTTGTCGCCACCCAGCTTATTCAAGGTTGCTAGCATGGTTGCTGGGCTCAAGGCCTCACCGTTTAAGGTCACCGGATCACCATTCTGGTAACCGATTTCGATATACGTTGGGGTGTCTGGCGCCGCTTCTGGGCTAACGCTCCAGCGCCACATATCCTCTTCTGGCTCCCAGTATGGGTCTTCCAAATTGCCGCCCTCGTATGAGATATGCAGCAAGTTAGCGTCCATAGAATAGGGCGATTTTTTCTTTTTACCGGCGAAATCCACCGGAATATTGCGCTCTGCACAATAGGCCATCAGGGTTTCCCGTGACGTCAGGTCCCACTCCCGCCAAGGTGCAATAACCTTAATACCTGGCTTAAGTGAGTATGCTCCCAACTCGAAGCGCACCTGATCGTTGCCTTTACCAGTTGCGCCATGAGAAATAGCATCGGCACCGGTCTCGTTGGCAATCTCGATTAAACGCTTAGCGATCAATGGACGCGCAATAGAGGTGCCCAACAGGTATTCGCCTTCGTAGATCGCATTGGCGCGAAACATAGGGTAGACAAAATCGCGGACGTATTCTTCACGGAGGTCGTCGATGTAAATTTCTTGCACACCCAGCGCCTTGGCCTTAGCGCGCGCAGGCTCCACTTCTTCGCCCTGCCCTATATCGGCGGTAAAGGTCACCACCTCACATTTATAGGTATCTTGCAGCCACCTGACAATAACTGAGGTATCGAGGCCACCTGAATAGGCCAACACAACCTTGTTGATATCCGACATTACACACTCCGCTGAAGCCCCGCAAAACGCCATGCCTGCGGGATGAAAAAGACCGCCATTTTACCGATCTTTACGCCGCCGCGCCATGCCGCGTTAAAGCGCGGTATTAATCGCTCAAAACAATGCAAAATGCGCGCACAAAAGCTATTGACGCGGAGGCCTTCAGCGGAAAAAAATAGCGCCCATTGCAAACCGCCACGGAAGCCCCCCAAGCAGTGTTAGAAATCATTGACGTTTCGCGCCGTTTTGGCGACTTTGTGGCCTTAGACAAGGTGAGCCTGAATATTCAAGCAGGCGAGTTTTTCACCCTACTCGGCCCTTCCGGTTGTGGAAAAACGACGCTACTGCGCCTTATCGCGGGCTTTGACCAGGTCGACGAGGGCGAAATATTACTCGACGGCAAGCCGCTAACGGCGCTAAACCCTGAACAGCGCCCAATTCACACCGTATTTCAAAGTTACGCGCTGTTTCCGCATATGACCGTGGCGGAGAATATCGCCTTTCCACTGCGCATGACCAAAATTGCCAAACCGGTTATCGACTTAATGGTGCGCGAAATCCTTGAAGATGTGCGCCTGCCGGACAAGGCCAAGCACTACCCCGACGAGCTTTCTGGTGGCCAAAAGCAGCGTATTGCCATCGCCCGCGCCCTGGTAAACCGTCCGCGGCTTTTATTGCTCGATGAGCCTCTGTCTGCGCTAGATGCAAAATTGCGCGAACAAATGCAGATTGAGCTTATTAATCTTCAAAAAGAAATTGGCATCACCTTCGTTTACGTCACCCACGATCAGGGCGAAGCACTGGCGCTTTCGCACCGTATTGCGGTCATGAACAAGGGCGAAATCAGTCAAATTGACGAACCGTCGGTACTTTACAGCTGCCCAGACAACCGCTTTGTCGCGGACTTTATCGGCCAGTGCAATCTCCTCGATGCCACCGTGGTAAGTGTTGCCGAAAAGCAGCTGCGCATCTCCATTGCGGGCTTAGGTGAGCTAGACGTTTGCGCAAACCCAGAAATCGACTTTGCTGTCGGTGACACTTGCGCCCTCACCCTGCGACCTGAAAAAATTCGCCTCGCAGCGCAATTAGACATCACCGACGACGAGGTGCTATTCAGCGGTAAAGTGCACGACATGCTGTATTTGGGCGACGTAACGGTTTACATCATCGAACTCGCCAATGGTGTATTAATAGAGGCCATGCTCGCCAATGACGCCCCCGGTCGCACTCGACTATTCGACACCGGCGACGCCGTACAAATTGCCTGGCACACCGATGCCGGCCATTTGGTAGCTTGATCAGTGACGACGCTGAACACAAAAATGCCAAACCGCGCTGAACGTCTAAGCCGTATTTTGCTGTCACTGCCCCCAGGCTTATATCTGCTGCTACTTTTTGCGGTGCCCAGCCTAATGATGCTGTTCGCCTCGTTTCGCTTCTCAGGTGAATACGGCGGCCTAGCGCCTTGGTATTACATAGAAGACGGCCAATTCACCCTAGACCTAACCTTAGAAAATTGGCAGCGCCTATTTGAATCAGATATCTATTTAGGCCTACTCCTAAAATCACTGGCCTATGCCTTAGCCACCACGCTGATCTGCGTCATCATGGCCTACCCCCTCGCGCTGATGATTGCACGAAGCAAAAAGCGCCATCGCGATTTACTGCTATTGCTAGTCATACTCCCATTTTGGAGTAATTTTCTGGTGCGGATTTACGCGTGGATGATTATTTTTAGCCCCCAAGGCGCACTGACCGCCGCCCTCAATGCGGTCACCAGCAGCCTCGGCCTAGAGCCCATTACACTAATGTTCAGCGGCACCGCGGTCATTACCTGCCTAGTGTATGTCCACCTGCCCTTTATGATTCTGCCCCTGTACGCCAATTTAGAAAAACACGACCACCGCTTACTAGATGCAGCGCAAGACCTTGGCGCCAATCGCTTTCAATGTTTCTGGCTGATTACTTGGCCGCTGTCTCTGCCCGGCATATATGCTGGCGCGGTATTGGTTTTCATTCCGTCGCTGGGGATTTTTGCCATCCCCGACCTACTCGGCGGCACCAATGGCATCATGATCGGCAATGTCATTAAGCAGCAGTTTGTCGAATCCCGCGACTGGCCATTTGGCAGCGTGTTATCACTGGTTCTTACCGCTATTACGCTAGTGCTTGTGCTGCTAGCCGCCAAACTGGGCAGCCCCGCTGGAGAAAACAATGGCAAAAAATAACGCCAATCCCAGCAAACTACTTATCGCCGCCGGCGGCGTGGTATATATGTTTTTATATATCCCTCTGGCCGTCGTTGTACTGTTTTCCTTTAACGACTCAAAACTCAATGCTGAGTGGGTCGGCTTTACATGGAAGTGGTATGACAAATTATTTCAAAACGGCGACATTCTGCACGCGGCGGCAAACTCGCTCATTATCGCCCTCATTAGCGCCCTGCTAGCCACCATACTTGGCACCCTGGCCGGCCTCGCCATTTACCGGTTCCGGCAAAAATGGCTGTCGGCTTTAGTGCTCGGCCCCATCGCCATGCCCGATATTTTAATCGGGGTCAGCCTGCTGCTGATGTTTATCCTTTTTAACGTCACACTGGGCATGACCTCCATCATTCTCGCCCACGTTAGCTTCTGTATTGGCTTTGTGGCACTGGCGGTGCAATCGCGACTTTCCGGCATGGATCAAAGCCTAGTAGAGGCGGCTCGCGACCTTGGCGCCACGCCGTTTCAGGCATTTCGACTCGTCACGCTGCCACTTCTGAAACCCGGCATTATTGCCGGCGGCATGATGGCCTTTACACTTTCTATTGACGATTTCGTAATTACGTTTTTTACTGCAGGCGTTGGCAGCTCAACGTTGCCTCTGGAGATTTATTCCATGGTCAAAATTGCTGTCACCCCAGAAGTCAACGCGGTGTCCACCTTGCTTATGCTGGTGACGCTGGTACTGATCACCGCGCTTTCCCGAATCTCACCAACGGTGTTGAGAAACTAAGCCACTACCCCTTACCTAACCCTTTAAAAAGGACGCTACCGTGAAAAAGATACTGTGCTGTTTTGTGCTGTGCCTTTCGCAATTTGCTATGGCTGAGAAAGCGTTACATTTATTTAACTGGAACGACTATATCGCCGAAGACACTGTCACCCGCTTTGAAGAGCAGTGTGGCTGTAAAGTTGTGCAGGATTACTTCTCTGCCACCGAAGAAATGATGGCAAAACTACTTGCCGGCGCCGGTGATTACGACGTGGTTATTCCCACCCAAAACGCCGTAGAAGCACTGGTTAAACAAGGCTTTTTACTACCTCTCGATAAAAGCAAGCTAAGCAATCTTGGCAATACCGCCAAGGGATTTTTAGATAAAGCCTATGACCCCGGCAACGTCTACTCACTGCCTTACGCGTTCACTACTACGCTTATCGGCTACAACGAAGAAAAAATCGCTGAGCTAGGCATTGACCCGAGCAACTGGTCTATTATTTTTGACCCCGCCGTACTCGAGAAAATCAAAGGCAAGGTGACGGTAATGGACGATTCTGAAGAGCTATTCGGCGCTGCCCTTAAATACCTCGGCTACTCCATTAACGACAACGACGAAAAGCATTTAAAAGAAGCTCAGGCGCTGATTTTAAAAGCCAAACCGTACTGGGCAGCATTTAACTCGTCTAGCTATATTAAAGAACTAACCGTTGGCAATATATGGGTTGCCCACGGCTACTCTAGCGATATGTTCCAAGCCCGTGTAGACGCAGCGGATGCTGGTCGTGACTTTAGCGTGAACTTCGTACTGCCAAAACAAGGTGCAGTATTGGCCTTGGATAATATGGTCATCCCGAAAAAAGCCCGCAATCCTGAACTGGCGCTGCAATTTATTAACTTTATGATGGCACCCGAAAACGCCGCAGAGTTAACCAATGTTGTTGGCACCGGAAATCCAAATGCGGCCGCCACACCATTTATCGAGCCAGAGATTCTGAAAATTTCCGCTATCTTCCCTGATGACGAAGTACAAAAAACCCTCGAGACCGTCAGCGCGCGCAATGCCAAACAACGCCGCCTCATCAATAAATTGTGGACTGAAGTAAAAGTTCGCTAAGTCCCTCAGCGCCGGCTTTGCATAAAAGCCAGCGTGGTCTATTCTAGAAGCAGGTACAAATCAACGTACCTGCTTTATTAAACTTCACATACTTCATCTTGAAAAAGGATTTTACGATGAAAACTATTCTACGCCGCTTGTCGGCCACTCGTATTTTACTCGCCCTCGTTTTAAGCCTTGGCTTTCTGAGCCCCAGCTATGCGCTGGACGTTAATACCGCTACCGCAGAAGAACTGCAAACACTCAAGCGTGTTGGCCCAAAACGCGCTGCGGCCATTATTCGCTATCGTGAAGAAAATGGCTCAATCAACTCAGCGGAAGAGCTAATGAAGGTCCCGAGCATTGGCCGCAGTGTTATCGCCGCCAACGGCGATGAACTGACATTCAGCACCAACAAATCAAAACCAGCGGACGAGTAAACCACCTAGACCGGTATAAACACCCGTCACAACACGATGGCAGGTGTTTATACCCTATTCAAATTCCTGTAGCATTCTCCGCCAGACACCACGCCTCCAAAGCCGGCCTTCGTAGATCGCTCGGTGGACGCTAGCAGTAAGGCTCAGCATGCAAACCTTAGAAATTACCCGCCCCGACGACTGGCATATTCATTTGCGAGACGGCGAGGTGTTAAATCATACCGTCGCAGACGCAAGCCGCTATTTTGGCCGCGTGATCGTCATGCCAAATTTAACGCCGCCGGTGCGCAATCTTGCCGAGGCAAGGGCATATCGGCAGCGCATTGAACAGGCCTTGCCAGCTAGTGGCCACAAACTACAGCCCTTAATGGTGCTTTATCTAACTGACAACACCCAGCCGGAAGACATCGCCGCCGCCGCTGCGTCAGACGTGGTCTACGCCGCAAAGTTATATCCCGCTGGCGCAACAACCAATTCAGACTCCGGTGTCACCAGGATTGAAAAGCTCTACCCCGTGCTTGAAAGCATGGAAAAGCACGGTCTGCCACTACTTGTCCACGGTGAAGTCACCGACGCTGAAATTGATATTTTTGATCGCGAAGCGCGCTTTATCGACCGCTACTTACGCAATATATGCCTGCAGTTTCCAGCCTTAAAAGTCGTGCTAGAACATATTACAACGGCTGATGCAGCACAGTTTGTAAGTGAGTCAGCAGATAACGTCGCGGCAACCATTACCGCTCACCACCTGCTGTACAACCGCAATCACATGTTGGCCGGTGGCATTCGCCCTCACTATTACTGCCTGCCCATTCTTAAGCGCAATACCCATCAGCAGGCGCTGATCGCCGCGGCAACCTCCGCCAGCCCTAAGTTCTTTTTAGGCACCGACTCCGCACCGCACGCGCGCCACCGCAAAGAAACCAGCTGCGGATGCGCCGGCTGTTACACCGCCTACGCTGCCATCGAGCTCTACGCAGAGGCTTTTGAAACCGCAGGAAAACTCGACAAACTAGAAGCCTTTGCCAGCTTTTACGGCCCCGATTTTTACGGCTTACCGCGAAATACCGACACCATCATTTTGCAAAAGAATAGCTGGACCGCGCCGGAGCAACTTCCGCTTGGCGGCGATACCATTTACCCACTGCGGGGCGGTGAGCAACTGCACTGGCAGATTGCCTGAGGCGACTATGGATTTCAGCGATGAAAAATCGATGATTGCACAACGCTTTCGAGGCTTTCTTCCCGTCGTGATCGACGTCGAAACCGGTGGTTTCAACAGCCAGACTGATGCGGTACTCGAAATAGCCGCGACCTTTTTGCGCATGGATGATTCAGGCCAACTCGAACCCGACGACACCGTAAGCTACAACGTAGAACCCTTTGAAGGCGCAAATTTAGAGACCGCCGCCCTTGAATTTACGGGCATTGATCCCCATAACCCACTACGACAGGCACAGAAAGAGGTGACTGTAATGGGCGAGCTGATGAAGCGAATTCGTCAGCAAGTAAAAGCCAATGGGTGCACCCGTGCGGTGCTGGTGGGACACAATGCGCACTTCGATCTCGGCTTTGTTTTGGCCGCCATCGAACGCAGCAATATCAAACGCAACCCCTTCCACCCCTTCTCGGTTATGGATACCGCAAGCCTTTCTGGGCTTGCCTACGGCCATACCGTCTTGGCTAGAGCTTGCCAGTTGGCCGATATCGACTTCGACAACAGCGAAGCTCACAGCGCCGCTTATGATGCCTTTAAAACCGCCGAATTGTTCTGTCAGATCGTCAATCGCTGGCAGCAACTGGGAGGCTGGCGTTGGCCCTGATCTTGCTGCACTAATTCACGACCAACAGTGAAGTGTCAGCAAAACATAATGTAAATCAGGTACAACATTTAACTGTTTTACAACACAAAACCATACTCAGGAGAGAATCACATGGCTTTTGAATTACCCGCACTACCTTACGCAAAAGACGCGTTAGAACCCCATATTTCTGCCGAAACCCTCGACTTCCACCACGGCAAACACCACAACGCATACTTAACCAAATTGAATGAATTGGTGCCTGGCAGCGAATTTGAAGGCAAGTCTCTAGAAGACATCATCAAAACGTCAAGCGGTGTATTGTTCAACCAAGCCGCTCAGGTTTGGAATCACACTTTCTACTGGAACAGCCTCAGCCCAAATGGCGGCGGCGCGCCGACTGGCGAACTCGCTGCTGCAATTGATAAGGCATTTGGTTCTTTTGAAGAATTTAAAACCGCTTTCAATGGCAAAGCAGTTGGCAACTTTGGCTCAGGCTGGACATGGCTGGTTAAAAACGCCGACGGCAGCCTAGAAATCGTGAACACCGACGATGCTGACACCCCGATCGCCCGCGAAGGCCAAACACCACTGTTTACCGCCGACGTATGGGAACACGCTTATTACATCGACTACCGCAACGCTCGTCCAAAGTACTTGGAAGGCTTCTGGAATTTGGTGAACTGGGAATTTGCTGCGGCTAATTTTGCTTAATTGCAAAATTTGGTCGGACGTCTGAGGTCGGGCGTCGGATAAAAAAGCCCGATGCGTGAAACGCATCGGGCTTTTTCGTTTTAGCATCTAGCGTCCGACTTCCGACGCCCGACTACCTCATCACAGCTTATCTGAATTCTCAGCCAAGTATGCAGCAACGCCGTCTGGTGATGCATTCATACCTTTGTCGCCTTTATTCCAGCCAGCTGGGCAAACTTCGCCGTGCTCTTCGTGGAATTGCAGTGCTTCAACCAAACGCACCAGCTCGTCAACGTTACGGCCAAGTGGCAGGTCATTTACTAGCTGCGAACGAACCATACCTTCTTTGTCGATTAAGAAAGCGCCACGGAAAGCGACACCGCCTTCAGCTTCTACGTCGTAGGCACGGCAGATGTCGTGACGAACGTCAGCAGCCATAGTGTATGTTACTGGACCAATACCGCCGTCTTTAATAGCAGTGTTGCGCCATGCATTGTGCGTGAACTGAGAATCGATTGAGACACTGATCACTTCCACACCCAGCTCACGGAATTTATCCATGCGGTGATCAAGTGCAATCAGTTCTGACGGGCAAACGAATGTGAAGTCCAGTGGGTAGAAGAACAGCAAAGCGTATTTGCCTTTAGCCGCTTCGCTTAGAGTAAAGCTATCGACAATTTCGCCAGTACCAAGTACTGCTGCGCATGTGAAATCTGGAGCTGGCTTGCCTACTAGAACGCCCATGTAATACACCTCTGATTAATGATTAATGATTAATATAAGTTGATTAAACGGCAAGAAATGCCGTAAAAACATGATTCAGATCGGCAATCATACACGCCGCCCTCGCCCAATCCCATTGAATTTTCTTATCGCCACCATAGTCATGCGCTATTGAAACAACACTGCAATAATTACAAGAACTTAATTGACAAGCATTCTCATTTGCATTATCGTTGAGCTTCAAATTCGAGCCCATGAGATTCAAAATAGAATGTACGTTTGTCTCTGTAAAGGTATTACCGACAAGCATATCCGCGACGCTGTAGATGCCGGTGCTGGCAGCTTCCGCGAAGTTCGTCGTCAACTTGAATTAGCAAGCCAATGTGGTAAATGCGGCTCACTTGCCCGCGATATCTACGACAGCTATTTAAACAGCTACGACGAGAATTTGTGTTACGCCGCCGCGTAACGCAACTGATAACGATTAGTTTTACCCTTCTCTTAACCCTTTAAAATCAATCACTTAGCTTGACTTTTCGCTTGGTCTGGGCGCACACTTTACGCCTCGCAATCAGCTAATCGCAAAAGGACAGCAATCATGAAAGGTGACAGCAAGGTTATTGCCTATCTCAATAAAGCCCTCGGCAATGAACTCGTAGCGATTAACCAATATTTCCTCCACTCCCGCATGTTTAAAGATTGGGGGCTGAAGGAGTTAGCCGACTACGAATATCACGAATCTATCGATGAAATGAAGCACGCAGACAAGCTCATCGAACGTATTCTATTCCTTGAAGGTTTACCGAATCTCCAAGACCTCGGCAAATTATTGATTGGTGAGAACACCAAAGAAATGCTGGAGTGTGACCTCAGCTTAGAGCTAAAAGCCGTTCCCGACCTCAAAGACGGAATTAAGTACTGCGAGTCAGTAGGCGACTATATCAGCCGTGAGCTGATGGAAGAGATTCTAGAGTCTGAAGAAGAGCACATCGACTGGTTAGAAACCCAATTAAGCTTAATTGATAAAGTGGGTATTCAAAATTACCAGCAGTCTATGATGGGTAGTATTGGCTCTTAATCTCAAGTTCGCCCGATAGGTTTCGGCGCAGAATAGAGAAATGGGGCTGGAATACCTCTTAAACGTCGAGGTATTCCCCAGCCAAACTCCGAATCGCCTGAGTTGCTGCTTCGTCAAGATGAGGTAGTAGCAACTGGGTTACCTGATAAGCGCCACGACCAAAGCGGCTTCGATCCTCCCCTTGTACATCACAGGCCAACTCAAAACTGATCCAGTACGTCATAAGCACAACAATATTCCTAGCCAAAGCACCGACATCAACTTCATCTTTAGAAATACCAAGAATCACACAGCCCTGCTGCGCAACGGAAATTTTGCGGTGCAATAACTGGGCGGTGGATCGCCGAAGCGGCGGATATTTTGCTAACAACTGCGCGAGATCCCGATAAGCAAATCGATAAACCCACATAATCTCGAACAATAGACTTAGCTTCATCCACGCCTCGACAATATCGACCTGCTCCTCCTTGTCCAAAATCAACAAGCTTGAAACCTTTCTTTCGAAGCGGGCAAACAATGCCTGAACCAAATCAGCCTTGGTTTTGAAATGATAATGGAGATTACCGGGACTCATATCTAATTCGTCGGCAATTGCATTGGTCGTAACGTTTGGCTCGCCCTCTAAATTAAATAAATCTAAGGCGGTATCAAGAATACGGTCTTTAGTTTTCTTTTTTTCCGGCGTCGCAATAGCCATGACTCATTATCCTTATGCTCTTTACGGAAATTAATTGCTACCTGTCTCGACCGGCGAATAAATAACATTCGCGCCCCTGCGAATATTCGCTATAGCTTGGCGTTCAAGCGTTATCACATCCGCTAGAGCAAGGCGTGGATCACCGGCCTTTTTTGCGAGCTTAAAGCCATGCGAGAGCAATTTATGTAGCCGTTTAAATCCAAACATCCGCGCTGGGATTTTAGAAACTTTTAGACCGGTAATAACAATCGGATCACGAATTGCTTCATCGAGATAAACGCTAAATTTTTCAAATAAGGCTAACTGATACTCCATGTCGTCAAGCACCGCCGCCCGATGACATGCCTCGACATATAACTTGACATCAAGCCCACCAGTCTCGGCAACACCATGTAATTGCTCGACCAGTTTTTCACTTATTTCAAAAGTCAGCGCATTAAATTCCAAGCCAACCGTCAACATGTCTGTTCCGGTAAATAATTTTTCTATAACTTTAACTATATTAGTCTTTTTATTAAGTTCGTGAAGGTGAACTCCTAACAAAACCTCGCTTAAATAAAACTCCAGTAAATCTCCCTTAGGGCCACCTCCACACTCTGAGCCCAAAGCAGTCAACATGGCCTCCAATCGCCACTGCTGGAGTGCAAGTACGCAAGAAGCAAAATCAGCATCCTCGTGCAAACGCAGAGCCTGATAACGATTTATACTTGAGAGGATTGAGGCAGCATCATCCATGCAAAATAGTCTCTGAAGGTGTGTTTGGCACTAAACCAAGGCCCAACTGGTGCTATGTAAACAAGCTACCACCAAACATAAAGACCAGCTGCGCGAGCCCCGCGAGAAAACCTAAAATGCCGCCGATGAATATCAAAATCCACTGATCTTCTTCAAAAATTGGCATCAGCAAACCCTGAAACTGCTCAGGAGCCATACCTGCCATTCTTTCTGCCATCAACTCACGAATCGGTAATAGTAATTTGTCATTAACACCTGGGTGCATCAAAACCATGCCAATTTTTTCTTCGAGAATATTTAAGGTATTGTCATCAAGTTTTTTAGACTGTCCACTCAAAACCAATGCCTTGTATAGCGGCCCAGTAAGCACTTTTTCATTTAAGTTTTTAATGAGTTGGCGCCGAACCAAGGAGCGCACTTCATCACTGTTTTTTCCGTTCCACGCATAGTCAAACACCGTATTGATGTCTACAAAATCGCGTGTAAAACCTTCAGCAAAATCCTTAGCAACAGTCTGCTGACGGGCAATAAACAATCCCTGAAATTTAAACCCCATAAACCGTATTGGATCACTTGGGTGAACAAGCACCTGCAGGGCCAGCCAATTTGTGAAAGCACCGACCACTAGACCAAACAGCGGGAGGACTAGATCCATCGGATAAAAATACCAAACCAATGCTTGAATACAGCCCAGCGGAAAACCAATATATAAACCAGAACGCACCACGAAGGTGAACTCCTTCGCGGCAATGGTACTCATTAGGCGGGGAAAAATTTCTGGCTTTTTCTCAGACTCAATAGCGGCTATATCGCCAATATCGATTAAATAACTCATGCGCCCCTTGAGCTCGGCAAGAATATCCTCAGCCAAATGCGGAACCAGCTTTTCAACCTCGCGGTACACTGCTTTTTTAACAAGTGAAGGAGCAAGATTCCACAAGCGCGACACCTGTTTACTCAATATCTCGTCGGCCCAGTCTTTTATTTGTGGGCTAATTAGCGCAGTAATGCTTTCAATAGCATGGGAATCGTCTACCGCTTCCAACATTTCCTGAGGTGAGCATATGGTTGAGACACAATTTTCAACCATCATTCGCGTCATGCGAACTCGCATACGAGGAATAATGCCCTGCCAGCCAATAGGGCCTATCCCCATACGTTTAACCGGGTGCATCATCATTTTGATGCCAAGCCAATTGGTAGACCAGCCAATACCGGCGGTTAAAATAGGTATGAGTAAATAAGGCCAATAAGCTAATAGATCAGACATAATGTATACACTTTTTTATAGCTATACCGCTGGATAGTATAGAACTATTTATAGGAAATATAGCTGCTCTTAAACACGCTCAGCCGAAGAAATTGAGTTAGAGTTATGCTGACCTTGGAGTACTCGCTGACTCGCTAGGGGCTTTCCTTGGCTTAGGCTTTGCCTCGCTTAACTGCACCTCTGGCACATCAACAGTACCCTCCTTACGATGCGCACTATAAGCTTGAAAAACCATTTCTAGAGTATCCGTCACGCCACCACTAAAAACATCAATCGTGTTGTGCCCGACTTTCGCAAGCGTGCGAACATCCGCTGTAGTGGCACTCAATTGCGTTTGAAGTATATCCTTCAAACTCGCACCCTCTCGCGCCTTTTTAAGTGGCCTCGTTGAAATATTTACTATGCAGTCAGTGCCGGATCTAGCCTGAATAATACCGTCGTGAGCCACACGACGCGCAATTTCGCCAATACCGGAACTCAGCTGAGTCACCACTTCCAATGACTGGCGTGCCTTGTCAAATTTGTCGGCGGTCTTGCTTAAAATTTTATTTACCGGGGCATACTTAGCCATTACGGTACTCCTATATATGAATAAGTCAGGCGGCGATCGAGGTCAGGGACAAAAGTCTACGGTAAATCCCTAGAGCGATCACACTACTTTACTGCATTTATAAACTGGCACCGCGGTATCCACCCTATTCATAACGGATATATTTCGACCAGGCGATCATTACCGTAACGAGATATCGGACAAGAGAAAAACAAGTGATTGGCACCATAGAATAGAGTGCTATAGTTGGCAGCACACAACAGAAGCAAGGTTAGTATATTTTCAGATGGAAGCCACGTTCACTCGTCCGACCTCGATACTGCTGATGGTAAATCCCCACAGTCGATCCGGCGCATCCGCCGCTGAAAAGGCAATAGCTGGATTTGAAAAGGCGGGTATTAAGGTTCATAACGAGCGAGCCAGCTCAGTCGAGCACTGCGCACAACTGATAAAGCAATACCAAAAGAAAGTTGGCGCAATTGTACTAGGTGGGGGAGACGGCACTATGCATAGCGCCGCGGCTCCTTTGCTAGACGCCGGCTTACCGTTTGGAATATTACCCCTTGGCACCGCCAATGACCTAGCAAGAACCCTTAAAATTCCACGAGATCTAGACGAAGCCATCCGAATTATTATTGCCGGTGCAAGCACACAAATCTATCTCGGTCGAGTCAACGATCGACTGTTCTTCAATATCGCCAATATTGGCATGGGCGTGCAAGTGAACCAAAAGCTGTCCGGTGGACGCAAAAAATCGCTAGGCATATTTAGTTACGCTGACGCCGCCCTTGATGTCGCTAGAAATCCCAAACCTTTTAATTTCACAATCAAGCAGGATGACGATGAAATCAGCGGGCAAAGCATACAACTAGCGGTGGGCAATGGCCGCTTCTACGGTGGCGGCATGAAGGTGAACCACGCCTCGGATTTGCGTAAACCCCGTTTCTATATTTACTCGGTGCAACCCCGTGGCTTACGAAAATTAGTCAAGGTTGCACCACGAATTCTGCTAGGGCGTTATAAAAATTCGAAGGGGCTAGTGTCATTTGAGAGCGAGCGGTTTAGCCTAACGACGGAACCAATAAAGCGAATTTATGCAGATGGGGAGCGTGTTGCCTTTACACCGGCACACTTTGAGATAGAAAAACGTCAACTTACGGTGTTCAGCCCGCTAGACGAGATTAACCCATTATCTAACTGAAGCAGAAAAATCACTGCCGCCCAAATGGGCGGCAGTGATTAAAACCTTTAGGCAGCTACTTTTTTGCTAGCGGCTTTGGTGCTTGTTGATGCCTTTGATTCTGCACGGTAGGCATCATAGGTGTTAGACACTTCGTCTAAGGTATCCACAATACCATCTGTAACCGTGTCGATACCTTTGCGAGCCACATCTACCAATACACGAACATCTGAAGAGGTGAATTTCAGCTGTGCTTGTACAATATCTTTTAGGTATTTTTCATCGCTAGCATTGCGCAGACGCTTGGTAGAAATATCTACAATGCTATCAACACCGGTTTTAACTTCGCTGATACCGTCGCGCACTACACGGTGAGCGATATCGCTAGTATTAACGCCTAGACGTACCATTTTATCTAAAGGGTTACGGGTCTTATCGAGTGCTTTTGCGGATTTCTTTAAAAATTTGTTTACGGATTTGCTCTTGCTCATGTCGGACTACCTATTTTGTTAGTTAATGACAGTGGGTCAATTAAATTCACTTTACGCAAACAATATTAGAGAAATGCCTTAGAGCGATCACACTAATGTGTGAAATAACGCAAAAATAGTTAGTGCAATTGCTCTAAAGCAAAATTTCAATTGCCACCCGAATCATGCTGGCATATTGCGCCGCTAGAAGTACTCAAATTTAGTGCTACTGTCTTTGCTTTTAGACTAATATCGCATTATTGTTTTAAATCTAGCCGCCAATATTTGACCATTACACGGACTTGGAGACAGCTATATGGGTGCACTCATATTCATTGCAGTAATATGCTTGCTCTCAGGCTTGTGTATTTGGCTACTAATGCGTTTGCGCCAATTGCGCGCCCACTACACCGAACTAAGCCAGCGCCTTGAAGCACAAAATCAGAACCTAGGTATCTCTGCGCCGGAACTAAAACCATTAGTGGGGCAGCGAGATGCCACACTCATTACTATCGAATTATTAAACCCACTGCAATTAGCTGCAAAACAAAGCTGGTACGCCGAGCAATTTGGAAGTGTTACACCGAGCCTGATTCGTCAAAAAGTCTATGAACAAATTCGCAGCAACTGCTTATCATCTATGACCCAACAAGGAGTGGATGCGGAGGTAAAAATTGTTCACCTCAAATGAATTTTTATTATTACTGTGTGCTGCCTTTTGTCTCGCGATATTCCTATTTGCGTTAAAGGAATTACAACAGATCCGGTACTGGCGCAATAGCTGCGAACGTCATCTATATCGTCGATTAGCTGTGGCTGCTGAGTATGCTTGGGCACTGGAGAATCGCAACTTTTTGCGCAACTGGCAAAACTTGAGCACCCAAACAATGGCAGAGGGTGTAGAAATTGCTGAAGCACTTCACTCCGGCATTTCCTCCATCCCTTTTTCAATTCTAGAATCCATCCCCGCAACGCGGGCTGGGGCACGATCTATACGAAACATCCATGATTCAGCCTTAGAAGATATTTACGGTGGACTGGGCACAGTTAATCGTCAGCTGGGTAATAAATTAGGACGCATGCTAAGGGGTAAAAAGAAGGACTGAAATACCATCAGACCAAGTGGAGTCAAACTAGAAAAATATTTGCGAATGCCTATATACGCATTTTTTTGAGCTAAATTAAAACGACTTTTTTGACAATAACGCTGCCGTGAACGGCAGCGCTATTAGTAAGGATTAAGCCGCAGCCTTAGCGCTTGCCGCTTTTTTTACTTGTTGTGCAGGAGCCTTGGTTTTGCTATCAGCACGATATGCATCATAGGTATTAGACACTTCATCAAGTGTGTCAACTAGACCATCAGCGACAATATCAACACCCTTGCGAGCCACATCTACAAGCGCGCGAACATCGGCGGCGGTAAAATCGAGCTGCGCTTGCACGATATCTTTCAGCTTTCGCTCATCGCTAGCGTTACGTAGGCGCTTAGTCGAAATATCAAGAGCCGTGTCGATGCCGGTTTTTACTTCGCTGATACCATTGCGCACTACACGGTGACCAATACCGCTGGTATTAACGCCAAGCCGAGTAATTTTATCCAAAGGATTACGGCTTTTATCGAGAGTTTTAGCGGTCTTTTTCAGAAATTTATTAATCGATTTGCTTTTGCTCATGTCGGTATTCCTCATTGCATGGTTGATTACATTCGCACTATGGAAACCAGATTACGGAGAATTCTTAGAGCGATCACACTATTATTACAATAAAGGTAAAAATAATTAGAGTGATCGCTCTAGGTCCTGAGCGTATGATCCTATTGCAAGCCTAGTAGGAGTCCGAAAATGGCCAAAGATAAGCATATAAAAGGAATAAAACAAACCGCTAAAAGCGTCATGTCTCGGGGCGAAAAGGCATTGTTCGCCAGCGTTGGAGCTCTAGCGCGCGTTGAAGAAGAGGGTCGCGGCCTACTCGCTAATGAGAAGTCTAAATTGATGGATCAGCTAATTGGCGAAGGGCGCAAGATCGTCAGTCGAGGCAGCAAATCCGCCAAACTCGACCGAATTCAAGATGCAGTAAGCGATTCTTTTGACAAGGCTCGCCGACAAGTCGCGGATGCCTATGACAAGGTTGTCGACCAAGTGGATAGTAGCACGAGCAGTGACGATATCGACGCGCTATTAGATGAGCGTGTCGTCGCCATTTTGGCTCGCCTTGGCTATCCAAGCGCCGAAGACTATGCCGAATTAAGCCAGCGCGTAGACGAGCTTAGTGCACGCTTAGCAGAAGCTGAAGGCAAAGTTAGATAAACACTCTGCCTTGACGCTCACCGGCTCAGAGAAAGCTATGATTTAGCGCCCCGCCGGGGCGCTTCGCTACTCACTTTAGTGTTAAGGCGTCGCCCTCAAAACTTACCCCCACCCAACCACTGCGCATAAAATTGCGGATATTTGCGTGATCGCTACCATCTGGATTCCCCAATACATCTTGGGTATAAAAATCACCAAAGGCATGTAGAGTGGCCTGCTCTGTTAATTGGTGCAAACGTCCAAAGGCAAAAATTTTGCAAGAGCCATTATTTGTACCCGCTTGATTTTGCTGATCGCCATTTTTGAAACTAGTGGGAACAAAGTTGTATTCCGCATCTATCAGCGCGATAACGTCGCTAAATGGCTGCGGCGCTTGCTCAAGTTTTGCTATTAACTGCTCGCTTGTCATTTAAAATCCTATTTGTAGTGCATTAAAAATCAGAAACACCAACACAGTATTGTGGCTCACAATCACTAAGTGGCTTCTCAAAATGCTAATTATACCCACGAATGCCATATTCTAGGCCCACAAATGCACCACAAAAAAATACCGGAACAAGTCCGGTATTTTAGGCCTACAAAGCACGAGCATTTTAATGGCGCTGGCTAACATTCACCCGCGTATTCCAATACGCCTGATTATGCTTTTGACGATCATTTAGATCTCTTCGACCGTGTTGACTATTACCGCCCTGCTGGTAGCGGTTGCGATCATTACGCGCAAAGTGGTCAGACCGATTATCGTGTTTGTCATAGCGATAATCTTTACCCTTTTTATAGTCCTTACCTTTGTAGTATTTATGACTGCTGTGGCCAGCATGGACATCGGTATACACTTTTTGCTTCCGATAACCATTGTTATAACTATGACTGTAATTGTGATTGCCCGTGTCACGGTAACTCACCTGATGACCGCAGTGTCGGTCGTGCGAGTGATTTTTACTATAGCGGCGATCATCCTTATAAGAATCATGTGCCGCATACAGTACCGCCGCACCAATCATGATCGCAGCCGCAGTTTCTACCCCGTCGGCATGGGCCTGCTTTGGTGATACTGCCACCGCCACAATCAGCAGCGCCGTAAGTGCAAAATTACGGATCAACGCTGGCCTTCCAAAATGTAGAGCTTTGATAGTATTCATAGTCGCTTCTCCTTTGTGTAGCTGTAAAGTATCAGGAGTTAACTGAATGCCAGCTTAAGCGCAGCAAGTACGACTATATCTTATTGCTCCGTCATCGACGCACCATACTCCCCAACCACCTGCCCCTCCAAGGGGTCTTTGGTGGAACCCCGCAGCATAAATATCTCGACACGACGGTTTCTAGCCCGCCCTTCTTCCGTATTATTGTCGTCAATTGGGCGGGTATCCGCATAGCCCACCACCCTAAAGCGACTGGGGAGCTGGCCGCTGCTCTGAACAATACTGCCTATAACCGTAGCCGCCCGTGCAGATGATAAATCCCAGTTTGAATAGAATCTGTCGGTATGGATGGGAAGGTTATCGGTATGACCCGCCACCACAATTTGTCCGCCAATATCGTTTAAAACCTTACCAAACTTCTCAATAACTGTATCAAACCCAGGTGATAGCTCCGCTTTGCCTGAAGGAAATGAGCCGCGTTCACGAATGCGGATAATAATGACTTTATTGCCATCGTTTTCCACTTCAACCAAGCCTTCGTTAATTTCTAGGGCTAAATGCTCTTTTACCTTTTCTAAATCATTCAACATTTGGTCGTCTGCTTCTTCGGAAACAAAGGTAGTCATTTCCTGCAAAGCCTGCTGACGCACCTCTCGTTCCACCGTGGGCCTTACTGTACCGGGGGTAAAATCGCGGGCAATCATACTGGTGCCAATCGGCGGCTTAAATGCCGGAATATCGCGCTGCACCCCAAAGGCATCTTTCATTGATCCCGACAACTCCTTGAACTTCTGCTTATCCATTTCTGAAAATGAGAAGAGCAGTACAAAGAAAGCGAGAAGCAACGACATCAAATCGGCAAAGGTAAGCACCCACGCGGGGGCCCCTGCATCTTGCTTTTTAGCTGGAACATCATCCACTTACGCCTCCTCAGCCTTTTTCTCTGGCTCGCGCTTATTGTCTGGCAAATAGGTGGATAACAAGGATTCTAGAACTCGTGGATTGATCCCCTCTTGAATACCATCAACCGCTTCAAGAATAAGGTGGCGATTACGGCGCTCTTCAGAGGTTCTAAAGGCGAGCTTTTCCGCCATTGGCAACGCAACAACATTCGCCAGTACTGCGCCATACAGGGTCGTTAGCAGCGCCACCGCCATCGCCGGGCCAATCGCCTTGGGGTCAGACATATTCGACATCATCTGTACCAACCCGACCAAGGTACCGATCATACCCATTGCCGGCGCCGACTCACCAAAGCCTTTAAATACCGACTCACCCATTTCATGGCGCTCAATAGCCAAATTAATTTCTTTATTTAGCACTCGGCGAACAAACTCGGGGTCATGACCGTCAATCGCCATCTGTACGCCCTTGTTCAAAAATTCGTTGCTAATCTCTAGCGACTCGAGGCCTAGCAAGCCTTCTTTGCGGGCCACACCAGCCATTTCCATGCACTCAGCAATTAGCGCTTCTGAACTGGTTGGTTTATGAACAAAGGCGCGGGACGCAACCTTAAATGCCCCCAAGGTTTGATCCAGGGGAAACTTAACCAAATTGGCGAGCAGGCCACCGCCGACCACGATTAACAAACTCGGGGTATCGATAAACCCGCTTGCGCTGCCGCCGATTAAAATAGCCAGAACAATAACGCCCAGCGCCCCTAACATGCCTAATAGCGTTGCGATATCCAAAGTCTTCTCCAATACCTTTGCCGCCCACACAGGCAAATAGTCCGCAGACGAATGGTGTGTCGTCGACTATTGCCCTCGTACCTAACCCACTTAACGGCTGAAGAATCACTCTCTGTATAAGAGAATACCCTGATAGCGCACAGGAAAATTTCGGTTTTACCCAAGGGCAGCAGCCATACACCTCACGCTTTTTGGCATGGTATGCTTGCTAATTACCAACAGAATTAATGAAGCTACCCAATGTTTACCACGCACCAATTAGATTTTGGCCGAGGCCCAGCAAGCTGGCTTGAAGGCGGAAGTGAAAATGACACCCTGCATTTTTCGGCAGCGAACGGCTTTCCTGTAGCCAGTTACCATTTTTTTCTTGAACATTTTCAGAACGATTTTGCTATTGCCGCCTTAGAGAACAGGGGAGCATGGGAAGCACAAGCCGCGCCACGCGGATTCACATGGCGCCAACACGCTGACGATCTCATCGCCTTTCTTGACCATCGCAGAAAAACGCAACATTCGGGCCCCGTTATCGCGATGGGGCACTCTATTGGCGGCACCGTTAGCGCCATTGCAGCCGCAAAGCGACCAGATCTATTCAAAGCACTGCTCATGTTTGACCCCGCCACCATTCCTGGTCGAATTCTGCCAATGGTTGCAGCCGTAGCCCCATCAACATTGATGGGACAAATGAACCTAGTCAAAAGCACACGGCGACGAAAACCCCAATGGGAGAGCCACTCAGCCTTTATTAACTACCATCGCAAAAAATCTGCGTACCGACGATTTTCAGATGCTGCCTTTGAAGATTACGCCCGCGCGGGCCTCGTTGAACAAAGCGACGGCAGCTTTACCCTGCGCTACAGTCGCGAGTGGGAGGCCCATAACTTTCAGCACACCTATTCGCCCTGGCAAGCCCTGCGCCATATTACAGTTCCCACACTGGTTCTGCGGGCAGAGCATTCCTATCTCCACAAACAAGCTGATTTTGCCCGCAATATTGCCCGCGTAACGCCGACGGTCAGCCACGATGTCATAAGTGGTGTTGGCCATATGGCCCTACAAGAAGATTGCCAGCAAGTCGTAGAAAAAAGCTACCAATGGCTGCGAGACAATCAACTCATCGGCACGCCAATATGAGTCGCTCATACTGCCTACATACTTTTTTTAGACCTGGGACTTTAGGCCTAGCCTCGCAAAAATATCTGTTTATTGCGCTGGCCTTTGTTGTCGCCACCCTAAGTGCCTGCACAAACAACCATGTAGCCACGACAGCTAAAAATCCAAGCTTTAGCAGTGAAAAGTGGCAAACCGTAAGCCTTGGCGATCACAAAATGGGATATCGCCACATTGCGAGGGAACAGGAAGCAAAGCTGCTTAAAACCACCGAAACCTTAGCCCTCACCCTCAGCCAACCCGGCGTTCCCAACCGTGAAATTGCCACAACACTCAGCTATCACGAATCGTCGGCGGGTAAACCGATAGCGCTTTTCAAAACAGTGAGTTCAGATACCGCCAATCATAAAATGAGCGCCACCGTAAAAGGTAAAGCGCTGATTTTAAAACGCGACAATTCTTCTAGCATCGAACGCTACCCCATTCCCCAGCCATTTTTATTAGCCGAGGGTCTTAGAATCGCGCTATTAAAACTAGCCGACGCAAAGCGGGAGTTTGAATATTACAGCTGGAATTTTAGCACTCGGCAGTTCGACAAAACGCGCTTGCGAATCAGCCCCTACAACAGCAGCGAACATGCCGATTACGCGTGGCATATACAAAAAACCACTGGCCCCGACAGCAAGCCCACAGATATATTCACAGATGCGCAATTCCACGTTTTAGAAGAGCGCAGCCAATCCAGCGGTGAGCAACTCATTATCACCACTTGCGACAAGGCCTGTGCAACAGCCAGCTTTGTACCTAACACCCACGTTTACCGACAGCTTATTCAGTCGCCGTATAAAATATCCGACACCGCTTTACACGGTAAAATACGCTACCAATTAAGTGGCGACTTCCAGCTAGATTTACCCAATACCTACGAACAGAGCAGCAATCGTACGCCAGACGGCGCTGAAATTGTGATCTGCGACGACTGCGGCACAGAAACGCCCCCCGACAAGTCAGCATTGCAGGACGCCCTAGCGGCCAATTATTGGTTGCCCGCACAAAACCCCATATTTAAAAACATAGTCAACGACATCTTGCCCGACACCAGCAGCACTAGCGGCCAAATGCGGCGCTTAACTCGTTACGTAACTAGACATATGAGTGAGGAGCCCAACTACTCCGGCTACGCCACCGGCCTTGAGGCGTACAACAGCAGGCAGGGTGACTGCACCGAACACGCGTTATTACTTGCCACACTGGCCCGCGCCGCCCGCATTCCGGCACGCGTCGTGTTCGGGCTCGCCTATACTAACGACCGTTTTCTGGGGCGAAAATATGTATTTGTGCCCCACGCTTGGGTTCAAGCATGGACGGGGGAGCGCTGGGAAAGTTATGACAGCGGACTAGGGAAATTTAGCGCTGGCTATATCGCCCTTGGCCTAAGTAACGGTGACCAAGCGGATATATTGCGAATCAATGAGCAGCTACAAAAAATTAGCATTACCTCGGCAATACAAATCAGGCGCCGCTGATAAAGTCAGCGACGCCTGAAAATAAAGACCAAAGTGGAGATACAATCAAAAAAAACAGAAGAACTAAATCAAACTTACTCGTAAGCAACCGGCATTTCTTGCAGGGCTTCGTCAGCCGCCAAATCGATATCGGCTACATCGACGGAACCATTGCGAACAGCACCAACAACGGTTACTTCTTCAATCAACTGAGCTGGCTCATCAGCCATTGCGCTCATTGGCATCGCAACAACGGCAAGCGCCGCAAGCATTAATACACGTACAAAACTGTTTACACTCATGTTCTACTCCGTCGCCCTTGGGCAGCTAATCTTAAATGCGGCAACCTTCACACACTGCTAGAGGGCCTTAACGGAATAATTATCGTGTAAAATTATTACATTCGTATTAATGAAATATGACAATTTTAAGGGAACTCAAAAAGAATTGTGACAATCTGTCACATTCACAGAGCAATTCGCGGCTTTTAATCTTAAGTGCATTACCAAATTACCCACTAAAAAACCTAACGCGCAGCAACAACACCTGCATTCCGCAAGCTATCAGGCAAATGGTCGGCGAGGTATTTCAACAGCAATTTCAGCTTTGGCGACAGATGCCGATTTTGCGGATACAGCGCCCAGATCCCCTCCTCGGGCTCTTGGTAAGTATCGAGCAGGGTAAGTAAATCGCCGCGCTCAAGATATGACACCACATAATAATCCGGCAATTGGATAATACCCAAACCCTTGAGGGCGGCATCGACCAAGGCGTAACCGCTATTACAATGAATATTTCCCGTAACCCGCACCGTGCGTAATTTGTTCTTTTCGTGAAATCGCCAATACTCCGAGGCGCCAGTCAAACAATTGTGACTATCGAGCTCAGCCAATGTGTGGGGCATGCCATAGCGATCCAAATACTCAGGCGATGCACATACATAGCGCCGCCGCGAAGACAGCTTTTTAGCGATCATGCTGGAATCCCTTAGATTGCCAACCCGAATAGCTAAGTCGTAGGACTCCGCCAGTATATCGACCGTGTGATTACTTAACTGACAGTCAATTTCTAACTGCGGATACAACTTCAAAAAATCATTTACCAGCGGCATTACACTCTCCTCGCCGTACGTAATGGGCGCGGTTAGTTTAATTTTTCCCCGTGGCGAGCTTTGTAAGTCGGAAATAGCGCGCTCGGCATCTGCCAAGCCGTCAAGCACACTTCGGCAATGCTGGTAATACACCGCAGCCACCTCCGTCACCGTTACTTTCCGAGTTGTTCTATAAAACAACTTCGCTCCAAGGCGGTCTTCCAACTCACTAACTTGGCGGCTTACCTGCGCCACCGACAAACCCAGGCGCTTTGCCGCGCCGGTAAAGCTCTCAGCCTCCACCACCGCCACAAATTCACTCACCCCTCGCCAATCACTCATTATTGCACCACTGTAAAAGAGTTTTACATTTTTAGCGATTATGCCGACAAGGGAAACAATTACAATGAAATCTGTCGATAAAGCTATCACTCACACTTAAAACAACATTACATCTGCGGGAGCTAACCCATGTCAGAAAACTTTATAAAATCCAAAGCCGCTGTAGCCTGGGGCCCAGGCCAGCCTTTAAAAATAGAAGAAGTCGACGTCATGCCCCCCAAAGCAGGCGAAGTGCTAATTCGTATTGTTGCCACCGGTGTGTGCCACACCGATGCATTCACCCTATCTGGCGATGATCCTGAGGGTATCTTCCCCGCCATTCTCGGCCATGAGGGCGGCGGCATAGTTGAGCAAATCGGCGAAGGCGTTACCTCAGTTGCCGTCGGTGATCACGTCATTCCGCTGTACACACCTGAATGTCGCGAATGTAAATTCTGCCTATCTGGCAAAACCAATCTCTGCCAAAAGATTCGCGAAACCCAAGGCAAGGGCCTAATGCCCGATGGCACCACCCGCTTTTACAAAGACGGCCAGCCGATTTTCCACTATATGGGCTGCTCTACGTTCTCTGAATACACCGTTTTGCCGGAAATTTCGCTGGCCAAAGTGAATCCCAGCGCCCCCCTTGAAGAGGTGTGCTTACTTGGATGCGGCGTCACTACCGGTATGGGCGCTGTAATAAACACCGCTAAAGTAAAAGAAGGCGACACAGTTGCGATATTTGGCTTGGGCGGCATAGGGCTTTCCGCCGTGATCGGTGCGGTGATGGCCAAGGCCAGCCGGATTATCGCCATCGACATCAATGAATCTAAATTTGAGCTAGCCAAAAAACTAGGCGCCACTGACTGCGTAAACCCCAAACACTTTGACAAACCCATACAGGAAGTCATTGTGGAACTCACCGACGGCGGCGTAGATTTCTCTTTTGAATGTATTGGCAACGTCAACACCATGCGCTCGGCTCTTGAGTGCTGTCATAAAGGCTGGGGAGAGTCGGTAATAATCGGTGTTGCCGGTGCAGGCCAAGAAATTTCAACCCGACCATTTCAGCTAGTAACGGGCCGAGTATGGCGCGGCACCGCCTTCGGCGGTGTGCGCGGACGCTCAGAATTGCCAGACTATGTAGAGCGCTACCTAGCGGGTGAATTTAAACTTAGCGATTTCATCACCCACACCATGCCACTAGAGCAAATAAACGAGGCCTTCGAGCTAATGCACGAAGGCAAAAGTATTCGCTCTGTCATTCACTACTAAACCACTGATCAACACGAGGACATTGCCCTGCGGGGCAATGTAGGCGCTTATGAGTATTGAAAACATTAGCAGCAACAAGAGCTTTGGCGGCTGGAACAAGCAATACACCCACCGCTCGGCGGTACTGAATTGCGAGATGCGCTTTGCTATCTACCTACCGCCTCAGGCTTCCGCAGGTGAAACCGTACCCGCACTTTACTGGCTGTCTGGCCTTACCTGCACCGACGAAAATTTTATGCAGAAAAGCGGTGCACAGCGCGTCGCTGCGGAACTGGGTATCGCCATTATCGCACCCGACACCAGCCCACGCGGTGATGACGTTGCCGACGATGAAGCCTACGATCTCGGCAAAGGTGCAGGTTTTTATGTGAACGCCACCCAGGCTCCGTGGAATCGTCATTACCAAATGTACGATTATATTGTGAAAGAACTACCTGAGCTTATAGAAGCGAGCTTTCCGGTATCGGGACTGCGCTCAATTTCAGGCCATTCGATGGGTGGTCACGGCGCCTTGACCATCGCCTTAAAAAATCCGCTACGCTACCAATCGGTGTCGGCCTTCAGCCCAATCAGCAACCCCCTCAATTGCCCCTGGGGACAAAAAGCGTTCACGCAATATTTAGGGGACGACAAAACCCAGTGGCAGCAATACGACGCCAGTGAATTAATTCGCGACGCCCGCCAATTTGTTCCAGCCAGAATTGAACAGGGAAATGCCGACCAGTTTTTAGAGGAGCAATTAAAACCGGATACCCTAACAAACGCAGCCAATATTAGCGGCTACCCCTTAGAGCTATATAGTCACGACGGCTACGATCACAGCTATTACTTTATCGCCAGTTTTATTGAAGACCATCTGCGTTTTCATGCCGCGCATTTAAAAGTCTAGCGTCTCAATCTCGACAGAAGCCAGAAACAATCTGGCTTCTAAGCCTATTAATTAACGCTAGGTAATGGCAATACCGCAATTGAAGGCATTGCCAAACTGCCCAGCCACAGATGGCCATCATACTCATTTACGCTGGTTATAGTGTGGTAAACACCAGTCTCGGACTGCAAATTAAATTTAACCGTTCCGTCTAAACCCAAGCCCAGCACAAAACCAAGTTTGCTAGTAGGCACCAGCAAATCCGCAGGCAAACCGCCAAGCAGTTTCCGTAAAAGCGGGTAGCTAGCCAAGGCATCAATTTCCCTGCTTCGCAATGCAGGTATTGCCACCCAAAATGTGTCGCTGCCATTAAAACTAATATTGTCTGGCATACCAGACAAGCCATCTATAAAGACATCTTGGGTGCCAGCCTTGGGGCCCGTCAGCCACAAACGGCTTACCCGTGACGCTCCAGTTTCATTCACCAGCACCCAACTATCATCTGGGCCAAGGCTCACCCCATTAGCAAAATAAAGCCCACTAAGATGCACTTTATGCTCGCCATTAGAAGGCGAATAACTTAGCAAGCGCCCCGTTGCAGAGGCTTCGATTAAATCGTAAATATAATCATGCAAGCCGAAGCGGCTGGAGACATCGCTAAACCAAATTGTGCCATCCGCCGCCACATCCACGTCATCAATAAAACGCAGCGAAGGATCATCTGCATAATCAAGCAAGGTTTGTATTTCACCCGCTGGTGATACCGACAACAGGCCCTTAAATGCATCGGCAACAATTAAATTTCCGGCGGCGTCAAATTGCATTCCCAAAGGCCTGCCACCTGTGTTCACAAACTCGCGGGAACTGTCTTCTAGTACCTGCCCGTCGCGGACACTAAACCTCACAATGCGGCCATCTTGGTAGCCGGTGTAATAATCACCGTCGGGGCCCTTAACAATATCTTCCGGTCCAGTGCCAACACGCTGTAAATAAGTCCTAACTGCCGCTAATTTTTCATTTGCTGAAAACGCCTTATTCACTGCGCCGCTAGGTGCTTCAAATGCCACCGCTTGTATGGGGGAGCGAGCATATAGCGCCAGTACTCCAACAAAGCCAAGCAGCGCAATTATGGCTACAACACGAAACCAAGATCCCATATAAAACTCTCTTATTGTTATGTAATGACTCACTCCGGAAAACAGTTTAATCGCCACTAGAAACAAGCAATGCTGGCGATTAAACCACGATACCGCTATGCTAAAAATTAGCATTTGACGACAGCATACTGGCTTTTTGATGGATGTAAAACTATGCGCCCCCTAGTCCGCGCCTCCGCTCTCAGTGGTTACACCGAACTGGTTCAGGAGCTTGGTGAGAACCCCGAACCGCTATTAAGGCGCTTCAATATCGATCCAAACCGGCTAGAGGATCTCGACTACTTAATTTTTTTCCACAGTCTAATGCAACTGCTAGAAACCACGGCGGACACGCTGCAATGCCCCGACTTTGGCCTGCGTTTATCTAAAAAGCAAAATATGGAAACCCTCGGCCCCATTGCCATTATGGCCCGCACCTCCAGCACCGTTGGCGACGCCCTTTTTTGCATTGCGCGCTATATTTCCCATCACAGCCCAGCGATTACCTTGGCACTTGATGACACCTCTGCACCCAAATTCCCACGTATTATGCTCGACATCAACGTGGCAGATTACCCCTATCGCCACCAGACCACAGAAATGTCGATTGGACTAATGGCCAACGTCCACGCCATGCTCACAGAGAATCGCAAAAAGCCTGAGGCGGTGCTATTTCGTCACAGCAGAGCCTTGGACATAAAAATTTACCGGCGCCACTTTGCTTGCCCAGTGCTATTCAATCAAGAATGCAACGCCTTGGTACTCACCCCAGAACAATTTGATTTTCCTATTCGCACCGCCGACTCATTTCAGCGCGACGTTATTGCCAACTACGTCATTAAAAAAAGCGGCGGTTCGCCACTGACCTTTATAGAGCAAACCAAATTCATTATTAGCAGGTTACTGCCTACACAGTGTTGCAATATTAAAACCGTGGCCAACGAATTATTCATGCACCAGCGCACTCTGCAGCGACGCCTTAAAGACGAGGGCCATATATTCGAAGAAATCGTTGACGAGATCCGTCGTCGCGACGCGCAAAATTTTCTCGCCGAACAAGGTATGCCAATGGCTCAAATTGCGGGCCTACTTGGCTATCAAGAACAAAGTTCTTTTAACCGCGCCGCAAAGCGCTGGTTTGGCGTTACCCCAAATACCTACCGTAAATCGCTCTTAAACATAGCAAAACGAAAAAGCTAGACTAGGCTTGTAGTTGCCAGCCGAGTACTGGGTCACAAATCTACGAGATGTGAATAATAACTAGGCGATTTGTCACCAAATGATAATAATTTGTCACCAAATGGCAATTTTGAAAATCGACGTTTCGGCATTCTCCACGCTCGTAAATTTCTGAATAACAAGATCCAACCCGTCATAGCTTGAAAGGAACTACACATGCAGCAACGTCGCTCAGCTACACACAAGAGTCGCCGGCACTTATTAAGTACTGGTATTTGCCTCGCCATTGCCAGCTCCTTTAATAGTGCTTTTGCGGCCCCCATGCTCGAGGAGGTTCTGGTCACGGCCCAAAAGCGCAGCCAGAGTACGCAAGATATTCCCGTGGCAGTTACCGGCTTAACCGGCACACAGCTCGACAAATACGGCTTTGAAAACGCCAGCGATATCTCTGCCCAAGTCCCCAATATGCAGGTCAGCGGCCCCTACGGTGACATTCAACCAATTTTTGCCATCCGCGGCGTGAGCATGTCTGACTACAGCTCAAACCAAGCTAGTCCCATCGGCGTTTATGTTGACGAAACTTATTTGGCTCCGGTGTACAGCCACGGCGCTAACTTTTTTGATATTGAACGCTTAGAAGTGCTGCGTGGTCCGCAGGGTACGCTTTACGGAAAAAACACCACCGGCGGCGCAATAAACATTATTACCCGCACCCCTCAATTCGGTGATGAGCCGAGCAATTACATTAAACTTGGCGCCGGCAGTTACAACGCGACTAGTGCTGAAGCCGGTGCAGAAACTGAGCTTATACCCGGCATTTTAGCTGCGCGGGGCGCATTGAGCTTTAAGCGTGACGAAGGCTATGTCGACATCGTTGGCCGCAGTGAAAACGGCGCACAAACAGACTTTCAAGGCGGCCGCCTTGCATTCCATTATGCGCCTAACGACACCTGGGATGCCGTCTTCAAATACACCGTTTCTGGCAACGATGCCCTCAGCACCCCAGCCCGCAATGAAGGTCGCACCGACTTAATTGGTTCGCCCAATTCAGATTACAACGGCTACTCTCGACAAAGTCGCAATTTAGATTTCCACGAAACCGAAGCAAACGACGTCGGCCCGCTGATTACCAACACTGACATCGCCGGCTTAACAGTAACTTTTGCAGGAGACGGTTTCTCTATTACCTCGGTCACCTCTTACTATGATGCCGACTATTACCAATTAGCCGACACCGATGGTTCACCGAATGACCTACTCACCATCACCTGGTCATCAGACACCATTGGCTATAGCCAAGATCTGCGTTTCTCCTCTGAATTTGACGGCATGTTTAACATCATTGCCGGTGTTTACTACGGGTACGAAGATCAATTCATGCACAATATTTACGACATCTTCGACACCCCGCCAGATGTGAGAGTCGGCGTAGCTAAACCTGACACCGCACAGCAATACCCATTTCTGCTCGACTACGGCATGCTCGATCAGCGCATGGAAACCAAAAAAACCAGCTTAGCGGCCTACTCGCAAATGCGCTTTGATTTTACCGATCGCTTCGGCATGGACTTAGGGCTGCGCTATACCAAAGACAGCAATGAACAGAGTTACTTTAATATCTCCCGCGTTGGTTACGACGGCAGCCCCAGAGGCACCTACGTGCCCGGCAATAATACCGGCGTCGATGATGCTTATATCTCGGTTCCGCTGTCTCAATCGCAACTCGTCGATATTCTCGGCGACCCAACGCTATTGCTGAATCTATTAAACCTTGGCTACACCCACGGTGCTTACACCCTAGATTCTGCGCCAAAACTAGAGGCTAACGAGGCAGAGTGGACTGGTAAAATTGGTCTCGACTACCGCATTAACGACGATGTCATGGTCTATGTCAGCGCCAGCCACGGTTACCGCAGCGGCAGCTTCAACGGCGGCGCCTATTATTTAGCGCGTCCAATTGAAACCGCCTACGCATCACCGGAATATATCGATGCCTTTGAAGTCGGCTTTAAAGCAGACTTACTAGACAACAGCATGCGCTTAAACGCCGCGCTATTTTCCTATGACTACACCGACCAACAATTTATTAACGTGGTTGGTTTTTCTAACTTCTTAGAAAATGCCGGCAGTTCGCAAATTGCAGGTGCAGAAGCTGAACTCTGGGCACGCCTAACAGAAAAACTCACACTGCAAATTGGCTTTGGTTATCTGCAAACTGAGTTTTCTGAACTTACTTTGGCGAATACCGAAACCATCGCTGACGCTGACGACCGCGTCGACTTGAGTGGCAACGAGCTTATCTCGGCACCTAAATTCAACTACAGCATCTCTCTGGACTACGATATTTGGGTAACAGACGCCGGCTACTTAACCGCAAACGTAAATGGCAACTTCCAAGATGACCAATGGTATAGCGCCTACAATGATCAATACGGCTACGGCGAGATTCGCCAAGATGCCTACTGGTTATTCAATGCCCGAACCAGCTGGCACGCTAGTGATGACAGCTACTCGATATCCCTATGGGTGAAAAACCTAATGGATAAAGAGTACGATAGCTACGGTATTAATCTGCAGGCCGGCTTCGGTCATGACAACTACCTCGCTGGGCCTCCGCGCAGCTACGGCGCTGAAGTTACTTATCGCTTCTGATACGTCGATAGATAGCTGCACAGTAAGTGCAGCTATCTATCGCCCTCGAAAACATTCGCAATAGTACGTCTCAAACTCCTTCGCACTACCAATCAGTTCTATACCCCGCCTTGACAGCATTCCTATTCACAGTTAATTTGTGCGCAAGCTAATAGTTAAGCCTGCTTATAAATTAAATATAGGGTCGTCATGTCGTCCCCAGAAAATTTAAGTAAGCGCGGCACCAACCCCATCTACTGCATTAAAGGCCGATTCCGCTGTTCCAGATCACAAAAACACCTGCTCCTCTCTCTTCCAACGCAAAAAGAATGCTCGCATTTTTTGCTTTAGCAAGTATCAGCGGCGCCACCACCGCCGTTGAGCTGGGCAGAATTGAAGGCTTTGGCCCAGTATCGAGAGGGTTTGCAGGGGGCGGTGTCGCACACGCCACCGGCGCCGCAGCAATTATCCTCAATCCGGCGGAACTGCTCTCAAATAAACGTGGCCACGAATTTATGGTGCAGGTTTCTGAGATACAGGCCACCATTGACGTCCGCAATAAGCAAAGCCACGAGAATGTCCACACAGCTAATTTAGGGAACAATCGTGGCCCCTACGACTTACCAGAAATTGCTTACAGCTATCGAGCAGACAAATGGGCATTTGGCATTGGCATTTTTGCCGCGGCAGGCTTTGGCATTGAATATGGTCGCGACTCGTTCCTTTCCACAACCACCACTGGCAATGTAGCAACTGGCTTAGAGGTATCAGGTCGTTTAACCGCACTGCGCATACCCATCGCACTCGCTTGGCAAGCCACGCCAGCACTGCGCCTTGGTGCCGCACTCGATATTGTCAACTTAGGTATTAATATCGCAACGCTATACGACGCCAAACAGGTAAGAATGTTGATGCAACAGGATCGTGCATCTGGTGGCTTAGTATCCGTTGTTGGTGCCCTGCCCACCCTTGCTGGAGTGCATCTAAACTTCATTAAAGATCACCCTATTTCTGGCGGGCTTTCGGGCTGGGGTATCGGAGGCCGAGTCGGCGCATCGTGGCAAATACAAACAGAAACTACTCTCAGCCTAGCATACGAATTTGAAACGCAGCTCAGCGATTTAAGAGGTAAAGGCCAACTAACGGCGGTGGATATATTAAATAACCATATACCCGTTAATGGACAAGGGCGGTTTAACGATATGCAATTGCCTGCAGCATTTGTTCTTGGCGTATCCCATAAAGTAAAACCCAACTTAAGCGTTGTTGCCGACATGCGCAGAACTTTTTGGAAGCATATGCTCGGCGATGCGCGCTTTTCTTACCAAGCGGAGGGCGGGCTTTTCGATGGGCAGACGCTTAATGCAATATTGCCACTTGGCTTTAATAACATAACCTCAGTAAGCCTCGGAGCTGAGTGGTCTGCCAATGACAGCTGGATTTTTCGCAGCGGTATATCCCATGCCATTCAGCAATTGGTGAAGGATGAAAATTTCAGTGGCACCTTTCCAACCCTAACCCGAAACCATTTCGTCATTAACGCGAGTTATCGCTTCCAGCCACAACATGAACTAACGCTTGGCTGCACCTACGCATGGACGCCGGCGGTAACTAACCCAGGCAATAACATCTCTAGCATTCCGCCGATCAAAGGCAGAAACTACCAAATCACACCGGTAATTTCATACAGAATTGGCTTCTAAAAAAGCAAGAGCGAGGGTTTAGTCCTCTTCATTCGCTTCGCGAATCCGTTCGCGACGTGCAGCCTCTTCTTCCATTACCGCTTTAATTTCCAGCAGTACCGAATCCACATCGACGGCTTCGCCACTGTCTTCAAACTCGCCGGAGAGCTCTGTATCTTCATCCAGCTCACCGTCTTCGTACAGCGCCCACATCTCGTCGGCATAGCGAGTTTTTAATAACTCTGGCGCAAATTGGCCATAATACTCAGTCATATTATTAATATCGCGCCGCAGCATACTTTGAGCGTTATTATTTCCCGCTGCATCTACCGCTTGTGGTAAATCAATAATGACGGGGCCGTAGTCGTCGACGAGCACATTAAACTCAGAAAGATCGCCGTGAACCAAGCCTGCCACCAACATGAGCTTAACGTAGTGCATGACCACGGCGTGGTCTTCGCAAGCCTGTTCAGCAGACATCGACACATCATTCAAACGCGGCGCAACGCTGCCCTCTTCATCAGTGACCAACTCCATAAGGAGTACGCCGTCAAAACAACCGTAGGGCTTAGGCACCCGAACACCCGCCCTTGCCAAGCGATACAAGGCATCGACTTCGGCGTTATGCCAAGCGTCTTCCTGTTGCTTACGACCGAATTTTGAGCCTTTTTCCATCGCCCGTGCACGGCGACTATTGCGGACTTTGCGGCCCTCTTGATACAGCACTGCTTGTTTAAAACTGCGCTGTGCGGCCTCTTTATAAACTTTCGCGCAGCGAATTTCCTCACCACAGCGCACCACATACACCGAGGCTTCTTTACCACTCATTAGTGGCCGAAGTACTTCATCCACAATGCCATCGTCAATTAGCGGCTGTATGCGTTTAGGGGTTTTCATTATGTCCTTCGTATTGTGCTAAAAAAGCCGGCGTGATCTCGTCATCCAGCAAAGCGAGCTTCATTGTAAAGCGCGCCGTAAAAATAGGCGACCTCTGCGCGAGCTGTTTCCCCGTAAGTCGAGCAAAACATAGCTATGTGTATTTTTTAATTCGATTTCTTAACAAAGGCACTAATAATCACAATTCGAGTCCCGTTAACACGGCCTTCAATATGCTCAGGATTATTTGTTAAAGCGATACCCCGCACAGCCGTGCCCCGCTTGGCGACAAAGCTTGTACCTTTAACATCCAGATCTTTAATTAAGACTACCGTATCGCCGGCAAATAGCTGAGTGCCGTTACTGTCTAGGGTAGGCTCACCGTCGTCACTGTCAGGAGTCTCCGTGGCATCGGCCCAATGCTGAACCTCTTCAGTCAAGTACACCATATCGATAAGGTCCTGTGCCCACGGCTCGGCGGCAAGACGCTTTAATAAACGGTAAGACAAAACTTGAACAGCGGCTACAGAGCTCCAAACGGTGTCATTCAAACTATGCCAACGCTTGGTATCTAGCTCACTACCCTCCGCGAGTTGCTCGCGGCACACTGCACATGTCATCACACATTGCTCTGCCTTGCTATCGTCGTAGGGCGCCACCGCATAAAGGGCTAGATGCTCGGGAGAAGCACATAATTCGCAGCGAGAATCACTGCGCTGTATTACGACCTGTTCGGTGTTCATAGACATATCCGCTCAAAAGCAGCGTATTTTACGGACAATGATGCACAGAAACGACTTAAATACAGCAGAAAGAAGAATTTTAGATCTTTAAAAACCGATGGCACTGAGGAACAGTGCCAATCGTCACGCTCGAATCAGGCAGATTGATTCTCAGCAGGCGACTTAGCTACGTCGTCTTTTGCGACGGCAGCATCATTCACAAAGGTTAGACGCGGTGTATCATGCTTTTTTACTTGGCTTGCCCCAATAAATTGGCCACCGGACTCAATCACTAGTTCGCGCACTTTAATCTCGCCACTCACCTGACCAGAGGCCACAATTTCAAGCCGATCAGCGTCAATTTTGCCGTCCAGAACGCCGCTCACCAATACCCGTTTAGCTTTCACATCGCCGGTAAAACGGCCAGTGGTACTGACAATCAAATCGTTCTTAGAGGTTAAATTACCTTTCATTACACCATCTAGGTGAAAATCGTCATTTAGCTCGACGTCGCCGGTAAGCGTGGTGCCAGCTGCGACCACCGTCGTTCTGGAACCGCCGTCTGTTTTCTTAGTGTTTTTGCCAGGGAATCCCATTTTATTTGCTCCTCGCGAGAAAAAAGAACATCGTAGTTCTCCCAAGACCATTCCATAAACGGGCCTGGAGCTAAGCGTCGATGTAAATGTCGTACTTCATAATGCAGGTGCGGCGCGCTGGATAAGCCGGTATTTCCGGTGTAGCCGATTAAATCGCCCTGACGCACATAGTCGCCACCAGCAACCGAAAGTTTACTTAAATGGCCAAAGACAGTTACAAAACCAAAATTATGACTGAGCTTAATCATTTGACCAAAACCACTATTGGTGCCCGCTAATTCAACCACGCCATCGGCAGTTGCATAAACCGGCGTACCAACGGCGGCGCGCAAATCCGCACCACCATGCAGGGCCATTTTACCCAGCACTGGATGATTGCGCATGCCATAGCGGCTCGTTACATGGGCATCGGCTAGCGGGTAGCCGCTGGGAATAGTGCTAAGCATTAGATGTTTTTCCGACGCAGTCTGACTCGCCGTGTCTAAACGCTGATACAAACCCGCATCTGGATCCGGCGTTAAACCAATCATGGTTTCAATCGAACCTAGCTCATCACTCATTACCGAAAGCGCCACCATTTTCTCATCGATGGTATCTTGCAAGCTCTGCTGCTGCGCCAAAAGTGCATTATTTTCCGCTTTAATCGTGGTTTGATACTGCTGCAAACTCACCACTTCGGCGTTTAAGGTGCCCAAACGACTGCTCAAAAACAATATCGCTAAAAAGCCCCCTAAAAAACAGGTGCCTAAGAATATGCCTACGCCAGCCATATACCGACGCATAAGTTGAGTAACGGTGTAGTGCTTGGCACCACTGTAGCTAGTAATTGTTATTCTGTAGTGATCACGCATTCTAATTCTCTAACGTGCTAGTTCAGCACCCTGTGCTGACCAGCCCTTAAGGGCAAATTAAAATCAAATATCATCCCCAAAAACCGCTAAATCGATGATATTTCCTAAGACCCAAGGGACTTCCAAGTCAATACGGCCGGCTCGATTATGGTATTACTGCGCAAAGGATGCAAATGTGCAGTACGTTTATTGCTCAAATTTTCAACAGAGTCGACAAAATTACAGGCTTAGAATGCAAAAAAGCGGCCATAAGGCCGCTTAAATTAGAACACTTTGTAAATTACGATTAAGGCTAACGACCGCCAAGCAAGGTGCCGAGTAAACCTTGAAGCACCCCAAGTAGGTCTGCGCCATCATCTTGCGCTAACGCACCAGTAAAGGCGTTTGACACACTGCAAAGTGCATCAAGCGGAGTTCCCGCCAATGGGCACGCACCTGCACCGCCATTCATTGCCGCCATCAATGGTGCCAACAGAATATCTAAGGGAGTACCTGTTAGACCATCATCGCCACCAGTATCACCGCCACCTGACAGCAGAGCTTGCAAGGGTGCAAGCACCTCTAACAGCGCACCAAAGCCGCCAACATTGGAACCGGCACCACCGCCAGCCAATCCACCAGCTAAAGCACTTTGCAAACTAGCAAGGAAGGTATCGCTCAAGGGACCAAACAGCGCGTCAGCAGGGCTACCAAAACCGCCAGCTGGCAAGCCGCCAAAACCGCCACCCAAGAGGCCAGCCAATGAAGCCACTGCAGATTGAATTTGGCTACTCACAATCGGACCTTGACCAGATTGCTCTTCAATGAAGCCAATAGGCACTACATCAATCAATAAACCATTTAACAGGTTTTCAACTGTGACGCTTAGGGCCGCAGAGGTCGCATCAGTATCCATATCCTCAAGGGCAATTGCCGTCAAAGACAGGTCACTTAATGCTTGATCAAGGGTACTCAGCAATCCACCTAATACCGGCGCACCGCCGATTTGACCAGATGAGCCTTGATCCACGGATGCCAAACCTTCGCTAAATGCGGCGCTTAATTGAGCCAGCAATACCGATGGTGAGGGTGCCTCACCACTACCGCCGCCATTAGCCATAGCCAATACCGGCGCCAAGGCTTGTGCCAATGGCTCAAGAGGAGTACCCGCAAGCGCAGCTAGAGGATCAGAAGAGTCTCCGCCACTGCCGCTGCCACCGCCGGTACATTCTTCACCTGCCAAAGACGCCAAGGCAATCGGCAGATCAGCCGCCAACTCTGTTACTGTGGCTTGGAAATTAGCCGCTGCGCCAGTAAATAGCGCGGTAGGATCACTTTGCAAGGTAGCTGGATCGACATTGGCCAGTACTGAATCCAAAACATCCAGCACATCAGTTACAACAAAAGAGGTGACACAGCTAACTGGGCCCTCGAGTGGTGTACCTGCGGCACCAGCGACAATAGGCGCTAAAACCTGCTCAGATAGCGGCTGCTGTACCGCATCTAAAGGCCCCTCAACCTCAGAATAGCTTGTGGTTAATGGCTCATTACTGCCACCACCATCGCCACCGCCATTTCCGCTCTTCGATGAGCCGCCACCCCCACCGCCGCCACAGCCGGTGAGTGCGAGGCTGGCGCTGAATGTCAAAGCCAGCAGCCCCTTATTAGATAATAATTTATTCATACTAAGTACTCCGTTAATTAGCGCTAAATTCGCGTAAACATCCACCCAACTGGCACGTCTGGCGACGCGGTTAAAACCAACTCACCAAAAATTTGATGCTGCTATGCGTGCTGGGGACAGTAGAACAAAAATGAGCAGTAGTTTAAGTAAGGGAAAACCGAGGAGAACTAAGTACAAAGGGGTAAAACGAGAACCTCATCACACTCACGCCTGCCTGTAGCAAGCTAGCGACCAACAAGGCTAGCGTGTCGCTGTTTAGTTAGCATTAGGTGATAATGCAGGTTTTGCCGGATTAAGATTTATGCAGGACAAACCGCCGAATTGGGATTATCCAAACCCGTTTACACAGGCATTTAGCGTTCAAGCGGAACACATCGACTTTATCGGCCACGTTAACAATGCCGTGTATGTAAGCTGGTGCCAACAAGCTGGCTGGGAGCACTCATTAAGCCTAGGCTTGGGTTTTGCAGAATACCAAGCCTTAGACGCCGCCATGATTATTCGCCGCGCCAACTATGACTATATTTTGTCTGCCTATACTGGCGAAGAGTGCATTATGGGTACATGGCTGACCGCCAACGATCACAAACTGACAATGGAACGCCAGTTCCAGCTACTGCGCAAAACAGACTGCAAAACACTGCTGCGCGGGCACTGGCAACTCGTTAGCATTCGGATGAGCAATGGCAAACCTCGGCGCATGCCCAGCGAATTCGACGAGCGCTATGGTGCTGTAGTCATTGAACGCGACGCTTAGTCAGATGCACCACTGCGCAATCCGTGTAGAATAAGGCAATCCGCATACTTACAGAGAGAGAGTGAAAAGGTGACCAGCCAATACGCCGAACACCCCGCCATGTTTCGCAACAACCCACTGGGCTTCATACTTGCCGTCATTCTAATTCCCGCAGCCATCGGCATTTTGATCCTACTGTTTTGGTATCTAAAATGTAAATCTACCCGCCTTGAGATTAACGACAACGAAGTAATTCTTGAGCAAGGCCTGCTCAGCAAAGAGCGCACCGAGTTGAACGTGTCTGGTATTCGCACAGTTAAAATTAAGCAGTCATTTTTCAATCGCTTATTTGGTGTTGGCACTGTGTCTATCTTCACCGCAGGTGACAGCCCGGAAATTCAAGCCCACGGCATGCCAAAACCAGAAGTGTTTCGCGAATTAGTGAAAGCTCGCCAGACTAGCCCAGCCTGAGTCCAGGATCATCATGAGCACCTCACCCGACAAAAACGACAAGCAAGCCATTAAGATTGCGCTTATCTCCGCAGCCTTAATCGGCTTACTTGCCGTTGCCTTCATCTTATTTTTGCCCTTGGCATCGGCTTTTGTTGACCAGTACTTCAGCGCCGGCTTGGGATTAAAAGATGCTGCCGTCATCGCATTTTTTGTCACCGTGATCACCTTGGTGATTTTCGCGGTCGCCGCCGGTGACGGCCTGCTCGGCGAATTACAGTTTATGCTCAGCGGTTTTTTCGGCTTTTTCCTCGTTCTCTGGTTATTGATTGCGTGGATATTTTAAATCCTAAAGCGCCCATTTATCCCGGCAGACGTATCCATGCTTGACCTATTTGATGTTACCGCGCTATTTGGGTTTTGCGCTGTGCTCGCATATTTTTGGCGTGCCCAAGGTACCCGCGAAATCGCACTGCGCACCACTCGCCAACACCTACAGCAACAACAATTGTCCCTACTTGATGGCAACGTGGCCTTGCGGGCTGTTTGGTGTAAACGTAACCGTCAGGGCGAACTCAAACTCTGGCGCCGCTATATATTTGAATTCACCGCCACCGGACACGAGCGCTACAAGGGCTGCGTCATTACCCTTGGCAATCGCATTGAAAGCTTTGAATTAGAACCACATCGTTTTCCAGACGATATTCTGCACTAATTAACGCAGCTCATTAGTCAGTAGAAAAACAAATACTTTCACTACCACTCAAGCGAAACCCACTATGCGCCACGGTACATCCTATTCCCAAAACCAAGATGTTAGCTGGAGCACCTTGAGGGAGTTAATTCCCTATTTAATGGCCTTTCGCTCACGAATCGGTCTGGCCTTGATATGCCTGATTGCAGCCAAGGTAGCGAGCGTTGGACTGCCTTTTATTCTAAAAAACATCGTCGACCAATTAGATAAGAATGATCAACCAGCCATTTTGATACTGCCTATTGCGCTGCTAATTGCCTACGGCGTACTGCGCTTTGCCAATGTACTGTTTGGCGAGCTGCGCGACACGATTTTTGGCCGTGTAACCGAGCGCGCAATGCGTCAAGTCGGGCTAACCGTTTTCAAACATCTCCACGCCCTCGATTTAGAATTCCACCTAAACCGCCGCACCGGCGGCCTGTCTCGAGACATAGAGCGCGGCACCAACGGCATTAATTTTCTGCTGCGGTTTATGGTTTTTAATATTGTGCCGACATTTATAGAAATCGGTTTGGTGATCGCCTTATTAGGCTGGCGCTACAGCCTGTGGTTTGCCGTGATCGTATTTGTGGCGGTGGTTTGCTATGTGGCTTTTTCGGTGTTTGCTACCGAGTGGCGCACCGGCTATATACGCCGTGCCAACGAAGCCGAATCCCGCAGCAGCACCCGCGCAGTAGACAGCCTTTTAAATTTTGAAACCGTAAAGTACTTTGGCAATGAGCAATACGAAGCCAATCACTACGACAATGAGCTCGAAGGCTGGGAAATTGCCCGCCGCCAGAACCGTCTCAGTCTTTTTGCCCTCAATGCAGGCCAGGCCTTAATTATTGCAGCGGCAATGACGGCGGCAATGATTTTAGCCGCCAGCGAAGTCGTCGCCAAAGAGATGACCCTCGGTGACTTTGTGTTGATCAATGCCTTTATGATGCAAATTTTTGTGCCGCTGAATTTTCTCGGCTTTGTGTATCGCGAAATGAAGGGGTCGATGGCTAATATTGAGGCAATGTTTGCCCTACTCAGACAAAAAGCCACCATCACTGACATTGAAAATGCAGCTGACTTGAAACTGAGCGAAGGCCGAATTGAATTAGAAAACATCAGCTTTCACTACCAAAGTGAACGCCCCATCCTCAGCAATATAAGCTTTAAAGTCGGCGCCAACCAAAAGGTCGCCATCGTCGGCAGCAGCGGTGCCGGCAAATCTACCCTGCTTAAATTGCTATTCAGATTTTACGACACTAGCAAAGGTCGTATCCTTATCGATGGCCAAGATATTAAAACCGTCAATCAATCCTCGCTGCGACGCGCACTCGGTATTGTGCCCCAAGACACCGTACTCTTTAACCAATCCATTCTTGAAAATATCCGCTATGGCAGAATCGACGCCAGCGACGAGGATGTATTAGATGCCATTCGCATGGCCCATCTTGAAGAATTTATTGCCCGCCTTCCAAAGGGCGTAGACACATTAGTAGGGGAGCGCGGCCTCAAATTATCAGGCGGCGAAAAACAGCGCGTCGCCATTGCCCGTGCGCTGTTAAAGCAATCGCCCATCATGATCTTTGACGAGGCCACCTCGTCATTAGATAGCGCCTCAGAGCGTCTTATTTTAGAAGCCATCCGCGACATCGCCCGCGAACACACCATGCTGGTCATCGCACACCGGTTATCAACCGTTGTCGATGCAGACCACATTCTCGTATTAGATCAGGGCGAAATAGTCGAACAAGGCACCCACATCGAACTACTAGAACAAGGTGGTCAATACGCCCACCTTTGGTCTTTACAACAACGTGAACGAGCTTTAAGCGCCACTTCATAGCGCCTGCAGGCCTCCTCACCCCTTTCTGTGATTGTCAGCGCCCAAGGACTCTTATAGCCTTAGGGCAGTAATACACAATAGGGAACATTTATGCAGCAGCTTTCAGGTCAAGACGCCATGTTCATTCATACCGAGATTGAGGGTCTACCTCAACATATCGGTTTAATGAGTATTTACGACCAATCAACAGCCCCAGACGGCTTAGTGCGTTTTAAGCAAATTTTGCAGCTAATCGATAGCCGCTCACATCTGTCCCCCATCTTTAACCGCCGTCTTCGCAAAGTGCCATTAAATCTAGATCAACCTTATTGGGAAGACGTGGAAGACGCCGATATCGAGGCCCATGTGCACCACATCGCCCTGCCCAAGCCCGGCGATTGGCGACAGCTCTGCATCCTAGCATCGCGCATTCATGCCCGCCCCTTAGACCTGAGCAAACCACTGTGGGAAATGTACATCATCGAAGGCCTAGACAGCGTTCGCAACCTTCCTAAAGGCTGTTTTGCGGTAATGACCAAGGTTCATCACGCGGCAATGGACGGCGCCACCGGCGCACGCTTTGTACCACTGTTGCATGACCTCAGCCCCGACACCGCCGACGTCGGGCAAGCGCCCAGAAAAATCGTCCAAAAATATAACGACTGGCATATGCTGAACAAAGCGCTGGTCAACAACCTTAAAAAGCCAAGCCAATTCATCAGCTTGATAGGTAGCGCAATACCAAGTTGGCGCCGCATCCAGCGCGGTAAAAAGGAACAAGATTTCTCCCCCCTTGAGGATAAGCAAAAAACCCTCTTCCAAGGCAAGATCTCTTCGCATCGAGTTTGCGATGCGGTGCCCTTCGCCTTCGAAGATATTCGCGCCATTAAAAATACCGTGTCTGGCGCCACCATTAACGACGCCATGCTCTGTATCATTTCTGGTGCGCTGCGCAAATACTTATCTGCCAAAAATGCGCTCCCAGAAAAAACCTTGGTCAGCGGTTGTCCGATTGACGTGCGCAATAATGAAGAGCGTAACGCCGGCGGCAATATGGTCGGCTTTATGACCGTATCTCTGCACTCCGACATAATAGAACCCAAGGCAAGACTAAACGCGATTCACAATGCATCGATGAGTAGCAAAGCCTACGCCGACGCACTTGGCCCACGTATGGCGGTAGATGTGACTAATGTGCTACCCGGCGGCATGTTATCCCTTGCCATGCGCGCTGCCTCGGCAACCGGCCTAACCGAGGCCGCCGTAATATTTAATACCGTCGTAACCAATGTGCCTGGGCCAACACAACAACTGTATTTCTGCGGTGCTAAAATGGTAGACGGTATGAATTTTGGACCGCTGTTGCCAAATGTCGGCCTCTTCCATATTGTTTACAGTTCGGTATTAGATAAGGTTGGCACCATTTCGATATCCTTTAGCGCCTGTCGCAAAATGCTGCCCGACCCAGAATTTTACTCCGCCTGCTTACAGGAATCCTTCGATGAGCTTAAAGCGGCCTGTCTTGCTTCATAGTTCAAAGAAGAAGGAAATGGGACGGCGACATAAATAAAATCAAATAGGAAACGCCCCACCCATGAATGATAGCCACGATCTACGCCTGATTATTGAATCTCGTATTCCCGTGGTTATCATCGAAACTTGGGAAGAAAAACGTGCATTAACACTGCTATCAAAGCTGGGGATTCAACTTGGCACGCCGGTATTTGCCTGGTCAATCACCGATGGTTTGCGCCGCTGCGACTACGACCAAGCAAATAGCCAAGCCCTCACCACTGAGCCAGAAGCCGCACTTAAACATATACGCAGCGCCAAACTCGCTGGCATTTATGCACTCTGTGATTTTCATCCGTTTTTAAATGACGAACCCCGCATCATCAGACTGATTAAAGACATCGCCCTAGATGCTGAAGAAACGGGGCAGTGCCTTATATTAATCAGCCACGCCATCGATATTCCCAGTGAATTCAAGCGCCACAGCGCCCGCTTTAGCCTTTCTGTTCCCGAAGATCACAAGCTCCGCGCCGCGGTTTACAAAGAGGCCCAAGAATTCAGCAACACCAAAGGTCGCAAAGTTAAAACCGACCGAGACGCGCTAAACAAACTCATCAGTAATTTACGTGGCCTACCCTTAGACGACGCTCGCAAATTAGCGCGGGGCGCCATCTTTCAAGACGGCGCTATTACCCATTCCGACATCGCCGCTGTAAACAAAGCCAAATTTGAACTACTGGATATGGACGGCGTACTCAGTTTTGAATACGACACCGCCAACTTTGCCCAAGTTGGCGGACTGTCAAAATTAAAAGATTGGCTAGCTAAACGTGAACACGCTTTTAACCAACACAGCGAGGACTCACCCAAGGGCATTATGCTAGTTGGCGTACAGGGCGGCGGTAAAAGTTTGGCCGCCAAAGCCGTTGCCGGATTATGGGGCTTGCCACTGTTGAGAATGGATATGGGCGCCCTCTACAATAAATTTTTTGGCGAGTCAGAGCGCAATGTACGCGAAGCCCTAGCGCTGGCAGAAACCATGTCGCCCTGCGTACTGTGGATCGATGAAATTGAAAAAGGTATCGGCAGCGACACCCACGACGGCGGTACCTCACGACGAATACTCGCCACTTTATTAACCTGGATGGCAGAACGCAAACACGCAGTATTTGTTGTCGCCACCGCCAACGACATCCAGCGCCTGCCACCAGAGCTGATCCGCAAAGGACGACTCGACGAAATCTTCTTTGTAGATTTGCCCTCAGAAAAAGTCCGCCAAGATATTTTTGCTATCCACCTTAAAAAGCGTAACTATGCGCTCCAAGACTTTCGCTGCGCCGAACTCAGTGCCGCCAGTGAAGGATTCACAGGGGCGGAAATTGAGCAAGCCATCGTCGCGGCCCGCTATTCCGCCAATGCCCGCAATGAACAATTAACAAGCGCTCATATACTCCAAGAAATTTCTAATACCGTACCGCTGGCAATTACCATGAGCGAAAATATCGATGCCCTGCGCCACTGGTGCCAAACTCGGGCGGTGGCTAGTGACTAGAACCGAGCCTTAAATTGCAATTTGCGGCATACTGGCAAACTAAATTTAAATCCCACAACGGACGCACCATGCCATTACTGTCGCTCACTCAACTGCTCTGCCCCATAGACCAGAAGGAGCTACGACAAGATGGCAATACCTGGCGCTGCCAAAACAAGCACTGCTTTGATGTCGCCAAGCAGGGTTATGTCAATCTGCTACCGGTACAAAACAAAAAATCCTTAGACCCAGGCGACAGCAAAGAAATGATTGCTGCGCGGCGTGATTTTTTAAACAGCGGCGTCTATCAGCCCATCGCCGTCGCGCTGGCAAAGACCCTTGCTGGCCTGTGCAAAGAGCACGAGCAATTATCTATCTTAGATGCGGGCTGCGGCGAGGGCTATTACCTGAATGCGGTCTGTGAGCAGCTATTACTCAATGATGTTGAGTTAACGGCAACTGGGTTGGATATTTCTAAATGGGCGGTGCGCAGTTGCAAAATCCGCAATCCAAAACTTAACGGTCTAGTGGCTAGCAATCGCCAAATACCCCTACCAGATCACAGCCAAGATATTGTGTTATGCACTTTTGGATTTCCTGTTTTCGAGGAGTTTAAGCGGATATTAAAGCCCGGCGGTCACATAGTGATGGCCGACCCAGGCCCCGAACATTTAATAGAATTACGCAGCCAAATTTACGAGACAGTACGCCGCAATCCGCCTGCGGATATAAATGCCGCCCTCATCGATGACTGGCAGTTAAGCGATAGCATCAATGTGCAATTTACGACACCCCCACTCAGCGCCGAACAGTTTGAGCAATTGCTGGTGATGACGCCACATCTCTACCGCGCTAGTCGCGAAGGTCGCGAACGCGCCGCGAAGTTGCAAAACATGCCTGTCAGCGGCGACGTTCTAATTCGCGTTATTAGTCATGGTTATCAGGCTTGATATCGAATTACGGATTTAGTACGAAGAGAAATATCTGAAAGGAAAAATTTAAATAAACAAAAAAGGTGATCCGCAACTAGCAAACTATCGCTGATCACCCAATAAAATTAAAGTACATTACGCGCAATGATCATACGCTGAATTTCACTGGTGCCTTCGTAAATACTGGTGATACGCACATCTCGCGCCAAACGCTCCAGCGGGTATTCGCGGTTATAGCCGTTGCCACCTAATATCTGCAAGCCAGTGTAACAAGCGCGATTTGCTGCCTCAGTAGCGAACAATTTCGCCATGGACGCCTGCTTACCAAAATCGCCGCCACTCTCTTTGGTAAACGCCGCCTGCATCAGGAGCAAACGCGCCGCTTCCATTTCTGTGTAAGCGTCGGCGAGCATCCACTGCAAACCTTGGAAATTCGAAATCGCCTGGCCAAATTGCTGGCGCTCTTTGGCGTAATCGCGGGCGTAATCTAAAGCCGCTTCACCCAAACCCAGCGCCAGTGAACCAATGCCAATACGACCGCCGGCGAGCTCACCCAGCGCAACTTGATAGCCACGGTTTAAGGTGCCCATTAAGGCAGACGCAGGGACGCGGCAATCATCAAAATACACTGGATTTGTGGCTGAACCTTTCTGACCCATTTTTTCTTCGGCGGGGCCAACGGTCAAACCGGCTGTGTCACGTTCAACCAAGAAACAGGAAATGCCCTTGCCACGCGGCGCGTCTTTATCTGTCACCGCCCACACCACAAACACTCCGGCGTATTCGGCGCTGGTGATGTAGGCTTTGGAACCGTTCAGGACCCAGCTATCGCCATCGCGCACTGCTGAGGTTTTCATGCCCGAAGGGTCTGAACCCGCACCCGACTCAGTTAAACAAAAGCCGGCCGCCAAATATTCACCTGAACAAATCTTAGGCAGGTATGTACGCTTTTGATCTTCGCTCGCAACGGCCTGTATAACCTCGGCCACCATATTGGTCACCGACACCGTCACCGCAGTAGACGCACAGCCCCGCGCCAAACCGGTAATAGCAAGGCTAAAGGCGATAGAACCCGCCTCGGTGCCACCTAAGTCGGCGCCGATGTTCAGGCCCATAAAACCAAGATCTGCGAGCTTTTTAAGATTCGCTAAAAACTCTTCCTTACCTTTTCCTTCATCCAATTTAGCCGCGTTTGGCACCAGCTCTTTAGCCGCAAAATCCGCCGCCGTTTGCTGGATAAACTGCTGCTCTTCACTGAGATTTAAATTCATGCACCTAACCTTGCTATTTGAAATTTGAAGAAAAATAAAAACAGGAGATGCTCGGCACCCCCTGTTTTAAAGAGGCTATATACGCTCGATGATAATCGCGGGCGCCATACCACCTGCGGTACACATGGTAATTAAGCCGCGCTTTAAATTACGACGCTCTAATTCATCTAAAACTGTTCCGATGAGGATTGAACCCGTCGCACCTATCGGGTGACCCAAGGCCATTGAGCCGCCGTTGACATTAATCTTGTCACGGTCAATATTCAGCTTGCGGATAAAGCGTTCCAGCACTACAGCAAAAGCTTCGTTGACTTCAAACAAGTCGATGTCATCTACCGTTAAGCCCGCTTTCTTAAGGACTTTTTCTGCTGCCGCAACCGGCGCATTTAGCATTAAGGTTGGGCAATCACCCATATTCGCCATTGCCACAATTTTTGCCCGCGGCTTCCAGCCTTGCTTGGTTGCGTACTCCGGCGAGGCCAATAAAATTGCCGCTGCACCATCGACCACGCCCGAAGAATTACCCGCATGGTGAACGTGGTTAATTTCAATATCAGGATACTTTTGCTGCATTAATTTGCGATAAGTTAGACCATTTTCATCCAACTCTTTATCGGCCAGCGCAGGGAAAGAGGGCTTGAGTTGCGACAAGGTCTCTAAGGTCGTACCTGGACGTGGAAACTCTTCTTTATCCAAGGCCAAACTGCCGTCTTCGTGATAAACCGGCACAACACTTTTCTTGAAATAGCCATTCTCAATAGCATGAGCCGCACGCTGCTGACTAACCACCGCCAACTTATCTAAGGCTTCACGATCAATGCCTTCTAATGTTGCAATGGTATCTGCACACACACCTTGATGGCTTTGCGGATGACGTTCGCGCAGGCGCAAATTGCCGCTGTCCATTATTTCTGGCAAGCCATTGTCGTGGCCATAGCTAGACATCATCTCGGCACCACCGGCAATGACAAGGTCTTCCATGCCAGACATAATCGACGCCGCTGCTATATTCACACTGGTAATACCTGAACCACAAAAGCGATCCAGTGTTACACCGCTTGAGCGAATATCGAAACCCGCATCCAAGGCTGACATCCGCCCCATATCCCCGGCGTGACGACCGCGCTGACAACTTGTGCCCCACACGACATCATCCACTTCGGCGGTATTTATTTTATTGCGCTCAACCAACGCTTTTAGCACGCAGGCACCCAGTTGCTGCGGGTGAATCTCTGCCAGTGCGCCCTTGCCTAATTTACCTATGCCACGGGGTGTACGGCAGGCGTCTATAATCCATGCTTCACTCATAGTTAATTCCTCAATCGTTTATAAACCAAACACGTCTTAACGAAGGCCTGCTCTGGCCGTACTTAAGGCGCTACCAGCGGTAAGCCAGTGCTTATTTTGGTTGCATCCGCAAACCGGCATCCATGCGGATACACTCGCCGTTGATGTAATCATTCTCAATAATACTGGTGACCATATGCGCAATTTCAGGCGCGCGGCCAAGACGCTTAGGGAATAAGGGTGTGCTGCTCAGGGCTTGATAAACAGGCGCAGGCAGCGACTCAAACATGGGAGTATTTATCAGCCCAGGGGCGATGGTGTTTACACGAATACCCACGGTTGATAGGTCCCGAGCAATCGGCAATGTCATGCCCACAATACCGCCTTTACTGGCACTGTATGCGGCCTGACCAACTTGTCCCTCAAACGCGGCAACAGAGGCGGTGTTTACAATCGCACCGCGAACACCGTCTTCGTTGTCTGGCGTGTTCTTGGCCATTTGCTCGGCACATAGCCGCAGTACATTAAAGGTCCCGGTTAAATTTACAGCCAAGGTTTTTTGCCATAAATCCAAGGGGAAGGGGCCATCTTTACCTAGGGTTTTACTGCCGGTAGCAATGCCCGCGCAATTAACACAGATATGAATAGCACCAAATGCCGCCATAGTGGCGTTCACACCGGCTTGCACAGATTCTTCACTAGTAACGTTAACGTCGGCAAACATCACCGCATCACCAAGCTCAGCAACCGCCGCTTCACCCGCCGCCGCATTCATGTCGAAAATCGCTGCTTTGGCACCAAGGCTCACCAAACGCTTCACTATTTCTAAACCCATGCCCGACGCGCCGCCGCTGACAACCGCTACCTTACCTTTAATGTCCATTATCAAGCCTCCAAAAATTGGGAATGCATCACGCAGGGGTGACAATATTTTCTAGCGGCTCATACTCCATTCAATACACAAAGAAAACAATGACGCAAAGCAAGACAAAAATAGACATTTTGTTATAATGGCAAACTCCTCCAAAGCGAGCGCATATCGATGCGATCCCCCAGCATATCCATTTACTTTATTCAGGCTTGCCTAAAAAACCTAAGCCACAGACCCGATACGCAGCGGGAATTACTGGCTAAAAATCATATTTCTCCCGCTATTTTGCAATCGACCACCGCCCGCGTGCCGGCAGAAAATTATGCCGACCTGCTGCGCGACACCATGCAAGAAATGGATGATGAGTTAATGGGTTACGGCAGCATGCCACAAAAATTAGGCTGCTGGAGTACGATGGTAGAACTAGCGGCCAACTCAGCTAATTTGGGAGAGGGCTTAAAAAAGCTCACCCGCTTCTATCGCCTCGTTCCCTGGGGTTTAGAAACCAGATTAAGCACCGATAATAATGGCAATGCCTATGTTTCCTTAAGCCACAGCAACGACGCACACGGCCGCAGGCAATTTGATCCCTATTTATATGAATCATTTTTGTTCTACATTCACCGCACTGCGAACTGGCTTATCGGCCGCCAAATTCCGCTGCACGCCGTCGATTTTTGCTTTGCAGAAACGCAGCACCGTGCGGTGTATTGGGATATGTACTTTTGCAAAGATATTTATTTTCAGCAGCCCCTGTCGCAACTGCGGTTCTCCGCGTCGATGTTGGAGCTACCGGTGGCGAAGTCAGCTCAGGCAATTAGCGCGTTTTTAATACATGTGAATCAGGCCATGATCACGCAAATCTACGCCCAAAAAAGCTGGCACTACAAAGTCAGCACGCGACTGGAGTCACAACTCAGCGACAATCCCTCCTTTGGTGATTTTGCCAAGGGCTTTAATATTCACCCCCATACCCTGCGCAACTACCTTCGCGATGAGGGTTTTCAATACCAAGATATAAAAGATCGTGTCCGCCGCGACAGCGCCATTTTCTATTTGAGTTCGCGGGGTAAAAGCGTAGAGGAAACCGCCGCATTAACAGGATTTTCTGAAGCCAGCGCATTTATTAGAGCCTTTAAAAAATGGACAGGAAACACCCCCATCCACTACAAACGCAAATCATAAACCCGCTCTTAATGGCTGAATTTTTGTCGGTATGAGCGCGGGGTCAATCCTGTTTTGCGCTGAAACAGCCGGTTAAATGAGCTTATATCGGTGTAGCCAATACGCTGCACAATTAGCTCTGTTGACAGCCCCGTACCCTCCAATAATTTCTTAGCCGCCTCAATACGCACATTTTGCAAATAGCTGTTTGGCGTGTCGCCCACCGCCTCTTTAAAACGGCGCATTAAAGTACGGGAGCTAACGTGGAACTGGCCGGCGAGCGCGTCCAATGAAAATGGCTTACTGAGATTTTTTTCGAGACAGTCCTGTACCGACCTCACCAGCGGATCGCTGTGATCATGCTGGCGCGGTAAAATTAAATACGGCGCTTGCTGGGTTAAATTGGTATCCACCAACAGGGTTTTTGCACATAGCGACGCCACCGCCTTCCCCATAAAGCGCTCAACTAATACCAAGGCCGCAAGCATCTCGGCACCATTGGCACCGCCGGTAATGAGTCGAGATTCGTCAACCAATAATTTACTCGCGTCTAAACGAATATCCGGATAACGCTGCCTAAACTGCTCAGCCAGCCACCAGCTCGTAGTCGCGCTGCGACCATTCAGCAAACCTGTTTCTGCTAATACAAAGCTGCTGGTGCAATGTGCACATACAATACAGTCATTCGCATATTGGCGAGCAAGCCACTCAATTATATTGCTCATTGCCGCCAACTTTTGACTGAACATTCGTCCGCCGGGGTAATTCATTGCCGGCACCACAACAATACTGCCCGCCTCCGCTTCTAGTAGCGCGCCATCAACCGCAACCCGCAGACCAGATGCAGTTTTAACCGGCAGCCCATCTTCCGACAATACCTGCCAAGTAAACCCACCTTCCCGCCCCTGATACTGCTCACGCCAATGGGAGTTCGCGACCAAATACAAATCCTGAGGATTCGCCAAACTCCCCGCATAACAGCCCTCATAGGCCAACACATATACTTTTGGCATCCCGCTCTCCACCTATCCTTAAGCGCTAGTGTCTATATCAGCATATTTAATGTCAATACAGACACTACCTCCACCGCGCTTAAGACACTAAAGTAACTAACTCAAACAGGCCCTAAAAGAGTGTTTCAATATGTCCCTACCTGAGCTGCTTAAAAACAGACTGCAATTACCCGCTGTAGCCGCCCCGATGTTTCTGGCGTCTGGCCCAGATCTTGTTATCGAAACCTGTAAAGCAGGCATGGTCGGTTCATTCCCAGCCCTAAATCAACGCAGCAGCGATGGCTTTGAGGAATGGCTGAATACCATTAATGCCGAGCTGGCGAGCTTCGAAGAAAGCACCGCTACCAAACCCGCCCCCTTTGCCGTTAATTTGATTGTGCACAAAACCAATCCACGCTTAGAGGCTGATCTCGCTCTCTGTGTAAAGCACAAGGTGCCAATCATCATCACCTCTTTGGGCGCAGTAAAATCGGTTATTGACGCAGTACATAGCTACGGCGGCCTAGTTTTTCACGACGTAATTAACGCTCGCCATGCCCGTAAAGCAGCGGATGCTGGCGTCGATGGCTTAATCGCCGTATGTGCTGGAGCCGGCGGCCATGCCGGTAGCACCAATCCCTTTGCACTGGTTGCGGAAATACGGGAATTTTTCGACAAGACTTTATTACTAGCCGGCGCCATTTCAAAAGGTAGCGATATCGCTGCGGCAAAAGTGATGGGGGCTGACCTCGCCTATATGGGCACACGCTTTATCAACACCCAAGAAAGCCTGGTACAGCCGGAATATAAACAAATGATTGTTGATTCCGGCTCTAGCGATATTGTTTACACACCAAATATTTCCGGTGTCTTCGCTAACTTTCTTAAGCCGAGTATTGTTAATGCCGGATTGGATCCCAACAACTTAGCGCCAAAAACAGATGTCGATTTTGGCGAAGAGCTAGAAGTGGATGCCGACCATAAATCCGGTGACAAAGCCGGTGGCGCCTGGAAACAAATTTGGTCTGCGGGACAAGGCGTTGGCGCAATTAACAACATTCCCAGCACGGCAGAATTAGTTGCCAAGCTGAAACAGGAATACCAAGAAGCGGCCTCTGCACTAAAGTAAAAATTAAGATTTTCTCATTACAGCGCCGATTAAAATATCGGCGCTTTTTTATTTTCTTCTAACATTATTTTTCAGTAATCCTCCTCACAAAAAACGCTAAGTTTACAGTCTATACATTGCACCCATATTGAACTTTCACCGCCGCTCACACCCATAAATTTACAACTATATAACTAAATCAATAACATCAAAGTCTGAAGGCGCCCAAGGAAACCCAATATTTTATTAGCAATTAATATAAGCCAACATAACAAGGACTTATTGGTAATCTTGCGAATCAATTAAATTCACATTAATAAGGCCGCAGCCCCCGAAAAACCTGCGCATAGTGTTGATTTTTATAAGCAAGCTCACGCAAACTGTTTACTCAAAAAAGAACGCACCAAGCCCGAAGATGCCGCAACTGCGGCTGTAGTAATCGGCTAGCTCAATGACACTAGCTGAGCGCACACCCGCGCTCATAGACACATAAAACAGACGAGGAAATCGTGCATGAAGCAACTGTCCCAATTTGATTCCATATTCGTCTATAACGAAACCACATCCACACCGCTACACATCAGCCCAATACTGATATACGACCCCAGCACCGCGACTGACGGACTAGTTAGATTTAAAGATATTCTCGCTAAATTTAAAGAGCGTATTCACAAGTCGCCGGTATTTCGTAGAAAGCTCGTCCGCGTTCCATTTAATCTCGACAGCCCCTATTGGGTTGAAGACAAAAACTTCGATTTAGAATTCCACATTCGCCATATCGCACTTCCTCAACCGGGTGACTGGCGGCAGTTTTGTATATTGCTAGCGCGTCTACACAGCCGGCCACTGGATTTAAACAGACCGCCGTGGGAGGCATATATTATTGAAGGTCTGGACAATATAAATGGCATGCCAACTGGCTGCTTTGCGATGTATCTTAAAATTCATCACAGTGCCATTGATGGTGCAACCGGTAATCAGATCATAGAGGCACTTCACGACCTTGAACCGAACTCGGTGATCATCACTGATCCCGATAATTGGGAAGGAGAGGATGAGCCTAGCTCATACATGCTACTCAAAAACGCTTATTTGAGTATGTTCAAATCGCCCAAAAAAGTGACCCGCTTAGTTAAGCAAATAATCAACTCACGCCGCGAAGAAAACAAAGGCTATGCTGGGAAAGCCTTTGAAAATCACGGCGTTAAGGATCGCATACGCTTCAATAATACGGTAACACCACACCGCGTTTTTGGCGGTCTGCGCATGGAGCTACAGGATCTAAAGCAGATTAAAAATACCGTCGGAGACTGCACATTAAACGACGTATTATTGAGCATTGTTGGCGGCGCGATGCGCAATTACCTGCTAGAAAAAAATGAGCTACCCGAAAACTCACTCGTTGCTGGCGTCCCAATTAGCACCCGAACCAAGGAAAACAGCAATGCCGATGGCGGTAACGAAGTTGCAGGCATGCGCTTGCACCTTAGGACCGATATAGAAGACCCCATAGAACGACTCAAGTTAATACACAGCGACGCTACCACCACTAAAGCCTATGCCAACGCAGTCGGCGTTGAATTGCTATCAACCATTGTAAATTCCATCCCATCTGGGCTCGCATCACTGGGTATGCGGGTAGCGGCGAACACTGGTCTGACAAGTAAAACACCAGTCTTCCACACCATCGTTACCAACGTGCCGGGGCCCCAATTTCCAATGTATATGTGTGGCGCAAAAGCGATGACTTGGCTAGGCGCGGGCGCACCGCTAGACGGTGCAGGTTTGTTTCATACAGTAAACAGCTATTTTGGCGGCGTTTTTCTAACATTTATCTGTTGTCGCGAAATGATCCCAGACCCCGACTTCTACCACCAGTGCATCAATAACGCCTACCGCGATTTGCTGAACGCAGCGGAGGCCTTGCGTCAGCCAGCCGCTGACAAAACAAACTCGACATCAAAAGTTGCGCCAAAGAGAAAGCCGCCGGCTAAAAAAGCTGCGAGCAAAATAAGCGCAGCGGCAGATAGCCCAAAATAATTTTGGCCATATTTTAGACACAAGGATTATAAGCACTGTGAATTACTTTAATTTAAACGGAAAAGTTAGCCTGATCACCGGCGCCTCAAGCGGATTAGGCGTGCACTTTGCCAATGTATTAGCAAATGAGGGCGCGACGGTTATTCTCGCTGCGCGCCGCACCGACAAATTGGCCACCGCCGTCGACGCAATACGCGAAGCTGGCGGCAAGGCTTTCGCCATCCCTATGGATGTTTCAAATGCTGAAAGTGTCGCGAATGCTTTCGCCACTATTCAAAGCGAACACGGCGGTGTGGATATACTCGTGAATAACGCCGGTGTCGCCGATGACCCCAAGAAATTTTTAGATACCACAGAAGAAGATTGGAACTGGGTCATGGAGACCAATCTAACCGGCGCATGGCGAGTTGCGCGGGCGGCCGCTTTGCAAATGAACAGCAACAATACCGCCGGCAGTATTATCAACATTGGCTCTATCTACGGACTGCACACCGGCGTGATGAAGGTTGCCTACAATGTCTCTAAGGTTGGTGTTGTTCAGCTTACCAAGTCTATGGCGATGGAGTTGTGCCGTAAAAATATTCGCGTCAACGCCCTCTGCCCCGGCTGGTTTGTGACCGAAATTAATGACAGCTATTTTTCATCGGAAAGCGGCCAACGCTATATTCAGGGTTTCCCCTCCAAGCGCCTTGGAAAAATGGAAGACCTAAGCGTACCCTTGCTGTTATTAGCCAGCAATTCCGCAGGTGCGTATATGAATGGCACAACGCTGACCGTCGATGGCGGCTTAATTGAGTCCCCTATCTAATAGCATTAAATCCATCACCCTGATCACAATGAGCACTGACATGACAAACGCTAGCGCAGTACGCAGTTTTAATGAACTTATCGCTAAGCACGCCGGTGCTCAGCCAGACAGCAATGCCACAATATTTAACGGCCGGAAAACCAGCTACGGGGAACTCGACAAAATCAGTAACCGATTCGCCAACGCCTTGCGTGATGCCAATATTCGCAAAGGCACACGGGTCGGCATACTGGCAAAAAACTCTGACACCTACCTACAACTGCTGTTCGCATGCGCCAAGGTCGGTGCTGTTACTGTGGGACTAAACTGGCGACTCGCGCCCGCCGAACTTAGCTACATTGCTAAGGACAGCGACATGGAATTACTATTTGTTGGCGCTGAGTTTTTTGATACGGCGGAGATCGTTAGCGCCGCCGCACCAAAGCTAAAGCACATCGTCAGTCTCAATAATGCATATCAACAATGGCCGGCAATAGCTGACTGGACGAGCGACGACGACAAGCTACCCAGCATTGCTGTTTCTCCTGACGATGCCGCATTGCAACTATATACCAGCGGCACCACCGGTCACCCCAAGGGGGTAGTACTAGCCCATAAAACTTTTTTTGATCCGTGGATTTATGACGCCGACCCACTAATGGCCTGGAACGACATAAACCAAGACGAAGTGTGCTTATTGGCAATGCCCTTCTTTCATGTCGGCGGTATCGGGCTCTGCTTTATGTCGCTGCGGGCTGGTTGCAGCGCGGTGATTGTGCCCGAATTCTCACCTATGGAATTTCTCCGCCTAGTGCCAGAGTACAAAGTGACAAGGACCTTCCTAGTTCCCGCCGCGATACGCACAGTATTACTGCTACCTGCTGCCGCCACTACCGATTGGTCGTCATTAAAACTTGTTATTTATGGTGCAGCACCCATGCCAGAGGCCTTACTCCTTGAGGCACTAAAAATACTCAAATGCGACTTCACCCAGCTATATGGCATGACCGAAGTCTGCGGCGCCGTTGTACATTTACCACCACAAGATCATATCGAAGGTAGCCCGCGCTTACGCGCCGCGGGAATTCCCATACCCTCAACCCGCATTAAAATCATCGACGGCGCTGGCCAATTAGTCAAACAAGGAGAGGTCGGCGAAATATTACTCAGCAGCCCTGCGGCAATGCATAGCTATTGGAAAAATGCGGACGCTACTGCTAAAACACTGGTTGACGGTTATATTCATACCGGCGACGCGGGCTATCAGGATGAAGACGGCTATCTTTATATCTTCGATCGTGTCAAAGACATGATTATTAGTGGCGGCGAAAACATATACCCAATTGAAGTTGAAAACGCGCTATACCATCACGCCGATATTAGCGACGTAGCGGTAATTGGTATTCCCGACGAAAAATGGGGTGAATTAGTGGCCGCCGTAGTCGTCGTTAATGCTGGCTGCACCCCGACTGAAAGCGAATTAATAGACTACGCCAAAGCGCAGATCGCCAGCTATAAATGCCCGAAGAAAATTATCTTCACCGAGGAGCTGCCCCGCAACGCCTCTGGAAAAATACTAAAGCGCGAGCTAAGAAAGCCATTTTGGGAATCACTAGAGCGCAAAATTTAAACTCAATCATCACACCATTCCCAAGCGCGACACCTGCCCCATTTGACCAATGGCAAAAAATTATCAATTTTTTGCCATTGGTACAGGCTATCCACAGCACATTCAGTCTATAGTATTAACTAAACATACCGCTGTGCGCATGCCTGTCACAATTCAGCAGTAGCGTTATTGATTGATAATAAGCAGAAGTGAAGATGCCTGTATTCTCTAAAAACGTATTAGCCGTCGCTATTTTTAGCAGCTTGATAGCCTGTAGCAATACCGAGATTCGCGACGTTGCGACATTGGATATTCAAGCACCCAGTAGCGAACAGGTCACCGCCCTATTATTGCCAAAGCAAGGCAGTGAAGGCGTAGATGTCAGCATTTATCCAGAAGACAATATTCTGGCGATGAACGCTGAAATGCGCTATTTCGTAGAAGAAAACGTACCTGCTGCACTTTCTCCGCGAGCCCGCTTGAGCTATCTGCTCGACAGCATGGTTAGACCCTCGCAACTGGGACTAAAATATGACCCCGGCATCACCTTAAATGCCACCGAAACCTTTCAACAAAGAACCGGAAACTGTTTGTCGCTCACATCGTTATTTATCGCCTTAGCACGGGAGGCAAAACTTACCGTCTACTACAATGAAGTCACTATTCCGCCGAGCTGGGACATGGTCAGCGATAACAGCATGGTGTTTTACAAGCATATTAATGCGGTAGTGGATTTTGGTGACGATGGTAAAGAAGTCGTTGACCTAAGCGTGGACAACTATGAATACCACTACCCGCAACATCGAGTCACCGAGCAGCAGGCCGCCGCCCAGCATTACAATAATCGCGGCGCGGAATACCTTAATCAGGGAAACAATGAAAAAGCAGACTTATATTTTCGTCGCGCTTTATTTTTAGACCCACAAGCAGGGCATATTTGGGGTAACTTCGGCACGTTATTACGCCGGCAAAAGCGCGTTGCTGAAGCCGAAATTGCCTACCGGCACGCTCTGACCCTAAACCCCAGCGACCAAGTCGCCATTAGCAATCTGGGGCGGCTCTACCGTGAGCAAGATAATAAGGAAGAAGCCCGCAAGCTCGAAAAAATTGCGGAAAGTTTCCGCAGGAAAAATCCATTCTGGCATTTTAGCCGCGCTAAAGCAGAGTATGAAAAAGGCGATTTCGACGAGGCCTTAAAATTTGTTCAACAGGCCATTCGCCTTCAAAAAGATGAATACCGCTTTTATCGATTTGCCTCTTTAATCTATTTCCGCCAAGGGAAATTGGTGCGCGCCCAACAATTTTCCGACAAGGCCAGTAGATTAAAGCTCAGCACCAATTAATTGGCAGCGGCCACAAAAAAGGCGCCTTTCGGCGCCTAATTCAGCAAATCCTTTGCTTATAACATCCAAGTCACTTATCAGTATTTCCAGCTCAAACTTAGACCAACACTTGTGCCTACTTCTTGCTCAAGTATTTTTACATTAGTACCCGAACTGTTCTTCTGTTCAAACTCGCGACTAGAATCCAGCAAGTTCGTCAGCTTCACTTTTAATGACAAATTTTCGGTTGGGTAGTAATTATAAATCAGATCTAAAGAACCAAATGGCTGCTCAAACGCATCATCATTACCCGAAGTACCTGCAAAGAATATGCGCTCACTAGACACGTTATACAGCAGAGAAGCACTGTGGCGCTCATCTGGCGAATCGTAACCAAGCGATGCGTTAACAACGTATTTAGAGTGACCCGTTAGGCGACGGTCGGTATTTGTTACTTCGTTATTGCTGGTGATCGAAATTTCCGAATCACTTAGCGTCACATTACCCGACAAGAAGAAGCCTGCTGGCAAGGTTTTTAAACCCTCAAACTCCACGCCGTAAACTTCACCGGAATCACCGTTGATATAGCGCAATACGGTATCATCATCTGAGCCCGCGCCTTCAACCTGTTCAATTGGCAGATCTAAGTCTTTGTAGAACAGCGACACGGTAAAATTGTCACCGCCTTCATAGTAAAACTCGCCGCGCAAATCGTAGTTACGGATCTCGGTAGATTTCAGCGCCGGATTACCAAACACCCGCACACTTAGCTCTGGATCAATATAAGCGACATCTGCGAGCTCACGTAAATCTGGGCGAACAACGGTATCACTAACACTAAAGCGCACTTGAAATTCTTCTGCCCCAATCAAGCCCAAGCCTGAATAGGTAAGCGCAAAACTCGAATAAATATCGTCATTCTGGAAAGCAAATGTTTGATCTGGATCCTGAAGCTGATTAATCAATTGCTGATTAAAGACGCCGGTATAGTCGAGCAAGTTAACAGGCAATACCGCTTGCTGATATTCTTCCCAGCGTGCCCCTACCGTCAAACGCCACTCTTCGGTCATACGAAAATCTAGGCCGCCGTATACCGCAGAAATTTTCTGCGCAGCAACATAACTTTCGTTACCAAAACCAGATCCCATCGAGATATCAAATACATTATTCAAGTCGTTGATGCGATCATCCGTAAATACCGTTTGCGGCGTGCCAACCGTTGCATTGGTACCAACATTGGCGGTGTAGCCATAGTACTCACGAGATTTTTCAGAATTCCACCAACCGCCGGAAACAGTGAGCTCACGGCCATCGATATCAATTGGCAATTCCGCTCGTCCACCCCAGCTTTCCACATTATCTTCTAGCGACAAAAAGGCGAACTGACCCGCGGTAGATGATTGTGAAATAAAGGGAGTTTCTGGCGATGTTGTTCTATCGATAGAGCCAGAGAATGTTGTTGCATTTGGAATTTCTGTGGTCGCCTGCGCGTCTGAGTAAAACCAATCTAAACTCAGCATTTCAAGCGCTTCGATGGGTGAAAATTCACCCAAGCGGTGCTTGCCAGACAATTGGGTTAATTCCAATTCGCGCTCTTCTAAGCGCGTTACGTAATCCACATCTGGACGATTCTCAGACGCTGGGTTGTTGTTACTAAACCCTGTCGTTATACGTGCTTCGTCCGCATCGTTTTGAATGAGGTAGTGGCTAAGCTGCAGGGTATTGTCATTTGCGTATTCCGCACCTAACACAATCGCCAAGGTTGTGCGCTCCTCGTAAACAGTTCTATCTACATTCGAAAAACTGTCATTCGGACTACCGATACTGCGCTTAACTTGGTTTTTATTGCGGTATTCTTCGTCGTAAGCACCGCTTATAGAAGCGCCTAAAACAAGATCATCGCTCACATCCCATGCGTTTCCAAGATCAACTTTAATATCGCGATCGGGATCAAGACTAGATTTTTTAATACCGACATTGGGATTCAGCGAGCGAATTAAGTTGCGCTGAATTTGCTCAGCCTCGTCGCGAGAAATTCCATTTCCTGCGTCATTTTCTACATCAAGAATATTGCTTTGTGACAAATCGCCTTTGTAGCGATCAATCGCGCCAGACAAAGCCTTGGGCATTGATCCACCGCTGCTAGCATAAGTCAGACCGTCATCGCTCTCGGTATTTAATCCAGTGCCAATACTTACTGCGGCAACCGGCCCCGTAGGAACACTGCGGGTACGGATATCAATCGCACCACCACCAAAGTTAGCTGGCAACTCTGGGCCCCAAGATTTTTGTACCTTTAGCGATTCAACAATACTCGAGGGGAACAAATCCAGCGGAATAACACTGCGCGCCAAATCAGGTGAAGGAACCGCCGCGCCGTTAACAGTCACATTGCTGTATCGCTCGCCAAGGCCTCGAATATAAATAAATTTATTGTCTACTAGCGTCACGCCGGTAACACGGCGCAGCGCAGCGCCAATGGTACTATCACCAGCGCGAGAGATGGCTTCAAAGCCAAGGAAGTCTGCAGAATAAGGTAATTCTAGACGTTCGTCAGTTAACGAGGCCGCTACACTTTGTAGCCTACCGACCACAACCACTTCTTCTAGTGCGATGGGGCGAAACTGGTCACTGTCATCTGACGCGTCGCTCTGGGCAAATGCGTAGCTCATTAGCCCGCTGCTTGCCAACGCTACCGCTATTGGAAGCTGCTTTCGCGCAAATCGTTTAGTTAGCATAATCATAATCCTAAGTGCTCAGGAAAATGCTCTCACGAGCGGAGAGCGTTCTAGCGCTGTTACTGACGGGCCGAAGCCCGTCTTTCCTGTTTTACAGGGTATTGCCGTATAACTTAGGGATTAAGTGGAGCGCTTAAACCTACAGTCCAACCAGCCAACCAGTCATCGCTTGCGCTGGCGCCGCCCAGGTAGCTAGGCTTTTTGAAGTATGAGTTCACTGCAGATACGTCGGTTAGATCGGCAGCTTGATTAAACGCTGGCGTTCCATCTGCCTTGGTAATAGTTGCCGCTGTCTTATATCCGCGAGTACCAACACCACCGACGATCAGGCTTTGAGCTGGAATATCTGTACCAGTAAGCACTACGTTCTTGACGTTATCATTCGCAGGAGTATCCGCATTGACACCACCGCCGTTTAACCAGTTTGCTAGATCAAACGAGCCCTTTGTCGCGTCGCCGCTCACTTTCAATGGTTCGCTACATGCAATCAAGTTACTGCTCGCCTTACTCACTTTAGCTTGTGCAGCGTCGATAGTTTGTGGACCTTCTGTATCGTCCAACTCAACACACTCGTTACTCGCCATATCTACAGCGTTAGAAGTGACGATTGAGTTATACATTTGGAAGAAGGCACCTTCGCGGAACAATGGCCCTTCCGAGTCACCTTTAGACGTTGCGTTAATACCGCCGTTTTGATCAATATTCGAGGTGATACAAGTCATGTTCGAGATGATCAGATTAGTTGTTGGCGTAATACCATCGCCGCGGCCTTCACCGGTGTTATCGCCTTCGATACAGCGGTTAGAACCTGAGGTGTGAACAACCACAGCATATTGGATCATGCCGTTGTAGCCTTCAGAGTAATCGATTGAGTCGTCACCCACGTTCACAGCCACTAAGTGATCTGCATTTGCCGCGCCACCAAAGAATTCAAAACCGTCATCTTTAGATGTGTACGCTTGAAGATAACTTAGGGTCGTGCCGCTACCAACGCCATTAAATGTGAAGGCATTCAGCTCATTGCCGTCAACAACTTCGAAACCTGCGTGTTTCACAACTACATATTTCATTACACCAGAACTCTCAGCGTTGTTGTTACCGCCGTAAGTAGCTGGCTGACCTTCCGCTTCTTGGTGACAGTTGTGCGGATTATTTGAGGTTGCAGAGAAATCACTCACTGAACCAGTACCTGAACCAGTTGCAGTACCGTCATGACACTTGTTGGTCATGCCATTACCGTTAATTTGCAAACCGCCCCACAAACCACGATCGTCTTCAGTTGCAAAGCCATCAATGTCTTCATCGGCAGTGAAGATGATTGGCGCCGTCGCAGTACCATTTGCGAAAATTTGTGAGCCGCGAGTTATACGCACATAGCTATTTTCGTTTTTAAATACCATCGTTACACCAGCTTCAATATTCAGCTTGGTGCCTTGGCCTTCCTGTAAAACTGGCGTTCCTGACGCGGCAGCTTGGCCGTCTACGTCTTCGCCTATAAACAAACTGCCATCAAACTCATGCACACCAGGAATAGCAGCAAATGTTACTTGATCAGCAGTAATAGGATTATTCGCACTCACAAATGAGCTGCTGTATGAGCAGTCACCAGATGAATACGTACCTTGTACCGTAGAGCCATTTTTAACGTATGACGCGCAGGGGTTATTAGTGCCGCCACCATTGTTACCACCGTTAGAACCACCGGTGCTGTTATCGACAGTTGTAGGGTTTAGATTAATATCGCCACCACCACATGCCGCCAGTAACAAGGCAGATGACATTGCTGTCAGTGCAAAAAGCTTTTTCATATTTACTATCTCCGAAACCAACTCTAAGGATTTTCTAGGATTGAATTTATGTAGCGTATGGTAGGGAGACTTGGTGACAGATATGTGAATAGTATGTTTCAGTTATGTGACAACTTCAGAAAATTGAAACCAATTATTCTTCATATTCACAGAAAAGCTAGACATGACTCACAGTACAATAATCGGCGTTGAGAGTCGTAGGGCGGAAACAGAAACAAAAATGCCGCTGAAAGCAGCGGCATTTTATATGAGCTAAATGAAATTAGCCGAAGGGGTGGCGCAATACAATGGTTTCTACGCGATCAGGGCCGGTAGAAATAATATCAATAGGCACGCCAACAATTTCTTCAATGCGGCGAATATAAGCGCGCGCATTTTCTGGCAGCTCATCTAATGATTTAGCGCCAACCGTAGACTCCGACCAGCCAGCCATATCTTCGTAAATTGGCGTGATGGTGTCGTAATCTTCACAGTCAAATGGCGCGGCAATCGACTCGCCCACTGGATTTTTATAATCGACGCAAATACGCACGGTATCTAAGCCATCAAGTACGTCGAGCTTGGTCAGGCACAGCCCAGTCACGCTATTGATTCTCACCGCTTGCCGCAAGCCAACGCCGTCAAACCAACCGCAGCGGCGTGGACGTCCAGTAGTGGCACCAAATTCATGGCCTTTTTTAGCGAGATACGCACCAGTGTCATCAAATAATTCAGTAGGGAATGGACCACTACCCACACGGGTTGTATAGGCCTTGGTAATACCCAGGACATAATCTAAATACAGTGGGCCGAAACCGCTGCCTGTAGCAGTACCGCCGGCGGTGGTATTTGAAGAGGTTACGAAGGGATAAGTACCGTGGTCGATATCCAGCAATGAACCCTGCGCACCTTCAAAGAGAATATTGGCACCCTCTTCACGGTATTTATGCAGAACGCTGGTAACATCAGTGACCATCGAACGCATTTCTTCTGCCATACGCAGTGCATCATCAAGGGTCTTTTGATAATCAACCGCCTCAACCTTGTAGTAAGAGGTAAGCATAAAGTTGTGATATTCCATCACTTCCTTAAGTTTTACCGCAAAGCGTTCGGCATTGTATAAGTCACCTAAACGCAGGCCGCGACGCGCCACCTTATCTTCATAGGCGGGGCCAATACCGCGACCGGTTGTACCGATTTTCGCCTCGCCACGCGCAAGCTCACGAGCTTGGTCTAAAGCAATATGGTAGGGAAGAATTAAGGGGCAAGCTGGACTCAGGCGCAAGCGCTCACGCACAGGCACGCCTTTGGCTTCAAGCTGAGCCATTTCTTTTAATAGGGCATCTGGCGCCAATACCACACCATTGCCAATCAAGCAGGTTACGCCTTCACGCAAGATGCCTGATGGAATTAAGTGCAGTACTGTTTTTTCACCGCCGATAACCAAGGTGTGTCCCGCATTGTGACCACCTTGAAAACGGGCAACAGCCGTCGCCTGATCTGTAAGTAAATCGACGATCTTGCCTTTGCCTTCGTCGCCCCACTGGGTGCCCAGCACCACTACATTCTTGCTCATATCCGCTTCTCTGGATAAAGGTTAATACACTGACTCGCAAGCTCCGAGCCTAATTAATTCAGCGATTCAACGCACCACTGTTCTTTCTCTTTACGAATTATCCGGTCGCATGCTGCATCGGCATCCTGCCCCGGTAAACCGCAAATCACCTTCTCACCAGACTCGCGCAAAGACTGAACAAACTGCCATTGCGCAAGACTTGGATCATAAGGAGCAAATATTGCCGCAGCCTCTGACACCGGCGACAGCAAACCCAAAAGGGCTTTTAAATCTATACTGAATCCCGTCGCTGGACGGGCTCGGCCAAAGACTTCGCCAATATCGTCGTAGCGACCACCCGAGGCGAGCGCTTGACCGTGCTCCCGTACCAATGCTGAAAACACAACACCGGTGTGATAGTGATAACCACGCAGCTCTGCAAGATCAAAGTAGAACTGCAAATCTGGAATCCGCTGGGCCAGCGCTTCGGTCAACTGCTCTAAACTGGCAATCGCCTCAATCGCTTCTGGAATCGCAGCAAACACCTGCCGACCCTTGGCCAGAACATCTTTGCCGCCGTGTAATTCATTTAGCGCCAAAAGCTGCTCGGCAACCCTGTCGCTGGCATCAAGCGCCGCTACAAATTCACGCAGTTCGGTCTTGGCTTTGCGCTGCAAAATATCGAAATAACTGGCTTCTTGTTCGGCATTCAGCGCCGCAGCCTTAATCACCGCACGGTAAATACCCACATGGCCGGTGTCCAAGGTAATGCCATCGAGACCAGCGACCCGCAAGGTCTCCAACATCAGGCAAATAATTTCTAAATCACTGGCTGGGCTATTGTCGCCGTATAATTCCGCACCCAATTGAATGGGGGAGCGGGATGCCAATGGCTTTTTCGGTTTGCTATGCAGCACACTGCCTGCGTAGCACAATCTAACTGGGCCTTCGCGCCCTAAGCTGTGCGCATCTATGCGAGCGGCCTGCGGCGTAATGTCGGCGCGCAAGCCCATCATTCTGCCGGTAAGTTGGTCCGTGACTCGGAAAGTCAGCAAATCAATATCACTGCCCAAGCCCACCAGCAATGACTCGGTATATTCCAGCATAGGTGGAATCACCAACTCATAACCCCAGCGTTTATAAAGGTCGAGAAGTTGCCGACGCAATGCTTCAACCTGTGCCGCTTGTGCGGGCAACAGTTCTTCAACACCGTCCGGAAGTAGCCAACGATCTACCGAAGTCATACGCGATTTTTGCTCTCTTGATCGGCTTTCAGACTTTATCGCAGCAAACTCAATAATATGAGGCCCGATAACATACTTATTAAACCGGCAATGCGGACAGTTCGACTATCCATATCTGCCATTCGGTATGCAAACAACCGCCAGCGTTCTGGACTCAAAAACGGCAGCACACCCTCTATAATAAGTACCAGACTGAGAGCCACTGACAGTTCCTGCCACATGCGCTTTGCCTGCCACAAACATAAAAAATCCGCGCTGCCCAAAGACGTTTCGGTCTCGGATCAGCCCGGATCTGTAAATGATACCATACTCCCCGCCGTAGCGAGGAGTATAAGGATAATTATCGCTTATCCGCGCCCTGCTTCAGGTAACGGAAAAACTCGCTTTCGCTGTCGACAACCAAGAGGTCGCCTTTATTGCTAAAGGATGCTCGGTAAGCCTCTAAGCTGCGCACAAAAGCATAGAACTCTGGATCAGCACTATAGGCCGCGGCGTAAGTACGCGCCGCCAGTGCATCACCCTCACCACGTAAAACCTGCGCATCGCGGTAGGCATTTGCACCAATAACGGTGCGCTGGCGATCGGCGGTAGCGCGGATTTTCTCTGCCAATTCGCGACCAGTCGAACGATGCTCACGGGCTTCCCGCTCACGCTCAGACTTCATCCGGTCGAACACAGATTGACTAACCTGCGAAGGCAAATCGATACGCTTAACCCGGACATCGACTAGCTGAATACCAAATTCTGTCGTGGTGATCTCGTTTAGGTCACGGGTTAAATCTGTCATTAACAGATCCCGCTCGCCAGACACCACTTCGTGGAAAGTCCGCTCACCAAATTTATTCCGCAAGCCAGTATTAATACGCTGAGCCAATAAACCTTCAGCCCGCACTTCTTCGCCGTTGGTGGCGGTATAGTATTTCTGGGTATCGATGACACGCCACTTGGCGTAAAAATCCACATCGAGTGGTTTTTTCTCAATGGTCAGAAAACGCTGAGTAGGCGCATCCAAGGTCAGAATACGACGCTCAAATTTACGTACCATGTGTACAAACGGCGTCTTAACATGCAGACCTACCGCAATATCAGGATCGACGATCTCACCAAATTTGAGCAACACCGCACGCTCAGTTTCGCGCACGATATATAGAGAGTTAAACGCCAGTACCAGTGCGCCCAATAATAAAATTACGACGGTAAAAGAACGATTTCCCATCTTAACGGCCCTCCCTGCGGGTGGTCTGCGTGTCGCGACGCAACTGCTCAACCACTTTGTCGGTTAAGGTGCGAATATCAATTTCTTCTTGAGAACCCTTGCGCGTCGTCGCGGACTTTTCTATCAATTTATCCAGCGGCAGGTACATCATATTATTGCCGCCATCGACGTCTACCATCACCTTGGTTGCATCGGTGTACAGGGTTTCCAGAGCATCAATATACAAACGCTCACGGGTCACCTTTGGTGCCTTGCGATATTCGGTATACAGGTTTGCAAAGCGTTGCGCTTCACCATCTGCCCTGGCCACAACCTGCTCTTTATATGCCTGCGCCTCTTCTAATTGACGCTGAGCAGCACCGCGAGCTTCTGGAATAATGCCGTTTGCATAGGCTTCAGCTTCGTTCTTTAAACGCTCGCGATCTTCCTTAGCGCGGGTCACATCATCAAAAGCGTCCTGCACCTGAGACGGCGCCTGGGCATCTTCAATATTGACCTTGGCGACCAAAATACCGCTTTGATAGGTATCCAAATAGGCCTGCAAACGCTGCTGGGTATCGACCGCGATTTGCTCACGACCTTCAGTAATCACCTGATCCATTTTTGAGCTACCAACAACGTGGCGCAGCGCACTTTCTAAGGCGTGCTCTAAGCTCAACTCGGGGCTTTTTACCTTGAGTAAGAAATTGGCAGGATCAGCAACGGTGTACTGAACAGACAAGGCAACATCAACAATGTTTTCGTCTTCGGTTAACATCTGCCCGCGACTAGCAACACCGCGTACTTTAGTGACGTTAATTTTATTAACCTCATCAACCAGCGGCGGATTCCAACGCAAACCCGGCATGACGGTTTCGTGGTATACACCAAGCCGCAATACTACTGCGCGCTCCTGTTGATCAACCTGATAGAAACCAAATAAGCCCCACACCACAACGGCTAACACACCAATAATCGCCAGTGTGCTTGCGCCGAGTTTCACCTCGCCGCCATTACCGCCGCTAGGACCTTTACCACCACCGAAAATGCTGTTTAGCTTTTCCTGCAGTTTCTTAAGCGCCTCATCTAAATCCGGCGGCCCTTGGTTTTTTCCACCCCAAGGATCATTATCTTTGCCACCACCCGGCTCATTCCAAGCCATAGCCCTCTCCTGTTTTATCGTATTGTTTCGCTATGTCATCATCACGGCCATATTGGCCATCGCATAAGAAGCAGCGATCCAACGACTTAATGTCCGGCGGGCAGTCTAGCAGAATTCTTCCTGCGTGCTAACCGGACGCGTTGAGTGTAAAGATGCCTCATTTATTGACTCGTTTGACAAAAATCGCTGCCAATCGGCCTCAAGTAAACGCAAGTTCAAATTTTGCGAGCCATCGTCATTTAACTGCTCATCCATCACCGCTCCTAAGCCATACAGCAGCGCCCGCAGGCGACCCTGTCCAGCGGTCAAGGTAATGGTGGTTTCACAAATTTCGTTGCCCAGTATCTCGCTCAAGGCTTGATAAAAAAGCGGCAAGCCCCGCGAATCGCGAGCAGACAGCCACACTCTAATCGGCCGACCTTCTTCATTCCGCTCAATGCGCGGCTCAACATCAATCAAATCAGTTTTGTTGTAAACCTCTAGCAGAGGAATATCGCCGGCACCAATTTCAGCCAGCACCTTTAAAACCTGCTTGATATTGTCTTGCCGCTCGGGATCGGCGCAATCCACCACGTGAATAAGCAAATCGGCAATGGCGGCCTCTTCGAGCGTCGCCCGAAAAGCCTCTACTAACTTATGGGGGAGGTGGCGGATAAATCCAACCGTGTCAGCCAAAATAACGGGGCCAACATCACCAACCGGAATACGCCGAACCGTGGGATCGAGGGTCGCAAACAATTGATCAGCGGCATACACATCGGAGGTTGTGAGAACATTAAACAGCGTCGACTTGCCCGCATTGGTATAACCAACCAAAGACAGGGCGGGAATTTCCGCACGTCGCCGCGCGCGCCGCGCCTGCTCACGCTGCTTACGCACTTTTTGTAAGCGCGCCTGAATACTTGTTATGCGAGCCCGCAAAAGCCGGCGGTCGGTTTCGAGCTGACTTTCGCCAGGCCCGCGCAAACCAATACCACCCTTCTGGCGCTCAAGATGCGTCCAGCCCCGTACTAGGCGCGTGGACATATGCTGCAACTGAGCAAGCTCAACCTGCAATTTACCCTCATGGGTATTTGCACGCTGAGCAAAAATATCGAGAATCAAACCGGTACGGTCAAGCACGCGACACTGTAGTTCGCGTTCAATATTGCGTTCCTGACTAGGAGAAAGGGCGTGATTAAACAGCACAATCTCGCCTTCGTTGGCGATCAGCGCTTCACGAATTTCTTCGAGCTTTCCAGTACCGACGAATAAACGGGCATCTGGCCGCTTTCGCGTACCAGTAATGAAGGCAACCGGATCGCCTCCTGCGGAGGTCACCAGTTGCACAAATTCATTGGAATCTTCGCGCTCGTCTTCACTGTGAAAATCCAGATGGACGAGAATTGCACGCTCACCGGAATTAGGTCTTTCAAATAGCAAGGACGAACCTCAATTCAAAGAATTGCCGTTTTATTAAGCGTCTTCTTGATCTTCGTCGTCTTCTGGCGGATGCGCCATCGGCAAACGAACAACACGAGACGGTACAACGGTAGAGATAGCGTGCTTATACACCATCTGACTAACCGTATTTTTTAGAAGCACCACGAACTGGTCGAATGATTCGATTTGGCCCTGCAATTTAATGCCGTTGACCAAGTAAATAGATACCGGAATACGCTCCTTGCGAAGAATATTCAGATAAGGGTCTTGTAAGCTATGCCCTTTTGACATGGTGTAGCCTCCTGTATGCCCAAATCGGGCGTTGATAAAACCTATCAATAAAAAGCAGCAATATGGATCGCGAACCTGCGAATAAGTTCGCCATCAGACTGGGTAATTTGCAGTATACCGTAAGTTAAGGCAGTTCGGCAGCGCCAGAATACATCAACACCTTATTTAGCTGAGAATTTGTACTTTCGCCAGAGTCCAGCCAAATTAAATCCTGCCACCCCCGCAACCACGTCAACTGTCGCTTGGCCAATTGCCGCGTCGCCACCAAGGCGCGTTCAAAGGCGGTATCGACATCGTAATCGCCCCGAAGATGCTCCCACACCTGCCGATAACCCACCGCCCGAATAGAAGGTAAATCAGGGTGTAAGTCACCACGAGCCATCAGTGCCGCGACCTCTTCAATAAAGCCGCTGGCAAACATCTGCCGCAGACGCTGCTCTATACGGGCATGCAATACGGCGCGCTCTGGCGGCGCAATGGCAAACTGGTGAACTGTATAGGGCAGGGTCTGGGCCGACTGCCGCGCCTGCCACTCCGTCATTGTGAGCCCACTAATACGATAAACCTCTAGGGCCCTCGACAAGCGCTGAGAATGATTGGGGTGGATTCGCGCTGCGGATTCAGGATCAACCGCCGCCAAAGCCGCATGCACTGCGGGCCACCCCTGCTCCTCGGCTAGACGATTAATGTCGGCGCGCACCTGCTGGTCGGCACTTGGCATATCGGCCAAACCTTCCATTAATGCCTTGAAATACAACATGGTGCCACCGACCAAGAGCGGTATTCGGCCCGCTTCGGCACTTTTTGCCATCGCCGCTAGGGCATCTTGCCGAAACTGCGCAGCGGAATAGGGTTCTGAGGGATCGCAAATATCAATTAACTGGTGAGGATAACGAGCCAAGGTTTCCGCATCGGGTTTGGCGCTGCCTATATTTAAACCGCGATACACTAGCGCCGAATCCACACTGATCAAGTCGCAGGGTAAATGTTCGCTCAATGCCAGCGCCAAATCGGTTTTACCCGCCGCCGTTGGCCCCATCAGAAAAATGGCGGGAGGCAGAGGCTTAGCGTGCGAATCTGAGCTCGTGCTAGCGGCCACGTAAAAACCATTTATCTAGCTCAGCCATACCCACTTGCACCCAAGTTGGCCGCCCGTGATTGCACTGCCCACTGCGCTCGGTCGCTTCCATATCACGCAGCAGACTGTTCATTTCTGGCAAGCTTAAACGCCGGTTTGCCCGCACCGAACCGTGGCAGGCCATCGTCGATAAAATTTCATTGATATGAGCACGAATCCGGTCGCTGCTGCCAAATTCCAATAAGTCTGACAAAACATCCCGCACCAATTGCTCAACAGAAGTATCCGCCAAAATAGTGGGCAGCTCACGGACAATGACCGACTCCGCCGCCGCTCGCTCAATGCGCATACCTAGCTCAGCGAAGACGTCGCCGTGTTGTTCCGCGCAATCTGCCTCGCGCTCACTCACAGCCAAATTCATCGGCACCAATAAAGGCTGGCTGCGAATCCCCTCACCGTCGCGGGCATTTTTCATCCGCTCATAGGTGATTCGCTCATGCGCGGCGTGCATATCGACCAAGACCAAACCCTGCTGATTTTCCGCCAGAATATAAACACCTTTTAGCTGCGCCAAGGCATAACCCAAGGGCGGCGCGAGTCCATCTTCTGCTGCGCCATTATTCTGGGGCGCTGCCTGTAAACGCTGGTAGGCTGCCTGTTGATCGGCAACACTCGACGGCTGAAACGAAGATGGCTGCGGACGATATTGAGACTGGTAAGCTCCTGCCGAATTCATTGGTGAAACAAGCTCAGGGCTAGACTCCGCAGTATTATCTGCCAGCGCCATCGCCGACTGGGTTTCAGGCATCGCCAACATCGGCTCACCTGACACCTGTGGTAGCGAGGCGTTTTGCGGCACCGTATCTGGGCGCACATCGGCCAGTACCTTGTGCAAGGTACGGAAGATAAAATCGTGTACCGTGCGGCCATCACGGAAACGCACCTCGTGCTTGGTGGGATGAACATTGACGTCCACCGACGCCGGCGCCAACTCCAAATACAGCACAAACGCCGGATGACGGCCGTGGAATAATACGTCTCGGTATGCCTGCCGCACTGCATGCACAACAAGGCGGTCACGCACATAGCGGCCGTTTACATAAAAGTGCTGCAAATCTGCTTGGCTACGGGAAAAACTCGGCAGCGCCACCCAGCCCCATAAACGCAACCCCATTGCCTCGCGGTCAATGTATAGCGCCTGCTCCATAAAAGCCGGCCCGCAGACCGCCGCCAAACGTCGCTCTTGCTCAAGCTGATTGTCGGCGGGCTTTAAACTGTGAACAGCGCGGCCGTTGTGACGCAGCGAAAAGCCCACATCGTAACGGCTCAAGGCCTGACGCTTCACTACGTCTTCCAAATGACTGAATTCGGTTTTTTCAGTGCGTAAAAATTTGCGGCGGGCAGGGGTATTAAAAAATAAATCCCGCACCTCAACGGTCGTGCCGCGCGGATGAGCGATAGGCGCCAATACCGCCTCCATATCGCGCCCTTCACTACGCGCCGACCAACCCGAATCGCTGCCTTCGCGGGCGGTACTCAAACTCAGTCGCGACACCGAGCTAATACTCGCCAAGGCCTCGCCACGAAAACCTAAACTGGCGACCGACTCTAGATCTTCAAGTGCCGAAATTTTACTGGTGGCGTGGCGGCTGAGCGCTAAAGGCAAATCCTCTTGGGCAATGCCTTCACCATCATCGCGCACGCGAATAAGTTTCACGCCGCCATCTTCTATCTCTAGTTCTATTCGACGCGCGCCGGCATCAAGACTATTTTCAAGCAGTTCTTTAACAACCGAAGCTGGCCGCTCAACCACCTCCCCCGCCGCTATTTGGTTGGCTAAGCGGGGATCTAGTAAACGAATTTTTGTCATTAGGATGCGGGAATCTGTATTTTTTGACCGACGCGGATATCACTACCCGACAATTGATTATGACGCTGTAAATCACGCAGCGGCACATTGTAGCGATGAGCAATACCAGACAAGGTATCGCCATTTGCAATAATGTACTCGCGCGCTCCGCCAGTTGGTGTTGAGCCGCGCGCGGGGGAAATATCACCGCGCTTCACCGCTGCAAAATAGGTATCTGGTGGCGGGCTCTCGCGGAAATAGCGATCAATACCTTCGTATATGGCCTGCGCCATTTGCGCTTGGTAGCTTGCTGTTTTTAACTTACTGGATTCATGCGGATTAGAAATAAAGCCCGTTTCAACCAATAACGACGGAATATCCGGCGACTTCAGCACCGCAAAACCCGCTTGCTCAACCCGCTTGCTGTGCAGCCGCGAAATTTTCCCCATTTCGCCCAATAGCTGGCTGCCCACGCTTAAGCTCGCATCCAAGGTCGCCGTCATAGATAAATCTGTCAGCACACCTGCAAGCACTTGATCCTTATCCGATAGACTCACGCCGCCGACTAAGTCAGCCTCATTTTCGCGCTGAGCCAATATCCGCGCGGAGGCGCTGGTAGCACCGCGTTTTGACAGCGCATACACCGAGCTGCCATTCGCACTTGGGTTAGTGAAAGCATCGGCGTGAATAGATACAAAGAAATCCGCTTGGGCTTTTCTCGCCAAGTCGCGCCGTTTCGCCAAACCGACGTAGTAATCACCGTCGCGAATCATCACCACGCGGTAGCCCTTTTTACGTTCAAAGCGCTCCTTCAGGCGCAGGGCAATTTTATAGACCACATCTTTTTCTCTAACGCGGCCTGGGCCAATCGCGCCGGGATCTTCGCCGCCGTGACCGGCATCAATGGCGATTACCACGTCGCGGTGAGAGCTGTTTTCGAGACTCTTAACAACCTTGGGCGCGCTCTTACTTGGGCTGGCGCTAGCCCCAGTGCTTTCGCCCTTGTCTAAAAAATCGACTACTAATCGGTCGTGCAAATCACCGCTGGCGGCTAATAAAAAGCTTCTCACCTGCACGGCGTTACTTAAATCAAAAACAAGACGCAGCGCACCATTGGGCTTCTCAGCATGGCGCAAACGCGTAATAGGGCTATTGGTGAATTCTAGTTTGCTGGTGTCGGAACCTAAGGTGCTTGCCTGTATATCGATAACAAGTCTGTCAGGGCTATCTAGCGTAATGAGTTCGTGCTCAACCGGCCCGCTGAGGTCAAAGACAACACGGCTGTGATCTGGCGCTCGCCAAAATCGAACGTCGCGCACCTCTGCCGCCTGCGCTGTGGCTGCCAACAATAGTAAACCGCACAAGACTGCACTGCTAATCCGCTTCATATTCGCTCAACTGCGCCAGAATTTGTTGCCCGCGTAACGTCATGCCTCGCGCGGCAAGAAGGCGACCCGTTCCCTGCGACTCAATGCTAACCATAATGTCTGCAGATGGCAAAAAACCGCTTCCGCGCTGGGGCCACTCTATTAAACATATCGCGTGATCATCAAAATAATCGCGGATACCCATATATTCTAATTCTTCGGGATCGCCTAGACGATAAAGGTCGAAGTGATACACACTGACCGTTGTAGCCTGTGCCGGTTCCGTCTCATACACCAAGTCTTCATAAGCCTCAACCAAGGTGTAGGTTGGACTTTTGACTGGCCCGCCATACCCAAATGCACGCAATACGCCGCGACAGAAAGTAGTTTTACCGGCACCGAGTTGACCGTCGAGATAAACCACTGCACCACTGCGCATGGCGCTACCAAACAATTCACCCGCCGCAACAGTGTCGGCTTCACCGTCAAGATACCGCTGCATATCCGTTGATCACACCTCGTAAATTATCAATCACATCGCTGGCCAACATGCCGCGCTCACCATGCTGCGCGGCGCGATCCGCCGCAGCGCTATGCACCGCCGCCGCCAAACAGGTCGCGACCGTGGGCTCATGCCCCTGTGCAACAAAGGCAGCGGTAATGCCAGCAAGCACATCACCCATACCGCCGGTAGCCATACCAGGATTACCACCGCTATTGAGATATATTGGCGATGCGCCATCTGCGCTCGCAATCAACGTCCCTGCGCCTTTCAATAGTACCGTTGCGTGATATTTATCCCGCAGCATTATCACACTGGAAAAACGATCTGCCTGTATGTCTGCAGTGCTGCAATGTAGTAAGCGTGCGGCCTCGCCGGGATGGGGTGTGAGTATACGCGGCCCGCGATGAGAATTCAGGATCTCTGGCGCAAGCGCCACCATATTCAAGGCATCGGCATCAATAATTAAAGGTAAATCTGTACTCAGTACCGCGCTTAACAAGGCGCGCCCCCAGCCGCCCTGCCCCAAACCTGGACCAATGACCACAACTGACGCTTTGCTGATCAAGCCCATCGCCGCGCCATCAATTGCTATGTGCTCTTCACTCAAGCCGTGCACCATGAGCTCGGGTCTCGCGGCAACAAACATACTGCTGTGCTCTGGGCGGGTAATACAAGACACCAAACCCGCACCACTACGCGCCGCCGCCGTGGCCGCTAGTAAGCAGGCCCCCGCCATACCAACATCACCGCCTATTACCAATACATGGCCGAAAGATCCTTTGTGGGCATTGCGCGGGCGCACGCCCCAGCGCGCCAACATTGCAGCGCAGTCTAGCTGTCGAGTTTTGTCGAAAACATTGGCATCTAGTTGCCGATAGACTTCCCGAGGCACCGCGAGATCATCAAATAATTTTTCTCCCGCGCAATCTATACCCTCTAAAGTATACAAGCCTCGTTTTCTGCCTATAAAACTAATGGTTGCGCTGGCCTTAATCGCTGCGCCGAGCTTGCGACCAGAATCGCTGCACAGACCTGACGGCACATCCAAGGCCAACACCGGCACGCCGCTAGCGTTGATGGCCGAAATTGCCTGGGCGTATTTTTCCCGAACGCTGCCCTTCAAACCCGTTCCAAGCAAAGCATCGACAACAAGCCCCGCCTTATTTGGCGCTTCTCCACGCCATTGCTGAATTGCAACACCGGCTTCAACAGCCCACTCCATCGCCAAGGCCGCATCACCGCTTAGTGAAGTTGGATCTGCTAGCGCCCAAACCTTTACTGGCAAGCTCGCCTCTGCCGCTAGTGCCGCGACAATATAACCATCGCCACCGTTATTCCCACCGCCGCAAAAAACCTTAATAGGCGATCGATCTGGCCAACGCTGTTGCAGACTAGCAAACGCGGCCTGCCCAGCTCGGCGCATTAACTCAAACCCAGCAATGCCGCCGGCAATCGCCAAGCGATCTAATTCACGAACTTGGGCTGCGGTATATAACACCAGCCCGAGTTCAAGATCCTCGCGTCGCAACGACATATGATGAGTCCTCTTGGTAATTTTCCGATATTTAAATTACCTGTATATCATAGCCCGCATATAGGCACAGACAATCAGCACCCACAGCCATATATTCGTCAAACTAGACGCTTACATTACAGCGGGACGATATTAACCATATCATCAAGTGACTCGCGAACGGCCAACTCCTTGGCGGCGACTTTTTTAAATAATCCGCCAACCGCCTGCTTAACCACATATTCCCCCAAGGCATCTGGAGACACAGACTCCACCACGGCCTGCTCATTCGAATTAGCGACAGCATTTTCGGCTGCATCTATATTTGAGTAAACCTGCATTAAGTCGCTGTAAATTTTAATGGCGCCATTTTCCGTCAAGCTCTGTGTCACCAAGGGCAACAAGGCCTGCTGGACCTCTTCGCCACCCTCGGCAATCAACACGTCGGTGGCCGCGCTGCGAGGCGAATTCACCAGTGTTTGCAAGGTGTCGGCATTCATATTGGCAAGTACGGTTTTCAAAATTGGCCCTGCCACCGGAATCGCATTTTCAGCAGCGCGGTTCATAAGTGTTTCTAACAAGGCCGCCTGCGGGTTGTCGTTAAAATCCCGCGCGACATCTATCACCAAGCCCACTGGCGGCGGCAACAAAATCCGCACCAGCGGATCGTCTAAAAAGCCGCCCTCAACCGTCAGCTGCTCGACCACAAGATCAATACCTGCCGCCAGCTTCTGGGCAAATTTATTTGCCAGTATCTGTTGAAACTTGGCCTGAGCAGCCAAGGACATATCATTAACCATCGACGCACAGCCGGACGACAACAAAGTCGCCAGCACAAGGGCAATTGCACGCAATCTATTACATACCTGATAATGAAAACACAAAGGGAAGTGCCGAATCGGCGGCGCATTCTAGCACGGCGCTCAGCGTAAACAATTAGCTCTACAGCGATATATTTTCAGCCCCGTATACAGGCAATTTACCCCACCAGCGAAGCCTGACGTAGCGATGACATACAGCGACTTTGCAAATGTGTAAAATGGCCGTTTAGCGAGACACGACCTAAACACAGGCAAGAATCAATCTGATGGCTCCGACCTCCACCGACCTCCAAGCCTTGGCGCAACAGATTAAAGACTGGGGCAGTGAGTTAGGTTTCGCCCATATCGGCATCAGCCCAGCCAGCAACGACGCCCACGCCCAGCGCCTCAGCGAATGGCTACAGAAGGACTACCACGGCGAAATGGCCTATATGGCCGAGCGCGAAAAGCTGCGCGCTTCGCCGACTGAATTGCACGCCGGCACCATCCGCGTCATCAGCGCCCGCATGGATTACCTACCCAACGCAGAAGATATTGAGTCGATACTGGGCAATCCAGACAAGGCCTACATCTCTCGTTACGCCCTAGGCCGCGACTACCACAAATTAATTCGCAAGCGCCTTAGTCAGTTGGCCGAAAAAATCAGCGCCGTGGCCGGCGGCAGCCACCGCGCCTTTGTCGACAGCGCGCCGGTTTTGGAGCGCGGCTTTGCAGAACAGGCCGGGCTGGGCTGGATAGGCAAAAACAGCATGCTGATCAACAGCAAAGCGGGGTCGTGGTTTTTCTTGGGGGAAATTTATACCGACATACCACTTCCAACAGACCCGCCTCAAGAAACAGGGCACTGCGGTAGCTGCCGCGCCTGCCTAGATGACTGCCCAACCGGCGCGATTGTTGCGCCGTATCAAGTTGATGCGCGGCGCTGTATTTCTTATCTAACCATTGAGTTAAAAGACAGCATCCCCGAAGACCTGCGCTCCCTAATGGGCAACCGTGTTTTTGGTTGCGACGACTGCCAGCTGGTGTGCCCGTGGAATAAGTTTGCACAAACCACCACAGAGCCCGACTTTTCTCCCCGCCACCAGCTCGATAACAGCGAGCTAATCAGTTTATTTTTATGGACGGAAGATGAGTTTTTAGACAATACCGCCGGCTCGGCTATTCGTCGCATTGGCTATCAGCGTTGGCTGCGAAATTTAGCCGTCGGCATTGGCAACGCACCACCTAGCAGTGCCGCCATTCACGCCTTAAAATCACAATACCCCGTCGCCGACGAAATGGCTCGCGAACACATTGACTGGGCCCTCGCTAGGCAACAAGATCAATAAGCCAAGACCTCAAAATGCGCCTACAAAAAAGCCCCAATCAAGGGGCTTTGTCTACACGACTATACGAGCAATTAAAAAGGTAGAGAATAATTTAACATCACGCTCTCGCGCCCTTCGCCCTCGTCGCTATAATTAATATTTAGCGCCAAACGCGCGCTACCTATCGCCGCTGAAGCGCCAACACTGAGATCAACAAAGGTATCGCCATCCGCGCGATAGCTAGGCAGGCGATAGCTGGAATAAGCCAAATTGGTATTTCTCACCTCAATGGTCTCATCTGCATCCTCAAGCTCCGAAACCGAAAACACCTCAGCATATACATTCACGCCGTCGCTTACCGCTAAATTTGCAAGTACACCGGCACGCAATTGACGGCTCTGCAGACTTTGCTCACCCCACTGATAATTTGAAACAGCGCCACCAGACTCGGTATAACCATCAACGTTTGCACTCAAAAACCGCGCGCCTACTGCAGGGGCAATGCTGAATGTTTTTGATGCCGACAACTCATAAGCCAACTGACCATCAAAGTGCCAACCGTAACCCTCAGTACCCCCTGTGGCCGTCAAACTCTGCTCACCTAAATTAAAGTGACGATCAACATCGCTGTAATCAACAACACTCAAACCCACGCTACCTTCAGCGATCCAGCGATTTTCTCGGTAACTTAGCAAACCGCTATAACCAATACTGGTGGCGGAGATTTCAGCGCCGTCGGTATCGGTTTCATGCTTAGCCATGCTAATAGCTGCACCTAAACTCATCGACGGCGATACCGCGTGGCTATAACCCAATGTCAGATGACTACTCTCGTGATCACCGCCGCTTGGCGTATCTTCATTCGCGCCGCTGGCGCTAATAAAGCCTCGACTGGCATTTTCAAACCAGCGATTTTCTCGCAGAGTTTGCGCAAGGCCGTCGCGCTGACTGCGGGCAATGCCGATACCAATGCCAGAAAGCTGACCCACAATCTGCGGGGCAACTACAACATCAATTAAATAATCACCGGTAATTTCGCCCACCTTCCCAGTGGGGTGTACGCCGTCATTAAACAGCAATTTATCTGGGTCTGGATTAGTGCCGTCTATGCCGTAAATTGGATGCTCCACACAGTCGCCGCCGCTATCGTCAAAACACATATAGCGTTGATCAAAGCTCGCCAAGGGGCCAAGGGCAACATTAGCGCCATTGGCAAAACCATAAGCCTCGGCATTGTCGGACACGTACTCAATAACCCCCGCCAAATCCACGGGAATAATATTAGCGCCGCTAAAATTGGCGTAGGTCTGCAATGCTTGGTTGTAACCAGCCGCGCCAGCAGACACGGTTGCCGCGTAGCCGGGCAGCGTTAAGTTTTGTGCCTGTGCCGCAGGGGTTTTCCCTAAATCTGGCAAATTACTCAGCATAATAAAGCGGCCACCCGCCGCATCGATGGCCGACACACCGGCAATCAGAGTTTGCGCGGAGGCAACGATCGTTGCCTGATCAACCGCCGTGCCATTGAGAAAGTCATTGCCGCCGCCATCAATTAAAAACAGCGCATTTCGATCAACGCTATGATCCGTTAAATATGCAGGGCGCGCCTCAGCACCACCCGCCGGCAGCGCCAAACCAGTGCCATTAATGGAGTTTAAAATATCTGCCGTTTCATAACCGCCAACGGCATAGTTTGTACCGCCAGCAACCGCTGGATCGGTTGATAATCCCAGCGCCATTCCCAAATATTGCGGCGCAATATTGGCATAGGGGCCAAGAGTGTAATCACTGCTGCCATCACCTAGCTTATTGGTAAAGCGCCGACCAAAGTTGCCGCTATCCAGTAGGCTGTCGCCAAAAATAACAAGCTCACTAAAATAGCTTTGCGCAGATAAGGGAGCACAGAATAAAGACGCCACACACAGCGCAGTTAGCTTTCTCATAAGATTCCACCTACTTATTGTTATCTATCTCATCGCCGAACTGATATTAGCCGCACAATCACGGTAATTAACGCCGCTAATATGCGAAGTTTTCATCGACAACATGAATTGCTACAAGACCCGTTTTTGCGTTTGATCACAATAGGGGTAAATACAGATAGCCACTAAACCATAGAAGACGCCAGGCGTTTGTGCAAAGGCAATACAATGAAAGCTATAAAGAAACTCGCGCCGCCATGACTAGCGGCGCGGTAAATCACGGAAGGCTAGGAAAGACGAAGGAAATGCTCACGGTAATAACTCAGCTCAGCAATTGAGTCGTAAATATCGTCTAAGGCCAAATGCGTTGCCGATTTCTTCAAACCCGCACTCAAGTCTGGCCGCCAGCGGCGCGCCAACTCCTTCACACTGCTGACATCCAAATTGCGGTAATGGAAATACGCTTCCAACGCAGGCATTTCGCGGGCCATAAAGCGGCGATCTTGGCAGATGCTATTGCCGCACATGGGCGACGCCCCCTTCTCTACATGCTTGTCTAAAAACTCCAAGGTTAATCGCTCTGCTTCCTCGGCGGTAATGCAGGTGTCTTGTACCCGCTTCGTCAAACCTGACTGCCCATGCTGGCGCGTATTCCACTCATCCATCGCCGCCAAGACCTCATCGGGCTGATGTATTGCCAAGACCGGACCTTCGGCAAGCACATTTAGATTGGCGTCGGTTACCACAGTCGCAATTTCAATAATGTGATCGTTGATGGTATCTAAACCTGTCATTTCCAGATCGATCCAAATCAAGTTCTGTGCTTTATCCATCGCTTCACCTATAGGGTAAAAGTAATCAATGCTGGTATGGCACAGCGTATGAGGTAAATAGCAATACGCTGAGGTCACGCTTTCAACTGCGCAAAGTGTCGATTGTATCAGTACATAGGGTAAGATGGCGTCTCTTAAGCGAATGATCCTTCATGACAAAACGTAAACTCAGCCGCCAGCAACGCTGGCGCATCGAAAAAGTACAAGCCGAACGCAATGAGCGCGCAAGTAAACGCGACTCCCAGCTAGACCAAGCGCTAAATGAAGGCGAGCTAGGTCCAGAGCAAAGTGGGCTAATTGTGAGCCATTTTGGCCAGCAGGTTGAGGTAGAAGCCGAGAGCGGGTTTCGGCAGCGCTGCCACGTTCGCGCCCACATCGAGGGGCTGGTAACCGGCGACAGCGTCACCTGGCGGGAGGGCAAGCCCACCGGCGTAGTCGTTGCCTGCAACACCCGCAGATCATTATTGTCTCGCCCAGATAATCACGGCAAATTAAAACCGGTTGCCGCCAATATTGATCACATTGTGATCGTAATTGCCCCCGAGCCTCGCGCCCACGCCAACCTCATCGATCGCTACTTGGTTGCTTCAGAAGCGATTAGCATTCGACCAATTCTCCTTTTGAACAAATCTGACCTAATCAACGACGATAATCGCGAATATCTCGACACCATGCTGGCTCGCTACCAAGACATTGGCTATCAAGTCACCCGCGCGTCTACCGCAGCAGAGCACGGCCTAAACGAATTAAAACAAACACTTAGCGGCCACATCAGTGTATTTGTTGGTCAGTCTGGCGTGGGGAAATCATCGCTGGTAAATAGCCTGCTGCCAGGCACCGACACCCGCGTAGGCGCCCTATCTGAAAGCACCGCCAAGGGTAAACACACCACGACCACGGCTCGCCTCTACCATTTTCCCGACGGCGGTAGTTTGATCGACTCCCCAGGTATCCGTGAGTTTGCATTGTGGAATATGGACAGGGAAAAAGTTTTAGACGGATTTATTGAGTTTCGGCCATTTCTGGGTCTCTGCAGATTTCGAGACTGCAAACACGAACATGAGCCGCGCTGCGCGCTGCTAGACGCCGAGGCGGAACACAAAATCAGCCCCGAGCGCATGAGCAGCTATCGACAAATAATTGAAAGCCTAAATAATGAATAAAATATTAGTCATATCCACTCACTACAATAATATGGTGTCTCAACACTCTGAATTTAAAATAGAGTGAGAAAAGCCCGAAATTTACTGTCCCAACAAGAAGAGGCTGCAGAGCAACACCATAGCAACGTCGCCTGAGAGCTGCTCCTACTGCTACAATTCATCCACATACTTAGCACAAGAAGTCGATCATGAAAGACTGGCCATTATTAATTGAAACCACGCAATTAGCGGAAGCGCTGCACGACCCTAAATTATTAATTTTAGATACCAGCAGCGCCGCCAATTACGCCGAGCACCACATACCGGGTGCTGTCCATATCGCGCCATCGGAACTGCAATGTGGCGTCAAGCCAGCGGTTGGCAAGCTGCCAAGTGTTGACACCCTAAACGCTCTTTTTTCTAAGGTAGGGCTCAGTCCTGACAAGCACGTAATAGCCTATGATGACGAAGGCGGCGGCTGGGCTGGCCGATTAATTTGGACCCTCGATGCCATTGGCCATCGCAATTACTCCTATCTTGACGGCGGCCTACACGCTTGGCTGCAAGGCGGCCACCCAACCGAAAAAGTTGCCAACCACCCCGCCCCCACCGAGCAAAACATCACGATTGATAGTCTGCCAATAGCTGAAATTGAAGACTTCATCAGCATGCTGGACAACAGCCAACTGGCGATCTGGGACGCGCGCTCACCGGAAGAATACCGTGGCGAAAAAGTACTGGCCCAGCGCGGCGGCCATATTCCTGGCGCCATCAACCTAGACTGGCTGGAATTGATAGATCGCGACCGGCAGATGCGCTTAAAAGATTTAAGTGGCTTGCAGGCACGCCTAAACGAATTGGGCATCACCGCCGACAAAACGGTAATCACCCACTGCCAAACCCACCACCGTTCAGGCCTGAGTTATTTGCTGATGAAAATCCTCGGTTACCCACATATAAAGGGCTACCACGGTTCTTGGGGTGAATGGGGGAATAGCGAGACTACCCCCATCGAAACCGGCAGCAATGCAAAAAGCAGCGCGCAAAAGCCCTAGCGCTGCTGGCAACAAAATACTCATTATTTACCGAAGGATACCCTGTGAAAATTGCGTTTATTATTTTGCAGTACTTGGTGCCTCAGCATCTATTATCGCGATTGGTTGGCAAGCTGGCGGAAACAGACATTCCCTGGCTAAAGGACCTGCTAATCAGCCGCTTCATCAAGCAGTACAGAGTCAATATGGATGAGGCGAAAGATCCTGATCCGCGTCATTACGCAAACTTTAATGCCTTTTTTACCAGAGCATTAAAAAGCGATGCCAGACCAATATGCGAAGACGCCGACGCCATCGCCTGCCCAGCAGACGGCGCGATTAGTCAGATCGGCAAAATCACCGGCGGTCGCATTTTTCAAGCCAAGGGTCAGGACTACAGCCTATTGGCATTGCTGGGTGGCGACCGCGAAGCCGCCGCGCTGTTTGAGAACGGCAGCTTTGCCACGGTGTACCTCTCACCCCGCGACTACCACCGCGTACACATGCCGCTTAGCGGCACATTGCGCAGCATGAGCTATATTCCCGGAGCACTATTTTCGGTGAACACTACCACCGCTGAAAACGTACAAGGCCTGTTCGCCCGCAACGAACGAGCGGTGTGCCTGTTCGACACCGAGGCCGGCCCAATGGCGCTTATTTTAGTTGGTGCGATGATTGTCGCCGGTATTGAAACAGTGTGGGACGGTCAAATTGCACCTCCGCCAAAGGGCATAAAAACAACGGATTACAGTCAAGGCGCTCGTGAAATCCACCTGCAAAAAGGTGAGGAAATGGGGCGTTTCAAACTCGGATCAACAGCCATTGTGTTATTTGCCAAAGACAAGGCCGATTGGCATGAGCGCTTTCAAGCCACCACGCCAACACGCCTAGGCGAAATTTTGGGACGTATTAAAACAGGTTGATACATTTATTGGCGCGGGCCTTCACGCCCGCTCCAATGGAAACGCAATCACTTCATCAATTCGCGCTACATCACAGGCCAACATCGCTAAACGGTCGAAGCCCATCGCCACACCAACACACTCCGGCAGCGCCGCCATTGCCTTTAATAAATGCCGATCAATGGGAGGCAATATCTGACCGTTATCGGCGCGGCGACGGTGATCGTCGCGAATTCGCCTAACCAATTCGTTGGCATCCCGCAACTCGTCATAGCCATTCGCCAATTCCATACCGGCGTAAAACGCTTCAAATCGAGAGGCCAGCTGAATGCCGTCGGCGTTGCTACGGGTATTCGCCAAAGCCGCCTGCGAGGCGGGAAAGTCGTACACAAAACTAAGAGAGTTGGGATCCAGCGAGGGCTCAAGCACCGACGACATCAACAGCTGTAGCCACACATCGCGATCATCAGTATCAAAATTCAAATCCAAATGTGCACGGGCGCAGGCTTTTAACTCGGCCAAAGATGCGAGGTGGGGATTCAAACCACAGTGCTGCTCAAACACCTGCTGATAACTATAATAATGTGATTCTATTGGCCCTACCGCCAGTGCCACTATCGCCCCCACCTCATCCATCAAATCCTGCAAACTCAGGCCTGTGCGGTACCACTCCAACATTGTGAACTCGGGGTTGTGCCGACGCCCCCGCTCACCTCGCCGAAAGGCCTTACATATTTGATAAATAGAGCCGCTACCCGCTGCCAGCAAGCGTTTCATGGCAAATTCTGGCGAGGTCTGCAAATACATCAATGCGTCACCGTCAGGCGCGACGGTGGTAATAGCTTCGATATTGGGATCGGTAACGGGCGACGTCGCCAGCAACGGCGTGTCTACTTCTAAAACACCGCGCTCAGCAAACCAAGCGCGCACCGCAGCAAGTAATTGTGCGCGGCGGCCTAAAGCCGAAAAATCAGCCGTGGGCCGCCAATCAGCCATTTAGTTTTTAACTCGGTTCTGATATTCACCAGTACGGGTATCAACCTTAATGACTTCACCCACACTCAAAAACAACGGCACTTTCACAACCGCGCCGGTGCTCAAATAAGCCGGTTTGGTGCCGCCTTGCGCGGTATCACCCTTAACACCTGGATCTGTTTCAACAATCTCTAGCTCAACAAAGTTTGGCGGGGTAACTGACAGCGGTGCGCCGTTGTACAAAGTAACCGTGCAAATATCCTGCTCTTTTAACCAGTTAGATGCATCACCTACCGCTTTAAGATCTGCCTGAAACTGCTCGAACGATTCGGGATCCATAAAGTGGTAGAATTCGCCGTCGTTGTACAAGTACTCCATGCTTTGATCGATGACATCTGCGCCTTCGAGCGACTCGCCGGATTTGAAAGTACGCTCCCAAACCCGACCTGAGTTAAGATTGCGCAGGCGAACACGGTTAAAGGCTTGCCCCTTACCCGGCTTAACAAATTCATTATCTAAAATAGAACAAGGCTCGCCGTCGAGCATCACCTTTAGTCCGTTGCGAAATTCATTGGTAGAGTAATTAGCCATGATTTTCCTCAGCGACGGTGTAAAACCGTAGTTTAAAAAGGCAGCAATGATACCCCTAAAAGACACGTTTTGGCAGACCGAAAGCTGGCAGCAACAAATGAGCGGCATGATCCGCGAGCCGGCGCGGCTATTTCAGCGTCTGCAATTAGACCCAAACGAACGCCCAAACATCGCCGCAGCGCTGCAGCAATTCCCGCTGCGAGTGCCCGAGGCATTTGTTTCTAAAATGGCGATTGGCGACTGGAATGACCCCCTACTTTTGCAAGTGTTGCCGTCGGAAAAAGAGACGCAACAGCACATCGGCTATCTTAACGACCCGCTGGAAGAAGCCAACGCCAACCCCACACCCGGTCTAATCCACAAATACCACGGACGGGTATTACTCATTACCAGCCCAGCCTGCGCTGTTCACTGCCGCTACTGTTTTCGCCGCAACTTCCCCTATGACGCCAATAATCCCAGTCAACGAGACTGGCAGAAGTCACTGGACTATATTGCAGATCGCGGCGAAATTAGCGAGGTCATACTCAGCGGTGGCGATCCGCTCTCCGCCCCCGACGAATACCTGCACAAACTCATCCTAAAAATTGCCGCAATTCCGCATGTCGACACCCTGCGCATTCATACTCGTCTACCGCTAGTTCTGCCCGCCAGAATAACGCCTGAACTCATTAAAATATTCACAGAGAATCGACTGCGCCTCGTGATGGTCATTCACTGCAATCACGCTAATGAAATTGATAAGCACAGCGAAGTCGCGCTGGCTAATTTGCGCGAGGCTGGGTTTACTCTTTTAAACCAAAGCGTTTTACTTAAAGGAATCAATGACAATGTCGATACCTTAGTAGAATTAAGTCGGCGGCTATTCGAGGTGGACGTCATGCCCTACTACCTACATTTGCTAGACAAAGTGAACGGCGCCGCACATTTTGACGTAAATGAAGTACAGGCGCGCTTACTGATGCACGGTATACTCGCTAAACTACCTGGCTATTTGGTGCCGCGACTGGTTGTCGAGGAACCGAATGCAAGTAGCAAACGACCGCTTGCACTATTTTGATTTAACGCGTAAAAACATAGACTTAAAACACAAAGCGAATGCGACATTAGATGAAACGCTCACGCTCGGGACACTATGAATAATAATTCAAGCCTTGCCATTGCAACGCCTGACATAAGCAGCAACTCACATAGCCAGTTCGCACTAAACGCAATGGCAGTCAGCACGTGGGTAAATAATCTGCCCCTAGCTAATCTGGGCGAAGCCACACGCCTGTTATATCAAGCATTATCGGAACTTAGCCACACAGCATGCAAACCAAAGGATCGCTACGAAATCCTTGAAAAAATCCGGCCTCAGGTTCATCGCACTGTAAAAGCACTCTCGCAACACTACCTCAATAAGCCGGTGGTACTACCGGAAAAAACCCAAAAAATAGTCCTGCTCGCAAACACCTTAAACTCACAGCTTGCAACCGGCTACTGCCAAGCATTTAAAGGTCTTGAGGGCGAGAACCGCTTGCTCCGCTCTAAAGACGCGCTTGCAAGCTGCCTGCATAGAGCGCTGACCGAGCACAGCAGAATTTTACTGCGAACCTATCAGCTATACCGCTCTAGTCATCCAGAGTTTTGGCTAAACGCACATAAGATTTACCAGTGTGCCCACGCGCAAAGACTGCGCAAATCCAAAGTCATTGATGGTGTCTACGGCGATGGCACAGTGCAACAAGCCTATCTCCGCCTGTTAATGCTGAGCTGCAGTAAAACTCACCAACTGCCCCAGCGTTATATCGACGACATTTTTAATGAATTAAACGGCTGGTCAGCCTCAATTGAACTGCGCACTGACCGACTGGAAAGCTGCGTATTTTTATTTAACCCGGCCGAAGATTCACCGCCCGCTTACCGTGAACTAATACAGCGTGCACCCTCCCCAGGTTGGCTCGGCATCGACACCAAACCGCTGCTAACACAAAGTGGCGGACTCGCTGGCAGCAATACCGCGCGCAGAGTCAGCCACGGCACAAAATTAAGCAGCTCCGTACTCGACCACTTAACAATCTCTTGGAGTTCTGCCACGTCACGTGCTGCGGAACGCATACCCTGTAACGACCCAGTCCTTATTACCGTGGGCATGAATACCACGCACTACTACGTCGCCAATCAGTTGGATTTTAGTCAGTTCCAAATAGAGCCAGACCACGACAACAGCTCCCCCCTCTTTCAAGAACGACGCGCAGATCAAGACGATGTTTGGAGTCGAAGCGGTGGGGCAGATACTCGCGGTCGCGATCCCGACCAAAAATCGTCAATCGATTACCGCGCGGGCGATGTCGAGACCATCAGCTATAGCTTGCCGCAAGATAATCCAGCACCAGTTAGCGCTGACAATAAATATGAATATTTGCGTTCACGCATTCTAGATACCAGCAGCTCCGGCTGCCGAATCGAATGGCCTAGCACCACGCAACTTCGTATTCGCACTGGCGAGCTAGTCGGCCTGAAAACCGACGATTACGACAGCTGGCGCGTTGGTGTTGTTCGCTGGCTGCGCAGTGATGGCAGCCACCAAGTTGGCATAGAGGCACTGGCATCTACAGCGACGCCGTACAGCGCCCGCCTTATTCAATCCGGCCTGCCGGTGAACGAGTATCAACGAGCAATGCTGCTACCCGGCGGGCATATTGCAAAAGGCCCCATGCTATTGCTATCTGGGGTCGTTGGAATAGCGGAAGGGCACACCGTAGAACTCTTGCGCCCCGGCCATTCCATGCGTATAAAATTAGGTAAAATCGTAGAGCAATCCAATGCCTTCAAATTATTCCGCTTTGAAGATATTGCCCGCAACACCATTAAGATGGATGTAGCAGATGCCGACGAAGTCAATAAAAACGACTTTAATCAGCTCTGGGATATTCTTTGAGCAAACGTATCAACACATCATTTAGAAGATAAAACTGCCACAACTATCGAGCTACTATGAGCAGCAACACTGCGATCAATATTCTTCTGTTTTGTCTCGCGGATAGTGACGCCGAACAATTGGCGACTCATTGCCGCCGAGGAGGGCGTATAGCCCACACTCTCAATATTGATACCGGCGAAAAATTAACGACCGCAATTACAGACAACGATGATTGGGACGTACTCGTCTTTGACGCAGAGCAATCCCAGCTCGATATAGAGCGCTGCTGTCACATCCTACGTAAATACCAAAAAGAAATCCCCGTTATTTATTTGGGGGAAGGAGACACGCTGCGCCCACCGGATCCCGCTGTTGTAGACGTAATAAATAAATACAATATTGCGCAGCTAGTAAATGCCGCGTTTAAGGCACAGACATCGTCGCAACTCCACCGCCAACTCGCAGCAGCTAAACTTGCCCTAGCCGAAGCTGAGGAGCGAAACCAATTACTGCTGGTTGATCACCAAGACCCCATCGCCTATATCACTGATGGAATGGTAATTTATGCAAACACGCCATTTTGTGAGCACATGGGCTACGACGATCTAGACGGCTTCCCCATTGTCGATTTGATCGCCAACAAAGATAAAGACCGCTTTAAAAACGTCCTTAAAAAACAGCAACAACACAGTGAACACCAGCAATTAGAAATCAGTTTTTTCCTTGCTAACCGCACCGAGCTTAAAACACATATCCATTGTGACAGCGCCCATTACGAAGGCGAAGATTGCATACAGCTCACTATTCACAAAGCCAACGACGACGCGGCACTGAACGGTGTAGATAACACCACGCGAATGAGCAGCAAACATCAATTTCTAAACTTGCTACAGGATTTTATTGAAAACGAGCGCAATAGTAATTCATCGCTCATCCTAATCTCTGTTGATCACTTCAGTAAACTGCGTCACAGCACCAGCCTCCTTGATGTGGAGCAGCTCATAGAAGCCCTCAGCAATCATGTGCGCGCAGGCATGCCAGCCCAGCACTATGGCCGTGTCGCGGACGATATGATTGCCGCTATTGCCCATCATGTCTCCAGTGACACAGCCCTTGAAATGGCGCTTGAATTAACAAGAACCATAGAGACGGAAATATTTGAGGTACGCAAACAATCTCTGCAATGCACGGTGAGTATTGCCATTTTGGCAATCAACCATCTCACTCCACCAAAAGCGTCGCTGTTACTAGATACCGCCTTTGACGGCGTTGAAAACATCTACCACTCCGGTGGTAACAATGCGGAAATATGCAGCCGCAAACGCCAGCAACTCAATCGCAAAGATTCTGCAAACGACACCATTGCGGAAGCATTGGCAGACGCCCGTTTAAGCCTATTATTCCAGCCACTAGTCAATCTTGGCGCCGCCAGCGGTGACCATTACGAGGCGACATTAAGTATTAAAGACTGGGTTGAAGGTGAGCTTACGGCGGGGGAAATGCTGCGGGCAATTGAGCGCGAACCGGAAAACTGCGAGCTTGATCACTGGATAGTCGTCGAGGCAACCAAGCAGCTGGCCAAAGAGCGCTTAGCCGGCCAAGACCTTAAACTTATTATCAATCTCAGCGGCAATGTCTTCCACGACCCTGAGTTTTGCGCGTGGTTAAGCGTTGCATTCAAAGCCGCTGGAATACCGCCATCATCGGTTATTTTACAATTTGGTGAAGAAAGCATCGCCAACGCCTTAAAGCCCGCCCTAAATTTTGCAAATCAATTACAGAAATTAGGCGCCTCCTTGGCGGTACGAAACTTTGGCCGGACCCAGAAAGGCAATAAATTCTTAAACCACATTCGCCCGAGCTTAGTAAAACCGGGCTACCGCGCCACCGATACACCAAGCGACCAAGAAATTCGCGATATAGTGCAACAAGCCCGCTCGCTGAACAGCCAAATCATGATTCCCAATGTTGGCAGCGCCGCAACGCTGGCCATGCTTTGGCAACTAGGCCCAGATTTTATTCAAGGTAGTTATGTCAGCGAACCCATGCCCAATATGAACTATGAATTCGCCGCATTTGGATGACGCGTTAATAGCTGTTTGAGAAAACTACTTTCCCGTTAAACGGTCGCTGATCCCTAGCAAATAAAGGATGCCATCAAGCCCCAAGGTAGAAATTGACTGCTTGGCATTCTCTCGCACTATTGGTTTGGCTCTGAAAGCGATACCCAAACCGGCAATACTCAGCATAGGCAAATCATTTGCACCATCACCCACCGCGATAACCTGCTCCATGTCTAAACCTTCGCGCTCGGCAATTTCGCGCAACAACTCAGCCTTGCGCTTACCGTCTACTACAATGCCCTCAACCTCGCCGGTCACCCGCCCGTCGCGAATAACAAGCTCGTTGGCGTGCACGTAATCAATACCAAGCTTACGTTGTAGATAATGCCCAAAATACGTAAAGCCGCCTGATAAAATAGCGGTTTTATAACCAAGCTGCTTAAGGGTGGAAACTAAATTTTCCGCGCCTTCGGTTATCCGCAAGCTCTCGGCAATACCCTCGAGCACAGACTCATCTAAGCCTTTGAGCAAAGCAACCCGCGCTTTAAAGCTTTCGGTAAAATCGATTTCGCCGCGCATAGCCCGCTCGGTAATTTCAGCAACCTGCTCACCAACACCTGCGGCGATGGCGAGTTCGTCAATTACTTCTGCCTCAATGAGCGTAGAGTCCATATCAAAAGCAACCAAGCGCCGAGTGCGCCGGAACATATTGTCTTCTTGATAGGCGATATCAATATCCATCTCGCTGGCTAAATGCAAAAGCTCACGGCGAAAATCCGTGGCATCCGGCAAATTACCGCGTACCGACAATTCAACTGACGCCTTAGACTGCTGCTCAACACCCTCTAGCGGCACACGCCCAGACAAGCGGTCGATACGATCAATATTTAATGCATAACGGGAAACAATATCTGTGACGCCCGCAATATGCTTTGCGGTAATCTTGCGTGCCAGCAAGGTCACAATATGACGCTGCTTGCCTTGACCAGACACCCACTGGTTATAGCTCTCAGGGCTAACAGGCAAAAAGCGAACCTGCATACCCATTTCATGGGTACGAAATAAAATATCTTTTAAAATACTAGCCGCCTCAGCGCCGGCGGGCACCTCTACCAGCAGCCCCAAGGACAAATTGTCATGTATCACCGCTTGGCCAATATCCAAGATATTCACCTGATGGTCCGACAAAATACTGGTGATTGTACTTGTCACGCCAGGCCGATCATCGCCCGCTATATTGATCAATATAATTTCGTTCACACCACCCCCTACAGCAATCGGCGTATTGTAGCGGTAGACGTAACTCCACCCAAGCACCACAACCTTGATATACTCTCAAAATAATAGAAGCCTCGCCTTCCAGATGGAAAGTACAACATGCTCAAGCAGCTACTTAAATTACCCCTGTCAGCGAAATGCGGCCTGATTACTGCGCTAATTTGCGCTGTAGCAGGAATGACTCTGCTACTCACTAGCATGACAGCCAGCAAACAAATTCTTCTTGAAACCACCCATTTGATTGGCCAGCAATGGACAAATCAATTGGCGTCCCAAAGCCAACAAGCGCTGCTTCGCAATGACAAAGTCAGTCTTCAAGCCATTTTACAGGACTACATCAACAGTCCGCTCATTGTTTATGGCAGCATCGCCAATGCCCGCGACGAAACCGTGGCAGAAACCGGACACTGGCGTGCAGAAAATTTAAATTACGAGGCCCCCGTAGCCGCTGACGGTAGACTCGGTCTAGTAAAGCTATCGTTAAGTCGCGAATTAATTGGCGACGAAATACGCGACCTAGGTAAAACCCTGCTTATTCTGACCGGACTGCTAGCCTGTCTTAGCTACGCCATTATTGCGGTTCCCATGCAGCGCATAGAAGCATTTTTAGAACTTGCTCGCGCCCGCCTCGCCCAGCCTCTGCGCAATGACAAAAGCGACTACCCCGCCTCAGATAGCCTTGGAAAACTATTAGAAGAAATACACGATCCGCAGATTCGCTTGAGTAAACTCGGTAAAAATCGCTTCAAAGATTATTATATTCTTCACTGTCATTGGCAGTCTTATAGCGCCTTACACGCGCAGATGGCACCAGAAAGTTTTCGCGAACATCTGCGCACCAGCTACGCCCGTGGAGAAGCCATCGCCAAACTCTATCACGCCGATATAGTCGTTCATCGCCACAATGCAATCAGTCTGCGCTTCTTTGAGGTTGCCGGCACAGACCACCCTTTATTCCGCGCCCTGTGCTGCGCCGAGCTATTCCAAAGCCTCGATAAAGTACTGCGCAGCCGAGCCGGTATTGCGCACATTCACGGCGAAGGCGATCACTGGGAGTGTGCCGCCAAGGAATGTGCTGCTGTCGACCAATTACACACTGCAACGGCCGAGGGTAAGGGTACCTGGCTTGATGATAGCTGCCGCAGCAATGAGCGAATTGACGCCTGGGTGGATATTAGAGGCAATCACACCAGCCCCATGAAAGCCCCCTATGGGGACCTGCTTGAACGGCAGCAAACGCAATTGAAAAAATTAACGCTAGACTCATTCCGACAAGAATCAAACAAGCCCCAATCTGACAGTAATCCAGTAGCATAAAAATCAAAAAGGCGTGCCATTATGTATGGTCCGCCTTTTTGCTTAGCCGTTCAGGGCAGGTTTGTTGCCAAACGCAACACCGACTAGCCCGCAGTCACGGTTTGCAAAGCATCAACCTTTTGGAAACCCCGTGGCAATTTGTGACCACGACGACCACGCTCACCCAAATAATGTTCCAGCTCAGCAAACTTTAACGACAAATGACGTTTACCTGAAATCACTTTTAAGGTGTCGCGCTCAGAGAATATCGTCACCGCAGTCACATATTCTTCTCTACTTGCCGCCCGCGCAGACGGGATGCCAATCATTTTGTTTCCCTTGCCTCGTGGCATTAAGGGCAAATCACCAACGGGGAATATCAACATGCGCCCCTCGGTGGTTACCGCCACCACATGACTAGATTCCATATCACCAACCGCCACAGGTGGTAATACCAACGCACCTTTTGGCAGTGTTAAGGCGGCTTTACCGGCCTTATTTTTACTCTGCAAATCGGATAGTTTCGCAATAAATCCATAACCTGCGTCAGAGGCCAGCAAATAATGCCCCTCGTCACTTCCCATCATCATACCGGTGAAATTCACCCCTGATGGTGGATTGATACGCCCGGTCAGCGGCTCGCCCTGACCGCGGGCAGACGGCAGACCATGGGCGGCTACCGTATAGGTCCTACCGGTACTATCAAGAATAACAACGGGCTGATTACTCTTACCCTTGGCCGATAATTTAAAGCGATCACCGGATTTATAACTCAAACTTAGCGGGTCAATATCGTGACCTTTGCCCGAGCGAATCCAGCCCATCTCCGACAAAATAACGGTTACCGGCTCGGCGGAAACAATTTCTTCCTCCGAAAACGCCCGCGCTTCAGCACGAGCGACCAAAGGTGAGCGACGCTCGTCGCCAAACTCCTCAGCCGCAGCCAACAATTCTTTGCGAACGAGACTCTTCATTCTACGCGCCGAACCTAAAGTCAGCTCTAAGCTATCGCGCTCCTGGGCAAGCTCATCCTGCTCGCCGCGAATTTTCATTTCTTCAAGCTTGGCTAAATGACGTAACTTTAATTCCAACACCGCTTCTGCTTGCGTATCGGTAAGCCCAAACCGAGCCATTAATACCGGCTTAGGCTGATCTTCTTCGCGGATAATGGCAATGACTTCGTCAATATTTAAAAATGCGATGAGCAAGGCATCTAAAATATGCAAACGCTTGAGCACTTTATCCAAGCGGTACTCTAAGCGGCGCCGGGTTGTCGCGGTGCGAATCTCTAACCACTCACCCAGTATTTTATCTAGGCCTTTTACCTGAGGGCGGCCGTCCAAGCCGATCACATTCATATTGACGCGGTAACTGCGCTCTAAATCAGTAGTCGCAAACAAGTGATTCATCACCGCCTGCTTATCAACGCGATTCGAGCGGGGAATCACCACCAAGCGAGTAGGGTTTTCGTGATCAGACTCGTCGCGCAAATCCACAATCATCGGCAGCTTTTTAGCCTGCATTTGCTGCGCAATCTGCTCTAAGACTTTTGAACCAGAGGTTTGATGCGGCAAGGCGGTAATAACGATATCCTCGCCCTCGTCCTGCCAGAGTGCACGCATACGCAATGAACCACGCCCGCTTTCATACATTTTCCGCAGATCTTCTGGCGAGGTAATAATCTCCGCATCGGTGGGAAAATCTGGGCCCTTTACGTGCTCACACAACTCCGCAACACTGGCATTGGGGGCGTCGAGCAAATGAATACAGGCGCTGACAACTTCACGTAAATTATGTGGTGGAATATCGGTCGCCATACCTACCGCAATACCGGTGGTGCCATTCAATAAAATATTCGGCACCCGCGCCGGCAACGTCGCTGGCTCCTCCATTTGACCGTCAAAATTAGGCACCCAATCGACCGTGCCTTGCCCCAATTCGCTTAACAAGACCTCAGCATATTTGGTTAATTTAGACTCGGTGTAACGCATGGCCGCAAAGGACTTTGGATCGTCGGGCGACCCCCAGTTCCCCTGCCCGTCAATCAGTGGGTAGCGGTAGGAGAAGTTCTGCGACATTAACACCATTGCTTCGTAAACTGCGCTGTCGCCGTGGGGATGGAATTTACCAATAACATCCCCCACTGTGCGCGCAGACTTCTTATGCTTGGCGTTTGATTTAAGCCCCAGCTCGCTCATGGCGTAAACAATACGGCGCTGCACCGGCTTTAAGCCGTCTGCGATATTCGGCAGCGCACGATCGAGAATAACGTACATGGAATAGTCCAAATACGCCTTTTCGGTGTAATTCTTGAGTGGCATTTGCTCGACGCCGTCGGCGCCAATCACAATAGATTCTGACATATTCTGTTATTCAATCCTTATTCAATGATCTCTCACCTGCACTGCTACGTAGAAGCCACTACGGAACACTTAGCTCTCTACGGGTAATTACGAAGATTCACACGCCTCGCGCCGACCTATACTGGCTCCACGTTGATCAAAGGAGATCCGACATGACTGCGCAAAAAGTAGTAAGCCTATCAGAATATCGCCAAGATACGCAGCAAATGCATATTGATGACGTTAGCGCACAGGCCTTCTTGTTTCTACAAGAACAAGCCCAAGAACTCGATCTTCCAATGCGAAAACTGCTAAAAGAACATTTATTGGGTATCGCCTGTGTCGTCAAAGCTGTTGAGGGCCTAGACGAGGCGCAAAACTGGCTCGCGCTTATCAGTGACGAAATCAACACTGGCGAACACCACTAAATGTCTAATGCGCGGTGATTTTCTTATCACCGCAACGCTCACACACGTAGACCGTAATTAATTTCCCCAGCTTCACATCAAACTTTTTTGCCTTGTCGACACGCCACTTGTGAAAGCCTTCACGACACAAAGTACTTGCAGTTTTACCCTGTGGCGGTTTTCGCTTAAAGGGCAATACATCGCCCATAGCAACTCTCCTGTCAGATTTACTACAACGCCCTACCACTGCGTGGAATTCGCGATTACTATACGCGCCTTGAGATAGCTGCGCGATATCAGAACGCAACGAGGGAGCATCATGGAAATCAGCCGCAATAAAGTCGTGTCATTCCACTACCAACTCAGTAATAGTGACGGCGCCGTGCTAGAAGACAATTTTAACGATACGCCAAGCCTCTATATGCATGGCGCCGAAAATATTATCAGCGGCTTAGAAAAAGCGATGGCCGGCCACACCGTTGGCGACGAGTTTGAAGTAACTCTGCCCCCTCAAGACGCTTACGGCCACATTGAACCAAATAAAACCGAGCGCATCCCCGCCAAATACTTAAAACACGAAGGTAAAATGAAAGTCGGTCAAGCCGTGCGCTTTAATACCGACAAGGGCATGCGCAATGCAACCGTCATAAAAGTCGGCAAGTTTTCAGTCGATGTAGACCTAAACCACCCACTTGCTGGACAAACCCTCAGCTTTAAAATTCTTATCAAAGATATTCGCGACGCCACCGACGAAGAAATTCGCCACCGTCACGCTCATGGCGAAGGCGGACATCAGCACTAAGCACCTTAGAGCTGCTCTACATTCGCGATGCGCGCCATGCCTCACTCGCATCGCGAATAAACGCCAACACCACTTTACGATTTTCGGCCATTGCAAAGGTATCAATATGCCCACCGTCGTAACTGACTAAACGTTTGGGCTCCCTTGCTGCGGCCAGCAACCGTCCTGCATGCGCATAGGGAACAATCGCATCCCGTTCGCCATGTATTAGCAACAGCGGTAAAGGTGCAAGGTTAGCAATCTCATCCACCAAATCGTCGCCATCAGGCATCGCCCAATACGCCGGGTATTGAAATAACCATGTCAGCCAACTCTCTGCAGCGACTTTTTTGGCAATATCAGCGTAGCCTGTAAACCCAGCATCAAGCACTACCCCAGCCAAACAGCTAAACTCACTCTTTACCCTCGCAACCGCAACACCCGCAAGACTAGCCCCAATACTTTGCCCGAGCACAATGACCGGCGCCTCGCCTTCTAGAGGCTTAAGTTCGCTTAACCAACGCAAGCCTGCAACAATATCATCTTGAGCCCCAGCAATACTGGGTACGCCACTAGACTGACCGTAGCCACGGTAATCAATTAGCAATACATTCACATTTTGTGCGGGTAACCAATATACGCTCGCCAAATGGGTACTAATATTTTCCGCATTACCGTGTGCAAACAACACCGTCGCCTCTGCCTTACCGATCGCGGGGAGCCACCAAGCATGTATCTGTGCACCATCGCTGCTAGGAATAACAACATCTTGGTATCGCAATCCCACATCTGCTGGCGTGCGAAGCATCTGCTGCTGCGGAAAAAATAGCAGACCTTCACAGCCGCTCAGTGTCAGTAGCGGCAATAGCAATAACAGTCTTAATATCAACAATCGATGGATCTTCCTAGATTTTAAAAATAGTGACGCCATGCCAATTCCGCAGCCGTCGATTCCAAACCAAATTCCTTGCGATACTCCAAGCTTAAACGCATAGCTTGATTAGCGGAAAGGACCCGATTAATACCTAAATAGGCACTTTGCCGCACGCCTCGACCAATATCATCACCGCCACCAAAATCGATATAACTAGCTCGCAATTCTGTCGCCCACACATTGCCTTGCCATAGCTGACCAACATTAATCTGCGCCGCAATTCGCCACGGGTCCTCAGCATCGTCATTGTGTTCCAAGCGCAAACCGGGAAGCCCATAAGCAACTCCCTTTAAGAAATTAACGCTAGCGCCAGCACCACCGCTCACCCGTGCGACCATGCTTTCCTCAATATTCTCTAAGCGCTCTAAACCCGCGTTAACCTGCCAACTAATGGGTTTAAAAAATGCATCTCTAGGTGCCAAGGATCGAATCGCTATTGGATCAAAGCCTTGCAATTGCAAAGTGTCCCCATCTCGCCAACGCAGCTTAAGCCGGCCCATCATCAAGGTCGCGCCCTCGGGATAACCTGCGACAGAATCCAGCGCATCGTGGTAGCTAATGCGCCATTCCATATCCGCATATTGTCGATCTTCGCTGCTACCTCCGCTTAGACTCAGCATTGAGGTTGGGTGACCTTGATCTGGCCGCCCCGGCATTTCAATCTGGCGAACAGCTCTGGGACCATAGGACTGCATCTCTCGCAATAAGGCCAGACTCCTATTTGCCTGCGCGGGACTACGTTCTTCACGATTGCTGATATACCGTAAATAGCGGTATGCCGCCGTTGCTAACAACTGGCGCTGATCAGCACTATATGCCAGATAATCGGGATGTTTTAGCTGGCTTTCAGCCGTCGCCAAACGAATTACCATCGCCTTTTGAGCGGCGTCTAATTCTGCCAATACCGCTTCGAGCTCTATACGTTTTGACGCACGATACCTTGGTTGCTCAGCTATTCCACTTTCTACTACTTCACGTACCGTATCCACTGGCATTGCCGCATGAGCAAATGGTGAGGTTAAATCTAAATCTGGAAATGCAACTTCCAATAATTCTAATAAACGGAACGAGCAGTTTTCATCAAAGAAATAATAATCAAAATTAATATCCCGCAACTCCCAAGTATGAGCTAACAGCATGTCGATTTGTGCTGCATTCATACTCAAAGGGTATTCCCATATATCGCGATTCTCTAAACGACTGTATTCCTGAATTTTTTCATAGTAAGGCTGCATACTAAACAGGCCGGGATAACCCCCAAGAATCCCACGGTATGCATATAGCATCCCATTTTCACCTGGCGGAATACTGGCTGCAAAATTTAAAGCGTAGGACAAGAACGCGCTTTCGCCCCTTTCTCCTGCGGGGTCTAAGCGCAAAAAAGTATGACCATACATTGATGATGGGCTATTCAAGTAGCTAGCAGCCAGAACCAAGACCACCCGCTCAACGTCAATTTTTTCACGCCACTCCATATACTCCGCGCACTCAGATAGTAATCCCGCTGGCAGAATATTTTGCGATTGCAACCAAAGATAACGTGCAGGAAAGCGACAAGCAGTACTTATGGGATTTAACTGGAAAGCTTCCAGCGTGGCACTTAACTCGCCCTCGCGACTGAATATTTCATTTCTGTCGATAAAGAAGCGCGGATCATCGACATAGCTGGCTGGCTCATTAATTGAAAAGGAAGTGCTTCTAGGAATATGTAACAGTGCTCGCCACATCGGTGTGGCAGCTAATTGCCCTATATCAACAGAGTTTTGTGCATAGCTTGGCAACGATGCGCTTAACAACAGAGTTAGCACAGTCATACGTAGTACAAACATTTTTTATCTCTGCAACAAAACGGCCCCGAAGGGCCGTTAAGAACGCTAGTAAATCAACAGCAATTTACGAAACGTATTTAGCTAGGCGCTGGTCTTGCTTCATAATGGCCACGATAGACGCCATAACTGAGTCAGCCTGTACATCTGCCGAAGGGAATAATAAATCGAAATTGTTGTGAAGGCTTTCTTTAAATGCTGGACGATCTTCTGCGCTAACACCTAAAGACACCGCTACAGCAGTAAGCGCTTCGCCATCACCACGAGCCACATCTTCAGAAAACTCATCCATGATAGCGCCAACGTTTACCATTTTCTTGCCGCCGTAGGTCAATGTGCCATCAGCAGAACAGCCATTAGTGCCAGACGTCATACCAAATGTATTGTTACCAGATGTGCCATTGGTAATCGACGCGACAAGATGCGAAGGTAGGCCTGATTGACCTGCAAATAACATATTACCCCAGCCACAGTTTGGTCCACCCGGCGCAACTGCAAAAGATGCACTTGAACAAGCCAGGACAGCAGACGCAATAAACAGTTTTTTCATTGTCATTCCCTCGTAAATTTATAATATTAAACAGCATCCAAAGATTAGCACAGTTCAATATGCTGTCTACGACATATTTCAAATCAGATCGTATTTAGTTGCCTATTCCGTGCAAAAAAAACCCCGCACTAGGCGGGGTTCATTAGATCTACGCTCAAAACACCTTATTCGGCATCTTGCTCGCTTGGCGCTTCTACAACTTCAGCGTTATCAGCTATCGCTTCTTTAATAGACAGCTTGATACGGCCACGAGCGTCAACATCCAGTACTTTAACCTGAACATCTTGGCCTTCAGTCAGGTAGTCGCTAACGTTCTCTACACGCTCATCAGAAATCTGAGAGATGTGAACAAGGCCGTCTTTACCTGGCAGGATTGTGACGAAGGCGCCGAAATCTACGATACGAGCAACCTTACCGGTATACACCGCGCCCACTTCCGCTTCGGCGGTGATCGCCAAAATGCGATTTACCGCATCGTCGCGAGAGGCTGCATCAGAGCCGTAAACGCGAACTGTACCGTCGTCTTCGATATCGATTTGCGCACCAGTTTCTTCGCACATGCTGCGAATAGTAGCGCCGCCTTTACCGATGATGTCGCGGATTTTATCGGAATCAACTTTCATCACATGCATGCTTGGCGCGTTATCAGAAACACCGCTACGCGAGGTAGCGAGAACCTGATTCATTTGGCCAAGGATATGCAGACGAGCTTGCTGTGCCTGCTCAAGTGCGACTTCCATGATCTTCTGGGTGATACCCTCGATCTTGATATCCATCTGCAGCGCGGTAACACCATCAGCAGTACCAGCAACTTTAAAGTCCATATCACCCAAGTGATCTTCATCACCAAGGATGTCGGTTAAAACAGCAAAACGCTCGCCTTCTTTAACCAGACCCATTGCAATACCAGCAACCGGCGCCTTTAGTGGAACACCCGCATCCATCAGCGACAAGCTGCCAACACATACCGATGCCATTGAGCTTGAACCGTTTGATTCAGTAATTTCTGATACTACACGGATGGTATACGGAAATTCTTCAGCGCTTGGCAACACTGCCTCTAAACTGCGACGCGCCAAACGGCCATGACCGATTTCGCGACGACCAGTACTGCCCATACGACCACACTCACCTACTGAGTAGGGAGGGAAGTTATAGTGCAGCATGAAGTTATCTTTAAACTCACCCGCCAAAGCATCAATAAATTGCGCATCGCGAGTTGTACCTAAAGTAGCAACACCAATCGCCTGAGTTTCACCACGGGTAAATAGCGCTGAACCATGAGCCTTACCCAATACGCCAACTTCAACATTAATAGGACGTACAGTGCGACCATCGCGGCCATCGATACGCGGTTCGCCGTTCAAAATACGCTGACGAACAATTTGCTTTTCTAACTTAGCGAATACACCGCGAACATCGTCAGCGCTGTATTGAGCGTCTTCGCCCGTTGCCAATTCTTCGATAGCTTGGTTACGCAATTCACCAACTTTGGCATAGCGCTCCATTTTATCAGTAACGCGGTAAGCATCACCCAAACCGGCTTTGTAACCAGCTGCAACTGCACCAAGCAATGCGGTATTTTCTTCCTGTGGCTGCCAATCCCATGTTGGCTTGCCCACTTCGCTTGCTAGCTCTTTGATTGCCTGTACAGCAGCTTGCATTTCTTGATGGGCGTACAATACCGCGCCCAACATTTGATCTTCTGTTAACTGCTGAGCTTCAGACTCAACCATCAATACCGCGTCCTGCGTGCCAGCAACAACCATATCTAAAAGGCTGCTTTCTAGCTGTGCAAAACTTGGGTTAAGGATATAGCCGTCTTCAGCAGTAAAGCCAACGCGAGCAGCGCCGACTGGACCAGCAAAAGGTACACCTGAAATAGCCAATGCCGCCGACGTACCAATTAACGCTGCAATATCTGGATCGTTTTCTTTGTCTGCAGACATAACAGTACAGATAACCTGTACTTCGTTCTGGAAGCCATTAGGAAACAATGGACGAATCGGGCGATCGATCAAGCGCGAGGTTAAGGTCTCTTTCTCTGAAGGGCGGGCTTCGCGCTTAAAGAATCCACCTGGGATTTTACCAACAGCGTATGTACGCTCTTGGTAGTGCACCGACAGTGGGAAAAAGTCTTGACCAGGCTTAGCTGCTTTTGCCGCAACTACAGTACACAGCACTTGCGTATTATCGATAGTAACCAATACTGCACCAGTCGCCTGACGCGCGATACGGCCAGTCTCCAAGGTGACAGTCTGACTGCCCCACTGGAATGTTTTAGTAACGGGATTCACGGAGTAATTCCTCCCAAATAAGGGTTATATAAAGTAATAAGGGGGCCACTAAGGCCCCCTCACTTATTCTTGTTTTAGCGACGCAGACCTAGACGTTTGATCAATTTGCTGTAACGCTCTTGGTCTTTGCGTTTCAAGTAATCCAACAGTTTACGACGTTGGTTTACCATCCGAATCAAACCACGACGTGAGTGGTGATCCTTTTTGTGGCCTTCAAAGTGGCCTTGTAGTTTATTGATGTTAACAGTTAACAATGCAACCTGTACTTCTGGAGAACCAGTGTCACCTTCAGCAGTCTGGTAGTCCTTAACAACATCAGCTTTCTCAATAGCAGATAATGCCATCTTCTTTCTTCCTCATTACGAATATGCGTTTATAAATCGAGCCTGACCGTGCATATTTACAGTCGGGTTCGGAAGGAATGGCACTTTGCCACGACCTTCTTTTTCCTTTTACCGAGATACCGGCACAAATTCAGCCGCGCATTATCCCACAGTTGAGAGCAAACGACGAGGTGTAACACGCCCATCGTCTAAAATTTCACCAATTCCGAGGAATTTTCTATCCTCGGCAAGCAAAACCACCGTGCCAGAGGTCGGCGCACCGGATACCTGCACCGCCTGCCCCTGCAATAAGTAGTAAGCGGCGGTCTCACCCAAGCTAAGCTGGGGGATATGAGCAAGCGCGTCGGTTATTGGTAACAATAAGCTATCTAATGCTTCGAAATCTTCTGCATCACGAAGGGCCTGTAACGTCTCGGTCGATACCGACTGTGCTTCCACAAAAGGTCCCGCCTGCAAGCGTCGCAGACTAGCAACATGCGCACCACAGCCTATTGCTGCCCCTAAATCCTCTGCAAGAGAACGGATATAAGTTCCCTTACTGCAGCGCACCCGCACCACAGCAACCGCTAAAGCACCCGGCGTAAATGACTCTAATTCAAACTCGTGAATGCTCACCGGCCGCGCCGCGCGCTCAACCGTTATGCCTTTGCGGGCCAATTCATATAAAGGTTTGCCGTCGCGCTTAAGTGCCGAATACATGGGCGGCACCTGCAATATGTCACCGCGCAGTTTTGAAATATGGGACTCAAGCTCAGCGGATGTGAGGCTAGACGCATCAAGCTCTGCCAACACCGAACCTTCAGCATCACCCGTATCGGTTTGCTGGCCAAAAACAAAGTGGCTGCGATATTCTTTATCAGCATCCAACAAAAACTGAGAGAATTTGGTCGCCTCGCCAAAGCAAATTGGTAGCACACCGGTGGCCAACGGATCTAGGGCGCCGGTATGCCCAGCTTTACTGGCATTAAAAATTGCCCGAGTGGTGACCATCGCACCATTAGAGGAGCGGCCTTGAGGCTTATCCAAGACCAAAATGCCGTCAACTGACCGGCCTTTACGACGTCTTGCCAAAACAATTATTCCCCGTCGTCATCCGCGTGACGGCTGCGATCAGCTTCAACCGCATCTTGAATAAGTTTACTGATATGTTGACCGCGATTAACACTGGTATCGTAATAAAAACGAAGCTGCGGAGTAGTACGAGCATTGTTAATTTTAGCGACTTGGCTGCGCAAAAAACCCGAAGCCTTATTTAACACAGCTAACGATTCTTTGGCCTCTTCCGCCGTATTTTTACCCATAACCGTGACGTAAATCTTGGCATGGCTTAAGTCACGACTGACCTGCGCATCGATAACACTGACCATGCCAAGACGCGGATCCCGCAGCTCCTTCTGGATAAAACTACCCAGCTCTCGCTTTAAAAAATCCGCTATCCGCGCTGTACGGCTAAACTCTTTCAATTGACTCGCTACTCCGCAACGTCAGCCCTTACAGGCTGCGTGCAATTTCCTTCACTTCGTACACTTCGATCTTGTCACCGGGGCGTACATCTTTGTAGTTCTTAACGCCGATACCGCACTCAAGGCCATTCTTAACCTCATTAGCATCATCTTTAAAGCGGCGCAGAGATTCCAGCTCGCCTTCATAGATCACGACATCTTGGCGCAGAACACGGATTCGCTTGCTACGATAAACCGTACCCTCAATAACCATACAACCGGCAATGTCACCAAACTTAGGCGAACGGAATACGTCACGCACTTCGGCAACACCCACAATGTCTTCGCGCATTTCAGGACTTAACATACCCGTTAGTGCCGCAGTGACATCGTCGATAACATCGTAAATAACGCTGTAGTAACGAAGATCAACACCTTCGTTTTCAGCCAATCTGCGCGAACTTGCGTCCGCCCGCACATTAAAACCAAACATTACCGCACCAGAGGTCAATGCTAGGTTTACATCGGTTTCTGTAATACCACCAACACCGGCAGATACGATATTAACGCTAACTTCGTCGTTACCAATATCCATCAACGACGCTTGCAGAGCTTCTAAAGAACCGCGCACATCCGTCTTAAGTACCACGTTCAAAATACGGCGCTCAGCAGATTCCATGCTTTCAAACATGCGATCCAACTTGGCCGCTTGCTGACGCTTGATACGCTGTTCACGGTCACGCACTTGGCGGAAATCGGCAACTTCACGAGCGCGCTTGTCGTTTTCAACCACAACAAAGCTATCACCGGCATCTGGCGTACCATCAAGACCCAATATTTCAACAGGAATTGAGGGACCAGCCTCTTTAACTGGCTTGCCATTTTCGTCAAGCATGGCACGTACACGACCAGAACACTGGCCCGCCAATACAATATCGCCCTGACGTAAAGTACCGCTTTGGATCAGTAGCGAAGCGACAGCACCGCGGCCCTTGTCTAGGCGAGATTCAATAACCAAACCTTGCGCTGGCAAATCTGCCGCAGCTTTCAATTCGAGCAATTCCGCTTGTAGCAGAACTGCGTCTAGCAACTTATCGATGCCTTCGCCAGTGTGCGCAGATACATGCACAAACTGAGTATCACCGCCCCACTCTTCAGAAATAACGTCTTTCGCAGACAGCTCATTCTTAACGCGATCAGGATCAGCGCCTTCTTTATCCATCTTGTTTACCGCAACAACCAGAGGCACACCCGCCGCTTTCGCGTGAGCTACTGCCTCTTCGGTTTGCGGCATCACGCCATCATCTGCCGCGACAACCAAAATAACGATGTCGGTACTTTTGGCACCGCGCGCACGCATGGCAGTAAATGCAGCGTGACCTGGGGTATCCAAGAAGGTGATCATGCCGTGACCGGTTTCAACGTGGTAAGCACCAATATGCTGGGTAATACCACCCGCCTCACCGCTGGCAACCTTAGTCTTACGAATATAATCAAGCAACGATGTTTTACCGTGGTCTACATGACCCATAACGGTAACAACTGGAGCGCGAGTCATCATGGTACCTTCGCCACGCGCACCCAAGGTTTCCTCAAGCGCCTCTTCAACTGCGTCTTCAGAAACCAACTTAACTGTGTGGCCCATTTCTTCAACGACTAACTGCGCTGTTTCTTGGTCTATAGGCTGATTAATGGTAACCATCATGCCCATCTTGATCATTTCTTTTATAACTTCCGCCGCCTTAACTTTCATCTGCTGCGCAAGCTCTGCCGCGGTGGTGGTTTCACCAATATTAACGGCATAAACAATCTTATCTGTCGGCGCTTGGAATGCATGACGCTGCGCATCATCAGGCAGCTTCAGGGTCTTCTTCTTGCGGCGACCACCAAATGAACCTGAACCATCCATATCGTCGCGCTTATTGCCGCGAGACTTTCCACCTTTACGACGTGGACGGTCATCATCTGCTCCAGCATCACTTGGCGCTGCGCGACGGTGATGACGAGGGGCAGGCTTTTCTGCACCATCATTGCCAGAATCTTTCGCGGCAGGTGCTGCTGCGGCCGGTGCTTTCACCTTCGCCTTAGCATTACGGCGCTCTTCATCACGCTTCTTGTCGGCTAGCGCTTCAGCGCGGCGCTCTTGAACGCGCTTCTCTTCTTCCTTGCGGCGCAGAATAGCGCGCTGACGAAGCACTTCAGGGTCGACGTCTAAAACGTCCTCAACAATTTCTTTGTACTCATCTGTTTTATTCGCTGGCGCGGCGGTAGGCACCTCAACAACAGGCTCTTTTTCAGCCAACTCTGGCGCTTTTTCTTCAACGACTGGCGCAGGTTCAGGCTCGGGCTCAGGTTCTTTCTCAAGCTTAGGCTCTGGCGCTTTTTCTTCAACAACCACCTCGGCCGGCTCTTCTTTTGCAACTTCAGCAACAGGCTCGGGAGCAGCTTCTACGGCAGCATCAAGCTTGACCTCAGCGGCGCTAACCGCTTCTTCGCTTTGCTCTACATCAGCGCGAGCACGCTCTTCCGCCGCAGCTTCTGCGGCCATTTCCGCTGGATCACGTTTGATATAGGTTCGCTTTTTACGAACCTCAATATTAACTGTCTTCTTCCCCGCACCAGACCCTGTTTTCAGTGTGCTTAGCGTCTTGCGCTTAAGGGTAATTCTCTGCGGGGCCTCGGCTGATTCTCCGTGGCTCCGCTTTAGGAAAGTCAGCAAAGTTTGCTTGTCTTCATCAGACACAACTTGCCCAGCAGCACTGTGAGACAGCCCCGCTTCTTTCATTTGTCGCAATAATCGTTCTACAGGCGCGCCAACGACTTCGGCAAGCTGGCTCACGGTAACTTCAGCCATTCATCATTCTCCCTAAACGGTACGACTCGCTTATTTTGCAGATTCGTCTTCGTCTGCAAACCACGGAGCACGGGCAGTCATAATTAACTCACCAGCCCGTTCTTCAGTCATGTCTTCAATGTCGAGAAGATCTTCAACAGCCTGCTCGGCCAGATCCTCCATCGTTACAACGCCACGGCTAGCAAGGATAAAAGCAAGATGCCTCTCCATACCTTCCATTGTTAACAGGTCTTCAGCCGGTTCGGCGCTATCTAATTTTTCTTCACTGGCTATCGCTTGAGTCAATAAAGCATCTTTAGCGCGAGCGCGCAGTTCTTGCGCGAGCTCTTCGTCAAAGCCTTCGATAGACATCATTTCTTCAAGCGGTACGTAGGCAACCTCTTCCAAGGTTGTGAAGCCTTCTTCCACCAACACTTCAGCTATGTCTTCACCAACATCTAGGGCATCAACAAAATAGCTAATAACTTGTCCAGATTCCTGCTCGTGCTTGGCGCCCATTTCTTCAATGCTCATCACATTGATAGTCCAGCCAGTTAACTGACCGGCAAGACGAACGTTTTGACCTGCGCGACCAATTGCTTGGGCAAGATTGTCATCCGCCACACCAACATCCATCGTGTGGGTGTCTTCATCGACAACAATAGACTCAACTTCAGCGGGCGCCATTGCATTAATAACTAGCTGGGCTGGATTGTCGTCCCACAAAATAATATCAACACGCTCATTACCCAGCTCGCCCGACACCGCCTGCACACGCGAACCACGCATACCAACACAAGCGCCAACAGGATCAATACGGCCGTCATTGGTTTTTACAGCAATTTTTGCCCGTGAACCTGGATCGCGGGCAGCGGCACGAATTTCAATAACGTCTTCAGAAACTTCGGGCACTTCAATTTTAAACAGCTCTATGAGCATTTCTGGACAAGCGCGACTCAAAAACAATTGTGGGCCGCGAGCCTCCGGGCGAACGTCTGCCAAAATGGCGCGAACCCGATCATTGATCCGAAACACTTCGCGACCAACCAATTCTTCGCGCGGCAATAGCGCTTCTGCGTTATTACCTAAATCGACGATAATACTGTCACGCGTCACTTTCTTAACGGTGCCATTAATCAGCTCACCGACACGCTCGCGATATTCATCAACAATTTGTGCGCGCTCTGCTTCACGTACTTTTTGCACGATAACTTGCTTAGCGGTTTGCGCTGCAATACGACCAAAACCAACGTTTTCAACGATCTCTTCGTAGGTGTCGCCCGCTTTTAAATCAGCGCTGTATTCATGCGCCTCTTCAATGGTGAGCTGAGTACCTAGCAGCGCCATCTCGTCATCAGGCATAACTAACCAACTGCGAAAGGTCTGATAATCTCCAGTATGGCGATCAATCACCACACGAATCTCAGAGTCTTCGTCATAACGCTTTTTGGCGGCTGTTGCCAATGCCTGTTCAATCGCTTCGAAAATAATGCTTTTAGAAACACCTTTTTCGTTCGATACGGCCTCAACTACCAGCAATATTTCTTTACTCATTATCCGCCTCTTTCCGCAGCCGGCTATTTGAAATCATTAACCCCGATTAAAACCGAGGCACGACATTCGCTTTATCAATCTGATCGAAGGGAAGCAAATATTCATGCTCCTCAACCATCACCACTACATCACCATCCTCAATCCCCATCAGGCGACCAAGAAATTTACGCCGTCCGTCAAACGAGGTGCGTAAACGAACACTTACATCACTACCTATATACTTCTCAAACTGCGCCAGAGTAAACAACGGTCTGTCCATTCCTGGCGACGACACCTCAAGGTTGTACTCGCCCGCAATAGGGTCTTCAACATCCATGACACCACTAATCTGATGACTTGCCTTTGCACAGTCATCAACACCAATGCCATTTTCGCTATCAATATACACACGCAGCATGGTGTGACGGCCATGAGACTGGTAATCCAAGCCCCATAGCTCATAGCCGAGAGCTTCCACCCCCGGCCGCAATAATTCTTCTAACTTGACGGTCTTGTTGGACAAGTTCACTACCCACCAATAAAAAATGGGCCCAAGGCCCACCATCGAAATTCTTTGACGCACGCCCTTTAGCGATACGAAAAAGCCCCTATGGAAGGGGCTTCTAAAAACTTCTGATCAATATAAAGCGAAGTCACCCTACGCTCAGAGGAAGCCCTTAAAACCGTTGCTGCCACCCCATATCAGGAGGCGCATTATATTCGCCAAGCGCGCGCAGGTCAAGGTAAGTCCTCGCCCTCGAGCGCCGCCCGCCTATATATTTAGAACAACACCTAAGCGCTCCGCGATAATCTCAAAGTCAAAAGCCAGCTGATCCTCCCACAAGCTCACCAACCTTGGCAGCTGAGCCAAACCATCCTGCCCTGCGGGCAGCGCATACCTGCGCTGCGCCTCATCGGCCACCACCAGCTCCTCCAACTCCAAATATACCGTTAGCTCCGGATAGCGCTTACATATGCGAATCAAACCAACTAAACACTGCTTCTTTTGCAGAGCCAGATCACGCTCCAAGCGCTCAAGTGCGAGACCGCGCTTTTCCGCTCGGTTAAACGTATTCTCCAATAAGCGCCCCAGCCCACCAGAAGGCGCCAACAGCTCCTCCTGTATTTGCTGCCGTTTTTGCACGAGCTGACGAGCCTTCGGCACAAATGCTTTCACCAAGGCCCTAAACTCTTGCAATGGCAATTTAGCATCATCTAATGCCGACGGGTCTTCTCGCAAACCAAGGGAGAAAACCTTATCTCGCCGCTTTTCTAGCAAACGCAGATAACTCAGTATACGTAACTCCAACTCCTCTACTGAATCACTCAATAGCAAGGAGGATCGACTACTAAAATCGCGAATGTCCGCCGCCAGCTGGAGAAAATAGCTGCGCAAATTAAAAAACAAATAGTCGTGGTCGTCGTTTGTTCTCGCAAAAACACGCAGGGCCTGTGGCAATTTGACCAAGACATTATTGACCAGCAGCTCCTCAAACACCTTTAGCTTACCAGCAACCGCCATACCATAGCCGGCGCCGTCAGCAGCGATATCTTCCGCCAGCAAGGGAAGCAACAGCTCAGCGCGCATCTTGTGCGCCGCATCCATAATCGCCATAACTCCAGCACTTACCTGACGCTCCACCGTAACAACGCGACTGAGAGACCACGACAAGTGCTTTAAAATTTCGGGCTTATCCAGGGAGACAAACGGAATCGCCATGCCGTTAAAAAAAACAGCAGTACCATTCAACAACACATCCTCATGCAAAAATCGGCGCGCTGAATAAGGGTTAAGGGAAAAACTTTTTACCGGCCCAATTAAAAACAGATATCGCTCGCAGGACACAAACTCACACTGCCGAACACAGGCCTCACCTGCAATTTCATTCCGAATAAATGCATTCGCGTGAAGTTTCAACTCTTCCGCCGGCCGCACCCGAAAGCGATAGCCCAACATTTGCTGCTTAAGGTAGACCTCAATCACGAAATCGCGCACCGCACCAGAACTAAGCCCTCTATGCGTCGTAGGCACAAGCATCGGCGCAGACCGCGTCAAGATCACTAGCTCATCCAAAAAGGCCTGCCGCAAGGCACGTTTTAGGCGAATCTGCTGCAGATCCTCTTCGGGATGGAAATCATTAACCAGGGAGAGGCTCGCCTCAAGTAAATCGACATAGGGAATCGCATCACGCAAATCACTTAAAGTCGTCAACACTCCCTCTAACTTATTCGCGATGGCGATCAGCTTTGAAGAACCCAACTTCCCTTTAATTTCTGTCAGACTCGGCCGGCCTGCAAAGGTAAGGCGCTTATTTTCGGTATCAATCCTTATCCCTTTTGGTGCCAGATAACGATAGTAGGCGTATTTGCGCTCCTCACCGCTCAGCTTTTTAAACGCCGCGCTGACAGTAAACTGCCACTTCGCATTCAACAGAGGATCTAAATCCAAAAGCTCCGCTGAAATATCTGGAGAAATTCTAGGACGAAACTCCCGATTAGCCTGCCCACCGCGTAAAGCTCCCTGCGCACTCCCAGTGCTCATATCTCACATCCCTTTCAATCGTCATGTCCAACATCCTTTTGAATATACTTATCGATCTAAAACAGAAAGACAATAAAAAAGGGGATCTGCAAAGCAGATCCCCTTTTCATTTTTTGGTGCCGAAGGCGGGACTTGAACCCGCACGAGCTATGCTCACCACCCCCTCAAGATGGCGTGTCTACCAATTCCACCACTTCGGCAAATTTTTACTCGGCTGCTGCCGGCATATCACTTGGCGCCGGCATATCTGACTCAACACCACCCGCTTGCGAAGGCATGCTGTCGTCACCTACTGGCGCAACATCGCGACTTTCCTGCAACACCGGCACATCGATAATATCTTCGTCAATGCCGCTGCGCTGCTTAGCAACATAGGCAAGAGACAAACTAGTAATAAAAAACAAGGTAGCCAAAACTGCCGTGGCCCGCGTTAATGCATTACCGCTACCGCTACTACCAAATAAAGTTTGTGACGCACCAGAGCCAAACGAAGCCCCCATATCTGCGCCTTTACCTTGCTGAACTAAAATCAAGCCAATTATGGCAAGACCAGCCAACACGTGTACGATTAAAATAATCTGTTCCATTACTCCGCCGCCCGACATATTGCGGAAAATTCCTGTGCATCAAGTGACGCACCACCAACTAAACCGCCATCAATATCCGCCTGAGCGAACAATTCACCTGCATTAGCAGCCTTAACACTGCCGCCGTACAGAATTCGCAACCCCTTCGCCAATTGCTCACTTTGCTTTGCAAACAGCGCACGTATAAACGCGTGCACTTCTTGAGCTTGGGCAGGACTTGCCGTCTTACCTGTACCAATCGCCCAAACTGGTTCGTATGCAACCACGGTTGACTGCAGCTGCTCTACACTTAAAGCCGAAAAAATCGGCTTAAGTTGGGCTGAAATTACTTCTAGGGTTGCACCTTCATCACGCTGCATTTCGGTTTCACCGACACACACCAGAGGTATCAACCCACGCAACAATGCCTGCTTGGCTTTTTGCGCAACCTGCTCGCTGGTTTCGCCGTATAAGGCACGGCGTTCAGAGTGACCAACAATGACATAACGGCAACCGACATCTGCCAACATAGAGGCAGACACCTCACCCGTAAATGCACCGTCATCCGCTTGATCACACACATTCTGATTACCAACAGCAACCGGCGAACCGCTCAAACCTGTTAGCACCTGCGCTAAATACACCGAGGGAGGAAAAACAGCGATATCAACTCCCGGCTCCGCAGGTAGTGACGTTCTTAATTCCGCCACCAACTTTTCAATGCTGGCGCTATCGCCACACATTTTCCAGTTTCCTGCTACGAGATTACTCCGCATGCCATTTCCCTTAGCGCAAAATGGGCGCCAATCTTACATAAACTTATAAATACATACAAGAACAGCCACCACTTATGATGAAAGCTTTTGCACCTTGTCTGTCAGGCGCTGGCACAAGTCAGCGACCTGGGCACTATTCTCACCCTCAACCATAACGCGCACCAAGGGCTCGGTGCCTGAGGCGCGCAATAATACCCTGCCTCGACCCGCTAATTCCAGCTCAACTTGCCCTACCGCTGCGCGCAATTCCGAATCATTGAGGTCCATCGGTTTTTGTATACGAATATTCTGCATAATTTGCGGGAATTTTTTTACCGGCTTACGCAATTCAAACAAACTCTTGCCACTTGCCTTCACCGCCTGAACCACTTTTAACGCAGCCACAATACCGTCGCCCGTGGTACTCACATCACCGCATATAATATGCCCGGAGTTTTCCCCTCCAAGCTGCCAACCCAGAGCATTCATTCGCTCTTTTACATAGCGGTCGCCAACTTGAGCGCGCTCAAAGGAAATACCAAGAGCCTTTATAGCAAGCTCAAAACCAAGATTTGACATCAAGGTACCGACAACACCGTCACAGCGCTCGCCGCGACGAAGCTGTTCCGCCGCAATGATATACAGCAACTCATCGCCATCCACCAATTCACCGGAGGCGTCCGCGAATACAACACGATCGCCATCACCGTCAAAGGCTATACCAAAATCCGCGCACTCTTGAACCACCCGCTCCTGCATATCAGCAGGGTGGGTAGAGCCAACCTTAGCATTAATATTAAGGCCATCGGGCGATGCGCCCATGACCACAACCTCCGCCCCCAGCTCCGCAAAAACCGCAGGAGCAACGTGATAGGTCGCACCGTTAGCGCAGTCCAAAACAATTTTTAATCCCGCCAGCGACAAGCCAGTCTGAGCAGTAGACTTACAGTATTCAATGTAGCGCCCTGCAGCGTCATCAATACGACGCACCTTACCCAGTTTTGCAGACTCGACCGTCGTCATACTGACATCAATAGCTTCTTCAATCGCGATCTCTAGCTCGTCGGGTAATTTTGTGCCGTCAGCGGAAAAAAACTTAATCCCATTATCGTAATAAGGATTGTGGCTCGCGCTGATCACGATCCCCGCGCGCGCCTGAAATGTTCTTGTTAAATAGGCAATTGCCGGCGTTGGCATCGGCCCCAATAACAAAACATCAACGCCAGCCGCAACCAGCCCCGCCTCCAATGCAGACTCAAACATATAGCCTGAAATGCGGGTATCTTTGCCGATTAACACCTTGCTTCGGCCTTCGCGGGCAAACACCTGCCCCACAGCCCAACCCAATTTCAAGACAAACTCTGGGGTGATTGCACCTTCGCCAACGCGACCGCGCACACCATCGGTGCCGAAATATTTTCTAGTCATTATTACTATTCTCAGACTTCACTGCGCTTGCAAGTTTTACCGCATCGACGGTTTCTTTAACATCATGGACTCGAAGAATATGCGCCCCGCGCTCTACCGCCATCGCCGCCATCGCAACACTCGCCGCTAGCCGCTCATCCACCGCTCGGCCGGTAAGCGCACCCAACATTGATTTTCTTGAAACCCCAACCAATACCGGAAATCCCATTTCCATAAAACTCGGTAAGCGACGAAATAATTCCAGATTATGCGCCACGGTTTTACCAAAACCAAAACCAGGATCGAGCAATACCTGCTCCTGCGGGATACCGACAGCAACACACGCAGCTACGCGGCTTTCTAAAAACGCCGCAACCTCATCATAAATATTTTGGTAGCTTGGGCTTTCCTGCATTGAACTAGGCTCGCCCTGCATATGCATTAAACACACTGGCAATCCTGTTTCTGCAGCGGCATCCAGCGCACCATGCCGCGATAATGCACGCACATCATTAATCAATCCCGCACCCAATTGGGCCGCGCCGCGCATTACCTGCGGTGTGCTAGTATCGACGGAAATAATAGTGTCAAAACGCTGGGCGATGGCCTCAACCACCGCCAGCACCCGCTCGCACTCCTCCTCAGGAGTAACTGGCTTAGAACCCGGCCTTGTTGATTCGCCACCTATATCGACCAGCGCAGCCCCCTGCTGGCACACCTCATCGACTCGGCGCAGTACTTTTTCCAGCAGGACGCAGCCGGCGTGAAATACACCGCCGTCGGAAAATGAATCAGGGGTAACATTAATAATCGCCATCACCTTTGGCTCACTTAAATCCAACAAGCGAGCACCGCAGCGAAGCTGCGGTGGCGATTTGCTTACAAAGGGGTTCATTGCAAACTCAGTGATCACTCACCGAGCCAACAAAAGGATCTTCTGGACGATTCTTTTTATCATCGCTAGGCCCAGCGTCAACATCACTCTCAGCAGCATCTGCCTTATGACCACCACGACGATCGTCGTCATCCCAGCCAGCAGGTTTGCGCGGAGTGCGGCCCGCCATAATATCGTCTATCTGCTTCGCATCGATGGTTTCATACATCATCAAGGCATCCGCCATAACATCTAGCTTGCCGCGATGTTCTTCAAGAATTTTCCGCGCACTTTCATAACACTCGTCAATAATGCGCCGAACTTCTTCATCGATCTGCCTAGCGGTTTCGCCAGAAAAACTTTTGCCTTGCTGACCCGCTGAACGACCAAGAAACACTTCTTCCTCGGCATCGTCATACATTAGCGGCCCCATCTTGTCAGATAGACCCCACTTGGTGACCATCTTGCGGGCAATATCAGTCGCGCGCTGAATATCATTAGAGGCGCCAGTGGTTACACCATCTGGCCCCAAGGTCATTTCTTCTGCGATTCGACCGCCAAATAGCGAGCAAATCTGACTGGTAATATGCCTGCGGCTCAAACTGTAGCGATCCTCTTCTGGCAGGAACATCGTCACACCCAAGGCGCGGCCGCGCGGAATAATACTCACCTTATAAACTGGATCATGCTCAGGCACAGTGCGACCAACAATGGCATGGCCCGCTTCATGATAGGCAGTATTTAATTTCTCTTTGTCTGACATCACCATCGATTTGCGCTCAGCGCCCATCATGATTTTATCTTTCGCAAGATTGAATTGCGCCATGCTAACCAAACGCGAATTACTGCGCGCAGCGAACAGCGCTGCCTCATTCGCCAAGTTAGCCAAATCTGCACCCGAGAAACCGGGGGTGCCGCGCGCAATAATCGATGCCTCAACATCATCACCCAGCGGCAATTTACGCATATGAACTTTTAGGATTTGCTCGCGACCACGAATATCCGGCAAGCCGACCACTACCTGACGGTCAAAGCGGCCCGGACGCAGTAGCGCTGGGTCAAGTACGTCTGGGCGGTTAGTGGCAGCAATAACAATAACGCCGTCATTTGCCTCAAATCCATCCATCTCTACCAATAATTGGTTTAGCGTTTGCTCACGCTCATCGTGACCGCCGCCCATACCTGCGCCACGATGACGACCTACCGCATCAATCTCGTCGATAAAGATAATACAGGGCGCCTGCTTTTTTGCTTGCTCAAACATGTCACGCACCCGCGAAGCGCCGACACCGACAAACATTTCAACAAAGTCAGAACCCGAGATAGAGAAAAATGGCACTTTCGCTTCGCCGGCAATAGCTTTTGCCAACAGCGTTTTACCAGTACCTGGCGGGCCCACCATCAATACGCCACGGGGGATACGACCACCCAAACGCTGAAACTTACCTGGGTCGCGCAGAAACTCTACTAGTTCCTGAACGTCTTCTTTGGCCTCATCAACACCCGCCACATCGGCGAAGGTGGTTTTAATTTGATCTTCACTTAATAGCCGCGCCTTGCTTTTGCCAAAGGCCATCGGGCCGCCCTTGCCACCACCAGCGCCGCCCTGCATTTGGCGCATAAAAAACATAAAAATGGCAAGAATAATCAGAATCGGGAAGCTGGCTACCAGCAACTGGGTCCACAAGCTCTGGCGCTCTGGTTTGGTACCCTCAACCACAACATTGTGCTGTAACAAATCGTCGATTAATTTTGGATCGTCGAGCAGCGGCCGCACGCTTTCAAAACGGCTATTGTCATTGCGCTCACCGCTAATCACCAAGCCATCAATAACAACTTTGCGAACACGCTCATTCTGCACTTCGGTTATGAACTGCGAGTAATTAAGCTGCTCAGTAGGTGACTGGACGCTGAAATTATTGAATACCGTCAACAAGACAGCAGCAATAACCAGCCACAACAGTAAATTCTTAGCCATATCGTTCAAAAACCGATCCTCACGCTACTCTGTTCGCATAGTACACAAAACGGGGAAATCGCCCCCAATACTTGCCCACTCTACTACATTAATTGGGCACCCTCTACGCAATAATTAGCCGCGCAGACCAGTGGCTACTAGGTAAACCTCCCGCGATCTCGGCCTTGACGCAGCCGGCTTGCGGGTTACTACCTTACTAAAATGCTCACGAAGAAGGCGCATATACTCATCAAAGCCCTCCCCCTGAAATATCTTGGTGACAAATCCACCGCCGGGCCTCAGCACGGAGATTGCCATGTCCAGCGCCAACTCACACAAATACATAGACTGTGGTTGATCGACATCTCTCATACCACTCATATTGGGGGCCATATCTGAAATTACAAGGTCTGCCTTTTGATTCCCCAAAAAAGCCATTAACTCATTAAAGACCTCTTCGTCGGTAAAATCACCCTGTATAAACTCAACACCGGCAAGGGTATCCATCTCTAAAATATCAGATGCCAGTACTTGGCCATTGTGCCCCACTAACATAGCCGCAACCTGCGACCAGCCCCCAGGGGCGCAACCTAAATCGACCACGCTCATACCTGGCTTAAACAGGCGGTCTTTTTCCTGTATTTCCAGCAACTTATAGCAAGCCCGCGAACGATAACCCTCTTTCTGGGCCATTTTGACGTAGTGATCGTCAAAATGTTCCTTCATCCACGCGCCGCTTGATCCTGTACGTTTAACCACGCCAGCTCCCTTAATAGCGAGAATTCATATTTCAGCGCAAGCGCCTTTCGAGTAAAATACTCGGCCACGCCTTTTTCGGTTTAGTAATATTATGTCCAAATTCAGCGCCAGCGATAAAAAACACCTCCGCAGCATCGGTCACAAACTCAGCCCCGTTGTGATGATCGCAGATCGCGGCTTAAGCGAAGGCGTGATGACCGAGATTGACCGCGCATTAGACGATCACGAACTCATTAAAGTTAAAGTAAATATAGCTGAACCAGCAGAGCGCCGAGCTTTAATTGATCAATTCTGTGCAGCCCACAAGGCGCAATTGGTACAAGCTATCGGCAAGATCGCACTGATTTACCGACCAGCCAAAAAGCCTAACCCAAAGCTATCTAATCTGCTTCGGGCCTAGGCTAAAACGGAATTACTCGGCGAGGTGTTGCACCTTGTCGATTTCGTATTCAATAGTCCCGCCAGGCGCAGCCACCAAAGCGACATCACCCTCTTCTTTACCGATCAAGGCGCGGGCAATTGGCGAAGTCACAGAAATTTTACCTGCCTTCACACTAGCCTCATCTTCACCAACGATACGGTAGGTCACCTCTTCATCGGTTTCGCAATTGATCAGCGTTACGGTAACACCAAAAATCACTTTTCCTGTGTAGGGAATCGTTGTGATATCAATCACCCGCACACTGGCTAGCTTACCTTCGATTTCTTGAATTCGCCCTTCGCAAAACCCCTGCTGCTCGCGTGCAGCATGGTATTCCGCGTTCTCTTTTAAATCGCCGTGGGCACGCGCCTCTGCTATCGCCTGAGTAATGCGAGGGCGCTCTACCGATTTTAAATTCTTTAATTCATCACGCAGCGCTTTTTCGCCGGCAACCGTCATTGGCACCTGATTCATTGCATAATACCCTCATGTACGTCCTGTAAACGACGCACTGTTTTTTCTTCACCAAAGGCAATAGCCTGACAAATTGCTTCGGCCCCAGCAAGTGTAGTGGTGTAACTCACCTTATTAACCAAAGCACTTCGACGAATCAGCGATGAGTCGGCAATAGCTTGCTTACCTTCGGTGGTGTTTATTATTAAATCGATATCGCCGTTTTTCACCATATCGACAATATGAGGGCGCCCTTCCAGCACTTTGTTCACGCGCTGACAAGACAGGCCCGCCGCCGTTAACACTTTATGAGTGCCACGGGTCGCGCACAGGGTAAAGCCATGCTCAACCAATTGGCTAGCCACCGCAATTGCGCCCTCTTTATCTGGATCGCGGACGCTGATAAATGCATGACCGCTAGTCGGGAATACTTCACCAGCACCCACCGCGGCCTTGGCAAAGGCCTCAGCAAAGGTTTCGCCCAAGCCCATAACCTCACCGGTCGACTTCATTTCTGGCCCGAGAATAGGGTCAACACCAGGGAATTTGGCAAACGGGAAAACCGCCTCTTTCACCGAAAAGTACTTAGGAATAACTTCAGTAGTGAAGTTTTGCGCCTCTAGGCTCGTACCCGCCATGCAACGCGCCGCCACTTTTGCCAGCGACACACCAATGCATTTAGACACAAAAGGTACGGTACGCGATGCGCGAGGGTTCACCTCAATCACGTATATCTCACCGTCTTGCACCGCAAGCTGCACGTTCATCAAACCAACAACGCCCAACTCTAGCGCCATTGCTTTAACAATTTCGCGCATACGATCCTGCACGTCGGCCGACAGTGAATACGGCGGCAAGGAGCAGGCCGAATCACCAGAGTGAACACCCGCTTGTTCGATATGCTGCATGATTGCGCCGATCACAACTTGCTTGCCATCTGACACCGCATCGAGATCAACCTCAACAGCGGCATTTAAGAAGTGATCCAACAACACCGGTGACTCATTCGATACCCGCACCGCTTCACGCATATAGCGCTGCAATTCGTCTTCTTTATAGACAATTTCCATAGCCCGTCCGCCCAAAACATAAGATGGACGCACAACTAGTGGGTAACCGATTTTTGCCGCCGCTAGCAACGCAGCCTCTTCTGAGCGCACAGTGGTATTTGGGGGTTGCTTTAATTCGAGACGCTCAATCATTTGCTGGAAACGCTCGCGATCTTCTGCGCGGTCGATAGCATCTGGTGACGTGCCGATAATCGGCACACCCGCCGCCTCAAGATCACGGGCCAATTTCAGCGGCGTTTGACCACCAAACTGGACAATAACACCCTTTGGCTGCTCTTTTGCGACGATTTCCAACACGTCTTCCAAGGTCACAGACTCGAAATACAAACGGTCTGAAATATCGTAATCCGTTGATACTGTCTCTGGATTACAGTTGACCATAATGGTCTCGTAGCCGTCTTCACGCATTGCCAGAGCCGCGTGTACACAGCAGTAATCGAATTCGATACCCTGACCAATCCGGTTAGGGCCGCCACCGATAACAAGAATTTTCTCGCGGTCAGATGGTTGCGATTCGCACTCTTCTTCATAGGTGGAGTACATATACGCCGTAGACGTAGAAAACTCCGCCGCACAAGTATCAACCCGCTTATAAACTGGGCGAACATCCAAGCTTTGACGCAGAGTACGCAGCTGCTTCTCACTTACCGCAAGCAATACCGCTAAACGCTGATCCGAGAAACCCTTGCGCTTTAGGCGCCACATTAAATCTCTACTGATATCAGTGAGGGTCAAGGTTTTCAGCGAGTTTTCAGTCTTAACAATGTCTTCGATCTGAACAAGGAACCAGGGATCAATCCACGAGTGCTCAAATACTTCTTCAACGCTCATGCCGGCACGGAAAGCGTCGGCAACAAACCAAATACGCTCAGGGCCAGGGTTGGTTAATTCAGCGATTAATACGTCCCGCGCATCGTCGCGATCCACATCAATTTGATGCTCAAAACCAGCCGAGCCAACCTCAAGACCACGCAAGGCCTTCTGCAGCGACTCTTGGAAGGTACGACCGATAGCCATAACTTCGCCGACCGACTTCATTTGAGTGTGCAAACGAGTCTGGGCTTCACCAAATTTCTCAAAGGTAAAGCGCGGTATTTTGGTAACCACATAGTCGATAGCAGGCTCAAACGAAGCCGGTGTCGCACCGCCAGTAATATCGTTTTGCAGCTCATCGAGGGTATAGCCAACTGCCAATTTGGCAGCCACCTTGGCAATTGGGAAGCCCGTCGCCTTAGAGGCCAGCGCAGATGAGCGACTCACCCGCGGATTCATTTCAATAACGACCAAGCGCCCAGTGTGCGGCTCCATACCAAACTGCACGTTAGAACCGCCGGTTTCAACACCGATCTCACGCAATACCGCACAAGAGGCATTACGCATAATTTGGTATTCTTTGTCGGTTAGGGTTTGTGCCGGCGCAACCGTGATGGAGTCACCTGTATGCACACCCATTGGGTCAAAGTTTTCGATAGAACAAACAATAATGCAGTTGTCGTTTTTATCACGCACAACTTCCATTTCGAACTCTTTCCACCCGATCAAGCTCTCATCGATCAAGAGCTCATTGGTCGGCGACAGATCGAGACCGCGGGTACAAATTTCAACAAATTCTTCTTTGTTATAGGCAATACCACCACCCGAGCCACCCATCGTGAAGCTGGGGCGAATAATCGCGGGAAAACCGATGGTATCCAGAACCTGCAAGGCCTCTTCCATGCTATGGGCAATGGCGGAATTTGGCGTCTCTAAACCGATACGCTTCATTGCCTCGTCGAATAGCTGGCGATCTTCCGCCATATCGATGGCTTCTTTCGTCGCGCCAATCATTTCAACGCCATACTTGGCAAGCACACCCTCGCGATCCAAGTCTAAAGCGCAGTTCAAGGCAGTCTGACCACCCATCGTAGGCAGAATCGCGTCTGGGCGCTCTTTTTCAATAATCTTAGCAACCGTCTCCCACACCACCGGCTCAATATAAGTGGCATCGGCCATAGCAGGGTCGGTCATGATGGTCGCCGGGTTGGAGTTAACCAAAATCACTCGGTAACCTTCTTCCCGCAAGGCCTTACACGCCTGCGCACCGGAATAATCAAACTCACAAGCCTGACCGATAACAATCGGGCCAGCACCGAGGATAAGGATGCTTTGAATATCAGTTCTTTTTGGCATAAGTTCTAATCATCTGACTCTGTGCTTCGTTACAAAAAGTCGGACGTCGGAAGCTGGACGTCGGACGCTAAAGTCGGGCGCAGTATTGGGTTTTCTCATCCGACATCAGACTTCCGACGCCGGACCAACAAAAACCGCTTACAAAACCGCAAGGCCGGACTTCTTACTAGGCCTGCTTTGAGGCTTTAATCAAATCTACAAACTGATTAAACAAGGGCGCAATATCATGCGGGCCTGGGCTCGCTTCTGGGTGCCCCTGAAATCCGAACGCCGGTGTATCTGTGCGCCGAATACCTTGCAAGGAACCGTCAAACAGGGACTTGTGGCTTACCACTAAGTTGTCGGGCAAGGAGCTTTCATCAACCGCAAATCCGTGGTTTTGGCTGGTGATATGCACTACCTTGGTCGTCAAATCTTGCACGGGGTGATTGGCGCCGTGGTGGCCAAACTTCATTTTCTGAGTTTTAGCACCTGAGGCCAAGCCCAGTAACTGATGCCCCAAGCAAATACCAAATACTGGCAAGCCGGTCGTTAAAATTTCTTTAATCGCAGCGATAGCGTAATCGCAGGGCTCTGGATCACCAGGGCCATTGGACAGGAATACGCCGTCGGGATTCATTGCCAATACATCGGCAGCTGGGGTTTGCGCAGGCACCACCGTCAGGCGACAGCCGCGATCCGTCAACATCCGCAGAATATTGCGCTTTACACCAAAGTCATAGGCAACAACATGGTAAGGCAGCTCGGCATCGCTGAAGGTTTTGTGGCCCGCACCCAGCGCCCAGCTTCCCTCACGCCACTCGTAGCTTTTGGCAGTCGTCACTTCTTTGGCTAAATCCATGCCCTTGAGCCCAGCAAATTCCTTTGCCATCGTCAGCGCCTTGGCTTCGTCGATATCGCCAGCCATTAAACAGCCACCTTGAGCACCTTTGTCACGCAAAATTCGCGTTAGGCGGCGGGTATCTATATCTGCTATACCGATGATATTTCGCGCTTTTAAATAATCCGACAAGCTTTGCTCGCTGCGGAAACTAGATGCAAGCATTGGCAGATCGCGAATAACCAAGCCAGCGGACCAAATTTGTTCCGCCTCTTCGTCTTCGCTATTCACACCGGTATTGCCAATATGGGGATACGTTAATGTAACGATTTGGCGAGCATATGAGGGATCGGTCAATATTTCTTGGTAACCGGTCATTGCCGTATTAAATACGACCTCACCAACCGAATGCCCTTCGGCACCAATGGCAATGCCCCGAAAAATGCTGCCGTCTTCAAGGGCAAGTATGGCTGGAACCGTCAAGACTACCTCCTAGATCAAACTTGCGGCCGAGAGCCACCGCCGACACACCGCCGGAACGACAACCAAGGGACCACAGAGGAAAATACGCGTGCAAAAAAGCGAGATGAAGATTACCTCACCTCGCTTTTTGCGGGGCTGCTGAGCTAATTTAGCTCGACACCCTAATCTGATGCGCGATTTTACGCGAAATGCCCCCCGCGCGTCCACCGCAATAAATACCGCTAAAGCCCAAACAGGTTACATAGGCGCGTGCTGAGAAGCGATTTTCCTAGCCGCAAGTAACTGTTTTACTTGAGCCCAAGCACATCTTGCATATCGTAGCGGCCTGCAGCCTGAGCGCTCACCCATGCCGCCGCACGCACAGCGCCGCGCGCAAAGGACATACGCGAACTGGCTTTGTGGGTAATCTCAACTCGCTCACCGTCAGCACAGAACATCACGGTGTGGTCGCCAACAATATCCCCCGCCCGCACAGTTGCAAAACCAATGGTTTCGCGATCCCGCGCACCGGTTTGGCCCTCTCGACCATAAACCGCCACTTTTTCTAAATCTCGCCCTAGAGCATCGGCAACCACCTGCCCCATACTCAAGGCCGTACCTGAGGGTGCATCGATCTTATGACGGTGATGAGCCTCAACAATCTCGATATCAACATCGTCACCGAGCACCCGCGCCGCCATATCCAGCAACTTAAAGCACAAATTAACACCGGTACTGAAGTTCGAGGCCTGACAAATTGCAATAGGCGCAATCGCCGCATCTAGCTCTTTCTTTTGTTCGGCATTAAAGCCGGTCGTACCAATCACCATCCCCTTACCCGCCGCGCCGCAGGCCTTGGCATTGGCCAGCGTTGCCGCCGGCACGGTAAAGTCGATCAGCACATCAAAATCATTTATTACCGAATTGACATCACCAACAATGACAACGCCATTTTTACCCAAGCCCGCCAGCTCACCCGCGTCCGCGCCGATCAGAGAGCTTTCAGGACGCTCAATGGCCGCCGTTAACTCGCAGGCGTCATTTTGCGACACCGCTTCAATCAAAATTCGACCCATTCGCCCTGCGGCACCCGTTACTGCTATCCGAACTGTCATAACACTTTCCACTATTTAATAATCTGTCTTTATTTCTCGTCGACGATGTCGCTGCCAGAATCAACCCCATCCTCTGCGCCGCCAGCATCCACCCCGCCAATAGCCATATCCCGTACGGTTGTCGACGCCAAAGCTGCATCTAATGCGGCGTCAATTGCCGCCGTCACTTCTGCCACACCTTGCACCGGTTTGCGCGGCACCCGCAGCGCAATCATCGGCACTGTACCATCGCTACGTACCGCATCAATAACCGTCTTTAAAGACGTTTGCTCTAAAGGTGCATTTGGCAAATAACGCGGCGGATCTTCATTGTTTTCTGTCACCAAGCCCGCTTGCTTTAAAGCTCGCAGCACCCTTGTTACACCTTGTATCTGCACCCGCAAACGGTAGACAAAATCACTTGCCGAAAACGGCTTGCGCGACTGGTAATAGCGCTGAGCAATAATTGCCATTACCTGTAAAGCCAAGGTTTCGCGCTGACGAATACTTAAATCACCACTGCGACGAATCGGCGCGATATATTCGGGGTGCTGCACATAAAATGCAACACTGCTGCCCACCAAGAGAATCAACCAGCTGATGTACATCCACATCATGAACAAAATCAAAATCGCAAAACCAGAGTAAATTGCGTAAGTACCGCTGCCACTGGCAGACACCACCACACTACCAAAACCCCAGCCCAAACTCTGAAACAGCACACCCGACACCACCCCCGCGACCAAGCCTGCGCGAACCGTGACTCGGGTATTGGGAATAAACATGTAGAAGAAGGTGAACGCCGCAATAATCATTAAATACGGCGCGGCCTCGGTGGCAAAGCTAATTAAATGTTGAACAAAGGGCAGGTGCGTACTAATAGTCTGCACAAAACCTCCGCTCAAAACACTGGCCGACAAACCAATTGCAGAGAAGACCAACAAGGGGCCAATAAGCATCACACTGCCGTAATCAGCAAATCGCCGGCCTATGCTGCGGTGTTGATCAAGGCGCCAAATATAATTAAACGTGGCCTCGATTTTTTGAATCAAAGAGATTGCCGTGTAAAACAATAGCGCCACGCCAAAAGTACCCAACACCCCAATTTTTACATTGTCGATAAAGCCAATAATCTTGTCGGTAATCTCAACGCCCTGCGCCCCCATTGGCGCCAAAAACTGCAGCATGATGGGTTCTAGCTGCTTGTTATGCATGCCAAACGCTTTGAGCACAGAGAAACTCACCGCCATCATTGGCACCAAAGACAATAAGGTGGTGTAGACCAAGCTCATTGCTCGCAGCGTTAACTCACCCTTGGTTAAATCATCGATCACCACATAGAGCAGACGCAGTGCGCCAATCAGCTTTTGTCGCCAGGGACTGTAATGAACGACTTTTTCTGACCACAAGTAGTCGGCCACGAATTTATTGAGGGTTTTATCCATTATTAAGACGCCCTAATTCAAAATACCACTGGGCAGTGAGTTACACCTAAACAGGATATAACGCACAGCCGCCATGCCATTGCGAAGACATGCAGCCAAGAATGGAGAAAAAAGCGGGGGAAGTCGAGACTGGATTCAGCCAAACGGCCAAACCCAGTCATCAAAAGCGCTAAAAATTAAAGCTTCATATCATCAAAAAAAGTTTTTACACCGTCAAACCATGTTTTTTTTCGCGGTGACTGTTTGTCATCACCTTCCATACTGGCCTGAAATTCTTGCAACAACTCTTTTTGACGCTTTGTGAGTGACACTGGCGTTTCCAAGGTTACCCTGCAGATTAAGTCACCCGTGCTACCACCGCGAACCGGCGTAATACCCTTGCCACGCAAGCGGAACGATTTTCCAGTTTGGGTTTCTGCTGGAATTTTTAGTTTTACGCGACCCTCCAAGGTCGGTACATCAAGCTCGCCACCCAAAGCTGCATCAGCAAAGCTAATGGGTACATCACAGTGCAAATTCTTACCATCGCGTTTAAAGATGGGATGTGGGCGCACCGACATCTGCACGTACAAATCGCCAGTTGGACCACCATTAGGACTCGCCTCACCCTCACCGGTTAAACGAATACGGTCGCCGGTATCGACACCCGCAGGCACCTTGACCGATAGGGTTTTGGTTTCTTCAACCAAACCTTGGCCACGGCACTCTGTACACGGGTCAGAGATAATTGTGCCCTTGCCGCGACAATTTGGACAAGCCTGCTGCACAGCGAAAAAGCCCTGCTGCATACGCACCTGACCAACACCGTTACAGGTATTACAGGTGATGGGCTTGCTGCCCTTCTTCGCCCCGCTGCCATCGCATGGCTTACACGCCACCAAGGTTGGGATGCGAATTTTAGCTGTTGAGCCGTGAACCGCCTGCTCTAAGTCAATTTCTAGGGTGTAGCGTAGATCTGAACCACGCTGAGGGCCGCGCTGGCGCCCGCCACCACCGCCACCAAAAATATCGCCAAATACATCACCAAAGATGTCGCTAAACCCACCTGCGCCACCGCCACCACCGGCGCCGGCATTAACACCCTCATGACCAAAGCGATCGTAGGCCGCGCGCTTGTCGTCGTCAGACAGCACTTCGTAGGCTTCGGTTGCCTCTTTAAAAATATCCTCAGCCTTCGGGTCATCGGGATTGCGATCGGGATGATTTTTCATCGCGATACGACGGTAGGCTTTTTTAATTTCCTTACTGTCAGTGTCTCGCGACACACCCAGAATTTCGTAATAATCTCGTTTTGACATAGCTTCGCTTCACGCTAGACGGGAACAGGAGGCCTCATTTAAGCGCCACCCACTACCCCTATAAATGGTTCTACCCCTCATGCCAAACGGGAGATCGCAAAACACGCTGACCTTGGCCTTTGCGTCTTCCGTCTCCCGTCCAGCGTTTCACCCAAGCGAGGCAAGCCCCGCGTCGAGCTTACTTCTTGTCGTCGTCTTTTACTTCTTCAAACTCAGCATCGACCACATCATCACCGCCGGCTTGTTGCTGCTCTGCACCACCAGCCGCTTCTGCTTGCGCCGCTTGTTCAGCGTACATTTTTTGTGCCAAGCTGCCTGACGCTTCGGTTAACTTCTTAGTGGCTTCTTCGATTTTCTCGACGTCGTCACCTTTAACCGCCTCATCGACTTCAGCCAACGCAGCTTCGATTGCCGCCTTTTCTTCGTCGCTAGCTTTATCGCCTGCTTCTTCAACGGTTTTACGTGTCGCGTTCGCCAAGCCTTCTGCAGTGTTGCGAGCAGTTACCAAAGCCTCAAACTTCTTATCAGCTTCAGCATTTGCCTCAGCATCGCGCACCATTTGTTCGATCTCTTCCTCATTCAAACCACTAGAAGCGGTAATGCGGATAGACTGCTCTTTGCCCGTTGCCTTGTCTTTAGCAGATACATGCAAAATACCGTTGGCATCAATATCGAAGGTAACTTCGATTTGTGGCAAGCCGCGCGGTGCTGGCGGAATATCGGCCAAGTCAAAACGACCTAGCGACTTGTTCGCCGACGCCTGCTTACGCTCACCCTGTACAACGTGAATCGTTACCGCAGTTTGGTTGTCGTCTGCTGTTGAGAACACCTGAGATTTCTTAGTAGGAATCGTGGTGTTTTTCTCGATCAATGGTGTAGCAACACCACCCATAGTCTCGATACCCAAGCTCAATGGGGTAACGTCTAGCAGCAATACGTCTTTCACTTCGCCAGACAGTACCGCGCCTTGCAATGCTGCACCCATTGCTACCGCTTCATCAGGGTTTACATCGCGGCGCGCTTCTTTACCAAAGAACTCAGTTACCTTGGTTTGCACCAAAGGCATACGAGTCTGACCACCTACCAAAATAATTTCATCAACTTCTGAGGCTGACAAACCAGCATCTTTCAGTGCTACTTTCATTGGCTCAAGTGAACGAGCAACCAAATCAGCAACCAAAGACTCCAACTTCGCACGGCTCAGTTTTACAACCAAATGCTTAGGACCAGTAGCGTCGGCCGTAATGTATGGCAGATTAATCTCAGTTTGCTGACTAGAAGACAGCTCGATCTTAGCCTTTTCAGCCGCTTCTTTCAGACGCTGAACCGCTAGAGAATCGCCCTTTAAGTCGATGCTGTTTTCTTTCTTAAACTCTTCCGCCAAATAATCAATCAGGCGCATATCGAAATCTTCACCACCTAAGAAGGTGTCGCCGTTAGTCGACAGCACTTCAAACTGGTGCTCGCCATCAACCTCTGCGATTTCGATAATAGAGATATCGAAAGTACCGCCACCAAGGTCATATACCGCAACAGTGCGATCGCCTTTGGCCTTGTCCATTCCATAAGCCAATGCCGCCGCAGTAGGCTCGTTAATAATACGTTTTACTTCTAGACCAGCAATGCGGCCAGCATCTTTGGTAGCTTGACGCTGAGAGTCATTAAAGTAAGCAGGTACCGTGATAACCGCTTCGGTGACCTTTTCACCCAAGTAGTCTTCAGCGGTTTTCTTCATTTTCTTAAGCACTTCAGCAGAGATTTGTGGCGGTGCTAATTTCTCACCCTTAACCTCAACCCATGCGTCGCCATTGTCGGCTTTGCAAATGCCGTAAGGCACCATTTTGATATCTTTTTGCACAACATCGTCTTCAAAGCGACGACCAATCAAACGCTTAACGGCATAAAGAGTATTATGCGGGTTAGTCACCGCCTGACGCTTAGCGCTCTGACCAACCAAAATTTCTTTATCATCGGTGTACGCAACAATCGAAGGGGTAGTGCGCGTACCTTCTGAATTTTCAATTACCTTAACCTTGTCGCCATCCATTACAGCTACGCAAGAGTTAGTGGTACCCAAGTCAATACCAATAATTTTACCCATGATGATTCTCCACTTAATAACTGTCGCCACTTCCGGCGAAATTCTTTGTCTTGTTGACAGATATTGGCCCTAATCCACACATTTCAAGTGGGCATAGGCCATTTTTACTACAATTACTATGGCGCCTTAGCAATCACGACCATTGCCGCACGCAGCAAGCGACCGTTTAGTGTGTAACCCTTTTGCATAACGTCCATGACCGAATTCGGCTCGGCATCAGGGTTAGGCACCATTGCCATCGCCTCGTGATACTCTGGATTGAATGGTTCGCCAACAGGGTTTAGCTGCTCAACATTGTGGCGCGCCAAGGCGTCAACCAATGTTTTACGAGTTAACTCAACACCTTCTAATATCGGCTTTAGGGCCTCATCAGTAATATCAGCAGAAGCCAATGCGCGATCGAGGTTGTCGACAACCGGCAGCATATCGCCCGCAAATTTTTCCAGTGCGAACTTACGCGCATTCTCGGCGTCTTTCTCTGCGCGCCGACGACTATTCTGCGCCTCCGCGGCAGCGCGCAATGCCTGCTCCTGCGCATCTGCCACAGCCTGCTTGGCCGCCTCAAGCTGCTCTTCCAAACTGGGCTCTACGTCGCCACTCAGCTCAACGTCACCGTCTTGCTGCAGTTCCTCAGCCTGAAGCTCCTCTTCCTGCATTGCTGCCTTGTCTTGTTCCTCTGCCACGTATCCAATCTCCGTACACGTATTTGGTCTTGCGGACATTCGCCGCGTTGACGCATTTATGGGGCTCAGCGCAAATAATTCAAGGCAATGAGAAATATTTTTACGTCAGGCAATTGACGACTAACACCAGCAGCAGTATTTTACTGTATAAATATACAGACAAAATTTTCACAACCGTGAGAGAACACTATGCTGAGCAATCTCAATATCAGCAATTACGCCATTACCGAACACCTAGACATTGAACTCAAAACCGGCATGACCGTGCTTACCGGCGAAACCGGCGCCGGTAAGTCCATCATGCTAGATGCGCTTGGGCTTGCCCTCGGCGACCGCGCCGACAGCAATATTGTGCGCAGCGGTGCTGATCGCGCCGATATTCACGCACTATTCGACATCAGCGCCATCCCCGCAGCCCACGACTGGCTGAAGGAGCGCGATTTAGACGACAGCAATGAGTGCATGTTAAGGCGCGTCATTACCGCAGATGGCCGCTCTCGCGCCTACATCAATGGCCAACCCGCAACACTGCAAGATGTTCGGGGGCTAGGCAGCCTACTCATCGACATTCACAGCCAGCATGCCCACCAATCCCTACTGCAAAAACCCTATCAACGGGAATTGCTAGACGCCTACGCCAGCACCACCGCACTTGCCAAACAAGTCAGCGAGCACTGCCATCAATACCAGCACTGCAAAAAAACCTTGGCCACACTAGAGACCAACTTGGCCGAGCAAAACGCGCAGGAACAACTACTGCGCTATCAACTTGAAGAACTACATCGCCTAAACCTGAAAGCGGGCGAGCTTGAAGAACTCGAGGACCTACAAAAACAATTGGCGAATGCAGAGCAAATACTGGCCGCTAACCATCACAGCCTCAACCTTTGCCGCGAGGGCGAAGTCAATGCCATGGGCATTTTGCATCAGGCACTTTCATCGCTACAAAGCAGCCAACACCGCAGCAGCGCCCAAGAAAATGCCGCACAGCTTATAGAGAGTGCTCGCATCCAAATTGAAGAGGCCGCCGGCGAACTTCAACATGTTATCGACAGCACCGAGCTCGACCCAGAACGCCTCATTGAAGTAGAGGCGAGACTAGACGCCATCTACCAAACTGCCCGCAAGCACCGTATACAAGCCGATGAATTGCCGGCGCTGCAAGCCTCACTAGAAAGCCAGCTTGAGGCTATGGATGCTAGCGACGAGAAAATCGATCAACTGCGCAGCATGCAGGACGAGGCATTGAAAGCCTACCAAAGCAACGCCAAAGAGCTGAGCAAAAAGCGCGCTAAAGCCGCCAAGCTCATGAAAACGGGTATTGAAAAGCAGCTGCAAGCACTGGCAATGAAGCATTGCGAAATCGAATTTGCGATGCACCCATTGCCTAGCGACGAACCTCACAGCCACGGCCAAGAGGAAATCGAAATATTAATTAGCACCAACCCCACAAGCCCCAAAGGGCCCCTGAACAAAATTGCCTCCGGCGGCGAGCTCTCGCGCATCAGCCTAGCCATTCAGGTAATTACCGCGCAGGTTGCCGCGATACCAACCGTAGTCTTCGACGAAATTGACGTTGGCATCGGTGGCGCCACCGCAGAAATTGTGGGGCAGCTCCTCAAAGCACTAGGAAAACGCAGCCAAGTGCTGTGCGTCACCCACCAGCCGCAGGTCGCCAGCCAAGGCGATCATCACATACGAGTGAAAAAGACCGGCAGCAAAACCAAGCTCACCACCTGCCTAGAACCCTTGGAAGACAATCAAAAAATTGAAGAAATTGCACGAATGCTAGGGGGTATCGCGATTACCGAGAACACCTTGGCGCACGCGCGGGAAATGCTGGGGATAAGGCATTAGGTTCGCCGGAAGTCGGAAGTCGGAAGTCGGAAGTCGGAAGTCGGAGCAATTGAAATGCAGCTGCAATGCTACATCAACATCGACACGGGTTTTCCGTCAGACCTCCGACGCCCGACATCAGACTAATCCCTAGCCTTTCTTCGGCCTCACATACAATACCAAGCTGTGATCAACTAACTCATAGCCGCGTTCAGCCACTAATTGGCGCTGACGGGATTCGATTACCTCGTCAAAAAACTCAATAACGTCACCGGTTTCCATACACACAATATGATCGTGGTGATCACCTTTTTCTAATTCAAATACTGAGTGGCCGGTTTCAAAATTATGCCGAGTCACTAAGCCTGCCGCTTCGAACTGGGTTAAGACACGGTAAACGGTAGCTAAACCCACATCTTCGCCAGACTCCATTAAAGCGCGATACACATCTTCTGCGCTGAAGTGTTGATTCTCGGTCTCAGCTTGTTCCAGCAACTGTAAAATCTTAACTCTTGGCAGAGTAACTTTGAGACCCGCTTTACGAAGCTCTTGATTTTCTATAGACATATGCCTTGGACCTTAGCGTTGCGATTGGGTTTGCGCTATTATCCCACGCCTCTATAAGCGATTGGAACCCTTAGCATGTATAGACAACTTGCCACAGCCTGCCTACTCGTCTCTTTGGCCGCCTGCAGCTCTTTGGAATTTCCTGGTGTTTACCGTTTGCCCATTGACCAGGGCAATATAATTACCCAAGAAATGGTAGATCAGCTAAAAATCGGCATGACCCGCAGTCAGGTTGAATACGTCATGGGCACACCTCTGGTGCGCGACACCTTCAATCCAGATCGCTGGGACTATGTTTATACACTAGACGATCGCAATAATGACAAAAAAGAGCGTCACCAACTGACGGTGAAGTTTGTTGACGGCAAACTCGCCGAATTCACCACCGACATTAAGCCAAGTGCAGAAACGGCGCCAGCGGAACCGGTAAGCAGCGACACCGAATAATTATTTGGCGTCTTTGCGGGCCTTCACTTTTGCGGCCCGCTGCTTGCGAACCTCTTTTGGGTCTGCAATGAGAGGCCGATAAATTTCAACGCGCTCGCCATTCTTTAACGCCTGCGCGTCTGGCGCACTGACCGATTTGCCAAAAATACCAAGGTCTGCGGTCGCTAAGTCTAAATCTGGGAACTGCTTATCTAATGCAGATTGCATAACGGCAGCCCGCACGGTACAACCTTCGGGCACTTCCAAGGCCACAATACGCTGCCTATCAGGCAGGGCGTAGGCCACCTCAACATGAATAGTATTAGTATTATTTTCCATATTGCTCATTCGCTCTCTTAACAAGGGCATCAACTAAATTATTGGCAACTGAGTTAAACAGCTGCCGCGTTGCCACGCCAACAACACTATTTGTCAGGGCAAACTGCAAATGCAGGCTTACCTTGCATGCATCGGCCCCCAGCGCTAGTAAGGACCACTCACCAGTGAGATTCTCGAACGGGCCGTCTATTAATTTCAAGCGCACACTGCGGCTTGGCGTTAAAGTGTTGCGCGTAACAAAGCTGAGACGAATACCCGCACGGGACAAATCTAAACGCGCGTCCATAGAATCTTCCGTCCACGCTAATATCTCGGCACCAACACAGCCCTCCATATATTGCGGATAGGCTTCAACGTCGTTTATTAACTGATAAATAGCGTCAGCAGAATACGGCAGCAAGGCGCTACGGCGAATCTCGTTCATACGGGGTTCCGAATCATTCCAGCGTGTTAGGGCCTTTTCTCAATATCAAAACTCAACTGCTAACACGCAAATACAAGCCAATGATTAACACAGCCAACACAGCTGGCGGCGCAATATACCGCAACAAGGCCTGCCAAAGCCAAAAAAATGCCCCTTCAAACCAGCCATCTCGCACACCATACACCGATTTCGGCACTCGCCAAGCGGCAAATAACACAAAGCCAAATACGCACATTGGCAGAAAAACATTGGCCGCTAAAATATCTAGCCACTCCATAAAACTGCGGGAAAACCAGTGCAAGCCGGTATCTGGCATCATTGACGATATCGACAAATCACCCAGTACAAATACCAGGCCACCCACCATCAACGCCGCCAACCAACGCTGTACCGCCCAGCGCTCTACCAAATACGCTACCACCGGTTCCATCAAGGCAACCACCGTGGTTAATGACAAAATAAATAACAATAAATAGAAGGCTGTGCCAGCAATGTCGCCAAACACAAGATTGCCAAAGGAAAAAGGCAGACTGATAAATAGCAGCGCATGACCCGAACCAGAGACAATATGCTGATCAAACACCAGCGCTAAAATTGCCACACCGGCAATAATCAACACCGCCGTATCAAATACCGCCAAAGCAATAAGCTGACGACTCACCGAACGCCCCGAGGGAAAATACGCCCCGTAGGCCATCAAGGCGCCAGTGCCAATACTTAGCGTATAAAATGCGTGCTGCAAAGCCGAAAAGCCACCCCGCCACGTTAAGTCTTCTAGCCGCATATCAAACATCCAACTTAGCGCCGAAGGAAAATCCCCCAACGCATAGCCGTAATAAAGCAGCCCCAGCAAGACGAGCAATAGCACCGGCAACACAATCCGCAGCACCGCAGCCATGCCCTTCACAACATTCAAGGCTGACAGGGCAACGGCCATGACCAAAAATATCTGCTGCCACAAGCTCATAAGATCTGCGCTTGCTAATAAGCCTTGAAACTCCTTGGCGACAACATCCAAACTGGCCGCCTCTAGCGTGCCGAGCGCCATTTTACTCACATAGGCTAATAGCCAGCCGGACACGACCGAATAAATTGCAGCCAATAATAATGCCGCGACACAGGCGAACTGGGTGACTAATGACCAGTATTTGCTGGCCTTGGAATAATGCGCTAACTGGTCAATGGCATGCACGGGGTTACCGCGGGCGCGCACAGCAATACGCACCTCGGCAACCGCAATGGGCAACATAATAAGAAACAAACAGGCTATATAGGCAATAAGATAGGCACCACCGCCATTTTGACCGAGCTCCTGTGGTGTCCTCCAGAAATTCCCCAGACTCACCACCAATCCAGTGGCGGCAGCAAGGAAAGTCCAACGGCTAGACCAAATTCCCTGTATTTTTCTTTTTTGTAAAGCCATACGTCGGCAACATCAATTTCAGCAAAGCAGACGTCTTTTTACCTGAGCCCAATAGGTTTTGCCAGCAACTCCCTCTATAATCGCCCCCATGAGCAAAAACAAATCAAAAAACACCAGCGGCACGATCGCCCAAAACAAAAAGGCGCGTCACGACTACAGCCTCACCGACAAATTTGAAGCCGGCATTGTGCTTCGCGGCTGGGAGGTCAAAAGTCTTCGCCAAGGCAAAATTCAAATTACGGACACCTATGTCATCTTAAAAGATGGCGAGGCGTTTCTGCTTGGCTGCAATATCACGCCCCTACTCAGCGTGTCGACGCATTACGTGACAGACCCAACCCGCACCCGCAAACTCTTGCTACATGCCAAAGAACTCAGCAAACTACAGGAGGCCGTTCAGCAAAAAGGCTACACCTGTGTATGCACGGCGCTGTACTGGAAAAAGCACTTAATTAAAGCGGAAATTTGTTTGGCCAAGGGCAAGCAAGATCACGACAAACGTGAAACCGAGAAAAACCGTGATTGGGAACGACAAAAAATGCGCATTGTGCGCGATCATAACTAAGACGAGCTAAACGCCACTCGACCATGAAAACTCTCTATTTACTGCGTCACGCTAAATCCGACTGGAATGATGATCAACTAACGGACGCAGATCGCCCGATCACCAAGCGGGGTAAACGGGACTGCCAACTGGTCGCAGCAGAACTTCAGCGCAGCGGGCGCCGTTTCAAATACGTGTATTGCAGCACCGCAAAACGCGCGCAAGAAACACTCAAGCGCTTTCAAGGTGACTCTGATGTGTTTGACGATGCCGAGATTATCCATGAAAACGCGGTATACACCTTCGAAGCAGCAAAATTGCTCGCATGGTTAAAAGAACTTCCGCAATCCCAAGACAGCGCCGTGGTAATCGGACACAACCCCGCCCTAGCCGAACTCGCCAACTATTTATACGATGGCAAGCTAGGTCATGTTGGCACATGCACCTTCATGGAATTAGAAATTAACATTGAATACTGGGATCAACTCCGAGCCGATAGCGCGAAACTTACCGACATTATTCGCCCCAAGCAATTTCGTTAATTCGCACACTGCGACAAAGGATAATCACCGACAATGACCGCGCACTCGGCATTAAAAGATATCAGCATTGTTAACGACGTACTCATCCTCAAAAAAAATCACAAACTTATTCGCCGCATGCAAAACGCCCTGCCAGGGCCGGAAATTCATGGCTACCAAGTTTGGGGCTCGTCATTTTTGATCATGGATTACTTGCTGGAAAACCCGCCTAAGAAGAAATCGAAAATAACTGAAATTGGCTGCGGCTGGGGAATTTTAGGAATTTCCTGTGCCCAGCACTTTAAAGCAAAAGTTACAGCGGTAGACGCCGACGAACACGTGTTTCCCTATCTCGACGCCCACGCCCTACTAAACGACGTTAAAATCACCACCCGCACAGCGCGTTACGAACACCTAAAAGCCGCTGACCTAAAAGGTCATAGCCACATGCTAGGCGGTGATATCTGCTTTTGGGACAATTTAGTAAAGCCACTATTCTCTGCAATCGAAGCCGCCCGCGAAGCCGGTGTCGGCACCATTATTATCGCCGATCCGGGGCGCCCGCCTTTCCATAAATTAGCCAAGCGCTGCCAAAAAGCCTTTGGCGCTGAACTCATCACCAGAGAGATCAGCACCCCCAAAAAGCTAAGCGGCGAATTACTGATTATTTCTCAGTAAATATTATTTTTTGGCTTTCGACTTTACCGCTTTAAGCTTCAATCTAGACCTGTAGTCCAACTTCGCCATGCGCGGCAATTTACCCGTGCTCAAATATTTATGAGTCAGTAATTGCGAGCGAACTTTCGCTGAACTCTTCTTTCTTGGTCTAAATGTATTGCTTTGCGAGGCGTCAATAATTCGCGCTTTTACGTTATCAGCCCACTGCAAATCAATAATAGCCTGCAGGGTTTCCTGCAAGGGTTTGCTGTATATCGGGCAGGTTACTTCCACTCGGAAGTCGATATTGCGCGTCATCAAATCTGCCGACGAAATAAAATAACGCGGTTCGCCGCTATTATGAAAAACATAAATCCGTGGATGCTCCAAAAAACCATCCACAATACTTATGGCTTCAATATTTTCACTTAGGCCTTTTACCCCAGGCACCAAAGAACACATACCGCGTACAATCAACCTTACCGGCACACCCGCCGAACTCGCCTCGTATAATTTATCGATCAATTCACGGTCGACCAAATTATTGCACTTCAGCGTTATACCGCACTCCCGCCCCTTACTTCCCTGCCGTATTTCATGTTCGACCAAGGCCAGCAAGCGCTCACGACTATTTAAAGGCGACACGCCAAGATGCTTAAATTCGTGTCGCTTATAGTTGTAGGCAATAAAATCAAAAACCTTGGCAACCTCGTCACCAAGCGCCTGATCATAGGTGAGCAAGCTAAAGTCGGTGTATACCGTCGCGGTTTTTTCGTTGAAATTTCCGGTACCAATATGCGAATAATATTTTTGAACACTGCCTTCCTGACGCACAATAGAAATCAATTTACTGTGCACTTTTAAACCAGGCACTCCCAGAATCACATTCACACCACCATCGGTAAGACGTTGCGACAAGGCAATATTTGCCTCTTCGTCAAAGCGTGCTTGCAACTCAACCACCACCGTCACTTCTTTGTGATTCGCCACCGCATTTAGCAAGGCATCGACCACATGGGAGTTAGAAGCCACCCGATAAAGGCTGGCCTTAATGCTTTTAACCGCAGGATCAATCGCGGCAGTTTTAAGCAGATCAGTGAGGTAATTAAAACTGTGGTAAGGGTAATGCAATAAAACATCCTGCTCGCGCAGGCAACTTAAAATATTTTGCGCCTTATCAATAGCCGGCACAGGGATTACCGGTAGCTGCTTATTATCTAAATACGCAGGGCCCAAATTTGGGAAGCGCATAAAATCCTTTGAGTTATGATAGCGGCCACCGGGAATCATAGAGTCCAAGCGACCCAAACCTAAACGCCTGACCAAATAATCCAGCAAGTCATTGGGCATGGCACTGTCGTACACAAAGCGAACCGGATCACCTTTTTTGCGGCGCTTTAAGCTCTGCGTCATTTTTTCTACAAAGGTGTGCGTGACCTCTTCACCTAGTTCCAAGTCCGCATCGCGGGTAAGTTTTATGGTGTAAGCGGAGGCCTCATCCATCGGAAAAATACCGCGAAAAACCTCAGGCAAACACACCCGAATCATGTTCTCTAAAGCAATAAGAACCTTGCCGCGCTTGCCCTTACGGCCGGGAATACGGATGAAACGGTCTAGTCTCGTAGTGGGAATTTCTAGCAGCGCGAAACGCGTCTGCTGTTCGCTACTCAGCTTTATGGCCAAATAAATCGAGGCATCATTTAATTCGGGAATGGGGTTCGCATCATCCAATACAATCGGCACCAACTCCTGCTGAATATGTGAATGGAAGTAGCCCCGCACAAATGCCGTTTGCGTCTCGTCTAACTGGCGCTCATTAATTAAGTATATCTTGCGGCGCTGCAGCTCTTTTAAGTTTTCTCGGTACATGGCATCAAAGCGATGCTGCAACTTAAGAACAGATTGGCGAATTTCCTCCAATAGCGCCTTATACTCCTCCTGCTTAGACGGCGGTGAAAACGCCGCAAGACGCCGCACATCCGCCACCCGTACTCGGAAAAATTCGTCGAGGTTATTTGAGAAAATACCAAGATAGCGAATCCGCTGTATCACCGGCACCTCTGGGTCTGCAGCCTCTTGCAGTACCCGCTCATTAAAAGAGAGCCAACTCAATTCTTTAGCAATCCACGCCGTTCCTTCGCTCTGCCCGCTCATCACCAATCCCATTTCTTAAAAGTGTAATAAAAACTACACGCCAGCTTAATAAAGAATGATGTCATTAATATGACACATTTAAGCAGTCGATTTTGCTCTGTCCAGCCGATACACTAAACCCTCACCAAGGAATTTTTATTACAATGGCTCAAAATAGTGACTCTTACGCGGCCCTCGACCTGGGCTCCAATAGCTTCCACCTACTTATTGCTAGCTTCCATGAAGATAAACTCCGCGTCATAGATCGCCATAAAGACATGGTTAGACTAGCCGCCGGTTTAGACGATGACGGCCGCCTAAGCGACACCGCGCAAGAACGCGCCCTAGAAAGCCTCGCCAAAATGGCAGATCGCCTGCGCGGCGTGCCCCGCCGGCAAATTCGCGTTGTCGGCACCAACACTCTTCGCGCAGCAACAAATGCCAACGAGTTTATGGCGAAAGCCGAAACCGTGCTTGGCCTGCCCATTAACATCATCTCTGGCACAGAAGAGGCCCGCCTCGTCTACCTCGGCGTCGCCAATGATTTTGCACCAGAAAAGCAGCGCCGCTTGGTCATCGACATTGGCGGAGGATCAACCGAACTCGTCATTGGCACCAACACACCGCGCCAATTAGAAAGCCTACCAATGGGCTGCGTGAGCTTTAGCATGCGCTATTTTAAAAATGGCGACATCAGCGAAAAAGCCTTTAAAAAAGCAGTTAACGCCGCAAGACAAATGATAGGCCCCTACGTTGAACCCTTCCGCGCCCAATGGGACGAAGCCGTTGGCTCCTCAGGTACCATCCGTAGCATCGGCAAAATACTGGCAGAACAGCAATTCAGCGAAGCCGGTTATATCTCGGCCGACGGCCTAGAAAAGCTCAAAGACCAAGTAATAGCTACAGACAACAGCCGTAACCTAAATATCCCCGGCCTCAGCGATGACCGCAAAGAAGTTTTCGTAGGCGGCTTTGCCGTGCTCTACGCACTTTTCCAAGAGCTAGACATGCAGGGCTTACACGTTTCTGCCTACGCCATTCGCGAAGGTATTGTTCACGACCTTGCCGGTCGCCTGCACCATCGCGACAAACGCGAAGACACGATCAAACAATTTATTATTCAATACGGCATCGACGGCGCCCAAGGCGATCGCATAGCAGAACTATGTACACGCCTTTTACCCGCCGTCACCCAACACCTAAGCACACCAGAACAAGAGGCAGAAGCCCTGTTGCGCTGGGCAGCGCAACTACACGAACTCGGCCTCGCCATCGCCCACGGCGGCTACCACAAACACGGCGCCTACATTCTTGGTAATGCCGACATGCCAGGATTCTCTCGACAGGAGCAAGCGCGCCTTAGCTTTTTAGTCGCCAATCATCGTCGCAAACCTAAGCAACCAAGCACACAAACCTACGGCATTACCGCCGACTGGCCACTAATCTGCATACTGCGTCTTGCCTGCATTTTCTACCGCCGTCGCCAACCCAAAAAACTGCCCGATGCCATTAGTCTTAACAGCCCCCAAGCAGACCAGCTAATCCTCTCGATACCGGAGGACTGGCTCAATATGAACCCGCTCATTGCCGCCGACTTAGAAGATGAAGCAGAACTACTTAATAAGTCACTAAACATCACTCTCAGCATCGAACGTAAAAACTAAGCAGGCAAAGCCACTGGCCGCAAGCAGCGCAAAGCGTTACACTTACCGGTCTGGGGCCGATTTGGATTCGACGCCGGTTACAACGCTCTGAGGTGCATGCCGTGATGACAGCCAATCACGTAAATCCAAAGCTGTAAACCTAATAGTTGCCAACGACGACAACTACGCTCTAGCCGCTTAAACCCCGGTTAGCGGTCGCTACCAGATGCTTGTAAATGGGACGCGACCGTCATATAGAACAAGCTAGCGAGTAAGGTTTGTCTGAGACCGAGCCGCGAAACACCTAATCAGAATCGCCAATAACGTCCTGACCGTCGGGCTGTTTGCGGCTAAATCAATTGACGGAGACCAAGCATGTGAAGAGCCCTGAGTGGCGGACTGACGGACGCGGGTTCAATTCCCGCCGGCTCCACCAAAACATCTTCCAAGGGAGACCACGGAAGGCCCAGAACCCCAGTAAATCTGGGGTTTTTTGTGCCTGCACCGTCCACGGTGGGCTGGGGGCATCTATTGCCTTCCAGCATACTATGGGGGCACAATTGGGGGCATAAACGGATTTAACAAAACAGGTGCCCCCAAATGCCGCTAACAGATACCGCAGCAAAACAAGCCAAGCCTAAAGACAAAACCTACCGCCTTAGCGATGAAAAAGGCATGTACTTGGAAGTCACGCCAAAAGGACAAAAATACTGGCGCATGAAGTACCGCATAGGCAAACAAGAAAAACGGCTTTCTATCGGCGTGTACCCCACCACCTCACTCAAGAAAGCCCGCCAGATTCGCGAACAAGCCCGGCAACAGCTTCTCGACGGTATCGACCCATCCGCACTGAAGCAAGCCAAAAAACTTGCCAGCGAATCAGCCTCAGAGAGCAGTTTCAAAGTTGTTGCTCTTGAATGGTTCTCAAAACAGAAGCCTACCTGGTCGGAGAACCACTGGACAAAAGTTGAACGAATGATGACCAAGGACCTCTTTCCCTACCTAGGTACTCGCCCACTTAAAGAAATCACACCACCTGAACTACTAGCTGTACTCCGCAAGATTGAAAGCCGCGGCGCTTTAGAATCTGCAAAACGAACAAAGCAGATAGCCGGGCAAATATTTCGCTACGGCGTAGCAACAGGTCGCTGCGAGCGTGATGCATCCCAAGACCTTACTGGCGCCCTAGCCAACCCCATAAAACAACACCGCGCGGCGATCACTGACCCAAAAGCTGTAGGCCCACTTCTCAACGCCCTTGATGGTTATCAGGGCACCGCGGTAGTTAAGGCAGCACTTCGCCTCGCACCACTAACCTTTGTTCGCCCAGGAGAGCTACGAAAAGCCAAATGGGCCGACATTGATTTTGAAAAAGCAGAATGGCGCTATTACGTCACCAAAACTAAGTCTGACCATATCGTACCACTCTCGAATCAAGCAATTGCCATACTAAGAGATATTCAACCCCTTACCTGCAACAGCGAATATGTCTTTCCCGGCGCAAGAACACTGAGCCGCCCTATGAGTGACAACGCGGTGCTATCAGCAATGCGACGCATGGGGATAGGTAAAGACGAAATGTGCGGCCATGGCTTCCGTGCTATGGCACGCACGATAATGGACGAAGAGTTAAATATTCGGCCGGACTGGCTAGAACAGCAGTTAGCCCACGCAGTTAAGGACGTGCACGGCAGAGCCTACAACCGGACAGCCCACTTACTAGAACGTAAAAAAATGATGCAAATTTGGGCGGACTATCTAGACAATTTAAAAATACAAGCTGACGACACCAATGTAATCACTGCAAGATTCGGCTAGTGCAGCCCCCAAGCAAGGAGAGCTTTTTGAAGGATGCTTACTACGCTAGAACAATCGAAGTAGAGCAATGAACCGAATGATCTATAGTAAAATAAAAATTACTACCGATTACCCACAGGGATATAGGCCCGCATCGGGTCTCGCAATAGAAACAATAAAACGGTAATCATGGACTACACTCTAAGAATTTCAAGCGCCCATCAAGTAATGCGTACATTCGATATGCTAAAAAATCTTGAGCAGCCAGACAATTTAGACCGAAAAGACATATTTCGTAACTTCCAGGATGATGTAGACGCAAATATTGCGCTAAGGCGATGCTCTCACTCAACAGACTATATAGAGCGAATTCTCGCAGGATTAGTAGACATTGCGACCCTAGGTTATCACCAGCCGTTTAAAACAGTCACTGACGAAGAATTAGCACAATACCGACTTGACGCATCTAAACTTCATGAGCTAATAAAAAAAGGTAATCTTGAATCAATGCATAGATTATTAACTAGCTCGCGCAATGCAATACTTTCTAGAAATAAAGGAATTATTAATGAACTTTCAGAAAACCAATATTTTGCGCGAGCTCACTCCAACTTTCTTAGAAAGCAATACAAAATAAGGTTCTACCATACAGGAGAATTTACCGATGATGAACTTTTAGAAGAGGTGCTATTTAGGTTTTGCTATATAGCAATAGATGGACTGGCACTAGTAGATCAACTCAAAAATCCGGCAAAAGAGTATCCGATCACACAAAAGGCGATGCGATTAGCTAGGCAATTGCAGCAGGAGCTTGAAGGGATACAGGGACCCAAGTTATTTAACGAGTACTTGACTCAGCTTATAGATCCCAATTCCAAACGAACCCGCTGGCGAATTCCACACACCGCAAATGAAAAAAGACAATTAATTTTACGAAAATTAGGGCGAAGTCTTAGCAACTATTTTCTAATTTCTGGAACAAAGAAAGGAAGACCCTCACCAGATGTAGTGATGGATCTACTAATGCTCTGTGGCTACGAAATAGATTTGCGCCAAGCCAATCGCTTATTAGCCATACTAGACCGAAAAGAGATATGACATATTAATCGATTTTCGCATCCCCCCTGACATGTCATCCCGTTTAAATTCCTACATACTAAATCCATAACCTCACCTTCAAATCCGTGATGTCATAGGACCTCCTACAACACCGCGGAGCACCAAGCATGACAGAGCAGATCCGAGAAACACTTTTACGCCGCAAGCAAATAGAGGCCTGTACTGGCCTATCCCGCAGCACAATTTACGCCCTAATAAGCGAGGGTAAATTCCCCAAACCAATACCACTAACTAGTCGAACAGTTGCTTGGACACAAAGTAGCATCGACCAATGGATTGCCGGGCGCATTGCCGCCGCGAAAGCCAAAACCTAAAGTCGACATGACGTTGCTAGGCAGGCTCCTTGCGCGAGCCGATCATATTGAGATCTCAAATGGCAGGTTAATTATCTCACCGGCAAGCGGGAAGCCAGTACCTACTTTGTGGCTGAAGAAAAACCAGGTACAGCTTCTACGCGAGATTGCGATTTGCACCGACTCCAATCTATTTTCATACGATAGCTACTCAACAGGACGCTACTCAGTTAGCGAAAAATCCTCAGTTAAGTCCGCCGGAGTAACGTTGAGCTACTACGCGATACGATCTGATGAATTCGTGTATGTAACCTTCAATGCAGAGCTACACCGCAAGCGCACAACAAAAGGGGGCAAGCAGGGCTCCCCGCTCCCACCCGGTCAGTTCAGAGTAACCAATCGACATAAGTTTCTCCGCTACTGGGACAATACCGGAATCGAAAGGCCGCTACGACTCTCATCCTTTCACGACTGCATGGGCAAGCTTCGCGACGTCGTTATGACCGCTGAGTTCCAAAAAGCAAAACGACTAAATAAAGACACCATTTGCCCAGCGGAGATAACCTCCACCCAACTCCGACAGGCATTAGGATTATCAGGCAATATCCAGACAAATCCCCTACAAACACCTGACAACTACCATACAACATTACCCGACAAGGATGTCGCGCAAAGCCACGTCACGAAAGGCTTTCATGACAATGAAAGTACGTGGCCCATTTACCGAGTACCAAGTAATCAAGGAGGCAAGTATATAAGTGATGTTAAGCCTGTAATGCAGAGGACTTCAGACCCGGCAAATCAAACCCATGAAGAATGGCTTGCCGAGTATGAAGCCGAGAGCAAGGCCTCTGATACCGCCCAATAAACATCCATTACACGACTAGTATATTGGAGCCCCAATACCGCATTTTTTACCTATAATTTCACTACTATTTTACAATACCAAACCAATACCAATTACAGGCACCAAAGACCTTTAGTAGCCATAGTGATCGCCTATACGAACATTTCACCGCACCCGCATTTCAGTAAGCAATGTATTGATGTACCGTTACAGGCAAGCCAACTCATTCGAGGTAATCATGAAATCCAAAATGGAATTCACAGAAGAGCTCCAACGACAAATCACTCGCATATGCCGTGCATCAAAAGAAGGTTACAAAACCTCTGCTGTAGACCGACACCGACTGGAAGGGTTTATTCATGCCGGTGTATTTCTCGGCTTAACGACAAATGCAGCAGCCAAAAATTTACTTGAAAGCACTTACCTTGCAATCACCGGTGAAACGCTCAATCAAGCGAGTACAAAACCCAATGAAACAATGTCGGTAGACCTACCAAACTATGAACGATTCGACACGCCCACCTACTTACGAAAATAAGCATTTGCCGTCTGAAGCGCCAGTGCTATACATTAGCTACAGCGGTGGACCTTATATTTAGTCCAAACAGGAATATGGACACACATAACAATCATAAGCATTGAGGGAACAATGGCGACAAACACCAACCAAGGACAGGAAAGCAACTTCGCCTTTCTTAGCGAACACGACCCCATCCTAATTCAGCTCGCCACCACTGCTGAAAACGCCTTCTATGCCGACCCCAATACCACGCTAATTAAACTACGTCAGTTTGGCGAAGCCCTCGCTCAAGATGTATCGCTGCGGGCCGGCATCGACTTTGACGATACCACCAGCCAAGCTGACCTACTCTATCGTTTGAATCGCGACATTAGCCTAGAACCCGATGTACGCAATCTCTTCCATGTACTACGCATCGAGGGCAATAAGGCCACTCACCAATTCCAAACCCAGCACAGAGAAGCGATGCAGGGCTTAAAGGTCGCTCGGCAGCTCGCTATTTGGTATCACAAGTCCTTTGGCAAGCAAGGCAGCACATTTAAAGCTGGCGCTTTTATAGCGCCGCAGGACCCAAGCCTGAAGCTCCGAGAGCTGCAAACACACATCGACCAGCTCAATGCTGAACTAAGTAGCAAAGCTGGTCAGCAAGAAGTAGAACAGCAACGTGACGCCCTGCTAGAGCAGGAGAAAGCCGAATACCAGCAGCTTGCCGAACTAATGGACGAAGAAGCCCAGCAGTTTAAACAGCAGGCCCAGGCAGCGGAACAGGCGCTTGCCGCACAGAAGGCAAAGTTTGAAGCGCAGATCACCGCACTAAAACAACAGCTCGTCAGCAACGCCGCACCAATAGAAAAACAGCGCCAGTCAGTTCTCAACAAAACCCAATCTGCCAGCAAAACACTGGTGCTCGATGAAGAGCTCACTCGGGTATTTATCGACCAGCTCTTGATCGATGCTGGCTGGGAGGCAGACACCCAAGAACTTACCTACAAATCTGGCGCCCGCCCCGAAAAAGGCAAGAACAAAGCCATTGCCGAATGGCCAACCCAGACTGGCCCCGCTGACTACATGCTATTCGCTGGACTGACGCCCATCGCCGTTGTAGAAGCCAAACGCGAAAACAAAAACGTTGCGGGCATGATTCCCCAAGCCGAGCGCTACGCCAAGGGCTTTAAGCCCGACGCCACGGTAACGCCAGCATGGCAACTCGCGGGCCGCACAATTGCGTGGCCAGACGAGAGCGACGGCCATTATCAGATTCCCTTTGTGTACTCCTGCAATGGCCGCGAATACATCAAACAACTGAAAGAACAGTCTGGCACATGGTTTCGGGATGTACGAGAAACCAGCAATCTTAGCCGCGCACTGCAAAGCTTTCACAGCCCCTCAGGCCTTTTGGATTTACTCGCCAGAGATAAAGAAAAAGCCCAGCAATTATTACAGGGGGAAGGCTTCGCCTATCTGCGCCTGCGCGACTATCAAGAAAAAGCCATTGTCGCCGTTGAATCCGCCCTAGAACGCGATCAGCGCGAATGCCTGCTCGCGATGGCAACCGGTACCGGTAAAACCCACACTATCATTGGTTTGATGTACCGTTTTCTCAAAGCAGAGCGCTTCAAACGTATTCTTTTCTTAGTCGATCGCAGTGCACTGGGCCAGCAGGCTATCGACGCATTCAATGAAGCGCCGCTGGAGCAGAACCAGCCCCTCAGCAAAATCTACAACATAAAAAAACTGGGTGACATGGCTGCCGAGGCGGAGACCCGCATTCAGGTGGCCACGGTGCAAGCAATGGTGAAGCGGATATTTATGTCCGACACCCCACCACCGGTTGACCAGTTCGACTGCATCATCATTGACGAAGCGCATCGCGGCTATACCCTCGACCAAGAGATGACCGAAGGTGAACTCGCCCTGCGTGACACCAGCCAATACCTGTCGAGCTACCGCCGCGTATTAGATTACTTCGATGCGATCAAGGTCGGGCTCACCGCCACCCCCGCCAAACACACCAGCGATATTTTCGGCAAACCGGTCTACACCTACTCCTACCGCGAAGCCGTCGCCGACGACTGGCTAATCGACCACGAGCCGCCAATCCGTTATGAAACCTTACTCAGCCAGAACGGCATTCAGTTTGAAAAAGGCGACACCGTTAGCGCAATCAACACCGCCACCGGCGAAGTAGAAGCTTCTGAATTAGAAGACGACTTAGGGTTTGAGGTCGACGCATTTAATCGTGGCGTGATTAGCGAGAACTTCAACAACGTCATCTGCCAACAGCTAGTACAAGAGCTCGACCCCTTTGGCGACGAAAAGACCCTGATCTTCTGCGCCACCGACTTGCATGCCGACATGGTCAAACGCCTGCTGGATGAGGCCTTTGTAGACATTTACAACGGCGACTACCCCCAAGCCGCCGTCGCCAAAATCACCGGCCAAAGCGACAAAGTCGACCAACTCATTCGCCGCTACAAAAACGAACGCTACCCCAATATCGCGATAACCGTCGATTTGCTCACCACCGGCATCGACGTGCCCAAGATCGCCCACTTGGTGTTTATGCGCCGAGTGCGCTCACGCATTCTTTACGAGCAAATGGTCGGCCGCGCGACTCGCCGCTGCGACGACATTGGCAAGACCGTGTTTCGCATATACGACCCCGTTGGTATCTATGCTGCGCTACAGGAGGTTTCTACCATGAAGCCGCTGGTGCGCAACCCCAACATCACCCTCGAACAACTCTGCGACGAACTGACCGACCCAGACAAACTAGAACAAAGTCTGAATGCCCCCGGCGAAGCCCACGACAGCAGCCACGCTGACACCGTTTTGAGCCAGCTCGGCCAAAAGGTCATGCAAGTGCTGCGCAAGGCCGAAAAGAAAGCAGAGAACAATCCGCAGGTGCGCCAAAAGCTAGATGAGCTGCAATACAGCTGGGGCGTTGAACCCGCCAAGCTACACCAGCACCTGCACAGCCTCGGCCCCAAACAAGCTGCCAGCTTTCTTAATCAGCACAGCGGGTTTATAGACCAGCTCGCCCAAGTAAAAGCGATTATGGGCAGTGAGCGCATGCCAGTAATTTCGGAGCACGAAGACGAGCTACGAGTGCGGGAGCAAAACTACGGGGTGTACGACAAACCCCAAGACTACCTCGACAGCTTCAATCAGTTTATTCGCCAGCAGCTCAATGACTCGGCCGCCCTCAGCGCCGTGGTTAACCGGCCCCGCGACCTGACCCGCCAGCAGCTCAAAGACATTCGCCTGCTCTTAGACAGCAACGGTTTTAGCGAAGCCACACTGCAATCGGCATGGCGACAGCAAACCAACCAAGACATTGCCGCCAGTATCATCGGCCACATTCGCCGCGCCGCCATCGGCGAAGCCATGATTCCCTTTGAGCAGCGGGTACAAAAAACAGTGGAGAAAATACTTAGCCAACACAGCTGGACACCACCCCAGCGCAATTGGCTGACTCGGCTTGGCAAACAACTCACCCACGAAATTATCATCAACCGCGACACCATAAACCAGATTCCCGCCTTTCCGGGTGGCGCTAAGCAACTCGACAAAGCGCTTGGCAACCAACTCGATACCGTACTCGACGCCATTAACGACGCGTTGTGGGCAGCGTCTTAATTCACAGGAAAACAGCACATGTATAGAAAACGCGATTTTTTATGCACGTCGACAGAACGTGTACATTTTTTGCAATTTTTTAAGCATGACATGAAAACATGCATAAATTTTTGCATTTTCTATACACGTCACGATCGATATGTATAAACTATCCAAAATTCTATACATATAAAATGACTGCCAATGACAACGCTAATTGCCCCGCTACCCTTTCCTGACATGCCGCAGCTGGAAACCCGCAACGTGCTTAAAAAATGTGCGGAAGCCCATCGCTACCTCGCGGAACTTAAAGGTGTTGCGGCAAGCATCCACAACGAAGCCATTCTTATTAATACCCTCACCCTTCAAGAGGCAAAGGACAGCTCCGCAATAGAAAACATTGTCACCACCCAAGACGAGCTCTTCAAAGCGACACTCTTTAATGAGGGCACCACCAACCCCGCCGCTAAAGAAGTCCAAGACTACGCTATCGCGCTACGGGCAGGATTTAGCAGTATTCGCGGCAAAGGCATTATCCGACTGGCCGACGTATTAGACACTCAAGAAATTATCGAGAAGAACCGCGCCGGACTTAGACGCCTACCGGGCACTGTTCTCAAAAATGCCCTCACTGGCGAGGTCGTCTACACACCACCACAAGACCCTAACGACGTCGAAAGGCTAGTGAGCAATCTGCTCGACTACATTAACGATGACCAGCTCTGCGATGCCGACCCGCTAATTAAAATGGCCATCATTCACCACCAGTTTGAGAGCATTCACCCCTTTTACGACGGCAATGGCCGAACTGGCCGCATCATCAATATTCTCTACCTCGTGGCCAAGGGGCTGTTAGACCTGCCGGTGTTGTACTTGAGCCGCTACATGATTCAAGACAAAAGTGCCTATTACCGTGAACTGCAAGCCGTGCGCGACGACAACAATTGGGAGCCGTGGCTACTCTACATGCTAGAAGGCGTGTCACAAACCGCCCAAACCACCATTCGCCTGGTGAACGAAATCAAGCAACTAATGGCACAGTTCAAAAACACAATACGCACAGAACTGCCTAAAATTTACCGCCAAGAACTACTAAACAACTTATTCAATCACCCCTATACCAAAATCGAATTTATGATGGACGACCTGCAAATCACCAGACTCACGGCAAGCAAATACCTAGAACAACTCGTGGAACTTGGCCTACTTCGCAAAGAAAAAATTGGCCGCAGCAATTACTACATTAACCATGCACTGGTTTCACTGTTTCTCAATTAAGGCCTAATAAATGACCAACAACGACATTGTTCAAAAACTCTGGAATCTCTGCGACGTACTCCGCGACGACGGCATTAACTACAGCGACTACGTCACCGAGCTGGTGATGCTGCTGTTTATGAAAATGGTGCACGAGAACACCGAGTCAGACCTCCTCAAAACCCACATTCTGCCCGAGGGTTGCCGCTGGACCGACCTCAGCAGCAAGTCGGGTTTAAATTTACTCGACGACTACAAACGCATACTGCTGGCGCTGTCTTCCGGCAAAGACGCAAACGGCAAGCAAGTCCACAACGACCTCTTAATTTCTGCCGTGTATGCCGACGCCCAAACTCGGCTGCGCGAACCTCGTCACCTAGAGCAGCTGGTAAAAGCCCTCGACCAAATCGACTGGTATAGCGCCCAGCAAGATGGCTTGGGGGATTTATACGAAGGCCTGCTCGAAAAAAACGCCAGCGAAACCAAATCTGGCGCAGGGCAATACTTCACCCCTCGCGCGCTCATCAATAGCATGGTGCGCTGCATTCAGCCCCAAGCCGGTGAAACCGTGCAAGACCCCGCGGCGGGCACCGCCGGTTTTTTGATTGCCGCCGACGCCTATATTAAACAGCACACCGACGACCTATTTGACCTGCCAGCAAAAGATCAAAAATTTCAACGCAACAACGCCTTTCTCGGTGTAGAACTAGTGCCCAGCACCCGCCGCATGGCCTTAATGAACTGCCTGCTGCACGGTATGGAAGGCGACGACGAAGGCGTGGTTCACCTTGGCAACGCGCTGGGCATGGTCGGCGCCAATCTCGCCAAGGCCGACATAATATTAGCCAACCCGCCCTTTGGCACATCCAAAGGCGGCGATGCCAGCATCACCCGCGACGACCTCACTTATAAAACCAGCAACAAGCAGCTGGCCTTCTTGCAACACATTTACCGCAATCTTAAACCCGGTGGCCGCGCCGCCGTGGTCTTGCCAGACAATGTTTTATTTGAAGCCGGCGTGGGCAACGAGGTGCGCCGCGACCTAATGAACAAGTGCAATCTGCACACCATACTGCGCCTACCCACTGGCATTTTTTACGCCCAAGGCGTTAAAACCAATGTACTGTTTTTTACCAAAGGCCACCCTAAAGACAAACTCCAAGACGAAAACTGCACCGCCAATGTATGGGTTTACGACCTGCGCACCAATATGCCCAGCTTTGGCAAACGCACGCCCTTTACCGAAGAACATCTAAAACCCTTTGAAGACTGCTACTTTGCTAAGAACAAGAAGGCGACCGCCAAGGATGGCGGAAGTGTCGAAAATGCAGGAGCAATTTTCGACCGAATGGAAGGAGATTATAGTTTCAACGCCAAAGAAGCCGACACTACCGAAGAGGCTGGCAGTAACGACGACCTAGCCAAAAGCCGCTGGCGGGTATTCAGCCGCGACTGGATACGCGACAGCAAAGGCGACTCACTCGACATAAGCTGGCTAAAAGACAAAGACAGCGTCGATGCCGCCAATCTGCCAGAACCAGAAGTGCTGGCCGCAGAGGCCATGTCAGAACTCACCGAAGCACTGCGCGAAATGGATGGCTTGATGCAGGCCTTGGGCGCTGGGGACGAGGCCGCGGTGCAAAGAATGCTAGTTCATGAAATTCTATGTGAGTCTAAGTAATGGTCGAAGACACTAAAAATATATGGCCTAAAGCTAACTTGCTTGATGTTTGTGATGTAAAAACTGGGAAAGTTGACGCTAATCATGCGACTGAAGATGGTGAGTATACATTCTTCACTTGCGCCCTTGAACCTTTCAAATCGAACACATTTAGCTTTGATGGCGAATTAATTATTCTTCCGGGCAATGGCGCAAATGTTGGACATGTCAGGTTCTATAAAGGAAAAATAGAGGCATACCAAAGAACTTATATTCTGCACCACATCCATATTATCCCAAAGTATTTGTATTACAACTTACTTAAAAATTGGCGAAGAATTAACGTCGAGAAGCAATTTGGATCTGCTACAAACTACATAAAAATGGGGAATTTTGAAAGCTATAGCCTATCACTTCCCCCCCTAGCCGAACAAAAAGTCATCGCCGACAAACTCGACGAACTACTGGCGCAGGTCGACACACTAAAAGCCCGACTCGACGCCATCCCCGCCATTCTCAAACGCTTCCGCCAATCCGTACTCGCTGCGGCAGTAAGTGGGAAATTGACGGAGGATTGGCGGAGCAACAACTCTTTATCCAATACCAAGGAGCTAATAGAAAATTTAGGGAACGAGCGAAGGAAAGTCTTAGAACAAGAAATTACACAAGGGAATAAAGAGACTGCTAGGCTTTTAAAGAAAATTCAATCTCACGCACCAAAGTTTCCAAACGAAACCCTACCCACAAGTTGGGAATGGACAACTTTCATGCAAGCTATGGAAAGAGTGGTTGACTGTCACAACAAAACTGCTCCATACATCAACGATGGAATTCCTTTAATAAGAACAACTGACATTCGAGATGGAAAAATTTCCCTCGACGGCGCGAGGTACATTTCTCAAGAAACTTATGACTACTGGTCTCGAAGGTGCCCCCCTAAACAAGGCGATATAATTTTCACTAGAGAAGCTCCAATGGGCGAAGCTGGTATCGTCCCAAAGGGAGTAACCCTTTGTATGGGCCAAAGAATGATGCTTCTACGCCCAATGCCCGCATTCATAAATGCGGAGTACGTATTACTTAATATCCAGTCATTGCAATTTCAGCAACGAATGTCCAGACAAGCTATTGGTACAGGTGTAAAGCATTTAAGAGTGGCAGACGTTGAAGCGCTGCCATTCCCTTTACCACCAAAAGCCGAACAAACCGAAATAGTCCGCCGCGTAGAACAACTCCTCACCTACGCCGACCAAGTCGAGCAGCAAGTCAAAAACGCCCAAGCCCGCGTTAACCAGCTCACCCAGTCCATACTCGCCAAAGCATTCAGAGGCGAGCTCACCGAGCAATGGCGCCAAGACAATCCCGAACTCATCAGCGGCGACAATAGCGCCGCCGCCCTACTGCAACACATCAAGGCCGAGCGGTCTGCGGCCAAACCGGCCAAGAAAACCAAAGGCAGGAAGAGCGATGCCTGATAACGACGAGCAGCAATTACCCCTCTTTGATCTGGAACTTAGCCCAAGCGAAAGGCAGCCTGCTGCAGCGAGTATTGCCGACCACAGAGACGCGGCCCCATCAACGGAGTCGCGTTACAGCAAGTACATTGTGTTTGTTGACGAAAGCGGCGATCACGGAATGCAGACGATCGATCCTAATTACCCGCTATTCGTCTTGGCTCTGTGTGTTTTTCATAAACGGCACTACAGCGAGAAAGTCGTTTCAGCCTTAGAAAAATTCAAGTTCAATCACTTCGGCCATGATCAAGTGGTGCTTCACGAAAACGAGATCAGAAAGGAAAAAGGAGAGTTCAACATCTTCCGCAGTAGGGAAGAAAAATTTGCGTTTATGGATGAACTCACCCAAATCATTGAGCGCAGCAATTTCATTCTAATCAGCTGCGTCATCGATAAGCGCCAACTAAAGGGCAACATCGATACTAACGCCAACCCCTACCATATTGCGCTCGGCTTTTGCTTAGAGACGCTTTTTGAGTTTTTGCAGGAAAAAGGCCAAGAGGAAAAGCAAACTCATGTGGTGGTTGAGTGTCGCGGTCGGAAAGAAGATAACGAATTAGAGCTGGAGTTTCGCCGTATTTGTGACGGCGCCAATAGACTTTCGCAGCAACTACCCTTTGACGTTCGGTTCTCAGATAAAAAAGCCATGTCGTCCGGCTTGCAGTTAGCTGACCTCGTTGCCCGACCAATAGGACTGAGCGTTTTCAAACCCGCACAAGAAAACCGAGCATTTGACGTACTAAAACGGAAATTTTACTGCGCAGGAGGTCGAGACGCTGTCGGAAATGACTTTGAAGGCTATGGCTTGAAGATTTTCCCAAGCCCAGAAAGCGAAAAGCCCCGATGATACTCACCGAGGCTGCGACGCCGACCAGGAACCCCCAATCCACTTGCGTAAATTATAGGCCACCCCCGCCAACCAGATCAACCTCCCCACCTTCATCTTGACGAACAATCGCCTCAGTCTCGCGGGACTGGGGGCACTTATGGGGGCACAAACAAAAAACCAAAATAAATCTTACTTACTTATCAATAAGATAGGCCACCTATTAGAGTGACGCCGACCCACCAAGTATCAAACCTCAACTCGAAAGAGTTGGGGTTTTTTATTGCCTGCTTAATGGAGCCCCGTGAATCTGCCTCAATTTCTATATATAAGCCAGTACGATAATCGCATAAAAAAGGCGAGCCATTCACTGCTCGCCTTTCCAACTCCCATTTTTTAAATCGAAATTAACCTACAATTAATATCTTACCGTCTCGACCACCTTCGGCCGCCGCCGCTACTGCTTGTTTAATTTCGCTCACGGGATATTCGGCGTGGATTTTTGTCTTTAATTTACCTTCAATAATGTATTTGGTGATTTGGCCGAATAGCGCCATTTGCTTTTCAGGCGTGGCGGTGCGGAACCAGCGGGCCAGCCAGAAGCCTTTGAGGGTGACATCTCGAAACACTAGGGATTTTGCTGATAACTGACACGACTCGCCGCTCATCAATCCGTAGTTGACCAAGGTACCACCGGTGGCAAGGCAGGCGCCCACGCTATCGGTAGCGGCGCCACCTATGGCATCAATCGCCAGCTTAGGCAGATTGTCGCTGCATATTTTGGCAACGTCTTTGGCGAGTGCGGGGCCATCTACCAATACCACATCACCGCCTAGGGCTTTCACGCCTTCAACGGCAGATTCACGGCGAACCACGTTGATCGTTTTCAGGCCCTTAATTTTTGCCAATTGAATCAGGTAGCTGCCTACGCCAGAGTTGGCCGCATTTTGTATTACCCAGTCACCCGGTTTTAAATCAACAAATTCTTCCAACATTAGTAGTGCTGTTGGCGGGTTAATGGTCATCATGGCCAGCTGTTTAGCGTCGGCTTCATTGGGCACAGGAATCAGCTGCGCTGTTTTGCATACCATGTGGGTAGCCCAGCTACCAATACCAACTGGCAACATTACCGTTTGACCAATCGCAGGCCCCTTGCCCCCAAGCTTAACTATCTTACCCACACCTTCGTTGCCACCAATTGCGGGCAACGGCGGCAATATGCCGTACTCACCGGTTAGGGTGAGGACGTCTGAGGGATTTATTGGCGAGGCGATTAACTCTACCAGCGCCTCATCTTCGGCAAGCTCGGCAATATCAAACTCGACGGCGCAAATCGAGTTCTGCGGAATGGGTCCGCGCTCGGTGTACTGTGCTTTTAACATAATGACTCCTTCGCATTTTGCCGGCCGCATTAGTGCAAGCAGCAGGACGATAAACTACTATTTCGCGTCCATCGCCGCTCACCACCGGCAGTAACAATGCCGCTGATAAGCTCCGCGATGGTTCTCACAGATCTTTTCACACTCAATATTAAAACGCGCAAATTTACTTTGCGCGCAAAATAATGGCAGCTCATTCTTGACCCGTCAATGATTTGCGCGCAAAATATTTTCTTCTCGGAGAATGACATTGACTGACATCCCAGCCCTCAAGCTCAAAAATCAAGTTTGCCACTCACTCTATTCGGCAACTAATGCGCTCATTAGAGCCTATCGCCCGATACTAGATCAGCTCGGCCTCACCTATGCTCAATACTTAGTCATGCTGGCCTTATGGGATGAGGACGGCGTAATGATCAAAAGCCTTGTCGAGCGAACGCGCTTTGACGCAGGAACATTGACGCCTATATTGAAACGCCTAGAAAGCAAACAGCTACTGACTATCGTTAAATCGAGTAATGACTCTCGGCAAAAACTGGTTGTGCTGACCGCCGCCGGAAAACATCTAGCAGACCGCGCCAAGAAAATCCCCGACAATATCAAAGGCCAAATTAATATGCCTGCACAAGATGTGCAGCAACTCAAGGCGCTCGCCGAACAGCTATACACCCTGATCAATACCAACATAGCAGCCGACACAGAATAAGCCCGCCCCATATAGACCGATGCTCTCGTTCACCAAGCCACCACAGCTAGGGCTTTTGCTTCAGAACCAAACTCCCGCCGAGCCCTGAAAGCTACCCACCTTCAAGAAAAGTTATAGAACTATTACCATACCGTTACAAATAGCGACTTTTGTGCAGTAGCGTGATAGCTTACGAGTTGCTATTAAGCACGCTGTCAGCGCGACCGATTCAATAAAAAATACGCGATAGCTCCCCAACAAAACGATAAAAAGCACCACCAAACAGCCAGCAGGTTCAAGAATGAAAATACGATTACTCGCTCTAATGTTATGCTCGTCAACGCTTATATCCTGCGGCGGTTCTAGCTCATCTAACTCCGGCGGCAGCCAAGGTGGCAACAATCCGCCACCCGCCACAGAAACCCCTGTTACCCGCTACGACATGGCCAACGGCTGCTACGCTATTCAGTCGACACAAACTGAGAAATACGTCGCCGCTAGTGACGGTATTTACAATAGCAATGCGGAATCCATTGGCGCTGGCGATGCCTTTTTCATGCAGCCCGCCAATTTAGGCAAATACCTGTTTTATACCGAAGACCGTAAATTACTCACCCCTGCCGGTGGCTCGGTCAATACCCAAGACGTCGCAACTGACGCTGCAATTTGGACAATTGATATTGCATCGGGGAGCGACAGCTTCACCATAGTGTCCGACAGCACCTCGCAAGCTCTGCAGGTAAATGAGAACGGCGCGCTAATTACTGCAGAAAATGCCGACGGACCCGCCGCACAATTCAAATTTGCACCAAGTAGCGGTTGCAGCAGCTATCCCGAAATGCCCACCGCAGTGAGCGGAAATACATTTAAAGGCAATGGTGTTGATAAGCCACTCATCGGTTTTGCGGACATCCACACCCACATGGGTATGTCTAGCGAGATGTCTTATGCGGGCGATGTCGGCCCCTCAGCCGGTGGCGTACTCTACGGCGAAGTCATTCATCGCTTTGGGGTGGATCACGCCTTAGAAAACTGCGAGAACATTCACGGCCCCAACGGCATTCGCGATGGGAACAACGTGCTTAACATGACGCCAACCGAAACCCATAACACCGAAGGTTGGCCGACCTTTGTCGATTGGCCGCGCCGCGACTATTTGACCCACCAAGTAATGTATTACAAGTGGGTAGAGCGCGCCTACCTATCTGGCCTGCGCCTAATGGTAAACCACGGCACCAATATCGCCGCCCTGTGTAATGTCGGCAAAGTGCTGGCAACCAATCCGCAAGCTGACTGCAACGACATGAGCGTAGCGGTGAAACAGTTAGAATATTTATATGACGTACAAGACTACATCGACGCGCAATCCGGCGGCCCCGGCAAAGGCTGGTATCGCATTGTTAAAAGCCCTCAGGAAGCACGGCAAGTCATTAACGATGGCAAAATGGCGGTGGTACTTGGTGTAGAGGTTGCCCAAGTATTTGACTGCGGTGTCACCATGTTGCCCGGTGGTATGGAGCAGCGCAAATGTGATCAAGCACAAATAGACAGTGAAATTCAGCGCCTATGGGATCTTGGTGTACGCCACGTTTACCCCTTCCACGACATCGACAGTTCACTAGGCGGCGCGGGCATCTTTAGCGGCGATGTCATAAATGTTCTCAATTTCCTCGACACCGGCGCGTTTTGGAAAACCACTGAGTGCCGCGACTACCCAGTAGACGAGCCTTCGGTTCGCACCCCCGGTACGGAAATGACCACAGCCATCCCCGGCAGCGGCAACGACCCACTCACTCAGCTATTGTTTGAAGCCACCGGCGGCATCACGCCACTCTACCCACCAGGCAAACGCTGCAATGCCCGCACCGTTACCGACCTTGGTGAATACGCACTGCACGCGCTAATGCAACGCGGCATGGTGATCGACATAGACCACGCCGCCTACCACAGCAAGGACATCATGCTGGATATTGCCGACCAGCAAACCCCTGCCTACCCGCTGTCATCCGGCCATGATGCCCACGGCGGCCTAACCAGCGACCAAGTTGTGCGCATGCTCAAAAACGGCGGCGTCATCTACCCCTATAAAGGTACAGGCGTAAAACACACCGAGTTTTTAGAAAAATTAAAATTCTGGCGCAACAAAGCAGGCATTAGCGGCAACGATCAAATTCTAGGCTTGGGCTACGGCGCAGACGCCAATGGCTTCGGCGGCCACCCTGGGCCACGCGGCGGCGACTCAGAACCCGTCATTTACCCATTCACATTATTTAGCGGTGAGGATTGGGGATCGCAATTTACAGGATTCGACCCCGTTACCGTCGACATGCTATTAATTCCAGAAAGCGGCAAGTATTGGCATATTGACGAAACCGGTATGTCGCACTACGGTCTAGTTGCAGACTTCGTTGAAGAAGTAAGATTAGAGGGTGGCAAAGAAGCCCTAGACGCTCTGTATAATTCCGCCGAAGCCTATGTACAAATGTGGGAGCGCGCCTACAACCGCAACGGAAACTAAGTAATGCGTCAAAAACTATTGTTTTTAATATGTGCTACAGCGGTGCTTGCCAGCTTGTGGCTGGTGATGAAACCCGCCCCAGCAGTGCACGACACTAGCGAAACACAGGCTTTTTACTTTGCCCTGCTTGACGGCAGCATTCCCGAGCCAATGGTGATTCAGCTCAAGCTTGGCGACACCGCCAAGCTGAGTTTCGTCAGCGACAAAGACGCCGCCGTGCATATACACGGCGTCGAAATGCATATCGTAATAGAGGCCGGCATTAAAAAAGATGTCGAGTTTGTTGCGACGCAAACGGGACGATTCGCCATGGAAGTCCACGTCAGCGAAATACAACTTGGCACTATTGAAGTCTATCCACGCTAATGCGCGGCAAACTTCTACTCCTCGTGGCCATAGCCGGCCAACTTCCTCAAATCAGCTTTGCACACTCCTTTGGCGAACCTTACAAATTACCCATTCCCTACTGGATGTACATCTATGGGGCAATGGCAGCACTCGTGCTGTCATTTTTAATTCTAGGCTATTTTTATAGCGCCGAGGAGGCCAGTCGACCGCCAAGGAAATTTACGCTCGGCGGAAAAAAACTAAACATTTTTGTTAAAAAATTCCACATCGTTACACTATTCAAATTAATCATATTGTTCTGTTTTGGCCTCGCCATTTTAAGCGGCCTTATTGGTAATCAAGACAGCTATAGAAATTTCAATATGACTTTTTTTTGGATTAGCTTTGCCCTCGGCGCCAACTACCTGAGTTTTGTTTTTGGGAATTGGTACCACTTTTTAAATCCGTGGAAATGTATAAGCGCGCGCTTCGCTAATTTCAACGCCGGCCGCCACAACTACCCCAGCGCGCTTGCTTATTGGCCCGCCGTTATTCTGTATATGGCGTTTATTTGCCTGGAGTTATTTGGTAATACTCAACCGTTTTCGCTGTCACTTATTTTAATTGGCTATACCGCTATCAATCTAATCGCCGTGTATTTGGTGGGTGCTGCAGCATGGTTCCGCTATGGCGAATTATTCTCTGTTATGTTTAGGCTGATCGCTAAAATGTCGCCGGTTGACTATCAAAGAGATAAGACCGGCAATTGGCATATCTCACTGCGCGCCCCTTTTAGCGGACTAATTCATGAACGCATTGAACACCGCAGCTTACTTGTTTTTATATTATTCATGCTGTCATCCACCGCTTATGACGGCCTGCGCGAAACGCGCCTATGGTTTAATATTTTTTGGCAGGACCCGCTCCAAATATTAGAGGCCATACTCGGCAAACATCCACTACATGCGTATATAACATTGCGACCGTGGTACATCGGCTTCGAAACTCTGTGCCTGCTAATCTCGCCCTTCATTTATTTGGGATTATTTTTATTTTTTTTATGGCTAGGCAAAGCCCTCACCCGAAGCACTTTGAGCGTCACTGAATTATCGCTGCGCTTTGGCTACAGCTTGCTACCCATCGCCTTGGTATACCACATCACCCATTACTACACGCTGGTTCTTAGCCAGGGAATAAAATTACGCGGATTATTTTCCGACCCCTTCGGCTGGGGCTGGAACATTTTTGGTAACGCCATCAGTGGCAGGCTGCCCATCCTTCCCGACATGGGATTTATCTGGAATAGCCAAGTGTGGCTAATTTTAATTGGTCACGTCGCCAGTGTTTATTTAGCCCACGCAGAAGCCCTTCGCAGCTTTGTTAATCCTAGGCAGGCAAGCGTCAGCCAAGTACCCATGCTGCTACTCATGGTGATTTTTACTGGCGTTGGACTTTGGATACTCGCCCAACCCCTGCAGGGTTAAGGTTTATTTCTTTGGCGATATATGCATTGCTATCTCAGCGTCAAAGACAACTGTGCCGACCTCGTTTTTAACTTCAACAATCACCGGCACAACACCTTTTTCACCCACAACAATATCACGCATTTTCGCGTAACCGCGCAATACACCTTTTGCTGGCCCCAAGTATCGCACCGTCATCCCCGCGGGAATCCAACGCATGCCGTCTGGCATTGAGGCCTCGCTGACCACCCCCGCGCAAAACTCCGCCAAGTTACACATTGCAATCGCGTGCACGCTGCCAATATGGTTATGCACAGCTCGGCGGTCTTTTATTTTTGCCACCGCCCAGCCAGTGTCGAGCTCTTCCAAGACAGGCTGGATACTGGCGAAATATGGTGCTCTGTGACAAACAACCCGAGAGAATACTGTTTTCCCTAAGGGATACGCTGCCGCCCGCTGCCACATCTTCAAAACTGGATTCATATCATCACCCTGCGAGATCAAAAGAAGTAAGTCTAAGCCACCACCAATGCCCTCACATTGGCTCAAAACCCCAATAAACTCGCCATCTGGGTCAGTAAGCAATCAGAAGTAGCAAAACGAACACTATTGATAACTATTCTTATTTTTGTTTAACTTAGCCCCATTTTAGGATAGACGACGTAATTCACATAGGACGCATAATGCAAAACATTCCCGCCTCATTTGTAAAAGCAACGCTTCCAGCTCTCATCGTTTTAGTTTCTGCCTGTGGTGGCGGTGGTGGCGGTGGTGGCGGTGGTTCAGCCAATAATGGCGACGACAACGCCGCTGCGCCAAGCACTTACACTTTTGAAAGCCAAATTACCGCTGGAGAAAGCTCTGTCAACTACGGCGGCCAAACCGCTCGTCATATTTTGATTGAAGACCTCGTTATCGCATTACAAGGCTTATCTGAACAACCCGGCGGCACTGCCAGCACTATCGAAACTGACTTAACGTTTTACGTCAGCGGCGATGCCGACAACGTCAATTACAGCTACAGCCTAGATGGCGAAACCCTTGTTCCAGGCCCGACCTTTGGCGATATCTCTACCGGTAAAAACCTGTCTGATAAGATCGCTGGTGGTAACGGCGTTGGCGGTGGTGAAACGGGCAAGCTAATTGGCGGTGAATTTTTCGGCTGGTCTGAGCTGTCATCCCCATCACTCCCCATCGACTTGGTTGAGCTGTTTATAGAGCGCATTGCCGCTGAAGCGGTAGACGGTATTGACCCTTCTGTTATTACAAGCGGCGGTGCCTCAGCCAATATCGGTTCCGTTACAGTTGACGCTTTTGGCCGAGACTACCGCCAACTAGTCCAAAAATTTCTGCTAGGGGCCGTTACTTTCTCCCAAGGTACTAACGACTACCTGCAAACGGATTTCAGCGACGACACCAATCACGACCAAGACGGCGATGCACCTTATTCCTTTGCCGAGCACAAGTGGGATGAAGCATTTGGTTATTTCGGCGCAGCTCGTGATTACAACGACTATAGCGATGCAGAAATAGCGGGCACTGACTTCTACAAAGACAGCAATAACGATGGTGATATTGATCTGCGCAGCGAAGTCAATTTTGGCAACGCCACAAATTGCGCCAAGCGCGACGCGGGCAGCACTACCAACACCGACTTTAGCAAAACAACCTTCGATGCCTTTTTAGCTGGGCGCTTTTTGATTAGCCAAGCCGCAGCCAACGGCAGCTTGAGCGCAACTGAACTAGCCGAACTAAATGGACATATTGAGGTTGCAGCAAAAACTTGGGAAAAATGTATTGCCGCGACAGTTGTTCACTACATCAATGACGTAGTGGGTGATATGGGCAACTTCAACAACGGCGAATTCGCCGACGTTAACAACTTCCTTGACCTGGCCAAACACTGGGCCGAGATGAAAGGCTTTGCGCTAGGCTTGCAGTTCAGCCCTAACTCGCCTTTCCGCGACGGCAGCGTAACTGGTATAGATCTTGACGATCTAAAAGATCTGCTCGACACCATGGGTGTAGCGCCCGTACTGGCAGACGGTTCACAAGCCGGCACGGCACCAAGTGGCACTGCACAAGAAGCTATCGACGCCTATATCGCCGATCTGCTAGCAGTACGTGCGACGTTGCAAACGGCTTACGGTTTTGACAGCCAAGATGTAGAAAACTGGTAAGATACATCAACAAAAAAGTAGTACCACTCCCGTAAAAGGCGCATCACGCGCCTTTTTTACGTACGTAAGAGAAAGAGTATGAAGACCTTCGCTTTTGGCTTTGCCCTAGCTGCACTACTCCCCATTGCCGGTTGTGTCGACAATAGCGGTGGTAGCAACCGCGCCGTAACAGCGGACAATTTCGATTTTGTTGCCATGCTTGCCAACTACGCAGACAGCATAATTGTGCCAAATTATGAGAGCCTCGCTGACACAAGCAGCCTTCTTGCGGCTGAGAACGGTAGCATCGCCGCCTACTGCAGCGCGATCGGTAGCGACAATGAAGCCAGCGCCCGCGGTGCAGCCCAAGCCGCGTGGAAAACGACAATGGATGCTTGGCAAACGACCACCCTGCATGAACTTGGTCCGATTCAAGCAAACAACAATGCCCTGCGTAACCGCATATCTTCTTTTGCCAGAGGTAGCTCCCTGAGCACCTGCGGTGTCGATCAAGCGGTGGTGTTAGCCAATAGCAACCCCAACTTTAGTTTAAGCTCCCGCTCGGCCAACCAGCGCGGTTTAGGGGCAGTCGAATATCTTCTATTCAGCGACAATCTAGAGCACAGCTGCTCCAGCCAAATTACTGAAACCACGGATTGGAATACGCGCCCAGAAATTGAGCGCAAGCAATTGCGCTGTGCTTACGCTCAAACATTGGCTGGCGATATTAACGCTGCCGCGCAAAGAGTCGTTAAAGCGTGGTTAATCGACGCCGATAATTACCGCTCCGAATTCATAAACCCTTCCTCACTAGATACCAACCTCAAGGCCTTGTCTGACGCCTTGTTCTATCTAGACACCGAAACAAAAGACACCAAACTCGGCATTCCACTTGGCATCAATGCGACCTGCAGCCAACCCAGCTGCCCCGAGGTTATAGAGTCACCCTATGCCGAATACAGCCTCAATAACATCGCACAAAATCTGCGGTCTTTTTTAAACCTATTACAAGGCGGCAGCGGTTTAGGCTTTGACGACATTATTGCCCAAGCTGGGGTCGCAGAAGTCACCGAGCTGATGCGACAAAATACCGAAGCCGCCATTGGCGAAATAAATACCATGAGCACTAGTTTGCGCCAACAAGCAGAGGGCATTAGCAACGAGGAAGCCGCTCAAACCTGCCTTACCGCCGCCAACACTCCCGACAGCCAACGCAGCATCCCGGCCTGTAATTTATACGGCTACCTGCGCAGGGTAACCGACACACTAAAAGTGGGCTTTGTAGCTGCGGTAGATGTTGATCTACCTGATCGTGCCCAATCGGACAACGACTAGAATTAGGACATTAACTGCAAGATGAACACTCTACGCTACCCCATTATTTTTAGCGCACTGCTCACATCGACAGCTGTTCTAGCGGAACCCGCTAAAGCGCCAGAAGAGGTGCTGGTTACCGGCGGCCGCAATGCCATTCTAAGTCTTGGTGGCTCTGCCCAAATCATCGATGAGGCCATGCTGGAACAGTTTGACTTTTCAGACCTCAACCAAGTCATGTCTTCTTTGCCCGGCGTCTATATTCGAGAAGAAGACGGCTACGGCCTGCGACCCAATATCGGGATTCGCGGCGCCACCTCTGAGCGCAGCCAAAAGATCACCATTATGGAAGACGGTGTATTGATTACGCCTGCGCCCTACTCAGCGCCTGCAGCTTATTACATCCCCAACATCAGCAGGATGAGCGCCGTCGAACTTGTTAAAGGCCCCGCTGCCATTTTGCACGGCCCTCACACCGTGGGTGGCGCAATCAATTTTGCCTCGCGCCCCATTAGCGACGATCCGCTTCGCGAAATCGATATTAGCTACGGCAGCGACAACTACCAAAAACTGCAGTTTTTTAGCAGCGAGAAAATAGGCGAATACGGCTACGCCATTGACCTGCTGCGCTTTAGTGGTGACGGTTTTAAAGAACTCGACGGCGGCGGTGATACCGGTTTTGAACGCAACGACATCAACCTTAAATTTAGTTGGCAGCCCGAGATGCAGGGCGAACAAAGCCAAACCTTTACCCTCAAACTAGGCTATGCCGACGAAGATGCTGACGAAACGTATCTGGGCCTAACTGACTCGGACTTCAGTGCCGACCCAACACGCCGTTACGCCGCCAGTCAACTGGATCACTTCACCTCAGATCACAGCCAAGTCCACCTTGGCCACGTCTTCGATTTTAACGATTCCCTCAGTGTTCACAGCACTGCGTATTGGAACCAATTTAATCGTAGCTGGAACAAACTAGACGGCTTTATCGCCGGCATCGCCATTCGAGACGTACTCAACAACCCCGACATTTTCACCCGAGAAATTGGGATTATCCGTGGCGAGATCGACTCTAACGGCAGCGAGGCTGAAACCCTAGACGTGACGGAAAACGCTCGGGAATACGGTTCAATGGGTGTTCAAACAGCCGTCAAATTGCAATTGACGCAGGGCGATATCGAGCACGATATTGACGTGGGACTACGCCTACACCAAGACTACGTAGAGCGAGATCACAGCATTCAAGGTTACTTAATGACCAGCGGCCGGATGACAGCCGACGGCCAACAGCGCGGTGATAAATTACTAGACGAAGCGGAAACCGACGCCATCGCCGTCCATATCATGGACACCATTTCTTGGCGTGACTTTAAATTTACCGTGGGACTGCGCCACGAAAACATCAGTGGCGACGCCGACGACTTTCTCAACAATACCAGCAACAGTAAATCACAATCTGAAACGCTGCCGGGCATCGCTGTATTTTGGCAATACAGCGACACACTTGGCTTGCTGGCAGGGGTCAACCGTGGCTTTTCTCCCGCCTCGCCTTCGGCCGGCAGTGGCGTAGATCCAGAGCTGAGCACCAACTATGAATATGGCTTTCGTTACAATAGCCAAAACCTGAGCCTTGAAGCCATTGGCTTTTTTAGTGACTACGAAAACCTGCTTGGCCGCTGCCGAGTCAGCGACCCCAGCTGTACTCCAGGTGAGGAATTTAACGGCGGCGAAGCTGAAATCGCTGGGGTTGAAATTATTAGCCAATGGACAAAAGAGCTAAGCCAAACCCTTACCGGTGAGGTGTCGCTGAGCTACACCTATACTGAAACTGCTTTTCAAAGTGATTTCAGCAGCGGCTTCTCCCAGTGGGGCGATGTCGAATCAGGTGACGAACTACCTTATATTCCCGAGCAAATTGCTCGCCTGCAACTAGGTGCCAAAGCCACCCAATGGGAAGCATTTATTGCCTTGAGCTATCAAAGTGAAATGCGTGATCAGGCCGGCAAGCAAGCGATTAGTCAAGTTACGCACACCGATGCCTATTCAACGGTAGACGCCTCAGGAAGCTGGTTTATTAATACTCAATGGACGGTCCAGCTCAGTGTAGACAATCTGCTAGATGAAGAGGCCGTTGTATCTCTGCGTCCCTTTGGCGCTAGGCCCAACAAGCCTCGCACCTTTCGGTTGCGGGCAAAATACAGTTTTTAAACTCAGGCAATGGACAGTCTAGCGGGCTTACTTAATGCGCTCATGTCGCCACTTCTCATGCCGACCGATCCCGGTCGGCGCTTGTTTTGGCTGTTTATTCTTTCTGCCGTCATCCTCGCCTCTATCACTGTTAGCCTGCAGCAAAAACGCTTTGATCTAGCCGCACAATGCCGAGCACTACTAAACCCCCAATATTGGTTCAATCGCTCTACCGCGGTCGATTACAGCTTGCTGATTGGCAACAACGTACTGCGACTGCTGCTGCTAGTCCCGCTGCTGGGTGGGCATCTTGCAGGCACTATCGCCGTGGGCAGTTGGTTACAAGGAACGCTGGGCGACCCTCCGTCGCTGGCCCTGCCTTTAGCTGCTATTGCGATTAGCTACACCCTATTATTTTTTATTTTTGAAGATCTCAGCCGCTTCTCGCTGCACTTAGCCATGCATAAAATTCCATTGCTTTGGCGCTTTCACCGCACCCACCACAGCGCCACAACGCTCACCCCGCTGACCTTGTTTCGGGTTCATCCATTAGAAATGGCAATTTACTATCTACGTGGTTTGCTGGTGTTTAGCGTATTCAGCGGCGTGTTTGTATATCTGTTTCGAGGACAGGTTTCAGGCATCGACATACTTGGCGTAGACTGCCTTGGCTTTCTATTTAATGCGCTGGGCGCCAACCTTCGCCACTCGCCGGTGTTTCTGTCATTTGGCCGTGCAGAATCGCTCTTCATAAGCCCTGCACAACACCAGCTACATCACTCTTGCGCCGCTGAACACCGCGACATCAATTTTGGCACTTGCCTAGCGATATGGGACCGCATGCTAAAAAGCTGGCGCGCTTCAGGTAAAGCTCGGCCCATCGAATTTGGCCTTATCGACACATCAACAAGCGAGCACAACCCCGTCATTAGCCCAGACGAAGGCATAAAAAAACTCGGCACTAGGCCGAGTTTTAATTAAGAAACAACTAAGACAACGCCAAGGGCGAGCAGAATTACTCTGCGCTTTGCGCGGCTGCCGTCTCTTGTACCAATGTCTTTAATTCGCCGCTTTCGTGCATTTCGCAAATAATGTCACAGCCGCCAACTAATTCACCGGCAACCCACAATTGCGGAAATGTTGGCCAGTTAGCAAATTCTGGCATTTTTGCGCGAATATCTGGATTAGACAGAATATCCACAAACGCAAAACGCTCGCCACACTCCATTAATGCCTGTGACGCCCGCGCCGAAAAACCGCACTGGGGCTGATTAGGCGAGCCTTTCATATAAAGGATGATTGGGTTAGCTGAAATCTGCTGCTTAATTGCTTCAATAGTGTCCATGGACCACCTGCTTGTCGGATAACGGTGATAAGGCCTGATTCACGGGGCGCTTATCCGGAGATTGTTGGCGCTATTCTAGCAATATCAAGGGCAAAAGTAATGGCTCTGGTTGAAACCGTCGGAGGTCTGGCGTCGGATGTCGGACGTAAGGCTACCGTATACTAAGCCCGTGGATGCTAAATCACGTTTTGGTCTAGTGTTATGTAATCGTGCTGAGAACTTCTTTTGACCTTATCCTCAGTCGTCCGACATCCGACTAAGAGTCTTAAAAAAGCGTCCCTCTCCAGCGTTCCGCCGCACCAGCTACTATCGCCTCGTCCGACGTCAGACCTCCGACTTCCGACGTCACTTCCCCCAACCACCCCCGCCAGGGGTTTCTATCGTCAGTACGTCGCCCGCTGCTGCGCTCATGCTGATCTTGCCGGCCAAGGTTTGACCATTAAATAGGTTGCGACCTAGCTGTGCATTGCCGCCCCCCGCCAAGCCCCAGGGTGAGAGGGAGCGTCGTTCGGTCAGCAAGGTGAATTGCGTCGGTGAGAGAAACTCAAATTCACGAATAACACCTTCTCCACCAACAAATTGGCCTTCGCCGCCAGAATGGGTGCGCAATGCGTATCGACGCACCCGCAGCGGATAGTGCATTTCTAAACTTTCTACCGGCGTATTCAATGTATTAGTCATGTGGCTTTGCACGCCGCTCAAGCCTCGCCCCGCAGAGTGAGCCCCCATCCCGCCGGCGATGGTTTCGTAATAGTCCCAATGCGCACCAGCGCCACGGCCACCCATAGCAACATTATTCATGCTACCTTGGCTCGCGGCTGGAATAAGCTCCGGCGCAGCCTGTGCTAAGGCCCCCAATACCGCATCGGTAATTCTCATAGAGGTTTCAACATTTCCCGCCGCCACCGCGGCGGGCCGCTCTGCATTCAATAGACAGCCCTTCGGCGCAGTGATACTGATTGGCCGAAACAGCCCCGCACACACGGGCACCTCGCTGGGCATAAGGCAGCGAAAGACGTAGTACACCGCGGCGGCGGCAACCGAGAGCGGGCAGTTGATATTGCCCGCCACCTGCCGCGCGCTGCCATCAAAATCCACAGCCACATTGTCATCACCCAATTTAATACTGACCGCGATAGGCAACTCGCTGTTACCAAAGCCGTCGTCATCCATATAGTCGGTAAATTGGTAGCTGCCTTTCGGCAACTCCGCCAAGCGACGACGCGCAATACTTTCTGCATAGTCCTGCAATTGCGTCACCGCCGCACTAAACGGCACGGGCAAGGCCTCAAGCAGTTCAGCTAGACGATGCAAGCCACTGCGATTAGCACTGATCTGCGCAATAAAATCACCATGTTGCCCATCGCCAAACCACGCATCAAGTAAGCCTTTATCTAAATTGCCACCGCGAACCAATACCGTGGGGGGAATCACCACACCTTCTTCTGCAAGCGTTTTAGACAGCGGCATAGAGCCCGGCGTCGACCCTCCAATATCGGCGTGATGCGCGCGATTTACGACAAAAGCCAGCAGCGTACCGCGACGGTCAAAGTAAGGCGCTATAACGGTAACGTCGGGGAGGTGGGTGCCGCCAAGAAAAGGATCATTTACGACGACCATATCGCCAGCTCGCCACTCGCAAGCGCTAACGATATCTGCCATAGCGTAAGCCATGCTGCCAAGATGCACAGGAATATGCGCCGCTTGCGCACATAAATCGCCGCGGGCATCAAAAATGGCACAGGAGAAATCTAAGCGATCTTTTATATTTGGCGAGAAGGCCGCACGCTGCAATACGGCCCCCATTTCCTCGCACACTGACTCCAGACGACTCACAAAAAGACCGAGTTTAACGGGGTCGAGCGTAGAAGATTGCATCGCCATAGAAAATACCACGAAAAGAGAAAGACGCTATTATCGCCAATATCGGCGCGCTTACCAGCTCGACACAAACAAAAACGGCCCGAATGGGCCGTTAATCGAAGAGCTAGCCCTTCGCTAAAAATTATAACGGGCGCTGATACCAATAGTGCGCGGCTGATTCACGTGATAAGCAACACGTCCGCGACCATCTCGCTCAGTATCTAAAGATAGAATCGCCTTCTCATCCGCCGCATTATTAATAAATAACGCCGTATCCCACTGCTCCGTTTTAGCACCTAAACGCAGGTTTACAATCTGATATGCAGGCAGCTCGCGATCATACTCGTAGCTCGCTTGCGACAGCGGTCCACCGACGCCAGGGAAAAGTGTCGCACTGCCCTGACCACCATTTTCTTGGTCGGCTATCTGAGTAAAGCGAGCACCAATATTTTGGTAAGTTGCCGTAAGATAGCCCTCCCAGGCTTCAGCGATAGGGAAGTAATAGGTCGCCGTTACAGCCATTTGAAAGCCGGGCGCGGTTGGCAGCTCATTGCCGTCACGGATGCCGCCCACAATACTGGTCACGCCACCGGTAGTAGACGTCACCTCAGAATCTAGCTCCGCCTGCACATAGCTGCCAGACAAACCAAACTCTAAATTATCTAATGGGCGACTAAACAGCTCCACCTCAAAACCTTGGCTGTGAGCTTCAGGGACGTTATAGACCAATCTAGACGAGCACGACCCCGCAACGACCGTTGCCTGCAGATCCTTAATATCGCTATAAAAGGCCGACATATTTAAGGTCGCCGCTCCACCAAAGATCGTGGTTTTAGCGCCCACCTCATAGTTAGTTAGTTTTTCATCCTCCCAGGTATCATTGCCGCCAAAGGTGGTTAAATCTGTGGGGCTACAGAGCGGGACATTGAGTGGATCGTTAATTCCCCCAAGACGAAAACCTTGGGACACTTGCGCATTAAGCATTACTTCATCGTTAAGGTCATAGCGCACCATAACTCGCGGTGAAACACCGTCAGAAGAGACCTTACCTTTTTTAGCAATAACCGACGCCGCATAAATACCATCGAACGTGAGTTCACGGGTTTCTTCATAATCAAACCAGCGCGCCCCTAGGATAACGGTCGTCTTGTCATTCACGTCGTAAGACAATTCACCAAACACTGCAAACTGCTCAAGCTTGTAGGGCACCTCAGAAAAATACAACTCGTCAGTTCCCGCTCGCGCCCCCGCAGTTGGCCCAGACAAATCTGCGGCCACCGGCCCTGACGCCTCGAAGCCGCTAACCAGTAATGACTGCGCATAATCGCGGCGAACGTCACTATAAAATATACCGGCAACCCACTGGAGAGCCGATTCACCAGTAGAGCTTAAACGAAACTCCTGGGTAGTTACCTCAGCTGCCGTAGTATCAAAAAGCGGCGCATCCAGTGTGTAGATCGACTCAGCCTCACCGTAAGAGCCGCCAACAATACTCGCGTTCAATGTTGTGGCATCCCGCAAAACCAAAACATCGCGATCAGTATAAGAGGTGACCGATGTGAGTGTCAGAGTGTCTGACAGATCATAATTCACGGTTAAATCAAACAGGGTAAAGTCGTCTTCAAATTTTTCTTCTAGCTGGGTGAACTGCTCGTATTCGCCAAGCGTAACCGGCGCACGACTAGCGGGGTCTGTGTACGGGTTCGCAAGAATATTGTATTGATCCTCGCGATTGAAGCCGTCCATTTCAATGGACTGATAGATGACCCTAGGGGTGATGGTTAAGGCGTCACTGGGCTGGAATGTCATCGCTAAACGCAGACCTTCGCGACTGCCCTCATTCACATCTTTATTCACACTGCCGTCGGGCTGAAGGGCATCTACATACCCAGCATATTGCTGATAATACCCAACAGCACGCAAAGCCACAGTATCGCTCAAAGGCACATTCCAATGGCCCTTGATGTTTCCACCTTCGCTGCCTTCTTTTACTGTCTCGCCGCCCACCTGAACCGAACCGCTCTGCTCTTCAAAATTGGGTTGGTTGCTAATATAGCGAATGGTGCCCGACAAAGAGCCCGAACCAAATAAGGTACCTTGAGGGCCGCGCAATACCTCCACCCGATTGATATCGTAAAAATCTAAATCAGGCGTAAACAGTGACATGGAGATCACAGATTCATCCATGTATACCCCAACCTGTTCTTTTACACCCGGCTGGTCACGCACTATTTGGCCAGCGGAGATACCCCTTATCGCGACCTGACTCTGGCCAGGCCCTAAATTCTGAATGGATATACCGGCCACATTATTTGCCATGGACTCAAGATCGGTCGCGCCGCTTTGCTGCAACTTGCCCTCTGTCATTGCCGCAATAGAAAATGGTACATCCTGCAAGGTCTCAGACTGCTTACGAGCCGTAACAAGCACCTCCTCAATCACTCGCACCGACTCAGCGTGAACCGTCGGCGCAGCAACAACAAACCCCATCGCCACCGCCAAGCTCAAGCTAGTCCGTATATATCTTGGATGTTTTATCATCGCATTCTCCCCGTTGTTATTTTTTCTTCTTATTTAAGCACTTCAAGCCTCACCGCATTTACCACGGCAAAACAACTCTCCTTTGGTATAGCAGATAGGAGAAAAAATGCACTGTATTGTGGCGATAACAACCAAGACCACCAACGGAATTTGTGTTTCAAACCCACTCCATATTAAATGCCCTGATAAATAAGAAAGAGAGCTCAATCATGACCGCGAACATCAACCTGCCGAGAATACTTCGCATCGGCGCAGAAGCCAGCCAAATGCTGCCCGCCACCTTAAAAGAGCTTGGCTTGTCTCGTCCGCTTTTAGTAAGCGATGCCTTTATTGTTAGCCTGGGGTGGCTTACCAAGCTGCAACAGCAGCTAGACCAAGAAGGTATTTTTCATCGCAGTTTTACCGGCGTGGTGCCAGACCCCACCACCGACGCTATTTACGAGGGCTTGGCGGTATTACGCGAAAATCAGCACGACTGCGTGGTAGCCCTCGGCGGCGGCAGCGCCATCGACACCGCAAAAACCATCGCCGCAATGGCTGAGCGCGATCAGCCAATCCGACACTATAAAGTGCCGCAAACTCTGGACGACGGCTTGCCCATTATCGCCATCCCCACCACCGCCGGCACCGGCTCAGAAACAACCCGAGTCGCCGTCATCACGGACACCGAAACCCATGAGAAAATGCTGTGCATGGGTTTCGGCTTGATGCCGGTAGCCGCGCTGGTGGATTTTGAACTCACCATGACTATGCCGCTGCGCTTAACCGCCGACACCGGTATCGACAGCCTCTGTCATGCCTTAGAGGCCTACGTTAGCCGACGCGCCAATCCGTTCACCGACACCATCGCCCTCGCCTCGATGACGGCAATTGCAAAACATCTTCGAACCGCCTGCCGCGAACCTGACAACCGCGTCGCCCGCGAAGCCATGATGCTCGCGGCGACCCAAGGCGGCATCGCCTTCTCAAACGCCTCGGTCACTCTTATTCACGGCATGAGCAGACCGATTGGCGGTTTATTCCACGTACCCCACGGCATGAGTAACGCCATGTTATTGCCCGCCATTACAGAGTGGTCGATTAGTGGCGCACCCTCACGCTATGCCGACTGCGCCCGCGCCATGCAGCTCGCCAACGCTAGCGACAGTGACGACCAAGCAAATCAAAAGCTGGTCGCAGGTTTACGTCAGCTCTGCGCTGATTTACAGGTTCCCACCCCCGCCAGCTTCGGCATTAGCAATGAGGAATGGCGGCAAGCAATTCCGACCATGGCTCAGCAGGCGCTGAACTCGGGCTCGCCGGCAAACAACCCCCGCATTCCTAATGCAGAGCAAATCGCAGAGCTGTATCAAGGCGTTTGGACAAATTGATTAAAGGCTTCGCTACTAAAGAATTATTGCCGTTGAGCAAGCCCAAGTAGATCGAGGCCTCAACCGTAAGTTAATGCTGACATACTGTAATTATCGCGATCCGTGTTTTTCCGCCGCCAAGGCCTAGAATTCCGGCGTCGTTCCTTATATTATTGAGAGTCTGACTGGGCAGCTCTGGCTGCCTTTTTGCGTTTTAAATCCTTTGTACTGTTTTTTTGCGCTGTTTATCGCACTGGGTGATATTGCAGCGCACGGAGATCTGTTGATGGCACTGCCGGCTTTAATGAACACCTACGGACGCTTACCGGTAACCTTTACCCGGGGCGAAGGTGTGCGCCTGTTCGACACAGAAGGTAAACGCTATTTAGACGGTATTAGCGGTATTGGCGTGAATGCACTGGGCCATGCCCACCCCGCCGTAACTGAGGCGATTCAAACCCAAGCCGCCCAGCTTTTGCACACCTCTAATTTGTACTCCGTGCAAAAACAAAGCGAGCTAGCGGAAGCGCTCTGCGCCATCAGCGGCATGGACAATGTATTTTTCTCTAACTCTGGCGCCGAAGCCAACGAGGCGGCAATCAAGCTCGCCCGTAAGCACGGCCACAATCGCAACATCGACATTCCCCATGTTGTCGTTATGGAGCAGGCCTTCCACGGCCGGACTCTGGCGACGCTAACCGCGTCGGGCAATCGGAAAATTCAAGCGGGCTTTGAACCGCTGGTACGGGGCTTTATCCGCGCCCCCTTCGGCGACATTGCGGCACTAGAAACCATCGCCCATAACAACGACAGCGTCGCTGCCGTATTAATTGAACCTATTCAAGGTGAGGGCGGCATTCACACACTACCGCCGGAATACCTTTCGCAACTGCGGGCACTGTGCGACAAACACGACTGGCTGCTCATGCTAGATGAAGTACAAACGGGCAATGGCCGTACCGGTAAATATTTTGCCTACCAGCACAGCGACATCATGCCCGACGTGGTCGTAACCGCTAAAGGCTTGGGCAACGGTGTCCCCATTGGCGCCTGTTTGGCCCACGGCAAAGCGGCATCGCTATTTCAGCCCGGCAATCACGGCTCCACCTTTGGCGGCAATCCCTTGGTATGCGCGGCGGGCCTTGCCGTGGTCAATACCCTGACCAGTAATAACGCCATCGAGCAAGTTGCCGAAAGCGGCCGCTACCTCGTCGCGGGTTTAAAAGAACAGCTTGGCAACGCCTCTCACGTAAAGGGCATTCGTGGCCAAGGCCTTATGATCGGCATTGAATTAAGCACGCCCTGCGCGCCATTAGTCGGTCAAGCACTAGAAAAGGGCCTGCTGATTAACGTAACTTCAGAGCGGGTGGTACGTTTATTACCGCCACTAATTATTAACCAACAGGAAATTGATGAATTGCTCTCTATTCTTTGCCCGCTAATTTTAGCTTGGGCAGACCAGGGCAGCGCGGCGTGATGCCGATTCAGCAGTAAAGGTAGCCGAATGGCCTTAAGACATTTTTTAACCCTCACGGATTTGAGTCCCGCCGAACTGGAACAACTTATTCAGCGCGCCATTGAACTCAAAGCAGAGCATAAAGCCCGCAAAGCCAGCGTGCAGTTTCCTAACTACGTGTTAGGCATGGTGTTTGAAAAGGCCTCTACCCGCACTCGCATTTCCTTTGAAGCCGGCATGGCCCACATGGGCGGCCACGCTATATTTCTTTCGCCCCGCGATACCCAGCTTGGCCGTGGCGAACCCATAGAAGACAGCGCCAAAGTGATCTCATCCATGTGCGACATCGTCATGATCCGCACCTTTGAGCACGACATTATTGAGCGCTTTGCGGCCAACTCCAGCGTACCCGTCATTAACGCACTAACCGACGACTACCACCCCTGCCAGCTCTTGGCCGACATTCAAACCTTTGTCGAAAACCGTGGCAGCATGAAGGGCAAGCAAGTCGCATGGATTGGCGACGGCAACAATATGTGCCAGTCCTACATCAATGCAGCGGTCATGCTGGACTTTAAATTAATGGTCGCCTGCCCAGAGGGCTTTGAACCCCGCGCCGACCTAGTCGCCGCCGCTGGCGACCACGTTGAAATCGTGCGCGACCCCGTCGATGCAGCCCGCAACTCAGACCTGCTCGTTACCGACGTCTGGGCCTCTATGGGTCAAGAAGAAGAAAAAGCCGAACGCCGCCGCAAGCTATCTGGCTACCAAATCAATCGCACCCTGATGGATTTAGCCAACCCAGGCGCGCTCTATATGCACTGCCTTCCCGCCAAACGCGGCGAGGAAATCAGCGCTGAATTAATGGACGATCCCAACACCGTCATCTGGGACGAAGCAGAAAATCGCCTGCATGCCCAAAAGGCACTGTTGGAGTTTTTGTTGCTTGAGGCACAGACAGCTTGATGCAGGGAGCTGAGGCCTCGCTCGTCGGGCGTCAGACGTCGAACGTCGGATGCAAAAGCGAGCGCGACTTTGTCGCGCAATGCTGCGAAATCGGCGCAGCCGAGACTTCTCGTCAGACGTCCGACATCAGACCTCAGACCACCCACTACCTCGGCCAGCCTTCACTCACCGCAGCAGCAAGACCTTAACCCCCATGCTCCAAATTCACGAAATCCAATGCCAATACGAAAGCGACATTGTCGTCGATAAGGTCAGCTTTCACGTTAACGATGGCGACATTTGCAGCCTGCTCGGTCCCAGTGGTTGCGGCAAAACCACCATACTCAGAGCTATTGCTGGCTTCCAGCCACTAACTCATGGCCAAGTCATTTTACGCGACCAATGCTTAAGCCAGCCTGGCAAACTAGTCGACCCTGAACAGCGCAATATTGGCATGGTGTTTCAAGACTACGCCCTATTCCCCCATCTCAGCGTAAAAGACAATATCCGCTTTGGCTTGCGCAAGCAGAGCAGCGCCCAGCAAAACAGCACGGTAAAACGACTACTAGAATTAGTGCAGCTAGAAGACATAGGCCATCGCTACCCGCACGAGTTATCTGGCGGACAGCAGCAGCGAGTCGCCCTCGCCCGCGCTCTGGCACCCAGTCCCGATCTATTATTATTAGACGAACCCTTTTCAAACCTAGACGCAGAACTGCGCAAGCGCCTGAGTTTAGAAGTGCGCGACATCCTCAAAGAACTGAAAATCAGCGCCATTTTGGTTACCCACGACCAGCAAGAAGCCTTCGCCTTCAGCGATCAGATTGGCTTGCTCCACGGTGGCCAACTGCAGCAATGGGACACCCCCTTCAATCTTTACCATGAACCCAGCAACCGCACTGTCGCGGACTTTATTGGCGAGGGCTGCTTCATACCCGGCGTGATCGGCGGCGAGGCCAACACCATTAGCACCGAGCTCGGCACACTGATTGGCAACCGCGCCTATCACTGGCCACAGGGTAGCCCCGTAGAAGTTTTGCTACGGCCTGACGACATTGTACTTAGCGAACTCGGCGGCATTACCGCAACAGTTGAAAAGAAGGTGTTTTCCGGCAGTGCAACGCTGTACACACTCAGTCTACCTACCGGCAGCCGAGTGGAGGCACTACTGCCTAGCCACCGCGATTACGCCATTAAAGAAACCGTCCAAATTACTACCGAAGCAGATCACTTAATTGCCTTCAGCCGCGAAGAAGTACTGCACGGCGCTGCCTAAATATTTAAGCTATAAAAAAACCTTTTTTATTCACAATCCGTCTACCGCCTTATTAGGCCTCCGCAAGCTTAGGCAATTCAGCGGAAACCCGCGCATGACGGGCACTTACTATTTTGCACAGCTTTTACACACCCCTTACCGACACTTTATCCACAGAAAACACACAGCATCTAGTGCTTGCGAACTTAAGCAAACCGCATTATCTTGTATCCCAGCTTCAGACAAACCCCATATATAGGGTTTAATACAAACATAATAACAACGGATGCGCAGTCCGAACTGAACCCAAGTTTCAACATTTTTGAAGCATCTTATAGAAAGCCCTCCACCCGCAATTGGGTGCCAGAGGCAATGCAGGAAGACTGCCGCACAATACGTTCAAGGACATCAGCAAGGGCTCGGAGATATCATGCAAACCCAACAAGACAGTACTAGCAGTGCCACAGGCATTCCCCCGCACAGCAGCACCGAAGCAGAACTTAAAGCCACCGCACCTGGCCAGTTGCGCGTTATTAAACGCAATGGCTCTGTGGTGCCTTACACTGACGACAAAATCAGTGTGGCAATTACCAAAGCCTTTTTAGCGATAGAGGGTGGCAATGCCGCCGCGTCTACCCGCATCCACGAAACCGTTGCCAAACTGACCGACCAAGTTAGTGCCACCTTCAAGCGCCGAATGCCCTCCGGCGGCACCATCCATATTGAAGAAATCCAAGACCAAGTCGAATTGGCACTGATGCGCAGCGGCGAGCATAAAATTGCCCGTGGCTATGTTTTGTATCGCGCCGCCCGCGCTGAAGAGCGCAGCCAATTGGCCCCTGTTGGCGAAAAAGTCCACCCTAGCATCCGCGTTAAACACGCCGATGGCAGCGAGTCGCCACTTGACCTTGGCCGCTTAGAATTTATTGTGCAAGAAGCCTGCGAAGGCCTGAAAGATGTCTCTGCCGCCGCGGTTCAAGAAGAAGCCCTAAAAAGCTTGTACAACGGCGTACCAGAAGAAGAGGTCAACACCTCACTGGTAATCACCGCCCGCGCCATGGTTGAGAAAGAACACAACTACAGCTTGGTTACCGCTCGCTTATTGCTAGACAAATTGCGCGCCGAGGCACTGAGCTTTTTGGGTGTTGCCCAAAGCGCCACCCAGCACGATATGAGCATTTACTACCCACAGGCACTGCCAATTTATTTAGCCAAAGGCGCCGAGCTAGAGCTTCTCGACCCACGCCTTGCAACTGAATACGACGTAACCGCCCTGGGCGAGGCCATCAAACCAGAGCGCGACATGCAGTTCCATTACCTTGGCCTGCAAACCCTGTACGACCGCTACTTTATTCACAGCAATGAAGTGCGCATTGAATTGCCACAAATCTTCTTTATGCGCGTTGCTATGGGCTTGGCCATGAACGAAGAGGACCGCAATGCCCGCGCCATCGAGTTCTACAATCTACTGAGTTCTTTTGACTATATGAGCTCAACACCCACTCTGTTCAATGCCGGCACCCTGCGTCCACAGCTGTCATCTTGCTACCTAACCACTGTGCCCGATGATCTGCACGGTATTTACGGCGCCATTCAAGACAACGCCATGCTATCTAAATTCGCTGGCGGCTTGGGTAATGACTGGACACCGGTTCGCGGCTTGGGCGCTTACATCAAAGGCACCAACGGCAAATCACAAGGTGTTGTTCCCTTCCTAAAAGTGGTTAACGACACCGCTGTTGCCGTAAACCAAGGCGGCAAACGCAAAGGGGCTGTGTGTGCTTATTTAGAAAGCTGGCACATCGACATTGAAGAATTCTTAGAGCTGCGCAAAAACACCGGTGATGACCGTCGTCGTACCCACGACATGAACACCGCTAACTGGATTCCTGACTTGTTCATGAAGCGGGTTTTCCAAGACGGCGAGTGGACACTGTTCTCACCAAACAATGTACCGGATCTGCACGACCTTTACGGCAAAGCCTTTGAAACTCGCTTTGAAGAGTACGAGGCCATGACACGCAGCGGCGAACTAAAACTGTTCAAGCGCGTAAAAGCAGCAGACCTGTGGCGCAAGATCCTGTCTATGCTGTTCGAAACAGGCCACCCTTGGATCACCTTTAAAGACCCATGCAACCTGCGTAGCCCACAGCAGCATATCGGCGTGGTTCACTCGTCTAATCTGTGTACAGAAATCACCCTGAACACCAGCAAAGATGAAATCGCCGTCTGCAACCTTGGCTCAGTTAACCTCGCCCAACACATCGGCGACAACGGCCTAGACCTAGCCAAGCTAGAGAAGACCGTCAAAACAGCCGTGCGCATGCTCGACAATGTTATCGACATTAACTACTACAGCGTGCCACAAGCCAAAAATTCAAACTTTAAGCACCGCCCTGTCGGCTTGGGTTTGATGGGCTTCCAAGATGCACTGTACAAGCAGCACATTCCATACTCCTCTGACGAGGCGGTGGAATTTGCCGACCGTTCAATGGAGGCGATCAGCTACTACGCTATTAAATCATCTAGCGATTTAGCAGTAGAGCGCGGCTGCTACCAAAGCTACGAAGGTTCACTGTGGAGCCGTGGCATTCTCCCCATCGACTCAGTAGGCATCTTGGCCGAAGAGCGCGGCGCCGACTACATTGAAGTAGACCGCAGCGAAACCCTAGACTGGAACAGCCTGCGCGCAGTAGTAAAAGCACAAGGTATGCGCAACTCCAACGTGATGGCTATTGCACCAACTGCCACCATTGCTAACATCACAGGTGTGTCGCAATCTATCGAACCGACTTACCAAAACCTGTATGTAAAATCTAACCTGTCTGGCGAGTTCACCGTTGTGAACCCCTACTTGGTTAAAGACCTAAAAGCACGCGGCCTGTGGGACGCGGTTATGGTCAATGATCTTAAATACTACGAAGGCTCGGTAAGCAAAATCGACCGTATTCCAGACGACCTTAAAGCCCTGTACGCCACCGCATTCGAAGTTGAGCCGCGCTGGTTGGTAGACGCCGCAAGCCGCCGTCAAAAATGGTTAGATCAAGCGCAATCGCTAAACCTATACATCGCTGGCGCCTCGGGTAAAAAACTCGACATCACCTACCGCATGGCTTGGTACCGTGGCCTAAAAACCACTTACTACCTCCGCGCATTGGCAGCGAGCTCCACTGAGAAATCAACGGTTTCTCAAGGCTCAATGAACAAGGTGTCGTCGCAGTCAGCACCTAAAGCAGCCGCCACCGCGTCTGCCGCTGCACCGCAAGCTGCACCAGTACCGCTGGCCTGCTCACTGGACGATCCAGACTGCGAAGCCTGCCAATAAAAGCGGCGGGGCTCAAAAGAGCCCCTTCGTCTGGCGCCCGACGTCAGACGTCTGACGAAACACACATAAAGAATTGAGGTTATAAAATGTTAAGTTGGGACGAATTCGACAAAGACGAAGCACCCGCCAAGGCGCCGGCTGCAAAACCCCAAGCACCCAAAACCGCTGAGCCCGTTATCAGCGCAGCGCTGAACACCATGAACAACGAAGACGGCGTGAGTGTTGCTGATCAAAGCGTACTTGAAAAAGCCAACGCCGCTATCGAACACCTAGATGTTGCCGCCGGTTTAGAAGAACTGGAAATGGGCGCTGCGCGCCTGCGTGTAGAAGACAAGCGCATCATCAACTGCCACCTCGACCTTAACCAGCTCGTGCCATTCAAATACGACTGGGCATGGCAAAAATACCTCGACGGCTGCGCCAACCACTGGATGCCCCAAGAAGTAAACATGACCGCCGACATCGCCATGTGGAAAAACTCAGAAGGCCTCACCGACGACGAGCGCCGCATCATCATGCGCTCACTGGGTTACTTTTCCACCGCTGACTCGCTAGTTGCCAACAACCTAGTATTAGCGGTGTATCGCCACATCACCAACCCAGAATGCCGCCAGTACTTATTGCGCCAAGCCTTTGAAGAAGCCATCCACACCCACGCCTACCAATACTGCGTAGAGTCATTAGGTATGGATGAAGCCGAAGTCTTCAATATGTACCGCGAACTGCCCTCCATCGCTAAAAAAGCGGCGTGGAGCCTGCAGCACACCCAAGCACTGGGCGATCCAAACTTCCACACCGGCACCCCAGAAACCGACCAAGAACTACTGCGCAACCTGATCGGCTTCTACGCGGTAACCGAAGGCATCTTCTTCTACTGCGGCTTCACCCAAATACTGTCAATGGGCCGCCGCAACAAAATGACCGGCATCGCCGAACAGTTCCAATACATACTCCGCGACGAGTCTATGCACCTGAACTTCGGCATCGACATGATCAACCAAATCAAACTGGAAAACCCACACCTCTGGAGCGAAAAATTCCAAGGCGAAGTCACCCAAATGATCGTTGAAGGCATGCAGCTAGAAATCGAATACGCCCGCGACTCAATGCCGCGCGGCGTACTCGGCATGAACTCAGGCATGATGGAAGAATACCTCCAATTCATCGCCAACCGCCGCCTAAGCCAACTCGGCTTAAAAGAACAATTCCCCGGCGCGCAAAACCCCTTCCCATGGATGAGCGAAATCATGGATTTGCGTAAAGAGAAAAACTTCTTTGAGACGCGAGTTATTGAATATCAAACTGGTGGGGCGTTGACTTGGTAATGTAATACCCAATGGAAGTTGACACTAGAGAGTGCACTTTTGACAAAGGTGAAAAAGTGCACTGTATTTAAAATCAATGGCTTAAATATTTCTTGCCAAGCGAAAATCGCTAATATTTCAAGCCGACTAAAAATGGACACTGAAAAAAAACCTTTACCAAATGTAGAAATCATAATTTTCAATTGGTTACATGTTTAGTGACAGCCTCAGATCAAACTACACTACCCAGCGGGACTATTCAGCCATAGGAGGACGGTGAAATGCTCTATAAGCTATGAATAGCTCCCCTACAGCCCTCGATATATAACCCTCCCTTATAGCTAAAGATAAGAAACATCAAAAACAATCTAAGCGAATCAGTCAAAATTGTTGTCATCTGACAACAGAGCCACTACTCTAGTCATCGGACGCACTGCCAATGCCCAATAGACCCAAGCACTCCAAAAAAGAAATTGAAGAAGCAGTCCAGTTCGCCGAAGCAAATGGTTGGATATATGCGAGCTCAGGCAAGAGCTCTCATGCTTGGGGGTTCCTTTTATGCCCCCATAATGACCAAGACTGCCGATGCGGGCAATATTGCAAAAATTCGATATGGAGTACGCCTCGCAGTCCTGAGAATATGGCAAAGAAAATTTGCAAATGGGTAGAAGGTTGCAAATACGCCAATGGTGAAGACTATGACTGAATATAACTTCGAACTACATTTTGTTTTACCCGAAGATCGCCCAGACTCGGAAGATCACCTCGATGCATTGTTTGAAGCAGGCTGTGATGATGCATTGGTCGGGGCAGGCAAGCTCGGACACATTGCTCTAGATTTCACTCGAGAAGCAAAAAACGCAGAGGAAGCAATTTTAAGTTCAGTAGAAAACGTTATGAGCGCCATTCCTGATGCCCGACTAATTTCGGCCAGCCCAGACCTTGTAAATTTATCCGATATGCCAAAAGTAATGGAAAAGTGGGAGGTCGCTCACCTGACCCGCCAAGCAATGCGAAAATATGCATTCGATCAAGTTAAAAAGGTCATGCGGCCGTTCCCAGCCGAAGCATTATTTAATGGAACCTCACTTTGGCACATGAACGAAGTAGTGAGCTGGCTTCTAGACAATGGAAAAGTCGACAGACCAGATAGAGCCCAAGAATTACTAGATCTTACAAACTCAGCTCGTAAGTTAAATGCTGCACTTGAATACGCTCGCAATAAAGCCCCTGCTTTTGACTCATTCATTAGTAAGGTAGCCCACTAGAAAAATCAAACCCAACAACGAGGGTCAGGTCTTTGGTCTTTGGTTTATGATTTAAATCCAAAGATCAGATCATCCTATGGATAACCATGCCCCTCGTCATCATGCATTGAATCTTTCAACCTCTAGCGAATGCATAATTACTCCCTGCTTGTTGAAGCCTAGAACTTACCGCAATATACATCTACTAAACTAGCCGCTAAGGAACAGGCGATGGCTAAACCCACCGTCATGGATGATCTTTTTGCTTTGGGTGCAAAACTTCCTTGGAAACTAAGCCTTGTCCTCGCCATTAGCTCCGCAATTGGTTTACACCAACTCTCCCTCATTGATCCGCCTATCGTTACCGGGCCGCAAGACCTATCCAATGTCGTGTTTATACAGGTCGGTAGATTTATCGGGTTGGTCGGCCAATATCTAGTGCCAGCGGCACTGCTATTTGGAGCCCTTGCGGGTTTCATGCAACGCCGTCGAGGTAAAAACTTACTGACGCAAACCAGATCCCAATCAAACGGACTCTCCACTCTATCTTGGCAGCAATTTGAACAGCTGGTTGCTGCCATATTCAGGGAGCAGGGTTTTCAGGTAGAAGAGCGCGGCGGGCACGGGCCAGATGGTGGTGTAGACCTTGTATTGAAAAAGGGCACAGAGAAATATCTGGTTCAATGCAAGCACTGGCGATCCATCAATGTTGGCGTGCCCGTTGTGAGAGAACTTTACGGCGCGATGGCAGCCGAGAGTGCCGTTGGCGGCTTTGTAGCAACCACAGGTCAATTTACTGCAGACGCAAAACGCTTTGTTGAAGGACGTAATATACAGCTCATCGATGGCCAACAAATCAGAAAACAGATGAACAAGAACAATATTGGTCATCGCCATACTCAAGCTAAGTTGACGCCGTTGCGCCCAGCAATACCCGACTGCCCTTTATGTACTAAGCCCATGGTTAGTCGCGTAGCGAAAAAGGGCGCACATTCAGGGAAGCAGTTCTGGGGGTGCACAAACTTTCCAGCTTGCCGAGGCACTCGACCGCTCTAACCTCACTAGTAAATACTTCCCAAAAGAGGATTAGCTCAGCTTTTATTCAAAGCATGAAGCCAATCCCAGAAGATAGATGATTCTTGCCCCCACTGCGTATAAGTTATACTATATTAGTACAAAAATCACATTTAACCCATTTTGTTGTACTATTATACTACATGACAAATGAGCTACCCGAACTTGGAAAACGCTTGAGCGCCGCTCGCAAAGAGCGCTTCCCCAAAGATGGCGTACGCGGTTTTGCGCCTCGTATTGGTGTAAGCGTGTCAACGCTCGTCAAGATGGAGCAAGGTAAACTGTCAGTGTCACTAGGCAACTACCATGAAGCCGCTAGAGTGTTGGGCCTAGAGAATCAGTTTGACCTATTATTCGTTATCCCGAAGTCCTTATTCGATGACTGACAAAGCTCGCTATGCACTACATATAGACCTGCCGAGCACTGGGCGAACTCAGGCCGCCGACGTTGTGATCTTGGAAGATCGCGGTCATGTTAATCAAGTTGGTTTTCGATATCGTCCTGAATACCTTGAACTGCCCGGCGCCATCGCCATTGATCCAATTTCCTTACCGTTGTCACCCAAAGAACTCGCGATAGAATGTCGTGGCGGCATACCCGCATTTCTTGATGATTATTTACCAGATGCCTGGGGACGCCGTGTATTGAGTTACGCGGTGCTAAAGCAAACCGGCGAAAAGATGAATGCCAACAGCGCTATTGCCTGCTTAAACGCCTTACGGCGGAGCCGAATTGGAGCACTGGAACTCACCACAATTAACGAGCAGCCGCTTTACCAACTAGGCATCGCTTGGGAGGAGCTTGCTCAAACAGAAAAAATTGCCCACCAAATCGACACCTTGTCATTCGAGGAAATCCCACACGAATCGCTCGATTTAATTTATCTCGCTAACGAAGGATCAGGAGCTGGCGGTGCCCGCCCAAAATCACTGGTCTATCGTGGTAACGAAGCTTTTCTTGCCAAATTTAACCGACTTGGAAGTGATCAATTCAACGTTGCCCGCGTTGAGCTAGCCTGTCTTAAGATGGCTAAAGCGGCGGGACTTAAGGTGTATAACGGCGAACTGGTCGAGGATCTTACAGGCCGCGATGCGCTATTGCTGGAACGCTTTGATATTTCCGGATCCCATCGGCGCCACCTTATTTCTATCAACGGCTTGCGCAAGGACGCTTACCAGCGAGACGACGCGGGTGTATTTCGTTATGACGACATCCATAAATTACTGCAATCACACAGCACGCATTTTTGTGAGGATGCGGAACAGTTGTTACGACAAATGTTATTCAATCGAGCGATCAATAATACCGACGACCACGAACGAAATTTTTCGATGATTAATGACGGCAGTGGCTACCGCTTATCTCCCGCATACGATTTAGTGCCCAGCTTAACAACTGGGGCTTATCATGTTGCCGGCTATCAATACTCGCCATATCCACCAAAGCCCAGCGAGATCATTAATCAAGGTAAGGTATTCGGCTTAGACAAAACCACAGTTAAAAACATAGCTGAACAGGTTGTGGATGCTATTCAGCAATGGGAAGATTTCGCAGCAGAGTGCAAAGTCAGCGATTCAGATTGCAGCGCAATAAAGCGTCTACTTTCGATATAAAATATATCCACTACTTTGACGCCGCTCAGCAGTTTCCCCATTTTCGCTTAATGCCTTGGGGGCCAATAGGGCTTGCAGCTGACGGATCATAGCCAGCTTCAGAACTGACAAAAAGTTATATTTAACAATATGTTAGCAAAGAGATTGCTTTTCAAGTGTCATAAATAGTGATTTTAGCTTGGCAATAAACCGCTAACTGATTGATTTTGTTAGCACAGAGCAAGACGTCAATTGTCAACTTCCACCATCGGCAATTCTCAATAGAGAGCGACTTTTCGCCACTTAATGAAATCCCGGCCTACCTACAGGCCAGGGACTTCTTAAAATATCTTTTTCCAAAGTCAGAAATACAACTACCTCTCTTCGATATTCTTTAGCCACAGCTTCTCCTACCTCATTAAAAATACTTACATAACCCAAGTGCTCTCACAAAGATACGCCTTCACGCCCAACCTAGATTACTCTCCCCATATAGTTTACTGACTTATAGTGGCGATAGAGTAGATGGTATATATTAGGACCATAAAGTGCGCTTAAGGGAGTAACCCAGAAAAATGAAAAACCTCATTGTATTAGCAGACACACATGGTGGAAAAAATACGGCACTGAAACGAGCGCTACAGATTCAAAGTCGGACAGGCGCCCATATCACCTTATTCGGATTTTGTTACACATCAAGCAACAATAGTGAAACATCAGAAAATGCCGACAAGGTAAAAGCACTGCTAATGGAAAAACGAGCTGCAGAGCTAAATGCACTGATAGCTGATTTCGACGCTTCAGCTGACGACATCACAGCGGAAGTAGTCTGGAGCAAAGACATAGCCGGAGAGTTGCTGGCGCGGAGAATCGCCGATAGTGCAGACTTGATTGTAAAGTCTGCACACAAAACAGGGTCATGGTTCCACACCTCAACTGACTGGCAGCTCATTCGCGAGTCAAAGATCCCTCTTATGATTACCGCAGGAAAAACCTGGAAAAAGAAATCACGAATACTCGCGACAATCGACTTTGCAAGCACAGAAAAAACCAAACAGCGACTTAACGATAAGATTATTGCGAACGCAAAAGCACTTGTCGGGCCATTAGGTGACAATAGCATTCACATTGCATTTGCCCTTACCGCACCACAAGCATTGATTGACTTAGATCTAATAGACGCGAAAAAATACCTTGCCGAAAAGCGAAAAAGCTTACAAGCCGTAGTGGATCAATTCTGCGAAAAACACGGTATCAGCAAAGAAAACGTTCACATAAAGCAAGGTGAACCCGAGCGAGTTATCCCTAGTATTGCCAATGACCTTAAAGCAGATCTCACCATTGTTGGCACCATAGGCAGAAAAGGGCTAAAAGGGAAATTAATAGGGAATACAGCTGAAGGAATACTAGGCCGTCTGTATACCGATATCCTTACAATAAGACCTTGATTCGACGTACTTACCAAATATTTAGTATCAAACACAGCCGCAACGTCGCGCAAGTACGGCGTTGCCTTCAAATACCGCCCAGTTTATAAATATCAAATGTATGTTTTGAATAAGACATACATCAGCTCAACTTATTTGAGCGGAAAAGCTTAAAAGAGATACTAAAGCCATCCCCATATAGGCACAAGAAAAGTGAGCCTCAAATGAGGTTCGCTTTATGAACTTTAACTATGGAACGGCAGTGGGTTCTACGGACGGTTTACTCAAAGCCAGGTAAGCCACCTAAGCTCGGCAACGTATCGAAGCCTGACATGCCATCCATGCCGAGAAGGTCACCGAGCAAAGGTAGGCTACCCAATGCCAGCAGCGACTTAATATCAAGCATTTGCTCCAGCGATAGCAGAGGCTCTATATCGGGCAATGCTTTCGCACCCAGTAAATCCACATAGCCAATACTTTGATCCAGCTCAGCAAGTACTGGTAGCTTGGCAAGAACGCCAATCGGTGGATCGCCAATCACAGGTAAGGTACGCACAATAGGTACGTTTAATTGCGCAAACGCTCCGTCGCTCAATATTGCGCAGCAAAGCCCGAGGCTTAAAATAATTTTATTTCCACTTTTTCTCATTATTGTTCTCCTTCTTTTAAATTTAAATCTACAGCTTTATAAGCGTCGAGGTGCAGAAAAAATATCCAGCCACCTCTTAAACACGAAAGCCCGAACACCCTTTATTGCCAACACCGATACTAGAAAAACTAGGACTGCCGCGCTTTTCACTGGGCGCAGACTTGTTATCTTTTTGCGCAAATCGTCATCAATTTACGTCAATATCCGCACACAACGCTGAATGCGGACGCCTTCCTTATTATTTGAATAGTGTGTTTGATAAATTGGGAAATCACCCGAGCAATAGCGCGGCTATTCTTGGCTTGCAGCAAGCCAACTCTTTAAATCAAGCCAGAGTTTCTCAGCCACATCAGAATCATCCGCCTCTGAACTCGCCGCTGCCACTTGAGTATTGCGATAGCATTTGCCTGAACTTAATACATCTTTGGCCGCCGTGGCGCAATGAATCTGAGTTTGCGCTCCTTGCGCGGGTATTTTCATAAGAAATTTTTCTAGCGGCGCAAAGGCATTGCGTACTTTTTCTATCATGCCGGTATTGGCTAAACCCTTGCCTGCAACATTGGTGTATACCGCGCCGGGATGTAGGCAGTAACTTGTAATGCCATGCTCAGAAAAATGTACGTCAATGCTGCGCGTTAAATGCACCAAGGCCAGCTTAGACTGCCCGTATGCATTCCATGAATTATAGGGACGCTGTGGATGAAAAAATTCGCTATTAAGACCTTTGCTATGCAATTGAGAAACCACATTTACCACTCGGCTATCACCCGACACAGCAGCGGAGTCTTGCAATAGTGGCAGCAGGCAAAGCGTTAAATGCGCTGTACCCAAATAATTTACCCGCCACTGAATTTCATAACCATCGGCACTTAACTGTGGGGAGGTCCACCGCGACATTAAATCAAGATGGATTCCCGCATTATTAATAAGCACATCTAAAGCTAAACCGGTTTCTTTATAGGCTTTCACGAAGGCTTCAACGGAATCATAGCGCGCCAAATCTAAATCAAAGGCATGAATATTTTGATGGTAGCGACGATCCAATTGCCGGCGTAAGGCCTCTGCAATTAACCCACTATTGCTGCGCACCGTTACTGATACCAACGCCCCCTGACCCAATAGCTGCAATGCGGTAGCAAAACCCAAAGAGCCCTCGGCGCAGCCGGTCACAATAAAGTGACGTCCCTGCAAACTCACTACTTCGGCCATTTTGGTGCCGCTGATAAAGCCCTGTATTTTTCCAAACATGGCCGTCATAATCCTTTTTATAAGCCATTTAGCATCTCATAAAATCAGTGCTTAAAACGAATTTTTATTAATACTTAACGCCGCAACAAGCAACGAGCAGCCCCTCGAGCCTATGATCACACAAGCCAAAGACAAACTACTCAGCAAATACCGCGCGCGTATTCGAGAAGGCGCCATCGCCAACGCTAAAAAGCAATTGGCTCTGCGAGGTGTCGCCCCTGGCGAGCTAGACCCAGATGAACTAGAGATCCTAGTCCATGACGAAGAGGTCAAGCTGCGGGGTAGATTAAAAAATTACAGCCTCGCCGCGCTCATCGCCGCCTTAACGCTGGGACATTTTTAATATGCTAGTCCCTCTATTACGCAGCGGCGTGTTGTATATGATTTGGCGTCGCCACATTAGGCAGCGCGCACTTGGTATCGTCGTTACGGTACTCTTAGTTTTGGCGGTGAATTTAATTCACTCAGAAGCCGTCGCCTTTTTTAAAGCAACAGAGCGGCTCGATCTAACACCACTAGCTTTTTATTTTCGTTGGCTAGGTTGGCTATTAGCGGGGGCCGGCTACCTGTGGTTTATTGAACGCCGAATCGCCAAAACCACTCAAGCTAACAAAGCTCAAAACAAGGCTTCGGAAAAAAACCAAACCAAAGCTAAAACTGTAAAGCCGGCCGAACAAAACGACGGCTTTGACGCTCTGCGCCATAACGCCCCGCTGCGCTCGCGAGCAGACATCATGCTGGAACGAAAAAAACGTGACCAAGCAGACTGAACTTACCGCGATACTGGCAAGCTGGGACGAACGCGACAAAACCATTTTGGCCATTCTCTGCGATCTCGACGAAAGCACCGCCTCCACTAACGAGATTAGCGAACAAATACGCTGGATGTATAACTCCCGCGCCAGACACCGTATTAAACGCGGTTTTAAACGCGTAACGCGACAAAGCAGCGGCAAGGACATGCCCTGCCCAAGTTACGAGGCCCTACTAGCGGGCGCCGCCAAGAAACTAGGGATTCAAAAGCACTGCACAACAATAGATGAGCACGAACGCTACATTCCCCAGGCGGTTATTGTTGCCGCCCTCGCCAAAATGAACCCCGCTCAACGGGATCGTTTTTTTACGCAGGAATTTAACGCCTCGCCAATGTGGGAGGCTGCGGGCATCAAAAGCAGAGAAATCGGCGGACTTCGCACTGCGGCTAGTGTATTGGCACTCGCCAACGCTTCTGGCCATGCGATATATGCAGGAGCGACTACCGCGCTAGGCTTTGCCACCCACGCTGTCGGCATTACCTTACCCTATGCCGCCTACACAGGCCTGTCGGCAACCATTGCCCAGCTCATTGGCCCCCCGGGCTGGCTCGCCCTCGCGACTTACGGCTTTTTTAAAGTAACCGACACCGACTGGAATAAATTGATGCCGGTGTTGTTGACCATCATCGCCACCAAACACCGCTATGAAATTTTAAGCCGCCAGCGCACGCAAGCGGCAAGTACGCCATAACGCAGTGCCGTATATTTTTACCGCGCTTCCTTTTACACCTTTGCAGCGCCAATGGTCGATCGCCCAAACGCAACTAAGACCGCGCCAAACGCATACATGGTCAAGCCATATACCATTGATGGAATCGCCATTTCTTGCGAGCCTAGAATGGTGGTCGCGACAAGAATCCCGATGGTGCTATTTTTTATGCCTAGCTCAACCGCAATCGCCAAGGTGTCTTCCTTCGCCACACCCGCCATGCGCGCAATAGCAAAACCAGCACCAATTCCCAAGGTATTTAACAGTAAACACGCAGGCCCCGCCTGAATCAGCAACCCTAAAAGGTGATCTCGCAAACCGTAAGAAATCAGCACAATCAAAGCCAATAACACCACGGCGCCAAAACCATTGAGAGGCTTCTCTGCCCGAGCAGCAATATTAGGTGCCTTGGCCCGAATGAGCATACCAATGCCAGTGGGCAGCAAGACAATAATCACCAACATGGCGATAGTGTCCACAACCGGCATGGCGACATTGGTAGACTCGCCAAGCTGCCAGCTCAAGGCCTGATTGACCAACAAGGGCAAGGTCATAATGGTGGCAATGCTGGCAATGGCGGTAACCACAATTGATAGCGCCACATTCCCTCGGGCTAAATAGGTGATCACGTTTGAGGTTGCACCACCAGGGCAGGCCGCCAAAATCACCAAGCCAACCGCGATAGCCGGCGTTAAACCTAAACCCCAAGCCACTAAAAACCCCAGCGCAGGCAACACAATTAGCTGCCCGACACTCCCAACGATGGCGGCCCGTGGGTGCCTAGCCTCCTTGGCAAAGTCACTCAGCGTCAGCCCAAGACCCATACCGATCATGATAATAAATAGGGAAACGGGTAAACCAATATCGATGAACACACTCTTTTCCATAGATTTTCTTCTTTATTGTTGTAATGAAATAACGCTTGTACCGCAGTTTAGGCTGAAAGACCCCGTTTATCTGTTACAAAGGTGACAATTTCCATGAATCCGCTGGATTATTTGCGTCATCCACGACTATTACTCTACCTCGGCAGTTCGCGCTCAAAACTCAGCATTACCAAATAGAAATAATTATCATTTGCACTATGCGTCATGTTAAGCTTGGGGATCACATACTGTTACCAACCCTCTAGCACCGGACTCAAACCATGTTATTTATGCGATACGCACTCGCAGCCACCGCGCTATCCACTCCCCTTGTCGCCCTAGCCGCTGACACCGCAAACACCAATAAGCTCGAAGAAATATTGGTAACGGGCGACCCCATGAGCCGCAGCAGCCTAGATACAGTATCCAGCATTAGCATCGTGCCAGAGGATCAGCTGCGCGCCCTGAACATTCGCGACCTTTACGACCTGCTATTACGCAGCCCCAACTTAAACGCCGCACGGGAAGACAAATTCTCGGTGCGCGGCATCGCCAACGAAGGTATTGGTCCCAGAGGCACCGGCCGCCCAACAGTGAGCATTTTTATTGACGGTGCGCGTCAACCCGGCCGTGGCGTTGCAAACAGTTGGGACGTACAGCAAATCGAGTTTTATCGTGGCCCCCAATCCACCGCCTTTGGGCCCGGCTCCTTAGCGGGTGCGGTGGTCGTTCAAACCCGCGACCCATCGCATGAAGAATACAGCGGCGACGTAAAAGTCGGCGCCAGCAATTATGGCGGTCGCGAAGCGGGTATTGCGGTGGGTGGACCGTTGGTAGGTGGCCTTGCATTTCGCTACGCCGCAGAAACAAACCAAACCGACGGCGAAGTTACCAACACCACCTTAAACGACGATGAATGGCAGGCTCGCAAGCGTTATATGCAGCGCTTAAAACTGAGCTGGGATGCCAATGAATGGTATTCCGCCATGCTGACAATTCAAGACAGCAAGCTGCGGGAAGGCAATGAATACCTCCCCCCAGAAACCGCTGAAGATGGCATTTCTACCGACGACGTAGACGGCTTTTACGATGACAACAGCCAACTCTGGGTACTGAGCCAACACGCCGAACTCAGCGATGAGCTACGCCTAAGCCTCATTGCCAGCCACTCTGAAAACTACAACCAACGCAAAGGCGACTACGATATTTCTGACGACAACAACGGCTATTTTATTAATACCGTCAACACCGAAAACGACTCTATAGAAGTTCGCCTGCAATACCAAACAGCGGTCGTCAAAGCGGTGGCTGGTCTTTACTACAACAGCGACGAACTTGTCGGCACCTCAAGCTCAATTGATCTACCTTACAATGTTAGCGGCATGCAATTACGTGCCGACGCCGACTTAGCCGCAGACCGCGACGCGACCACCCAAGCCATTTACAGCGAGGCTGATATAAATTTAAGCACGCGCTGGACCTTAACCTTGGGCGCACGCTATGAAGAAAACGAAGCCAAAAACCGCAGCGCCTTTATTGTGACCGGCGCAGAGTTAATCGATCCCGTCACTGGCACCACCATACCCGGCGATATCAGCCCGGTGTTAAAGCCCATACTCGACAACGACACCAGCGCCCCCAGCGGCGACGATGTTCTGCTGCCCAAAGTCGCGGTGAGTTTTCAAATTAACGACGAATTAAGTGCATTTTTTACCCGCAGCCAAGGCTACCGCGCCGGCTCGGTAGATTTTGTTAGCTCCGGCAACTCCCCCAGCTACGGCCCTGAATACACCAACAATTATGATCTTGGCGTAAAGTTTCAGCGCGGCAGTTGGTTTGTGCAGGGCACAGTATTTCGCATTGACTACGACGATATGCAAATCGGCGTACGCGTTGACGCCTCTAACTTTCGAACCGACAACGCCGGTGAAGCAAAATCAGAAGGGGCCGAACTGGAGTTTCGCGGCGAACTTGGCAATGGCTTTAGCGTATTCGGCGGCATTGGCTACGTAGACACCGCTTTTGTTGAATACGAAGATGACGGCGTAAATTACGCGGGCAATCACTTCCCCAATGCACCGCGCAACACCGCCAACCTCAGCTTGCGCTACGCAAATGACAAGGGTTTTTACAGCGATATTAGCTGGTCGCGAACCGACGGCAGCTTTATCGATCGCGAGAACACACCCACATTACTGGCGGATGCCCGCGATTTATTTGGCGCCCGTATTGGCTATCAGGGCGATCACTTTGGCGCGGAAATATACGGCCAAAATTTAACTGACAAATTCTATATTACAGATCGCTTTAACAGCCCCTCACTGGGTATTAACGCCGTTTACGTTGGTGACCCAAAGGAAATCGGCGCGCGCATTACTTATAAATTTTAAACTGCAATTACCCAGCCCTGCGCCAGTTTTACTACGGCGCAGGATTAGGTATACGCTGATGAATTGCTTCAATCTCTCTCATAACATCATCACTAAGCTGCAATTCCGAGCTATCTATATTTTCCTTTAATTGCAGCATTGTCGTTGCGCCAATGATATTGCTCGTCAAAAAACGTTGCCCCGTCACAAAGGCCAAGGCCATCTGCGCGGGAGACAGTTGATGACGCTCCGCCAAAGCGACATAAGCCTCGCTGGCCGCCACAGCTTGCGGATTGCTATAGCGCTGAAAACGCTCAAACAAGGTGATGCGGCCATCAATCGGACGAGCCCCATTGCGGTATTTTCCGCTCAGCATTCCAAACGCCATTGGCGAATATGCCAGCAAGCCAACGTCTTCGCGAATAGCCATTTCAGCCAGACCAATTTCAAAGGTGCGATTCAGCAAGCTGTATGGATTTTGAATACTCGCTATGCGCGGCAAGCCATATTGCTCGGCCAAATTTAAATAACTCATCAAGCCCCAAGGCGTTTCATTGCTAATACCAATGGCCTTTACTACACCGCTGTTAAACAACTCCGACAGCGTTTCTAATATCTCATGCAAATCACGTTCGGCATCGTCGGCACCGTGCTGGTAACCCAATTTGCCGAAAAAATTTGTTGCTCTATTGGGCCAATGGATTTGATACAAATCGATATAGTCCGTCTGCAACCGCGCCAAGCTACCCTCTATGGCGCTCAATATGCCGCTGCGACCAAGCGGTTTACCTTCGCGCACATGCTGGTGGCCGGGGCCAGTTGCCTTACTGGCCAGCACTATTTCCTTGCGTTTACCACTTTGCCGAAACCACTCACCGATATATTCCTCGGTCTTGCCTTGGGTTTCAGGGACTGGCGGCACAGGGTACATTTCAGCGGTGTCAAAAAAGTTAATCCCCCGAGACACCGCGTAATCCATTTGCTCAAATGCGTCGTCCTGCGTGTTTTGCTCACCCCATGTCATGGTGCCCAAGCAAATCTCACTAACGCTAATACCCGTTCGTCCCAATTCACGCGTTTTCATTTGAGTTCCTCTAATTCATTTATCTGATTCAAGATATACGTCAAATTCATTCCTAAGTGTACGGCAATTACTCTCGCTGTGAACAACAGCAATCCAATCGCGCTGCGCATCGTCAATTTGAATATACGGATATACATATATTCAAATTTAAGATAGTATTTCAGCAACATCACCAAGATAAGCTTCACCCACATGAACCCAGAACAGCTTTTTAAATGCCTAGCAGACGAAACACGCTTGCTGTCCACCCTCTTAATTCAGGCCGAGGGTGAGCTTTGCGTATGCGAATTAATGGAGGCACTGGAAGACAGCCAACCTAAAATTTCGCGACATTTAGCCCAGCTTAGAAACTGCGGCATTCTCACCGATAGACGCGACCGCCAATGGGTCTACTACCGTTTGCATCCACAACTACCAAAATGGGTCACAGACATTCTTGCAACTACGTCTGCCGCCCAGCAGGGGCGCTTAAAACCCTGCTTACAGAAATTAAAAACCATGGACTGTCGCCCCGAAAGCTGCGCATAAATTAAGAGGATTACATGAATATATTATTTATCTGCACCCATAATCGCTGCCGCAGCATTCTTTGCGAAGCCATTAGCAATCACTCCAATGATCCGCGTATTCAAGCCTTCAGCGCCGGCAGCCAACCCGCTGGAGAAGTGCATCCGCTGTCATTGAAATATCTTGCCGCACACGGCATTTCAACGGCTAATTTACGCAGCCAATCCTGGGATGACTTTGCCGACAAAGCCATCGACATTGCCATTACCGTCTGCGATAGCGCCGCAGGTGAGAGCTGCCCACTGTGGCTAGGTGGCTCACCGAAAGTACATTGGGGATTGAGCGACCCGTCCAAACTAAACGGCAGCGATGCCGAAATCGAAGCCGCATTTAATGACTGCATCGCCTCCATTCAGGCGCGAATAAAAGCACTGCTAGCCCTCGACTTAGAACAACTAGACAAAGCCGAACTCATCGCCGCTTTAAAGCAAATCCATACTAACGCCACCGAAGGGAGCCTCATCTAATGGGCCTATTTGAACGCTATTTAAGTGTCTGGGTTGGGCTCTGCATCATTGCCGGTTTAATCTTAGGCAACATCGTACCAGATCTATTCCAACTTATTGCAAGCATGGAAGTCGCTCACGTTAATATACCCGTCGCTTTATTTATCTGGGTAATGATTTACCCAATGATGGTACAAGTCGATTTTTCATCAATCAAAGACGTTGGCAAAAAGCCCAAAGGCCTAGCCTTAACACTGGTCATAAATTGGCTGATCAAACCCTTCAGCATGGCGGCGCTGGGCTGGCTATTTTTTCGCGTGCTGTTTGCAGACTGGGTTGACCCGCAAACCGCCAGCGAATATATCGCCGGCATGATTTTACTCGGCGTCGCCCCCTGCACGGCAATGGTCTTTGTCTGGAGCCAACTCACCAAAGGTGACGCCAACTACACCCTCGCACAGGTCTCTATTAACGATGTCATCATGATCTTCGCCTTTGCGCCTATCGCCGCATTTTTATTAGGCATCAGTGATGTTACCGTACCCTGGGACACCCTACTGATCTCAGTTGTGCTCTATGTGCTTATACCACTCATAGCCGGTGTGTTAACCCGCCGCGCACTCGACAAACCCGACAACCACAAACACCTGCAGAACTTTTTAGACCGAGTAAAACCCATTTCAATAAGCGGTCTATTGGCAACTGTCATTCTATTATTTGGCTTTCAAGCAGAAGTCATTATGCAAAACCCTATTGCGATTGTATTGATTGCAATACCGCTGCTAATCCAAACCTACGGCATTTTCGCCATTGCCTTTTACGGCGCTCAAGCCCTGCGCCTACCTCACAATATTGCCGGGCCAGCCTGCCTGATTGGCACATCAAACTTTTTTGAATTGGCCGTCGCCGTCGCCATATCCTTATTCGGATTACACTCAGGCGCTGCACTGGCAACCGTCGTGGGTGTATTGGTAGAAGTGCCCGTTATGCTATCGCTGGTCGCACTTGTAAACCGCAGCCGCGACAGCTTTCCATCCTAAATACATATCGACTTTATTAACGGAAAAACAATGAACGATCTTCAACATGTCGATACGGACTTACTCAAGCCAATCGACACAAATAAATTATTTAAAAGCCTAGCGCATCCGCCAAAAATTTTGCTGCTCTACGGCTCCGTGCGCGAGCGCTCATTTAGCCGACTCGCCACCGAAGAAGCGGCACGCTTGCTAGAATTTTTCGGCGCCGAAACTCGCATATTCAATCCCTCTGGCCTACCACTCCCCGACGACTGCGACGCCAGCCATCCAAAGGTTCAAGAATTAAGAGAACTTGCCAGCTGGTGCGAAGGCATGGTGTGGTGCTCACCAGAACGCCACGGCGCGATGACCGGCATTATGAAGGCGCAAATAGATTGGATTCCACTCTCCATTGGCGCAGTACGCCCAACCCAAGGTAAAACCCTAGCTGTTATGCAGGTCTGCGGTGGCTCACAAAGCTTTAATGCGGTGAATCAATTGCGCGTGCTAGGCCGCTGGATGCGCATGGTCACCATACCCAACCAATCATCCGTCGCAAAAGCGTGGCTGGAGTTTGATGAGAACGACCGCATGAAACCCTCCTCATACTACGACCGCATAGTGGACGTGATGGAAGAGTTAGTGAAGTTCACACTACTCACCAGAGGAAGCGCATACTACTTTGTAGACCGTTACTCAGAACGCAAAGAAGACTTAGAAGCCTTTAAAAAGCGGATATCCCAGCGCACAGAAACCAACTAAGCGGATATACCAAAGCTAGACCATGACATGTTGTGGTCTAGCTTCTCCACTCTTCCACGATTACCCCATTCAACTTACTCGCCTCATCGCTAAGAATTGCCATCGCAGTTATAGCAACAGAAGCAGATCAAACCAGAATTAAATCTTATTTTTTATCTCCATAAGACCGCCCTATTATTTTTATAATGTAAAACTTTTTATGGCTTACAACGCACCACCGCAACTACTCCCCTGTCCCGCCGTGCAGGCAAAGCAGTGATCGGCAATAGCGATATCTTGATTTGCGATATCGTCATGAAGTAAATCACGCAAATGCCGCGTGGTGTTTGTTACAGGAATGTTGAGCTGTTGATTAAAATCACAGTCATATAAATTTCCCTGCCAATCTACGCTTACCAAATTGCGGCACATGAGTGATGCTAAATTTTCCTCGCTAAAATTATTTTTTAGCAAATCCATATAGGGTTTAAATTCGCCTTTAGATACCAAGGTCGAGCCAAAGCGTTTAATGGGCATATTGGCCAAGGCAAATAAATTGTTAAATTCAATACCGAAGTGGGCGCGTAGCTCCCGCCGATAATCTGCTTCTAATGCCTGTTGATTTGGTGGCAGTGATGCGCCCTGCGGGTTATAAACCAAATTCAACACCAAGCCCGAGTCAGGCATGCCATAGCCCAAGGAATTTAATAACTTCAGACCGGCAATACTCTTATCGAATACGCCTTCGCCGCGCTGAGCATCCACATTTTTTAGGGAGTAACAGGGCAAAGAGGCGACGATTTCTACTTTGTTCTCTGCTAGAAATTCAGCCAAGCCTTCCTGATTTGGCTCAAACAATATCGTTAAATTACAGCGGTCGATAAGCTTCACCCCCTGCTTCACAGCGGCACTTACCAATTCTCTAAACTGCTCATGGAGTTCCGGCGCACCGCCAGTGAGGTCGAGGGTCTTTATGTTTCTGGCCGCCAATACTTCTGGAATAAGCGCGATAAGGTCGGCAGACATCATTTCTGTACGCGTTGGCCCCGCATTAACGTGGCAATGTAGACAGCGCTGATTGCATTTATAGCCGAGATTTACCTGTAGGGTATCCAGCGGTTTTCGCGCTATGGCAGGAAAATCGGTGAGCTCTAAAAGTGCCAAGGTGTCGTGCATTTTCGCTCCTAATGTTCGGTGTGTTACACACTGACGCGACAAGTCGGTCAATGTTACGTGCCGGGTAATTTCAGCTTCTACGAATACAATATGGCAGCAGACCACAAGGCACTACAAATCTGGGTATTTTCACCACCCTTTTGATCAAAAAACATACAAACCGAAATTAGACTATCCCAGATTATTTTTCTTATATTTACAATAACTTAGCACACCACCCCGCTCTAGCACTACGTAATTCAAGCCGCTAAAGTAGATGTTTTGACGAGTTTTGCACGGATATTCGGCCTAAAACCAAGATTTCCCGTATAATACGCCGCTTTCACGCGAAGAGAGCATAGCAATGACCGCAAAAGTTGCCCTGATCATGGGCTCAAAAAGTGACTGGGAAACAATGCGCCCAGCCACCGAGATCATGAGCGAACTTGGCGTAGAGCACCACGTAGAAGTGGTCTCGGCGCATCGCACTCCGGACAAACTAATGGAATTTGCCAGCCAGGCCGTAGACCGTGGCTTTGATGTCATTATTGCCGGCGCCGGCGGCGCTGCGCACTTACCGGGCATGGTGGCAGCAAAAACTCGCCTACCTGTGCTGGGTGTGCCAGTGCAAAGCAAGGCGCTAAACGGTGTAGACAGCTTGCTTTCTATCGCTCAAATGCCCAAAGGAATTGCCGTTGGCACCTTGGCGATCGGCAGCGCGGGCGCATTTAATGCTGGCCTCATGGCTTGTCAGATTTTGGCACTTACTGACGCTGATTTAGCTGTGCGACTTGACGCCTTCCGCGCCAAGCAGACGCAGGACGTGTTAGACAATCCGGATCCGAGGGACGCTTAATGCCGACGGTTTGGGTTCTCGGCGCCGGACAATTAGGCGCCATGCTAAAGCAGGCTGCATATCCATTGGCGCTCCGCGTCGAGCCCGTTGAGCCTGAGAGCGAACAGCTACCAGCGATCAAAGCCGGTGACATCATTACCGTCGAGCGCGAGCAGTGGCCAGACACAGCCGTAACCCGCCACATGAGCCAGCAGCCTAGTTTTATGAACGCGGATATTTTTGGCAAGATCGCCGACCGCTTCCATCAAAAAACCATGCTCGACACCCTCGGTATTAACACCGCGCCGTGGCGTTCTGTCGAAGTCGACACCCAAGCCGAATCACTGCATGCCGCACTAGGCCCCGACGTTTTACTAAAACGCCGCGAAGGTGGTTATGACGGCAAGGGGCAGTTTTGGCTTTATCAAAACCAAGGTTTGGATGTTCCCAGCGATTGGTTGGGCACTGGCATCGCCGAAAAGAAGATCCCGTTTAATGAAGAATTGTCGCTGGTTGGCGCGCGGGACAAAGACGGCAATAAAGTCTTTTATCCCCTAACGCTAAACCTTCACCGCAACGGCATTTTAATGGCATCGCTTGCGCCGCTCGCTAGAGTTGATCACCTGCAAGGCAAAGCAGAATCAATGCTTGGCAAAATTATGGACGCCGCTGACTACGTTGGCGTGATGGCGATGGAATGTTTCCGAGTTGGCGATGAACTCATCGTCAACGAGCTAGCACCACGGGTTCACAATAGCGGTCACTGGACCCAAGCCGGTGCCTGTGTCAGCCAGTTTGAAATGCATTTGCGCGCAGTAAGTAGCCTGCCCATCAAAGCACCTGAAGTGCGCGGCCAAAGCGTGATGATTAATGTGATTGGTGTTGAGCGCGAAACCAACTGGTTAAAAATTCCTTCTACCCAGTGCTATTGGTATGGCAAAGACGTTCGCCCCGGCCGCAAACTAGGTCATATTAATATCAATCACCCCAAGAAAAGCGCCGTGCAAACCGCACTGAATGAGCTGCGTCATTTACTCCCTGAAAACTACGGCGATGTTTTTGACTGGGTGAAAGAAGAACTCGCTAAACTTTAACGGCGTGTTTATGCTCCGCTTAAGCAGCGGAGCATTCTGCTCTACAACAACGCAAAACCATGTAACACCATCATTAATACGCTAGTTGTAAGCAGCGAACCCATCGTCGTCAGTACAATAATATTTGCCGCCAAGGCGGAATTCCCGCCCATTGCCCGCACCATAATATAGCTGGCAGCGGCGGAAGGTGCCGATGACATCAACGCCAACACCCCTAATTCCAAGCCCCTAAACCCAACGGCGATACCCGCTGCAATTAGCAATAATGGCACGACCATTAATTTACATACCGCGCTAATCATTGCGCTGCGAAAATCTGCCCGCAAAGCTCTAAAATTCAAACTCGCCCCCGTACATATTAATGCCAAGGGCAAGGTCATTTGCGAGAAATAGCCGCCGCTCTGAATTAATAATTCAGGAATATCCCACTCTAAACCCGCAATAAATAAAGCCGCAACAATACTTATAATTAAGGGGTTACGAGCAATGCCTTTTAGCGTTGAGGCAACACCACCACGGTGATTTAAAGACCGATTCAGTGTAATGACTGCCAAGATATTAAATAGAATTGTGACCAAACCTAAATACAAAGACGCCGCCACCAGCCCCGCGTCTCCAAACGCATTTACGCAATAAGCCAGTCCGATGATTCCCATATTAGAGCGAAAGCCACCCTGCACCACCACACCGCGATCTTCACGCTTTGGCACCAATACCGCTGCTAATAGTTCCAACAATAAATAAGCGACCAGCGTGCCGACCAAGCCCAACACGACTAGAGAAATATTTGCGGAATCTGCTATATGAGTCTGGCTAATACTTAAAAACAACAGAGCCGGTAAGGTGATGTTAAAAACCAGCTTTGAACCCACGTCGATAAAATTGTCGTTAATCAGACCAATACGCCGCAGGTAAACGCCTAGGGCCAGCACCACAAAAATGGGGCCAGTAATTGAAAATGAAAAGGCGAGAGATTGCAGAAAATCATGCATGGCTAATGTCGCAGCGGCTCACAATAGGAATAATACGTTCGCCACTAGCTTACCATGTACGACAATCGCAACCCTCAAAAAAGACGTGGAAACTCTATAGACTACGCTGAGCGTTCAAATTGTTTTGCGGCCACCAATAAAATAACTGCAATCACAACTTCCACCGCAATCATATCTACCGTCAGCGCAGCGTCCTGCACCGCCCACGCAAGCAACCTGAACAGCGCCGCCACACCCAAAGTAGTCGCCGAGACATACAGAAAAATTGGCGCTTTACGCCAAGCGCCGAGCAAGACCCAAAGCCCACCGGTAAAAAAGAAAGCGCCAAAATCGCCGATTTGCGAGCTGCGCCCAACGCCGTCAGATAATGCCATTCCCAAGGTCGCAGCGGCTGCCTGCGGATCAATCAACCAGCGCAAACCCAAGATTACAAATAACAGCCCTAGTACCCACAGCAGCGCATTCAATAATTTCGTCATCATTATTTTCCTAGTTTTATTTTAATATACTCTGACAGGGCCGCCATTTTAATTGCAGCTCAATCACCCTCGTCCCAAACTTATCCAGCACCAGCTTTCGCCGACGCAGAATTCTGAATAGCGTTTTTGTCCTGTTTTGCAATATCCGCAGCTACGCGAATAAAAACAAATGGCAAACAACTGCACAGCACGCCTAAACTCCTGCACGCTTACGCCGCCAGCTAACACCAATATATACCAGCACAAGCAAGACCAGCAGCGCCGAGATCCACTCTGCTTTTCTTGCCATTATCGAATTTCTACTCACTTGTCGAAGCTGTTCATAACCGTCTGGTACGGGTAGCACACCATTGCGCTGCACATAGTCCTCATAATCTGCCTGCATTTCTGTAAAACGCTCGGGCATGCTCGCAGCCAAATCGCGGCTCTCTCCAGGATCATCAACAATATTGTATAAATGCCAGTGACCATCGCCGGCGGGGGGCAAATTTTTCACGAGTTTGTAATCCCCCTTGAACAAGGCCGCATTGCCGCCCAGTTCATAACCGAGAGTTTCATGCTCCTGCCTTACTCGATCATCTCTCCCAAGCAATAGGGGCAATAAACTTTTGCCCGTTGGCTGACGATACTGCGAGCTCGGCATGGAAGCGCCGCTTAGCTCGAGCAAGGTCGGCACAATGTCAGTAACATGGGTTAGCGCGGATGATAGCTGCCCTCTTAACTCCACCCCCGCACCGGCAATAATCATCGGCACCCGCAGACCGCCCTCACCCGCATAGTATTTGTAGTATGAAAGCGGCGAGGCTGCGGCACTCGCAAAACTCGGACCGATCACCACATAGCTTTCGGGCTCGCCCAGCGTTTCGTAATCCGTGTTGTAGCCCATCGCCTTCATCCACAAGACAAAGGGCAAGCCAAACTGGCCAACCGGATCTGCCGGCTCCGGGCCGTTATCCGACATAAAAACAAACACCGTATTATCGTATTCCCCTATGGATTTGAGGTATTCAACAAAGCGACCAATATGGTGGTCCATCGCCTGAACCATACCCGCATAGACCGCCATGCGTCTCGCCCAATCGCGCTGCTCGCCCTCGGTGAGCGCGTCCCAATCGTCGGTGCTATCCATCTCTAACAAGGTAGTTGACGACGACACCAACCCAGCCGCCACTGCCGCTCTATAGCGCTGTTGCCGCAGCGCCGACCAACCTTGCTGATACTGCGCTTCATACATCGCGCGATATTCCGCCGGCGCCTGCACGGGAATATGCACCGCCTGAAAAGCGAGGTAGGAGAAAAACGCTTGGCCGTCGCCGTGCTGACTGTCGATCTGCTCGATGGCTTGGTCGACAATATATTCCGATGAATAAAATTCTTCCGGCAACTGGTGGGGCTGATCATCTTTGTACCAATTTGCAGTGCGGTACATTGGTAGATAAGGACGCTGGGACCAGTTATCCGCCCCGCTTTCTGCCAGAATCACACTGCGCTCAAAGCCGCGTTGATTCGGTAGGCGACTAGGGTCTTTACCCAGATGCCATTTCCCCGACACATAGGTGTGATAACCGCGATCACGCAGCAGCGTCGCCACAGTCTGCACTTGGTGAGACAGCACCCCGTCGTAGCCATTGCGACCCAACTGACTTGGCGGCATCGCCTCTGGAATATTTGGCACACCATTTAAATGACTGTCCACGCCGGTTAGCAGCATTGCCCGCGTGGGCGCGCAACTAGCGGCAACATGGTGATTGGTAAAGCGTACGCCATTCTCTGCCAACGCCGCCAAACTCGGCGTAGAAATTTCGCTGGCAAAGGGCTGAATATCGGTAAAGCCAAGATCGTCAGCCAGAATCAAAACAATATTGGGAGTTGCCGCTTCTGAGACGGAAGGCATCAATATTAGTAACAAGCAGCAAAGATTTCGCCTCAACACTGGGCACACCCTCTTATCATTATTTTTATCGTTGGCCTACGGCGCCGGAACACTAAAGCGCGCCCCACTCAGCTACGCGAAGCGCATTCGACCATTTATTTACACGATGTAAACTTTAATGCAGAATGGCGCAAACTGTCCAGTCATAACAACGAGAATAACGCAATGACAACACGTTCAAAATTCAGCGCTGTATTGCTATTGTTGATCGTCGCCGGTGCAGGCTTTTTCTGGAAGTTCGGCGACCCGCTTGTGCTGAAGTTGATGCAGCGACAAGTGGAAAACACCCTCAGCAACCGCTTTATGGGTGAGCTTCCTGACGGCCTACATGTCTACATCTGCGGCGCTGGCTCCCCCATCCCCGACCCTCATCGCGCCGGCCCTTGCACAGCCGTGATCGCCGGCGACAATCTGTATATTGTCGATGCCGGCAGCGGCAGCATTCGCAATATCGGCCCTGCCGGACTCTCTGCGGGTCGCACCAAAGCGGTATTACTCACCCATTTTCACTCCGACCATATCGACGCTTTAGGTGAGCTATCGGTACAGCGCTGGGCTGGCGGCCATCGCGATGAACCGCTAAACGTCTACGGGCCAACAGGTGTTGAACAGGTCGTTGACGGCTTTAATCTGGCCTACACCCAAGACACGCAATACCGCATTGACCACCACGGCGCCCATACCGTCATCCCCTCAGGCGCCGGCCTAAAAGCCCACAGCTTTGCGGAAATGGACAGCATGGGCAGCGCCGTGATTATTGAAGATGAAGGACTGCGTATTACCGCGTTTACCGTCGACCATTACCCCATCCCCAACGCCGTTGGCTACCGTTTTGACTACAAGGGGCGCAGCGTGGTGATTTCTGGCGACACAAGTAAAAATGCCAATGTTGAAGCAATGGCCGCAGGGGCCGATTTACTACTTCACGAAGCGCTATCTCCGCAATTGGTAAACCTCATGCAAGCGGCTGCAAAGGAAGTCGGCGCTAAACACATGGCGCAAATTTCAGAGGATATTCTCAACTACCACACCACACCTCAACAGGCCGCTGACATTGCTCAGGCCGCTGGGGTCAAGTACCTAGCGCTTAACCACATTGTTCCCGGCCTCCCGTTACGCTATCTAGAAAAGCTGTTTATCCAGGGTAGCGCCAAACATTACAAAGGCCCAATTAGCATCACCCGCGATGGCGATTTTTTCAGCCTGCCAGCCAACAGCAGTGACATTCACACTGACTCCCTGCTGTAAGCCTAATTCACGAGCTTCGGACACGACTATGAATCACCAACAAGACTATATTCTGATCGCTACACAGTATTCCTACTACTCCGCCAAAGTGCGCGCCTGCCTGCAATACAAACGCCTGTCCTACACCGAGCGGGCCAGCAATTTTCAGGCGCTCTTTCAGGATGTATTGCCGCGCACCGGCGAGGCTAAATTCCCCGTCGTGTTCTGCCCCGACGGCGAGCTGCTAAACGACAGCTGCGACATTGTCGAGGCCTTGGAGCAACGCCACCCAGAGCGGCCACTGTCACCCGAAGACCCCGTTCTAAAGCTGGCCTGCTTATTATTAGAAACCCTCTGTGATGAGTTTTTTATTGCGCCGTTTATTTACTACCGCTGGATTCCCGAAGACACTCGCCAGTGGGCGCTGGACATGTTCCAAACAGTTATACATACCGACCTTGACGACCCCGCCCTGCGGGAACAATCTGCGGGCATATCCGATATTGTCGCCGAGGGTATTCAGGCTAAGGTGCGCAAACTGGGCCAAGACCGAGAAGACGTACAAGCGCTAAGTCGGCAGCTTACCCACCGCATTTTAGATGCCATCGAACAACGCTTAAACCAGCAACGCTTCCTGCTCGGCAAGCGGCCTTCTCTTGCAGATGTGGCACTGATGAATGGTTTGTTTGGTCACATTTATATGGACCCCTGCGACGCCGGCGAATACCTCCGCCGCCACTGCACGAAGCTGTCGATGTGGATGATGCGCATGCATGCCGCAGCGGGCGAAGCCAGCGATGGCCAGCTGGACAATGACCCGCAGCTAGCGGAATTTCTCGCCCAACTCGCCACTCCCTTTGCAGCTATGGCGCAAGCTGTATGGCACGCCGTGGAAAAAGGTATTAGCAGCACCGACAGCGATACGTTGCCGCCCTCCTTCGGCCCACTTTCCGTTACGATCGAAGGGGTAGAGGTTTCATCGGCCAGCTCACCTTATGTAGCTTGGAAATTACAAAGGGTGATGAATGCTTACCGAGAATTATCACTTGAAGACCAACAGAGCGCCGACACTCTGCTTGCCGACACTGGCTTCCTGCCGTTGTTGAAAACAGACGCAGCGTGGCACCTAGAAAAAGCCGGCACAGCTATTCGCTGGGTGGCAAAAAAATAAACGTAGGTATTAAGAGGCGGGCTTATTGCTAACAGGGGGCAAACCCGCCTTGTCGCCAGATTTAAAGCGCTTCAGCATCCACAACAGCAATTCAAGCGCGCTGTCTTTATCCATCTCACCGTCGCTCACTAGGCTGTAGCTGCCCCAAAACAACATGTCGATCATAAAACCGATATGTCGCCGCTGACTGTCAATCAAACCCTCACCGACCAAGCCCGGTATCGCCGCCGCCGGCACATCGGCGCTAATGCGACGAATCATTCTCGCTGCTTTGGCAATGGGCTCGTCGGCGTTATAAGGGGTAAACAAAATCGTCCACAGGGCGCGCACGCGGCCAGCGGACAAGTCTTCGTGATAGTGTCGGTGCTGAGCCTGCACAGCCTGCTCAATATTATTTGGCTGCTGATTAAAGTCCGCCTGCGAATCTTGATAAAGACTGCCAAACAAATGCTTGATGGTTTCTAGCAGTAATTCATCTATTGCCGGAAAATGCTGATACACCAATTGCCGACTCACCTCCGCCCGCTCGGCAAGCGAAATCATGGTCAGCCCCGGCCAACCCTGCTCGTCTACAATCGTCGCCGCCGCCTCTAAGAGTTGCTGCCTGCGCTGCTGCCGATTTAGGTAATTGCGCTTTGCCGTTTTTTTCTCCGCCATATCAGCGTGATGTCCTGTCAATTTGGCCAGTAAATATATTCGTCATCCGTCGTAGCTGGCTCAGCCATCGTCTTATCTATCAACACCGGTAAGCTGACAACCGAGGGCCAGCGCGAGTCCTGCTGCTGGCTATTATGCTCAGCCAATTGCGCCGTCATACGCGCCACTACATCCGGTTTATCCGCCGCCAGATTATGCATCTCCAAGGGGTCGTCCTTGAGGTTGTACAACCAGATTTTATTCGGATTTAGTGAGCGCATCAGCTTCCAGTCGCCAGCTCGAACGCCCTGATAGTCGCCCTCCCGCCAGAAAATCGCCTCGTGGGGCAGGCCCTGCTTATCCCCGCTCAAATAAGGCAATAGATCCACGCTGTCCATTACCCGTTCTGCAGGCAACCCCGCCTTAGCGGCGGCAGCGACAGTGGCGAACACATCCAAATGCGAAACCGGTGCATCATACCTCAAGCCCGGCGATAACTGTTGCGGCCAGCGTACATAAAACGGAACGCGGACGCCGCCCTCAAAATAACTCAGCTTCCACCCCCGAAACGGCGCGTTTAAATCCGGCAAGCCCAGATACCCCGGCGCGCCGTTGTCGCTGGTAAAAATCACCAGCGTATTGTCGTCAATACCGTTATCTACCAGCGCCTGCATCACCCTATCCACGCTGCGATCCAATGCGCGCAGCATGGCGCTATACACCCGCAAACGGTGATCTTGAATATGCGCTAGCGCGTCGTAATCGGCCTTTAAAGCCTGCAGGGGTGAATGCACTCCCCAATGCGCTAAATAAAGGAAAAACGGCCTATCCTTATTCGCCTCAATCGCGCTAACAGCTTGATCGGTATAGTAGTCGGTAAGATAGCCTTTGGGGGCGAAGGCCGGCCCGCCATTATAAGAGGCGGCATAGCGCATTTTCAGCCATATCGCCTGATCCAGCGGGTCGAAATCTTGTCTAGCGTTAACCACCTGCGGATCGTCTACCGGTAAATACAAGCCGCTCTCCATCAGCAGGCTTTCGTCAAAACCTTGATGCTCAGGGCGCATCCCCTGATCGCGCCCCAAATGCCATTTGCCAATATGCAGGGTGTGGTATCCCGCCGCCTGCAACTGCTCCGCCAAGGTTATTTCTTCGGTCGGCATGCCCATAGACTGAAACCTTGGCATGCGATCCACCGCCGCCATATCCACCTCTGGCTGGTGAACGGCATCAGGATTTTTCGGCAATATATTGAACATTTTTGCAAAGCTGCGCGGCGCCGGTGTGAACTCAAAACCAAAGCGCGTTGAATAACGGCCGGTCATCAACATCGCCCGCGACGGCGCACAGACGGCATTGCCCGCGTAAGCGCTGCTGAAAGAAACGCCCTGCTGGGCCAAAGAATCAATAGCCGGTGTTGGCAAAGTGGCCTGTTGACCGCCGTGAAAACTAATATCATTGAAACCTAGGTCGTCCGCCACAATGAGGATGATGTTTGGCCGCTTATCGGCGGGGGCATGTTCACCCCGCTGCCAATTAACCGGCTGATTTTCTAATACCGGATTCCGAAGATTATCGAGCCCAATCACGGTTCGCAGCAGCCACTCTCCTCGGTAGGGCCAAGCAGCTAGCACGAGCAGTAATACCACAGTCACTGCGAGCAGGATTTTCTTCATTATTATTGTTCCTTCATCCGCTGATTCGAGACAACTCGCCGCTGCAATTCATCCAGCATCCACATGCGATCATTACCCCAGCTGGTGAATTTCCCCAAACGAAAACTGGGCACTCCCCAATAGCCCATATCTTGCAAAGCATCGAGATTGGCCTGGGCATAATTCGGCAAGGGCCCTTGCAAACAGCGTTGCGCCGCCACCCAGTTAATGCCCGCTCGCTCGCAGACTTTACGCAAGCCCCTATCAGTGGACAAATCGATAGCCTCTGCCCAAGCACCCCGCCCCGCCGACACCAAGAAATCAAGTTGCTGCCCCGCGCCCGTCGCCAAACTAAATACCTTTAAGCAACGCAGGGCGCCCTCGCCAATGGGATCACTGATCAGGCCAAAGGGGATTCCCAAATTTTTCGCCTCACGCGCGGCGTCATGAACAATGTACATGCGTTTAGCGAGGGGAATTTTAAATCCGCGCATTGCCATCGGCAGTACTGGCCGCACCGCTAGCGGAAGCGATAAGGACGGCAAGCGCTGCTGCAACTGCACCGCCGCGAGGTAAGAGTAAGGGCTGCGAAAACTGAAGAAAAACTCTAAAGGCGTATCCATCGCAGGCGTCTCGCCAAGCTCGGCGACGTTGGCTGAGCACGACAATTGCAACGCACCGTCGTACAACTTGGCGCGACCAAGAGCCGTACACAAAGCCTCTGCGCGATCCACCCCCCAAAACCAGTCACCGCGAAACTGCCACATGGCTGGCAGGTAATGACCTAAGCGTTCGCGGCGCGCATTGTTGGCCTGTATTTCAATGTCGGTGTCCTCCGGCGTGGCTAACTTGCCCGTATCAAATGGCTGCGTTTTCTGGCCAGAAAAAAGCGCCGCCGACACCTCCCATTCCCGCTGTATAAATTCCTCTAACGAGATGGCTCCATGTAAATGTCGACTGCCGCTTGCCAGTAGATCGGCGCTCGGTAGTGTATTCATCGCCACCGTTTTAAGCCCATAAGCCGACGCCAAACGCGGCACATCCGTCAGCGCAAACTGACGCTGCTTGTCTATTGCAGGATAAATAGGGCTCTCGTGCTGAGACACCAAGCGCACGCGAATCTTTACTCTGCTCTGCTCCTGCAAGCGCGGCAGCAACTGTGCTGCCAAATGCGAGTGGGGATCTCCCGCCGCGTAATAAAACTCCAAATCATCCGCTGCATTGTCACGGGCTGCCCGCCGCCGCTGAGCGAATTTATATCCGCCAGCCACTAGCTGAATCACTCTGGCCTTGTATCTTGCCTTGGTCGGCACCGCCATGACACACCACACTTTTTTTATTCGTTGAGCGATACTAGCAATTTTATTTACATAGTGTAAACCCTGTGATAGTTTGAGCCAAAATAACAACAATGGGGAAGCAATAAGCGCTCCCCAGAATAAAGGTTTCAACAATGATGTCATTTCGCAAAGTCCGCGTTTTCACAAACCCCACAATGCTTGGTAGCGCACTGCTCCTAGGGCTGAATAGCAGCGCAATCGCGACACCCCAGCTCGAAGAGGTCATTGTTACCGCCCAGAAGCGCAGCGAAAATCTTCAGGATGTACCAGTAGCTGTGTCGGCCATCACCGCCGACCAGCTCGACGATATTGGCTTTAACGATATCGCCGATATTGCCGCGCAAGTGCCGTCACTCATTGTATTAACCAATATCAGCCCGCTATCGGCGACCTTCCGTATTCGCAATATCGGCAACGCGGGCAATATTCCCACCTTTGAACCCGCCACGGGCTTATTCATCGACGGCGCCTTTCGCTCACGCTCCGGCATGGGTATTGGCGATTTAGCCGATGTGCAATCGGTGGAAGTGCTCAAAGGGCCCCAGAGTACACTACACGGCAAGAACGTCACCGCAGGGGTTATTAGCGTCACCACCAAAGCCCCCAGCGACACACTGGAAGGCATGGTGGAAGCCAGCCTAGGCGATGACCAGCTACAGCAACTAAAAACCTCGATCAGCGGCCCACTAACAGACTGGCTAAGTGGCCGCGTGAGCTGGGTAGAGACCCACCGCGACGCATGGATAAATAATACGATAGGTGCCGACAGCGACAACCAGGACAGCCGCGCCATTCGCGGACAGCTGCAAGCCGATTTTAGCGATCAACTCAGCGCCCGCCTGATTGTCGGCTACAGCGAAAAAGATCTGAATCCCATGAGCGGCGACGTGTATTTAAGTGAAGCCGCCAAAACCATTATCGCCAATGCCGGCGGCAAGACCAGTATCGCCAACGATCCAAGCGATCGAAAAGTTGAATACCGAGACAACACTACCTTCGCCAGCGAAAGCAATGACGTTATTCTCAAAGTCGAATACGCTCTCGACAAGCTTAGCTTTACCTCAATCAGCAGCTATGACGACTATGAAAGCGCCAATGGTGTAAATGATGTAGAGCAGCAAAGCTTGCAAGTCGCCAACTTCCTCGACGTTCAAAACGGTCACTCCTTTTCGCAAGAGCTACGCTTTGCCTCCAATGACAATGCCCGCCTAAATTGGCTAGCTGGTCTGTTCTACTATGAAAACACCTTTATTCGCGGCGACCGCGATCGCCCCGAATTTATTGCCCAGCAGGATATCGCCGCCTATGGCGATGCAGTCGCTGACTACCAAATTTCTTTAGGAATTCTTCCCATTAATTTACTGCCGCTAACTATTCCGGCCCTGGGCGTTGCTGGGGATCGCGGCGACTACTACGTTAAACAACAAACTGAAAGCTTTGGCATTTTCAATAAATACGATCTATCCCTTTCAGAGCAATGGCAGATGTCGCTGGGGCTTCGCTACTCTTACGAGAAAAAGCACGGCAGCATAGAACAGTCCAATCAACTGTCCGTACTCGGCTGCGTGCCACCACTTAATACCAATTTACTTTGCAGCGTCACCCCCGACGGCAGCAACTACGACGGCACCCTAGATTTCGAGGCCATTACCGGCGCCTTCTCGAGCAGTTACTTTTTAACTGCCGACAGTATGATTTACGGTTCGCTTTCCACCGGCTTCAAAGCGGGCGGCTTCAGTCTGCAAAATGGCACAGCCACTAATGAGTCCCGCCCCTATGGCGAAGAAAACGTCACCAACTACGAGATCGGCCTGAAAAGTGAATTTCTCGACAAGCGGGCACGAATAAATGCCGCCGCGTTTTATACTGAGTATGAAGACTTTCAAAACGCCAGCTACGCGGGACTGATTTTTGTGGTGAACAACGCCGAGTTAGTCACCGTTAGCGGGGTAGAAATCGACTCTACCTTCATCCTAACCCCATCACTTATTGCCAACATCAATGTTGCTTATATCGATACCATTTATGACAAATACACCGGCGGACAATGCTACTACGGCAGAACCCCAGACAACGATCTTGGCCAATGTGATCTCAGCGGCGAAAACCTGCCTTCGGCCACCCGCATTAAGGGAAACATCGCGCTAAATTATTATCGCACTATGCTTTCCGGTGAGTTTTATACGCGGTTGGACTATCTTTACAACGGTGACGCCAACAATAGCGCCTCGCTGGACCCCCGCGCAGAAACCAGTTCCTACGGCATCACCAATCTGCGACTGGGATGGCAAAATAGCCAATGGGACTTGGCCCTGTGGGGTAAAAATCTAAGCACTAAAAATGCGGTTGCGCAGACCGCGCCGGCCAATATTCACACCCAAGTAGATCGCAATGTGGGTGCTGCGGAAGGCTCCTATCAAGCCTTTACTATACCGCCGCGCAGCATCGGCCTGACCGCTCGCCGTTATTTCTAAGGCGTCGTCGACATTTAAAAACAGGAGACAAGCAGTGCCAAACACACTCATCATTACCGGCGCCAGCGCGGGGATCGGCAAAGCCCTAGCGTGGGAGTTTGCGCGCCGTAATTGTCGACTGGGCTTAACCGGCCGACGCCTAGACGTGCTCGAGCAATTACAAAGTGAACTGCAAGCGCAGACCGGCGTCGAGGTCCACATTGCCCGTGTAGATGTAGATGAGACCGACAGCGTTGAGCAAAACCTGCTGGACTTGTGCACAAAACTGGGAGACGTAGATAGCATTGTGATTAACGCGGGCATTAATAATTTTACCCGCGTTGGAAACGGTCAGCTCGCAGACGAAACTGCAATTATCCGTACCAATCTCATTGGCGCAATGGCCACCGCCAATGCGGCCGTGAGCTATTTTTTAGAAAGAGGGCGCGGCCAAATTGTCGGCATTTCTTCTCTGGCATCATTACAGCCTATTCCTAGCCAAGCGGCCTATTGCGCCTCCAAGGCGGGAATATCTATGTATTTAGACGCACTGCGTATAGAGCATAAAGATAACAATATTGACGTTACCCAAATACGCCCCGGTTTTATCAAAACCGAGATCATGGAAAATATCGATCGCTATCCCTTTGCTATTTCTGTAGAACAGGCAGCAAAAGAAATGGCCAAAGCCATACTCGCCCGCCGCAAAGATGTATTTGTGCCGCGCCTACCTTGGAGCCTATTTCGTCCGGCCCTAGGTCACTTACCCGATAAAATCTGGAAACGCTTCAAATAAAGACAGCGCACAGAGCGCCTAAAAACCATACTCAAAAAAACAGTATGGTTTCTATTTCTCATCATCAAGACCCAATAAAATCAGGCCATTGGCCACCGACGTAATCGATAAATCTCTCGCTCAAACCTTCGGCCAAAAGGTATTCACGACTCACGGGAATACGGTTTGGGACAAAGCCGTTATCTGATTTCAATAACGCCGGGTAGTTGTGATGCAGCATCGCTGCCCGTCCCATTAGCACAAAATCTAAACCTGCATCTAAGCAGTAGTTTATATCTTCTGGCGTATACACTTTTCCCGCCGCGGCCAAACATATCGCACCGCGATCAAGCTCGGTAAAGTAAGAAAGTAAACGGCGCCCCTGCAGAGCTTCATCAACGGGCTCTTTGTAAACATTCCATGCAGAAATATCGAGAAAATCAATTTCCTTCTTCTCAAATAATACTTTAGCGGTTGCAATCGCTTCTTCTAATTCAATTCCGTGACGCTCTGGCGTAAGCCGAACGCCTAGCAAAAATTCTTTGCCGCAGCGCTCTCGAATACCGGTGATAATATCAAACAGAACCCGCGATCTATTTTGCAATGAACCACCGTATTCGTCAGTGCGCTGATTAAATTCAGAACTTAAAAACTGACAAATAATGTAATTGTGCGCCGCGTGCAATTCCACGCCATCGAACCCCGCCGCCTTGGCACGCTCTGCGCCTGTTATAAAATCTTCAATCAAACTTTTCACCTCACCATGACTTAGACCGCGAGCTGAAAATTTTTCTGATGGCGAGGGGGCCACCGGCATTTCACCAATTAATTCCCGTGGCGAACGTAGTCCAGCATGATGAAGCTGCACAACCGCAAGACTGCCCTGCGCCTTAATTATTTTCGCTAGTTTTTTCAAGCCCGCAAGATGCTCGTCATTGAAAACTCCAAGCTGACCAGGGAAACCCTGACCCGCGCTATTAACATGGGCAGCGGCGGTCATGGTGATGCCAAAGCCGCCCTCAGCGCGCATTGCCAACCACTTAATTTCTTCGTCAGATAACGAGCCGTCAGCGTTGCTTTGGGTATTCGTTAACGGCGCCAACGCCAATCTATTTGGCATGATTTTACCGCAGGGAAATTTTAATTCTTCAAATACATTTTCCATTCAATTTCTCTCTATTCGTATAGCGAATTAATAATGTTTTCTTGAAAACTAAACCTGCCACTCTGAATGATCCCTCACGATATTACGCAAACCCTCAAGTGCAATTGGCAGTTCTGATCGCGCATTCGAGGTGCGATATACCAAATACACTGGGTGCGTAAACTCTGGCGAATCCGCTACTCGCTCCAACTCGCCGCTGCGCAAATAGGGCTCAACAACACGGGTTCTAAAATAGCCATTGCCGCCGCCGCTCAACATAACCCGCAGGGCCAGCGGCCCCAAATTGAATGTAAAAGCCGCCTGTCGTGGCTGGGGTAAAGCAGCGTCGTACTGCGCTCGAAACTCCGCCCCCCAGTCAACAAATAAATTTGGCTTGGCATTATTCGGCACTTGCACATGAACCAGCTTCTCTTCTAACAACTGCTCAATCATCACCCCAGACAAATAATTGGGGCGGTGTACAATTACCGCGTCAAGAAAACCTTTTTCAAGTTTCGCGAGCAAACTAGCTGCGTCGGCAACATCGGTGTGGACCGCTACACTGGGGGAGTTAGTTTGCAACCAATTCACCCAGTTTGTTAACACGGGATTCCACAGACTGGTTTCAGCGCCTATACGCAAACGGGACTCACGCCCCCTTGGCAGTTTCATTTCTGCTTTCGCGCATTCCCAGCTCTGCACAAGATTTCTGGCATAGGCGACAAAGCGCTCACCCTCTACGGTTAAGCGCGCGCCACTGCGATTGCGAATGAATAGCTGACAATCAACCGTTTCTTCCAACGACTGCACCCGCGCCGTCACGGTTGTCTGGCTAATATGCAAGCGCTCAGCCGCGCCGCAAAAACTTCCCGCACTCATTACCTCCAGAAAGGTACGAGCTAACTCAATATCCATTTAGGGCTCCATCACTCGGCGCGCAATCGATACACACCTTTAATTCCGTTTTTTTGAACTTAACCATCATATATATTCATTATACGAATTTAAAGCAAGCATTTACCATTCATGCCCCAATATGTGGCCATGCACAGTGCGTGCGCACCAAAATCACTCATAAATCTGAAAAGCTAAATGCGTAACTTTATAAAGGAAGTCGGCCTCGTCATCGGCATTGAACAAAATACCACCAGCCAACTTGAAAAACTTCTGTCTGGCTTAGGTGGCTTTTTCGGGATTAGCCTGTGCTACTTAATATCGAACATCTATGTTTCTGGCCCAGCAAGCTTGCTCATTGTGGCCTCCGCCGGCGCTTCAGCTGTGCTTGTCTTTGCCGTACCCCACGGCGCGTTGTCACAACCGTGGCCGGTTATCGGCGGCCACCTTGTATCTGCCTGCATTGGCGTGTACTGTCAACAGCATATCGCTGACATCCAAATTGCCGCCGCCGTCGCTGTCGGCCTCGCCATATTTGCGATGTATCATATGCGCTGCCTACACCCTCCTGGCGGCGCCACCGCGCTTTTTGCGGTAGCCGGCGGCGACAGCATATATTCCCTTGGCTATGCCTACGTCGTTTTTCCCGTACTCTTAAATACACTTGCCCTCGTTGGCTGCGGCGTACTTTTTAACGCCCTATTTAAATGGCGCCGCTATCCCGGCCACTGGTTTCGCCGTGAGTACGCGGGATCAACTTCCATCGCCAAACGTGGATTCCGCCATATCAGCCCCGACATCGCCCAAGAGGATTTTGCCGCCGCACTGCACCAAATGAACTCATTCATTGATGTTACACCCGATGATTTAAGTGAATTATTTGAATTAGCATCGCGCAGCGCCCGGCGTAGAACACGAAAGCCGTTAAAAATTCAAACCGGCCTGTGTTACAGCAATGCGGCACGGGGTGAGCAATGGGCGGTAAGGGAGGTGTTAGCCATAGAGGGAAAGCGCATCACCTTTCGCACCGCAGCGGGTAAAAGTGACGATGTTATCGGCATAGATCAATCATGTTCACTCCGCAGCTTTAAACAGTGGGCGCGCTGCAAAGTTATTATGTCGAGTGGTTTATGGGTTCCCTGCGAACTATCTAACGATTAGTCCTTGGCGAAAAAATGGAGCCACACATCACGCACATCAAACACCAAGGACAGGCCGTTGCAGGCCGCGAGCACTAGCAGATATATTTTATAATTACCCTCTGCCAATGGAATTTCACGCAGCACAAAATACAGCAGGGGTACCCACAATATATGCGCCAAACCGAGCACCCGTTGATAGCCAACCATACTAAACATCAGCAACATTGCGCTTGCCGAGATTAAAAAGGTGGCAAAGATCACTTTCGCCAGCCACTCATCCCAAAACAATAGGCTTGTTAAATTAGCCGCCATAAGTATCGCAACCCAAATGACAATCCACATGGGTTGGCGCAGTAATTCACTAAAAAATAAAAACGGGTTCGTCATAAGCCTGTACTCTTTGATTATTATTTTAGCCAACGAATAAAACCGCATATTGGCTAGGAAGTAATACAGAGACTCGCCCGCATTAGGTTTGTTACACCGGGTATGGGCTTTCAAAATCAAGTGCCATCTTGCGCCTACATAATGAAGACGCAATCAGAGCTCGCACTAACTCACTTTAGTAAACAGCAAATCCCACACGCCGTGCCCCAGGCGCTCGCCACGTTTTTCAAACTTCGTAATGGGACGATAGTCTGGACGTGGCGAATACGCTCTGTCACCGGCCATATTGCTATAGCCTTCGGCCTCGCTCATTACGTCCATCATGTGTTCGGCGTAATTTTCCCAGTCGGTCGCCAAGTGCAGTACACCGCCTACGTTTAATTTGCTGCGTAGCGCCTGCACAAATTGCGGCTGGATAAGGCGGCGCTTGTGGTGACGGGCTTTATGCCAGGGGTCGGGAAAATAGACCTGGACGCGACTTAAACTATTATCAGGTATGCACTGTGCCAACACCTCTACCGCGTCGTCTTCATAGGTGCGGACATTTTTCAAACCGGCGTCCTGCACCAAGTACATAAGACGACCAACGCCGGGGGTGTGAACCTCTACGCCGATAAAATCATTTTCTGGGGCATTGGCGGCCATTTCAGCGAGGGAATCACCCATACCGAAACCAATTTCAAGCACCACCGGCGCCACACGCCCAAAGGTATTTTCAAAGTTTTGCATGCCGTCGCTGCGCTGCAAGCCCAGCTCAGCGAGGTTAATCTCATAGGCCCGACGCTGACCGTCGGTCATTCTTCCGGTGCGAAGAACAAAGCTTTTAATCCGGCGCCGGATAGGTGCGGCATTCTCAGTCATTACATCGCTTTCCATGCAGAGTAGGCCAAACACGCCCAAGCCACTAAAAACATTAAACCACCAATCGGAGTGATCGCGCCCAGCCACCGTGTTCCGGTTAATGCCAAGGCGTACAAGCTGCCGCTGAAGACGAGCGTCCCAGCAAAAAACAAAACAGCAGATATTCGCAATGATAGATGCTGAACACCGCTATGCATAAGCACGCCAACGATGAGCAACGCGAAACAATGATAAAAATGGTACTGAACAGCGATTTGATACACCGCCATCATGTCGGCAGGCAAGCTCGCCTTTAAGCCGTGCGCGCCAAATGCGCCCAAGCCAACCGCCAAAAATCCTAAAACCGCCGCTACAAAAAGCGTTAGGGAAGCCATGTGTATACCCAGATAGTAATTGATGGCGCTATTGTACGGATCTAGACGGGCTTAAAAAAGCCAAGTGCCGCAACAACTCGTAAATGACGCGCTTTCTGCTAGGCAAAAATGAAAAAGCCCCGCGTTGCGAGGCTTTTTAAAACACTAAAACTAAAAGCTAGGCTTCCATTGCCGCCCGCAGTTTTTTCATTGCGGCTTGTTCTAGCTGGCGAATACGCTCAGCTGAAACGCCGTAACGGTCTGCCAAATCATGCAAGGTCGCCTTGCTATCACCCAGCCAGCGGCTTTGCAGAATGTCGCGACTGCGCTCATCAAGCTCAGACAAAGCCAGTGACAGATTCTGGTGATTACTCTCTTCCAGATCATCGGACTCTAGCAATAAAGCAGGGTCAGCACTGTGATCTTCAAGGTAGTGAACCGGTGCGACGGGGCCGCGCTCGTCGTCGGTGTCGGCATCAAAACCCACATCTACCGAACTCAGACGACCTTCCATTCTGCGCACTTCGGCAACGTCTACACCCAAATCAGCGGCAACAGCGTGCACCTCATCATTGCTCAACCAAGACAGCTGCTTTTTCGCGCTGCGAAGATTAAAGAACAATTTACGCTGTGCCTTGGTCGTCGCAATTTTAACAATGCGCCAGTTGCGCAAAACGTACTCGTGAATCTCAGCCTTAATCCAATGAACAGCAAATGACACCAAGCGCACGCCTTTTTCAGGGTCGAAACGCTTAACAGCCTTCATTAGACCTACATTACCTTCTTGGATCAGATCAGCCTGGGCCAGGCCATAGCCTTTGTAACTTTTAGCAATATGCACAACAAAGCGCAGATGCGACATAACTAATTGACGTGCCGCCTCGACGTTGCCGTGATAAAACAGATCCTCAGCCAGCTCACGCTCACGCTCTGCGCTAAGCACAGGGATGCTGCCGACCGACTGAATATATGCAGAGAGATCACCACCCGGTACAAGCTGCTGTATCGGCTGTAGATGAGTACTCATTGCACATCCTCCTAAAATTCGTTGATGAAACTACGTTTTACACCGCTGCTTATTAGAGTACCAAACGCACCAAAGTTCAAGTACCAAGCAGAAAACCCACTCAACACGGGGAATTCAGCGAATCAGCGCGGCTCAATAGCCCGCAATTCACGCCCCACAACCAGCCATGCGCCCAATAAACCCAGCATGGCAGCAAATAGCCACAAGACTATAGTATCAATAAAGCCGAGGCCCAATAGGTGAAAGTCACTCTGGTAAGACTGTGATAAATCAGCAATAGGGCCACTTAGCCACCACAGCCCGCTTTGCACCAAGATCCACGCCACCAAACCACCACCAAGACCGTACCACAATCCGGTGTACAAAAATGGTCTGCGCACAAAGGCATTGGTGCCCCCGACCAGCTTAACGACAAGAATTTCCGCCCGTCGCCCCTCTATTGCCAATTTAATGGTATTACCAATAATGAGTAATACACCGACCGCGAGCATGGCACCAAGCGCCAAGGTTAAACGGCGCCCAAGCTCAGTAATACGATTTAAACGCTGCAACCACTCCATATCTAGCTTTGCCAATTCGACTTCTGGCAATAGCCCTAGCGAGGCCTGCAATTCCGTCACTGCCGCAGCAGAAACATTGGCCTCACGGGGAGTCACCACGATTAAGCTGGGCAGCGGGTTGGCATCGAGCTGATCAAGTACGTCGCCAAACCCCGAACTAGCGCGGAATTCTTCTAGCGCGGCATCTGGAGAAATATAGTCCGCCGCTACAACGCCATCGCGCTCAGCAATATTGCGTCGCAACACCTCGGCCTGCCCGCTACTCACGCTGGGCTTTAAAAATAGTGATATACGCGCTGCGCCTTCCCAACCGTCACTAACCGCATCGATATTATTCAAGCCTACGTAGAGGCTTGTTGGCAGCGCCAAGGCGATAGCGATCACTAAGGTGGTCATGATAGTGGTTGCCGGACGAGCGACAAGACGACGCAAACTGTCTATTGCCACCTGTTGATGGTGGCTGCGGTAGCCGGCTAGGCGGTCACTTAAACTGGTTTTGTGCTTACGCGCACCCTTGATATCTTTTTTGCCGGCAGGTGCCTGCAATTGGCCCAAGCGGCGCTTATTCATTCTATTCTGCTTATTCGGGGACATTGTCATCCCCTCCCCGTGTGACCAGCTGCCCATTGCGCAAGGTCAGCAGACGATAGGGCATCCGCGCAATCAAACCGAGGTCGTGGGTGGCGATAAGTACGGTCACGCCGACCTGCTTAAACTGCTCAAACAAATGCATAATTTCAGCGGACAATTGTGGGTCAAGGTTACCCGTGGGTTCATCGGCCAATAATAAGGCAGGCTTATTCACCACCGCGCGGGCAATCCCCACCCGCTGCTGCTCTCCCCCAGACAGGGTAATAGGGTTTTTCCGCTCCTTATCTAGCAGGCCCACCTTGTCTAAGGCCGCCCGCACCCGACGGCCGATGTCGCGATGACCATAACCAGCAATAATTAGCGGCAGCGCAACATTGTCGTAGACGGTGCGGTCGAACAACAACTGATGATTCTGAAAAACCACCCCAACATCGCGGCGCACCTCTGGTATGCGGCGCGCCGGTAGGCTCGACAGATTCCGTCCACCGACAATAACTTGTCCGGAGCTGGCTCGCTCCATCACCATAATCAGCTTGAGCAAGGTGCTTTTACCAGCGCCACTGTGGCCGGTTAAAAAGCGCATTTCGCCACGGGGAATATGGAAGCTCAGGTTAGTGAGCGCTTCATAACCGCCTTCATAACGCTTGCAAACCTGATCAAATTCAATCATTGCTTTTGCTGCCACCCAAATAAGGCACCAACAAACTCATTGGCCCGGAATGGGCGCAAGTCCAAAATACCCTCGCCCGCGCCAATAAATCGAATCGGAATACCAAGCTGCTTGCTAATCGCAAAAACAATACCGCCCTTCGCGGTGCCGTCGAGCTTCGTTAAGGTCAAACCGGTAACACCCACCGCCTGCTGAAAATGCTTGGCTTGGGACAGCGCGTTTTGACCTGTGCCGGCGTCTAAAACCAGCATCACCTCATGGGGTGCATCTGGGTCTAACTTTTTAAGCACTCGAACGACTTTCTTCAATTCTTCCATCAAATTGTCTTTGTTGTGCAAGCGGCCGGCCGTATCGGCAATCAAAATATCGACATCTCTTGCCTGCGCCGCCTGCAGAGCGTCAAACAGCACCGAAGCACTGTCGGCACCAGTGTGTTGAGCGATAACGGGAACATCGTTACGCTCACCCCACACCTGAAGCTGCTCTACCGCCGCCGCGCGGAAGGTATCTCCCGCCGCCAGCATGACCGAGCGGCCGCCGGCCTGAAACTGCTTAGCCAGCTTGCCGATGGTGGTGGTCTTACCAACACCGTTAACCCCAACCATTAAAATAACATAGGGTTTGTCGCTAACAGGAATGACTAACTCCTCTTCTGCAGCGGCAAGCATAGTGCTTAGCTCCTGCTGCAAAGCGATATATAAGGCTTCTGGGTCATTTAGCTCTTTGCGGGACACGCGGCTAGTCAGATTGCTAATGATCTCTTGGGTCGCGTCGACACCCACATCAGCCATCAGCAAATGGGTTTCGATTTCTTCCAGCAGCTCGTCATCAATTTCTTTGCGGCCGAGGAATAAATTGGCCATCCCCTCGCCAAGCTGCGCGCCGGTCTTACTCAGACCTTCACGGAAGCGAACCAGCAGTGATGCCTGCTCTTCTGGCGACAATTCCAGATGTTGCCAAGGCGCCACCTCAGCATCATCGATAAAGCCCTCTGCTGCGGCTAACGCGGCTTGGTCTTCTTCTGAGCCAACAAAAGACTCTTTAAAACGGGTAAATAAACCCTTCTTTTTAACTTCCGGCTCTAGTTCCGACGGTGTCGCTTTATCTGTCATGCAGGTATATAAATTCCAAGGTAAGGTTTACAGCAAAAATAAAAGCCTTATCCTACCATTTCTCTGAGTAACTGGCACCGGAATACCCATGCGCAAACCGCAAGGCGACAACAAAGCAGCCCAAGGCATGCTAAGAATCATCGGCGGCCAATGGCGCAGCAGAAAACTGCACTTTCAAGCCGCAGAGGGACTGCGCCCCACCAGCGACCGGATTCGGGAAACCCTCTTTAACTGGCTTAGTCCCCACATTCACGGAGCTCACTGCCTAGATTTATTCGCAGGATCTGGAGCACTTGGCCTTGAGGCGCTGTCCCGCTACGCCGCACATTGTGATTTCGTCGAAACCGACAGCACCACATGCCGGCAAATACGTGATCACCTCACCACCTTAAAGTGCAATACCGCAGCGGTACACTGCCAAACTGCACAATCGTATATCGCCGCTAACGATATAAAACACAGCATTATTTTCCTCGACCCACCATTTCACAAACAGCTATTAACACCCATCATTGAAGCCTTAGCCGGTAAATCCTTGGGCGATGACACGCTCATTTATATTGAAACCGCAGCAGACGAAGCCTTGCCGCTACTGCCAAGCCATTGGCATACCGACAAAGAAAAAAAGGCCGGCCACGTTAATTACCGCCTGATCTCCGTTCACAATTAAATACACAGCACAGAGTCACACCCCGTCGTTTAAACCAACTAGCCCGAACTGAGTATTCAATTCACCCCTCGCCGCAACAACAATAGAGAGAATTCAACACATAATAAAAATGGACGGGCTTATGAGCGGCACCCAACACGGCATTGCGGATTGTTTTTCTCCTGCCTCTATCAACGGTCTTCAGCTCAAAAACCGCTTTATCAAGGCGGGCACCTTCGAAAATATGACCCCCAGCGGTGTACCCGGCGCGGCACTCAATAATTTCCACGGCACCTTAGCTGATGGCGGCATCGCGATGACGACCTTAGGTTACTGCGCCGTGGAAGCGGATGGCCGCCTAAATGAAGGCATGATGTATATGCATGAGGGCATCCGCCCGCAACTCACTGCGCTGATTTCTGATTTGCATTCCCGTGGCACCAAGGTGTCTGGACAAATGGCACACTGCGGGGGATTTTCAAAGAACAGTGAACTCCGGCGTCGGCGACCACTAGGCCCAAGTTTTGGCTTAAACGGCCTAGGCTTATCTCGCGGCATGTTGTTTTGCGACGCCATGACCCTCAGCGATATCGACGAGCTTATTCAACATTATTACCAAGCCGCAGTTTTTATGAAGTCGGTAGGCTTTGACGCCCTAGAAATTCACTTTGGTCACGGCTACGGCCTCTGCCAATTTATGAGCCCGAAAACAAATAAGCGTAAAGATAATTACGGCGGCAGTTTTGAAAACCGCATGCGACTTCCGTTACAAGTCTTAGCCGCCGTCCGCGATGCAGTCGGCGAAGACTTTCCACTGCTGGCAAAAATCAGCATGACCGAAGGTGTGCGCGGCGGCCTTCATTACGATGACGCTATTGAGATCAGCAAGCTATTAGATAGCGCCGGTATAGACGGCATTATCACCAGCGGTGGCACCAGCACAATGAACCCCATGATTATGTTCCGTGGCGGCAATATATTGCCCGGCATGTTACGCACAGAAAAAAGTCGCGTAATGCGCTTGGCATTGCGCATGATGGGAAAATCCATGTTCAAAGATTACCCCTACCATGAGCTATATTTTTTAAAACAGGCGAAACGCATCCGCGAAGCGGTGTCCTGCAAGATGATCTACGTTGGTGGCGCAAGCAGTAACGCAAGCTTTGCCACACTCATGGAGCAGGGTTTTGATTTTATACAGCTGGGCCGAACCTTGCTTAGCGATCCCGACCTTCCAAACCGCGCGCAAGCAGACGCCAATTTCATAAGCCGCTGCACCCATTGCAACGACTGTGTAAGCACCATAGAAAGTCCGCAGGGGATTCATTGCACTCAATTTTAAATTTATGTTTTATTTTTCTGATGCCCGAATAAATTAAATATAAAAATAGCGAAGGAAAAAATGGGTAGGGTGCCGGGAATATAAAAGCCATACACCACAAAGGCTTCTAAGGGGGTTTCTGGCACAATTAGCCGCTTAGCAATAAATAAAGCATTTATAATTGGACCAATGATATTGGCGTAGCAACCCAATACTAAAATAATTCGCGCCGCATTAATAAACCGCGCCTCCACGTCAATGCGCAACCACACTCCCGCCACAGCCAAAACGACTAAACCATTCGCCAGCCCTTCCATATGAGCAAATCGCCAAGCGCCATAAGTAGGACTGCTCATATCTTGTGTCGCCGCGGCAATAGAAAAACCGATTCCCGATAGCAGACCCAAAAACAAAATGATAACGCCATGCAGCGCTAAACGGCGCTGCTGTGATACGGCGATAGAGGCATCCGACATGGCTGTATTCCTTATTATTTTATAGAACGGAATTACCGAGGCTTACAGATAAATACCGGAATATCGCGATCTGTACGCGCTTGGTATTCATCAAAATCGGGATACAAACTTAAGAGGTGCGGCCACAGCTCGCGCTTCTCTTCATCGCTAGCTTGGCAGGCCAAATACGACTGCGTCACACCGCGAACCATAATATCAATCTCGGGTGTTGCCGCGATATTAAAATACCACTGTGGATGTTTTTCCATCCCCCCTTGCGAGGCAACCAGTAGTTTGTTTTCTCCCCAAGGCAGATGAATCAAGGCAATTTCACGGCGCGCGCCGCTCTTTCTTCCGGTCATTCCAACAATGCAAATCGGGTAGCCACCGGGGAAGTTCTTTAGCAGGCGACCGCCACTTTTTTTGTAAACCCAAACATTAAAGCGAGTGTAGTGCTTCATCACCCGCTGAATAAGCCTTTGCCATTTCAATGGGATTTCGTCGACGTCCTCGCGACGCGTTTTTACGTAATCGAGCTTATTCGGCATATTATTATTCTCAGGATGATTAACTCGCTAATCTTAAGTGAATTCACGCGGCAAGAATGTCGTCCATCTGGAGGACATACCTCCTAAGAAGATAAAAAAGACCTGTTAGTTAGCGCTAACAGGTCTTTTTTAAAGCAACACTAGCCAATCCAGTTGGGTTTGCGGCGCAAGTCGAGCGTATGCGGATACTCCCCAAGGGACTCCTCTGGCGGTGGCGCCATAGGCCGCGGCGGCTCGGAGAAAAACTCTCGCACAGCATCTAAATCCGGCCTTGGCGTGTACGGTCCGGGCGTATGTGCCACGGTGCTAAAGCGATTCCCACGGCGAGACTCCGCCTCAAATGCATTTACAGGGAAAGTTTCATACGTTCGGCCGCCCGGGTGCGACACGTGATAACTGCAACCGCCTACAGAGCGCCCCGTCCAAGTATCAATCAAGTCAAACACCAAGGGTGTATGCACACCAATTGTTGGATGCAGGGCAGATGGCGGCGCCCAAGCACGATAGCGCACACCAGCCACATACTCACCGTGACGCCCCGTATTAGCCAAAGGCACCCTACGACCATTACAGGCCAGTACGTAGCGACTATCCGTCAAGCCCGTCAGTTTTACCTGTAAACGCTCTACCGATGAATCAACGTATCGCGCCGTACCGAAGCTTCCGATTTCTTCGCCCAGTACATTCCAAGGCTCAACCGCCCAACGCAGCTCTATTTCAATCTCGTCGAGCTTTACGCGACCATAGTGCGGAAAGCGAAACTCTTCAAAGGGAAGCAGCCACTCGGCCTTAAAGGGATAGCCGGCACGCTCGAGCACCGCAACAACATCTTTCATGTCTTGCCATAGATAATGTGGCAGCATAAATTTGTCGTGTAATGCCGTACCCCAGCGAACCAGCGGCTTTTTGTAGGGCTCATTCCAAAAATAAGCAACCAAGGTTCGTATCAAAAGTGCCTGCACAAGCGACATACGACTGTGCGGTGGCATTTCAAAACCGCGAAACTCCAATAAACCTAAGCGACCAGTTGCACTGCCTGGTGCATACAGTTTGTCAATACAAAACTCGGCGCGATGGGTATTGCCGGTAATATCGATAAGCAAATTACGCATCAACCTATCCACCAGCCAAGGCTGATCTGCCAACCCATCTGGCATTTGCTGGAATGCAATTTCCATTTCGTACATCATTTCATCACGACCTTCATCAGCCCGCGGGGCCTGACTAGTCGGCCCAATAAATGCACTAGAAAAAATATAAGACAAGCTCGGGTGATGCTGCCAAAAAGTCACTAAACTGCGCAGTAGATCCGGGCGTCGCAAGATCGGACTATCACTCGGCGTCACGCCACCCAGCGTAATATGATTACCGCCACCCGTGCCGGTGTGGCGACCGTCTAACATAAATTTCTCAGCGGCAAGGCGTGACTCTCGCGCTGCGGAATACAGCTCGGTAGTGTTAGCAACCAGCTCCTTCCAGCTAGAAGTAGGATGAACATTGACCTCAATGACACCTGGGTCTGGGGTCACCAATAGCTTTTGCATACGGGAGTCACGGGGCGGCTCATACCCTTCCAAAATCACCGGCACGCCCTGCTCTTTGGCGGTCTCTTCAATGGCAGCAACCAGCTCGATATAGTTTTCCAAACTATGCAAGGGCGGCATAAATATATGCAGCTTTCCGCCTCGCGCCTCAATACACATTGCCGTCCGAATTAGTGTCTGTGGGTACTTAAGCTTTTCTGCCACCGTTTTAGATGCATTCTGTAAACGCTGCGGCGTTGGCGGCTTAGCTTCTGCAGGGAAATGAATATCTTGCCGAGGCTGCAACGGACTGCGCTCTTCAAACGGATCGCGATCTGGCTGAATTTCTGGCTCTTCTAACTCAGGCAAATCGCCTAAGGGGAGGCGCAAACCCATAGGGGAGTCACCGGGCGTTAAAATAAGGCGCTCGCGTTTTACATTCCAAATACTACTTCGCCACTCCCCCGCAACAATCTCCCAGGCAAGCGGAATGATATAGCCAGTGGGGTCTTTAAAGCCCTGCTCGAGTAAACGAGCGAGACGCCGACGACCGAGATCGTCGCTGATTTTGGCGGCAAGAATATCGATATTTTTAGGTATTTTTTGTTCCTGCAACAAATAGTGCAAAGCGTCTTCGTATGCAGCTTGAACGTAGTCCGGCGCCAAGCTCAATTTAGCTGCCAAGCTCAATGCGAATTTTTCTGAGGTTACTAAATTGTGGCCGTAATCCTTGTCGACTCTGGCCAGTAGTTCTGGGTCTAGCCATAAAGGCTCATTGTCTTTCCGCCAGAATAAACCAAGCGCCCAGCGGGGCACCTCCTCCCCCGGATACCACTTCCCCTGGCCATAATGTAATAAGCCCTGAGGGGCGAAATGATTTCGCAGTTTTAGCAATAGGGTTTTAGCGAGACTTAATTTCTCGGCACCAAGTGCATCGGTGTTCCACTGGGGCGATTCCATATCGTCAATGGATACAAATGTTGGCTCGCCCCCCATCGTCAGCCGAACATCGTTCTTTATTAAATCTTTATCGACCTGTTCACCGAGTAATAAAATGTCCGCCCACTGATCGTCGCTATAAGGCTTTGTCACTCGTGGGTCTTCATGTACCCGCTCAACCACATTGGAATAGTCAAACTCTACCTCGCACTCGTCGGTAAAACCCTCTATTGGCGCTGCAGATACTGGGTCGGGTGTACACGCCAGCGGAATATGTCCCTCACTTGCAAATAAACCCGATGTCGGGTCTAAGCCAATCCAGCCTGCTCCTGGAATATAAACCTCACACCATGCATGTAAATCTGTAAAATCTTTCTCAGGACCACTCGGGCCGTCCAAGGATTTTTCGTCCGAGGTCAATTGCACCAAATAGCCCGAAGCAAATCGCGCTGCGATTCCCATATGCCGGAACAATTGCACAGCCAACCATGCGGAATCCCGGCAAGAACCTTTGGCTAATTGCAATGTTTCTTCCGGCTCTTGCACCCCAGGCTCAAAGCGAAGGCAATACTCAATTCTCTTTTCAAGGATTTGATTCACTTCAACCAAAAAGTCGTTAACTGGCCGCTTTTCGGTCGATATAGATTTCAGTAATTTAGTAAATAACTTGCCCTGTTTCTCCTTAACCAAATACGGCGAAAGCTCTTTTTTTAGCTGTTTTTTGTAGTAAAACGGAAATTTTTCAGCGTATTCCTCTACAAAAAAATCAAAGGGATTAATAACCGTCATATCGGCGAGGACTTCTACCTCTACCGAAAATTTTTCCGTTTTTTCAGGGAATACAAGCCGAGCAAGATAATTTCCGAAGGCGTCCTGCTGCCAATTTAAAAAGTGCGTTTCCGGCACAATTTTCATGCTGTAACTATGGATTGGCGTTCGGCTGTGGGGAGCAGGCCGCAGACGTATCACATGCGGGGACAGGTTTACTAAGCGATCAAAGCTATAGTAGGTCTTGTGATGAATAGCCACGCGAATTGTCATTACTTCTCCTGCGAATATCGCATTTATGTCAACATCCGTTTAAATATCGTTTTGCGCCAAGCACGCGATTCATTCTACTCATTCATACTGAAATGATTCACGGCGATCAAGTATAGGCAATGTGCTTTACAAGTCAGCGACAATATAGAGCTTCTGCTAATGCGCCTGTAGCCTAGAGCAAACAAACGCTAACATTACTCACCGCAACTCTCGTTACTCTTTCTAGCACACATCGCGCCAACTACCCTTATTCCCCTCTCAATCGAAAAGGGCATCTCTCTTCAAAGTTTTGTAGAAGCTGGGATGATTAAGGGTGAAATAATAGACTAAGGCTACTCAGAGAAATAAACATCTAGGGCAATTGTAAAGCTAGCCTCGGCATTCCAACCGTCATCTTTTGGGAAGAACACCTCAGGGCTGGCCGTCAGAAAAATCCAGTCCTCATACAATTTGTAACTGTAACTGGTGCCAACAAAATACGCTGTCATTTGTGTTCGAAACTCGGTCGAAAATACCGCCCCGACGCGGTATTCCAGCTTAGAACGATCAGACAAGCTCTGATTCAATGACAACACATGTACGTTTTCAAAGAAATCATACTGATCTTCGAATTCAAGTACGGTTAAGTAATTTAACCGAAAGCGCTCACTTAATGGGCGTTGTATTTCAAACTCACTCGTTGCTCCCCAACCGCGGTCACTGAAATACCATATTTCTTGAGTGAACTCTGGCAGCCATTCACCCCATGCTTCCATAGGTCTTCGCAAGCGATAACGCCCAAAGGTAACCAGCGGCGCCCGCAGCTTAATACCGAGGCGGGCGGAGCGTTTCCACTTATTCCACTCATCATCCGGTGTTATCTCGATACCAGAGACAGACTCTTTACGCCTAAAGCGTTCACCGGTGGAATTACTTCTTACACGCTCTTCTAATGAATTCTCGGTGTATTCATCACTACTAAAAAACAGTTTTGCTTTGCGCTGAGTATTAGGTAAATCGAACTTTGCCTTTACTCGGACATCCGTCTGAATATCACCTCGCTCCTCCCAAGTCTGCTTGAGCTGAAGCTTCACATAGCTTTCGTTTTTATAGTCAGGGGGGGCATTTTCCTTGCTGAAGTAATGATCGACGCCTTCTGCGAAATCTACCCAACGCTCCGACCATGTATCTCTTGTAGATTCTGCACCAGACAAGGTGCGACTGAAAAAACCAGCTTCTGGCTTATCTGAATCAAGTGACTCACTAGCAGATAGCGGGCCAGCCAAGAATATAACTGTCACGAGCAGTAGCGCTACTTTCACGTAAACTTCTCGAGACCACATACACTTTATTGCTCTAACGAATTTCTAATTGGCAATATAACTATAGGAATGGAATTCACATCCGTCCAATACAAATACAAAAAAGGCACCCGAAGGTGCCTTAATAGATTGCGCTTTAGATGTTCAATTAGCCATCTTTTAATGCTTCTTGACGCTCTAGCTCTTTTGCCATGAACTCCATCCACTGCTTAGCATAAGCTGCAGACTTTTCACTTTTAGCAGCTTCTTTAAACGCTTTACGCGCTCCTTCATATTCTTGAAGGTTGAAGCGAGCCATTCCTAGCACAAGGTAGGCGTTGTCTGGACGTTTAATATCACCTTTTTTGAACGCATTCTCTATGGCTTTCTCCGCCTTATCGAATTCGTCGTTATCAAGGTAGATACTGCCCAAACGCGACCACAACTCACCCTTATCGGATTTCGCTGCAGCTTTTTCCATTTCTGGAATTGCCTTCTTCAACTCTTGAGCTTGACGCCAAGCATTGCCAAGTAGCTCAAGGTTTTTAGAGGTCGCAGGCACATCGCCTTTCTTAATAGCTTTATCAAGCACTTTAGCTGCTTTATACGGCACTTCCTGAGACAGGAATAGATAAGCCATATTAATCAGCTCTTTATCATTATCCAGAACACCTTCGGTGTAAGCGGTCTCCATTGCTGCAGTCGCTTTATCATCCATTTTTAGCTCGTTGTACATTGAGGACAACTGCAGCCAATAGGCTTTCTTCTGGTAATGCTTAAGCGTTTCTTCAAGAATCGCTGTTACACGCTTGATATCATTTTTCTCGTAGTACAAGTAGCGCTGTAAACCCCACCACTGCTCTTTAGGTACCTTTCCACGACTAGTGTAATCATTAATAGCCACTTCAATGTACTTTAAGGCGCGATCAAGATCTTTAAGCTGGTAATAACCCTGGGATAGAAGTGCATAGGCACCCGCACCTGGATCTTCACCTAGAGCTTGCTTAGCTTTAAACCACTCCAGCAATGTAGAAACACCGCCTTTATAGTCCTCTTTCACGAAGTAAAGCTGAGCAATGGTGTACTTGGTATTCAACTCCATTGCTTCCGGAATATCCGGCTGCTTCACAACATTACGATATGCATCTAGCGCTAATTGATACTTTTCCTGAGTAAAGTATATAAACGCATACATATTGTAGAGGTTAGCAAGCTCATAGCTATTCAGTGAGTTCCGTCCTTCTGTATCACGGAGATCATTGAGTAGCTTGATGGCTTCGTTGTACTTTTTAGCGTCCGCCGCTTCCTGCGCTGCATTTAGTTTTTCATAAATTTTGGCGCGGATAGCTGGCGTTTTACGTGTGCTGCGCTTGGGCTTTTCTTTCTCAGCGGCGTGGGCAATGCCCACGCTCTGCTCACCAAGTAACGGCTGTAAGGATGAACTTACAAGAGGCATGGCAAACACTGTAGCTACACCGAGAGCGATAGAACAACCCAGCTTGACCAACACTGGACGCAACGTTTTAGTGCTCAAGTGATAATCAGACATCATTTTTCCAACTCATAAGTGAACCGGTTTTGTATGCCCGGCACCTCAATAGGCTCGCCGTCAGACACACGCGGTTTGTACTTAAACTTCTCAGCCGCTTTAATTGAAGCCCGCTCGAAATAGCCGGAAGGCTCACAATCCACCGCAACGATATCCCGAGTAGTACCCGCTTTGGTTACAGTGTACTCAACCGTACAGTAACCAGTGACACCACGACTTTGCGCGCGACGCGGATAAATTGGGGCAACTTTAACGATTGGCAAGTACTCACCGTCAGAGGCTGAAAGCCCACCGGCAGTATTTGTCAGATCGACGGCCTGAGTTGGAGTCATATTGACAACATCCAAGTTCGGATTGATGTCTTCCATCTCAGGTTGCTCCATATCCGGTGGCGGCTCATCAGGCTGCTTCGGCTTATCGGGCTTGCTGTCTTTCATTGTTTCAATTTTGGTGTCTGGCATTTGTATATCGGCCAGCTTCGTACGCGGTTTTTCGTCCAGCGTCTTGTCAGCTATCTCGATAAGGTACGGCATTATGATGAACAGCGTAGCCGTCACCAAAAATGCCAATGCAGCACCTATTAATAGTCGAATATTCATATTGATCAGCTGTCTTCAGTGGCCAATGAAACATCGTATACACCTGCCGACCGGCTGGCGTCGATAACCGCAGTAACCGTCTCGGTATTCGAGGCTTTATCAGCCTGAATAACCACGGCACCTTTTGGATTTTCCGCATGCATACGCTCAACAACAGAGCGAACAGCACGCTTATCTACCCGGCGCTTATCAATCCATATTTCATTGGTTGCTGTTACAGCAATCAGAATATTAACGTTCTCTTTCTTACTCGATGTTGACGCGTCAGGGCGGTTCACCTCGACACCAGCTTCCTTAATAAAGGACGCCGTTACAATAAAGAAGATCAACATGATAAACACAACGTCGAGCATCGGCGTCAAGTCTATTTCAGAGGGATTATCCTCTGTTCCGCCTCTTTTATTCCTTCTCATGTTAGCTCTCTTAGTGATCTGTTGTCAGATGGTCTTCCAAAAGCTCGCCTTCACGGTCTGCAATACTTTTAATATAAGTATTGATAAAGACCCCTGACAAAGCGGCAACCATACCCGCCATAGTCGGGATCGTTGCTTTTGAAACACCGCCAGCCATCGATTTAGCATCGCCGCCACCTGTTACCGCCATGATGTTAAATACTTCAATCATACCGGTAACCGTGCCCAACAATCCCAATAGTGGGCATAGCGCCACCATTGTTTGAATCATTGGCAAACTCGCATTAATTTTAAGTGATACCTCAGATATCAACTTTTCACGAATTTGCTTGGCATTCCAAGATTTACGCTCTGCGCGTTTTTCCCAGCTGCCAATGGCACCGTCGACGTCTTTCGACAGCCCAAATTTGTAATACCAAAGTCTTTCCAGAGCGAGAGTCCACATCAGGAATGTCAGGCCGGCGATGGCCCAAAGCACGTCGCCACCTGCATCCATGAATCTACGGATAATCTCGATCCATTCATTCAGTAGGTACATCGCTTAGTTCCCCGCGTGACCTTCCGTGTGTTCGGCAATGATGCCCGTAGTTTGCTGGTCAAGAACATGGATAATTTTCTTGGCACGACCGCTCACGAAGGTGTGCAGCAGAACTGTTGGGATCGCAACCACCAGACCAAGTACAGTCGTTACCAGTGCACCAGAGATACCACCAGCCATTGCTTTCGGATCACCTGCACCGAAGATAGTAATTGCTTGGAAGGTAATAATCATACCGGTTACGGTACCGAGCAGACCTAGTAGAGGTGCTACCGCAGCAATAATTTTCAGCAGATTGAGTGAGTTCTCCAAACGTGGAGTCTCTTTCAGAATAGCTTCTGAAAGTTTCAGCTCAAGAGTCTCTGAATCCATTGATGGGTTATCTTCATGCACTTTTAACACACGGCCAAGGCTGTTGTTAGTGTTGGCTTTAGTGCTTTTCAGCTGGGCGTTAACTTTCATGTCTTCGATAGACAGAACAACCAAGCGCCAGAAGGCAATTAACATCGCCAGCACACCAACGGCAGAAATAACATAACCTACCACGCCACCTTGATGCCAACGCTCAGTAAGAGTCGGGCTATCAATCAATGCCGCTAAGTAAGAACCACCTGTAGGACCAGTAGGGTCAACACCAAATGCGCTCATACCAGAAGTAGTTGAAGCCAATTCCTCAGCCCAGCCCATGTATGGACCGCTTGGCTGACGTGACAATACTGCAAGTGCACCAGTTTCAGAGATGTACTGCAAATATTCGCCATCGGCGTTAACCATATTGAAGGTACCAACACGTACTACTTCTTGCTCGCTGCTCTCGCCGCCAGCACTGGTCACAGGAGTTTTGAATTTAACAACACGGCCTGACTCAGTCATTTCACGCTGCAATTCGAACCAAATACGCTCAATCTCTTCGATGCTTGGCAGCTCTTCAGCACCAGACATTTTTGCGATCAAGTCATCAACGAACTGCTCACGCTTAGGGAACTGAACACTGATGATAGAAGACATGAAGTTAGAACGCAGATCACCAGCGGTAGAGGTCAGGTGTCCAAACAATTCTGTCAGGGTACCCAAACGCTCTTTCAGCTGACGTTGTTTCTCAACGATAACTGTTTCATTTTCTTCAAAGGTTTTTTCTAGATCAGAAGAACGCTTCTCTTCTGCAGCCAAGGTGCGCTTAGCTTCGTCAAGCGTCTTTTGCTGGTCGTAACGGGCAGCAGCAAAACGCTGCTCACGCTCTTTGTTCTCACGAATTTCAGAGATACGCCCTTGCTCAACCATCTTTAACAATTCGTCGAGCGATTTTGCGTCTTCGGCCATCGCCGGCATAGCTGCAACGGCAATCGCGCCGCTGAAAGCCAACACAGCAGCCTTTAATAGATTACGTTTCATTATTTAGCAGCCTCCGGAGCCGGAATCGGGAGTTTCATGATATCGATAGAAGCTTGTTTACGAGCGATACGCAGACCCTTTTGGATCGCGCCGCGGTAGTCGCCAGAATCCAGTTCAACCCACTTGCGCTGATCTTGATCCCAAGCGCCCGACTGTTCGCCATCAGTTGTTTGGTACATCAGACCAATACGACCAATACGTAAGAAGTTTACTTCGCGATCTGAACCACCAACCGTAGCAACACCTTTGTAGCTATCGATTTTACGGCCGTACTCATTTTCGATTTTGTAGGCTTCAAGAACTTGGCGGAATTTCTCTGCGATGGTGATATCCGAGCGATCCATGTTGGTGCGCAAGAATTCAACACGCTCTTCGCGCTCTTCTTTGTGGAATGGCACGTCTAAAGCAACAAACTGCTCAAGACCGTCGATCATACGAATCAACAGCGGAGTGATTTGGCGCTGAATGATAGTCGCCTCATCAACAGACTTGCCCAGACCAGCGATACGCTTTAACTGACCGGCAATCTGCTTTTCTAGACGAGCGTTATAGACGCGAAGACCGTCTACTTGCTTCATCACAGTTTTGTAGTCTTGTAATAAATCACCCGTTTCTGCTGCTAAGCGATCAACTTTAACTTGAGATTGCTTTGCTGCTTTAGTTCTTTTGATACCAACATCAAGAACCTTGCTAACTGGGATCAATGGTTTGGCTGGAGGTTGCGCTGCGGCGTCTTGCCCAGCAGTCGTATCGGCTGAATAGGCCGGCGATCCAGCCAGCATACCAACAGCCACACTGACCGCCAGCGCGATTGTTTTCAATCGTTGCGTTTTCATGGGAATTGCTTTTCCTATTTGGGACGTTTAGTGAAAGCAGAGCTTATTATCTTCTATCAGCCGTACGGCCAGTCGTAAGACCGTGCTTTCATACAGCGGGACTTATTTTAATCATGTGCAAACGTAAGAATCAACGACAAAACTAAATGTTTCGTAATATAAAATTCCTTGCTAATTTTATGTGTTGAAGGGTTACATTTTCGTGAAAGTAAGTAACAAAAATACTTATTTAAGTAACGCTCAATAAGCGCAGATATTCAAGACAGTGAAAACATCACTCGCGAGTGAGCACCAAAAGAAACAACTTATTCCGTCATACTCGCTGCAAAGTCACAAAGCAATAAGCAGGGCTTTTGTCAGATGTTACTGGGTAACACTCCCGCGAGACCTCATTCCAGTCATTTAGTTCAATTTCCGGAAACCAAGCGTCACCATCGGGTTCAAGGTCAACTTCCGTAATATACATTTTTGTGACCTCATCAAGGGCCTGCCGGTAGATGGCCTCTCCGCCAATCACACACACCTCATCAAGCCCCGAAGAACCCGCCTCTTGGCGGGCCAGCGTCAGCGCACTAGCCAAATCGGACACCACCGCAGCGCCCTCAGCGGCATAGCCTGACTGCCGGCTAATAACGATATTAAATCGCCCCGGTAGCGGCCGCCCAATCGACTCCCATGTCTTACGCCCCATCACAATTGGCTTAGCCATCGTTGTCGCTTTAAAGTGCTTTAAATCCGCCGGCAAATGCCAAGGCAATTGGTTATTCACGCCGATGACTCGGTTTTTCGCCATCGCCACAATAAGTGAAACTGTTACCACTCTCTCTCCTCGGCTTATATCGCTATCGGCGCCTTAATTGGGGGATGAGGATCATAGCCCTCAAACTCAAAATCATCTGCGGTGTAATCAAAAATAGACGCTGGTCGCCGTTTTATTCTCAACGCAGGTAAAGCCCGCGGCTGGCGGCGCAACTGCTCCTCAACAATATCATCAGTCAAATGGTTCTGATAAAGATGACAATCGCCAAAGGTATGCACAAAATCACCCACATCCAGGTCGCACTGCTGGGCAATCATGTGGGTTAGCAGCGCATAGCTCGCGATGTTGAAGGGCACGCCCAAAAACAGATCCGCGCTGCGCTGGTATAGCTGGCAGGACAAACGACCCTCTGCAACATAAAACTGGAACAGGGTATGACAAGGTGGCAGGGCCGCTTTTCCACGCCGCGCATTCTCTTGCGGACTAAGCGACTCATCTGGCAAATCGGCAGGGTTCCAAGCATTGACCAATAAGCGGCGCGAATCCGGCTTGCGGCGAATCATATCCACCACTTCACTAATTTGGTCGATGGTAGAGCCATCTGGGCACGCCCAGCTGCGCCACTGCTTACCATAAATAGGGCCGAGATCACCGTTTTCTAATGCCCACTCATCCCAAATGGTAACTCCGCGCTCACGCAGCCAATTATTGTCACAGCTGCCCTCTAAAAACCAAATTAACTCATTGATAATACTGCGCAAATGCACCTTCTTAGTCGTCAGCAAGGGAAAGCCCTTACTCAAGTCAAAGCGTAATTGTCGCCCAAATACTGAACGGGTACCCACCCCCGTGCGATCGCCTTTATCAGTGCCGTTATCTCGCACATCTCGCAATAAATCTAAATACTGCTGCATATTATTTTCCACCTTTTGCGGCTGAGCGCGAGTAAGTCCAAATTAGCAATCCACCACCAAGCAAAATCATTGGCAATGACAACTCCTGACCACGCGTCATCCAGCCCAGCATCTCGAAGCCGATATGGCTATCTGGCTCACGAACAAACTCCACCAAGAAGCGGAAGCAACCATAGCAAAGTAAAAACAGGGAGCCCGCCGCATAGGGCGGTCGCTGTTTGCGGGTAAACCAGAAAATGATAATAAAGAGCAGCACGCCCTCAAGCGCAAACTGGTACAACTGCGACGGATGACGAGCTAATTGCAAAGGGTCTCTGGGAAACAACATTCCCCAAGGCTGGTCGGTTGGACGCCCCCACAACTCCTGCCCAATAAAATTACCGATACGCCCCAAGCCCAAACCAATGGGCGCCAAGGGCGCGATAAAGTCCCACAGCGCCGAAACGGGGACCTTAATACGACGCGCATATAAAGCAACGGCGACCACCACCCCCAACAGCCCACCATGAAAGGCCATGCCCCCCTCCCAGACCCTAAATAACCAGAGCGGGTCTTGCAAAAACTGCGGGAAGTTATAAAAAATAACATAGCCAAATCGGCCACCGACGATGACGCCCACCGCGCCATAAAAAATCAAATCCTCAACCTGCGCCTCATTCAGGGGGCTCCACGCTTGCTTGGTACGACTTTTGGCAATGAACCACGCCGCCGCAAAACCCGCCAAATACATTAGCCCATACCAATGTATCGCCAGCGGCCCTATTTCTACCGCCACCGGATCAAAGTTTGGATGTATCAACATGCCTTAAAGCGCTCCCCAAATAAATTGACTACCCACCACAAGCAAAAACATGGCAAAACACTGTTTTAAACGCCGCGCCGATAGACGCTGCGCCAACAGCGCCCCCAACTTTGCAAAGGGCGCACTCAGCAAAACAATTCCAATAAAGGCCGGCAGGTATATAAAGCCAAAACTATACGCAGGTAAATCCTGATGACCAAAGCCAGCGACCATATTACTCGCCGCACCGACCACAGCGATAGGCAAACCACAGGCCGCCGACGTAGCCACCGCCGCCTGCATCCGCACATTACACCAGCTCAAATACGGCACGGTTAAAGAACCGCCGCCAATACCAAACATCGCCGAAAAATACCCAATAACGACACCAACCGACGTTAAACCAAATGCATTTGGCAGCTGACGCGATGCGGCAGGCACAGACCCCAAGCCCATATACGCGGCGATAATTATACTAAACACGCCAAAGGCTAGCTTTAATATCTGCCCAGGAAGTGCCACTGCCGTTGCCACCCCACACACAACGCCAAAGCCAATCCCAGGCGCCAATATTCTCCAGCAAGGCCAATCAATATTAGCAAGTTGATGATGTGCACGAACCGAACTGACCGACGTCACCACAATCGTCGCCAGCGATGTCCCCACCGCCAGTTGCATGGCAACCTCCTGCGCCACCGCCAAAAAGCCAAAGCAAGCAACTAACGCAGGTACAATCACCAGCCCACCACCGACACCGAACAAACCTGCGGACAAGCCCGCAACAGCGCCAACGGCCAAGTAAACTAGCAAAATCATGCCGCGGAAGTCTCCAGCAAAGCTGCTATTATGACGGCCAAAATCTACAAACAACAGCGAATGGACAAATGTGCCTGATATTATTGAGCTGGCAAAATGACCCAGAACAAATCCTGACGGTTGCCGCCAATCGCGACGAATTTTTTCAGCGCCCCACCCTCGCTGCAGATTTCTGGCCAGAGCACCCGCAAATCCTAGCAGGCAGAGACTTAGAGTTTGGCGGCAGCTGGCTCGGAATAAGCCGCAATGGCCGCTTTGCGGCGGTCACCAATCTAAGAGAGGTAGAGGCCAGCGGGGACCGCAGTCGCGGCGACCTAGTGAAAGACTTTCTGTTGAGCGCCGAAACCAGCCAAGATTTCTGTGAAGGACTAGAGCCAGAAAAAAGCCAATACCGCCCCTTTAATTTTATCGCCAGCGATGGCGACAAACTCTGCTATACCAACAACATCGAAGCCGGCTGGCGCACTTTAGCTGCCGGAATTCACGCTATCGGCAATATTCCACTCAGCGAAAAAAACGCTAAAACCCAAAAAGGCTACCAGGATATGAAAGTCGTGATGGCAGAAAAACCGAGCCATCAAGACCTTTTAAATATGCTGCAAGATACAAAACCAACAATGGACGCAGAGGAAGACATATATCGCGCGCTGTCATGTCGTTTCGTCAGTTTTAACGAATACGGCACACGCTCTAGCAGCGTAGTTAGCGCCAGTAAAACTGGGCAGTGGGACTTCTGGGAAAAACGCTACGCCACCTCCCCAACTCAGGAAGAAGCGCTTCAACACTTTAATTTTGCGGAAGAGAAGCAGCAATAAAACTTAAGCGCCTATGGGTTGAAGCAGGCGCTCCATGCCGATATCGATCATCATTTTACGAAGCAGCGATTTCACTTCATCTGCTGTATCGACCTGCATGGAATGATCTAGCAAGGATTGCAGCTCGTCAAAGCGACAACTGCGAATAACCGCCTTAACCCTGAGCAGGCTATTATCATTCATCGACAACATGTCGTAGCCCATCGCCATCAGCAACAATACCGCTGCCGGATCACCCGCCAATTCACCGCAAATCCCTACCGGCTTGCCCTCGGCGTGCGCAGCATCTACCACCTGCCGCAGACTATTTAATACAGCGGGGTGATAGGCGTGATACAGATCAGCAACCCGCGTATTATTGCGATCAACCGCCAGCAAATACTGAGTTAAATCATTCGAGCCCACCGACAGAAAATCAACCCGCCTTGCCAATTGCCGCGCCTGATACACCGCTGCGGGCACTTCGACCATCACCCCAATTGGCGGCAGAGTAATATCCCAGCCATCTTCAATTAGCTCATCGTAGGCTCGTCGCACAAGCTCAAGCGCCTCATCCACTTCCTGCACATTACTGATCATTGGTAGCATAATGCGCAGATTATTCAGGCCTTCACTGGCCTTGAGCATCGCTCTGACCTGAACAAGGAATATCTCTGGATGATCTAAGGTGACACGTATCCCGCGCCAACCTAAGAAGGGGTTTTCCTCTTCGATGGGGAAATACGGCAGAGCCTTGTCTCCACCAATATCAAGGGTACGCATAGTGACCGGCAAAGGCGCAAAGGCAATTAATTGCTCACGGTAGATCGCCCTCTGTTCCTCTTCACTAGGAAAACGCTCGCGTAAAAGAAATGGAATTTCCGTTCTATAAAGACCAACGCCTTCCGCGCCGCGGTCTAAAGAGCGTGCGACATCTGCCATCAAACCCGTATTGACCCACAGCGGCATACGATGGCCATCCAAGGTCTCGCTAGGTAGATCACGCAGCGCCTCCAAGCCCTGGGTCAGAACCTGATCTTCTTCCGACACCGAACGGAAATGTTCATACACTTCCGCAGAGGGGTTGTAGTGAACATAGCCCGAATAGCCGTCCACAATAAGATTGGCATTTTCAATTTGGGTATACGGTAAATCGGCAGCCCCCATCACGGTGGGTATACCCATCGCCCGCGCCAAGATAGCAACATGGGAGTTGCTCGAGCCCCGCACCGACACCATGCCCACCAGCTTTTCGCGGGGCACTTCACCCAACATGGAAGCGGTCAGCTCTTCGCCGACTAAAATGGTTTTCTCTGGGTATTCTGCCGGCTCAACTTCGCTGGTTTGCAAATAGGCCAGCACACGGCGACCAAGGTCTTTAATATCGGTTGCACGCTCTTTGAAATAGGCATCTTCCATCATTTCAAAGGTGCGGATGTGACTGGACATCACTTGGCTCAACGCGCCCTGCGCCCATTCACCTTCATTTATTTTTTTAACGACCTCAGCCGCCCACGTGCCGTCGTCAATAATTCGCAAATAAACATCAAACAGCGCGTGCTCATCTGCGGGCAATTGCTTAAATAGCTTTTCACTGAGGGCGTGAATATCCGCTCGCACTGCACTTAATGCGGATTGAAATGCCTGCAACTCAAGCTGCGGATCATCACTCTGCCGTCGCGGCACGGAGTGCAATTCGGCAATGGGCGCCACCACAACTGCACGACCAATAGCCACCCCCGTCGCACCAGCTATACCTTTAAATGATGCCGTTGCGCCAACCGCGTTCTGAGCAGTAGAAATAGATCCTGTCGCCCGAGCGTGGGCAATAACCCCCGCCAACTGCGCAGACATCGTTACCAGAAAGGCTTCTTCGTCCTCGTCGAAACGGCGGCTATCTTTTTGCTGAACAACCAAAACCCCCATAACGGTGCGCTGGTGGATAATCGGCGCCCCCAAAAAGGAGTGGTATTGCTCTTCGCCAATGCCTGGCAGGTATAAGAAATTGGGGTGTTTTTCGGCGTGATCTAAGTTTACCGGCTCTTCCCGCCTTGCTACCTGACCAACCAAGCCCTCGTCAGGGCCTAGACTGATCTTGCCGATCAAATCGGGGTTCAAACCTTGGTTGGCCATAAAGATCAAGCGGCCAGATTCAGGATCGCGCAAGTACACCGTGCACACTTCGGTGCCCATTACCTCGGCGATACGACTAACAATAATATCGAGCGCCGCCTGCAAATTGCCCGCAGCATTTACCGCTTGAACGATACTCCGCAGCGCTTCCAACATCATAGCAGTTCACCACTCATGGCATCTTTCACCAAACGGGCATGTCGCGGGGCCAATTCCTTCATAGCGCGCCGATAAACTTCGCGCTTAAACGCCACTACCTGACCTAGCGGGTACCAGTAGCTCACCCACTGCCAGTGATCAAACTCAGCCTTATCGCCACAATGAAAACTGACCTTGTTGTCGTCAGCCTTCATTTGCAGCAAAAACCATTTTTGCTTCTGGCCGATACACAGTGGCTTGTTGTCTCGACGAATCAATCGTTGGGGTAGACGATAACGCAGCCAGCCACGGGTACAAGCCAGTAATTCGACATCACTCTCTCGCAAACCGACTTCTTCATACAGCTCGCGATACAAAGCCGCCTCTGGCGATTCGCCTTCATGAATCCCACCCTGGGGAAACTGCCAAGCACTCTGACCAACACGGCGCGCCCACAACACCTGCCCTTGCTCATTTGCAAGCACGATGCCAACGTTGGGACGAAATCCATCCGAGTCAATCACTACATCACCTATTGTTTTGATTTTATTTCCATTTTCTATTGTTCCACAAATTCCCGACCCTGGGAATTCACTCTACCAACAACGCTGCAGAAAGATGAAAATGCGGCTGGCAAACGCTATGCTATGCCGCCTCAACAAGCCCGCTTTTGGAGACCTTATATGGCCCTTGCCATTTTTGACCTAGACAACACCCTGCTTGGCGGTGACAGTGATCACGCATGGGGTGAATTTTTAGTCGCCAAAGGCATCGTCGACAGCAAGGTATTCAAAACCCAAAATGACGAGTTCTATCGCCAATACCAACAGGGCGGCCTTGATATTGACGCCTATCTTCGCTTTGCCCTGAGCCCTCTCAGCCAATATACGCAAGCAGAACTCAGTACCTTACACGCAGATTTCATGGCGGAATACATCGCCCCGCTGCGGCTGCCAAAGGCCGATGCGCTATTACAGCAACATCGCGACGCGGGCGACTTTGTTATGATAATTACCGCCACCAATAGTTTCGTCACCAGACCGATTGCAGAGGCATTAGGCGTAAACACCATTCTTGCCAGCGAGGGCGAAGTCGTCAATGGGCGCTACACCGGCAAGCCCGGTGGTATTCCCTGCTTTCAAGAAGGCAAGGTCACCCGCCTAAACAATTGGCTTGAGGAAACCGGCCACTCGCTGAGCGGCAGCTACTTTTACAGCGACTCCCACAACGACCTGCCGCTGCTTAAAATTGTCGACCACGCTATCGCCGTCGACCCCGACGACACCCTAAAAGCGCATGCAATTGCAGCTGGCTGGCCGGTCATCAGCCTTAGAGACTAGGCGTTCCCCAGCGCATAAAAAAGCCCGGTCGATGCCGGGCTCCTATTAAAACCTATAAATAAAATTACTCGTCGCACTGCTCGTCGTAGGCTTCCGCATCTAGCAAATTATCCAGCTCACTCAAATCAGAGGGCTGCATACGGAAAAACCAACCGTCGCTGTATGGGTATTCATTTACCGTTTCTGGGCTTTCATCTAAAGCCTCATTCACTTCAATAATTTCGCCCGAAACCGGCGCATAAATATCTGAAGCTGCTTTTACCGACTCGACCACCGCAGCTTCGTCACCTTGAGAATACTCGGCGCCGACTTCCGGTAATTCGATAAACACCACATCACCTAGGGCATTCTGTGCGTGGTAACTGATACCAACTGTAACCGTGCCGTCTGACTCAAGGCGCGCCCACTCGTGGCTGCTGGCGTATTTTAATTCGCTGGGGGTATTGCTCATTTAAGGCCGTCCTCTACTGACGATACGTTAGATGTGCGCATTTTAACGCCGCTGCCAACAAATACAAAGTGCTCAATGACTGCTGCGGCGGATACTGATTATCACTGGAATTAATCCCGCCGCCACCAAGGCCAGTGCAGGCAGGGCCGCAAGCTGCCACTGCCCCTCTGCCGTCATCTCATAAATCCGCACCGCCAAGGTATCCCAACCATAGGGGCGAAGCAGCAAAGTGGCTGGCATCTCTTTCATAACGTCGACAAAAACCAAGACCATCGCGGTGAGCAACCCTGGGCGCAGCATGGGCAAATATATCCGCCGCACTAATTCGCCACCGTTGGCGCCGAGGGTGCGCGCCGCTTCAGGCAGACTTGGGCGAATACGCTCAAGAGACGACTCCAAAGGCCCCGTCGCCACGGCCAAAAATCGAATCCAATACGCTGCCAACAGGGTGGCAATTGATCCCACCAAGATCGGCACCGGTGACATACCAAGCACTCGCTGCAGAGGGATAAATACCTGATTATCAATAAAGGTAAACGACAGCATAATCCCCACCGCCAATACCGAGCCTGGCAGTGCGTAGCCCAACTGAGCCATATTAAAAAAACCACCGCGCTTTACTTGGCGTCGATTAAAAGCCAAAACCAGCGCCAAAAATACCGTAATCAAGGCCGCAAGCCCCGCCAGTATCACGGTGTGCTGCACTAGCTCAAAAAAACGAGTGTTTAATTGCACCGCGCCTTCATCGATCGCCCACAACATCAGCTGTAACACGGGCAATACAAAGGCCACTGCCAGCACAGAACTGCAGGCAGCAGTCATTGCCCAGGCTTTAACGGGCGTGACTGGAAATCGGTAGCGATGCTGTAAACGGCTGCCCTGAACAAAGCGACGACCACCGCGCGAGCGCCGCTCGGCAAACAAGGTTAAGGCAACAAACAACAGCAATATTGAAGCAAGCTGCGCCGCCGCCTGAATATTGAAAAAGCCAAACCACGCTTTATAAATTGCCGTGGTAAAGGTGTCGTAATTAAACACCGCCACGGTACCAAAGTCGGCGAGGGTTTCCATCATCGCCAAGCTCACGCCGGCAACAATAGCGGGGCGCGCCATTGGCAGCGCAACGCGATAAAATGCCTGCCAAGGATTACAGCCCAAAACGCGCGCAGCTTCGGTGGTATCACTGCTTTGAGAAAGGAAAGCACTGCGCGCCAGCATATAAACATAGGGGTATAAAACTAAGGCAAACACCACAATCACCGTGGCGGCATTGCGAACATCCATGCTGCCGTACTGCTGACCAAACTGCAGCCTTAAAAAGCTCTGTAGCGGGCCGCCAAAATCAAACACCCCGAGAATAACAAAGGCCATTACGTAAGCGGGCACCGCCATCGGCAGCATCAATAGCCACTCGAACCATGCTCGGCCGGGAAACTCGCACATCACCGTAAACCAAGCCAAACCAATGCCCAAAATGCTGACCAGCAAGCCCACCCCCGCCAACAACAACAGGGTATTAAATAATAAACTTCCAAGTTGGGTCGCGATTAAATGCTGCCAAACCTCGGTTTGCGAAGAACTCCAGCTCAGCACTACCACCAAGATCGGCGCCATCACCGCCAGCACCGCAGCCACACCAATTACACGCAAAAACCACAACGCCGCGCTTGATCGGCGCGGCGCTGCAGGCGTCTGTGAAAACGCGGTTACTGAAGATGGCGCAACTGGCACTCAGCGATATCCCTGTCTGTCCATTATGCGAATTGCGTCGCCCTGCAGACGACCGGCTTCGCTGAGGGGCATGGTATCAGCCTTAAAACTGCCCCACTGCTCAATCAGTTCAGACGGCGCGGTTTTATCGTTCACAGGATACTCCTGATTCAAGTGCGCAAAATCGTATTGCGCCGAGGGACCAGACAACCATTCCAATAAGCGCAGAGCATCTTCCTTATGCTTGCTGGCCTTGGTTATACCGGCGCCAGACACATTCACATGGGTACCGCGAGCAGCAACACCCTCGCCTGCTTGGTTAGCCCAGAACAAACCCACCGGCAAATCAGGATTATCGGCCAGCATACGGGCCAAATAATAGGTGTTCACCAAACCGACATCGCACTGCCCAGCGTCAATCGCTTCAACCACTTTATTGTCGTTGGCAAACGGCGCCACCGCCAAATTATTTACCCAAGCACCCACAGTCTCTTCGGCTTTGTCCGCGCCAAGAGCAACAATCATGCTGGCAACCAGCGATTGGTTATACACTTTTTTGGAGGTGCGCAAACACAGGCGACCATTCCATTTTGGGTCGGCCAAATCTTCGTAACCCGCCAGCTCCTCGGGCTTAACCCGCTCAGTAGAATAAATAATGGTACGGGCGCGAATGGAAACCCCGTACCAACGCCCCTGCTCATCGCGCAAGGCTGGCGGAATATTATTTGTTAATACCTCTGACTGCACGGGCTGTAAAACACCCATTTCTGCGGCATGCCACAGATTCCCCGCATCTACAGTAATTAACATATCCGCGGGGGAGTTCTCGCCCTCAGCCTTTAGACGCGCCAATAACGGCCCCGCCTCGTCGGTGACGTAGCGAATGTTAATACCAGTTTCCTTGGTAAAGTCGTCGAAGATAGGTTTAATCAGCTGCTCTATCCGCGAGCTATAAATCACTAATTCTGGGCCCTTGGCGGCAGGTGGCTCACTATTACCACAGGCAGCTAGAACTAGGGTTGCTACTACGATCAGCGCGATATTTCGCATCATCCAAGCCTCTTACAAGAAAATCGGGCGTAGATGATAATTATTATCATTAAACTTCTCAATGAATTCCACGATTTATTCTGTAATGAATGTTAATGGCGACGCAATTCAGCCCTGCTCATCGCCGGATTTAAAACTAGGGTTTGTCCGACAAGCCCATTGCCTTGGCAATAATCTGACGCTTCAACGGCAGCGCCGAATCCAACCAACGCATGCCGGTATTGCGCAATAAGCGCAGAGGCATGACCGGCGTTTCAAACAAATGCTGGAATCCCTCCATCATTGCCATCATCGCCAAATTGCCGCCTTTGCGCCGACGCTGATAACGGTTCAGCACCGAGGCGTCAAACAATGGCACACCGCGCTCGCAGGCACGGCGACACTCCTGCGCAAAGACCGCCGCATCCTGAAAACCAAGATTGATGCCTTGCCCCGCCAGCGGATGAATAGTGTGCGCCGCATCACCCAGCAATACCACACCGTCACTAACGTAGTCCGCCGCGTGACGCTGCCTAAGAGGAAAACTAAAGCGGCGACTCGCGGCCAGCACTCGGCCTAAGCGGTGCTCAAACTTAGCGGCCAGCTCGCGGCAAAAGTCATCATCGTCAAGTGACATTAAGTGCTCTGCGATGTCCGGTTTAGCTGACCATACAATAGAACAATAACGCTGTTCAGCAGCGGTATCTGGCAGCGGCAAAAATGCCAGCGGGCCTTCCGGTAAGAAGCGCTGCCACGCGGTGTTGCTGTGGGGAAGCTCGGTCTCGACCGTGGCAACGATAGCGTGATGATGATAATCCCACTCCCGTGTAACAAAGCCAGCCCACTCGCGAATTTTAGAATTGGCGCCGTCGGCGGCAACCACCAGCGGACTGCGCACCACTCTGCCACCGGCTAAATGTAAACTAATCCCCGCCTGTTGCCGGCTCATGGTTTCAACCGGATTTCCAAAAAAGCATTTTACCCGCGCATTTTCCCGCAGATTATTAATCAAAGATGCATTGATTAATCGATTTTCAACAATATGACCGAGTGCCGAGCGCCGCACTTCGCTGGCGGAAAAATGAATACGTCCAGTGCCTTCGCCGTCCCACACTTCCATATCGGTATAGGCGCAGGCGCGGCGGCTGGCGATGTCAGACCAGGCACCAATCTCATCTAAAAACCCGCGAGAAGCGTCGGTAAGCGCGCTAACCCTGGCATCATAATCAAATACGCTTTCTTCAATTTGCGGCCAGCCTTCGCGAACCGCCTGCGCTTCAACTAAGGCAACTTTTAGCGGCAAATCTGCCACCGCCAAGGCCAGTGCCGCACCAGCCAAACCGGCGCCGACTATGACTAAATCAAAATCAGCAATATTCTCTGCCGACATGCGTATTACTCCGCTGCGGCACCGGGCAAAATACCCGCTGCTCTGGCTACAAACCGTGATTTTGCTGGGGGGCTAACATCCAGCATAGAAAGACCCAAATTTCTGAGCAGGCTCAAGATCGGCTTGCGATTGCTGAAAATGCCCGTCAATTGATCAGAGAAGGTCGTAGTAACTAGCTGATCTGCACGCTGACTTTTTGTATAGCTTTGCAGCAATGTTAAGTCGCCTAAATTTTGGCCATTGATATGCGCCTTCGCCACCAGACGACTTAAACACTCAACATCGCGCAAGGCTAAATTAAAGCCCTGACCAGCAACTGGGTGCAGCGAGTGCGCCGCATTCCCCAGCACAGCAACTTGCGCGCGCACCTGCTCCTCTGCCTGCATTAATCGCAGCGGAAAGGCATTGCGCTGCCCAACTTTACGGAGCCGCCCCAGCCGATAACCAAAATTGCGCTGCAACTCAGCCAAAAACGCCTCATCAGACCAGCTCTCCACCTCGTCGGCCATTCCTTCAGGAAAGGTCCAAACCAAGGCTGAACGAGAAAGCCCCGAGTCATCCGTCACCAAGGGCAATAAAGCCAAGGGGCCCCTTTCGGTAAAGCGCTCGTAAGCGCAGCCGCCGTGAGGTTTTTCAGTCGCCACATTGGCGATCACCGCCACTTGATGATAATCATCAATGCTTGCGCCAATACCCAACTGGGTGCGCAAACCGGAGTCCGCTCCGTCGGCAACCGCGACTAATTGCGTGCTTATCTCCCGAGAAGCACCACCCTCGCGCACGGATAAACTTGCATACCCTTTTGACACCGTCACCGACTCCACTGAAGCCGGTGACAAAAATTCAACACTGGTGTGTTGGCGAAGCCGATTGAGCAAGACATTACCCAACCACGCGTTCTCCACCACATAACCCAAGGCCGGCCAACCTTGGCTGGCGGCGCTCATCAAAACACTGCCAAAGTGGCCGCGATCAGAAACGTGAACCTGCGAGATAGTGCATATATGTTCTGCAAGTAGCAGCCACACCGCCAGCTCTTCGTATATTTTCGCGCTGCCAAACGACAGCGCCGTAGAGCGTGCATCAAAGCTTGGGCGATAAGCGGGTTTACCTTCGCCAACGGGCGGGAGCGGAAAATTCTCCACAACCAAAATCCGCAAACCGGCGCGACTATAACTATCAAGGCATAGCGCCAAGCTGGCGCCAACCATGCCGCCACCGGCAATAACGATGTCGTAATCAGTGCGTGGCAAGACGCGCCTCCGCCATTAAGGCCTCTATCTCATCCGCTTCTTTTGGCACCGCCGCGGTCAAAATCTCGCAGCCGGTTTTCGTTACCGCCACATCGTCTTCAATGCGAATACCAATACCGCGCCACTTCGCATCGACATTGCTATTGTCCGGCGCCACATAAATACCAGGTTCAACGGTAAGCACCATGCCCTCTTCAAGCACTCGCCACTCGCCACCGACTTTATAATCGCCAACATCATGTACATCCATACCCAACCAATGACCGGCACGGTGCATATAAAAAGGCTTATAGGCTTCGGCGCTAATAAGTGCGTTTACATCGCCACTCAACAAACCTAATTTCACCAAGCCCTCGGTAATTACGCGGACAGTCTCGTCGTGGGGCTGATTCCAATGATTACCGGGTTTTACTGCAGCAATAGCGGCCTTTTGCGCATCCAAGACCACCTCATATAAGGCGCGCTGCTCTGCGCTAAACCGACCATTGGCGGGAAAGGTTCGGGTAATATCAGCGGCGTAGTAATGCAACTCGCAGCCGGCATCAATCAATACCAGATCGCCGTCGCGGGCCTCGCAGCTATTCTCAACATAATGCAGGATGCAGCCATTTTTACCCGCACCAACAATAGTGCTGTATGCCGGAAAACGTGCGCCATTGCGCCCAAATTCATGGAGGATTTCGGCTTCAAGCTGATACTCATACACGCCGGGACGGCAGGCACGCATTGCGCGGCTGTGAGCTTCGGCGGAAATTTCGCCCGCCCGACGCATCACTTTTAACTCGGCGGCAGATTTATACAAACGCAGATCATGTAAATGATGATCTAAATCCAAGAACTCTCCCGGAGGCTGCGCGCCGGTGCGAACCTTGGAGCGAATAACATTCACCCACTGCATTACCTGCTGATCAAATTCGGTGTGGCGACCCATAGCGTAGTAAACGCGCTGACGCCCTTCTAACAGGCCCGGTAATATGTCGTCGATATCACTAATGGGAAAGGCATCGTCTGCACCGTATTCAGAACACGCCCCCTCCGGCCCCGCTCGGTATCCGGTCCAAAGCTCCATTGCCGGATCGCGGTCGCGACAGAACAACACGTACTCGCCGCTCGCTCGCCCCGGCAGCAGTACCAACACCGCATCCGGCTCATCAAAACCCGTTAAGTAATAAAAGTCGCTGTCTTGACGAAAAGCGTACTCAGAATCGCGGTTGCGAGTAAGCATTTTGGCAGAAGGTACAACAGCAATGCTGTCGGGCTCCATCAGCGCCATCAAATTTTTGCGGCGACGGGCGAATTCCTGCTTATTAATCGTCATGTTGTTCTCATTACCTAAGAAATATGGGCGCAAGCGCCAATGGGTTTATTCGCAAAAGCTTATCACGGCTTAAGGTCGGCCAGTGGCAAAAATACCTAAGCTGTGAGGATCAATGCAGGCGGGGCGGATTGACCTCGCCCTCTTGCTGAACACCGCCATTGCATTCAACAAAAATGGTCATCGCCGCAACCCGAACGTACTCACACACCGCAAAGTAGTCTTGCTCTCCATCTTCATCGGTATGCTCATCGGGCGACACCTGCGCGATGGCGGCAATATCACTAATCGCCTCTGTTAAATCCGCAGAATAGGCATTTTGCTTATCGACCCTCTTCTGCTTGCCAGCCATCGCAAAGCCCGTCAAATAGCCTTGGCACCACTGACCAAGGCTGGCAATGCGCTGATCTAAGTCGAATTCATCGTCGGGCAGCAATAAATCTAAGCTCATCTCGCCTGATTCCATACCGTCCAGCGCAGCGCTATACACCGCGTACAGTGCTTCGCTCTGCTCGGGATCTGGGGTTTCGCAATCTAGCAAATCAATACAATGCTTAAGCCAAGCATCTGCGCTTATACGACCACCCACCGACACAAACCCCGCCGCATAGCCATGCAACTCAGCTGGGGGCTGCAAAGCTCCCAAGCTCAAAAATAAATTAGCGAGATCGTCGTGCTCTAAACTAGCGGTCATTAATACATTTCCGTTAATACATCATAGGCCGGCAATGGTAGCGCCGAAGCCAGATAAAATCGAATATCGATATTATGGGCATACAAGCCCACCTTAATTACATTGACCCACCTGCAGGGCCCGCTCTACTATTATCCAATATCTTTCTACAAACGGACGCAATCTAAAGATGGATCAGCGACAGTTGCAACTTTTGGAACGAAAAGTAGACGAAATTGTCCAGTTGTGTGAGCAATTAGACAAGGAAAATCGCGCCTTAAAAGCGGACGCCCTCCACTGGCGCTCTGAGCGCGAACAACTGATCGAAAAAACCGATATTGCCCGCGCAAAAGTTGAGTCCATGATTCAGCGCTTGCGCGCGCTGGAGAAAGAGTCGTGAGCACAAACACCGTTACATTAAAAATATTAGATAAAGAGTATCAGGTGGCCTGCCCACCAGAAGAGCAAACCGCACTCATGCAGGCCGGGCAATTTCTCGACCAAAAAATGCGCGGCATTCGCACCTCCGGCAAAGTGATTGGACTAGAGCGCATCGCTGTTATGGCGGCCTTGAATATCAGCTACGAAATGCTGCAAGCCAAGCAAAACGCCACCCCAACCGAAGCGGAAACCCAAACCGTAAACCGCATTAGCGACAAAGTTGAACAAACTTTACAGCGCTGCCGGCAACTAGATATTAGCTAATATCCTCGCACTAGCTTGATGAAACACGCACCTACAGAAACCATCCTGCTAGTGTAAACCAGCACATCCCCTTATAGGTCTGCCCTGTTATTAGGCAAAGCCAAGCGGTATACTTTGTTACACCCTGGGATATTAGCTAGGCTGCTTAGACCCCTGAGCCGATGCTTTTTACCCCGGAGGGCTCTAGCCGAGATTGGTGTGCATGTCCGCTTGTCGGAAAGCCTAAAAATCTTGCGGAGAACTCCACCTTGAACCGCTGGGTTCAAGGGCCACGTAGCCGGCGGTATCTTGGGGCCTATTTCAACACCTTCGTTAATCACTCTCCGAATAAGCCGTCACACTTTTTGCTTGCCGGCGCTATACTGCCTGCATGAATTCTGCACTTAAATCCAAATTGCGACTCGCCCTGCGCGCTAAGCGCCAAAGCCTAAGCGGTGACCAGCAAAAAGTCGCTGCCCAGCAGTTAATGCGTCGCTTAATTCGGCTGCCGGCATTTCGCAATGCTCGCCATATTGCAGCCTACATCGCCAGCGACGGCGAGATCTCGCCAGCACCCGTATTACGCTTCGCCAATCTCAATGCAAAGCACTGCTATCTACCCAAAATATCGCCATCCGCTACCAACAAGAGTATGGCGTTTTACCCCTACCACCACCGCCAGCAACTAACGCCAAACCGATACGGTATTGGCGAACCCAGCGGCCTGCATCGCCACCCCCAAGCCCCACACAAATTAGACCTTGTGCTATTGCCGCTAACAGGGTTTGACAAAAAAGGACGGCGACTTGGTATGGGCGGCGGCTATTACGACCGCGCCTTCGCGTTCAAACGAAACAGCAAAAATCGCAAACCCCTCATGATCGGCCTAGCCCACCACTGCCAAGAAGCTCATAACCTGCCAAACGATAACTGGGACATTCCCCTAGATTTTATTGTGACGGATCGCCAAGTTATCAAAGTGAAGAAGCGATAAGTATGGCTCTAATACTTTAACAATCACTATCGAAACTTTGCGTGCAGATCCTTTGGTATCTCATGTACCCGACCCGATCGGGTATCCAACTGAGCGGCTAGCAAATGCATTTGTTTAGATACCTGATCCTGGGCTAGTTTTTTCGCCCTCGCTGGGCGACTTACTTTATTCGGCACTCCATGCCTCATCCGCATCGCACAAAAGGAAATGCGCCAACCTGATGATCCTTCATCAGGTCTAGGTAAGCCGGAACCACTTAAACACAATCCCTCGGGCCTTTTGGTCAAAACGAATCTCACAGATAGACGACTTGGTATATCAATTCGATAATAAGCCCATTTATATCTTCGCTATTGGTGGGCACTATGATCAGCCTTAACGCTTTACCGAGCAGTGAAATAATTTCGCGGGGCTCTTGCGTGTTTTTGCAAAAAACGTAACAGATTATGGAATCCGCTGGAGCAACTTGTTAACTGCTGATAGTTGCGCATAATGGCATGTGATCACTAACCGCCAGCCATTTTTTAATATTACCTATCTCAACTTTACTACCTGACAAGAGATGACTAGATATGAAAAAATAATCAATATGGTAAGGCTTCTCGATATTTCTTTGAAGATAAAAAGAAGGTTGTGTTTCTTGCCCCTGTAGCTCACCAGTTTGATAATGATACAAACTCTCTATATTTATAGAAGCTAGTTCGTTTATTGTGTCTGTGTGGCTCCACCAACGATCATGTTTATCCCATACTGCGTTGCTATTGAAGTCGCCTGCAATAATTGTATTGTGTTTATTAAGCTCTTCTCTGTGGACTTGAAGGTATTTCCAGAACTGCCCCATGTAACCAAATATTTGAGAATCACTGCCTTTAGTCCAACAAGCCAAAACGTTATATTGATCGTTTAGACGAAAAGGTAAAAATAGCTTTAAATCTTGAGTAGACCACGAGGTTGCTTGGCTTTTTGTATGCAACCCTTGGATTTTGAATGAGCCGGACCACTCTAGATGCTCTACCTTGTTGCCTGCTTTTGGAAATACACCAATGCCCTTATTTTTACTTGTGCCGACCCAGAGGTAATTACCCGCCCACTCTTGATAAGCCTTCGTAGATTGAGAAGGATCTTCACATTCTTGAATAATGAGAACGTCTGCATTTAAAGAATCAACTTCATTAAGTTTCTTTCTCAGTGCACCGTTGCAATTCCACGTTACAATTCTCATAGACAGTTAACGCCTGAGCTCAGCGGCGCTTGAGGCGACGCCTGCTTTTGCGATAGCAAAAGTGGGTGGCGGGTCAAACGTTCGACTGCAACGAATTGTTAGGCTACACCTCTCCGGAATCAAAAAAATCGCTATCAACAGCCTTAACCTCATATGAATTTTTGATCTGCACCCCAACATTAAATTTGTGCATCAAATCTACCAACCCTTCACCATCTAGCAAAACGATAGTGTGGTGGGCATCGTGCGCTTTTTTAACGGCCTTTTGATCAAAGGAAGAGGTGGTTACGAAGATGCCTTTGCGGGTATCTCCACTCATCGCTCCAATGAAGTTCCTAATATCTGTTTCACGAACTTTGTTCTGGGTGAACCTTTTGGCTTGTATGTATATTTTTTCGAGGCCCAGCTGATCTTCGTTGATGATTCCATCAATTCCTCCATCCCCCGATTTTGCTGTTTCAATAAAATCCCCATACCCCATTTTTTTGAGCAATATTAGGATAATTGTTTCAAACCTATACGGGTCGATTTCTTTCAGCTTCGATAGTAATTCGTCTTTGACCTCGCTCTCAATTTGCTCAAAACCAGCATCTATGAGGTCTTGTGGACTATCTGCTCCCACTGCAATAGACGAACCTGTGCGACGGGTATTTTCGGGCTCATAAAATGAGATTACGTTTGAGTGCAACTGCTCAAGCCCGACCCCCTGCGCCGCTGCTTCTTTGCCCTTATCAGTAATCTGCACTTGACCACGTTGCGGGTAGTGAACCAAGCCGCCCTTCTTCAAGTACGACTTGCCCCAAGCGATCCTGTTTTCAATTAATCTCTCGCCGCTTTTTGTGGTTCTTTGCAAAAGCTCTACTGGCAAATTGCTGTAAAACCGCTCTTCAACTACGCCAAGAAGTTCCCTGCCTTTCAAAATTTTGCCATCTGAAAGGACTTGAAGAATTGGGCCAAACGTTTCATTAAACTTCGGTAGATCTACCGTTTCCATCTGCACCATCCTTTCTGTGTAGCCTAATAGTCATTATTCAAATGACTCAGGCCATATATCACTTTAGCCCCCTTATCACGGAGCTGGCTTTTACGCTGACTGGGGAATTCTAGGGGATTCAATGATATAGCGGCCCGCCACTAGCAAGCGCCCTACAAACGAAGACTAAATCCCTTTATTTCTGCCAAGCATCCCTTTCGCCTGATCATATCTCGTTTTATATAAATTTCAATCGCTTAAGTGACTCCCCAAGGTGTTAATAGGAAGCACTCTCTTGTTCACTTGTTTCGACTACGCGAAAATTGCGATCGACCGGCAATGTGACGCAGGAACCAAACACTCCCAATATCTATGCGGCATTTTCTGAACTGGTAATAAGCAGATGCTTTATCATGGCGCCCCTTAATCGATCGATAGCGAACGCTCTTTAATATCTATTCCGCAAGTCGACGAGGTGCGTCCATGTCCTCATGCAGAACTCGAACGATAAGAATGTAGTGTTTTTCTAGTCGATAAAACACCAAGTGGTGCTCTTGGTGAAGCTGGCGATAACCGGGAAGAACGTGACTATAATCGAGCCCCAGCTCAGGATGATCAATCAGTTGATCGATGCCGCGCTTCAATTGATCCAAGTACTTGTCCGCCTGATCAACACCCCACTCGGTGCAAGTGTAGAGCCAAATATCGACGAGATCGGATTCCGCCTCGGGCGTTATTTCAAGGCCAAGCACTACTCAGCAGCTTTGATAAGTTTGCGTCCTGCCCTTTTAATAGCAGACATATCTAGCGGACGCGATTTGCCACTGGCCTCACCCTTCTTGAGGGCCTGCCTAAGCTCTAAAAGGCGCTCTTGGGAGTGCTGATCTTGTCTGATTAGGTGGCGGATGTATTCACTGTCGTTGCCAAAATGCCCACCATCAATCTGACACTTCACCCAGCTTTCTTGTTGTTCTGTTAGAGTGATAGTTTTCCGACGCATGCTCATGGCGGGTCCTCAGTTAGCCTGAAGCGTATGATAATATCATACCGGCACCTAGCCACAAATCTAACTAGCTGTGATTTTATGTCCGTCCACGTGACGAAGCCTTCATCAAACAGAACCCATACAAAAAATGGCCCTCACCTTGAGAGCCATTTTTATCAATACATTAAACCCTTATCTGCGGCTGCATTCTGAGCCAGATCCACGCTAGCTCAAGAAAAGCTCATACGCCGGATTACCGGTTTCTTCATGATAGGGATAAGCCAGCTTATCAAGAAAGGTTTCTATTTCAGCCCGTTCTTTTTTATCCGCTTGCAAACCCACTAAAACGCGACCATAAGCAGCGCCGTGATTGCGATAATGGAATAAAGAAATATTCCAGCGATTACCCAGCTTGGTCAAAAAGTTCATCAACGCACCTGGGCGCTCCGGAAATTCAAAGCGATAGAGCAATTCACTTTTCACCGTCGCCGGCCGGTGCCCACCCACCATATGCCGGATATGCAGCTTCGCCATTTCATTGTCGGTAAAGTCCGCGACGGGGTATTCCATTTTCTGCAGTGTTTCGACCAATTCCTGCCGGTCACCGCCACCCGCCGCTACAGAGATACCTACAAAAATTTGCGCATCGCGGTCATCGCCAAAACGGTAGTTAAACTCGGTGATATTGCGTTTACCCAAGGCACCGCAAAACTTTTTAAAACTACCGGGACGCTCTGGAATAGTAACGCTTAAAATCGCTTCGCGCTGCTCACCAATTTCAGTGCGCTCGGCAATATATCGCAGGCGGTCAAAATTGGTATTGGCGCCACTGTCTATCGCCAATAGGGTTTGCCCGCTGCAATCATGTTGTTCTGCGTACTTTTTCAAGCCAGCCAAGGCCAAGGCCCCGGCGGGTTCTGCAATTGAACGGGTGTCGTCAAAAATATCTTTGATCGCCGCACAAATTTCGTCGGTGCTAGCCGTCAATACGCCGTCGATGGTTTTACGCAAAACGCGGAAGGTTTCTTTTCCGATCTGCGCAACCGCAACGCCATCTGCAAATAAACCCACTTCCGGCAAAATAGCCCGGCGGCCTTTTTCCATTGCCAATTTAAGGCAGGCGGCGTCTTCTGGCTCCACCGCAATTACCTTCACTTCTGGACGCACATATTTGATATAGGCAGCAACGCCGGCGGCCAAACCGCCGCCACCAACAGGCACAAACACCACATCCAGCGGGCCGGTAACCTGACGGAGAATTTCCATACCTACGGTGCCCTGACCGGCAATCACCTCTGGATCGTCGTAGGGGTGAACATAAACCATGCCTTTTTCTTCAACTAATTTCTTGGCAAAGCTCGACGCTTCATCGTAAGTGTCGCCGTGCAATACCACCTTTCCGCCGCGGGAGCGCACTGCATCCACTTTAATCTGCGGCGTGGTTCTCGGCATCACGATGGTGGCTTTTACACCAAGCTTTAATGCAGACAGCGCCAAGCCCTGAGCGTGATTTCCAGCAGATGCGGCAACCACACCCTTGCTGCGCTCTTCTTCGCTAAGGCTCACCATTTTGTTATATGCGCCGCGCAACTTGAATGAAAACACCGGCTGCAAATCTTCGCGTTTTAATAAAACCTCATTACCTAGGCGCTTGCTCAGCAGAGGCATATGATCAACCGGCGACTCGATAGCAACATCGTAAACGCGGGCCTTGAGGATTTTTTTGATGTAACTCTGTGGCATAACTCTGTGCGGCCTCCATTGCTACGCTATTTAACAGCGCGAAAATTCAAGCTGGCAAGTCTACCTCGTATACGGGCAAAGCGCAGCAAGACCGAAGAAACGACTAGCTACCACCCCCGCAACCACAGCCTCGCCACTCAGCCATATCAGCTAAGCTCATCAGTTCTTCTGTGGGGCTATCACCCCGCTCAAATGCCTGCCGGTGGCCCTTGCCTGTGGTGGCCACCAGCCACGCTAAATCCTCTGCCTCTGCGAGAGCCTGAAACTCGTCAAACCACGCCTCGTAACTTTCGTATTTAGGCATTTTCCTCTCCTACTGCCCGAAACAATTTGCTCAAAATCAATTGCACCTCGCAATTGGTCTCAGCGAATTTTATAATTGCCTACCCATCCCGCCCCCAGCGTACAACAGCAAAGGCCGACAATGACACAAGATGAGCTAAAACTTGCGGTAGCACAGGCCGCAATCGACCACATCAAGCCCGCCATATTAGATGGTGAAATTATCGGTGTAGGCACCGGCTCCACAGCGAATTTTTTTATCGACCTCCTCGCAGAATTTAAGGGTGACATTAAAGGCACCGTTGCCAGTTCAGAGGCCTCCGCCGAACGCCTGCGCAAACACGGTATCGAAGTTCTTGAGCTTAACTCCACTGGCACTATCGCGGTCTACGTTGACGGCGCAGATGAAAGCAATGGCAGACTAGAGTTAATCAAAGGCGGCGGCGCAGCCCTCACCCGTGAAAAAATTGTCGCGGCAGCCAGCAAAGAATTTATCTGCATTGCCGACGGCAGTAAATTGGTCGATCAGCTGGGGGCATTCCCCCTACCCGTTGAAGTCATCCCCATGGCGCGCAGCTACGTCGCGCGGGAATTGGTAAAACTCGGCGGCAACCCGGTTTATCGTGAAGGCGTGGTCACAGACAACGGCAACATCATTCTCGATGTCTACGACTTTATGATTAGCACACCGCGCAAAACCGAAGAAGAGATTAACAATATTACCGGCGTTGTAACGAACGGGCTCTTTGCCTGCAGACCAGCGGATATTTTGTTATTGGGAACAGCGGAAGGGGTGAAAACGCTGAAGGCTTAAAGGGCGACGTCGGATGTCGGATGTCGGATGTCGGATGTCGGATGTCGGATGTCGGATGTCGGATGTCGGATGTCGGATGTCGGATGTCGGATGTCGGATGTCGGATGTCGGATGTCGGATGTCGGATGTCGGATGTCGGATGTCGGATGTCGGATGTCGGATGTCGGAAAGTTTTTAGGCATCCGCAGACGCTGTCAAATACTGCTTTTGAATTTTCATCAGACGCCCGACACCAGACTTCCGACTCACGTATTTTGAATTTGCATCAGACGCCCAACGTCAGACCTCCGACTCAAGCTTAAAGCACTACCGTCTCAACCCGCAACAAATCACCTAGCTCAGCCAGTAATTTATCGCCGGAATGCAGCGGCCCAACGCCCGCAGGGGTTCCGGTTAAGACCACGTCGCCGGGCATTAGTGTAAAGCTGTGACTAATCTCGCTCAGTAAGTTTTCAACGCTGAATAGCATGTCGCTGCAGTTGCCTTGCTGCTGCAGCTCGCCATTGCGTCGCAGGCGTAAAGTGAGCGATGAAAAATCCAGGGTTTGATCAAAGGCTGCAAACTCAGACAGCGGGCAGGCGCCGTCGAAGGCTTTTGCGCGTTCCCACGGGTGGCCTTTTTTCTTTAGCTCATCTTGCAATTCGCGCAGGGTTAAATCTAAGGCCAAACCAATACCGGCAATGGCTGTGCGACACTCGTCAGGCGCGGCCTTTTTTAAGGACTGCCCAATCAACAGCGCCATCTCCAACTCATGGTGACAGGCCCCAAAGCCTTCTGGAAGCTGCAGCGGCTGGCCCATCGTCACCATTGCGGTCGCGGGTTTAATAAATAACAAGGGGGATGAGGGAACGGCATTGCCAAGTTCTTTGGCGTGCTCGGCGTAATTTCTGCCCACACACACTACTTTGCCAGGCGCATGAGTAAACTCACCTTGATTAACAATATGGTGTTTGTAGCTCGGCATAATAAACCGTCCTTAGCGATATGCGCTTAATCGAAAATTTTGCCCGGGTTCATAATGCCCTTAGGATCAAAAACCTGCTTCACTTGCCGCATTAGGGCAATTTCAGTTTCTGAACGGGAATACGGCAAATAGGCTTTTTTCAATAATCCCACACCGTGTTCGGCGGACACGCTGCCGCCATATTTGGCAACAATTTCAAACACGCCGGTACTAACCGTCGCGCACTTTGCAAAGAACTCGTCTTTATCCATATCATCAGGCTTGAGGATATTCAGATGTAAATTACCGTCGCCGATATGACCAAACCAAATAATTTCGAAATCGGGGTACTGGGCATCTACCAAAGTTTCAACGGCTTCTAAGAAATCCGGCACCCGAGAAATAATGGTAGAGATATCATTTTTATAGGGCGTCCACTTAGAAATGGTTTCAGAGATGTCTTCACGCAGACGCCACAGATTTTTGAGCTGCTCCAAACTTTGGCTCATCACGCCATCCGTTACCCAGCCCTCCTCCACACAGGCCTCAAACAAGGCCATCGCCTGCGCTTCCACCTCGTCATTCAAACACTCAAATTCCAAGAGCGCGTAATACGGACAGGTCGACTCAAAGGGGCGTGGCACATTGCTGTGGGCAACCACCTTTTGCAGTGCTTGCTCAGAGAAAAACTCGAAGGCTGTTAGATCCATCTCGGCCTGAAAGCGGTTAAACAAGTTCATAATGCCGCTAAAGTCTTCTACCCCCAGCACAAAGGCCGTGAGATTTTTGGGCGCACGGGTGAGCTGCATAGTTGCTTCAACAATCAGCCCCAAGGTGCCCTCTGCGCCAATAAATAATTGACGCAAATCGTAGCCCGCGTTGTTTTTCAACAGACCGCGATTCAACTCCAGCATATCGCCATTGCCGGTGACGACTTTCAAACCCGCCACCCAGTCGCGGGTCATGCCATAGCGAATCACTTTAATACCGCCCGCGTTGGTGGCGATATTCCCGCCAATTTGCGACGAACCTGCTGAGGCAAAATCAACGGGGTAAAATAAGCCACGCTCTTCGGCAAAATCCTGTAACTGCTCGGTAATCACCCCCGCCTGACAAACCACGGTGCGATCAATAGGGTCGAAGTCACTGATATGGCTCATATAATCGAAAGACACAACCACTTCGCCATTGGCCGCCACTGCGCCGCCACTCAAACCGGTGCGCCCACCCGAGGGGACAATGGCAAATTCCAATGCATTCGCGAGCTTCACCACCGCCTGCACCTCTGCTGCGGTGCGCGGAAAAACCACCGCTAGCGGTGTCGGGGCATGGGCTTTGGTCCAATCTCGGCCATGACTAAACAGGATTTCCGCGTCACTACGCACCTTGTCATCGCCGACTATCGCCTGCAGTTCACTAATAATGGTTTCGGAAGACGGGACAGGGCTTGCCGACATGGTAAAAATGCCTCTCTGAATAGCACTTGGGAAAGGCGAATATGATACCATACTGCGCTTTCACTGTACCTCAGAGTGGGGCGAGCAATCTCATGGCAAAAACATCCCTCGACAAAGCCAAAATCAAATTTCTGTTATTGGAAGGGCTTCATCAGTCCTCTGTCGACGCCCTGCATGCGGCGGGTTACACCAATATCGACTACTACCAAAAAGCCCTGCCTGACGACGAGCTCAAGAAAAAGATCGCCGACGCCCATTTTGTCGGCATTCGCTCACGCACCCAGCTCACCGCAGAGGTCTTGGACGAAGCCAAAAAACTAATCGCCATCGGCTGTTTCTGCATCGGCACCAACCAGGTCAATTTACAGGCCGCCACCGAGCGCGGCATTGCGGTATTTAATGCGCCATTCTCCAATACCCGCTCCGTAGCCGAACTCGTTATTGCCGAAGCCATACTATTAATGCGCGGCCTAGCTGAGAAAAACGCCGCCGCTCACCGTGGCGTGTGGATGAAATCCGCCGTCGGCTCTTACGAAATTCGCGGCAAGCGCCTTGGCATTATCGGCTACGGCTCTATTGGTATGCAGCTTTCTGTTATCGCCGAAAGCTTGGGCATGGAAGTTTGCTTCACCGACGTGGTAAATAAATTGCCTCTGGGCAACGCCAGCCAAGTCAGCCTAGGTGAATTACTGGCTACCGCAGACGTAATCAGCCTTCACGTTCCGGAAACCGCATCCACCCAAATGATGATCGGTGCCAACGAACTAGCGCAAATGAAACCCGGCGCGATTTTAATCAACGCCGCACGCGGCACCGTGGTTGATATTGACGCACTCGTCAACGTACTGCGCGACAACAAGCTCGCCGGCGCTGCTATCGACGTATTCCCAGAAGAACCGCGCAGCAATAACGATGAATTTATTTCGCCGCTGCGGGAGTTCGACAATGTGTTTTTAACGCCCCACGTAGGTGGCTCCACCGTTGAAGCCCAGCTTAATATCGGCATGGAAGTCGCCGACAAACTGGTAAAATACTCAGACAACGGCACCACCACTTCGTCAGTGAACTTCCCAGAAGTTGCGCTGCCGGCCCACCCCGGCAAACACCGTATCCTGCATATTCACCACAATGTGCCCGGCATACTCAGCGCCATTAACCAAATTTTCTCTGATAACAACATCAATATTTGCAGCCAATACCTGCAAACCAGCGAAAAAGTCGGTTATGTGGTCATGGATATCGACGAAGCCTCCAGTGAGTTCGCAGTAGAAAAACTGCTGAACGTAAAAGGCACCATTCGCTGCCGCGTATTGTTCTAAACCCGTCACAAGGAAGCATTGTTGAAATGGCTGATATTCTCGCTCCCGAACTCGCCGCGCTAATCGATAAGCGCGCCATGGTCGGCATCAGCTATTTCGACATCAATGGCGACACCCTTCAACAAAGAATGTTGGCGGGTACCGTCGTTAGAGTTACCGCAAAAGACGGCATCACCCTGCGCCAACAAAATGAGGAAGAATTCACCCTCCCCTCCTCAATGGCGTCTTGGTTTCTCGCACCAGCGGGCAACTATAAAAGCAGCGACGGCGAAATAATCAGCAATCCCGACTATTTAGTTACTTGGGATGTACACCGCTGCCAAGACGCCGACAAACCCGAAGGCGAACACCAGTGGTGGGAATGGGTGGCGAATACCACACCGCCGTCGGTGGGTTAATGTTGCTTGGTCGGAAGTCGGAAGTCGGAAGTCGGAAGTCGGAAGTCGGAAGTCGGAAGTCGGAAGTAAATGTGCTGCTTTCAACTAATCCTTAGCAACCCAACCAAAGACCTCCGATTGAAGTTTGTTTTTTCGTCTGACGCCCGACCTCCCTATAGATAATCATCACAAGCCTGCCACAACTGCTCCCGAAAACGCTCCCCTTCCTTCGCAAGATGATGTCGCGCTCCCGGCACATAAACAATTTTCGCATTGGGAAACTTAGTCTGAATCCTCGGCAGGTTGTAACGCCACTCAACCGTTTCGTCTTGATCGCCCTGCAAAATGAGTAAGGAGCTAGCCACCGGCTTTTGGCGATGAAACCAAGGCTGCCATTTTTTAAGTGCGCCCACCCAGCTTAACGGTAACGAGCGGGCTTGCAGCGGATCGCGTTCTCGCAAAAATTCCAAAAATAATTGGTCATCGGAATTATCGGCAAATTTACGCGGCAGGCTATGTATAAAATATTTCAACAGACTATGAGCTGGCTTTCCCCACCACCAATCGCAGGGTTTTAACAGCGGGGCAAGCAACACGGCGTGTTCAAAATCCCTATCACCACCACTTAGCAGGTGCGACATAAGCACAGCACAACCCGTGCTTTGTGCCAACGCTACTCGCCGCGATGGCAAGCCAAAATCCGCCACAACGGCGAAGGCATCGCTCAGCACTTGGCGGTAACGCATAAAGTCATCAATTGCGGCGCGCTCTCCCGTAGACAAACCATGCCCGGGCAAGTCGTAGGCGACAACAGAATAGCCATGTTTTAAAAAATAATTTATGACGTTATTAAACAAGCCAACATGGTCATAATAACCGTGGTAGACAAATGCCGTGCTATGAGCGTCTGCCAACTGAAAAACCTGCATGGCTATACGCTCACCGGCGCTATTGAAGGCGCCAAAGAGGTGGCGCAATTTCGGATAGCGCTCCTCGAAATCAATATCGTAGTAACAACTATACTCAGGCGCCCATTCAACATCAGAAATCAAACTGGTCGCAGTTATTTCTGGCAAGGGAGGAAGATTGAGCGGATCTAAATCTGGCGACCAATTGATCAAATGAGCGTACTCCGAAAATAAATTAGTAAAGCCATTTGGCCAATACAAAAAACACTAAGCCAAACCAGCGGCTTGCGCACTTATGCCGCGTTGCGCCAGCATGCGATTATGATCATCGGGTAGACACATTACCGCGTGCTCTTCTGCATCTAACTGAGCAAGACTTACCGCCACGATGTCTTCAGCATTCCACCAAAGTTCATCCGCCACTTTACTCTGATCAAGCGCCGCCAAAGGCTCCCTACTACTAAAATCGCTGCGAGTGTAACTAGGGCACAGGCACTGCACGCGAATACCATCAGCTTGCACTTCCTGCTGCAGCGCCTGTGAAAACATATTCAAAAATGTTTTGCTCGCGCCGTATACCGCAGAGTATTTTACTGGGAAAAAGTTGCCGATCGATGACACATTAATCACCACCCCCCGCCCTTCGTCTTTCATATAAGGCAGCGCAGCGCGGCAAAGCGCCAATGTGGCATTGCAGTGCAGATTGACCATGGCCATCTCCATATCCAAATCTGACTCAGCAAAACGCCCGTGGGTAGCAAACCCCGCATTATTGACTAGCATTGTGACGGGCCCTTTCTGACGAATAGCTTCCATCACCCGAGTTAGCCCCTCGGTACCGGTTAAATCCAGAGCCAAACTCGTAATACTTAAATCTGCGTGCTCCAGCTCTGCAACAACGCTCGCTAGCTTGTCCGCGTCGCGGCCAATTAAAATCATGCCCTTGCAACGCGGTGCCAATTGCTGGGCAAAGGCGCGCCCAATTCCCGCCGATGCACCCGTAATCAAGGCAATTTCTGTTCGCGACTGCGCACTCATTTTGTTTCCTTTTTATTTATCGATTAGCAGCATAGTACCCCAGCGCATATTGGCCGCAAAACCCTAAGCGGATTATAGGCAGACCACCGTGATTTTTATTTGTCGCAGCGCTCAGCTCTGGGCTAAGCTGTTTGGATCTATCAATCGCTCGGACGGTATTATGTCAGCAAGGCTTTGCTCGCTTATCAACACCGAATTGGCCATTGTGCAAGCACCTATGGCTGGGGTGCAGGGCAGCAAGCTCGCCATCGCGGTATCAAACGCCGGCGGCCTAGGTTCACTGCCCTGCGCAATGTTAAGCGACGACACACTACTCGCTGAACTCAACACACTTAGCAAGCAAACAGACAAGCCCTATCAGCTAAATTTTTTCTGTCACACCCCGCCGCAGCCAGACAATACGGCAGAGGCCGCATGGCGACAGCTACTTAGTCCCTACTACAATGAATTCGACCTAGATATTACGAACATCAAGAGCGGCCCTGCGCGCAAACCATTCACCAGTGCCACCGCAGACTTAATAGAGAAATTTAAACCGCCGGTTATTAGTTTTCATTTTGGATTACCTAATGCAAGTCTGCTGGAGCGCATTAAAAGCTGGGGTAGCGTCATATTGGCGTCAGCTACCACCGTTGAAGAAGCGCGATGGCTGCAAGCCCACGGCGCCGATGCCATCATCGCTCAGGGGCTTGAAGCCGGCGGCCATCGAGGTATGTTTCTCTCTAGTAATATCGACGAGCAATTACCGCTACGAGATTTGCTGGCGGCGATTAAACCCCTTATCAACATTCCGATTATCGCTGCGGGCGGGATTAGCTCTGCTAACACTATTGCCGAAATTATGGCCCTCGGCGCCGACGGCGTACAAATCGGAACAGCATTTTTACTCTGCCCAGAAGCAGATACCAGTGCGGTTCATCGCCGCGCACTTCACGACAAAGCACACCCAACCACCTTGACCAATATTTTTTCCGGCCGTCCCGCTCGTGGCATTAGCAACCGCTTAATCCACGAACTTGGCCCAATCAATCCGCATGCACCGGCATTTCCGCTGGCGAGCACCGCTATCGGCCCGCTTCGCAGCCATGCCGAAAAACAAGAGAGCGGCGATTTCTCGCCACTTTGGGCAGGAAGCGATTACCACCACTGCCGCGACATCCCAGCTGCGCAATTAGTCGCAGAACTTGCCTGCGGCTTCACTAGCAATAACACGCCATAAAGCGGCTCCCCCAACATCAAGAGAAAATGATCTATGAGAAAACTAATGATTTATTTTGCCGCTGGTAGCATTGGCGCTGTCGCAAACAGCCTAGCACTTTGGTGGCTGGGCTATTACAGACTAACGGCACGATTTGATATCGCGATTGCACCCCACCTCAGCCCCGAGTGGATGTATCCGCGCATTGTGTGGGGTGGAATTTGGGGGCTATTGTTTATACTGCCAATGCTGCAATCTCGCCTACTACTGAAGGGCTTAATTATTAGCCTTGCCCCAACAGCGGTGCAGTTACTGGTCTTTTTTCCTCAAGCCAACAAGGGCCTCGGCGGCACCGAGCTAGGAATTTACACGCCGATCTTAGTGCTCTTGGTCAACGGTATTTGGGGGCTTGCCGCCGCACTTAGCCTGCGTTTTCCGCGGTAAGTCACTTGCACTATTTTTTCTATGCACTACATACTTAAACGTCTATCTATCCGAAGGAATAAGCCATGCTAAATGAGTTTAAGAAATTTGCCATGCGCGGCAATGTTGTTGATATGGCCGTCGGTATCATTATCGGCGGCGCATTTACCACCATAGTGAAAAGCATGGTCGCCGATGTCATCATGCCGCCAATTGGTATATTGATGGGCGGTGTCGATTTTGCAGAATTATTTATTACGCTAAAAGAAGGGACAGAAGTCGCTGCGCCCTACGCCACCCTCGCGGCGGCGAAAGCAGCTGGCGCCGTTACCATCAACTATGGAATTTTTATTAACGCGGTTATCAGCTTTATTATTGTTGCCTTCGCAGTCTTTCTACTCATAAAAGCAATGAATAATTTAAAACGCAAAGAGGAAGAAGCTGCCCCTGCAGAGCCAACAAGCAAAGAGTGCCCGCACTGCATTAGCCAAATTCCAATCAAAGCAAGCCGCTGTGCTTGTTGTACCTCAGAGTTAGCTTAGCTCTTTACTCCCCAGAGAAATCGTCCTCTGGGGGTGAACACTAATTCGCGGCTGCTAATTTTTTCCAGGCATCTTGCCCAAGCTGGGCAATCAGGCTTTTTTTATTCACGCTCAAGACTTCTTTCTTGGCGACAGCAATAAGCTCGTCCCGAACATCAGGCTTTACCCCAGCCAAAACATATAAATGACGCTGGGGACTGGCGGCCTTTTCAAGAATTTTCACGCCTTTAAACTTTGCTACCCGCGCCAAGTCCTTGGCATCGGGTAATTCAAGAACGGTGTCGGCGGGTAGCTGCGCGGCAAGGTCGGCCCTTGCGTAATCGAGTAAATTGGCCACCACGGCAATCATAGCGGCTTTTCCCGCTAATCGATTTTGAAGTGAGATAGAGGGCAAGCGACTCTTATCACCATAGGCCAAAAATTCTGCGCCCTCATAAGCCGCTAAACTACAGACCCAATCTGGCGCTTCTCGCCTATCACTATCAGGATAGGCGCATTCCGCCTGCACCGATGTGGCGAGCAGACAGCCCAGCAGTAGCAGGCTTAGTGGCAAACCTTGTCGCATTCCCTTACTCCCATTGCGATTATCCTGCCGCAGCCTACAAGGAATCGTCGCTTTCAGCCACCGCAACTCTCAATAAGTACTGTCGCCTTAGGCAAAATAGCAAGTCAAAACGACGAACCAGCCTCCTGCAAAAACGCCAACTCCGCCTCGGAGGAAACACGACCTAAAAGAGCATTGCGGTGAGGATAGCGACCAAAGCGCGCAATAATGTCATGGTGGGCAAGAGCAAAACGGTAATTATTTTCCAGCCCCAAGGCCTCATAGAGCCGCAGCGATGCATTCTGAATAGCCAGAGATTCGCTGTGCATATACGGCATATACAAAAAGATGCGCTGCTCATCCGCTAATTCTGAATCGGCATGGGCGCGAATCGCCTCCTGCGCTAAGACTAAAGCCTGCCCGTCGGCAGCAAATGCGCGCGGACTATCGCGATATATATTGCGTGAAAACTGATCCAGCACAATAATTTCGGCTAAGCGCCCCTGCGGCTTGTGGCGCCAAGAATACAACTCCCCCGCCAGCGCAGCTTGATGAATATCACCAAACCGTCTCGCAATAGTGCGATCTAGCTCAGCACTGCTGCCAAACCACGCAGAGGACGGCAGCTCGGCAAACCAAAATTCTAAAATTGAGCGATAGTGCATATCAGACGGCGATTCCATATTTTGATCATTCGTCTGCTTATTATCACAATAAATAGCCCAACTAAAAGTGCGGAATTACCCTCACCACGCCATACACTGCTAGAATACGCCTCGGCCATACTCCCCCAACTTCCCACAGGAGACGCTAATGCCCAAGGCAAAAACCGTCAATTTTGAAACCTCTCTTAGCGAGCTCGAGAAACTAGTTCAGAGCATGGAGTCTGGCGAGCTGAGCTTGGAAGATTCGCTAAAAGCCTTTGAAAGTGGCATGCAATTAAGCCGCGACTGCCAACAAGCTTTAGCGGATGCCGAGCAAAAAGTGCAGTTGTTAATGGAAAAAGACGGCGACATTGTGAGCAAAGCTCTTAACACGGACGATTAATAGATGAATCGAGAGTTTTCGGACTTTCTATCTCGCTGCCAACAACGGGTACAGCAAGCCCTACCGGCGCGATTACACAATATGGGTAGTGAGTTTTCTGATGCCGATGCCAGCAATGGCCTGCAAACCCTCAGCGACGCGAGTTTGTACAGCCTGCTCAATGGCGGCAAGCGCGTGCGTGCCACCTTGGTCTACGCAACCGCACAGGCCCTCAACAGCAATAGCGACGGCCTAGACGACATCGCCTGCGCCATTGAAATGATCCACGCTTATTCGCTTGTTCACGACGATTTACCCGCAATGGACAACGACGATCTGCGGCGGGGGAAACCCACCTGCCATATCGCCTACGACGAAGCGACCGCCATACTTGTCGGCGACGCACTACAGGCCCGTGCTTTTGAGCTACTTGCCAATTTGCAGGGGCGCGACGCTGACACCAAACTCGCATTAATTCGCCAGCTCAGTGCCGCCGCCGGCCCACGCGGCATGGTGGGTGGCCAAGCCATCGACCTCGCCTCGGTCAATCAACAATTGGATCTAAGCTCGCTGCAAACCATGCATCAGCTCAAAACCGGCGCGCTCATTCGCGTGGCAATTAGCATGAGCGCAACCTGGTGTCAGGCTAGCGCCGAGCAGACCACCAAGCTCGATGCCTACGGCAAGGCCATCGGCCTGTCCTTTCAAGTTCAGGACGATATTATCGACATAGAGAGCAACACCGAAACCCTGGGCAAAACCCAAGGGGCAGACATCGCCCTAAACAAGCCCACCTTTCCCGCACTGCTAGGCTTAAGCGGTGCAAAGGCATTAGCCGCCGAGCTACACCAAGGCGCACTCGCCGCGCTGAGCGACTTTGACGATAGCGCCGATCCGCTGCGCGCCCTCTCGCACTATATTATTGACCGCCAGCACTAAGGGCCGCCAAAGCGCAATATACGCCAATAGAAATCCGCTTTATGCGCCACGTGAATAGGTAAAACCGGTCAAATTCGTTTACAATCTCGCCCTTTCACCGGTTCTGGGTTCTACGCTTGATGTTTCAGGAAATCCCCCTTACAAGGCCAGCCACACCACTGCTGGACACGATCGACTCCCCAGCCGATCTTCGCCGCTTAGAAGAAAACCAACTAAGCGAGCTGGCCATGCAACTACGGGAATACCTGCTCTACACCGTTGGCCAAACCGGCGGCCACTTTGGCGCAGGACTCGGCGTAGTCGAATTAACCGTTGCCCTGCACTATATTTACAACACCCCAGAAGACCGTTTGGTCTGGGATGTTGGCCACCAGTGCTACCCCCATAAAATTTTGACCGAACGCCGCGAGCGCATGGATGGTATGCGCAAAGCAGGCGGGCTTGCGGGTTTTCCCAAACGCGAAGAAAGCCCCTACGACACCTTTGGGGTTGGGCACTCCAGCACCAGCATTAGCGCCGCATTAGGCATGGCCATTGCTGCTCGCCAGCAGGAGTTAGACCGCCATACCGTAGCCGTGATTGGCGACGGTGCAATGACCGCCGGCATGGCCTTTGAAGCAATCAACCACGCCAGCCACACCGGTGCCAATATGCTGGTAGTGCTCAACGACAACCAGATGTCGATCTCTAAGAACACCGGCGGTTTGAACACTTATTTCTCAAAAATGTGGGCCTCTAAAACCTACAATCAAATTCGCAGCGGCGGCAAAACGGTTCTTAAAAAATTCCCGCGCTCGGCAACGGATCTCGCCGCACGGCTCGAAGAATATATGAAGGGCATGGTGTCGCCGGCCACCCTATTTGAAGAATTGGGCTTTAATTACATTGGCCCCATAGACGGTCACGACCTGAATATTTTAGTGCCAACCCTGCGCAATTTACGTGAGCTTCCCGGCCCACAAATGCTGCACATCATGACCCAAAAGGGAAAAGGCTTTGCCCCCGCAGAAGAAGATCCAGTGGGCTTCCACGCTATTTCTAAAATTGAGCCCAAGCCCAAAAATGGCCAAGTGCCAGCCGCCAAAGCTAAGTTGCCAAAATACCAAGACATTTTTGGCAGCTGGCTTTGCGACCAAGCCGAAATCTGCCCTGAGTTAGTCGCCATCACCCCCGCGATGTGCGAAGGCTCTGGCATGCTGGAATATTCCGAACGCTTTGCCGATCGTTTTTATGACGTGGCCATTGCCGAACAACACGCCCTTACCCTTGCCGCCGGTATGGCCTGCGACGGCTTAAAGCCAGTTGTCGCCATTTATTCAACGTTTTTACAGCGTGCCTACGACCAACTCATCCACGATATTGCCCTGCAAAACTTAGACGTTACCTTTGGCATAGACCGCGCTGGATTAGTCGGCGAAGACGGCCCAACCCACGCCGGCGCCTTCGACCTGAGCTTTTTGCGCTGCATTCCCAATATGATTGTGATGGCGCCCGCCGACGAAAACGAAACCCGGCAAATGCTACACACCGGCTATGTTCACCCCGGCCCAGCGGCTATCCGCTATCCCCGCGGCACCGGCCCCGGCGTACACATTCAAGAAGCTATGCAGCCGCTGGAAATTGGCAAAGGCCGCCTTGTTCGCGAAGGTCAGCAAATCGCCATCCTTAGCTTTGGCACCCTGCTTAGCGCAGCCCTTGGCGCAGCAGATGAAATCAACGCCACCGTCGCCGATATGCGCTTTGTAAAACCTTTAGATACCGAGCTGATAGACGCGCTGGCAGATGACCACGCTCTGCTTGTGACCATTGAAGAAAACGTGATTGCTGGCGGCGCAGGCAGCGCAGTGTGCGAATATTTAAATCAACAAGGTCGCTGGCTGCCCGTACTGCAATTAGGTCTGCCTGATCAATTTATCGATCACGGTAAACACCCTCAATTGCTAAGCGATCTCGGCCTAGACAGCGCTGGCATACTCAGCAGCATTCAGCGCCGTGCCGCCGCCATTCCCGAACTCCAAGCCAGTCTTGCCGCAGCGGCATTAAGCTAAACCGGCTGAACGCTGTGAGGAACCACGTACTTCGGCGCCGGTGAGCGCACCAATTCGTTCACCGCACCCAAGGCAATAATGCGCGTAAAAATCTCATCCAAATGCGCACTATAGGATTTTTCAGGCAGGCAATATCTGGGGCGATAATACGGCAGCACGCTGAAATCCAAGCGCTCAATTAAGCGCACCTCCGCCATATAATTCAGCGCCTTGCTATGGGCACGCGTAGGCAATGACTCGGTGGGCCGCAGCGTAATCACAGGTTTGTCCATCGCGACCGCTTCAGACACCATACTCAAACTGTCTTCAGTGCAAAATATCTGCGACGCGGCACCCAAATAGGCATCTAGCGGCTCGCTAACGTCACCCTCATACCAAATAGCCGCGCGGCAAATATCATCATCCATATAGCGCCGCAAAATATTCACCCCCGCTGCACCGGTGCGGCGTGAGGTGCTGATCAGCCACTGAATATCGTATTGCTCACTCAAGGCCCTCACCGCCGCCCCCAAGCGATGCCAGTCTGAATCGTGATACCCATAACCGCTGCCATTACCGCCAACCAGTAAAGTCCACAAAGGCCTGTCGCTATTTTGCAATAGGGCTAAGCCCGCCTGCCGACAGCGCTCCTGATCAACGCGACATAAAACAACAGTTGTTGCGACGGCGTTCTTATCACCCAAATCACCACTTAAACTAAGGTGGGCCCGTATCGCACGGGAAGGAATCGTATAAGCGCTACCAATCAAGGCATTAGGAATGCCATGAAGCTGGCTATAAGCCACATTTAGCGCCACCACATTCCCGCCAAAAGACACCACCAAATCGACCGGTACAATCGGCATTTTTTCTAGGCGATAAAATACAAACACCATCCGCCGCAGCAAGGGATTCACATTCACGGCCATACGCCGCAGCAGACGATTAAGCAATTTCAGTCTCGGCACCGCCCGCACAGAAATAATCTCACAATCGCAGCGCGTACAACGGCTGGCAATCATGCGCGCCAAACCATAAGACTGACTAAGATGCCCCGGCTTGCCGTCGTGTAAAACCAAAATACGAAACTGCTTCATGCCCAACCGCCAAATCACTGTATACATAGAACAGATTAGGTGGGGAGAGTGACGCCAAGATAACAAACAGATGAAGGCTAAAAGACATAGCGGCTAGCGGTGAAAATACTTGATCCCATCCGGCCTGAAAACTATTGTTCGCAGGCTATATTGAACGACGCCCAGCTAATAAAGCCAAAGAAGTAGTCTTTTGCTCCTAGCGGGGGGCAAAGCCAAAAAATTTAAAATGGAGTGTTAATACATGCAAGGAAAGTGGCTAATCGCATTATTTATTCTAACTACAACAGGCTGCGGCGGCGGCAGCAATAGCGGCTCTGGGGACAGCATTGATACCGTGGTAAATCATCTAAGTGCCACAAGCGGAATAACTTATCGCGGCACCATTGTTTCTCATCTGTCCTCTAGCGACGCTACTAACACCGATCTAAGCTGCTTTCATTTTCCCGCCCAGACTCGAGAAGAATTTCTTGAAGGAAAATCGGTGCTAACACAAAGTACAAATGGCGTTTGTTTTCAGGGTGCTGCGGGATGTTATGAAGTGAACGAAAGCACTATGTTGCGAACGCCCGGCATAGCCTTAGACGTGATCACGAACAGCCTCGGCCATGTCATTGCAAGCCAACCCTATTCGTTTGCCCCTAATACGATTTATTTGAGCGTCGAAGAAAGACTTATCAATGAAGCGGATTCCTGCGGAACGCCCTCATTCACTACCTTTGAAGATGTAAGCGGCACTTATAGCGGACACATATATCACGTAACGCCTGATGTTAATGAAGTTTCTAATTATCGCTCTGTACGCTCCGCAGCAATATCACTATTTTGCAATACTGACGCTTGCACTATTGGCGAAAATAACTTTCTTAAGAGTGACACCAACAGTAATACATACCGAGAAGCAGTAGATGGCGGCCACATCTTAAAAGGAGAATTTACGTCTAAGGACGGCGCCATTACATATAAGTTTATCGGCGCAGCGTCTACTTCAAGCACAATCATCGGTGGTATCGTCTATCCGGAATTAGCGGAAGACGAATTGCTAGATTGCAGTACCGACTGCTTAGTTCTAGTGTTTGAAAAGTAGGCCGCACAAGATTAAAAATTTCGCGGCAGCAAGATGGCTATTTTAAGATCACACAAAAATAATAAAGCGCTTTGAATGCGCTTTATTATTTTATAAACCCGTAGTGCATTTAGGAAGGAGGTAAGTTACTCACCCTCATAAAGAGGTTATCATTAGTTTACGAGAAAAATGGTAACGAGATGAGTAACTTACACAGCGTTTATAGCAAAATTCTGTCTCTTTTGCACGAAATTGAGCCAGCCGATAATTTTTTGAATCAAATCAGAACACCTAAGCTAAGCGATAAGGAGCTACTCGCGCTCAGTCTTGCAGCTGAAACACTGGGCATTGATTCAGAACACTTTTTGTTCAAACAGCTGCCTGCGTGCATCAATGGGAAAATTGAGCGCTCCGTTTATAACAGAAGAGCGCGAAGGTTGAGTTTTAAATTAGAAGAAATCAGAAGCGCTATTGTCACGCGATTAGATGTTGATAACGATATAAATATTGTCGATAGCATGCCATTGGAAGTGTGTAAAATGAGTCGATCTAATCGCAGTAAAATTTGCCAAGAATTTGAATCTAGCTCGCCAGATTTTGGTTTTTGTGCAGCACAAAATATGCGCTACTTTGGCTATAAGTTACACGCGGTTTGCTCACCGAGTGGCGTGTTAAAAATGTACGATATATCAAAGGCTTCGGTTCATGACATCCATTACCTAAACGATATTGAAGGCCAGTTAAACAATTGTGTTTTGATTGGCGATAAAGGGTATTTGAGCAGAGTTTGGCAAACAGATTTATTTTCATCAAGTTGTATCAATTTGCAAACACCGATGCGAAAGAACCAGAAAGAGTTTAGAGACTTTCCGGCTAAATATCGTAAAGCCAGAAAGCGGATCGAAACATTGTTTTCACAACTTTGTGACCAGTTCATGATACGGCGGAATTATGCAAAATCGTTCAAGGGTATTTCGCGCAGAATTGTGACAAAGATAGCGTCCCTCACATTAATTCAATGGTTCAACCAACGTGAAGGGAATAAATTAAACAACCTGAAAGTGGTCATTTCCTAAATGCACCACGGGT
>NZ_PQGG01000008.1 GCF_002915595.1 Zhongshania marina
ATCAGGCCCTGCTGACGCAACTGGGCGTTCACGGTATCGAAGATCACTTTGCCCAATTTGTGACGCTCAAGGAAATGACGGAAGCGGAGAATGGTGCTTTCATCTGGCAGCCGGTCGGACAACCGCAGCCCGGCAAAGCGGCGCATGGACTCGATCTCGTACAACGCATCTTCCATCGCGGGATCACTGAGGCTGTAGAACAATTGCAGGCAGTGCACCCGAAGCATAATGGGGAGCGGGTAAGGCGGGTTTCCATTCTCACCCGTGGGATAGTGCTTGCGAAGCTTCTTCTCCAGCTTGGCCTAGGGAATCAGACCATCCATTTTTTCCAGGAACAGCTCCCGCCGCGTTTTACGCTTTTTGTTCTGGTATTCGGCTTCGGCGAAGGTAAGCTGGCTCATACAGTAGTCCGGTTGAAATGGGGGGCGCAGAATTATCTCAAATTACGGGGGTTATGCAGAGATTCCTTAGCTATGTTTACGTTGCCACGCGGAATCGGCAGCAAATTTTCGATAATTTTGAATTGTTGCGCTGTAATTTCCATCCAGCAATTATACAGAAATTAGTGTGAACAGGCCCTAATGTAGTATTCGCACTTTATGAATATTACTTATGTGCCATTAACGGACACTCAATCTTGATACCAAGTGATCAAAAACCAATCGAATACGTTGTGGTACTGGACCACGTTGAGGGCGATAAATATATAAATCCCAAGGCACAGGCTCGACCTCTTCCAACACTCTCACAAGTTTCTCTTGGCGTAATAAGTCTTGGGCCAAAAAGTCAGGAATTTGAGCAAACCCCAGTCCATTTTGTACACCCATTAATTCAGCTTCGGCGTCGGCACTTCGGAAACGTGTTATGGATGGCGTCCACTGTCTGTCCATGGAAAAAACCCATGGCCAAAGCTTTCCCGTATTGCGATCTACTAACCCTGTAACCGGCAAGTGGTTTAGATCTTCAATAGACGCAGGCGTTCCAACTCTATTTATTAAGTCAGGCGAAGCCACGACATACATATTAATTTTGGCGAGCTGGCGGGCAATAAATCGACTATCCCTCATGAAGCCGATACGAATCCCAATATCTATTTTTTCGTCAACTACATCCACGCGCTCGTCACTGAGTGTCAGGTCTATATCCAGTTGAGGATGTATTGTTGAGAGTTCCAGTAATGCTGGCATCAAGCATTTATGACCAAAACCAACAGGCGCTGCGATACGAACCCGCCCTTGTAATTCATTTCCCGAGTTAGGGGCGCTTGTTTGAAACAATTCATCTACAGCGCGCAGGCGTTCTTTTGCTATCAAAGCAAATTTTTCTCCAACTAGGGTCACTTGTATGTGTCGAGTATTTCGATGAAATAAAAGCTCCCCTTGCAATCGCTCTAACTCCTTCACTGCTCGTGTCACTGCCTGAGGAGAAATTCCCAGACGGTTAGCCGCTTCTTTAAAGCTGCGAGACTCAGCAGCAGTACAAAATATCCGGAGCATTTCCAATCTGTTAAGCATCACAGTCACATTCAGGTTTGATATGAATGCACAAATATTATTCCTAATTATGGAATTGTCAAATTAAAACGTTTCCATTTATTGGCTTTTTAAGGTAAGGGATAATTTACCTATTGTTTAGACAGAGTCATTCATTCAACTGATTTGAGGATATTAACTATGAGTAGTGTTTTAGCAAACAACATCAGCGGTAAGGTCGTTGTTATCACTGGTGGTAGTAGCGGTTTAGGCGAGACAACGGCAAGACATTTAGCCAGTCTTGGCGCATCTGTTGTTTTAGGTGCCCGACGCATCGACAAGCTTGAATCTATTGCTGCTGACATACGCACAGCGGGCGGAAAAGTTGCGGTTCAAGCGACGGATGTGACTTGCCCAGACGAAGTGAAGGCCCTTGTAAATCTTGCACAAGAGCGCTTCGGTAAAGTTGATGTGGTTATCAATAATGCAGGGTTAATGGCTATTGCACCGTTAGCTGAGACTCGAGTTGACGAATGGGATCGCATGATTGACATCAACGTTAAAGGTCTGCTGTATGGCGTAGCTGCAGCGCTTCCGATCTTTCAGGCTCAGGGAACAGGCCACTTTATCAATATTTCGTCCGTAGCGGGTATCAAAGTATTCAGTCCCGGCGGCACGGTTTATAGCGGAACCAAATTCGCTGTTCGCGCTATTGCCGAAGGCTTACGCCATGAAGTTGGGGGTAAAATTCGTTCAACAATCATTTCACCGGGGGCAATCGAATCTGAATTAAAACATGGAAGTTCAGATACTCAGGGTGCAGCCTTTGTAAAAGATTTTTATCAGCAAAATGAAATTCCATCTGAATCTGTTGCTCGTGCTATCGCATACGCAATTGAGCAGCCTGCGGATGTGGATATCAACGAGATTGTTCTGCGCCCAACTGTTCAAGAGTTTTAATTCGTTTAATAAAAGACCTATTAACCAGCGGGTGATTTAACCACCTGCTGAATATTCAGTTTGTGAGGTTATTGATGACAGCGTTAAACGGACAAATGCGTGCTTTGATATTAGATAGCTATGAAGAAGGTACAGTATTCCGGGATGCCCTGATTAACTTACCTTCTCCATCAGCAGGTCAGGTGCAAGTAAAAATATTTGCGAGTGGCGTCAATCCTATTGATTACAAGATCCGCCAAGGTATCGCTCCTTATGCCATGCCGGAATTACCCGCAGTACTTGGCACCGATTTGGCTGGAGAAGTTGTTGCTATCGGCGACGGTGTCACCGACTTTGCAGTAGGCGATGCAGTTTATGGTCTGACTGGCGGAGTGCGAGGATTGCAAGGCTCATTGGCTGAATATGCCAACGTAGATGCTGAGTTACTTGCTCCCAAACCGAAAAATTTGTCCATGCGTGAAGCTGCGGCTTTACCTCTGGTTGCACTTACCGCTTGGGAAGGTTTGGTTGACAAGGCGAATGTTAAAGCGGGCCAGAAAATCCTTATTCAAGGTGGAGCTGGCGGAGTTGGGCATTTAGCTGTGCAAATTGCTAAGGCCTTAGGTGCCGACGTTTATGCCACTGCATCGACTGGAAAACAACAACTGCTCAAGGCGCTTGGTGTTACGCCAATTGATTATCACACTGCAAGCCCTGCTGACTACGTGGACGCATACACCCAAGGCAAAGGATTCGATATCATTTACGACACTGTCGGTGGCTCTGTACTCGATGCCTCATTAGGTATCATTGCACATTATGGACATATTTTAAGCTGTGCTGCATTCAGCTCACATAACCTGGCACCGTCGTCATTACGCTCTGCAACATTGTCAGCGATTTTTGTGTTACACCCACAGCTCAGCGGAGAGGGGCGCAAACATCATGGTGACATTCTGCGGCAAATTACGGCTCTCGTTGAAGCTGGACAAATTAAGCCACTACTCGATCCGTTACGCTTTTCCCTTGACACGGCAATGGATGCACATAATGCCGTAGAGTTGGGGTCCATGGGTAAAGTAGTTATTGATGTAATTGCTTAAAAGGTCATTGTTGAGGATGCATATGAGCCCAAGAAAACTAGTTAGAACTGTTCGTTTCCATGAATTAGGTGGCCCCGAGGTGTTAACTATTGACTCGCTGGCGAGTCCAAGTTTGCAGGCCACTGATGTTCGTATTGCGGTCAAAGCTGTTGGGCTCAATCGTGCTGATACCATGTTTAGGCGAGGCAGCTATATAGAAAAGGCTGACTTCCCTTCACGAATCGGCTATGAAGCATCTGGGATAGTCATTGAAGTCGGGGAAGAGGTAAATCATTTACGCCTTGGGGACGAGGTTTGTATTGTCCCTCAGATGGGGCTTTCTCAGAATGGCTGCTACGCAGAAGAGATTGTCGTACCAAGTGAATATGTGGCACCCAAACCAGCAGGGCTAACCTTTGCTGAAGGCGCAGCAGCTTGGATGCAGTACCTGACAGCTTATGGCGCTTTGGTCGAAATTGCTAACGTGCAAAAAGGCGATTCAGTACTGATAACCGCCGCATCGAGCAGTGTTGGATTGGCTGCCATTCAAATTGTGAATTCTCTGGGGGGTATCCCTATCGCTACAACTCTAACAGGAGCTAAAAAGGCTGCTGTGCTCAAGGCTGGCGCGGCCCATGTGATTGCAACCCAAGAAGAACCGCTACTGGATAGATTGAGAAGTATCTTGGGAGAAAACAATTTAAAAATCGCATTTGATGCTGTCGGTGGGCCGCAGATAGCTGAAATTGCTGAAGCAATGAGCCCTGAAGGAACAATAATAGTACACGGAGCATTAAGTCCCGAAATAACTCCTTTTCCCTTAAAAATAGCACTTCGTAAAAGTCTGACAGTTAGGGGGTATGTGTTTACTGAAGTTATAAAAGACATCGAGCGTTTTCGCAGAGCAAAGCAATTTATCCACTCGGGTTTATCCGAGGGAACACTCAAGCCTGTCATTGATCGAAGCTTTAAATTTGAAGAGATAGTAGCAGCGCATCACTATCTGGAGTCAAATCAGCAGATTGGTAAAATAGTGGTCGTACTTGATTAAGGAATCTCTGCATAACCCCCGTAATTTGAGATAATTCTGCGCCCCCCATTTCAACCGGACTACTGTATGAGCCAGCTTACCTTCGCCGAAGCCGAATACCAGAACAAAAAGCGTAAAACGCGGCGGGAGCTGTTCCTGGAAAAAATGGATGGTCTGATTCCCTAGGCCAAGCTGGAGAAGAAGCTTCGCAAGCACTATCCCACGGGTGAGAATGGAAACCCGCCTTACCCGCTCCCCATTATGCTTCGGGTGCACTGCCTGCAATTGTTCTACAGCCTCAGTGATCCCGCGATGGAAGATGCGTTGTACGAGATCGAGTCCATGCGCCGCTTTGCCGGGCTGCGGTTGTCCGACCGGCTGCCAGATGAAAGCACCATTCTCCGCTTCCGTCATTTCCTTGAGCGTCACAAATTGGGCAAAGTGATCTTCGATACCGTGAACGCCCAGTTGCGTCAGCAGGGCCTGAT
>NZ_PQGG01000009.1 GCF_002915595.1 Zhongshania marina
GTAAGCGCTCAATAAACCCCATCTAATAATTTCGTCGCGGTAGATTTACTCTTCAGTTTTAAGCTGAGGAGTCGTCCATGAACACAATCAACAAAACACAATTCTGGCAAGACCACGTCTCTGCTTGGCAAGGCAGCAACCTATCTCAAGCTGCGTATTGCAAGCAGCATGAGATCAAGTTTCACAACTTTGCTTATTGGCGTAATCGGCTGAGCCCCGCAAAAGAACCGGCTGCGAAATTAATGAAGCTGGGCGGTATGCCGACCTCATCTCGTATGATCATGAATTTGCCGCTGGGCGTTCGATTGGAATTATCCGCCAACGATTTGCCTGTTGTCTTGCCCGTGGTACTACATATCCTGCGGGAGTCGAACTGATGCTGCGGCCGACCTCCCATGTTGAGGTCTATTTGTACATGGCTCCGGTGGATATGCGCAAGTCCATCAACGGATTGGCCGCGCTGGTTGAAACCGAGCTGGCGCTCTCGCCGATGATGGAGGTGCTATTTGTATTTTGTAATCGTGGCCGGGATAAAATCAAACTTCTGTATTGGGAGCGAAACGGTTTTGTGGTCTGGTATAAGCGCCTAGAAAAGCAGCGCTTTAAATGGCCTCGCCAATGCGAATCCGGCTATGAATTACGCGATGGTCGCGACTTAAACTTTTTGCTTGATGGCTTGGATATTTGGCGCAATAAACCGCATGAAACCTTGTATTTTGATTCGGTTAGCTGACTCACTTTTGATATAATACACAGCATGACACCGCCTCCCACCAACACACTTCCCGATGATATTTCTGCACTCAAAGCTTTGCTGTTTGAGAAAGAACTTCGCCTCAATGAGAAGGATAAACGCATCTCGTTACTCGAAGAGCAAGTGCGTTTACTCAGGCATAAACGCTTTGCGGCCAGTAGCGAGAAGTCGGACGAACAGGCCGAGCTGTTTAATGAAGCCGAAGCGGCTGAGCCTGCTTCTGAAGACGACCTTAGCGAAAACACGGATGACGCCGAAACCGAAACGATCCAATACGAGCGTCGCAAATCTCGTGGTCGTAAATCGTTGCCTGCTGACTTGCCTCGCGTCCGTATCGAACATGACCTGTCTGATGTAGAGAAAGTCTGTGACTGCGGTTGTGCGCTAACGCATATTGGCGAAGACACCAGCGAGCAGTTGGATATCATTCCCGCAACCGTCCAAGTCTTAGTACACGCCCGACTGAAATACGCCTGCAAAGCGTGTGAGTCGACAGTATGTACCGCCGCATTACCCGCACAGCCCATTCCAAAGAGCAATGCGAGCCCAGGCCTACTGGCGTATATCGCTACCGCGAAATACCAAGATGCGCTGCCGCTGCACCGCCAAGAAGCCATCTTCAAACGGATGGAAATTGATATCCCCCGCAACACCCTCGCGAATTGGATGATGCGCAGCGGCGAATTGATCGCGCCACTCATCACCCAGCTTGATCACGAGCTTCGCCGAGGCAAAATCATCCAGTGCGACGAAACGCCGCTTCAGGTATTAAACGAACCGGACAGGCCCGCGAGTAGCCAATCGTATATGTGGGTCAGGCGTAGTGGCGCCCCAGATCACCCCATCGTGTTGTATGACTATGCGCCGAGTCGCGCTGGCAGCGTGGCGAAGAACTTACTCACGGGTTTTAGTGGTTATCTGCAAACCGATGACTATGCAGGCTACCATGCCGTCGGCCGCCAAGAAGATATTAGCCATGTGGGGTGCTGGGCACACGCACGCCGTAAATTCATTGATGCCCAAAAGGCGGCTATCTCCAAAGACAAAAAGACTACCCGCACCGGCAAGGCCGATGTGGCCATTAACTATATTGCCAAGCTGTATGCTATCGAAAAGCAGGCGAAGGACGCGAGCAGCGAAGCCCGTCACCAGCTGCGACAAGACAAAAGCGTTCCGATCCTCAATGCCCTTAGGGAGTGGTTGGACAAAACTTTACACAGTACCTTGCCCAAAGGCCTGCTGGGTACCGCACTGGGTTATCTCAATAAAAATTGGGAAAAGTTGATTCGATACACGGAAGATGGTGACGTGAATATTGATAACAACCTTGCCGAGAATGCCATCCGGCCTTTTGTTATAGGTCGCAAGAACTGGCTGTTTAGCGCAACGCCTAGAGGTGCTCATACCAGCGCCGCTATTTATAGTTTAATCGAAACGGCAAAAGCCAATGGCCTTGAGCCTTACGTGTATTTGTGCAAAGTCTTTAATCAATTACCAAGTATGACAACAACCGAAGAATTACAGGCATTGTTGCCGTGGGCAAACGCCTAATACAGAAAAGTAGCAGGAAGGCAGTCGCCTTCTTGGCAACGCCATCCAATCCCTTGCTGCCCCTCATCCTTGAGATTACCTTCCATGCTGTAGACTCATCCAGAGCCTGTAGAAAACTATAGGTGCATTATCTGAGTTTGCAAATAATTAATTGGGCGGGGTTTGTTGAGCGCTTACTTACGAAACACTAAGCAACTATAGACAACATTCCTCTTCTTTCTCGATAAATATATCTTAAGACAAAGAAGATTGTAAAAATAAACTGCAGATAAAAGTCTATCGCCGGCACCCAAAACCCTACCTGCGCTTTTGATGATCACATTACCGTGGATTAGCTGACTAACCACAAGATAAGCTGTTTCTCCCTAGCCAGCAGCTAGGCCGTCTGGCCAACAAGACTCAAGCTTACGAATTCTATTGAGTGTGACGTACTATAGAAGGGATAATAAATTTCTTTAGCAAAAAATCAGCCTCTGCTTGCGTTGTTTTCACACGAACCACCATCATATAATGCACGGCGCTATACCACTTCATCAGCTGCTCATTACTGATTTCGGCATCAATACAACCTTTTAACCTAGCATCGTCGATCAACCCACCCCAAAAACTCAAATTGACTGATAGTGTTTTTTGAAAAATAGGTGACGAATCATCCATCATTTGTTGCTGAAACCAGTATACTCCTCCGCCATACATCAACTCATGCATTAGCGCATCTTTCCGCATCAGCTGGACAGAAAGCTTAAAACCTTGAAATAACGCAGTTTCGAAATCCAGTCCTTCAATACTTTTTTGAACCCTTGCATACTTTTCACTCACGGCATGCCGCTCAAATAATTCGGCGAACATAACATCTTTGCTCGAAAAGTAGCTGTACAAGGTACGTCGAGTGCAACCAGCCCGCTCAGCAATAACATCCATCGAAGCCTTAGCAAAGCCCTTGCTTACAATAATATCTTCTGCTGCACGGAGGATTTCTTCGCGACGTCGTTTTGCAGTTCTACTTAGCATGAATGAATAATCTTCTCTTACAGAAAGCGTACTATTGCCCCCTAGCCAAGGTGACAGAATACATCATTGACTGACATAGATATGTGGCTAGAAATTGATCTAGCCTAAGCAATGCTACCATAGAAATGATTCTGTGTAATTTTCACCCACTTGCACAACGAAAGACCAAGTCAGCCACTACTTCTTACATTTACACCATCAATTTGCTGATACTTTTGGCTAATAGACCCACTGGGAGATAGCGCTCAAAGCGGCAGACGATCCCATGAGGTAATTGCTAATGTTTCGCCCGAGGTTAAGACGCTTCCTGTGAACGCCTCAACAGCAGATGATTACGTCATAACTAAGTTTATGACGAAACAAGCGGATGAGAACGTCTACATGCCGCAGAAAAGACTCTGTCCAGAAGCATAAATTTCGACGTTATATCACCCACTCTTTTAGGAAAAACATTAGGTATCAGTCATAACGATAATCAACGCTAACACCATAAGCCGAGGGCATCCCTGTATACCTACCGACAACATCCGCAATTTGATACACATTAATTGCCTGAAATTCATCGGTAATATTACGACCCCACACACTGAGCATCCAACGCTCATCTGCAGTACCCAACCTAGCACGCAGATTAAAAATACCATAGCTATCAAGCTCATAAAGCGCATTTTCTTCTAGAGTTGCATTAGAATCATCGCTGTAGCTGTAATCTAGAGAAAACCCAGCCACATAAGATTGAGCTATCGGAAAGCTATAGTCCGCAAGTAGGTTATACTGAATTTCCGGCGAATAATTAAATGGCTGCCCTGCAAAATCTGCCGGCTGGCCATTGATATCTAAGCTCTCAAACTCCTTAATTTCAGTCTCTATCCAACTAGCCGCGGCACTTAAAAAAAGACCATCCAACGGCGTTATGCTTAAGCTAAATTCCGCGCCGCGCACTTTAGATTTGGGCGCGTTTTGAAGAATCGGCAATGGACCAAAAAAAGGATCGTCAACACGAGTTAGCAACTGCTTATCAATGTAGGAATAATCAAAAACAGCGCCATTCAATTGCATTGAACCTTCAAGCATTGTCGCTTTCGCACCTAGCTCCCAAGCAGACAACTCTTCCTGGGTCACAGGTTTAAATTGAGATTGATTTGACGCAGGTAACAAAGGGAAGCCACCGGATTTAGTACCCCGCGAGTACGACATGTAGTACAAGACATCATCATTAGGAGTCCAGTTTAAAGTGACGCGACCCGACAAGCTATCCTCCTTAAGCTCACCACGGAAAATGTCGTTACCTCCGTTCTCATCAAGCGTAAAACATTCACCCCGCCCAATGAGGGTTACATTGCCACGAGTCAATGCAACTGCAGTCAACAATGGCGCCAGCCCTGTACCCTCACTAGTAGGCTCATCGAAGGAGCACCCTTGGAACTCGCTCTTCTCATTATTGTAACGAGCACCCGCAATTAACTTAAATGTATCGGAGATATACCACTCAACATTACCAAAAATAGAAGCCTGCTCTGCCTTAGACTCTCCAGCAACGCCAACCTCGGTAAACACCGAAACCAAACCTAAAATTGGAAATGCTGAACTAACATCGCGATCGAAAGCACGATTATGTTGATCCCCCTCGTCAAAAGACAAATTCACACCCGCCATCCAGTCAATACCCTGACCATCCGACACAGACAAGCGCAACTCCTGAGAAATCGTTTGCAAGCTCGCATCAATAATATAGTCACTTACCAGCGCATCTAATCCTGCCGGCAAAACCGAGCCGTCTGACTTTGCCTGAGCAAAAGAACTAATACTAACCAGCTCAGCACTATCACTTAGTGCCCATTTAGCGTGGAGCGTGGTGGAATAAAAGCTATCGTTGAGCCGAAGATCTAACTCTGTCGTCCAGTCTGCAGCCTTGTTATCACTAGTGTTCCGATCCACCAATTCAGCATTCTGTACCCTTGGCGACTGAACTGCACCGCCAGTAAATGGGTTTTGTGGAATCACCGCGATCGCCTGTGGAGACTGGGGCTCGCTTTTATCGGCCCAAGCACTAACAGAAAACATAAATGAGAGATTATCAGTAGCATCCCAATTGAGCATACCGCGCAAAGAGTATTTATCGACCTCTCCTAAAGTATCGCCGGGGCGAGATACACTCTCCTGCCACCCCTCATCTGACTGTATAGTGCGAGCAGCAATGCGCGCACCAAGCGTATCAGTCACCGGCCCTGATACCATACCCTCTAGCTCGTAGGTCGAAAATGAGCCGTATGTCGCGCTAGCAGCTGCCTCTAAACTGTCTCCAGGCTTATTAGATATATAGTTAATAGCTCCACCAGTAGTATTTCTCCCAAATAATGTACCTTGTGGCCCCTTTAACACCTCAACCCGCTCTACATCTACGTTAGGCCCCTTACTCATAAATGAGAATGGCAAAGGCGCCTCGTCTACGTAAACACTAACGGTCGGCGACGCAAAAAAACTCTGATCATTAAAGCCTACGCCCCGCAATGTATAAACCGGCGTACCCACCCCACTCTTAGAAAACGTAAAACCCGGTGTAACCTTCCCTATATCTCTCGTATCAGTAATACCTAGGGTTTTCATTTTCTCACCACTGATCGCAGTAATAGTAATCGGTACATCATTAACTGATTCACTGCGCTTTTGGGCAGTAACAACAACCTCCTCTAAAACCCTTCTATTATCGCCACGATCAGCATGTGTGTAAGAAACTCCAAAACCAATAGATATCACCAAAAATACAAGAAATCTATTCATTACAACCTCCATCAATTTATTGTTATTTATCAAAGAAAAAATTATCTAGGAAAGGCGACCTCCATAATGTCACCCCCAATATTGATTAAAATAGATGCAACTACGATATAAAAAACTCTGCATCTAATGATATACGCTACTACCAAACTGATTTACACAAATCACTTAGAGTCAGGTCGCACAACGAAAGACTTACCAAATAAATTTATGGTACTAGCAATCCCAATTACTACTGTAAGTGCTGCTAGGTGAAGTAATATCGTATCTTGTAACTCCTCGATCTGCCTTACAGAAAGATACACAATTCCGCTACCAAATAACCCCATAGCAAATGCCCCGGGGATAACTGGCACCAAAGACAGCGACTCAATTCGACCCTTCACCTTTGGAAGTACACGATAAATAATAATGCCACCGACCAATGCAGACATCGCGTTGGTAAATCCTAAAAATATGGGATATCCAAACATGACGAATGGCTGATTTCCTTGATATTCATACACTCCCAAAACACTGATATAGGATATTTCGGAAACGATAGCCATCGCCACTATTTGCCAATACATACGCCATACGGTACTCATTGCAGGCTGCGCCTGTAATGCACGAACAACGTAGACAGCGGCTCCCCCATAAAAAGCGAGATATGCAGGAGGAAGCCAAATAGGCTGAGCACTATCAAACGTTGTATATAGGTGCCACTGGCCCTTCTCAAAGAAATATAAGCCATATAAGTTGTCGAACAAAGGCTCCATTAAACACGTAATCAATCCACTTATTAAAACCAACAAAGGCCACGCTACTTTTTCTTTCAAACAAAGCCTTACAACCAAAATAAGAACAATTGCGGCAAGCCCAAACGTTAAGGTGGTGGCAACGAGCTGCCCCATCTCACTCACGGGAATATTTGCACTAGAATTTATAGCTTGTAGCGTCATGTCACGCTCCTTATGTTAAAAGTGTTTCTGGACGATGATCCGCAATAACTTCCAAATAACGACGCGCTAATTCAGTAACCACCGGCTCAGGTTGTAGATTCAATGGAGTGAGCGCCCATACAAACCCATGTAAAGTATGTTTCCGATATTCAAGCCAAGCCATTTCCTCGTCCAACAGAGGTCCGCCGCGCGATGCTAACGTGTCAATATAATGCCGCAGTAAATCCCGCTCATTTTCTCTACGGACTTCTGGTGATAGGGCGCCACCGATGAAATAAGCCACATCAGACGCCCAAGGCGCTAGGCAAACACCTTGCCAATCTAAGAATGCAGGATTTGATTGATTATCAATATATGTTTGCCCAACATGCGCATCGCCATGACTCAACGTCAGTTCAGCCTGATCTGCATCAGCCCAAAGCTGATGGTAAGCAGATCGAACCAACGCGGGGTCTTGAAGACGTTCAGGCAAAGCCGGAATAATATCTCTTCCGGTAAGATCAAAAAACAACTCATCAGTAAGCAAAGTATCTAATGCCTGACGAACCGCGCGGCACCCAACAGGCAACCAATCATATTGAGGGGCTTTCGTTCCCCATGCCGAAGCTTGCCACGAAGCCATGACCTCCAAAGCTTTAGATACCATATCTAAGCCTAGCCCCTCCTGAGCCTCAGGAAAATATACTCCCCTCTCCGTCATATCCTCCAAAATTAGAATACTTTGATCTACTTCGACTTCAGCAGAAAAGCAGCGCGGCAACGGTATGGACAGAGTCGGTGCAATATCCCTAAAAAAATTACCCTCCAACTCATAGGCAGCACCTAAATTAAAATTTCTAGCTCCCTCATCAAACCCACCTTTAATACATAATTTTGATGTTATCTTATGACTGTCCTTTCCCGAATACTCGGCCGTAATAAATACCTTAGTTGCAGTGCCCCAGATAACTCTCGTCTGTTCCAGGCTTTCCACCTTCACACTAATACCCGATCTGTTAAGCGCTCCCTCCAACCACTCAGCTGTAAGACCACTAATATCTCGCGGTAATTCTTTCATTGGCTCATCAATCCTTCACATTAAATAAAAGGCGAACTGGCTTCTGCAAAATATTTTTTACCAACAAAGACTAAGAATTGATTATATTAATAATCTACCTAAACGCTAAATCTCAGCCCCAGATATTAAATACATTGGAAAAATGAAACTTCGCAGAAATATATATTTACTGCCCGCCAAATTAAAATTCACCATGATCCACCTCAAAAAACTGAAGAAGGCCATGGCGAATATCGAGTGTAATTACTACTTTTTCTGTAAACTTCCCCTAACCATCAAAATTCATAGCTAAGTTCTACACCAAAGGTTCTAGGCGGCGCGGGCTCATAGTTATCTGCCACTTCCTGTTCTAAAACAAAGCTAGCGTACTCTTCATCAGTTAAGTTATTCCCGTACAAACGCACACCAATAGTTCTATCCGAGTTATACCACGCAGCGAATGCATTGACTGTTTGATAAGAGTCCTGTTTGATTCTCCCGGAAGGCTCCCAGCTAAAACCGTCATTGTAGTAATAGTTGGCTCCAAGAACGAATGGCCCAATATCATAGGTAGCACCTACATTAGCGGTTACCTCCGGAGATCGAGCCAAATCATTGCCTGACAAATCTGTCACCACCAACTCATTGCCACCTAAACCGGTTGAACTGGGAACATAGACAGGCGCATTTTTAAACTTTGCATACTCGCTCTTTACATACGACAAACCACCCATTACCTGCAGCTGGGAAGACACATTACCCACAAAATCGAACTCTAACCCAGAAACATCAGCCTCCGCTGCATTCACAGTCACTAGCGATCCAGCCTCAATGCGTGAAACCTGCATATCAGTATAATCATACGCAAACGCAGCAAAATTAAACTGCAAACGGTTATCCAAAACCTGAGCCTTAACGCCAAGCTCAAATGAATCAATAAATTCCGGATCAACCGGCACCTGACCAGGAGCAGCACTTACGTTGTAATTACCACTCTTAAACCCGCGTGAAAGACTGGCATATGCCAATGTAGATTCACCAAAATCTTGATCCAATACCACACGCCACGTTGGCTCAGACCAGCTCTCCTCATCTGAGCTAGATAACGCAAATGCGCCACCACTATAAAAGTCTTGAGTGATTCCACGTTCATCCTTGGTAAATCTAGCGCCCAATGTCAACCGTGTACTATCTCTTAAACTATAGACAACCTCACCAAAAGCAGCGTATGAACGAGTATCAATTTCCGCAACAATCCTCTGACTAGGGGAAACAACAGCGCCGGAAATACCTAGACCACGCCCCACCATACCGGAGGTATCATCATACAAATAAAGACCTGCTACCCAATTGAAACGATCACCTAAATATGAAAACTGAAATTCCTGTGACGTTGTATCATAGCCCTGCTTATTAATATCAATATGAATTAATTCTAGAGCCGAAGCAGATTGCTCAAAATCACTAGACACACTTGACTCACGCCAAGCTGTAATACTTTTAAAATCGACATTACCTAAGCTTCGAGTATATGTAGCAGTAAAACCTCGGGTTGTAGATAAACTCTCCCCCAAATACGCACTATAGCTATCCTGCCAATCATCCGGCGCTTTTGTAGCCTGATCTTGGGCAATAGGTACACAGGTACCCGCTTGATTTGCCGTCGGCGCAGCTGGATCACCACCCATGCCAGCAACACAACCTGCAAAAATCACTTGACCATCAAAAGCAACCGAGCCTGGATAAACTGCGTTATACATACCCACACTGCTTGAACGCTTGGCGTAATCACCAGCTAAAAGTAACGAAGAATCCTCTGATAGATCAAAGAGCAAACTTACCCGCGCGCCTTTTTCGGTAGACTTATTAACATCGGTATTCAATGTTAGGTTTTCGCCATATCCGTCATTCTGATCTGAGTACACAAGTGCAATATCACCTGCGACACCGTCAAAAAGGCCGTTAGTTGCGTAAAGTTTAGAACCAAAGGTTTGATAATTCTCAGCCTTAACCGACCCCTTTATATAAGGTGTATCACTAGGTGTTTTCGATATAATTTGAAGCAAACCACCTGTGGCGTTACGGCCAAATAAAGTACCTTGAGGCCCTTTCAAAACCTCAACGCGCTCAATGTTGTTGAACGAAAATGCCGTAACATTTGGGTTTGCCTGATATACACCATCTATATATACGGCAACATTAGACTCTTGACCAACAGATGCATCTGGCGAACCTACACCGCGAATGTAGGGTGTAACAGCTTGCAACTGTCCCGTCATATTTAGCCCTGGCGTCACAGAGCCCAAATTCTGAATATTATCAACACCAGAGTCCTTCAACGTATTCTCGGAAAACGCCTGAATAGAAATAGGAACGTCTTGTAAGTTTTGCTCTCGCCTTTGCGCCGATACAACAACCTCCTCTATTGCAAGCGACTTATTATCCTGCGCAAATGCCACACTTGGCAGCATAGTAAACGTTGCCGCTATCGGCAGCATTAACGCACTCTTACTGCTCTTATTTAAGTACCACATATAATCTATTCTCTCGTTATATTATCTTAAAAATATTACTCACAAAATTTGCAAATAACTCATCGACAAAACATACAAATGACAACGTACAACCTAAAAAACACAACCGTCTCGTCTATTCAGACGATATTAGAAACATAAACAGGAAGGACTTTTTGCAACATCACCAATCATAAACTTTATTAAAATTATTTAGTAAAAATAGTTATTCAATAAAACACTCACCTTACCCGATCAGGTAATACAAAATTGAGATTAAAAATCATATAACCTCACTAAAAACGAGTAAATTCGAATAGCCCTACAATACTTTCGAATTACGTATCCCCCCTTTTGATAAGCCAAACGGGAAATCTCAATTCAAAATATCGTCCATTACGACGATCCCCTTACTTAGCACAAGAACAACAATAGGCTCAAATATTTCACAATAGGATGATTTGTGCAACTAAATTATGAATTCGAACTGCAAAAACACAGATCACAGGCTCCCCACCTCTATACTCTATAGATGGCGTAATCGTAAAATTTAGACAGAGGAACACTTACAAATGAAAATAAAAGACACTAAATTGATATATTGCGCATTAGCGGCTGGCGCATTAAGCGGCCAACTTTACGCCGCACCCGTGCTAGAAGAAATAGTAGTCACAGCCCAAAAGCGTTCAGAATCCGTTAACGATGTCCCAATAGCCATTAGCGCTTTTACAGGCAATCGCCTAAATGAACTCGGCGTAACTGACACCCGCGATTTAGGGAATTTGATTCCTGGATTAACCTATTCAGATAGCGGCTACTCAACTCCAATCTATACACTCCGCGGCATCGGATTCAATGACGCCACATATAACGCCACCTCCACTGTGGGTATATATGTTGATGAAGTTAACCTGCCCTACGCGGTAATGTCTAAAGGCGCGAATCTGGATATCGAGCGAGTTGAAGTCTTAAAAGGACCACAAGGGATACTATATGGCCGCAATACCACAGGCGGCCTAATTAACTACGTATCAAACAAACCTAGCCAAGAGTTTGAGGCGGGAATTAGCGCGGGCTATTCATCTTATAATACCTATGAATCGGAAGGGTATATTAGTGGCCCACTCACTGATAACTTAGCTGGACGACTAGCGGTACGCGGCATTTATTCAGACGAGGGGTGGCAGTACAGCCTCACAAGACCTAACGATGAATTGGGTGAAAAGAACAAATTTTCATACCGTGGCGCACTCGAATGGAGCCCAGCAGAAACATTAGAAATGCGCTTAGTGGCGGAAGGCTGGCGCGACAAAAGTGACCCACAGGCACCCCAACCCATCGGCGTAGTACCTCAAAACGCAACAATTGGAGCAGCGGCAATTTCACCAAGCATTAGCAGTCATCCACTTGTTGATGCAGATACCGACGACAACCGAGTTGCCGACTGGGATCCCGCATTCGAATGGCAACTCAATCAATACTTTGACCAAGTTTCATTAAAAACAAGATGGGACTTCTCTGCGGATTCTGCGCTGACCCTTATCCTCTCCCACGGCGAAGTAGGTGACGACAGCTCCTACCTTCCACAATCTGGTTATTCGGTATCTAATGCAGAGCAAATCCTAGACGCAAGTATTAAAACTACTGCATTAGAGGCACGCATCGACGGTATTTGGGGAAATGACATTGACTGGATGATTGGCGGCAACATCAGCCACGATGAAGGTTTCGAGGGACACACCTTGTTCGTCGATACCAATAGCGCGCTCTACCCTGTATTAGGCAACAACTTAATAGGAAGCCGGATTTACACATACGGTGATTTCAACGCTGATCAATATGCTATTTTCGCAAATACCAGCTGGCAGCTCAGTTCAACGTTTAAACTAGATGCAGGTGCGCGCTATACCATTGACGAACGCAGCTTCGAAGGATGCTCAACAGAACCCAATGACTCAACCGGGGTTGGAATTACCGCGCTCTTTAGTGCAGTTGCTGCAACGCGAGGAAGTATCAATCTCATCCAAAAAAATGAATGCGTTACTTTGGATGAAAACGGCGGGAATGATGTCGTTAAAAACAGCCTAAACGAAAATAATGTGTCATCTCGTATTGCGCTAAACTGGACACCAGCAGATGATATCTTAATTTATCTCTCAGCAAGTCGCGGTTTTAAATCCGGAGGCTTTCCAGTACTTAGCTCATCAGACCAGGCTCAATACGCTGCAGTAAAACAAGAAGAGCTGCTTGCCTACGAATTAGGTGCAAAGAATACCTTATGGGATAAACGCATCCAGCTAAACAGCGCCCTGTTTTACTACGACTACAGAGACAAGCAACTGCTGACTCGTATTCTTGATCCTATTTTTGGGCCTCTTCCAGTGTTACAAAACGCACCTAAATCTAAGGTACAGGGTGTAGAAATGGATATGACAGTTACGCCATTTGAAGGCTTACTCATGTCTCTAGCAGCTTCGTATATCGAGACAGAAATAGAAGAATTTGAAAGCACAGGCTTTGACGGACAACCAACAAATTTTGCCGGTCTACCTTTCAACTTTTCTCCAGAACTGGAATATACATTCTTAGTAGATTACTCATTTCCAATTAGCAGCAACATAGAACTAGGCTTTGCAGCCGACTATAGCTATACCGGCGAAACAAACTCAACTTTAGATCAAAACCCCTTGTTTGCCCATGACAGTTACAACTTAATCAATGCCCGCATTCGATTGGCATCACTAGATGAGCGCTGGAAAATCACACTCTTTGGACAAAACTTAACAGATGAGCTTAGTACTGTAAGTATTATTCAAGCTGGTGACGGTGCTGCTCGCTACACCGGTATGACGCGAGTATATGGCGTGTCTGCCAACTACAACTTCTTTTAATACCCTACCCAGGGCAAACCCTTAGCGCGAGAACGATAGTTCCGCGCTTTTTTAAGGCCTAACTAAGATTACGTTAAAATCGACCTGCTGAGTAATCGCAACACTGAAGTAACACGGGATTATTTTATCGAGAATACATTCAGAACATTTACACCAGTAGAGATAAAATATAGGGTCATCTAAAACAAGGACGTAATATCTCACCAATATGGGGACTCACACCGGAGCTCATCTCCACATATTTAGAAACACTAAGCAACTATAATTATATCTCTCTTCTTTCTCGATAAATATATCTTAAGACAAAGAAGATTGTAAAAATAAACTGCAAATAAAAGTCTATCGCCGGCACCCAAAATCCTACCATGCCATCCCAAGAAAATGGGCCCTCGTTGAAAAAGAAAATCACCTGTCCCGGTATAAACATAGTTACACCCCACAAACAGAAACATCCAAACCATCGGGGAAACAAAGGATCCTTACTTTTGTCTACAAAAGACACGACAGCGGTTACAGACATAAGCATGAGAGTGGGAGTAACAAACCCCAAAAACTCTAACCAAGACATATCGTTAAGAAACTGAACAACATAGGAAGGAGTGTCAGCCCTAAATACCGCAGTAATCCACCAAATCGCTGGGAAGGAAAAAGCAATTAAATTGAACCCCCCAGATGAGGCATAGGTTAAGGTTAATACTCCAACCTCGCCTTCCACCTTAGATATTAATTTGGCGGTAATTACTGTAAACAAAAAGTAGAACATCGCCGCGAACATAGTAAGCATCATCGCAAACTTAATAGCAGCCGAATTTCCAGATAGAATTTCCGCTATCTCATTTGCGGGAAGGCTTGCGGATGGGGGTGGAAAAAAACCCGCCACAACTATAAACGCAAATGACAGAATAACTACAAATGCAACCCCACTCCACCCATAAAATAGATGTATATTATTCTTCGTTATTTCGTTCATTTTCACCACCTGAAATTAATATTCGAAAATAAATTTGCAAAAATTAAATATAAGACAACAATACCGAAGAAGTCAGCACACACGAACCAACCATCCATACTCCACACATACCTAAAAGCTCTGGCTTCGAAGACTTAACTTCCATGAAGAACAATATAACCAAGCCTGTCTTCAAAAATGAAAGGAATATCATTACCACGCTATCTGCATCTGACTTAAGACTCTCATCCCCAGACAAACCTACATACCAAGACAATAATGTTAGGATTACCAAAAATAGCAATACGACTGTATTCTTACTGTAAATGTAATTTTTCATTTCCCTAGCCCTCAACTTAGCGGAAGCAAATACAATAGCGGGAACAGTATGATCCATAGTAAATCTACCATATGCCAATATGTGACAGCATTTTCAATGCCAACCGAGCCGATACCTTCGCCACCAACTACTTTTAATCTTATCCACGCGAATCCGACCACAAATATGCCTATTATTACATGCAGCAAGTGAATACCTGTCAGCACATAATAAAACATGAAGAATTCATTCGAGTACGGGGTAATCCCATAAGACAATTTCTCTGAATATTCAAAACCCTTCAACACTAAAAAGCTCAAACCACATAACATAGTCAAAAGCATAAAGCGTTTACACGCACGCAAACTGGATTTGTGCATTGCCATAGCTGCATTAGCTGCGAACCATGAGCTAAAAAGGAGAATTACGGTATTAATCATGCCGTAATGTAGATTAAGCTTCTTCATTGATTCATTAAACGAAAATACATCTTCATTTCTGTAATGCAAAAAAAGGCAGAACAGCATTGTAAAAACGAACATATCTGCCAGGACGAAAACCCAAACTCCTAGTTCTCCGGGGTTCCTTCTTTGTTCTTGTTTCAAAAATGTCGCTTGCGCTAACATACCTTATCCATCTTAAATAAATTGACCATCTATTAATTAGTAGAATTAATATATTTGTCTGATATATACCAAGTTATAAGGGGCTATATCAGCCCCTAATTCAGCATACGATATCAATACTGCCACTCTAAACGCAGCCCATACTGTTTAGGCGCACCTAAAGTTTGGTTTACACCAAAGTCAGTTTGGAATTTTGCGTAATGATACTCAGTCTCTAGAATATTCTTTGCATATCCAGTTAATCGCAAATTTAATGGGGTATACAAGAAACTAACCCGACCATTAGTAAGAGTGTACTCAGGCTCTTCGACAGTATTTTGCGGAGAATAGTAGAAGCCCGAGTTATAATAGTGGTCCACCGCAATCTCTAACTCACCAAAATCACCGATTTCCAGAACCTGAGCGATAGTAATGTTTGCAGTTAGGTCTGGCGTACGCCCTATACGATTTCCTGAGAAATCTAAGTTGCTTGAAAACAAGCCAGTTGCTTCATCATATCCACTACCGTTTTTGTATTCCTCATAAATAGCATCTAAGTATCCCGCTCCACCAGCAAGAACTAGCCCAGGGTTCAAAACAGGCGTTGGCGAATAGACAAAATCAAACTCAACCCCTTGTATTTTCGCAGCACCCGCATTTTCCAACGTAACAGCTCCACCAGCAAGCAGTGATACAAAGCCCGATTGAAGGTTATCAATTTCTATATCAAATACCGCAGCGTTAATTCTAAGATTTTTATCTAGCCAATCAGACTTAATACCAAGCTCAATATTAGTCACCTCCTCTGGCTCAACATAATCTGGTGGCGTGTAAATACTGATTATATTGTATGTCGCACTCTTATATCCCTGCGACCACGACGCATACACCATAACATCTTCTGCTGGATAGAAAGATGCAACAGCTTTAGGTGAGAAATTCGTAGATTTCTGACTATCCAGATCAAAATCAAACAAGTTCACTTTGGTAAGATCTGTTAGAACTATTGCAGAATTAGCAGCTAGTAAAAAGCGATCCTCTTCTTGGTAGCGCCCACCTACCGTAAAATCAAACCATGATGTCGGAGACCAAGTAGTTTGGAAGTATACAGAGTGGCTTTCGGTTCCAAGCAAACCTTCTAATTGCAGGTCAATCCCGTCTTCTCCAAGCGGTGTATTTGACACTACCGGTAATCCACCGACAATATCTAACACCGAGTCTAATACTTCGTACAATGGATCAAGCGCTGGTGAACGATTTTCTAGTAAAATATTCTTGACGAGGTTAGGTCCTACGAAAAGACTAACGTCTGGGTAGCCAGCCTCACTTTCGTAATAGTAGTAACCCATAACCCATTCAAACGAATCACCCATCCAACCTTCTGGATTAGACGTAACTTGCAACTCAAACGTCCGGTAATCAGAGAATTGATCTCGGGAATCGAATCGCGCAATCCCCTGATTCGATCCATCAAAGTCAATTGCTGAATAGTCAGATGGTACAAACACATCAGATGCCATAGCTTTGATATCAGCCCAAGACAATGACAAGGTCGCATCGACGTAATAAATTTCTTGGTGCGACTCAAGCCCACCTTGGAAATCAGTCTCGGAGTTATAGTCAACTTCTCCAGCTGGTATCCCTAACAGACCTCCCAAGGCACTTGGCTGGTTATTTTCAGCAACCGCTGAATTTGCCTCACCTTGATGTGATTTAAAGTATGTAAAACCAAAATCAAGATTCTCAGTCGGGAACCATGCAATTTTTACTCGTCCCGCATCAGTAAATTTCTCTGGGAGTTTATTTCCATTCTGCGTGTAAAATTCATCTCGGCGATCACTTAGAGCAGATATAGAGAAAGCCAAAGTTTCAGTAACAGGCAAACTCAAGTGAGCTTTATACGTCTCTTGATTATAATTTCCAAAATCCGCACTAAGTTCGGCCACGATCTCATTTGGATCAGGATCTTTTGTAACCACGCTGATAGCACCACCAGTCGAGTTACGACCAAACAAAGTTCCCTGGGGGCCTTTCAGCACCTCTACGCGCTCTACTCCCGCAAATGATTGTAAAACCCCGTGTGCCGCAGGCAAATACACCCCATCTATATATGTAGCAACACTAGGGTCGGATGACAACGCAAAAGCATCTGTGCCAACGCCGCGAAGATATATAAGGTTATATCCAGCCGAGCTTGTAAACTGAAGATTCGGAACAATTTGCGCTAATTGTGTAGTGTCTTCAATACCAAAAGCTTCCAGCTTTTCGCCACCGTATGCTTGTATCGAAATTGGAACTTCTTGCTGTGATTGCTCACGCTTTTGAGCAGTAACGACAACCTCTTCTAAAAAACGATTCCCAGCAGCCTGTGCTGCAGACGACACCGCACTCAACATCATTACGTGAAATACTAATCTGCCTTTCATATTGCATACCTGTATTATTATATTATGTTCGACTTCCAATATAGTAATCTGACTCACCTACTGGCGCAGGCAAGCCAAGCAACTCTGCCAGCAAATTGGTTGCAGGGTTAATTAACGCCATAGGAGAATCTTTCGGAATATAGCCAGCGGACTTTAACAGTGATGCCGCACGCGCTACCAAGATTGCCATACGCAAACCAGCGAACACTTCAAAGTAGTGAAGATTTCTGACCTTATGACCACTCAATTCTTCGTAGCGAGCTATTTCCTCATCACGCGTTTTAAACCCGCTTGGCAATTCTGCACCCACACCCACGCTATGATGCTTCAGCAGGAACAACCACCAACCTAGATCTAGCTCTCGCGGCCCACAGCTAAGCATCTCCCAATCAATAATTGCTGCTACAGACTGATCCTTAGCTATGATCATATTGCCGAGTCGAGCATCGCCCCAACTCAAAACATTTGAGTCAGTATCATCCGGCTTATTCTCAAACACCCATTCCAGCGCAGCACTAATAGTTGGATTTTTTTCTTCTAAAACCCACTCAGATTTTTTAGCCCAATAATCAATCAACCGATCAAATCCACTAAGCTCTGGATTACCATGGCCTATATTATCCAAACCAAGCTCAACGATATTTTGATTATGAAGATCAACCATTGCTTTTAGACTATTATCAGCCAATAAAGCGCGCTGTTCTTCCGGTAAATCCAACACCCAGCCTTCAACGGTAAAAGGAGGATCATCCGCAGCTATATCCCCATCTACCCGCTCCATTACCAGAAACGGAGCGCCAAGGAAGCTGGTATCGGTTTCAACAAACAATACAGCAGGTACAGGCACAGAGGTTGTAGACAAAGCGTGCATGACTTTGAACTCTGCTTCCAAATCATAATCCATAAATAAGGCTGGTCCAGAAGGCTGAACTCGCGCCACAAAATCACGATCAACCGTGACTCCAGCACGTTGCCATGACGCACTAAACATTACCGTTTCTGCAGAAAGACCACTGGACTGCGGAACACTAATATTAGAAACCACCACATTTTCTGCGTCACTGATATTACGCTTAATGGTTTTAGGAAGCGCTTCTAATAAAACGTCTTCCGTTAGAGTATTTTTCATTGCCATGCTTTAGAGCTCTTCCTACCCGACTTAACATTACCTGCCTGCAGGTTGATCATTTATTGATATTAGCCTGCATCATTTTATGTGGTGTATCATCGAGCCACATTTCCTGATAAGAGTCGTAGGCGACACGCCCCTGCTCATCTTCCCAGCGATACACGCCAACCCGTAGCGCAGCGTTTGGCCAAGCCGGCATATTACTCATGGCAATCGCTTCACCTTTAAATTTGTATACAACGCCCCGATCATCTTCGGCTTCGATCTCTTGCTTCATGGCACACAATAGACGAGAGTGATATTCAGTAACATTGCGATGCACACGAACTATGTCGCGCTTCTCTCCATCCACCATAACCCAAGCAAAATGCGTCGTAGGCTTACCCTCGAGCATTGGCTTATATAAGTCTAACCAAGGCGGGTTTGTGTCGAGGTTTTCATAGCCAACCTGCCCAAAAATAAACTCTTTGCTAAACGTCATTGGCGACCAGCCTACTGGCGGTGCCACAACAGCCTGCTTAACCTCTGTGCGAACCTGACCCCAAGACCGATCCCGCGCATTAAAACAATCAACCTTGTACGGCTTACCATTTAAGACCAGTTCACCAGTAACATGCATGACCTGCTCCATACCGCCAGTAGTCATACCCGAGCTGTGATTTAGCTCCTCGCCTGGCACAACATGACCTCTGGCGTACATCGGTGTAATCGCTTCTTGAACTATATCTAGGGTCGTCTGGCCATCAGGGCTTGAATACGTAATACGTATTTTCTTTCCTAACTCAAGAAAGGTAAGCTTGAGTCCATTAGCGTAAGTAATGGTATCTTTACCCACCTCCGGCCAAGGCATAGTATTTCTGTAGTCGATATAAGCCATATCAAGAGGCTCAATATTGTCATTCCCCTGGAAGATAGCCACTCCGCCCTGAGATAAAGGAAAAGCTGGCTGACACCGACAGTATAGAAAGGCACCAATATTTTCTTCAGGAATTGAAAATCCGAAATAGTGAGTAAGAATTACATATGGATCGATCGCTTCTCCTTCGGCGAACAGAGGCATATAAAGGTCAACTTCGGGTGGCTGTACTGCTGTCACTGCATTTCTCCCTTATCATTATTACTAGTACCAGCGTTATCAGAACGCTACACTTTCGCATATCATGCAAAAACTGAAAGTCACTGTCAAGTGACTCTGAATGCCAGAAGGTCTCACCCACTATGAAAGCAGCATCACCATTACGAAATAAAAAACGACAGCGCACCTATCTAGAACTGGTATCAACCGCACTGCAACTATTCAGAGAGCAAGGCTACGAACAGACAACAGTAGAACAAATAGCCGAGACTGCGGATTATTCCGCCAGCACGTTTTTTCGGTATTTCGGGTCAAAGGAAGACGTCGCTTTTTACGGAATCCAAAGCCTCTTCCATGAATTTGGTGAAGACATAATGTCACTACCAGAGGGCACCAGCCCTTGGAGCCATATTTCTCAGAATATGGTCAAAGCCTGCCAAAAACTGTCCGCGCTTACTGAACAACTCGGACATAATCAAATTGAACTCTGGATTAAAGAACCAACGTTGGATCGCCGATTTCGCGGTTTAAGTAGCGAATGGGAAACACAAATTGCAAAAGCGTATGCGCTACATACAAACACCTCCCCTGAAACCAACCTTACCGCAAACTTGATCTCTAAAGCTGTCATAGCTGCCGCACACACCGGTTTCCAGCTGCATATTGCCACCGGAGAAGAGCTTTCAATTATCGTAGCTGATTCTCTAAAATTACTTGAGATAGGGTTCGGAAAGGAAGGACCACTATAGCGAAGTGAATAGCTCGGCCAACATTAGATTCTATAAACTATCATTGCGCTCAAAATGCTTAGGTTGAAATAGAGCTAAATACGATGTTGAAAAAAATGAAGCGAGCCCATTAAACTCAAAAAATAGCAAGTAACTGATGGCGAAAATGCTCTGAAAATGCCAGCTCGCGCTCGACCCTCTGGAAGTAGAATTCAGTTTCATTAGATTCGGACTCCCCTGACAAAAGGAGATGCGCCATTTCCTCCTCGACAAGGCTATCGCTACCACTAATTTCTATAGGTGACCCCACACTAATTATTGATGCTGGCTCAACTGCCGGCAAAACAGCAAGATCGTGAGGAAGGTCTTCTGCTACCCTCTTTGCAAACTCTGACAAAGAGGACTCTGCAAAGATATACATCCATGCATATTTGTCGACACCACCGATACGACGCAGAATTCTGCCTAAAACCTGTCTAAAATGAAGCTCCGTGCGAATGCGACTTACATGGCAACATACTTGTAGGCGCGGAATATCGGTGCCTTCGGCCACCATCCCAACAGCAACAATCCATCGCTGGCCGCCTTCTCGGAAGTGCTGAATTCGCTTGCGAGCATCTAAGCTATCGCTAGCTACAACCATCGCCGTTTCACCGAGCGCATTTAATATCTCTGCCACCAGGTAAGCATGGCCAATAGTACTGGCAACTACCAGACCGGCAGCATTCGCTATGTCTCCACGCAATTCACTTAACTTGTTATTTGCCAATTGCAGCATGTGTCGCAGCGCCGGCTCATTAACCAATAGATCTTGGTAACTTACTACTGGGTCTTTAAGCAAGCTCGATATGCTTTCGAACGTTTTTACCTGACAGTCACCAGAGTTTGAGACCGTGAGCTGCACATCGCCATTGTCGACCAGCATTATCCGAGGTGACCGACATACTTTCTCAACAACAGCATTTGCCAAACTATAGCGAAAGTCGCAAATCAGCCGTCCTTCTGGCGTGGAATACCTAGCTAGAGCGATACCCATTTCGTCAGATCGCCAAGGAGTTCCTGAAAGACCAACAGTATACGCTGCACTTTCTTGAATCCGCTTTACAATCAGCTGCCCCCAAAGATTAGATACGCCAGACTCTTGCACCGCGCAGTGGTGAATTTCATCAAAGATTGCTAAGACTCGATAATTACAGAACAGCGACCAAAAATCTTCGCTCAAATAGTCCATAGCTTGATAAGTGAGCGCTGTACCGCAGGCACCTAACAGTCCATCAAACTTACCGCCAACAACACTCTCTAGCGTCGCTCTAAAGCCCTGCGCAACTTCCCTCGACGGCGCAAAACAGACTACCAGGTCGATCATGCCCGTTTCGAGCATCCTTTTTGATAACTCTGCGGACATTCTAGTCTTTCCGGCTGCTGGCGTTGCCTGGCAAAAAAAATGACGCTGTCCGCCTTTAAAATGATCCAATGCCTTGCCAACGCACTCAGATTGCCAATGCCTCAACATTGTTAAGTAGCCCTGAGAATTTGTAACGTATTTTCAACAGCCCTGAAGTGCCCAATAAGTTTTGAGCTGCGCTCTCTAGCTGACTCAAGTGGCTCTTTCAATTTCGTCCGTAACTCGGGAATCTCAGTCATTAATAGATTATATCGTTCGACCTCACCCATACTGGCATGCATATCTAGCTCTAGCTCCTTTAGCTGACCGTGGAGCGCATCGACATGGCTAGAACTATTATTCCGATGTAGATTTACCGCCAGGTCAGCTTTACACGCTGGAAGCTGCCGATGAAATTTACCTACTATTAACTCAAGCTCCAGATCACTCGGCAAGCCACCTAGGCGATATACCTGTCCACGCTTTTTTTTCTCTCCGTAGAGAGTAACCCAGCCGGATTTCAGCATTCTTCGGATATATTCATATACATAAAGCCGCACCTCCGCGAGTGGAACCTCTTTTATTCCGTCCTCAATCAGCTGCGACGCGTACATATCCCTTAAGGCTTCAGTCGTAAAGCTTACACCGTGAAAGGTATTTATAACTTTATATAGCGACTGATCAATCACGAATCTACGCTTTGCCATCTTAATCCTGCAAATAAAATAGCGGATTATAGTCCGTGGCCATATAGGCGGCAACAGAAGATAGTCAGGCCTGAATTATTACTGAGGCCTGTATGCCGTCTTTATCAATATCTTTGGGCGTCAAAATTAGAGCCATGAGGAACCGGAAAGGCTTCTCACAGGACGGCTTAGCGCTTCAATGTGGCCTGGATCGCAGCTATATGGGTAGAGTTGAGCGCGGTGAAGTGAATATAACTGTGGACAAACTATATCAAATATCAGAGTTATTGGGCTGCGAGCCAGCTGAGTTGCTGCCAAGAATCAATGAAGTAGATCGGGGCATTAAACGCTAAAGATTACATGCACGACTATCCTTCTCAGTAAACATCAGATAATTCTAAGCTTTTAAACCTAGAATTTCCGGCTCCGTATTTGATCTTTACGTCGAAATGTTCTGATGGAGTACATGTATAATAGTTCGATAACAGCACATATACGGGCATTTCAATAGCAAATTAGAGCAAGATTACCTGGGTCCCGCACCCGACCAAGTTTCCTTGAACGCCCAAGTAAATCCCAGTTTTTGCTTTCTTAGAGTGTCTATCTATTTTCATAGTAACTCGGTGGGGATCTTCAGCAAAGCCTATCCATGTTGCCTGAAAGCTAAGCAATTCCGTACTTTTCCACTTCAAGACTTGCTTACTTTCAAAAATCTAAACACATCGAATAGAGAAAAGTGTAGTACTTGCACGAAGTCAGCCTATTTGTAATTTCGTGAAATAACACAACTCCCCCGCTAAATAAGGAGCCACTTTGCGGCAATCTTCCTTTTTAGAGTTTAAATTTCAAAAATAAGCCTCAAATGTCTTACTAATTATTTTCCCTTTAAAATCAAATATATAAACAAAAGTAAGACTTACCAATCACACTAAATCCGTGTTCGCATTCTGAATCAAGGTCAACATGGGGTCAAACCAACAAAGCCAAAGATGTGATCCAGCAAACATTGCGACACACATTGCCCTAAGGCACACTTAGCCGCGTTTAGCTGCGCCTAGCACTGCGCAAATTCATCCGTATAGCGGTAGAGAAAGTATGACCGACACCACACCAGCGGCCAGCATTGACGATTTTATACACGCCGATCACGACAACCATACTTATGCACCCGCTGTATTGGTAAGCGCAAACTTCAACAACAAGCAGTTTGCAGCCGCATTTTACGAGCAATATTCGGTGTACTGCCCACCGGCAATGATTAAGGCCAGCAGCAAGCGTCAGGCCGAATACTTTGCTGGACGTTATTTAGCAGCCGAAGCAATGGCCAGCTACGACATGCACAATTTCAAACTTATTGCCGATGCCAACCGCTGCCCATTATGGCCAAGCAGTTTGGTGGGAAGCATTACCCACACCAATAACTACGCAGCCTGTATTGCTGCAAATAAAGCTGACATTGCCGCCATAGGTATCGACGCCCAAGACATTCTTAGCGACGAGCGAGCTGAGCGCCTGCAATCGCGGATTATCGACAGCGCCGAAACGCGGATAATTTCCCAAAGTGAACTGTCAGCAGCATTGGGCCTAAGCCTATGTTTTTCTGCCAAAGAGGCGATTTACAAAGCGCTCTACCCCCGCATACAGCAATATTTTGGTTTTAACGCCGCAAAGCTGCACAGCATCGACACCGCCGCCAACACATTTAGCTTTCGTTTCGACCCTGCGTTAATGGTCTTACACACGGATAGAAATCTGCTAACGCTGCGCTACCAGATCAATGAACAGCGGGTGCAAACCTGCCTAATATTGCCGGCGACGCGAAAATAAGTCTGCAATTGCCCAATATGCTCAATCAGAGCACGAAGAAAGTGAAAAACAGTTGAACAATCGTGGCGATCCCTTACTCTAAGCCCCAATAGTTTTTACTTCTGATTTTCAGCGACTAGCCGCGCAGAATAATCGAAATTCAGCGTGATCTGTCACCACCTCAATGTTAGGAAAGTAGCTTGCCACTTTTAAAATCCCTAGACAGTAAATCCTCAGCAGTATCCGCCGCTTTTCGTCTGAAGGGTGGCTTATTCCCCCTCACACTATTAGAAATCGCCCATTACAATTGCGCGGAATTTGAACAGCAGCTACAAAGCAAAGCCGCCGAGGCGCCGGTCTTTTTCCAGCAAACACCGGTTGTACTCAGTTTTGAGGAATTTAATGGCGATTTAAACGCACTGCCACTGAGCGAGCTAGTAGCAATTTGCAAAGCAAACGGTCTACTGCCGGTCGCCCTGCGCAATAGCAATCCAGAATTACAAGCCCAGGCCAAACTTCTCGATTTAGCGATTATGCCCGTGGGCCGCGTGAAGGCCGCAGCGGAAGAACAAGCTCCGGCAGTTGAAACAAAAGCGCCTGCAGCAGAACCAAGCGCAGCAGAAACAGAACAGACCACCGAGTTTAGCCATAGCCCCAGCCGCATAGTGACCACGCCGATTCGCTCCGGTCAGCAGGTTTATGCCCCCGGCGGCGACTTAATTATAATGGCCTCGGTATCTGCCGGCGCCGAAGTACTCGCCGATGGCAATATCCATATTTACGGCGCACTGCGCGGTCGCGCCCTAGCCGGTGTTCGCGGCGACACCTCAGCCCGTATTTTTTGCCAGAGTTTAGAGGCCGAACTGGTCTCTATCGCTGGAAATTTTAAAGTAGATGAAGACCTACGTAACAACCATTGGAAAGCCGCTGTTCAGGCCAGCCTCGACGAGCAATCTCTCTGCATTACGCCGCTCGTATAAGGCAGACTGACGCACATTTTTAACACGCACCACGACCAAAAAGGATTAGAGCCTTGGCCAAAATAATTGTAGTCACCTCAGGAAAAGGCGGTGTGGGTAAAACCACAACCAGCGCCGCCATCAGTAGCGGTATCGCCATGCGCGGCCACAAAACCGTTGTTATCGATTTTGATATTGGTCTGCGCAACCTCGACATCATCATGAACTGCGAACGCCGCGTGGTGTATGACTTTGTTAACGTCATAAATGGCGAAGCCAATCTCCGTCAGGCCTTAATTAAAGACAAGCGGGTAGAAAACCTTTACATCTTGCCTGCCTCACAAACCCGCGATAAAGATGCCCTTACCGTAGACGGTGTAGAGCGAATCTTAAATGAACTCGCGGCTGATGGTTTTGAGTACATTATTTGCGACTCACCGGCCGGTATTGAACACGGCGCCTTTATGGCCATGTATTTTGCGGATTTGGCCATTGTGGTTGCCAACCCAGAGGTATCGTCGGTTCGCGACTCAGACCGTATTCTGGGCATACTCCAAAGCAAGTCGCGCCGCGCCGAAAAAGGCGAGCGCGTTGAAGAATGCTTGCTACTTACCCGCTACAATCCCGAGCGCGTTGCCAAAGGTGAAATGCTGGGCGTTACCGACGTAGAAGAAATTCTTGCCACGAAACTGCTTGGTGTTATCCCTGAGTCAGAAACGGTACTCAAGGCATCAAACCAGGGTATTCCAGTTATTCACGATACCGAAAGCCCCGCTGGCCAAGCCTACTCAGATGCCGTTGGCCGCCTCTTAGGCGAAGAAGTAGAACACCGCTTTATGAGCGTTGAACAAAAAGGCCTCTTCCAACGTCTGTTTCGGAGGAGCGCATGAGCATATTCGATTATTTCCGCAGTGCGAAAAAAGATACCGCATCCATTGCCAAAGAACGTCTGCAAATTATTGTGGCGCATGAGCGTAATCAACGGAATAAACCCGACTACTTGCCAAAATTACAGCAAGAACTGCTAGAGGTAATTCGGAAATACGTTGATGTCGATCAAGACCAAGTTGAAGTACAGCTCGACAATAATGGCAACTGTTCGGTGCTGGAACTAAACATTACCCTACCCGAGCGCGCCTGATTTGGCAGAGGCCGAAGACAAGGTCTTCGGCCTTTATAGCGCCTACGACATAGACGCGACTCAGTCGCGTTTTACGCCGATTTCCGGCGGATTATTCTCCAGTACAAATCGCATCGACTCTGCCAATACACGCTGACGGGTACTCTCCCGCGACAAAAAGTGATCGGCGCCATCAATTTCTATAAATTCATAGGGCTTTTTCGCTGAGCGCAATTTTTTCGCCATGCGTTCACTTTGCACAATTTCAACGACGGTATCGTCACTGCCGTGAATTAACATAATGGGAGCATCCGCGCGCTTGGCCAACACATAAGGTGCGATTTCGTCCAAGCTGTCGTCACCCGTTCCCTCTACCCCCATGAACTCCTTCCAGTAGCGCAATGAATTACGCTTTCTATCAAATTCTTTGTCGCGTAAAAACAGGTTTAGATCCGTCACCGGCGCGATCGCCACCGCGCAGCGATAAATACCCTGCTGTACCGTCACCCCAGCGAGTGCGGCGTAGCCACCGTAGCTGCCCCCCACAATACAAGCTCGGCTTGGATCAATCACGCCCTCTGCCGCCAAGGCGGCTAAGCCATCTGAAAGGTCGGTTTGCATTTTACGGCCCCACTCGCCAAAACCCGCATTGCGGAATTGGTTTCCATAACCTTTCGACCCCCTGAAGTTTGGCTGCAAAACAGCATAGCCACGGCTGGCAAAGGCCTGTGCCAACCAATCAAACTGGGGGTAGTCCCGCGCTTCTGGGCCGCCGTGGGGCAACACCACCACGGGTAAGTTCTTGGCGTCACGATGGGGCGGCAAGGTCAGTACAGCGGGAATTTCTAAGCCATCCGCAGCCTTGTAATGCCACATTTTCACCGGCCCTATTTGATCCGCTTTAATGCCAGGATAACGCCAACCAATTTCCACCGCCTCGCCTGAGGCGATATCAACCAGCCACCAGGTACCGGCATCCCCTGCACCGTCGGTCCGCACAATCATGCGACCGAGGTCGTCGGTCATAGATTCAAAATGCACATTCAAATTAGGAAACGCCTTGCGCGTTCCCCTTACCCGCGCCTCTAGAGAATCATCTATCATTTGTAATTCGGGCTGGTCACCGCTAACAACAAAGCCAGACAGCAATCCTGTTTTGCTATTAAAGATATAGCGCTCAATCCCCAAATCAGGATACAACTCAACCGGCTCAGCGCTGCCATCTAGCGGCATTTCCAGCAAGTGGCCAAGCCCATTTTTGTCGTGGCTCACAAACAGTATTGTTCCCTCGGTTCTTCCCTGACCGATAATGCTATTTCGCCCAAATGGATCTTTAGATTTATATAGACGGTCACCCCGCTTACCCGTGTATAACTCCCAATCGGTACGCACATTGTCGTGGGTTTCCCGCGCGATAATCTTCGGTCCGGCACCCAGAGCCCAGCCACTGCCATCTTTCCGCCCCGCCACTAATAACTTCAACTTACGGGAGTCGAGGTTTACACAGCGCACTTCTATGTCAAATCCAGATATCCATACCGAACCTGAGCGCGTACTTTTATTCAGCGGTAGCGTATTAACACACTGCTGCCAGCCATCATCTGATTTCATCGGCATATATACGCCAAATGCCGCATTTAGCACCTTGCTAGACTTTGCCAAGGGCCAGAACACGTCTTTGGTTTTGGTATCGAGAACGGCGATATTCTGAAACTCGTATTTGTAACCGTAAACCATCCCCAAATTCTGAGTGGAACTGGTAATCAATATGACGTAACGCTCTCCTGCCCAATACAGGTCTCGCGCCTTAATATCGCCCAAACCGATTTTTAAGGTGAGCTGCTTCCCAGCGTCACCTACCACCAGCAAACGCCGGTCATCGACCGACACGACCATAGCCAACTGCCGGCCAGACTCGGAGAGCGCGGTGATGTCGATCGCGGGCAAATGACCGTAAAGGCGCAGCTCTGGCACTTGATATGGTGCTCTGGCGGCGGCCGCTGAGCTGACATCGTCAGCTGCATATACCGCAGAGGATAAAATGAACAATAAGCTGGCAAATAAACATTTATTTATCGTCATCCATGAATCTAAAAACACGTCCCAACACCTCTTCGCTGCTCGAAAAACCGATGGCTAGACACCACTATTCGAGGATACACTTTATGACCACGCAGCCAAAGTTGATACTCAAATGGCTCTATATAAAATAAGACTTCACCTAAGCAAAATGGTCATTTTGGGCAGGATGTTAGCTTGCGATGATGGCAATATTAATACGCGGATAAACCTAGATCCATGATCCATGCCATGTCGATTAAAGACCTATTCAGCCTGCTAGCCGTCGCACTCACTTTTATCGGTTTTGCGCCTTATATTCGCGCCATTCACAAGGGAACAACAAAGCCACATGTCTTCTCTTGGATTATTTGGGGTCTGACAACGAGTGTGGTTTTCTTCGCCCAGCTAAGTGCAGACGGTGGGCGCGGGGTAATTGCTATTGGGGTATCTGGCGCGATTACCCTATATATCGCAGCACTTGCCTATCGCCATAAGGCAGATGTCTCCATCACCCAAAGCGACTGGCTATTTTTATTACTCGCGCTATCGTCATTACCGGCCTGGTATTTTGCAGCAGATCCGAGTATTGCCGTGCTTATTCTCACCACGGTAGATTTGCTCGGCTTTGGGCCTACCCTACGCAAAGCGTATCTGCACCCCTTTGAAGAAAATCTCAGTTTCTTCGCTCTATTCGCGCTGCGCAATGGCTTAGTAATTGCTGCATTAAGCCACTACTCCCTCGCCACCTTGCTATTCCCACTTGCGGTTGGGATAAGCTGCCTATTATTGATAGTATTGCTGCTGATACGGCGACGTAGCCTTGCGATGACATAAGACATAGCCGTTGAGCATAAATGAAAATCTGCTGTCCAAAATTGCCATGTAACATCTTAATCAAAGAGCCCAATATGTATCTTCGTTTTATTGTCTGCCTATTCTTGATTCTGCCTACACTCAGCCTCGCCGCCGACTGCGAAGACAGCGATATTTTTGATGAGAAGCTTCTCAGCACCGCCGTTATGCAGCTGGTTAACAGCTACGGAGCGGAAGCCAGCAAACAAACCATTGCCAGCTGCGAGAGCGCGCCCGGAACCCGCAGCATAAAATTAAATGCCCACGAACAGGACGAACACTACACCTACTACCGCATGGTTAATTGCGTCACGGGAAATGAAGCGAGCGAAATCAGCTGCGAAAGCGCTGAGGGAAGACGTATTAAATACCGTGACACAACGATTGATACCGACAAAGCCAGCGACGACAAAGAGTTTAATGAGCAACAAACTAGCAACTACATAGCGGCCTTGGACTGCTTTCATCAGGGCTTGCAGGCTGGCACAGTGAAAGTTCGCAAATACAATCGCCTGCTAGACACCACCTTAGATATTCCACTAGCGACAAATAGCGAGATAAACTCCATCAAAATTCTGCCAGGCTTTAAGCGCTATATCGTAAACGCGACGCCAGAGCGCTCGCGGTTTAGTGTTGAATTAGACAGGGAATACGGCTGTTTTATAGAGCCATTAAAGTAAGATTTTAACGCTGCCGCGCAAGGTAGCGATCTAGCTGATTTGCAAATGCCTGCTTGTCTGCCGAGCTATACGCCGCCGCGCCGCCACTATGCACACCAGAGGAGCGCATGGTATCCATAAAATCACGCATCATCAGCCGTCCTTTCACATTATCCGCCGTCAGTAACTCTCCCCGCGGACTCAGGGCCAATGCGCCCTTCTCGATCACTTCAGCGGCCAAGGGGATGTCGCTGGTAATCACCAAATCACCCTGCATTGCCCTGCGCACAATCTCGTTATCTGCGACATCGAAACCACTGCTCACCTGTACCGCCGTGATATTCGGCAGAGGCGGCACCCGCAGCATTTGATTTGCGATGAGGGTCAACGTCACCTTGGTACGTGTTGCCGCCTTAAACAAAATATCCCTTACCACCACCGGACACGCGTCCGCATCTACCCAAATTGTCACCGCCGTCCACCATTGCCGCCAAATTCTAAGCCTCTATTGTATCTGCAAGAGGCGCTAAATACTTGGCACCGCGCCTAATCGCTCCGTGCCCGCCCTAGGGAAAGTACGAATATCAGCCACCCCATCAACTCACCTAGGATAGTGAACTTAAAAGGAAAGTTGCGAGCGCATTCAAATGCAAAGAGTAAGTGCATGAACCACTTAATTGCGCGTTTAAAAAAGAGAGAGGCACACAATGAGTTGGTCGAAGACCAACACAAGGCATCCTTTCGCCCCGACTTCAGCAAAATACAGTGGCTGCAAAAATCCATTTTACTCGCTTCCGCAATCATTATTATCGCTGGCAGTGTCTATATCGACCAAGTCAACAATCGCAACTTCAAAACCCACGCCCGCGACCAAGCCGACAATGCCCTAAAAATTATTGCCGCACGTCTTGAGGGAAATATATTAGGCAATTTACAAACCGCTAAGGCGATGGTCTCAGCGATATATTCAAATCCCGTCATTGATCAAGCAGGCTTTGAAAAATTTGCCAAACCATTATTCGATGGCAGCGCCCAGCTGCGAAACATCAGTGCCACGCAAAACCTAACCCTGCAATATATGTATCCCGTCAAGGGCAATGAAAGCGCCATCGGCTTTGATTACCATAAGCGTCCGGATCAATTAAAAGATCTACTTCGGTCCCTGCAAACTCAAGAAACCATTATCTCCGGCCCCTTTGAGCTCATTCAAGGTGGGCAGGGGCTCATCGCTCGCATTCCCGTTACAATCGAAAATCCTACCAATAGGAAAGCGGAAGTATGGGGAACCGTATCTGCCGTCATTGACTTGCAGCGTTTATATGAAGCCAGCGGCCTACTCAAAGCCGGAGAAAATTTAAACATTGCCATCCGTAAAATTAGCGCAGACTCATCGAATGTTTTCTTTGGCAATACAAATTCATTTTCCAAAGCAAGTAATCCCGTCACAAGCAAGATCGCCATGCCATCGGGCGAAGAATGGCAGCTCGCCGCCGTCCCTCAAGACGGCTGGCCCGCACTAGCCGGTAACGCCAGCACCATTCGGCTCTATTTGTGCTTAGCTGGACTAATAATTTACTCGATGATTATTGTCATTTCTCAGCAAATAAACCGCCGTCAGCGCAATACGCTGCTTTTGCAAAGTTTGTTTGATCTATCTCCTATCGGCATTGCGCTAAGTGACTTTAATAGCGGAAATTTCCTTAAAGTAAACGATACCTTACTAGCCAGCACCGGATATAGCCGGGAGGAATTCACCTCGCTAAATTACTGGCAGCTTGGGGCAAGAAGCCAAGATGAAGCCGAGCAATACCAGCTTCGAGCACTGCAAAAAACGGGGCGTTACGGCCCCTATGAAAGACACTATATACGTAAGGATGGTAGCGAATTCCCTGTCAGGCTTAGCGGATTACTGATTAAAGATGGATCTGGAAAATCCTTCGTATGGTCCATCATTGAAGATATTTCCGCGCAGAGAAAAACCGCAGAAATCATGCAGCGTCAACAATCGCTTATGCGCTCTATGGGTGCCCAAGCGCGTGTTGGTGCATGGGAATATATTGTTAGCGCCGACAAAATGTACTGGTCAGAAATGACGCGAAAGATATTCAAGGTAAATGACAACTTCACCCCAACAAACGAAAGTATTAAAGAATTTTATTACACCAGCGATTCTCAGCAACGACTGGACAAAGCCATCACAGAAGCTAGGGAAGACGGCGTACCCTTTAGTGAAGAAATTAGAATCAGAACGGCTAATGGTCGCGAGACTTGGATACACATTACAGGGCAGGCTGAATTTAATCAGGGGCGCTGCGTTAGAGTCTACGGCTCTGTGCAAGATATCGACAGCAGGCGAAAAGTACGCGACGAACTAATCGTAGCCAAAGAAACCGCCGAAGCTGCCGTACACGCTAAAAGCGAATTTTTAGCCGTAATGAGTCATGAAATCCGCACACCAATGAACGGTGTGCTAGGCATGCTCAATTTACTCGATGGCTCTCCTCTGAATGAAGATCAGGCAAGAAAAGTTAATATCGCCAAAACTAGTGCGCAGTCCCTGCTTAGTTTAATCAACGATATTCTCGACTTTTCAAAAGTCGACGCCGGCAAACTTGAGCTCGAAAATATTGTCTTTAATATCCGAAAATTATTCGATGACATTGCCGCCAGCCAAGCCCTTCACGCCCACGAAAAAGGTCTTGAACTCATCGTTGATCAAACGGCGATCAAACAAACATGGGTATCCGGTGACCCTGCTCGACTACGGCAGATTGTGACTAACTTACTCGCAAACGCCATCAAGTTTACCTTTGAAGGAAATATCATTCTTCGTGCAGGTTTACGCGCAAAGAACGGTCAACTCATATTAAGCTGCGCAATTACCGATACCGGCATCGGCATTCCCAATAGCGATATAAAACAATTGTTTTCTCCCTTTACCCAGATTGATGCCAGCACCACACGAAAATACGGTGGCTCAGGCTTAGGCTTGTCTATATGCAAAAACCTCTGCGAACTGATGGGTGGCAATATTTCTGTGGCGAGTACCTATCATGAAGGGAGTACATTTACCTTTACTATCTGCCTGCAAGATGTAAACAGCCTTGATCACAGAGAACAGTTAGTACCCAATGCCAATCATCGGCAGATATTTATTGTCGATCAAAATGCGGAATTCAGAGCCTCACTAAGCAATCAATTACAACTTTGGGGAGCCAAGGTCAGCGCCATTATAGAGCCCAACGATCTTTTTGATGAATCGCTCATTACCAGCGACGAAAAGGGTTCCCAATCTACTCTCATTATTCTTGACATAAGCCATCAAGACTCACACAACACAAACGAGCTATGTAATCGTCTTCGTCAACATGGCTACTTTAAAGACGCCGTCATCGTTTTATGCAGCAGCAATCACCTCGCCTCTAACGACGATTTAAATCTGAGCGATGTGAACGGTTTCTTCTTAAAGCCACTATCTCACAGCGATATTATTTCCATACTCAATCTGCAAGCTCAGGACATCGCTGCAAGGAAAGTAAGGGAAAGCAGTATTAGCAAACCGGAGAATAATTCGTATCTCAGCGTTGAAAATGCTTTTAACAAATGCAAAGTCCTACTCGTAGAAGACAACCCCGTTAACCAAGAAGTTGGCCGCTGCACACTCAACGAAATAGGGCTGAAAAACGACGTCGCTATCAACGGAAAGATAGCCTTAGAAATGCTAAAAGCCGAAAACAATGAGCAATACACGCTTATATTATTGGATTGCCAAATGCCGGAAATGGACGGCTATCAAGTGTGTAGAAGTATTAGAAGTGGTAAAGCTGGCGAAATTTACCGCAACATTCCCATCATTGCCCTTACCGCAAACGCCATGACGGGAGATAAAGAAAAATGTATTAGCGCGGGTATGAACGACTACCTTCCCAAACCGTTCACCCCAAGTGATTTAATAACTAAACTTCAACGCTGGTTGCAATTTGAGTCAAAACCAAGCATCGCTCCAACTCCCAGCGCCCCTCAAAAAGCAGCGAAAGATAGTAGTGAAACAGAAGTGCCAATGTGGCTAAGCGCCAAGGCGCTAGACAGTGCGATGGGGCGTCCCGAAGTGCTCAAAAAATTACTTCAACTATTCTGCCAGCAAATCGGCGATCAAATGACGGCTCTTGAGCGCGCTTACACAATGTCTAACATCCCAGACCTCACCTCAGTAGCGCATGCGGTAAAAGGCAGCGCGGGGCAGCTACACGGCATGCAATTACATCGCTGCGCTGCGAAGCTTGAGCAGGCAGGAAAAGCCAATGACCCTATTGCAATTCAACAGCTCTACAAAGAGTTTAAAGTTCATAGCGAAAACCTAAAAAACTGCTTTGAAAATTACCTACTTGAGCATGGCCAGTCGGCAAGCAATGCCGAACTGGTATAATAATAGGCCGTTAAATTACAATTCGCGCCAATGGCGGCGCTAAAGATTTATACTGTCCCAATACGCCGCCATATTTGCCGATATGAATTTCTCAATCAGAGCACAGCAGCTCAATACCTTACTAAACCAGCATCAGTCACTTTGGCGACATAACGCCTATAACGAAGTCTCGCCCCGCTCGTTTAGAGACTTCCCCAATCTACTCGCGTTTTTACTGAATCTAAGTGATGAGGAGCTACAACACTTACAGGCAAACGACCGCCATCTACTCACGGCTTTGGCGCCCTATTTCCCACCCGCAGCCGAATTACTAAGCCTCATAACGCTAGCTGCGCCACCGCCACACCAAAATACTGAACCTCCACGGGGCATCCCCGGCCGCAAGTGGCTGCAAATCCAAGCATTTATTGACGCCCACCCGCGATCCGACGCTGCATCTCATTCGGGAGAATCGCTACCAGAAGTGCGCTTAGACAACACCGCGATTATCGAATGGTGTAGCGGCAAGGGATATTTAAGCGAGGCGCTAACAAAACGCTATGAACTCGATGCAATTGGCCTTGAAATCGACCCCAGCCTCGTTGCCGCTGGAAATTTACGCGCTAGCACGGCCAAGCACCATCGCAGAGTTATTGCCTGCGACGTGCTGAGTGATCAGGTTTTCCAGCACGTAGATTCATCAAGACAATTACTGGCACTGCATGCCTGCGGCGGTCTTCATCAGCGCTTGCTTAACACCGCGGCCGTGCAAAAAAATCCACGTCTAAGCATATCGCCCTGCTGCTACCATCGTTTTAATCAAGGTGAATACCGCTACCTGTCAGCACAAATGCAAGGTAGTGAGCTACGTTTTAGCAATGACGATTTGCGCACCGCCGTAAGGCAAACAAAGACCGCACGCTCCGGAGAAACCCAAGCCAGACGACAGTTGCAAGCATGGTATTTAGGCCTGCGACTAATATTAGAGGAGCACCGCATTGCCACCAACACGCCGCTGCCCTCAACACCGCAACACTGGAGCAAAACGAGTTTTAGAGATTGGTTAAACGCCGTGCTAACACTAAAACCGCTAGAGCTCTCCCTTCCCGCAAATTTAACCCAATATGAAAAAGCGGGATGGCAATGCCTGCGCGAAGCCGAGCGCATTGATCTTGTTCGCATGGCCTTTCGGCGCGCCATCGAACTACACTGCGTATTAGATAGCGTATTATTTCTTGAAGAACATCACTACCACTGCACACTCAGTGAGTTTTGCGCTAGCTCACTCACCCCAAGAAACCTGCTTATTCAAGCAGAGAAAGTCTGAGCACATTCAGCAAACCACGTAATTAGTGTGGCTAGGCCTTTAATGTATTTCACCCCATGCGCCAATCGGGGATAATGCTCACTTTTAGCGCCACGCCATCAGGAATCCAATATGACTCTGCAACGCCTCCGCCTCGCAAAAAATGAAGACAAACGTCTGCGCAGCGGTCATTTATGGATTTACAGCAACGAGGTAGACGCAAATGCCACGCCGCTGCGCAATTTTGCCGCTGGCGAGCACGTTGTTGTAGAAAATCAGCAAGGGAAAGCCCTCGGCGTCGCCTATGTAAACCCGCAGTCACTCATCTGCGCCCGCATGTTAAGCAGTGACGAGCGCGCCATCGATGTGAACTTTTTTAAAAAGCGCATCAAGTCGGCACTCGCGCTGCGGGAGGCGCTTTATGAACATCCCTGCTACCGCTTAATTTACGGCGAAAGCGATTTACTACCCGGTCTTGTCGTTGACCGCTTTGGCGACCACTTATCTGTGCAGCTCAACACCGCCGGCATGGACGTCATGCGCGACATCATTATTGAAGCCTTGGTACGCATGGTGCAGCCGCAATCTATTCTCCTGCGCAACGATTCCCCCGTTCGCAAATTAGAAGGATTGGAGTTAGAAGTTGTTAGCGCTTATGGCGAAGTGCCTGAGGAAGTTGAGCTGATAGAAAATGGCGTGCGCTTTTTAGCTCCCCTAGCCGCAGGTCAAAAAACCGGCTGGTTTTACGACCAACGCCCCAACCGCGAATGGCTGCGCGCACTGGCACCAGGGAAGCGCGTACTAGACGTTTTTAGCTATGTGGGCAGCTTTGGCGTGCAGGCCGCCGTCTTTGGTGCCAGCGATGTCTGGTGTGCCGACATATCAGAAACAGCCTTAGATATGGTGCACAAAAATGCTGAACTCAATGGTGTGGCCGACAAGCTGTGTACAGTGCAAGGCGACGCATTCACCACACTGAAATCCTTAAAAGAAGCCGACGAACGTTTCGATATTATTATCGTAGATCCACCAGCATTTATTAAGCGCAAAAAAGATCAGAAGGAAGGTATTCTGGCTTACCGCCGTATAAATGAAATGGCAATGCGCCTGCTAAACCACGACGGCTTTCTTATCTCCGGCTCGTGTTCTATGCACATGCCACGGGAAGAGATGCTAGATTTAGTGCGCGCCTCTGCCCGCCACATAGATCGTCATGCGCAAATTCTAGCCGAAGGAATGCAGGGAGCAGACCACCCGGTACACGCCGCAATTCCAGAAACCCGCTACCTAAAAGCGGTACTAAGTCGAATTACCCGGGTGTAATTGCAAGCGATACATCTGGAGAGCCGCTTGCGGTGAAAGCCTAATTGCGGCCTTCTTTCTTACGGCGCTTAACTTCGTACATCTGCTGATCAGCATGTTTCAGTAGCGCCTCGTGATCTTTACCGTGCTCAGGGTATATCGACCAGCCAATGCTCGCCTTCAAAGTGTAACTCCCTTCGTTTAGCGACATCGGCTCCTGCAGAATAGCTTCAAAACGCCGCTCACCGCACTTAGCATCGTCTTCCGATTTCATGTCGCGACTAATAACACAAAATTCATCGCCGCCAATACGAGCGACCGTATCAGAAGCCCTCGTACGATGACGAAGCCTACGGGCAAACACTTCTAAAATTTGATCACCAAAGTGGTGGCCATATTCATCATTGGCTTTTTTAAAGTCGTTGAGATCAATATAAAAAAGACAAAATGAATCTGCGCTTTTTTCGCATCTCGCAATTTCAGACTGTAATATTTCTAAAAAATGACGACGATTAATTGCACCCGTATGTGCATCATGATTGGCCAAGTAATGAAACTCTCGCTTTTCCTTCAGCAAATTTAAACGCAGTCTTTTAGATGTGCCTTCATAATAAAGCGCCACAAAAGCAATAAAAGTATGACTAGTTAAAATACTGACATAAAACGCGAGACTGTCATCCACATCAGGCATGCTCTTCTTTACATCAAAACCCAGTTGCGGCGCAAAATATAATAATGACCATGTCACAACCGCTAAAACGCCCCAGATTTTTCCTGCAGTGGAATCAATACTCAATGTTGCGATAGCAGGAATAATAATCAAACATATCGACGCCGGCGATAAGATGCCACCGGTCATCACCGCCAAGTAAATCAGCGCCAAGCCTAAAACCGCAATGAAGAAATTCGTAGCGATAACACGTTGATCTAAGGCCCGCAGAATATAAATTGACAGCAATGCACCAAAACCGACAAAAACAAACAAGAGCCGAACGATGTCTAAGCCTTTATCATCAAGAGGAAGAAAATAGCTGGCAACAAACAAAACTATAGAGAGATAAAACATCGCACTGAGGATTAGTCCCGCAGTGAAGCGATGCCGGTACAAGCGCGCATCCCCCTCACTGTAGGTCTTAGAGTGCAGGGGGTCTATTAGCGAAAATAGATTGAAGCGCCGAAATTTAGTCATCCTAAGCCTAGTGTTCCTTTTCTACAGCCGCGGGTAATGCAATATGTGCATGCACATAACATACCTAGCTGTCACTCAACATCCTTGGCTTTTATACCTGAGTGTAAATTAGTTTCATCTGCTGTTTTATTGCCGCGCAAATTATGAAACAGCGGCGGTACACACTCAATAAATTCGAATGTTAATAAGGCAGACTATTCCACTACCGCCAATTATTTGAAATCAGCCGCACTATGCCTCTCTAGTACGCGCTCATTTTCCGGCCCCCACGCCCTATTCACCCGTCGGCCGCGCTTAACTGCTGGCCGCTCAGCAATCTGATTCGCCCAGCGCAATACGTGGGTGTAGGAGGCAACATCCAGAAACTCAGCGGCATCGTAAAGCTGCCCCTGTACGAGCGCGCCATACCAAGGAAAAGTCGCTATGTCAGCAATACTATAATCGTCACCACAGAGATAGGTGTTTTGCGACAAATGTTTATCTAAGACGTCTAATTGCCGCTTTACTTCCATACTATAACGGTCAATGGGGTACTGATATTTTTCTGGCGCATAGGCGTAAAAATGCCCGAAGCCGCCGCCCAAAAACGGCGCGCTGCCCTGCTGCCACATCAGCCATGATTGGCAGGCGGCACGAGCGGAGGGGTCTTTAGGGTAGTAAGCGTCAAATTTCTCGGCTAAGTACAAAATTATCGCCGCTGACTCAAATACGCGAATAGACGGGTTAACGCTACGATCCTGCAATGCTGGTATCTTGGAATTGGGGTTTATATCCACAAAGCCACTGCCGAATTGCTCGCCCTCACCAATATTAATGGTGTAGGCATCATACTCAGCCGCGCTAATACCCAGCTCTAATAACTCTTCCAACATCACGGTGACTTTTACACCATTGGGCGTCGCCAATGAATACAATTGTAGAGCGTGATCACCCACAGGCAGCACCTTGTCGTGGGTCGCACCAGATATCGGCCGGTTAATATTACTGAATTTACCCCCGCTTTGATTATCCCACTTCCACACCGCCGGCGGGGTATAACTATTCGAGTCTGACATGGATAAACACTCCTAATATTTCAATTCATACCAGCAAGCCTACTACAGCTACGCAATATTTAGACGCTACTTGCCAATCACTGTTACATATCCCATAAAAATCTATACTAAGGCTTGCGCCACAGACATAGCACAAAAGCCCTTCAATCCGCGGCTCGTGCAGCAGGCAACACATCACGCGTCTTACTTGGCCGCCAAAAACCCTGATGAATTGCCAATGCCAATAATATAAGCCCTGCCCCCAACAACATTGCCACAGAAACAACTTCATCCGCCAGCATAACGCCCAAGAGTATTGCCATAATTGGGGTTATAAACGGAATCAAGGAAACCGTCTCAACTGCCATATGCTTCAATATGGAATAGTAGGCGACAAAGCCAACCAAGGAAGCAAAGAGCGACAGGTATAGCAACGACGCCAGCGACAGCGGACTAATATGGACAGGCTCAAGCCCAAATATAAATACCCAGCTCAAACCCAGCCCCGGCAAGGCGAATGCCATAGCCCCCAAGGCCTGTTCTAGCGGATCTACCGCCATCGTCGCATTGAGCTTTTTCACCCACAGCGCACTCGCCGAGAACAATGTATTTGATAGCAACATGAGGCCAATACCAATATAACTCTCCTCACTGACCGTCACGTCGTCCAGCACAATACAAACTAGACCCAAGCTAGCCAGCGCAATCGCAAATATCTTGCGCGGCTGTAATAGGTTCTCCCCCAGAATAGGCTTGGCAAGCACCGCAGTAAAAAACGGGGTCAACCCAAATAGCAGCGCAATCAAGCCCGAGGACAAATACCCCGCCGCAAAATAAACCAATGCCATATTGGGAAATAGGCTGATCGACGCCGCAAAATATAATTTCCAATGACGACGAATCGACAAGCCAGCAAAACCGCCAAGGGTGCAAATAACGCTACCTACCGCAAATGCCAGCGCAATTCGCAGCGATAGCCCCGCAATAGGCGCAAGAGAATCACCACCCAGCTTAATCGCCAGCGGCGTGGTGGCCCAAATAAATATGACCAAAACATAGGTCAACCGTACAAGCATGATCGTCTACCTAAATACTTGCCGAGACAGTTATCTGTGGTCTTTAACGAAAAAGGCCGCAGAGGGTGGGTCTGCGGCCTTTGAGAAATTTTGCGTTTTTACATCAATGCATCATTTTTCCGCCGCACGCCACACCACCCAGCGCAATGCAATATTGCGTTTGGCTGCGGCAAGCATGACAGGACAAATAAAATGCATGGGAATTAGTCGTTCATCTTGAAAATTGAGTACCACCCGACTATAGGAGAAGAACAAGTCACTGCGCAAGCCTTTCTTGCGCAAAAAATTTGGTATAAGTCGGCAGAGCTAAAATTTCAGCATCGGGATCAACAAGACTCAGCTCACAGAATCATCCTTAAAGGTCTTCTAGACGATTTGCGGAATGTGCCATCAACATTAATTGATGCTCCTCCACGTCAAGCAATTGTTCCAACATATCCGCTGCAGGGGTTGCGGCGCTGCGGCTCAATAGGTGGCTAAACAGCGCCATCAATTGCTGATGTATTCCGCGCACTTCATCCATAAGTTCATTTGCAGAAAAGTGCGCCCAGCGCTCATCTTTAATCGCTGTATCCGGCAACGGCTGCTTATTCAAAAATTCTGTACACCACGTCCCCAAGGCATTGTCGCTCTCAACCACTTCAAAAGCCGCAACGGTTTTAGCAAGTTGACGCTCATGGTCAGCAATATAACTACTCAGCATTTTTAAGCGTTCGTCCTTAGATTGGGCGACACTAGCCTCGATAAAATCAGCCAAATTACTATGGAAGCCACTTGACCACCTTATAACATCACCCATTGTTTCAATATGCATAGCCACTTTTCTCCTGATCGCTAATAATTCCTCGTTCGATGAGTATTCCTGCTAATTGTGACAGACGAATATGCTCAGATACTCACGAGAAATATTTCAAGGAGGCGAGGATTCGATAATACACAGAGGATTAGCGACGTTCAGGCGGATAATTCTTTCGATAGGTCGCAGACCCCATAGCGTCAATCTGCAGATCAATCATTTTGTAAAATGCCGGCAGAATGGCTGAATAATCCTGTTCCGACGACAAAGCATTAAGCGCCGCTACCGCCGCTTCAATCGTCGACAAACCATCATCTCTTGGCGATTTCCTGATTTTATATTGAGAAGCTACATCTGGCTGAATCGCCAAACGCCGCAGTTCACTCAGCCACGGGTTCAAGTGCATCAGACGAGCAACCTTGCGCCAGGTGCCATCCAATAAAATAATATTTTTGAAATTTGTACTTACTGCTTGCTCTGCGGTGAGCGCGCCGTCCGAAGGGAATACCAGCAAAGTCTCTTCTCGCCAAGCCGAGCCGAAAATCTCATCGGGGTCAAAATGTTCACCCACAAAACGAGCTGCCCCCTCAATCGACTTTTCTAATAACGGCGCAGATGAAAGTGCGTGTTTGGCCTCTTTCACATCTTGTAAAATGACGATTCGATAAGGACTGGCCATTGTCACCATTACATCGCATAAGCAAGTTTTTAAAGGTCGCTCACAATCGACACAAACAGCGCGCTTTATCATATGGATACCAGCAAAATAACAATTAAGACAAGGTAGAACACTTTAGCGACGGCTACTGGTAACTAGCTGACGATCGAAGATCCAGAACAAGATGAAATGAATTAGCCTGAACTGAAAATCCGCTTTTGCAAAACACCATCGATCTTTCAAATAATTTCCAAGCCTACAAAACAATTTGCGCTATTTTTTTCGCACAGCTTTTTTGGCTTTCTTTGCAGGCTTGGCTGGCTCTGGCCGCTCCGCTGCGCGCTCAATCCAGAATAAGGCATCTAAATAATTAACATAGCGATTTAAATATTGCGGTGATAAATCCCGCATTGCGGTCAGCGATTTTAATGCCAGCATCTGCGGGTTTAGCGGCCCCGGACTTTCTGGCCCTTGCTGAATCGCTATTTCAACCCGCCGTTCTATAGAGCGGCGCTGCTGAAATACCTGCATTTTCTGACTCGCTTTTAGTGGCTTTTGAGCTGTTGCAGTCACTTCATTTTGCGATTCAAGCAAAGCCTCTGCAGCATACTGCGCGCCCGCCAAGCTCTGGTTTTCTTGCTCTTGTAACTGTCGCTCTAAGGCCGATGCCGTCGCATTGAGAGGCGCTTGTTTTTGATCTAACACCTGCCGCAATTCAATAATCTTGGTTATGGTATTTGCATATGCTGCGCTCGGTTTACAGGCCACTTTCTCAGCGGAAGATTGTTGATCAGCACGGTAAGCGCTTAAAGCGGTAAAAGCTTTATTTTGCAATATAACTTGCACCGGCGCGCGAGCATGGACAGCCCGCTCAAGTAGCGATTCAATAAAACGAAAACGAGTGGGATCAAAGCGATCCCCGTTGGCTTCTCGCAGAGTGCTTAACTCTTGTTGCAGCTCAGAAAGCATTGCCTAGGGCACCTGTGATTCTGAATTTTGCACCCTCGGCACCGGCGCCATCTCTACTCGGCGGTTTTGCGAACGGCTTTCGCTATTGCTGTTCTCTACTACCGGCTGCTGTGCGCCGAAGGCGGCGGCAAACACCATATCCGCAGGCATGCCCTCTTCGATAAGCGCGCGGGTAACGGTAAGGGCGCGCTGAGCTGACAGCTCCCAGTTATCTCGGAAGTGTAAATTGCCTTTTTGAATAGGCAAGTCATCGGTAAACCCGCTCACCATCAGCAGTTGTTCATTCTCGCCTAAATACACCTGCAGCGGCGCCCTTAAGGTATGTAATAATTCGCGGCCTTCTTCTTGCAACTCCGCAGAATTCAATGAAAATAAAACACTGCCGCTAATACCGATTTTGCCGTCGCGCAACGTGACTCTGCCGGCAGCTAATGGATCGGCAAGTGCTTCTTCTAAAGCCTGACGACGCTGCTCCGCCACCTCACGTTTTTGTATTTCTTTTTCTAAGCTTTGCGACAACTCGAGCTGAAAACCCAAGGCCCATACCAGCAACAAAACAAATACGCCAACGAGGCCTGTCATCAGGTCGCCGAAGATGGCCCAAATAGGCGGTTCTTGGTCTAAGCCATTATCTAATTCAGAGATGCTCACGCCTGCGCTTCCTCACGACTAGTCGCCGCGCCACTGCTTAAGCTCTGCAGCTGATTGATGATCTCTTGGTGCGCGAGCATATTGTGGTCAATAATTTCCCGCGCCTGCGCAACGTAGTAGGCCATTTGTTCGTCGCTGCGCTCACCGCTGCCCTGCAAGCCCGCCTCTACTTTTAAGAGTGTGTCGATCAGCCCGCCGTTGGCCTCGCTAAACTGGGTCACTGCTGATGCGAATGCATCACCCAAACTCGCCAGCTCGGCACTACTGCCTTCAAAATGTGCCACGATATCCGACAATTTACTGGATTCTTTTTCAACATTTTCGCCAAAGCGCTGACTGATATCGGCCAGCAAACCTGATGAATTGCTTAGAATCGTTTCAACCGCTTCGCGCTGCCCCGCCGCCGAACTTTGCAGTGACTCAGACAAGCCATTCAGCTGCTCCATCAGCACACGACGCTCATCCAGCAAACTATTGTCGCGCTCAATATTCTCGTTCATTTCTGCGCGCAATTTAGTCATTATTTCCGCTGCGATACGCGGCGTTTCAGAAGCGGATTCAATCAAGCGCCCCATTGGCTCTTCAAGTGCATTCGCCAAGCTCGCTAAATGTTCAGCAACCGCCGCTTGCAGCTCGTCTAAACGATTCACCGCCGCCTCGCCGCGCTGTGTCTCTAGCATTTGAAGACTTTGCAACTCACCTTTTATAGTCGCAGTCATATCACTCATGCGCTGCTGGTAACTTGCCAGCCAATCACTTTCACCCTGGGTGCGCGCCGCCACCAATTCTTCAGAGCTCGACAGCAATTTAGTAAATTCTGCCATCAACTCTTGGCTGCCAGCACGGGCATTTTCGCTCAAGGTCTCGGCATTGCTGCGCAATAAATCTGCACTTTGATCAAACACCGCCGACCAATTCGCCAAACGCTCCTGCTCCGCAGATTGCTGTCTCGCCACCCAATCTTCACTGACGGTATTAAAACTCTTCAGCAAGGATTGCGAGCTGTTTTCAAACTGTTCAGCAAGCTTTGCGAAGCGTTGATCCATGATCGCTAATAAAGATTCACTGCCCGCCTGCTGAGTGCTGACTGCCTGCTGCCAAGCCTGCTTGAAATCCTCTGAGGTATTTGCGTAACGCTCACCTAAATTCTGCAAATGATTTTCGGCAGTGCATTGCATGTGCTCTTGACTGCGCTTTAAATCATGGCGAATATCATTTACAAACGTCGAAATAACCGGCGCGATATTTTCCCCCGCAATGCGCCCGCTATCGGCAAGGCTTTGTTTAAGCGAGACGCCCACAGAGTTGGCAAGTTCTGTATATTGGCTTTGAGCAGCCGCGTGAAATTGTTCTTGCTGGCGCGTTAACGTCGCCGCCAAGTCATCGCCCATTTTTGCTAAGCGATCAGCTAGAACCGTCAGTTGCTGCGCTACCGCTGGCAAGGCATCTGCCTGCGACTGCATGGCCGCATAACTTTGGCGACGCTGCTGACTCAATGAAAACGGTTTAAATACCGTGCTCATACTGGTGTCTAATTGCCGCGACACCTGCAGGCGTTCACGACGGCTTAGTGTCGAGATCAAACCCAACATCGCCGACGCACACACCCCCGCCACCGAGGTCGCAAATGCCATGCCTAAGCCTTTAATCGGCGCAGCTAAACCAGCGCGAACGGCTTCTAGTTCATTGGTGCCCTCAAGGGCCACCACGGCGCCTTTTAAGGTGGCAACCATACCAATAAAGGTGCCTAGCAAACCGAGCATCACCAGCAGGCCGATAATATAAGGGCTCAGCACTGGCGCCGGTAAACCGACATACTCCCCTTGAACCCGCTGACGCACCGCATTGCGCAATGAGTCAGGAATTTTCGCCAACCACGCCTCTAAATCTTGCAGAGAATCATCAACACTCGACAAGGCCCCACTCAAGGCTGCACTCGCCTGTTGATAGCGCACTAATTCTGCAAAGCCAACGGCGTAAGCCGCCGCTATCAATATGGTCACACCCAGTGCCAGCGCATTGCTACCGACAAATGCCGATGCCATCCAAACCACTACTACAGCGCCTATGGCAAACGCAGCTATCGAAATCATTCTTGTCATTGTGTCTTCTCTACTTCAAATTCTAATGCTTCTAACATGCCTATCACCGGCATCAGTCGCAATTCTAGTTCGGCGAGTAAAACCGCCTGCATCTCACGGATAAAACGGTCTAGCCAGCCATCTTTTTTCAGCCAAAGGCTGGCGTCATCGGCAACCGAACTTGTCGCCCCGTCGTTAAGCCGCTCTTGGCGATATTGCTGGTTTAAAGAATAAAAGCGCTTTGCCAGTAAATGTGGAATACCGGCAAAAGCGCGACGGCTAAAGTCCGCCATCGTATCTGCCATACTGCTGTCTAAGGCAGCCAACTGGGCAAGCTCAGGGGTGCGCCCCGCCATAATGTGCTGCAACTGACGCCGCAACGTCACTACGCGATGATCCATCTCACTTTGGTGCAGCGAATAAAAACGCTGATAGGCGACAAAGCCCGCATTCGGATCGTCTAGGGTGTCACGATTTGGCCTTGGCAAAATAAAAGACGATGCCCCGCCAGCGGGAGCTTCATCGCCCTCAAGCACAAAGCTATTAACAATAAACCCCAGCATCTCAGCGCGGGCTTGCAAAAACACGGTATTCGCATTGTCACTGCTCTCTGCTGCCGTAAACGGCTTTTTCTTTAAACCCCGCAAGGACTCAGCCAAGACAATGGCATCAGACAAGCTAATCAACTCACCCAGCTTGTCGGCAAACTGGATTTGACTCAGCTCGCCATCCACCACCGCCAACTCAAGCAAGACGCGCTGTAGCCGAGAACTTGTGACTGGAATGGGCTTCATAACATCCTTAACGAAGGCAAAACCACGCTGCCAACGCGGCGAAAGAGTAGATCAACGTGAATCTTTGCACTGCCAGATGGGAAAATCTGATAAGCGGAAATGACTACGGCCGATTCGAGGTTTTGCCAAAGTACTGTGACGCACCTACTTTTTGCGACCAATTATCGCTATTTTACCAGCAACTTCAAGGATTAGCGGCCAGACAGCGACGCCGAGCGCCGCCCCACCTTAACTCACTTCCTCCCGTAGACATCTTTTAAATACGCCATAATATCCACGGACTCAAACATGCTCACGCCGGTATTGGGGTCAATTAAATACGGAACCTGCGAGCGGCCGGTTAACTCCCGCAGGCGCTGACGATTTGGACTGGTGATGGGCGCATCAGGAAACCAGCGCGAACGCACCAGCGGCGGGCCCATCTCCTGCCAGCGGGATTTTGCAAAATTACGCAAGATATAAGGGATTTCCAGCTCTGTCATCAGCTCTCGCACCGGCCGCGAATAGGGGCTAGATTCAAAACTAAATAACTCTAATGGCTGCTTCGCTGCATAAGACGGCGCCGCCTTCAATCCGCGAACACCGCCAACGGAACGGGCAGCGCTTGCGGCCATAGATCCCGTCACCGCCAATTGCCGCCGTAATCCCCGTGGCGAACGACGCCGCGCATTTCCATAGTGCTTGTAAAGATGATCGATAATATCGGCAGACTCTAAAATTTGGTCGCCGGTATTGGGGTCTAGTAGCAAGGGAAACTGACTGACGCCACTGATATCCAGTGCATCTGGCCTAAAGCGCATACCACCGACTGGACAGGGATATATCACGGCATCTAAATCTAACTCACACAGCACCTCTCTCACCAAGCGGCAGTAGGGACAGGCTTCAATGTCGTAGAGCACCAACATTTTTTCAGGCTGCCTGGTCTTTTCACCACCAAACGCAGCGGTACCGCGCCAAGCCCGCGCTGAACTCGCCACCACCGAACTGAGTAAATCAAACATTGCCATACATCCTCTTCATTAAAACTGTGTATATATCGGCAGCATACGCAAATTATGGCGCAGTAGGGCAATATAAATTGCGCAATACTCGCTACAGTGCGCCGACGCGCTACCCATCCAATACATGGCCTGAAAATAACAATCCCTAGGATAAACGCTTCCAATGCCAAGCCTAAACGACCCACTAACACTACCCTGCGGTGTGGTATTGCCAAATCGCCTATTAAAATCTGCAATGACCGAAGGCCTCGCTAATCTCAACGACCAAACCACTTCGCGGCTGTCTGCACTGTACAAACGCTGGGCGGAAGGCGGCACCGGCACCTTAATCACCGGCAATGTAATGGTAGATCGCCGCTTTCTTGAGCGCCCCGGCAATGTGGTGATCGACGGCAACGGCGGCGAAGCGGCCCTACAAGATTGGGCCAAGGCCGGCACCTGCGCAAACAACCAACTGTGGATGCAAATAAATCATCCTGGGCGCCAGTGCCAGCGGCAGGTCTCTTCCAGACCACTAGCCCCCTCAGACGTTGGTATCGACCTAATCGGTATGTTCGGCAGGCCACAGCCAATGACCGACATCGATATAAAGCAAACCATCACTCGCTACGCCAAAGTCGCGGCCAGTGCCAAAGCCGCTGGATTTACCGGTGTTCAAATACACGCCGCCCACGGCTATCTCATCAGTCAATTTTTATCACCGTTGGCCAATACCCGCAGTGACCAATGGGGTGGCAGTCTTGAAAACCGTGCACGCTTTCTTCTAGAAACCGTCGCAGCGGTGCGCGAAGCCGTAGGCCCAAACCTTGCGATCTCAGTAAAACTGAATTCGGCGGATTTCTCTAAGGGCGGATTCAGTCATGACGACAGCTTACAAGTCGCCCAATGGTTATCAGAGGCGGACATAGATTTATTAGAAATATCCGGCGGCACCTACGAAAAGCTAGCGCTAATGGGCGACGAAACCGAAAAAGCAGGCGCTGAATCTAGCCAACATCGCGAAGCGTATTTTCTTAAATACGCCGAGGGCATCCGCAAGGTCACTCGTATACCCTTAGCCATTACCGGCGGTTTTCGCAGTCGCGCAACTATGCAAGCTGCGCTAGATAGTGGCGCATTAGATGTCATCGGTCTCGGTCGACCACTGTGTTCACAGCCAGATATACGAGCGCTGCTCAACGGCCGGCAAACGACCTTGCCAAACTGGGAAGGTGAGTTACGACTTGGCTCGGGATGGCTTGGCCCCAAAAGCAGCAATCAAAAAATCCGCACACTTAATTTTGGTGCCGCCACCCAATGGTATTACCGACAGATAATTGATCTTGCAGAAGGACGTGAACCAAACACCCACACCGGGCTAATACGCGTTATGTTTAAGCACATGGCGACGGAGCGGCGAATGGCTACGCGGCGGGCGAAGTTACAAAATAAAAAGTAATCCGCATATCAAGCAGCATCCGCAATGCTGATATTAAAAAGCAGCGCCACCACCATCACCTGAAAAACAGCAAGGAATACGACACAGGCTCGCACATCTGATAATCTCCCTTAAGAAAATAGCGGGAACGAAAAGTGAATTTTTCTCCCCCAGCTTACAGGAGTCTGTGCATGGACAAATGGACCAGTGGCGAGCAAGTACATAGCAGCTCCCCGATACCGGCGAGAAAACTGCTAAATATTTATGCCGCGTTTATTGCCTATACCGCCTACCTACAAATCGACACGATCATCACATTTGGGGAAGTGCGCAGCGCAGACTTTAATTCATTACTCTACGTCCTCACCTTAATTTTTACGGCAGCGGGAATATTCTGTTTTTCAAATTCATTTAAAGTCTTCACTCAGACTTTTTGGAAATTATTTTCAATATGGTTCGCTATCGCCGGCGCATATTGGCTATTTGATACCTACGCCGACTGTCAGTGTGCCTTAGAAAGTGTTTTTACCCTAGCTATCAATATATTCGTCGGCTATCTCGGTGTCTTATGTGTTCTGTACTTTTATATAAATGCAAAAGATATTTGGCAGCAAAATGCGAATATTAATAAGCCCGTAGTCGTCGACTCAAAATTTATTGCTATTGCCTTATCCTGCATTGGCCTACTAGCCCTATTACGCGCAGTCGACAACAGCGGCATTTTTATTCACGATCAAATATTAACGGTGAAAGCCTCTTGGATGCAGGAACCCGTTACTATTAGTTACCCCGCCAGCGCCAGACAAAAAAGAATCGAAGGCTCGTCTATATTTGATCTGCAGTTTGATGAAGGTGGCCAACTTGTAAAGTGGGAGATTATACAATCGTCAGCAGACATATTAGATAATGCCGCGCTAGAAGGTTTGAAAAGAGCCACATTATCAGAGGGAAAAGAAAGCAATCAAAAGATCAAGATCACCTTCAAACTAGAGTAGTCACAATTGCGGCATAACTGACAGCATTTCTAGCTTAAAGGTAACCTTCCACTGCTGAATCAGCTCCTTATTAGCTAACAATTTTGCATTTTCAACCGCCTTTAAAACCGACTTATCAAACAATTTTTCGCCGGAAGACTGTAACAAGCATGCGCTGGAAAATTCGCAATTTTTATTAAATGAAATTTCAACAATGACCGAAGCTTCCACCCCCTTGCGTTTAAGCTCCCCTGGGTATTTCATCGTAATCGGAGCGGCCATCCACGAAGCTTGAACTTCGAGGAACTCGTCTCGGCTATTAAACTGTTTAACTTTTCGATATCTTTTTACAGCCGGCGCAATAAGCAAGACCAATAAAATCGCAAACCACAGAACGAGCAGTAATTTCTCAGTATTCAAATAAGCCTCAAACTAAATAGATCAAGATAAAACGACTAATCCGAAAAATCTGGGGTCAAGGTGTAAGGCTTGTACTCAGCGCCGCTGTCCACATTATTCTGAGGCGCTGGCTCGACTGCCGCAGGGGCAGGGCTTGGTGCGACAACTTGCCGTGCACCCACTGCTGCCGCTTTTTGTCTATCGGCATTAATAGCGAGGACGACTGATCTAAAGACGATCATAAAAACATCTTCGCGATCACCCTTGTCAAATAAATCACCTTTTTCGCTTGTTCCCATACTCGCCACCGTGCGCCCGCTGAGGTAGTCCTGAAAAGCGATTCCCATCACAATCCGGTCACTATCACCACTGACAGAAACTCGTGCACCTAAGACTTGTTTCTTTTGGGCATAGGGGAGATTGTCGTACTCCTTAGAGCCCACCACCGCTAGATGATAGTCTGCAATGGCATTGCCAAATCGTATATCCAAGCCATAGGCGGCACTATTGTCGTCGCGGTCAATGACCACATATTTATAATTTGCAAAGCTAAACCCATTGGAATACACCACTGTCTCATTGCCCGCACAGGCAAGTAACAACACAGATAGCATGATCAAAAACACTGACTTCATCGCCTACTCCATAGCCTTAATAATAATCTAGCACTCAAAAATTGCCGCTCAAGCAGCATATATTGCTCAGCTTTCCAATTTACAGGATTACGCGCCTACGTCTACCCCGCTTGGCCCGCCTACTTTATATTGCTGCTGCCATAGTCGCGGTGATAGACCAGTCCACTGTTTAAAATGACGACTAAATACCGCGACTTCGGCATAGCCAAGATTCAAGGCTAAATCGGTTATCGACATCGCATTGTGCGCCAAATACTGCTGAGCAATTTGCTGCCTCGTTTCGCGCAATAATTGAGCGTAAGTAGAATTCTGCGCCGCCAATCGCTTTTGCAGTACCCGTGCTTGCACTCCCATCACCGCAGCCACCCTCGCCAAACTGCAGTCGCCACTTCGCAATAATTGTCCGATAACGCTCTTAATTCTGTCCCGAATACTGTCTGGATAGTTTTTTTCGAGCTGACTGACATAGTCGCGAAAATGTGCCTCCAGCGAGGCAGTATCAACACGCGGTTTGCGCGTAGCCCAGCGCAGCGGCATGCTCATACCATTATTTGCCGCGTTAAAAACTAATCTTGCGGCGTAGCGCGGCAACAGCGATTTAAGATCTGATTCATCCGTAGATTGATGCAAATAAAATTGTAATTCTCGGCTATCCACCCCAACTAATTCATCAATGAAGTTACACAAATGCCCGTAACTTAGCTGAATGAGTTGCTGTATGCCGAGCGCACTCGCCAGCGTAAAAGAAAACTCAAAACGCATTACCTCGCCTTCAATATTCTGATGTAACTCTAAGCCCCGCACATGCAAATAAAGTTGCTGACTCGCCTTGTCTATCGCATCTTGAAGCGTGGGCTGCTGCGACCAGCCTAAGGCGATATCACCCAGCACCGACGAGCTTTGACGCTGGGCGAGCAATAGGCCAAACAAGGGCTGCTGACAGGCTTCTGCGCTTATTTCTAAGAGCTCCGCCACTTGACGATAGGCAATATAATTATTGGGGTCACGGAGTTGGGCACTGCTCAAGCCTACCTGCGCTAGCAAGGCGACCGGATTCTCGCCGCAGCGACTCACCAGCTCAGCAAAGCCCGCTATTGCACCACTGCGAATTAATGACATTGCCATCCATCCAAAACCTTGATTCGTAAAATATCAAGTTATGTTCGTATAAAGTCAAGTTATCGCTAGGATTAAGCCCTATATTCTTGGATTAAATCACCACGATAATAATGAGGATGTCCAATGAGCCTACCAGACTGCCTTAATCACCAAGATGCCCTGCTGACGATTAATACCAATACGCAGCCCCCTGTGAATGAGGCTATACCGGGGCTAAGCATCAATCCGCTCTTTTTAGATGGCGAAAATGGTCTATGGGTATTACGCGTTAAATTTGCGCCCGGCACGACGCTGCCCATGCACTTTCACACTGGCACCGTGCATTTTTATACCCTCGCAGGTTGCTGGCATTACCTAGAATACCCAGAACAAAAGCAAACCGCCGGCAGCTATTTATATGAGCCCGGTGGCTCTATACACACCTTTCATTGCCCCGAAGACGGCGGTGGTGCAGATGGCTTTATGGTAGTGGCAGGGGCTAATATCAATTTTGACGACGGCGGTAACTTTCTGAATATTATGGATGCGGCTTGGATTGAAAAAACCTTACATGACGCCAGCGCCGCACAGGGAATAAAACCACCGCGCTATATAAAACCAATGCGCGGTGCGGGATACTCAAACGACTAAGCGCGCACAACATTGCGGCCCCAGATAAGAAGCTACAATAATAATTGGAGAAACCTTATGGCCAGCCAAACTAGTACGATTCGCTATGAGCTCGATTTTTTCAGTGCCGGCACCCGCTGCAGCGCTTGGCATTACCCTTGCCAGCTTGAACAGCAATCAAGCCCCTGCATTGTGATGGCACACGGCTTAGGCGGTACGCGGGAATGCGGACTTGCGCCCTATGCTGAGCGCTTCGCCGCAGAGGGCTTCCATGTTTTGGTATTTGATTATCGGCACTTTGGTGACAGCGACGGCCAGCCTCGTCAACTCCTAAAGGTGCCCTATCAACTTGATGACTGGCGCGCCGCCATCGATTTTGCACGCCAATTAAAGGGCGTTAACCCCGAGCAGATTATTTTATGGGGGACTTCTTTCTCAGGCGGTCACGTGCTCAGTATCGCGGCAGAAGATAAGCGTCTACTCGCGGTGTCTGCCCAAGGGCCAATGGTTGATGGCCGCGCCGCCAGCCTAGAAATTTTAAAATACGCGGGGCCGATCCATTTAAGCAAACTCACTAGCTGTGGTCTTATTGATCAAGCGCGCGCCAATATAGGGCTGAGCCCGCTTTATATTCCCCTTATTGCCAAACCTGGCAAACTCGCTGCCATGACAAGCCACGACTCGCTCAGCGGCTATCAGGCCATTACCAACCCCGGCTGGCGCAATGAAATGAGTGCCCGTACAGTGTTGGTTTTGTCCTTATATCGGCCTATTAGAAAAGCTAAAAAAATTCGCTGCCCCGCATTGATCCAAGCCTGTAATAAAGACACCGTCGCACCGGCAAAGTCTGCAGTCAAAATGGCTAAGCGCATGCCCGGCATTGCCAACCTAAAGCAATACGACATCGGCCACTTTGATATTTACACCGGCCACGATTTTGACGTCGCCATCGCCGATCAACTGGCGTTTTATCGAACGGCACTGCAAAACTCATTAGGTTTAAAATTATGAAGCCGAGCCCCTTACATAATAAAGTTGTCGCTATTACCGGCGCCTGCGGTGGCTTTGGCGCCGCCCTATGCAGGGCGCTTTACGAACGCGGTGCGAATATCGCAATGTTTGATATCGACAACGCGGCATTAGCAAAGCAACTTCAACACTACTCCGATACCACGAGAGTAAAAACCTGGCACGCCAATGTATGCGAGCTAGACAGTTTGCGAAACGCAATGAATTCAGCTGCCAGTCATTTCGGCGGTATTGATGTCGTCATTGCCAATGCGGGCATTGATCTCATAGAAGCGCTTAGCGCCGACGGCGACGATAATTTCGATAGGGTCATTGATATAAATTTGAATGGGGTATGGCGCACTTTTCGTGCGGCGCTACCACATGTGCAAGCAAGCAAAGGCTATTTATTGGCTGTTTCATCAATGGCCGCTTTTGTGCATTCACCATTACAAGCATCTTACGCCGCTAGCAAGGCCGGTGTTTGGGCGCTGAGTAATAGTATTCGTCTGGAACTTCGCCAGCACGGCGTAGCGGTTGGCAGTTTGCATCCCACGTTTTTTAAAACGCCCTTGCTTCACAATATTTCAGGCAATGCAGCGGGAAATGCACTGTGGGGAGGCCACCAAAAATTTCCATTTAAAACAGTCAGCATTGACGACGTTGTTTTAGCCGCTATCAAGGCCATCGAGATCCGCGCCAATATCACTACCGTACCGCGTATCAACGGAATCATAGCAAATATGCCTGGCCTACTTAGAAGATTTGTCGAAGGCATTGGCTTTAAAGATCAAACCATTCGCAGCGCGATGGCATTCGCAAATCAAAAAACCAAACCTTAATTTTAAGAATAAAAAATTATCGCACTGCGATGGAAAGTTTCTTATGAAAAACAAATTCAATCTCAATCAAAAAGTCATATTGATTACTGGCGCAGCGGGCGGCATCGGTGCGGCCTGCGCGAAGGAATTTTACCGCCAAGGCGCACAACTTGTTTTAAGCGATGTAAGTGCCGAGGCGCTTGAGCGTAGCGCCGCTGCCTTCGATCCAGCGCGTGTGCTAATTCAAGTATTAGATGTTAGTGATATGGCCGCAACAAAAGTCGCGGTCGCCAATAGCATAGAAAAATTTGGACGGCTCGACATTGTCTTTGCGAATGCGGGTGTGGCGTGGCAGACACCCAAAACCATCGCCACAGCGAGCGAGGAGGAATTTGAAAAAATAATAGAAATCGACTTACTCGGGGTCTGGCGAACGGTGGGCGCGGCGCTGCCAGAAATTGTGAAATCGCAGGGGCAGGTATTAGTCACCTCATCAATTTATGCTTTTGCGAATGGCGTACTCAATGCACCGTACGCGATGTCTAAATCAGGGGTAGAAAGTTTTGGTCGCAGTCTGCGGGCGGAATTAGCAGGAACAGGGGCCAGTGCCAGCGTACTCTATCCTGGATGGATACAAACACCGATGACCACCGTTGCCTTTGGTGCCAACGCCACCGCCTCGACATTAATTGAAAAGGCCTTTCCTGCCGCGCTCAGGCAACTCATTACGCCTGAAATCGTCGCGACTGCGGTAGCGCAGGGTTTAAGTCGCCGCGCGGCGCGGATCATCGTTCCTCGCCGCTGGTCGCCGATGTCGGCTTTACGCGGCCTGCTAAACATCTACACCGACCGCATGTTTGATAAGCGCGAAGACCTGCAAAAACTAATCAAACGCGCCGAGAATGAAGCACAAAATACATAGGCTATTCGCTTACTTCGTCGCTTTTAGCTCTCGATCAAACAGGTATACCGCCAGCGCCTCGCGCTGCTCAGTACTTAAAGGAAAGGCAGGCATTGGCGGCGTTGGCGCACTAAAAAAATCAGCCAAGCTCGCCGCATTGTAATTCTTTGCCAGTGCTTTTAAGGGGCGCCCTGTTTGCTGATTATGGCAGCTGGCACAATTAAATTGCTGATATAAGTCCTCGCCCTTGGCACTTAAACTAGCGCGTTTGTCTTCGGTATAGCCGTCTAACACGCCAATATTTGCATCAGTACTCGACACTGTTGCGGCCAATACTAAAGATTGCGCATTGCCATCCGCCACTATGCGATAAATCGACCCCGAATAATCATCTGAAATATAAATGCTACCGTCACTGGCCTCAGTGACATCGACTGGACGCCCGAGTAATTTATCGCCTTGCAAAAAGCCGCTAACAAAATCACTTTCGACTATTGAGCCGTCAGCCTGCCATTGCAGAGCTATCACTTTATAGCCATCTGGAACACTGCGATTCCAAGAGCCATGCAATGCCACTAAAGCAGTGCGCTCGAATCCGGATTTGGGCGTATGCTGTAAAAACCGGATGCCCAAAGGCGCATTGTGGGCTTTAAATTCAAAGACTGGCGGACGGTTTGCCGGCAGATTACTCGGCAATTTGGCACCATAATCTGGATCCGGTGTGGCGGCGTTAATATAGGGCCAACCGTAAAATCCGCCCTCCACAACCTTATTTAACTCGCAGGGCGGAAAATCATCGCCGAGCAAGTCTCTGCCATTGTCGGTGGCGAATAACTCATTACTCCATGGCGCCCAATCCATGCCAACGCTATTACGTAATCCGCTTGCATAAACCGTCAACTCACTGCCATCTGGCTTAAAACGCATGATCGTTGCGCGCTGCGAATCACTCTCTTCACATACATTGCAGGTCGAGCCGGAACTTAAATACAGCCAACCATCCGCACCGGCCCGCAGGGTTTTCGTCCAGTGATTGCCCTTGTCACCCAGCCCGTCTACAAGCCGCGTGTATTCACCGCGAATCTCGCCAGATGCTACGTCAAACGCCACCAGACCAACTCCATTCGATTCGGCGATATAAAGCCATCCGTCCAAAATATCTATGCCGTGGGGTCGCGTTAATCCGCTCAGAAGTACGCTGGTCTGGTCTGGCAACCCGTCCCTGTCTGCATCGCGCCGTAACAACAATATCTCACCTGAACGGGGACGGCTCACTAAAATATCACCAGCTTCAGTTGCCCGCATAAACCGAATTTTACCCAGCCCCGTCGCATACAAGCTCATGCTGAAACCGTCAGCAACGCTTAATTGCTCACGCACCAGCTCGGCATCGGGCTCACCGCCACCGTAGCCAACGAGGGCATGCAAGGCAACTTTTGAGGTCGTCGCCACACCAGGCGGCCCGTAATGCACCAGCAAAAAAGGCGTCACTAGCAACAAAATCAGTACATAGATAAAGAAACGTAGAATTTTCATTGCAACATTGCACCCGCCCGCTGATTTAAGGGCATAGACTAGCGTGATATGGCGGCAATTTATAGCACGGCAATATGCGCCACATTGCCTGTGTAGTGTTGAATATCGGAATAGACAACAGCGGGCTGCGCGGTGTTAAGAGGTGATGAAGTTATGGCGCAATACTGCACAAAGAAACTAGTACCGCGCACCAAGACTGAACTTACTTAGGGGTTATTTCTGCTTTTCACCACGCTCACTGGCCCAAAACACACCTTTTAACTTAGCAACGCCAGCTTTACGTGCATCAATGGCCAGCTTGCGCGCCTTCTTTTCACCGTATTCTTGAAAAGAGAATGTCGCCTTGCCAAAACTACCAGGCTTCTCACCAGGCCAGTGCGCCTCCCAGTACCACAGCTCTTTTATACTGTTATTCTTTAGTTTGTATCGCTTCGCATAGCTGTAAACGCCGGTAATGCCGGATTTGTTATTACTGCGCCGGATACTACACATCGCCTGACGGGTGGTTGGCGGGTACTTATCAATAATCTCATCACGATAGCTCTTAGCCGCAGCAAGTGCCTTGCGCTTTCCCTGATAGGTTTTATCTGGGAAGTTTTTAACGTGCATTTTGTTCTGACGACGAAGACTAACACGCCACGCATGTGTGCGATGGAGGTCATCATCAATTCGAGTTATGCCATACATGGCTTTACTTTTGGGCATGGATGTCTGTGTTACGCAATTTATCAATATCGACTTGAATTATACCAAAGAAAATGCGGCGAAATTAGTAAGTTAGCCATATAAACCTCTTTAAATTTGCGATTGTGAGCATTAATCTCAGTTTCAGACCAGCAAAGCGATATGGCACCGCTCATACTAACGAATCACGCCTCTAAAATGCTCAAGCATCGCCTGTGTTGCAGGTATACCTTTAAACTCTGGTGACAGCAGATCTGCTATCGCTCGCAAGTCTTCCCCCATGATGGCTGAACAAAAAAACGAGTAAATATGGGTTTTCGCATTGATGCTGGGTTTGTATTGGCTCAATAAATCGACAACATAGGAAAAAGGCCTTAGCAAGGCGAACTCTGAGACCGCTGCAAGATCCACGCCTTTTGCGTCAATTAATAAGCGCTGTAACAGTCGACGCAGTACAACGTCATCCTGCAAGCGGGTAAGGAAGTTCTCTAAAAAGCTAAATAACTTTGCCTCTGCGCTACGATCATCATCAGTCAAGCTTTGGCTAAAAATATCGCTAATTGCCCCTTTCACATAGTGCGCTACGCACTGGGTATATACATCTTCTTTACCATTAAAGTGGTCGTACAAAGCGCCCTTGGTTAAGCGGCAAGCCTTACCTAAACCGTCCATGCTGACACCACTGTACCCCGATTCTGCAAAGAGTGTCGCCGCTGCCTGCAAAATCTGCGCTCGGGTGCGCTCTCGTTTTGTTATTCCGTTCTCTTCCGACATAAGCCTCTCTAGCGTCTCTAATACCCAAATCTACCATGAGCTAAATTATCGCCATACTACCTTGTAAAACAACATACCAATCAGTATATTAAAAAATATACCAATTGGTATGGTTTTAGAGGTCACCCATGAGAATAAAGATCCATAACTACAGCTTGCTTGTTCTAGCCTGCTTAATCGGCTTTGTGAACAGCCCAACAAATAAGGCATTTGCAGGAAATGCCATAGTGCCACTAGGGTTTGGAGCCGAATCAAATGCTATGGGCGGCACTGATATGGCGTACTCAAGCACACCCTCTGGCATCAATAACAATCCCGCCGGTATTGCTCGAGTTCCTCATTCCGAAATTGAATTCGCAATCGAGCCCCATGTGCTTGTTGGCATACGCCACAAAGATTCTCTTGGTAATGACCGGCGATCTGATCACGACCGCGCCTACCTTTTTAGCGGTGGCTGGTTGTCGCCACTCGCCAATCATCCCAATGTTGTCGTAGGTGTGGGTGTATTTGCCCAGGGTGGCGTCGGCTTTAAATATGTAGACCTATTAACGGACTACGGCACCCGCGATGATATCTCAGCCTTATTTGGTGTTTTCCGCATCGCTCCTGCCATCGCCTACTCGGTTAGCGACAAGCTCCGCCTTGGACTCTCAGTGTCTATTAATTATGCGGAAGCGGAACAAGAACTTTTCCCAAATATCTCAGATGCCGCGACCGGCTTTTTTGGCACCAAAATCACTGATGTAAATGGCTATTCTTACTCCTGGCGCGCAGGCCTACAGTATGATGTTAGTCCCACAATAACCATCGGTTTAGCCTACGGTGCACCAACAGAATTAAAACTTGAAGGCGGCAAAGCCACGGTCAATTTTGAAGATATAGGACTTGGTCGAGTAAATTATGCGAACGCAAAAATAGACGGTCTTTCGATCCCCCAAGAAATTGGTTTGGGCTTCTCATGGCAAGTAACGCCGCAATTAAACCTCGGGGCAGACATTAATTGGTACGAGTGGTCGGAGGCGTTAGGCAAAGTCAAAACTAGCTTATCGCAACCTCAACAAACGGCGCCCATGGATAGAATAAACGCGGTCGGTGACTTTGGCGGCCAGAACAACTTTTCTAAATCTGTCGCCGCGATTTACCGAATCAACGACACAAGTACCGTTTACTCTGGCGTATCTCATATCAATAATGCCATCGATGGCAGTGCCCTTTCACCTGTCAATAATCTAACCGGAAAATGGCATTTTAATCTGGGTTACCGGCACAATTTTAGCAGTAACTGGACTGGCGTCGTTTCATATACTTATGCACCTGATAGTTCACGCAGCTACACTAACTCACAGCTTCCGCTTGGCGATGAGTCAGAAGCCGCCTTTAAAATTTACTCCATGTTATTCACGGTGCGCTATAACTGGTAATGCCATAAGATTTTGACGTTCCCTTAAAATAAAAACTTATACTAAAAATGGCCGATGAAACTCACATAATGTCATCGGCCATGTTAATCACGCTCAAATTCTATCTCGTACATCAAGGGAATGCGCACTAACTCTTTAGTTCTCTAATTATTTTAGCCCACATATCGTCTGACGCAGCATACGGGGCATATATAGCCAATCTATCAGCATAGCTTCCGTACTGCTCTTTTAGTTTTGCCGCGATGTCTTCTGGCTTACCTCGAACACAAAACGCGTCGAGAAATTCATCATTAATGTAATTCCCCAATTGTTCCCATTTGCCTTCTTTTGAGAGCGCATTGAGCTTAGGTTGTAAATCACCCAAGCCGACGGCATCCATTGGCGGGCGATACGCTGGCGTCGAAGAATAAAACCCCAGCAATCCTTTCACACTTTGCTCTGCAGCGTGATAAGCCTCATCGGTCTCGCCGGTGATCACAATGGCGTTAACTTGAATAATAAAATCATCTTCACTGCGAGCAGACTTGTCTAAGCCTTTACGCACAGCTGGAAGCGCATTTTCCTGCACAAAAGGCACGCTATTAAAGGGATGAATTATCAAACCATCGGCAACTTCACCGGCAACCTGTGTCATCAATGGGCCAAGCGCCCCAAGTAATATTGGCGGAACACCATAAGGGTTTGGCCCCGGGTTGAACATCGGTGTCATTAAGGTGTGGCGATAATATTCGCCCTGAAAATCTAATTTAGTCCCATTTTGCCAGCAATCAAAAAATGCCTTTACCGCCAAAATATACTCGCGCATACGGGCTGCTGGCGGGCCAAATGGCAAGCCGAAACGCTTCTCGATATGGGCCTTTATTTGCGAACCTATTCCAAGCATAAACTTACCTTGAGAAAACTTCTGCAAGTCCCAAGCTTGGTAGGCTATATGCGAAGGATTGCGCGGAAAGGCAACCGCAATTCCCGTCGCAATGTCTAAATCCCGCGCATGTTCAGAGGCGAGTGCAAGTGGCAGGAAGGGATCCCAGCTACCTTCAAGGGTATAAACACCATCATAGCCAATTCCCGCAAGACGCTTGGCTTCAGCGGCAGATCCTGCCATATCGGCATAAAATGGACCGTCAATTTTCATAGTTAAACCCTTAAATATTTTATTTATAAAAACCAAAAATTATTTATTGTCTGGTTTGGGGCGGTTGTATTCTAACCAGCCCACACTCTCTTCGCCGGAATCAAAGTAGCAACGAATCAATGTGCGACGATACTCGGTACGCTTTGGTGGCGTGAATGCATGGGTAATATCTATTTCACTACCCGCAATCGATTCCATACGCCCAGCGATTAAGCGGCCACTTTCGCAAAGCAGAGAAAAGCGCCCACTAACTGCCGCAAAGGGCTGATCACTCGCAAACTCTAGTTCAAACTTGGTTTCTGACAAATGCTCCATGCCCTGCCCAAACTCATGAAAATAGCCGATCTGTATTAATGGCCATTCAGGAATTTCTACCTGTGTAGCTTGCAAGCTAAACTTTTCATTATTCACGACAAAAAATTGCCAATTCATATCCCAAGGTCTAGGCCCCCAGGAGTGATCGCGCTCGCCACGCACAGTGAGTTCGGTAGCGCACCCGTCAATCGCCATTTGTCCAAACGCTTGAATCGGCTGTTCATAACGATTGGTGCTAAAACCTTGCGCGCTATGACCTTCGACGCTTCCCGCCCCCCGCGAGTACGCCGCACCGAGCGCCTTTACCTCAAGGGCAAGATTTACTGGGAGTATCATTCCTTGCCGAGGGCCGTACGCAACGCGGGCAAACCCTTCTATTTGTAAGCGTCCAGATTGAAGTGGAGCAAGGCAGTCGTAGCTAAATTTCAAGCCCCATTGATCATAAGAAAATACATTTTCAGCGCCTAATTTTAAGGCTGAAAATGGCAGACGATTTTCTTCTATAAGCAACCACTCCGAACCATTCCAAAGGTGTAGCCAGAACAAAATACGCTGCTGAACAGGGTGCCAGCCAATTCGGCAATGACCCGCCGCACTGCCATCGTCGGTATACCAATCAAAAAAATAGGATTCATTCCAATCATCGTGATTTTGACTATAGGGATGACTAAACTCATCCTTGAGCTCAACACCAAATTGCGTTAGTTCTTGTTCAGAAAGCATACGTGCTCCTACTATTTTTATTGCGTTTGCACTGCACATTGCCCTAAAGCAACTACAAGATGGTAACAACACCGGTGTCGGCATTGAGCCTTAGCATATCTCCGGTTTTTATTATCTTGGTGCCACTGCGGGTATTCACTATCGCAGGTAATCCATACTCTCTTGCGATAACCGCACCGTGTGAAACCGCGCTCCCAACATCGGTGACCAGACCCGCAATCATGCTGAAATAGGGCGTCCAGCCGACATCTGTTATTGGCGCAACCAGTATTTCACCTGGCTGTATGGCTGCGGCCTCTGCAACACTAAATGCCACCCTCGCCCGCGCCTCAACGATGCCTTTAGATACAGGACGCCCTATAATCTGCGCGTCCGTATCATGAATTTTGTTTCTAATATAGATAGGCTCAGGAGCACCGACACATACCTCTTCAAAATCTAATCTATTCTGAAAATCCAAGGCTCGCCGGCGCATTTTAGTGTGTTGATTCCAATGCCGTCGAACCTCCGGCGCGGCAGCATCCCGAACAAATGCCATTAGCTCGTCATGCAAAAAAAAGAATACTAAATCGGCATCATCAAGTTTGTTTTCAGCAACTAATTGCTCACCCAATGCTCGATAGCCGCGCTTGAGTCGATTTGTTATATCAACCAACAAGGATTTGGTTGCTTCTCTACGGCGCACGGCATTATGCGCCTTAGGTACAATCCAACGCAGACCTCGATTTAATGATGAGATATCTGCAGCTTCTGGACGCACACTGCTTGAGTTGCCCATCAAACGCGCGGTCACGGAGACCTGCATGGTTGTTACCAGCGTTTCTGGCGCGTCTGACCAACATACTTCTCGGACACAAAGCTCACGATATGAACGGTGACCGTGACGTTTTAAAAACGTAGAAAACTTATGACTGATACCTGAACCCTCTCCGCGCAGCCAATGCAAAGCTAGCTCCGGGCTCACCTCGACAAAACACGATTTTGCATCGGGATGGCGGGAAATCTCGTCAACTATTTCATCCAGCTGATCAACAAGTACCGCAGACTCGACGTCCCGCGCACCGGCCATCAACCTGCCCGCCTCAGCCTCTTCTTCTGGACTACTTTCCTGCCCACCAGAAATCATCGCCTGCAGTATATTGCTGGCAAACCCCGAGGTCGTAGACGACTGTAAATGAACCGCAAATGCTTCATAGAAAAAGTCCTTACTTTCATCTAAGACCTTTGCTAAATCCGCACTACTGCCTTGAACTGGAATCTGAAATACGGCGGCGCGTCGTTTAAAATCACCTATTACCGCATCTGCTGTTTGCAAATACCTAAGCATCTTTACCATGCCAAATAGACGGATAAAGATTGAGCGTTTAGCTGGTGGCTTTAGCTCTTCTACAATGCGCCCGCACAAACTCAAGCCCATAGATTTTACGTCGATACCCAGTACGGTAGCACCGGCTGCGGCGGACCCGCTCATATTAAGAAACATTTTACCGCTGCACATTGCCACCTGCGTCCAGTCATCTGTAATAGCTGGCCGACCTGCGTAGCTCACATGCATATGCTGCATGCCGTATTCGATAGCACGCCCCGTTGTTGAAAAAGTAAGTGGGCAACTGGCGCCGGGCATCATCTCACCGATATTACAGCGAGTCAGAACATCGCTAGGATGTATTGGCGTATCTAGTTCTTTTAGATCAGAACCAACGGTGGTTATTGGCCGAGCTTGCAACCAGTAAAGCGTTCCCTCTTTATCAAACGCCCATTCCATGTCCAAGGCTTCGCCTGCTGCCGTTACTGCGGCTCGGGCCTGCTGAACAAGTTGTAATCTCTGCTGTTCCGTCAAAATCGCTGCGCTATTGACAAGTTCTTCATAACAGTGGGAATTATCTATACCGTATTCATAATGGTCTGGTGTTTCGTCTCCGCTCACCAGTGCCTCGCCTAAGCCAGCAACAGCATCAATCACCAAACGGTCATGCCGACCAGACACTGGGTCGACACTAAACAGTACCCCTGCAGCCTGGGCATCCACCATCCTCTGCACCACTACACACATTGAACTCTCATCGCTGTCTTGGTGTTGCCGGTATTCGCTCGCTCTATGGCTATTCAGTGATTCAACACAGCGATTTACCGCCTCAAAAAGTGCATCTTCACCCTCAACATCGAGCACAGTTTCATAAAGTCCGGCAAAGGAATGGTCACTGCCATCTTCTCCCAAAGCAGAGGAACGCACTGCAACCTTGCCGCTCCCCATAGATTGGTAATACTTAGCGATAGCAGCGGCATCAGCGTCTTTTTTGGCATCGACAATAACAAAACCCGCCGGTATCGCTAAACCCCACTCAATGAGCTTGCTTAGCCCAGCAGCCTTGCCCCCAACCTCATCAACTCGGAGGTCGATATCTTGTATCCACCGAATACTCATTCCCATCTGTATCGTCGCCGTTATTTTATTGTTATTTCCTTAGATGACTATACGATCGTATCTTTTTATGTAAAAGTCAATCATCCAAACCTAACATCTACGTAACTAACGGTATAATCCAAACGCAATCCGATAAACTTGCGAACATCACAAGACACAGACCTTAAACATGAAAACAGCTGATCAAAAAATGCCCACCACACACGGCGAAGACGAATCGTCATCGCGGCGCAGCAAAATACTCGCTGCAGCGGCAGACGTATTTGCTCAACAGGGCTTTGATGGCACATCTTTTGGCACCATTGCCCAAGCAGCGGACGTAAAGAAATCGCTGGTGCAATATCACTTTAAAAGTAAAGAAAAGCTTTGGCAGGAGAGCATTCACTGGGTTTGGAAGCAGCGTGACCAAGCGCTGCCGAAATATTTACAAAGAACCTCGCTTAATGACGGTAACAATAACGCTCAAATGGTGCGCGAGCTATGCAAGCAAATTTTGCAATTCACCTTTGATCACCCCCAGTGGGTAAAACTCATGTTTCAAGAAGCATCCACACCCAGCCCCAGACTAGACTGGATGGTAGAAACATTTTTTAAAAAGGATTTTGCAAACGGTAAAGCCGTTATCGAGCTTGCGCAGCAACAAAATCTGCTACCCAAAGTAGATGCGATGGATCTGCTCCACATACTATCAGGAGCCTTGATCTATTTAGTCAATGTTGCGCCAATTAGCCAAAGAGTCTTAGGAGAAAACCCCAATAGCGAACAATACATAGATAGGCACATCAATACACTCGTGTGCCTGCTTCAAGGGGCACCAAGCATTACTGCCAATAGTTAATTTCATTAAGGGCGAAAGCACTCCCGCTGGGAGCACAGAGAAAACCACATTTCTGTGGCTTAACGACTCTATTAGCACCAGCCTTTGCCAGACTCAATTTTTCTACCCGAGTCTTCCGCCAATTGCTACACTCAACACAATTCCTAAATTCTAAAATCAATAAAGTAACAAACTATGTGGAATAAACCCCAATGTGCTACCGCTTTCATGCTAATTTTACTTTCTCTGCAGGGCGCATATTCAAGCGCACTCGCTGAAGAAAATAATAACTCAGCAACAAATAATAAGACCCCACCCGAAGGTATGCGCTGGATTCCGGCGGGTAGCTTTATAATGGGGTCTAAGCACGAGGTCATGCGCGACGCCCGCCCCGCCCATAGGGTCACCTTACACGGCTTTTTCATTGATCAAACCGAAGTTAGCAATGCTGAATTTAGTCGCTTTGTAGAAGCTACCGGCTATGTCACGCTAGCGGAGCGCCCATTAAACGCTGCAGATTTTCCCGCGCTCCCCCCCGAGGCCCTCAAACCAGGCTCATTGGTATTTAGCTCACCCAAGCACCCACTCCCACTCAATCAAGCCCAGCGCTGGTGGCGATTTCAGCTTGGTGCAAATTGGCGCCACCCTGAAGGCCCAAATAGCGATATCAGCGATCGCATGGATCACCCCGTAGTACATATTGCTTGGCAAGATGCCGCCGCCTATGCGGCATGGGCTGGCAAACGGCTGCCCACCGAAGCCGAGTGGGAATACGCTGCCCGCGGCGGCCTAGACGGAAAAGATTATATCTGGGGGGACGACTTTAAACCCGAGGATCACTTTATGGCCAATACCTTTCAAGGCCACTTTCCCAGCAATAACACTGGCGCCGACGGTTATATCGCCACCTCGCCAATCAAAAGCTACCCCGCCAACGGTTATGGACTTTATGATATGGCGGGCAATGTCTGGGAGTGGACGGCCGATTGGTACGACGCCAATGCCTATAAAAAGCGTACCGCCAATGGTGGGGAAATTATCAATCCAGTCTCAAAAACCGCCTTTGACCCCAGCGAACCAAACCTAGACAAACGCGTACAAAAAGGCGGCTCGTTTCTGTGCACCGACCAATACTGCAGCCGCTACATGCCGGGCAGTCGCGGCCGTGGCGACCCAAATACCAGCAGCAACCATGTTGGATTTCGCTTAGCAAAAGATGCGGATTAATCGAGGTTGAGAGGGCGTCGTTCACTTGACGACGCCATTCGCTGCCACAAAAAATTGACGTATTTCATCTCCCGTACAGTAGCGGCAGATCAGACAGCATAGCCCCGTGGCGTCACGAGCAAATTTATAAACCCCTCGTTCTCTGGTTCATTATCCAGCTCAGCAACCCAATCACTTAAATGTTGAGCTTGCGCGGGAATCAATTGATGCTCGATATGATCAATAATGTGGTATTGCATATCGAAACTCTCGAGCAATTCAATAAGCTGATGAGCATCGGCTCCCGAATGCCGAATACCGTAGGGACAAAATTCCAAAATAATACACAGATGGGCGCTATTGGCGGCAATAAGTTTTCGTAGGCCATTAACTACATAAAACTCAGCGCCTTGAGTATCTATTTTTAAAAAATCAATACGCTGGGTTTGAGCTTCAAGGTGCTGGTCGCCGTGCACCAATTGAATTGGGTAACTTGCGCGCTCGCCACTATCGGCATAAATTCGGTGATCACCAAAGTTATCACTCGAAAGAAACAAGTTGCCAACTTCATCCCTATCACTTATAGCCACCGGATGGAGCGTCACATTGTTCAGCTCATTTAGCCTGACATTTTCCTGCAGTAACTCAAAGTTATTTACGTCTGGCTCATAAGCTAGAACCCTGCCGCTGGAACCGGCAATATCACTTGCCAGCAGCGTGTAGTAACCGATATTTGCGCCAACATCAACGAACACCCCGCCGCTCTTAAAATGTTTGATGAGCAACTGCGTTTCGTAAGGCTCCCAGCATTGCTCGATGCGTAATTTTTCAGAAATAATCGTGTCGCTTGATCCGTGAACACGCATTTTAAGACGCTGAGGCAAACCCGCTATATTAAGTTCGACAGTCTGCGCGGAGGCTGAATTCTCTTTAATTTGCACCATATCCCGCTGCCTAAGTGAAGTTCGGGTAATCAGACCAATAGTATTGCAGGTCTGCTTTCTGCCAATTTTCATATATTTGCGACCAGCTTAACTTGTCTATGCGCCAACCGTGGTGCGGCTCAAGATTACTTGAAAACACCGGCGCACCATAATCGCAAAAGCGGGTATCGACACTCATTCGTACAACAGAGTCACTAATGTTTGCTTGAGCGGCATGTACGGTAAATGCGTTGAAGATAATGACATCACCCTGAGCCACATCTGAGACATGCCAACTGACTTCATCTGGATAAATTTCGCATTGAACATTGCCAACACCGGCGGACTGCATTACTTCCCGCATGCCGCGTTTATGCGACGCTGGCAGTATTTTAAGCCGCCCCATCTCGCTTGAAACATCATGTAAGGCCACCCAGATTCCCGCCATCGAACTTGGGGCAACATGAGAACGCGCATCTTGATGGGGTGGTGTTTCATAACCAAGCTTTTTTGGTGTTGATATGCGTGCCATCTTCATGGGGTACACAAATACCTCACTATTACTGACGGTACGCATCAGTTGGAGCAGCTCGGCGTCGTGGAAAAACCCATGAAAGGACTCTAGAGCTTGAATTTTCGGATAAACCTCATCCCAAATAGCATCGGTTTCGACAAAGCCCTCCCCAGTTAAAATGGGTAATTGCCGAGATTCATCCATACTGACATAAGGCGACAAACGCGAAAGAATATCTTTTAATAGGCTTGCGCATTTTTCAGGGGCAACATATTGCTTAAAATAAAGATAACCCCACTCCTGAAAACGACTGCGAAGAATATCTGGGGCCTCATTGGCATCCGAAGGAATAAGAGCTTGATCACCGAGCATAGAGATAAATGCCAAATTAGAGTCTGAGTAAAATTGCGTAAACGAATCCAAGCGATTTTACGCAAGACAAAATCGAAACGCCAATATTTGCCCAAAGATGCGCTACTGAGTGACTTTAATGTCATACGCACATAACAATATTACATGAATAAATTAAGCTACTCGTTCTGCCTTGTAATTTTCAGCCAGAACCGTCACTGTTGCTAGGTAGCTTACTATTTTCGGTCTCGATGAAAAGCATATTATATCCACAATCTTCCAGCACCAAGTTAAGGCTGCATGTAGATACACTTCACCAGTTATACATTGAAGTAAGCGGCAATCCCTTGGGCATTCCCGTTGTGTTTTTACACGGCGGCCCCGGCTCTAGCTGCAACGAAAATCATCGCCGCTACTTCAACCCCAATTATTACTACATTATCACCTTTGATCAGCGCGGCTGCGGCATGTCCACACCCAAGGGCGAACTCGCCGATAACACCAGCCAACATCTAGTAAACGATCTGGAGCGAATAAGAGAACATTTTAATATTGATCAGTGGTTGATATTTGGCGGTTCTTGGGGCGCATGTTTGGGCCTACTTTATGCGCAGGCTTTTCCTAAAAGAGTGAGCGGCATAATCCTGCGCGGTTGCTTTTTAGCTAGAGAGAAAGATTTACTCTGGTTTACCCAGCATGGTGCTAGTGAGGTATTCCCAGAAGAATGGCAGTTATTTATTCAGGACATTCCAGAAAGCGAAAGAAGTGATCTTGTAGCCGCCTTTTATACACGCCTTCATCATGGCGATCATGCAACTCAACTCAAATATGCAGCAATCTGGGCAGACTGGTCCAGTAAAGTCGCCACCCACAATTTAAGCGCCAGTTCGTCGAAACACAAACCTGACGACGCACTAATTTTAAAAGTTAAAATTGAAACTCACTACGCCTTTCATCGCTACTTCATTGAAGAAAACCAAATTCTCAATCGTATTGCTGCATTGCCTCCAGTCCCTGTCACCATCATTCACGGTGAATTAGACCAAACCTGCCTGCTAAGCGCATCGCGGCAACTTGCGGCCAACATCCCAAATTGCAATCTATTAGTGCTCCCCGATACCGGCCACCTAATCGAAGAATTGAAAATGATTGAGGCACTCGTTGCCGCCACCGATCAATTCATCACCACATATAAAGACAGCACTACTAAATGACAGTAAGGCCACGACGTTTGACGAATATACCGTCGCACTATGCATTGATAAGCTTCGCGCAAAAATTTAAGCGAGATGCCCAATATGGAAAATATCGTTATTGTCGGCGGTGGTGCAGGTGGCTTGGCGCTTGCCACTCAGCTAGGAAATAAATTCAAGCGCAGCAAAAAAACCCAAATTATATTAGTCGATAAAAATCCTAGTCATATATGGAAGCCCCTGCTCCACGAAGTCGCAGCAGGATCAATCGACTCAGCATTCGACGAGCTCAACTACCGCTATCACGGCAAGAAGAAGCACTTCAATTTCATTCTCGGCAGCTTAGAAACCATTGATCGCGAACAGCAGATATTAGTTTTAGCTGAGCGTCGAGACGACGCTGGAGAGCTCATTACACCTCAGCAACACCTACATTATGACTACGCTGTTATTGCCATCGGCGGTGTAAGCAACGACTTCGGCGTGCCCGGCGCGAAAGAGCACTGCTACTTCTTAGACGACAAAGATCAAGCCGAACGCTTCCATCAACACTTACTAAACCAGACAGATCGTCTCAGCTGTGAATCATTGCACTCTGAGCCCAATAATAAGTCCCATCCTGTGTTACGCATTGGTATTGTCGGCGGTGGAGCCACCGGTGTAGAACTGGCCGCCGAACTACAACACACGGCACAAGGTTTGTCAGGCTACCAAAGAAACGTGGCAGCTAAAGTTGATTATAAAATCACTTTAATTGAAGCTGGCCCGCGCATACTTCCAGCGCTTTCAGAAAAGCTATCTAAAGCAGCGCAGCTCACCTTAGAAAAAATTGGCATCGACGTGCACTGCAACACCGGCGTTAAATCATGTTCCTCCGAAGGCTTTATTACACCCGACAGCGTCATAGAATGTAATATTCGCGTTTGGGCGGCAGGGATAAAAGCACCACCACAACTCGCCAGTATTACCGGATTAGAATGCAATAATCGCAATCAATTAATCGTTAAACCAAGTCTGCAATCAAGTAAAGACAAAAGGATTTTTGTCATAGGAGACTGTGCCAGCTGCGCATTACCAGACGGTGGCTTTGTTCCACCGCGAGCGCAGGCAGCACATCAAATGGCGAGCTTGGTGTACAAAAACATTCTTCGCAGCAAGCGCAATAAGGCACTAAAGGACTTTCGCTATCGCGACTACGGCTCACTGGTATCACTCAGCAATTTTAATACGGTGGGAGGCTTAATGAGCGGCTTTGTCGGCAGTGAAATGCGCATAGGCGGCCCCATTGCCCGTCTTGCCTACCTATCGCTATACCGCATGCATTTGTTTGCAATACACGGCCTGTACAACTCTCTCCTTATTGCTCTTGCAGGTAGAATACATCGGGCGATTAAGCCTAAATTAAAGCTGCATTAAGAATAGAGCGGGGTTAGAAAGTAAGCGAGTGAATAATTTTTACTTTGACCACGAATCTTTCTGCCCCTGAATCTTTGACGAATTTTAAAAGTGCCGCATAACACTTCTATCTACTAGCCATCATTTAGTTATTTTCACTTTTTCGGTCGCGGCAACCAACCCTCTGAGGAAGCGAATTCCTTTTTCTAGCTCCTCGCGCTTTACTTGATGAGGCTCAGCACTTCGGTGCTCAGATGTATTGGCTTGATGAGCAGCATCACCACGCTTTGCAATTAGCGTATCAAGCGTTTTCTTAGCCGAGGCAGCGTCAAAATTTTGCCAAGCCCATTCCTTGGTAATATCTATTTCAAAATAGTCTATAAATAACCGGCGGGTTCTTTCTGAGTTTGGGCTAAAAAACCGCTTAAGATCTTGCTCAAGCCGCTTACGCACAAATTTCCCGATAGGACTCCCTTCTACCGACTGGAGCCATATATCGAACTCATCTGCGACGCGATCCTTAACGTATGTTTCCCAAGCTGCTAACGCCATTACGAGTCCGGCACGCTTAAGAACTTCACCACTTTTTCCATTCGATGAGGTCTTCTCAGCATCAAAACGAGCAAGAAGGTCTTCTGCATCAAGAATGGATCGATCAAATGCGTCAGCTGCTTTAGTCATTTTCCCTTACGTCCATTTAATACAAGCCCATATCCGTACAAACCAGAGCATTACGATAATTTAAAAAATGGAGCATGGAAAGCGTCTTTTACTCACTCACGAAAAAAGCCCCGCTTGAATGCCAAGCGGGGCTTTTATTTCACCGCCGTCTATAACCGGCGGTATTCTCTTACTTAGCTTTTAGGGATTTTAAAGGTCCACACGCTGCCACCTTGGTTCAGGTTTTTAATGCGTTTGGCCACTTCGCCTCCCCACAATGGAATTGCACCGCCCCAACCAGATACGATGGTGACGTATTGCTCGCCATCTTTATCCCAAGTTATGGGTGAACTTACAATGCCAGAGCCGGTATTGAATTTATAAAGTAATTCACCGGTTTTAGCATCGAAGGCCATTAGGTAACCTTCTGGGTTCCCCATAAATACCAGGTTACCAGCAGTTGCAAGAACACCACCCCATAGCGGAGCGTTGTTTTTAAACTCCCATTTAATCGTACCCGATACTGGATCAATGGCTTTCAAAGAACCAATGTGATCGTCAAAAATGGGTTTAATAGTAAAGCCAGAGCCAAGATAGGCCGCTCCTTTTTTATAGCTGACGGGTTCATTCCAGATATCCATACCCCACTCGTTTGATGGAACATAGAAGTAGCCCGTGTCTTGGCTATACGCCATAGGCATCCAGTTTTTACCGCCAAGGAATGAAGGCACAGCAAAGACTGATTTACCTTTCGTACCATCAGTACCCGTCGTTGCAGGATTACCAGGGCGCATATCTTCGTCGTAAATCGGGGTGCCATCTTTATTCAAACCCTTCGCCCACGTCATTTGTTTAATGAAGGGAAGACCGCGAATAAACTTACCGTTGGTACGATCAAGTACGTAGAAGAAGCCATTTCGGTCGGCGGTTGCCGCAGCCTGAATGGTTTTTCCACCCTGCTTATAGTTAAAAGAAACCAGCTCATTTACACCGTCAAAATCCCAGCCATCATGCGGGGTAGTTTGGAAATGCCAAACGATTTTTCCGGTATCTGGATCGATAGCAAGACGAGACGCACTGTAAAGGTTGTCACCTGGACGAAGATGCGAATTCCACGGCGCTGGGTTACCGGTACCAAAGAAGAGTAAATCCACTTCCGGATCATAAGTGCCGCCTAACCATGTAGCTGCACCGCCGGTCTTCCACATATCGCCAGGCCAAGTTTTTCCTGCTTTGCCGCCGGTAATGCCATTTTCTTTACCACGCAGATAGCCCATATGCCCTTCAACGGTTGGACGACTCCAAATCATCTCACCGGTTTTAGCGTCACGCGCCTCTACCTTACCGACAATACCAAATTCACCACCAGACACGCCGGTAATAACCATGCCTTTCACAACCAGAGGTGCAGCGGTCATTGAATATCCCGCCTGATAATCTCCGACGGTTTTGCGCCAGACTGGCTTGCCCGTCTTGATATCTAAAGCAACTAGCTTGGCATCTAATGTGCCAAAAATAACAAGATCGCCATAAAGTGCGGCACCACGGTTTACTACGTCACAGCAAGGCATAATGCCATCTGGCAGTCGTGCATCGTACTGCCAAAGCTCCTCGCCACTGGCGATGTCTACGGCATATATACGTGAATACGAGGCTGTAACATACATTACGCCATCTTTAATTAAAGGCTGTGATTCTTGCCCGCGCTGTTTTTCACCGCCAAACGAGAACGACCATATTGGCGATAATGATTTTACGTTTTTGGTGTTTACAATTTTCAACGGGCTATAACGTTGTCCCTGCGGTCCCAAACCGTAAGAAACGACATCACCAGTAGTCGTTGCATCATTTAAAATATCTTTATCAGTAACACCGGCATTAAGTAGCGAACTGAAACTAATAGCAGCCACTGCAGCTGCTAAAGAAACAGATCTTGCCATGCACGTTATTTTCATTGGAACTCTCCTTCCTAACACTTAGATTTTATTTTCAAACACCCAGTATTTTCTGTTCTATCGCATAAGCCTGTACGCGAAAAATTCAAAATAATTCACGATCATGTTAGTGCGATCTGAGTCTGAGTATGTGACGACCGCTACACGCTCACAATTGATCTAGAGGCCTGCAGTTACTATCCATTGGTATTGGTTTGGTAGTAAAAAATATGAAATTTTAGCGGGGCATTAAAAGAGAGGATTTATGTTACACGTCTGTTGTTAACAGCTGCCTTCTAAGATTCAACGTCATACATAGATGGGCGCTCGTAGGAAACGCGGTAACGCGAGAATATGGCTTCCATTTCGCCGTTTGTAACCATATCCGAAATAACGGCATCGACGGCATACCCAAGCTGGCGATAGCTATGTTTTATGGCAATACCGATATCCCAACTTTTACGCCCAAGCGACTCGAGGCCGTCGTTATCAATATCGAAATTATGTGGCTTGCTATCTAGGCCCCACTCTAATTGACTGCGCATACCAGCAACAGCGCTTAATTTGCCAGTCTTAAAATCAGCAAGGGCAGCAAATACTGATGGGTAGTGATGTACATTCTCACGCAGACGCCCCTGATAGGTTCCGACGAGAAAAAAATCTGGCAGGCTGTCTAATTCAACACCGATAGGCTGATATTGGAAGATAGCGAGATTTCTAACTTTACCGGTTTTATTTAAATCCCTAAGCAACTGCCAAGACTCTTTGTGATAGGGCGCTAACATGACCACCATATCATTGCGGGGCAGGCCATAGCCGTCTTGCGCATAGGAAAACTCACGATCATAGGGGACACGCATCATGACGTCTGCCACTTTGCGCCCTATAACACTGCCCTTCCAGACCGCATTACGCAGATCGTCATCCACGGTTTCATCGGCGGTCAGCCAAAACCAACGCGGCTCTACGCCCATTTCGCTTGCAATACGTTTACCAATGTCTATATCGATGCCCGCTGGCTGCCCGTCTTTTAAAAATGAGTAAGGTGGAAAATCCCGATATACGGCAAACTCAATAAACTGAGATTTGATAACGTCATCATATTTACGCGCATGCGCCGTGCTAGCAATGGCAAAAGCCAGCAACAAACACAGCGCGTGCAACCACAATGACATGCGTATAAGGCCCATTACTCAGCACTCATTCGCCTAGCTTTCTGGTATCTAAATATGAGCGAATCGCCCACATAGCTTCTTGACTTAAAATTCCTTCAAATGGAGGCATATATACACGTCCGTCGATAACCGCACCGTGACGAACCCTGGTCATGAACCACTGATCAGACTCTTCAATATCGACATATTCGTCCGGATCATTAAGCTTTCTTAGGTCTGGCGTCATGCCACCCGAAATTGCCTCTAGACCGTGACAGCGAGCACAATTTTGGTTGTAGGCCGAATCGCCCACCCGTATTGCCTCGGCGTCACCGCGATAGGGGTTAACATCACGCCACTCCTCACCCAGCTTGGGCAAGGTATCAGTATTTACCGCCTGCGGGGTGACATCACCGTGGGCTAAAACCCAAGCAGCTTGTGCCCCTAAAATCAAAATTACGCTGCTACGCAGAGCACGCTTAACCGTTAAATTACCCATAATATTCCTCAACCAATCTAACATTATTTTCTAACTTGACGGCACCGCGCTCAGCCAAATCGTATTGTGCTGATAGCCTAACAAACACCTAATTCCTGACAATTGTGCTTTGGTGTGAGGAAGTGCCGCGCAGACTACACCCTAAGTAGTAGTCGCCAGATATTGGATCAAGGGGAAATGTAAATAGAAGTCGCACGACAAATAATCTACTACTTTAGTCGCATATCATTACTACCTTCTTCATATATCAATACGCATGCGCTCCACATAGCATGAACGATAGACCAATTCAGTAGTAAGCGATAAACGCCAGAACCACCACTATAAAAATAGAGAGCCAAGGCTATGGTATTTAATATCCTATTCACTGCAGCTAAGCATATGTCGCTTAATACGCAGCTAAATTTTTTTAGCTTCTTAGGCTAATGAAAACACGTATCCCCACTCCCCTTAGCCTGATAATCACTGTTGTTTATTTGGTGCTCTATTCGCTGTCGGCTACGGCACTGACCAAGCAACAACGCGATATTCCGATACTATTCATCGAACAAAAACACGTTGAAACCCCAGTCTTATCAAATATACGTAGAACACCGGAAACATCGGGATTAGATGGCACGCAACTCGGCATCAACGATAACAATACAAGTGGGCGCTTTACTGGCGACAACTACCAACTTAAGGCGACATTAGTAAATGACGACAGCGAGGCCGCAGCCGCAGCTCGCGCGTGGATAAAAGACGGCAATGCATTTATAGTCGCGAAGCTACCCGCCGCCGCATTGCTCAAGCTAAGTCGCGACGAGGACATTGCCAAGCATGCCATCCTCTTTAATATTTTGACGAAGGACGATGCGCTTCGTCGTAGTCAGTGTCGCCCGCGTTTACTTCACACCATTCCAAGCCGAGCGATGCTCACAGACGGGCTTGCACAGTTTTTAATGTCAAAACGTTGGAAAAAATGGCTATTACTACGCGGCCAGCGAGTTGAAGATAAGTTATTTAGTGCCGCTCTTAAACGCTCCGCTCATAGATTTGGTGCAAACATTATTGAAGAGCGTGAATGGCAATTTAACGCGGACCTGCGTCGCTCTGCACAAAATGAAATCCGTTTATTTAGCCAAGCCAAAGATTACGACGTTACCTTAATCGCGGATGAAATCGGTGATATAGGTGAATATATTCCCTATAACACCTGGCTAGCTAGGCCCGCCGCAGGCACACAGGGCTTAACGCCAACAGGGTGGCACTGGAGTATTGAGCAATGGGGCGCGGCCCAGCTTCAAAATCGATTCAGCGATTACGCTAAGCGCGACATGAATGATATAGATTACGCAGGGTGGTTGGCGGTGCGCGCTATTGGCGAGGCCGTAACACGAAGCAATTCCATTCGCGGTGACGAGGTATACCAGTATTTAATGAGCGATGATTTTCAGCTCAGCGCGTTTAAAGGTCGCAGCTTAAGTTTTAGAAAATGGAACGGTCAACTTCGCCAGCCGATTCCCCTAGTTCACCCAAACGCACTGATCAGTCAATCGCCTCAAGAGGGTTATCTTCACCCCCACTCAGAAATGGATACGCTGGGCTACGACCGGCCTGAGGTGAACTGTGCATTTGAGGCATCAATACTGTGAGAGCACTATGAAAAATCACCGCAGCTTCCGCATTGTCCGCGCCAGTGCATTACTAAGTTTATTGGGCCTAGCAATACCAAGTATGGCTGAGCAAGTGTATATCTCTAATGAGAAGGACAATACCCTGTCGGTAATTGATTTAGACAGCCTTAAGCTTATCTCAACAATAGCGGTTGGCCAGCGTCCCCGAGGCATCACGTTCAATAAAGACTTTAGCCAGCTTTATATTTGCGCCAGCGACTCCGACAGCGTGCAGGTGATGGATGTTAAAAGCCAAGAGATTATTGCGAACCTACCCTCTGGCGAAGACCCCGAGCAATTTGCCCTGCACCCTAACAATAAGCACCTCTATATTTCCAATGAAGACAACGCAGTAGTCACCGTAGTTGATACCGAAAAACGCGAGGTGATTAGCCAAATAGATGTTGGTCTGGAACCGGAGGGAATGGCTGTTAGCCCTGACGGAAAATGGGTGGTCAATACCTCCGAAACCAGTAACATGCTCCACTGGATAGACAGCGGCACCCACAAGCTAATCGACAATACCCTGGTTGGCCAACGACCAAGACATGTAGAGTTTAGCGACGACGGCAAAACATTGTGGGCGTCTTCTGAAATTGGCGGCACCGTCAGCGTAATAGATGTGGCAACTAGAACCATTAACCGCGAATATTCATTTCATATACCCGGCGTATATAAAGACAAAATACAGCCCGTAGGCATTACCCTCACCCACGACAATCGGCTTGCTTTTGTTGCACTCGGCCCCGCCAACCATGTTGCTGTTATCGACATAGCCCAGCAAAAGGTCATCAAGTATTTACTCGTTGGACGCCGAGTCTGGCATTTAGCACTTAATTCCGATGAAACGCGACTAATCAGCAGCAATGGTATTAGCGGCGACGTATCGGTAATCGATGTTAAATCCCTTGCCGTATTAAAAAGCATTAAAGTCGGCCGTTTCCCTTGGGGGGTTGCGGTAAAACCGTGACAGCAAGACCATGAGTAATATTGCACTGCACATTGAAAATCTCAGCTACCGCTACGGCGAACGCTACGCCCTGAGAAATCTCAGTTTAGATATTAAAGAGGGCGTATTCTTTGGATTGCTCGGCCCTAACGGGGCGGGAAAAACCACACTCATGTCCTTGCTCACCCGACTGCTGAAACCAGCCAGCGGTGAAATTGGCGTCTTTGGCTATTCCTTAAGCAAGCACGCTAATGAGGCAATGCGTCACATTGGTGTGGTTTTTCAGCAGAGCACTCTCGATCTCGACTTGAGCGTAGCGCAAAACCTTGAATATCACGGTGCACTGCACGGCATTGCGCCACGGGAAGTGCGCTGCCGTATACAGCAGGAGCTGTCACGCTTTGAGCTTTTAGATCGTCTACACGACCGTGTCCGAGATCTAAACGGTGGCCACCGCCGCCGAGTGGAGTTAGCTCGCGCCCTGCTCCACCGTCCCAAATTACTGCTGCTAGACGAAGCCTCCGCTGGCTTAGACATAGACACAAGAGCCAATCTTAATAAGCACGTTAGAACACTGTGCACACTAGATGGTATCGCTGCACTGTGGACAAGCCATTTAATTGAAGAGTTGCACAGTGAGGACCAAATATTAATTTTAAATAATGGCCAATGCCTTGCCCAAGGCCAAGCTAGAATCCTACAAAACAAACACAAAGCAAAAGATTTACCCGCATTGTTTTCACAATTAACAAGGCCAGCAGAATGAATGCCCTCGCTTATTACTACTGCTTTGTGGGTATACTCAAAAGGGAGACGTACCGATTTCTACAGCAGCGCTCTCGGTTTTTGTCATCACTTGTACGACCTCTTCTATGGCTAGCAGTTTTTGCTGCAGGGTTTCGATCCGCCCTCGGCATTGCCATTATTCCACCGTATGAGACCTATATAAGTTACGAGGTCTACATCGCACCAGGTCTAATTGGCATAATTTTGCTGTTTAATGGCATGCAAAGCTCACTGTCTATGGTCTACGACCGCGAAATGGGAAGTATGCGTGTGCTACTTACCAGCCCGATTGCGCGCGCCTACTTACTGGTCTGTAAATTACTGGCTACCTCCTTGGTATCGCTGTTTCAAGTGTATGCCTTTATCGCTATCGCCCGACTCTTCGAGATTACGCCACCGCTGATGGGCTACGTCTACCTGCTACCTGCAGCTCTATTACCCGCGTTGATGTTAAGTGCATTGGGTTTGTTCTTATCGTCGATAATACGGCAGCTTGAGAACTTCGCGGGGGTAATGAATTTTATTGTATTTCCCATGTTCTTTTTATCATCTGCGCTTTATCCGCTCTGGAAAATGCGCGAGTCGAATGAAATTACTTATCAAATCTGCGCATTTAATCCTTTTACTCACGGAATTGAATTAATTCGCTTTGCACTTTATGGACAGTTTAATCTATTAGCCTTTTCAGTTTGTTCCATAACAACCTTGGTCTTTTTAGCACTGGCAATAATTGGCTACGATCCAAAGCATGGATTGCTAAAACGAAAATCCGGAGGCTAATAATTATATGAATATGCCTAACAACAAGAGATATCGCAGATTAAGCATCAACAAACAGCTCGCATTGCGTTATATTAACGCTACGTGCGCTTCCATAACGATAATTATTCTATCTCAGCACGAGGTATAGAAATCATGATTCACATTATTATTGCCGATGACCACCCCCTATTTCGCGAGGCCATTCGCAATGCCGCCCAGCAACGCTTCCCCGACGCGTTAATTACTGAGACGGCATCTCTGGACGAAACCTTGGCGTATATCGAACAGCATTCCGATGTCGACTTAGTGCTACTTGATTTAAATATGCCTGGAATGGACGGCTTAAACGGCATAGTGAATCTACGCAGCACTTATCCAGACGTGCCGGTCGTAATACTGTCGGCGGAAGAAGACAAAAATATTGTTTTACAGTCAATGACCTATGGCGCAGTGGGCTTTATTACGAAATCTATGCCCCGGGAAAAAATTATCGCCGCGATTGAACAAATACTCGACGGCCAAGCGTTTCTTCCCCCAGACATCATTCGCCGTGCCGCGAGTAATAGCCACAGTCGCCGACAAGATAATACCGGCATACCAACAGAAATTATTTCATCTCTCACTCGTCGCCAATTACTGGTATTTGAACGCATGGCGAAAGGCGAATCGAATAAGCAGATTGGCTATGAATTAAATATCGCAGAAACCACCGTTAAAGCCCATGTATCTGCCATTTTGAGGAAGCTAAAAGTTCAGAATCGTATGAAGGCGGTACTGTGTGCATCTGCAGTAGATTTTGATCACTACCTGCATCGTTCACACTAGGTATTTGTGTTGCGTGTTAATTTTAAATATTAAGAAAATTATTTTTCTGACAACAAATAAACCAAAACTGATTTTAACTTTAAGGGCTTAATAGGTTTATTCAAAAGATGAAAGCCCAGCTCCTTAACCTGCTGACGCAATTCATTACTATAATTCGCCGTAATCATCACCGTCGGTAATGATGTAGACAACTGCTCTCTTATAATAACTTCGGCTTCAAGCCCCGTGGTATCGTCATCAAGATGATAGTCTAAGACTAAGGCATCAGGGCGCGGGCTTAGTAGTTCAGATTTATTCCGCAAGTCATCCAAAGACTGAGCACAGACGACCTCACAACCCCAATTTGCCAACACCAGTGCCATTCCCTCACAGATGGCCCAGTCATTATCAACGACCAAGATACGCTTTCCGGTAAGTGGATCCTGCCGTGACTCTGGGCGCACGTCTTCCTCGACAAAAATGTACTCAGATTCTCCCGCATATGGCACGCAAACTGAAAATACCGATCCCTTACCAAGAGTGGATTGCAATTTAATTTCGTGATTTAAAACCGTAGACAATTTATCGACAATCGCTAGCCCTAGACCTAAGCCTTTGTCTTCCCGCTGTTTTTTGGCATTGACGCGCTTAAACTCTAAAAATATTTCTTCTAGCTGATCGCTAGGCACACCCACGCCGGTATCCCAAACTTGAATTTCAAGATAATCCGCTCGCCGACGACAACCCAGAAGTATCCGCCCTTTGTCGGTGTAACGAATAGCATTACTCAAAAAATTACGCAAAATACGCGCGAGTAGCTGGCTATCGGAGTAAACAGATATATTGCAGGGCACAAAACTAAATTCTAAATCTGCCCTCGCCGCCTGTTTTTCAAATTCATTTGCGAGATTTCGCATTAATTCATTTACAGGGAAATAATCTAGAATTGGCTCGACAATCCCCGCTTCCAACTTAGAAATATCTACCAAGGTCCCAAGCAAAGACTCTACATCGCTGAGTGAATAGCTCAGTGAATTTACCAACTTCACTACACTATCTGGCAAATCGTAGTCCATTAAAGCAGTGGCAAAAAGTCTTGCCGCATTTAAGGGCTGCAATAAATCGTGGCTCGCCGCCGTCATAAATTTTGTTTTGGAAATATTGGCATCTTCCGCTTCACGCTTGGCTTCCAATAATGACTGTTCTACCGACGCCCGCTCGTCAATTTCGATACGCAGTTGATGATTTAATGCCGACAACTCAACCGTGCGCTCATGAACACGCTGCTCCATATGTTTATAAGCATTCTTTAGGGCCTCAGCAGTACGGCGTTGCTCGGTGACATCTTGGTAGGTGTTTACATTTCCACCACCGGGAATCAGATGGCTTTTAATTGCTATAACCCGGCCATCGTCCAGTAATTGCTCTGCCTCAAACAAGGCGCGCTGGCCACGATTAATATTAGCGTCGAGGGAATAGTTAAAGCCCTTCAGTGGAGAGTCCGCGAGCAGGGCATCAAAATCCGTACCACGAGACACATTCGCTGGCTCTATACTAACTAAGTTAGTAAAGCGATCATTCCAAGCTTCTACACTTCGCTCACCATTAACCAGCACCACACCTAGCGGTAAGTTGGCGATTAGTGATTGTAAAATGCGGTTTTGCTCTGCTAGTACTTTTTCTTGCCTAGCAATTTCACTTTCCTTTACTTGGGTAATATCGCTATAGGCTACCACCAGACCGTCGTCTGCAGTCGGTCTTTCAGACACCTGCAGCCAGCGACCATCGGCGAGTCGAATTACCGTATCTCGGAAAATATCTCCTCGCTGCACTAACTTCTCAAATGGCTTGCCTTCTGGATCGTAAATACCATGCTCAAGCGCCATTGGCGTGAGCTCTTTAAACGTTGTAACCCCCACTTCAATTTTTGCATTAGTATGGCGCCAAAATTCATAGAAATGGCTATTTGCCAATACTAGGCGGCGGTTTTTATCAAATAGCACTATCGCATCAGAAATACTTTCTATTGTATCGAGCAGACGCTGCTGAGAGTGCGCCGACTCCAATCGGGTTTCAGATAGGCTTTGATTTGCTTCTTCGAGTTTATAAAGGGTTCTACGCAGCTTTATGGTGCGATCTTTGACCTTGTCTGCCAATAGAGCCGCGTTTTGAAAAGAGCGATACGCATCTCCATAATTTGCCCAGCCCTGTTCAACTCTTTCTATAAGAACTTGGTTAGTTTTTTTTAATTTTTCGTTTTCATAACGCAAGGCTTCCAGCACACTTTCAACGCCTTTACTTTGCGCTACATTGCTATCCATTTTCCGCTACCCGCTTACTGTAAATTACAATGCCTTAGGAAGAAAAAGCACTCGCTTCGCCAATCACTACACCGGTGAAAGTATGGTTCACGTGCATAGCGTCGCAGTGTTCGCCGTAGGTGTTAAATCCCACCACTTTATAGCGCTGATATAGCGCCGACAATTCTTCGTAAATACCTTTTCCTTCAGCCTCTATCCTACGGTGAATGCAATCGTAACCAACAACCAGCTGTGGCTCACCAATCTCTGCAACTACCTCTTCCATACGTCGCTCAAACTCGGCTACTAAGCCACCGTCACGCATTTTGGTTAGCACAATGCCTGTGTCAATCGCGCAGAAGAAGGTCAAACTCATGTCATCATTAACTTGCTGAATAGAGCGAGCAAAGAAATTTTCACCAACCTGTACAGATAAAGGATGAAGGGCATAAGATTCGGAATTCAGTTCATCTAATGAAATATCCATCACTCGGCAATATTCCAAAGCAGCGGGCTCTGCATTTAATTCATGGGCAATACGCTTGGCGGGGTCAGCCTTTGTCACTACCATTTTTTCCTTTTCAGCAACAAGGTGGTGACCACTTAACACCGAAAATGGACAGGTGGTATTCACTAATATTATGGCCGCCGCATTACTAAAAAACTGCTTGTCATAGTACACATGGGTATCACGAAAATGGAGATTATCACCAGCTGAACCGCCTACCAACGGAATACCCGACAAGGCTTCGTTTAAGGCGCTTAACACCAACTCTTCGCGAATCGACATGCCATCTAACAGAGATAACGCAAAACTGTTGTAGGCCATAGGAGCGATGGCGCGGCTCTCTATGCGCTGCATCATTTCTTTCACAGTATCGTAGGCGCCGCGTTCTGAAAATGTAGCTAAATTTTTCAAAAGCGTTGTTTCAACAACAAAGTGATCTGCGGATAAACAAAATCCGGTAATGGAGCCTGGAGACAAGCCCATAGGTGATATTTCACCAGCAGTGGTGCAGCCTAAAACCGGAACCTCACCAAATAGTTCAGCCAAGGTGTCACCCAACTCCTCTCGGTCGTAATCAACGCAGCAGAAAAACACAACACAGGCAGGTCGCTCCATCGCCAAAGATTGATAAAGTTCTTGTGCGGCCTTTATTGCATTTGAGTTGTCAGAACCGCCATAGGTTACGGCGGGACCACATTCATTTAATCGCTGCTTTTCTACTGCGGTCATGTAATCACCCTTGTGCGTATCGTTATTCTTATATAGCTTTATTTTTTATATCGAAACTAAATTAAATCAGCCCAAACGGCCACTCAACAAACCTTCTCTGTCGCACAAACTTATTCGCAATGCGTCAACGTCCAATAATTGACGCGGACGCGGCAAGTCGATGCACTCTTCCCTGATAATTTTAGTTGGCGTGGCAGACAAAAACAAAATCCGGTCTGCCAATGTGATCGCTTCTTCTAACTGATGAGTCACGTAAACAATTGTAAACTTGTGCTTTTGCCACACCGTAAGTAGTAACTGCCGCAACTCCATTGCCGCAGGCTGATCTAATGACACCAATGGCTCGTCTAGCAGCAAAACATCAGGCTCAGACATTAGCGCTCTAGCTAGCGCGACTCTGCGTTGCATACCGCCAGAAAGCTGGCTGGGGTACTGCGCAGAAGAAGCGGCGATACCCACGGTATTCAACATGGCCTCTGCCCTTACCGCTGTCAGTGTACTATTTGGTGAATCCGACACCAAGCATACATTTTCTAGCAGCGTAAGCCACGGCATCAAACGCGGTTCTTGAAACATGATTCCGAGCTTGGGAGACCCCGTATTACTATTACTGTGGCTTATGCGGCCGTCAAACTTTGTATCCACACCAGCAATTAGGTTAAGCATGGTGCTCTTACCTGCGCCAGAGGGACCGACAATAGCCAAAAATTCCCCGGTTTTCACTTCAAATGCAAGATCCTGAATAACCGCCGCCGCTGCCCCATCCCTGTAGTAGCTCTTATTTGCAATATTCACCGTCATCATGTCCGCCACCGCATGACTGAGCTTTCCCAGCGCCGAATAAGCCCAGCCTCCGAAATTAAAACAATGCCGACAAAGGCAAAGGTGTAAGCCAAAATGCCCGCTATATCGAAATATTGAAAATAAATGCCCAATTGAAATCCCACACCATTACTGCACCCGATAAGCTCTGCCACCAATACAATTTTCCAGACCAAAGCCAATCCGGCACGGGTTGCTGCCAATAAATAGGGGTATAGCTGTGGAAAGTAAACATCGATAAGCGTTCTTCGGCGGGATAGATTAAACGCTCTAGCCACCGCCATTAGTTTAAAATCAATCGCTTTACCACCCTCGCGCATGGTTACCACAATAACGGGGATTTTATTGATCACCACCGCCGCCACCGCCGCTTTCTCGTTTAAGCCAAGCCATAAAAAGCAGAGAATAATGACGACCAAGGCTGGGATATTCATAAATATCGTATTAATTCCGTCCAGCAACAGGTCTGCTCTGCGTGAATAAGCCATCCACAAGCCGAGAGGAACACCAAGTAACATCGCAAATAAAAAGCTCAAGCCCACTCTTTGCATGGTAGCTAGCAGATTCGCTAACAAGCTCCCGCTAACGCCTTCCAGCCAGACCCGCTCAGCAATATCGACAGGGCTTGGCAGCAGCTGCGGCTGCCAAAAAATAACAACGACCTGCCAGCACGCTAGCAAGCTTACAAAGGATAGTAATCGCCACGTTGCCGCTGCCAATTAGCTCACATTAGGACTCCTGGGGCCGCAAAAACTGCCACCAGAACATCCCCTCGTCGAACTTATTATTGTTGTTACGCTTGCTGGGTTCTGAATTCTTTGCACGCAACATGACAGGCGTATCAGACTCCGCTGCCACCCCCTGATTCAGTGGCGGATATAAAATATCGTAGATTTTGCGTATCGCCTGAGCATCTTCCTGGCTCAGCGCATCTGGAATACCTGATCGATACGCATCTCTAAGTGCAACAAAAACCTGATCATTGGTGGCTTTTAAAAGCGGCCGAATAGTATCCCACTCCTCATCTGAACGTGCTAGCAGCGCCTTCGCCTCAAAGGAGGCCGCAAAAAACGCGTTCATTAGTCCTCGGCGACTCTCTGCCTGAGCGCGATCAAATACCCAGCCGAGCATAGGTACTTTTTTATCAAAACCTAAGGCGTTTAAAAGTTGTTCTGTACTTACTAAGCTGCGCATTCCCTCGCCCAATAAGCGGGCGTTGTAATGCCAATAATTGATAACCGCATCTAGCTGACCGTTTAATAGGAGATGATTTAGTAAAGGCGGAGCCGCATATTTCACCTTGCTGATTTCTGCCAGATCGACACCAAGCTTTTCTTTGGAATAGGCGCGAAATAGCAACCATCCCTTATCTACCGGACCACCTGCCACGCCAATACGTTTACCACGTAAATCAGCGAAAGAATGTATTCCTGAATCAGCCGCAACTACCATGCCGCCAATCTCCGTTGAATACGGCGAGTAACCATAATCACGCTGGGTATTCTTCTGTTTATTTACCCACACCCAGTCATTCACAATTAGGTCAACGCGACCACCTTGTAGGGCCACGACTGTGGCGTGTGGCGAACCCAGCTCAAGTACCTCCAATTGGAAACCGTGCTTTTTATCTAGACCATGACGCTTGATAACATCAAGCTCCCAATTCACGGTGCCGTATTTAAGCGCCCCTACCCGCAATACCTCTGCCGCACCAAAGCTGGAAAAGCTAACTAAGCTCAAGCTGAGCAGCAATACAGCAAAATTTATACCTACAATCCGATGCGTCATTGCCTTGCAGAAGCGGAAATATATCAACATCACCGCCTCGCCAATTGATTCGAGTGCGTCGTATTTCTAAACAATAGAGGTCGAACATCGCGTTCACGATTCTGCGCCTGCATCACCGCCGTTTGAATTACATGGTGATGCGGCGATTTATCACATACCGGGTCTGCATTTTCAGCCTGCCCCGTCAGTAAATACGCCTGGCACCGACAGCCACCAAAGTCCTTTTCTTTTTCTGGACAAGTCCGACAGGGCTCAGCCATCCATTCATCGCCACGGTAGTGATTAAACCCATCTGCGCCATACCAAATATCTTTTAGAGCCGTGGTTTTTACATTAGGGAAGCTAATAGGTAGATCTCTGGCGCTGTGACAGGGAAGCGCCAAACCATCCGGCGCTACGGTCAGGAATACGGAACCCCAACCATTCATGCAAGCTTTTGGCCGCGTCTCATAATAATCCGGCACAACAAATATAAGCTGCATTTTATTTTGATACTGCGTGCGATAACGCTGAGTGACTTCCTCCGCATAACGAAGTTGATCCGCAGACGGCATTAAATCGTCTCGGTTATGTAAACCCCAGCCATAATATTGCACATTGGCCAGTTCGACGTAGTCGGCACCAAGTTGCAAGCAGAGATCCAGTATTGATTCTATATGGTCGATATTGTGTCGATGCAAAACAAAATTAATGACCATGGGGTAATCAAATTCTTTTACCACCTGCGCCATTTTTAATTTTTTATCAAAGGCTTTATGACTTCCGGCAATTTGGTCGTTAAGTTCTTTTTCACTGTCTTGAAAACTTAACTGAATATGATCTAGACCAGCTGATTTTAGGGCACTAACGCGCTCATAATTTAAGCCCATTCCCGAGGTAATCAAATTGCTGTAATAGCCCAAACCGCGAGCTTCACGGGCTAGGTCCTCCAAATCTTGCCGTAATAGTGGTTCGCCACCAGAAAACCCCAACTGCGCGGCCCCAAGTTCTCGACCTTGACGCAATACCTGCAGCCACTCTTCGGTACTTAATTCGTCTTTAATCTGCGCGAACTCAAGGGGGTTAGAGCAATATGGGCACTGCAGCGGGCAACGATAGGTTAGCTCGGCAAGCAGCCACAGCGGTGGTCCTATCCGGCTAGACAAAATGCGTCCAACCTTTATCTTCTGCCGCTGAGAAAAATTCTATTACGTCGCCGAAAATGCCCTCGGCATCGGGGTATTTATTTTCTAGATATTCACTTATTTCAGCTACTGATTTCTTGCCATCACAGGCATTTAAAATTTCGCCGGCGCTGGCATTTAGCTTTACCATGCCCTCAGGATAAAGCAGCACAAAGCTGTCTTGCACAGGCTCCCACTGCAAACGAAAATGACGGCTCAATACCGGTACTACACTAGCAACGCTATCTGCGTGCATCATACGCTACTCCATAAAATCTGCTCGTTTTTGAGATGATGATAGGGTGGGCGATCGTAGACATAAGCCATGCTGATGGCATCGAGCAAGCACCACAGTATGTCTAATTTAAATTGCAAAATATTCAGTGCATGCTGCTGCTGCGCCGCACTGCGAAAGTAATCCAAGGTCACACTTAGACCGTGATCAACATCCCGACGCGCCTCACTCAAGCGCTTACGAAAATAGCTTAGGGCTTTAGTATCAATCCACGGGTAGTGCTCGGGCCAAGTGTCTAAGCGTCGCTGATGAATTTCTGGCGCAAACATTTCCGTTAGTGACGAGCACGCCGCCTCTTGCCAACTCGCGCGGCGCGCGAAGTTCACGTAGGCATCCACAGCAAAACGAACACCGGGTAGCACATGACGATGGTTCAATAAATCTTCACGACTTAGACCACAGGCCTCACCTAGGTACAACCACGCCTCTATACCGCCAAGATCGTCACCGCGGCCATCGTGATCAATTATTCGCTGTACCCACTCGCGGCGCGTCGCCTGATCAGGACAGTTAGCTAGCACTGCAGCGTCTTTAATAGGAATATTGCTTTGATAGTAAAAGCGGTTAGCAACCCAAGCACGAATTTGAGTCTTGCTGCACAGGCCCTGATGCATGGCAACGTGAAAAGGGTGATGGATATGATATAAGCGCCCCTTGTCACGCAGCTTCTTTTCAAACTCTGTTAGCGACAGTGCCTCAGCAACAGTGCTTTCTTGCCTAGCAGCTATCACTGCCCTGCCCTCTGATTATCAATCTGAGCAGTAATATCAGCGGCTAGTCTATTGGTTTTACCAATTACGCTTTCGCTAGCATCTAAGGCTATCTCCATACCGTCATATGCTACTTCGATGTTTTCCTTGTTCAGCAGCGCGCGTTCAGGTGAATCTTCATCGAGTATGGGGTTGGTGTTATTTATGTGAATAAGAATTTTTCGCTGCTCCGGAAAGCAGCGCAACATATCAATCATACCGCCTCGACCAGACTGCGGCAGATGCCCCATCTCTCTAGCTAGCTTTGTCCCTACGCCGGCAAAGATCATTTCGTCTTCTCGCCAAAACGTACCATCTACTAATAAGCAGTCACTGCGAATCATATAGTCGATTACCGGCTCATCTAAACCACCTAGACCAGGCGCATAAAACACACTTTTTCCTGAACGGATATCTTGGATATACAAGGCCACATTATCGCCTGGGTGCGGGTCATTACGATGGGGAGAATACGGTGGCGCTTTGCCACAAATAGGTACCGCAGTGATCTGCAAGCCGTCAAATCCGGTGGGGGTAATTGCACTGCCGTCGATGGCTAGCTCGCAATAGTTAATACCGCCATTCCAACTTTCAAGCATGGTAAAAATTGGAAATCCGCTACTTAAATCTTGATGCACCATGCGGCTAGCGTAAACGTCAAATGGGCAGCCTTCGCGCAACATTAGCAATCCACTGCTGTGGTCAATTTGGCTGTCTACTAAGACTACCGCGCCAATACCGGTATCCCGCAAGCCGCGCTTAGGCTGCAAAGCCACGCTGGCCTCTAGCTGCGCTCGGATATCAGGTGAGGCGTTAATTAATAGCCACCGAATACCGTCTAAGCTAACTGCAATCGATGACTGGGTTCGCGGCACTGCTCGTATCTTGCCATTGCGAACGCCATAACAATTCTGGCAATTGCAGTTCCATTGTGGAAATCCGCCACCTGCGGCAGAACCTAATACATGAACTCTCATTGCGACCTACTTCTCTGATGCGGCCACCCAAACACCGTTCGGGCAGCCAGCAATTTAACGGTTAGCGAAATACATAGTGACTTCAAAGCCCAACCTCAGATCTTGGTATGCTGGTTTTATCCACATAAGACTTTCCTCTTTTATTCAACTAATTATTGAGTTTGCCGTGCAAAGCGGTAGCTAACGGTCAAACCGCCCCTACTACACTCAAATAGTAAGCACCACACACCGATGCTAATACTGTACTTTAGACCTATACCGAGCCCCCTTTTGGTGTTGGGTCATAGGTAAGAAATACAAAGAAAAACGTGATAAAAGCCACGCCAAAACACTGCGCAAAAAAAAGCCGCGACCCGAGGCCGCGGCAAACACAACGTTCTACTAACAATTGGTACACCCCACTGACTTAGGTTGCACCAACCCAAACACACTCATCGACACAGAGACGTACTGCAGCCTTCACTTCCGCAGCGGCCTAAACTAGAGCATGTAATAGCTTGTGTACTCGCACCGGGGACAGGCGGCACACAAGCTACTTGGGTTATTTAAACCGCGTAATGCGGCCCGAGACTCAGAAGAATCCCAGCGGGCTGGTGCTATAGCTCACCAACAGGTTTTTGGTTTGCTGGTAATGATCCAGCATCATTTTGTGGTTTTCACGGCCAATACCCGATTTTTTATAACCTCCGAAGGCTGAGTGGGCTGGATAGGCGTGGTAGCAGTTTGTCCAGACCCGACCCGCTTGAATACTGCGACCCATGCGGTAGGCACGATTCATATCGCGGGTCCAAACACCGGCACCCAAACCGTACTCAGTATCATTCGCGATGCTCAAAGCCTCTGCTTCGTCTTTAAAGCTGGTCACACCCAATGTTGGCCCAAAAATCTCTTCTTGGAAAACTCGCATTTTATTGTGACCGCGCATCAAAGTAGGTTGCATATAGTAGCCGCCGGCCAAATTACCCTCTAGGACATTGCGGCTACCACCAATCAACATCTCTACGCCTTCTGCACGACCAATATCCATATAGCTAAGAATTTTTTCTAGCTGCTGCAATGACGCTTGCGCCCCCACCATGGTGTCGGTATCCAGTGGATTCCCCTGCTTAATCTGAGCTGCGCGCACCATTACGCGCTCCATAAACTCTTCGTAAATACTCTCATGTATTAAGGCACGAGACGGACAGGTACACACTTCCCCTTGGTTAAAGAAGCCCAGCAATAGACCTTCAACACATTTACTGATGTAGTCTTCTTCGTAATTCATCACATCTTCAAAGATAATATTAGGCGACTTACCGCCTAATTCGACCGTTGATGGAATCATGCTATCAGCGGCATTCTTCAAAATCTGCGCACCGACGGCGGTAGAGCCGGTAAAGGCAATTTTGGCAATGCGGGAACTAGTTGCCAATGCCGAGCCAACATCTTTGCCGAAACCATTAACAATATTAATCACACCGGCAGGTACAACATCTGCAATCACTTCCATTAACACCAAAATGCTGGCTGGGGTTTGCTCGGCTGGCTTCATTACCACGCAGTTACCAGCAGCTAGTGCAGGCGCTAATTTCCATGCCGCCATTAACAGCGGAAAATTCCAAGGAATGATTTGACCCACAACACCAAGAGGTTCGTGAAAATGATAAGTTGCAGTAGTGTCATCTAACTCTGCTGCCGTACCTTCTTGGGTACGAATACAACCCGCAAAATAGCGAAAATGGTCAACGACCAAAGGTAAGTCAGCATTTAAGGTTTCACGTACACTTTTACCGTTTTCCCAGCTTTCTGCGACCGCCAACATTTCCAAGTTGCGCTCAACGCAATCTGCAATTTTAAGTAGCACATTGGCGCGATCACCGGGCGATGTTCTGCCCCATGCATCCTTGGCCTTATGCGCCGCATCCAAAGCCAACTCAATATCAGCCGGCGATGATTGCGGCACTTCGCAAAATGCCATCCCAGTTACTGGGGTAATATTAGAGAAATACTTTCCATCAATGGGAGCCACCCATTCACCGCCGATAAAGTTCTCATACCGTGGCTTAAATGTGATTACTGAGCCGGCGTCACCTGGTTGCGCGTATATCATTTTTCCAACCTCGCTTTATTGTATTAACACGATCAAATTTATAAATAGCCCAATCCATGATCAGAGCTCTTAAACATCATGCTAGGTGTATTAGTAAAAATAATTAACTGTACTTTGGTCTCTCAAAACTTAATCACTTAGTCGTAAATGCGGTAAAAGATAGGCCTTTAAGCGCACATAAAAAATCCGGATTCTCCCCACCTCTAGCAGAGAGAATCCGGAAAGCTACGACCTAAGGGGAGATGCGTGATTAAAAGTTTGCGATAAGCCCTAGCGCAATAGTGCTGGTTTCTTCTTCAGCGCTACCAATTTCCAAGGTATTTACGTTGTACTCCACTACGGTGCGCAGCACCGAGTTAATGTCGTGGAACCAAGCAACTTGGCTGGTACTGTTATTCCACTCTGTCGAGGTTTCGACAGTGGTTTCACCGTAGGAAACTACAAAGCGTTCCGCACCCATGGTGTAAGAGGCTTGTGCGACATAGCCGTCGCTGTCTACTTCTTTGCCATTTTCGGAAATTAAATTTTGCAAACCTAGCGCCGAGTCAGTTGCTGGTCCAAGCAACAAACCCAATCCTTCACCAGAAAATCCTGAAAGGTTTAATGCAAAGCCGCCGGTTTTAAATTTAGCGCCGTAGGAAAAGCCTTGTGAATCGACATCGTCAACACCTGCCGCATCGCTCTCCGAACTTTGTTGTAAAAAGCCCAACCAAGCGGTAACTGAATTCCCGTCGCCAAATGAAGTGTTGTACGTCAGCTCACCCTCAAAACGTGGCAAACTTTCTTCACTGCTTCGCCCCGCACCGGTATCCGTTGTTGTGTTACCTGGGTCAATCAAACCAAGTGCTAGCTTGAAGCCACCACCAAAGTCTGGTGTACGGTATGTAATCTGCGCATGAGGGAATGGATAGTGATAGCCGCTACCAATATGTCCAAAAGAAACACCCTGTCCATCGACCAAGCCCAAGGTGTCGTTTACTGCACCATAGCCCTGCAACATTTCATCTAAGAAGATATTAGAACGGCTAAACAAGGTAAAATCTTTACCGAATAGCACTTGCCCCCAGTCAGCATCAATCGTCGCGTAGAACTGGCGAACATCAATACCCGTGGATGTCACTCCGGTGTCGCTGTCATTAATCGTTACCCAAAACGATGAACGCCCACCCACTTTCAGATCACCAACCTGTTTACTGAAGTTGAATCCTACCCAGTTAGGCAACAAACCCATTTTGATTCTCGACTGTGTACGATCCACACCGCTAAGCTCATTATCAGTGTCGCTTCGAACAAAGAAGGTATTGAAAGATGCATCAATCGAAACCGTCGTGTCGTCTTGATTGTAAACTTCTACAGCCGCCATCGCCGGAATACTAAATGCCAGCGCGGTAGCGCCAGAAACCATGTGCCGTATTATTAATTTCTTATTCATGAGTTCCCCCAAAATTATTGGCTTTTGTAGCCATCTTTTGCGTCGCAATATTTTGCACGCTGCCATTAACTCCATCGCAACGCCTGCTGCGACGGACTTAATATGCGCAAATTCTGCGCATTTCCCCATACCACCTTGCGGCACAATGAAACGTCTTATGGATATAAGACCTAATGAATAAAGTGCTACTTCTAAAGGATGAGATGATAACTAAAGTAAATCAGCCATACGAAATATGGGGCAAACTGGGGGGAATAGTCGTTATATTTTAAGAAGGGAATGTACTTTAAGCTATAGCATGATTAGAGCTCCCCACCCCAAAAATTTTCACACCAGGGCGGGGAGTAGTACAGCCTACCAACTGTATTTTATGCCGATCGCAAGACTACGCGGTGCAGCCGGACTAAGAAATCGGGGGCTTTCGTTTTCTAAATCATCTATAACTTCATCAGGCTCACCATAAAGGCCAAAGCGCTCATACTCTTCATCAAAAATATTCTTTGCTTGAAGGTTTAATCCAATATTCTTTGTTGGCTTATATTCAAGATTAGCATTTACAACAATATACGACCCTGTCTTATTGTCTTGATTCGCTTCATCACCGCGCAAATACGCCCCACTACTGGTGTTAATTGCAATATTGCTATTCACGCTCTCAGTCCACTGATAGCCAAGAGAAAACTTTGCACTATGTTCGGGTATGGACGGAATTTTACTGCCCTTTTCTACCGCCAATGCACCGTCGACACTATTAGGATGATTCGGCGAAAACGAAATAAACGAAGTTTCATAATATGCATCGAGATAGGTATAACTTATATCCAAAAGCCATTTCCCACTAGTTAGCGAGCCACTTACCTCAATACCTTGGTGCCGTGTATCACCAATATTCGTAAAAAACCCTTCATTGGATGAAACACCACCCACCGTTTGAAAATGGATATCGTCTTGATTAACGGTAGCAAATAAGGCGATATTCCACGCCAACACCGCTCTATAGCTAGCGGACTTACCACGCAAACCCCATTCAACACTTCGCGCCACCACGTCTTTCAGTGGCGGATCGGCTAGGAAGGTATTGGGTAAGATGCACGGCGCATCCGGATGCGAGCACGCCAACTCCACTGGTGTTGGCGCCCTAGATGACTGATAAACACCGGCGTAAACACTGAGAGCGTCGGTCAATACCCAGCGCGCACCAAGCCCTCCGTTTAAGCTCTTGTAACTATGCTTGGCCGTTAATTCTGGCCGGTCTCCGCTCAAGTCCTTTGCGCCAACGTCTACTACGTTATAGCGCATAATGGCCGTTAGACTGAGTCGATCGCTAAGCTCGACCGTATCAGAAAAATACAGTGCAGCCATATCAGTACTGGCGCGCAAGGAAGTGAAACCCTCAGCGTCATAAAGACCAGATCGTGTGGTCGACCTAACATCGGTCAAACTTGCAAATTCGACCTGAGAATCAAAATCAGTAATGCCCGCCAAATAATCTGCGCCCAACGTGATGTGATGATTCACTGAGCCGGTATCAAGATGCCAATAAATCTGCGCACTAGCACCCCAGCTTCGCTGCCGCCTGCGGCTGATATTATTGACCGCATCAAATTCGCCACTAACGGCATTATCAAACTGGTCTCGCGCTAGCTCATCGCTGTCGTCTTCACACAAAAAATCATCATTTGGTGCATCACACTCTTCAAATTCAGTGCCATCACCATTAAAACTTCGGGTATCCACCTGGCGATAAAAGCCATTAACGGAAAGCTTTAGCTCATCGGACAACCAGCGGGAGTAAACTATACTCGTCATACTCATCTGATTTTCTGTTAAATCGGGATGTGTGAAAACTGCTTCTCTATCTGTCTCCAACAAACCAACGGGAATGGCACCGTTGCCTTTTAAATAGGTATCAGAGAAATTAAAAAATACATCGAGCTCACTGCTATCATCGTGCCGACTTAGCGACGCATATAAATTTCTCGCCTCCGTCGGTGAATAATCTCGCCAGCCGTCTTCCTCATATTTTTCTAAGGCTAGGAACCCACCCCAATTTTCTCCGTGCACGCCCTTCGATACTGAAATTGCGCGCTGACCAAACGAGCCCGCGCTCACCTCTATAGCGCCTTGAGACGAGCTAAATCCTGTTTTACTTTTAATAACAATGGCGCCGCCCAGCGCATTTTGTCCAAAGATGGGATTCACTCCCGCAATCAAGGCCATCTCTTGCACACTGCTAGCCGGTAATAAATCCCAATTCACCGTGTCGCCAAATAGCTCATTTACACGAACTCCGTTGTAATACACCACCAAACCCTGCGAAGAGCCCAATAGCGGCGATGCCGCATAGCCACGAAAGCGAATATCTGGCTGCAGAGGATTATTCTGCGCGTCGTTAACGGAGATTCCGCCGCCATGCTGGTTTAAAAATTCTGCTACGGAGTAAGCCTTGTCTTTGTCGATATCTTCTGCCGAGAAAATTTGTACTTGAAATGGCGAAAGCTCGGTAAGTGAACCGACACCCATTGGCGACATGCCGACTACCCTGACATTTTCAACGAGCTTGTATTCCGTTTCAGCGACCGACAATGACGGCAAAAACAGGCTTAATACCAGGCCACGAAAAGGCCACTTATGACTGACCGGTAAGCTAATCATTATTATTCTCCACAACGCAGTATCTAAATGACCTAGCCTACGCTGTGAGCACTACGCGACAATTAAACCAAAGTGGTTAATCAAATTCTGCAAGCTACTACTTTCGTCTTATTCTCACCTAAAGTAGTAGGCAACTGCACGTTAAGTGCTATTCATTGACATCACTACCTGATAGACACTGCCCCAGCGCCCGACCTCTAATTAGCAGATAATATTAACTGGTGCCGTCATGTTTATATCAGGCAAGGACTTATCTCCACGGTCAAAATTCGTCTTCGCCAATCTAACGATTTTTAGCCACCCTTCTTTCCAAAATTTCCGCGTGCGTCCAGATTTAAAGCTATTGCTCGTCATTATATTTTTATACTTATATGCCGGCTCTCTAAATATCGCCTATGCGAATCTAAATGAGCCACATAGTATAGAAAATGAGATACTCACACTCTTCCCCCGCGCCACACGCCCACCAGAACTCGACCCTGAATCCCAAATTTGGTCGGTATATCAACTCAATGAAATCATTGGCTATGCCTATGAATCTAATCATTTTGTAGACTTTAAGGGATTTTCTGGAGAACGAATTAATATTCTGATTGGCCTAGATATCGACGGCAGATTTTCAGATCTCAAAATACTTCATCATCATGAGCCTATTTTTCTTCACGGTCTTGGACCAAAGCCCTTAAGAGCCTTTCTCGACCAATATCCACAACACACTTTATCTGAACGCATTATGTTTGGCGGCCGTAAAACCGGACAGATGGAAGACAGGCACAATACTTACTTCGACGGTGTTACCAAAGCTACTGTATCAATTATTGTCATTAACGACACGATACTCTCTTCTGCCCGCGAGGTTGCCAGACGCGTACTGCCCGCCTTTGCGCAACAAGCTCCCGCCTCGGTGCGTACAGAACTGTTTAAGGAACTAAACTGGCAAGAATTATTAAACCTAGAATTTGTAAAACACTGGTCTTTGGGTATAAGTGATTTTGAAGATCAACTCGGTCAGTCACTGTCTAGCTACCCCTCAGAGCAGCTAGATTTAAGCTACGACCACACCCAGATCTATTACGCCTATTTAAACGCACCGAGCATTGGCAGAAACCTTCTCGGCGACGCCGACTATGCCAAGCTGATGGCTAAACTTAGTGATGGCGAGCAAGCCATTTTGATAATGTCTGAGGGATTTTACGATTACTTAGGTGAGGAATTTCGTCCTGGCACTATCCCCGAGCGTATCAGTCTTGAGCAGCATAATTTGCCGATTACACTGCGCGATATTAATTTCTTTGATAGCAGCATGGCTACATTGCCGAAAGGCGCTCCAGATTTAGACAATTTACGTATATTTAAAATACGACCACAGGCCGGATTCGACCCCAGCGCCGCAATGCAAATGGTGTTAAGTATTAAGCTAGACCGCAATCATTTAGTTCACGACAATATTATTGTTAAGAGTGAGTACCAGCTGCCAAGTGAGCTATTCAATAAGATCGACACCGCAAACATCAGCAAACCAGAGGCAATGTGGGTCAAGATTTGGAAGGGCCGCCTCACAGACATAGCCATTCTCACACTAAGCTTAATCATACTCAGCATCGCGTTTATTATGCAGCGCAGGCTGGTCATGAATAGTCGGCGTTTTCTGTGGTTTCGACGAGGCTTCTTATTATTCACGCTTATGTATATTGGCTTCTACGCCCAAGGCCAGCTCTCAATCGTGAATCTCATCGCACTACTCGTAGGCGCATTAAACGGCTTCGATATTCACGTTTTTCTGCTAGACCCCATTATTTTTATTCTATTGAGCTACACCGCCCTTTCACTGATTTTATGGGGTCGGGGCCTATTCTGTGGTTGGCTATGTCCCTTTGGCGTCATGCAAGAGTTTCTTGCCAATATAGCGGCTAAGCTCAACATCACACAATGGAATATCAGGTCAAATACCCATCAACGCATGCTGAAATTTAAATATTTTATTCTGATTACCTTGCTGGTACTTGCGCCCTATTCACTGACCGCTGCTGAAAAAATGGCAGAAATTGAACCCTTCAAAACAGCGGTCACACTGGCGTTTATCCGCGAATGGCCATTTGTTATCTATGCCGTAATTATTCTTGGCTTAGGCCTGTTCGTTCATAAATTTTACTGCCGCTATCTCTGTCCACTAGGCGCAGCACTGGCCATTATGGGTAAGTTTCACCGCTTCAAGTGGCTCGATAGACGGCAGGAATGCGGCACCCCCTGTCAGCTTTGCAAACACCGCTGCGGTGTTGATGCCATTAAAAAAACTGGCGACATTGATTACGAAGAGTGTATTCAATGCTTAGAATGCGTAGTTATCTTGCAGGACCCGCAACAATGCGCGGCAACGATGTCTGCCAACAAAAAAGCAAAACGGCATACACCAGAAGTTATCGAACCTGTCAGAATCGTACAGGGGAAATAGTTTTTCCCCTGAGCTGTCAGCTGATCACATCACTAGGCTACAAATTCAACTAATTTCGCATAGTGCTTACGACTTTAGTTGAATTGTTATCCGCAGCTCGCACAGTAACACTTAGCAGCATAATTTTTAAATGGAACGCCCACCATGTCTAAAGTCCCCGTATACAAAGTGCCCGCAAATTTTTGCGACGCACACATCACGCCACAAAGATATCAAGAAATGTATAAGCGCTCGATTGATGATCCAAGCGGCTTCTGGGCAGATATGGCAACTGAATTTCTTGATTGGAATCAAACATGGGATCGCGTGGTTGACTACAATTTTTGCAAGGGCCAAGCCCAATGGTTTAGCGGCGCCGAACTGAATGTTAGCTACAACTGCATTGACCGTCATCTAGCTGAACGAGCAAACCAAACTGCTCTAATATGGGAAGGCGACAACCCCGATGAAAGTATCGATATCAGTTACGCAACGCTAAAAGACGAGGTCTGCAAATTAGCCAACACCCTTAAATCTCGCGGCATAAAAAAGGGCGACCGCGTATGTATTTATTTGCCGATGATTCCCCAAGCCGCCTACGCGATGCTGGCCTGCGCGCGTATTGGTGCGGTGCACTCGGTGGTCTTTGGTGGCTTCTCTCCTGAGGCGCTTAAAGATCGCATAATAGATTCTGATTGCCAGTTAATTATTACCGCCGACGAAAGCACCCGTGGTGGCAAGAATACCTCTCTAAAGGCCAATGTCGATAAGGCGCTTCTTAGCTGCCCAGACGTTCACAGCTGCCTCGTTGTAAAGTGCAGCAATAAAGATATTCCTTGGGTCGACGGCCGCGATCTCGATTACCATGAGACCGTCAACAGTATGAGTACTGACTGTCCGCCAGAGTCCATGGCCGCAGAAGATCCGCTATTTATTTTGTATACCTCTGGCTCGACAGGGAAACCCAAGGGTGTACTGCATACCACCGCTGGCTATTTATTGCAGGCGGCGATGACCTTTAAATACACCTTCGATTACCGTGACGGCGAGGTTTATTGGTGTACCGCCGATGTAGGCTGGGTGACAGGGCATACTTATATTGTTTACGGTCCGCTCTGTAATGGCGCCACCAGTTTGATGTTTGAAGGTGTACCTACCTACCCCGATGCAGGCCGCTGCTGGGAAATTATCGACAAGCATAAAGTAAATATTTTTTACACGGCTCCCACCGCGATTCGCGCACTGCAAGCACAGGGCGATGACTACGTTAGTCGCAACGATAGAAGCAGCTTGCGTTTGCTGGGCACCGTAGGCGAGCCTATAAACCCAGAAGCATGGGAATGGTACCACCGCGTGGTGGGCGACTCGCGCTGCCCCATTGTGGACACGTGGTGGCAGACGGAAACCGGCACACACATGATCACCGCCTTGCCGGGGGCAACAGACCTAAAACCAGGCTCGGCAAGCTTTCCCTTTTTTGGTGTTCAACTCGCCTTACTTAATGAAGACGGCAGTGAAGTGCAGGGTGCGGGATCAGGTTACTTAGTAGTTAAGTCGTCTTGGCCCAGTCAAATACGAACGATTTACGGTGATCATCAAAGGCTTATCGATACCTATTTCAGCACTTACAAAGGCTATTATTTCACCGGCGACGGCGCCACCCGCGATGCGGATGGCTATTATTGGATTACCGGACGCGTAGATGATGTGCTCAATGTATCGGGCCACCGTATGGGCACCGCAGAAGTGGAAAGCGCCTTAGTATTACACCCCAAAGTAGCAGAAGCCGCTGTGGTTGGCTTTCCCCATGACATCAAAGGTCAGGGTATTTATTGCTACGTCACCTTGATGGACAATGCCGAGGTTGACGATAATTTGCGCGCTGAACTTGTTGCCTTATGTAGCCAAGAGATCGGTCCCATCGCCAAGCCTGATGTTATTCAATGGGCAGCTGGGTTACCGAAAACCCGTTCTGGAAAAATTATGCGACGCATTCTACGCAAGATAGCGGAATCCGAAATAGATTCGCTAGGTGATATTTCCACGCTCGCAGACCCGACCGTGGTTGATACCTTAATTAAAGATCGATTAGCGATCACCGCTTAACTGCAAGGCAGCAATGCAAAGTAAATATATACGGTGGGAAGCTATACCATCGCCGGCTGAGGTTCTTATTACAGCCCAGTAGTTCAGCCGGCATTTACTTAAATCAGAAATTGGGGCTAGTAATATGTCTAATAAAAACCAGCACGAACTCACAAGCAATAACGCGCCTAAGCCGAATCGAGAGCGCCGTCAATTTGTCAAATATCTTGCAGCGTCCCCACTTATTGCTGGTCCCTGCGCGATGGCGCAAGCGCAACAGTCATCGCTACCGCCATACCAGGCCGAAGCAAAGGATTTGCACACACAATTTGATGCACTGGCCAAAAAAAGTAGTGCCAATATTCAAAGCATCGAAGCCTTTACCATTACGCCAAACAACTTACCTTGGACACAAAAACTTGGGCCAATAAAAGCAGGCCAACAAGTCACCTTCTTCCTTACTGGAATCTGGTGGTTTAGCAAAGAGCACAATCGCTGGCTTGAACCGGGCTTTGTGTTTTTTGCACGAGTTGCGGGTAAATCACACGCAAGCCCAATTTATAACACCATGCAAAATACCGGCACCTTAAGCTCAGATCGCGACGGCAGGCTAGAAATCGCTAGAGCCGTTGGCGAGTTTGCAAGCCCTGATGGAGACCTTTGGGTTCCTGAAGAACACTACCTAACTGGGCAAGGCCAAATTACCGGCATTGCCATTATCTGGAACGAAAGCGCGTCCAGTGGCTTAAGTAAATTGTTCGCAGCCGGCGACGTTAACAATTTACTTAAACTAGAAATTCAGCGCCAAGAGACTGAAAAGCTGATGCCTGAAGGCTGGAACAACTATTTCGCCTTTGGAGATGGCAGTATTTACACCAGCTCACCCAAAGGTCACATCCAATGCTGTGCGCAAAAAAACGTCGGCATTATTCAATACCCCGTGGCCAATCAGCACCTTGAATCTGGCCTCAAACTCAATTGGCGTTGGGTGGTAGAGAAACTACCGTCTATGCTTGGTGAAGACCAATTACTCAATCACGATTATTTATCAATTGCCGTTGAGTTTGACGACGGCAAAGACCTCACTTATATGTGGAGCAGCCAATTACCCGTAGGAAAGGTATTCGCCTGCCCAATTCCAGGTTGGAACGCGGTAGAAACCCACGTAGTACAACGTAGCGGAATAGAACAATTAGGAAAGGCACTAGACGAAGAACGCGACATATACAGCGACTACAAAAGCATCATCAACGGCCCAGCTACACGCGTCGTTAATGTATGGCTTATCGCCACTACGATATTTATGCGCGGCCAAGGTCGCTGTTCCTATCGCGAAATCTCTATTGGTAAACGCGGCCACCAACAAAAAATTCTATAAGCCCGATTTAAATTATGAATACTAAAGAGCACCGCGTCGCGAGGTATGTGAAGGCATTTATATCGCGGATATTTAAATCAAGGCCGCTTAGTGAGTTCAAGCTAAGCGGTAAATAGGAAAAGCAAATCACACAGAAAGAGCTGCATTTTTAGTTTAGTTAGATGGCGCCGACTTATGCCTTAGCACAAGCCGGCAAATACCTAGGCTGATTACGATGCTTTGGTTGCCGCTAATACCGCCGCGATGACGGCGACATCAACGATGTCCTCCGCCGTGCAGCCGCGAGACAAATCCATCCACGGTTTTGCCGGGCCCTGAAGTACGGGGCCAATGGCTTTTGCACCACCAATACGTTCGGTAATTTTATAAGCGATATTCCCCGCTTCTAAGCTCGGAAATACAAATACATTTGCCTGGCCCGCCACGCTTGAATCTGGCGCTTTGCGCTGGCCAATGGCGGGGACAAACGCTGCGTCGAACTGTAGTTCACCATCAATATCGAGTTCTGGTGCTCGCTCTTTAGCGAGGGCTAACGCCGCAGTGACTTTGTCAACGCGCGGGTGGCTGGCAGAGCCTTTGGTCGAGAAAGACAACATGGCAACTTTGGGCTGATCTTTAGTTAGGCGGTGATAGCTCGCTGCACTGCTGATGGCAATGTCGGCTAACTCTTCGCTGCTTGGCTCCGGTATAACGGCGCAGTCGGCGTAGCTTACTACTCTGCCGTCGCTCAATTCCATCAGGAAAAAGCTGGACACTAGTTTAGCGTTTGCTTCTAAACCCAAACCCTGAATACCCGCCCGCAAAACATCGGCGGTGGTGGCCGTTGAGCCAGCAACACCCGCATCGGCGTAACCGATTTTGATAAGTACGGCGGCAAGCAAGACTGGATTTTGCAGCGCGTCTCTCGCCTTCTCTATAGTCATGCCCTTGGCGGCGCGGGCGGTGGTGAATGCCTCAATGGCTTTGCTGCGCCAATGTTCGGCGTCAGGAAGCTGCTCAAAAACTTCAACGCCTGCTGGCGCGTCGCCGCCCTCAACCACGTTGATTAAAATCGGTGTAAGGAGTTTTTCTGCAGCTAGCGTGGTAGCGGCATCAATGACCCGAGGGTCGTAATGCTCAGGCAAAATAACCCGCATTGGCGTTTGTTTGGCTTGCTGATGTAAGGCGCTGAGTATTCCGCTCATAGTGGTCACTTTATTGGTTAGTGATGGCTTGGGCCGTCTTTGGATAGGTAGACAGCATTCAGGCCGGAAAACCGGCCTGAATGAAGTTACCCTGTGTGGTGTTCGCGTTTAGGCGAGCAGCGCGTCAGGAATATCCATTTCCATGTGCAGCAGCGCCAAGCTATGTACTTTACCCTGTGCATCCATGATTAAGGTTTCTGTACCGCCGCCGCCTAGCGAATCTTCAAGAATGAAGTTCAATACTTGGAGGTTTGGCAGTTCGTAACGCTTCACGTCGCCAAAGCAAATTTCCTTGAAGTGATCTTTAACAACAGCAGTTGTTAAATTCTCGCGAAGGAATTCATATAGCTCTGGCGTGCGAGCTTTAATACCAACATTCGAGCCATCACCTTTGTCGCCTGAACGAGCAATTGCTACATCAAATAATTGTACACGGGCCATTTTATACTTCCTCCACAATTACGCGGGTGGTGACTTTAGTTTTGTCGATCAACGCAGGCCAGTAGCCCACAATCTCTGTTGGGCGTGGACGACCAGCAGCAAAGCCAGTAACCCCAACAGGGCCGCTAGTAATGAGCGGCGCTAGTTCGCGAGCCAAAATGTTAAGCAGTTTTTTGTCGTGGCTTTTGGCGCCAACGCGCAGCAGTACTTCGCTGGGCTCTTGCTCTTGTTTCACAATACCCTTGTAACAAACATTGGTGCCGAACAATTCTACAAAGCGGTCTGCTTCTGGAATGGGTTTTCCGTACATGCCCACGCGCTCGAACAGGATTGAAGCGCCAAGATTGGCTTTCTCAATAGCGTCTGGACCGGTGTAAGTCAGCTGGCCGACAATCTTGTAGCCGTCTTCATATGACATAGACACTTTATACGTTGGGGTTGGTGCAGAACCCTTCACGCCACTAACACGAACACGGTTTTCACCATCTTGCTCAAGCTTGATCGTGGTGAAGTCAGAGGTGCAGTCAGGCCCTAAATAGTTAACTGGGTCGCCCAGTTCATACATCAGCTGTGACGTAACCGTATCAACATTCACTAGGCCGCCGGTGCCTTCGTGCTTAGTCACAACAAAAGTGCCGTCTGCCTTGGCTTCTACTACTGGGTAGCCGATGCGAGCGAAATCAGGCACGTTGCGCCAGTCGTTATAGTTACCGCCTGTACACTGGGCGCCACACTCTAGAATGTGCCCCATCACCGTACCTGCAGCTAGCTTGTCAAAGTCTTCCATTGACCAGCCAAACTCATGAATAAGCGGCGCAACAACCAGCGACGGATCGGTTGAACGACCAGTAACAACAATGTCAGCACCCTGAGCCAATGCATCAACAATAGGCTTGGCACCGATGTAAACATTGGCGCTAGACATTTTATCGAGAATGGAATCAACTGCGGCGCCGTTATCGAGGTTTTTAAATTTCTCGCCCGATGCCATTAGCTCAGGGATTTGATCAAGAATATCGTCGCCTTCAACAATACCAATTTTAATACCGGTCATGCCAAGTTCTTTCACGACGCTTTGAATCGCTTCTAAACAACCTTTGGGGTTAACACCACCAGCGTTAGCAATGACTTTAATGCCTTTCTTTTGGCAGGTAGGCAGGATTTGACGCAGCATTTCCACAAAGTCAGTGGCGTAGCCTGCAGAGGGATTACGCAACTTTTGCTTTTGCATAATACTCATGGTGACTTCAGCTAAATAATCCAAAGTCAGGTAATCCAGCGGGCCTTCTTCTACCAGGCGCAGCGGACCTAAGAGGCTGTCACCCCAAAAGCCTTGGCCATTGGCGATAAGCACGGTTTTATCTTGGCTCATAATACGTTCCTGTTTGCGTGTTAATCGGGTTAAATGTTGATGGCTTTATAGTGACTACTTAATCCAAGCCGGTTTGCGTTTTTCTAAAAAGGCGGTCAGCCCCTCACGGCCCTCATCTGAACCACGGGTCTCAGCTATGCGCTGACTAGTGTCGGCAATCATGTCGGCATCGATTTCGCCGTCAGCAACATCCAGCACTAAGCGCTTAGCCTCGCCCACGCCACGCGGACCATTACGGAGTAGGCTTTTGGTAATACCTGCAATGCAATTATCTAACTCATCACTAGCGACCACTTCTGATACCAAGCCCAGCGTAAATGCCTTGTCAGCACTGATTAATTCAGCGGTAGTGAAGTAACGGCGCGAGGCGCGTTGGCCTATAGCGCGCACAACGTAGGGCGCAATTGTGGCGGGAATCATGCCGACCTTAACCTCGCTCAAGCAAAATGCCGCCTCAGGTGATGCTACCGCCATATCGCAGCAGGCGACCAAACCAACGCCACCGCCGTATGCTGCGCCCTGCACCCGCGCAATGGTCGGCTTGGGCAGGTAATTTAAGGTACGGAGCATCTCGGCTAATAAATTTGAGTCGCGTAAATTCTCTTCAAACGTGTAGGTCGCCATACGGCGCATCCAATTCAGATCGCCACCGGCGCAAAAGCTCTTACCGGTTGAAGCCAGTACCACAACGCGTACAGCAGGGTCATCGCCAGCTTGCTTAAAAGCCGCCGTTAATGCTGCAACAACGGTATCGTCAAAGGCATTATGGATGTCTGGCCGGTTGAGAGTGATGTTGGCAATTCCGCCCTCGCTCACATCATACTGAATTACACTGTCGCTCATGCCCTGTCCTTTAAATGCGTGGCCAATCTAAAGATCGCTACTATTGATGTTCATTGAGATTATAGTAATGCTCTCTATATCTAATTAATAGAGCATATCACAAGAGTTTGCCAAATTGCTATTGAGCATAACTCAATAGAGCCTGATATGTACTTTGCTAGTATACAGTAAGCATGCTATATATTTGAAGACCTGTTGCGCAACATACCTAAACACCAATCTACAAGCACTGCGATGCACAACAGGTTCGACTGACACAAACGTTAACCCCTTCCGCAACGAGGAATTACTATCATGACTAAAAATCTTGCTATAATTGCGGCTTATTTTTTGATCGCGGCCAATACTAAAAATTAGGAGTCAACATCATGATGAATATGAGTAGCAAGGGTGGCGATAAATGCCCCTTTGACCTGAATTTTGAACCAGATACATTTAAAGTCGGCGACCTTGTCAGTTACCGAGTTGACGGCGGAATGATGGACATGCCATTTGTAGGCGTTCTGGTAGAAGTACATGACGACCACGTCATGCTCGCTCACTACGATGGCAACCCCACACCCGAAGGCAATATTATGCGCGGCACAAAGACTGATCGCCCAGTGGTAAGCGAAGCAGACGCTCTAAGGTAAACCGCCGCGCGGCTTAATAACTAAAACCGCAGGGAGGAACGCACTAGCGGATATCGAAGGATATTTAAGCGAACATCAGGAAACGCCAGCTATTTTAGGTTTCTCTTTGAGAAGCGGTTGCAATGCCGATAATCCCTCCCTATAATGCGCGCCCTGTCTTAGAGAAAAAGACAAAAGATCAGTTGCGGGGTGGAGCAGTCTGGTAGCTCGTCGGGCTCATAACCCGAAGGTCGTAGGTTCGAATCCTGCCCCCGCTACCAAATAAAGAAACGGCAAATCAGTAACTTACTGGCTTGCCGTTTTTTTTGTCTGTTGTATCTGGTCTTTGTGACGACTATGACAATTGGCCCCTTTCTTGATGAGCAATCGCGACGATTCAATAAAAGGAATGCTATTTTGAAATATCGCGCAGAAATAGACGGCTTGCGCGCCCTCGCCGTTATCCCTGTCATTCTATTCCATGCTGGGTTTGAGCAGTTCAGCGGTGGATTTGTTGGCGTTGACATTTTCTTTGTAATTAGCGGCTACCTTATTACGACCCTCCTCATTGAGGATATTGAAAACCAGCAATTTAGTCTCTTTGACTTTTACGAGCGTCGCGCTCGGCGAATATTACCCGCATTGCTTTTGGTAATGCTGTGCTGCATCCCTTTTGCTTGGGCATGGTTGCCACCACAAGCGATGAAAGACTTTAGCCAAAGTTTATTAGCAACTAGTAGTTTTAGTTCCAATATTCTATTCTGGCTCAAAAGCGGCTATTTCGATTCCGCAAATGAACTAAAGCCCCTGCTGCATACTTGGAGCCTCGCTGTTGAAGAACAGTACTACGTGCTGTTTCCGCTGTTTTTATTATCGCTATGGCGATTTGGCAAAGCTCGCCTATTTTGGATTATTGCAACACTCGCGACCCTAAGCCTATTGCTAAGCGAATGGGGGTCGCGACATAGCCCCACAGCCAATTTCTATCTTACCCCTACACGGGTATGGGAGCTGTTTGCCGGCGCACTCACTGCATTTATTGTTCAAGGTAAGGGGAGCAAAAGCAATAACGCATTGGCCCTCAGCGGCCTAGCCGCAGTCGTCGTGTCAATTTTCGCCTTTGATGAAAACACGCCCTTCCCTAGTCTTTACGCACTAGCACCGATATTAGGGACCGTTCTGATTCTAATCTATGCGAATAAAGATACCTATGTAGCAAAACTGCTCCGCACACGCGTATTTGTCGGCCTCGGCCTGGTAAGTTATAGCGCCTATCTATGGCACCAACCAATATTGGCTTTTTACCGGCATGCAACGGTAGAGCAAAACACGGTCACCTATATTGTCTTAATTTGCGTAACAATAATCCTAGCTTATTTATCGTGGCGGTACGTTGAACAGCCATTTCGATCGAGAACCCGAATCAATCGAAGTAGGTTTTTTTGGCTGACAAGTGTCGCGATCATCAGCGTATGCACTTTTGGAATTATGGGTAATGCATCTGATGGTTTTGCGAAAAAGCGCAATAAGACGTTATTTAAAGATTTAGCCTACAACAGCAGTCGCCTTGGCTATATAGAATGCCCCGAGGCACTAAGCAAAACCACCCCAACCCTCGACTATTGTCATGGCACAAGTGACAAACCTAACGCTCTGCTGATTGGTGATAGCCATGCAGATGATAAATTTTATGGCATTGCCAAAGCACTAAATCAATATCAATGGCGCTTGATCGGAAACCCAGCTTGTCCGCCCATTATCGGGGTAAACTTCGAGGCGGCCAATGGGATAACATGCACCGAGCGATTAAAGAAAATATTCGCTTATCTAGAAAGCCAAACACAGATAGAGCTTGTAGTACTGTCTTTTTCTCACGCCTACCCCTTAGACAGCTTTGTAGCTGCAGACCATGTTCAAAGCAAACATAGCCCTTTAGACGCAGTAATCGAGGACATCGACGACCCACTATTGAGTAGAGTAGATACATTCTATGCAGGCTTAGAAAGAACGCTTAAATTCCTGCAAAAACTGGACATAAAGACGGTTATTACAATTGACACACCCGAGCTAACTTTCTTCCCAGTTGACTGCATAACAGGAAGAATTAGCTGCAATTTTTTAGAAAAAGATGTACTGACAAGACAACTCATTCACCGCGACCAATTGGAAAAATTGGCCGCCCGTTATACGAATATCCGTATTTACGACCCGATTGGTCTTTTTTGCAAAAATAAGCAGTGCAGCATTTTACGCGACGGACACACGCTATACCGCGATTCAGATCACCTCAGCCTTTATGGTAGTGAGTATTACGGGATAGATTTTGCATTTTGGCTCGATCAACAAGGGCAGTAATCAGACTGCCCTAGCACCACACATAAGCCACTAACAAATGAGCTAAGGAAAAGCGCCGCAATATAATTCTAGCGCAGTAGCAGCAGTGGCCGCGCAGTCTTATGCAGCATCTTGGCAGTTAAACTCCCTAGCAACATGCCGCGCAAAGGATGGTGGCTGTAAGCGCCCATGACAGTTAGGTCGATATCATTCTCTGCCTGATACTGGCAAAGCTGTTCGTCACTTTTACCCTTAGGTAAATTAACTAGCTCATGAGAAATACCCGCCACCGCCAAGACCGTCGCCGCCTCATTCAGCACACCAGACGCGACTGCCTCGTCACCAACATAAACCAAATGACAGGGAATATCTTTGAATACAGGGCTTGAAGCCACCATATCCAAGGCCTTTCGTGAGGCATCGTGGCCATCATAGGCCAGCATAACTTTCTTAGGCACAGCAAACGGTGAGTTCACCACTAGAACTGGTTTGTGCAGCGCGCGAATAACCGTTTCTAAATGCGCTCCCAATTGCCCCTCGCGATGCTCTTCGCCACGCACCCCCATCACCAGCACGCGGATATTCTCTTCCAACTCAACAAGCGACTCCTGCAAGCTACCGTGTTGCTGCCAAACTTCGGCGCCGGCAACACCGGCTTGCACAGCGCGTTGCTGGGCGGCTTCAAGCATTAATTTACCCTTCTGCATTAGCAATCGATTGCGCTGCTGCTCTACTCGGGTCAATTCTTCTAGCAAGTCTTCCTGACTTCCCAAGCCAATACTACCGCTCAGATCAGCAACCGCCGCCTGAGGACGATGCTCAATATTATGGAGTAACTTTAGCGCTGCGCCCGTTCTTTGCGACACCCAGGCTGCATAATCACACACCGCAGTGCTAAGACTCGCGCCATCAATACATGCCAACACGTAATTATTATTCATTAGTGGCCTCCCAGTACTTTTTCAATCTCTTCGGGTTTATCGTGAATGCCAAAGCGATCAACTATTGTTTCGCTAGCGTCATTCAAACCAATCAGCTCAACGTCGGCACCTTCGCGCCTAAATTTAATAACGACCTTATCCAAAGCACCCACTGCGGAAATATCCCAAAAATGCGCGCGACTTAAATCAATCACAACCTTATCAACCGCTTCTTTAAAATCGAAGCCCGCATTGAAGCGCTCCGCCGAATTAAAGAACACCTGCCCCACCACATGATAGGTGCGTGTATTTCCGTCGGCACTGAGTTCTTTGCTCACATACATAAAGTGACTCACCTTATTGGCAAAGAATAAGGAGCCCAGCAACACCCCTACAAACACACCATAGGCGAGGTTATGCGTCCACACCACAACCGCCACTGTCGCTAACATAATGATATTTGCAGACAAGGGATTGCTCTTCAGCCCAGTTACGGAACTCCAATTAAAAGTTCCGATAGATACCATAATCATCACCGCAACCAAGGCTGCCATCGGAATAAGCGACACCCAGTCACTCAAAAACACGACCATTGTGAGCAGCATGGCACCGGCGAAGAAGGTAGACAAGCGACCCCTACCACCTGATTTCACATTAATAACAGACTGGCCAATCATCGCGCAGCCCGCCATACCACCCAGCAATCCAGAGAAGATATTGGCGATACCCTGCCCCTTGCACTCTCTGTTCTTGTCGCTTCCGGTATCAGTTAAGTCATCGACGATAGTTGCCGTCATCAAAGATTCTAATAAACCAACAACCGCCATAGCCGCAGCATAGGGGAAAATAATACTCAGGGTTTCAAAATTGAGCGGCACATCCGGCCACAAGAAAATCGGTAATGTATCGGGTAGTTCGCCCATATCCCCTACGGTGCGAATATCAAGCCCAATCATTAAACTCACCGCTGTGAGGGTAAGAATACATACAAGCGGCGACGGAATGATTTTGCCCACCACCGGCAGTAGCGGGAATAAATAAATCACACCCAAACCCGCCGCTGTCATAGCATAAACATGCCAAGTAACATTGGTTAACTCTGGCAACTGCGCCATAAATATCAATATCGCCAAAGCGTTTACAAAGCCCGTGACCACCGAGCGCGACACAAAGCTCATCAATTGCCCCAGCTTTAAATAGCCCGCCACAATCTGCAAGGCACCGGTCAGCAAGGTCGCCGCCAACAAATACTGCAGACCATGATCCTTTACTAAGGTCACCATCAACAGGGCCATGGCGCCAGTCGCCGCTGAGATCATCCCAGGGCGACCACCAACAATGGCCGTCACTACGGCAATACAAAATGAGGCGTACAAACCGATTTTAGGATCAACACCTGCGATAATCGAAAAGGCAATTGCCTCCGGTATTAAAGCCAGAGCAACAACCAAACCCGCAAGAATATCCCCTCGGATATTTCCCAACCAATCTTCTTTCTTTGAAAGCAAAAGCATAGATAACCTGAAATGTATGAGTAAACACAAACGGTTTTGTGTAAAAGGCGGCATTATACACCCTATAACTCCCCCCTCCATCCATAGCCAAATACACCGAGCTCTGCGCACTTATAGAAAATAAGACTTAATAAATGCCACCGCACTGCAGGCTAAGCCGACAAAATGCTATATTACGCCCATAAAATTTGCGCCAATTAAGAAGCAAATGGCAATAATGCGAGATCCCATATGTACGATTATCTTATTGTAGGTAGCGGCCTCTATGGCTCAACCTGCGCTCACGAGCTTAAAAAACGCGGCAAAAAGGTCCTCGTCGTCGAAAAGCGCGCGCATATTGGCGGAAACATCTTCACGGAATGCCAGCACAAAATCCATGTTCACAAATATGGCGCACACATTTTTCACACCAATAATAAGCCCATCTGGGACTATATAAATCAATTTGCCGAGTTTAATCGCTACACCAATAGTCCCGTAGCGAATTACCAGGGAAGGCTTTTCAACCTTCCTTTTAATATGAATACCTTCTATCAACTGTGGGGCACAAGAACTCCTGCCGAGGCGGAAAGAAAAATAGCGGAACAGCAGGCAATATTAAACGGCAAAACCCCGAGTAATTTAGAAGAGCAGGCCATCAGTCTAGTCGGTGAAGATATTTACAATATCTTGATCAAGGGATACACCGAAAAGCAGTGGGGTCGCCCCGCCAAGGAACTTCCCGCATTCATCATTAAGCGATTACCAGTCCGCTTCACCTACGACAACAACTACTTTAATGATCGCTATCAAGGCATCCCCATTGGCGGCTACACGCAAATTATCGACAAAATGCTAGACGGCATAGATGTGCGCTTAAATACCGATTACTTCGAACACAAATTGGAATTAGATAAGCTCGCTAAATACCACATATACACCGGCGCCATTGATCAATACTACGGCTACCGATTTGGAAAGCTGGAGTACCGCAGCCTTCGCTTTGAATCTGAGCTTGTTGAGACCGCAAACTTCCAAGGCAATGCCGTTATTAACTACACCGGAAATGAGGTTCCTTACACGAGAATTATTGAACACAAACATTTTGATCCTGTGGACACAGCCGTTTCCATTATTACAAAGGAATATCCGGCGGAGTGGACGGAGGGCATGGAACCCTATTACCCGATCAATGATGAGAAAAACGACAGCTTATATCGGCAGTACAAAGCCCTAACAAAAAATGAAGACAAGATATTCTTTGGCGGAAGACTCGCCGAATATCGCTACTATGATATGCATCAAATATTAGGGGCGGCCCTAAAAGACCTTAAAGAAATGCCGTAAACCACTGCCCAAAGAATTTGGCAGCTAGGAAAATATCGCCTCAACATCCCGATAAAAACGAGCTTCCTCGGCTCTAATTTTTTCACGATAGTCATCGAACAATGCCGTCTTCTCTTCATACATAGCGAAGCAACGACGAATCTCTTCGCTAATCACAGGCAAATTTGACGGATCGCGGGCAAATTTAAAACCTGCAGGTATAGGAAGATCCACCGCGTTCCCAGCCGAGCCGTTTAAGCCGCTAATAATGCAGGCGCCTGAAATACATGCCTCTCTAGGAATTCGGTCTTTACCCGGATGTTCACCAAAATCGATGTAGACCTTAGCCTTCCGCAGCAACTCAACAACCTCTGCGCGGCTCATATTTTCTAATGGAATAAATTCAATATCTGAACAATACGCAATGAGCTGCGACGTAAATTCAAAGCCCTTTTTTGGGTTATATATAACGATATCTTTTTTATCTTCTGCGACCGCCGTCAATCCAGAAGTAACAAAATCAGCATTTAAATAATCGCTAAGATAAAACACACAATCTTTATCAACATTTTTAGCTCTTAAATGTTCTGCCGCATATTCGCTTTGGACGAAATGGTAATAGTCATGATATCTCTTATCTCGAAAGAAAAAGTTTTTCTTCTTTCTACTCGACTTACCAAACAGAATCATTTTTCTTAACAAGGGAATCGATAGCGGGCCATGCTTAGAAATAGAAAACCCCATAGCATCGTAATAAAAATCGATGCTCAGCCACCAAACGACTTTTTTAATATTAGAATAGTCGTGCAAAATATCCGTTTTGGTCTCAGGAACAATAAGCACATTCTGGCGCTGATCATCCACCACATCGACATAAGGATTTTCATACTGAGCAAACTCAGCATGCACCGGATCTGCTCCCTCAACTCGGCGATAATAATACATATATGCGTCGACCCCGCGCTTACGAAGCGCGGAAACCAGTTGCTGCAAAAGCTCTGGCCCACCGGAGGCCTGCCCAGCTGGTGCAGCAACAAACACCTTCACATTGCCACTATCGCCGATCAACATGCCCGTCATTTCCAAACTCCTTGTTCAGGCATGCAGCCGAATCATTAATCAAACTCATACTGTAATTAGCGATTTTCCGCAGACTGCAAACCTAAATAAGCCAGTAAATTTGTAGCAATGTGCGTCGCAAAATATTCAGACCCCGCCTTAGAAATATGTCCGTAATCAATCGCAGTAAAGTCCGTAGGCTTATCCCCTACCCGCGCTAAGCACTCGCCTTGTTCATTGCAGAATACATCTAATGCCGACATAAAACCGATCGACTGCTCTAGAGCCACATTCTTAATTGTTGCCTCATAATCTCTGAGCATAGTTGCTGGCTGCATTTCTGACACCTTACCGCTCAACCTATCGAGATTGATAAATGACTCTCGCTGCGGACTAATCTGCCAACGGGGCACCGGCCCAATAAGTAAAAGTTTGCTTTCCGGAAGAGTGGCTTTCAGCCGGTCTACCGTATTCTCCAATGACGCCCTGAGCTCTTCAGGGGTCAAGGGGTAATCATCGTGCTTCCACGAGGAATGCAGAATAATCAGGTCCGGCTTCGCCTGCGATAGCTCTCGTAATACTTGCTCAGCATTTTCAGGACAATCCTTTCTATAGCCCGATGTCACACCGAATAAAGAGGGACATGCCGCGTGAGTAAGCTGGATCAACTCGAAATTATGCTGCTCCGACAATGCCTTCAGCCCCGGATACAAAGCTGCACCGTGAGAGTCGCCCCAAAGCGCAACTTTTACCCCCTCACCCCGCCCTTGGTAGCAAGAGGGATCATGAAGCAGTAATTCAGCTTCTTCTAAATAACAGGTATTTCCCTGCACGTAGGATGACCACTTAAAATCTACATTGTCTGTAAATTGGCGAACATTGGCAGGAAAGCGAAACTCCAAGCCGTCAAACTTATAGTTCACCCAACCGAAACCGCCCAAAAGCACTAAACCAAGACATAGCGCCTGTATCTTTTGCTTTTTATACGCACCAAACCGAAAGGGATTTTCAACAAAATGATAGGTGAACCACGCGAGAAATATTGACAGAAGAACAGCGCTCACCCTAAAAACAACGGAAGCTCTCTCTGCGTTAGCGAGATTTCCATATGACAGCAAAGGCCAGTGCCACAAATACAAAGGATAACTGACTGCCCCAAACCACAGTGCAACTTTATTAGAAAGTACAACTCGGCTAAGCAAAGGTTCTGCTCCGCCGGCAATGACGAATGCCGATCCTAATACGGGTATCAATGCCCAAATGCCAGGATAAACGATGCCTTCTGGAAGAAATAATACACCTCCAAAAAGCAAAGCTATTCCCGTAAAACTGAGTACATTATAAGCACCGGTATTGGCAAGCGAAGGGGTATAGCGAAACAGGGTGCTCGCCAAAATGCGATCTATTTTTTGTCTGCTAGATTCCAAAAACTCTTTGCGAAAAATACTCATCCACGCCATAACCGCGCCGAGCAATAATTCCCAAAATCGACCAATAGGCCAGAAAAAAACCGCCTCCGTCTCACCACTGACAAAGGCGATATTTAATATAAATGAGAATACCGCAACGCCAATCATTAGTTTCAATATACTGGCGTTTTTCTGCCACACAAACCAAAGGGCTAGAGGCCATAAAAGGTAATATTGTTCTTCAACGGCCAAACTCCACAGATGCAGTAACAGCTTTGTTTCACCTGAGGGGTCAAAATAACCGGACTCGCTCCAAAACACAAAGTTCTGAATAAATACTGCGCTCGCCGCAGTATGCTTGCCAAGCTGACTGTACTCCGCTGGCAGCATAAAAAACCAGCCAAAGATACTCGTCATCGCCAAAACAAAAACTAGAGAGGGGAAAATACGCCTAACGCGACGACCAAAGAATTCACTAAAACTGAACTTTTCCGCCTGTAACTCAGATATTAGGATACTGGTAATTAAATACCCCGATATGACGAAGAATACGTCGACGCCAATATATCCACCCGATAAGGCGCCGGGAAAGGCGTGATATATAACAGCGGATATGACGGCAAATGCTCGCAAACCATCGATTTCTGGGCGGAATTTCATCCCCTGTCCTTATATAGAGCAAAATTTATACAGCCGGCGATTTTACAGCCCCACAAACCAACAATAAAGGAACAAACTCGCAAAACTGTTTAGCAGTTAACAAGGTAGGCAACTAACGCGCTCAGGCAGGATAAATTCGAGGAATCCACTAAGAAAATCTAGGCGGCGTCACCAAAATGCCACAAGTATGAAATACCATTTGCCGCGACAAATTCTGCGCCGATATTTTTCCTGCTGCGGAAACAAGGCAAGAAAAGTATTACCGTGTCGCTTAAGAAAGCGGCGCAGCTTAAAATTATAAAACACCTTGTCATAGCGGGAGTAACACGCATAAAACTCTTGTAGCAATGCCGTGTCACTATCTAATAATACCTCTGAATCCAGCACGCTACGCATAAATTTACAAACGCGCTCCACCTCCCGCAGAGCCTTTACATATTTCGCCTCTGTTCGCTTGCCCTTTGTTTTCCATACCGCATTATTATCATGCTGGCGGTAGTATGACAGCACCTGATCACTCGCCTTTAACTTCCCCCTCGACGACGCCACGATTGCCAACCACTGATCGTGATAAGGCATATCACTTATCGCCGGCATCGCAAGGGGCAACATCTCTTTCCTGAGCAAACTGGCGTGACCAGTAACACAATTGTTTAACATCAAAGCAAGCGGACAATGCCCTTCTAGGCGATTAACTTTCGGAAATTTGAAATTCAACAGCTTACCTGTAGAGTCAACAGGACTTATCTGCGAGTAGATCAGCCAATTGTCGCCAATATCATGATACAGAGAGGCGATCTTTTCAGGGAACCAAATATCATCCTGATCCGCCAGAGCAATTAGCTCACCACGGCACTCCCCCATAGCCTTTGCAAAATTTTGAACAAAGCCTAAGTTTTGATGATTGCGAATTACGCGAATACGCTGATCGCGTTGAGCATAGCCTTCCAATAATGCTACGGTGCCATCAGTTGAACAATCATCAACAATCACCAACTCAATATTTTGGTAGGTCTGATTCAATATGGAATCCAACTGCTCTACCAAAAATCTTTCACCATTATAGGTGCACATCGCAACTGATATTTTCGGCGTTGCATTTTCGGAAATCATTACCAAACCACCGCTAACTAGATCATCACAAAATATGCGCCTGAACGATCACTACGACGCCAAATTAATTAAAAAAATATTTGAAAACCAAACCAAGTCAAACCACGATTTACGAAAAAGGCAGCAATATAAAATACCACTTCCCACGACACATTTTTTTAATATAGCGCTTTCGCCCGTTGAACAGTCCGAGAAATGTATCTGAATGTTTTAAGAGAAAATGTTTTAATTCAAAGTTGTAAAAAACTCGCTCATTTTTAATATATTTTTCAGAAAACTCTTCAAGTAAATACTGCTCACTTCTATTGAGAATGCCACTCTCCAATACTTTCTCAACAAACTCGCTCACCGCCTTGAATTTACTAACCACATGCTCGCGTTTAGAAATATTACGCTTCGTTTTTGATCGCATAACCGCATTGCTGCTGTGCTTTCTATAGTAGGAGAGCACCTCATCACCTGCTTTCAATTTCCCCCGCGACGCAGCAACGATAGCGAGCCATTGGTCGTGATACGGCATATCCGATATAAATAGCATGGCGACTTGAAGTAACTCACACCGCATTAAACATGCATGCCCCGTGACACAATTATTCATGATTAATGAAAGGGCGCACTGCCCTTCTAAACGATTAACCCTAGGAAATGTTTCATTTTGCTCAACACCATTAGCATCTACAACGGCAACTTTTGAATAGATTAGCCAGTTATCACCGATCTCTTCTGATAGACGACGCAACTTGTCGGGAAACCAAATATCATCTTGATCAGCCAACGCAACTAAATGTCCAGAACAGGCATTTATTGCTTTTTCAAAATTCCGAACAAAACCTAAATTTGATTCATTTTGCAGTACGCAAACACGACTATCCCGACTTGCATAGTCAGTTAAGAGTTTAACGGTATTATCTGTGGAACAATCATCAACGATAATGATTTCAAGATTTCTATAACTTTGGCCTAAAATAGAGTCCAACTGTTCAGCTAAATATTTCTCACCATTGTAGGTACACATAGCAACAGATATTAGTTCGCCGTCTAGATGAGCGCTGTCTTTATACTGACCATCCACTATCGGCTTTCCCTTTTTTCGATAGCTATACTGTAACAAGCAAGGAAGCACACCTGCTTTTTACTACCAAGGTAAAATCTAAGCTCTACCTACATCCCCGTATTTTTATTATTTGCAATGATGCATACAAACTCACATGTAAACAGTACAACGCCTTAGGCATTTAATACCGATCTGGCTCCCCGCAACTTAGCCCGCGCACGACGATACCGCGCCAACCCAAAACTAAATAATGCTATTACACAGCGCTTGGTATTTTTCTTCATATAGAGCTCTATATGCTCGTCTGGCAAACCATGCTTTTGCGCGTAAAGCACATAGGACCGCCCACGATGAAAATGAATAAACTCATAAACCGCTTTTGTTCGCACTGTCGAACCGCCGCCAATATGAGGGATACTAATATGACGGCAGTGAATCACATCTAAACCCGCATCGTTGGCTCGCTTGCATATATCAACGTCTTCCACATACAGAAAGAATTGCTCATCAAAATAGCCGACCGAGTCCATGAGCTGAGTATCAAACAGCAATACCGCCCCGACCAACCAAGGCACCTTAACTACCGAGGTATCTTGCTCTGGACGAAGTGCGGGCCCTGCTATCGCCGCACCGTGTGCCTTTATTTCTGTAAGCAACTGGTCTATCGCCGCCTCAGAAAGCTGGGTATCTGGATTCAATACCATGACATAGCGCGTGTTACTTGCTTTAATCCCGATATTGCAAGCACTGCCAAAGCCCAAGTTCTCTTTGCACTTGATCATTTCCACGCAGTCACTATTTGCGGCAGCAATCTCGTCTGTCGCGTCAGTGCTCGCATTATCTACGACTATCCAACGCGGCATTGCAGCGCTAGCCGTGTCACGGAAAGAAGCTATATGTGCAGGAAGAACCTTGGCGCTATTATAAGTCACCGTCACCAAGGTCAATTCATTTAGCAAATCCTGCATCAGCACAAGCTATCCCAATCCAATTTCATTCCGCGATCTCATCCTTTTCGGAGCAAACCATTGCTCAATCTTTCGCAGGCCGCCCGCCAATTGCTGGGCCGCACATTGTAATCCGCCTCAATCTTGGCGCTACTGAGCACCGAATACCCTGGCCGCTTTGCTGGCGTCGGGTACGCAGCGGTATTTATCTCATTTAGCACGGGTATCGTTACAAGAATACCGGCCCGCTGCGCCACCGCAAATATTGCCTCTGCAAACCGATACCAGCTCACCGCCTCATTGCCGGCGTAATGATAAACGCCATAGTGGGCTTTCGTCCCGCTTTTATTTTGCTCAGCCTTATGCAATTGCTGAGCAATACTAATAAGGGCCTCAGCGATATCACCCGCATAAGTTGGACAACCAATCTGATCACCTACCACTCCGAGAGTGTCACGCTCCTTCGCAAGGCGCAGCATCGTCTTCAAAAAGTTATCGCCATACTCACTAAACACCCACGCCGTGCGCAATATGATGTGTTTTCGGCAATGACGCTGTACGGCGATCTCGCCATTGAGCTTGGTTTGGCCATAAACCCCAGTCGGGCCCGTTTGATCCGTCTCCACATAGGGTGTTTGCTTATTGCCATCAAACACATAGTCGGTGGAGACATGGAGCAAGGGGATATCAAATCGGCTGCACAATTTGGCCAGCGCCATCGGCCCGTCTTCATTCACCCGCTTTGCTAACTCGGGCTCAGACTCCGCTTTGTCCACCGCAGTATAGGCGGCGGCGTTGATGATCGCAGTGACGCACTTATCAGCCACGAGCTTTTCTAGCACAACGGTGTCGTTGATGTTGGCATCTTGGCGGGACAATAAGGTATGGGGGATGTTCTGTTTGTTTAGCCGATCCGCCAAGCATTGGCCCAATTGGCCGTTGGCACCGGTAACAAGTAAATGCATTTCTGTTTGTATGCTGCTTTGCTCACTCATTGCTGAAATAGCTCTGCAAAGGTGGGGGCTTTGCTGTCTTTGTCGGACAAGGTCGGATTATTCAGCGGCCAAGTGATTGCCAGAGCCGGATCATTCCAGATTAAACTACCCTCATCGCTGGGGTCGTAATAGTCAGTGCACTTGTATTCAAAATCTGCGGTGTCGCTAAGCACCACAAAGCCGTGGGCAAAACCCGGCGGCACCCAAAACTGGCGCTTGTTCTCCTCAGACAGCAACACACCTTCCCACTGCCCAAAGCTGGGGGAATCTTGGCGGATATCCACCGCCACGTCGTAAACCTCACCACTCACCACCCGCACCAATTTGCCTTGGGGTTTGGTTTGTTGAAAATGCAGGCCACGCAGCACACCCTTTGCTGAGCGCGAGTGATTGTCTTGTACAAATGGCAGTGTAATACCCGCCATCTCCCGATAGCGTTCTGCCTGAAAGGTTTCTAAGAAAAAACCGCGATGATCGCCAAAGATCTTGGGCTCAATAATCACGCAGTCTTTTAGCTTGGTTTGGATGACATTCATTTACTGTTGGTATCCGTCTATATGGTGTTGCGTTTATTTGTAGCCGTCGGCTACGCGCAGTAAATATTGGCCGTAGCCGGTCTT